>JANOHL010000119.1:0-17217 GCA_031406495.1 Sphingomonadales bacterium | reverse complement strand
AGGCGCTACAACCGCGAAACGTTGGAGGTAAAGTGGAAGGGAATGTCCATCGCCGACGTGCTCGACATGACGGTTGAGGATGCTGTCGAGGTGTTCAAGGCTGTCCCGCCGATACGCGACAAAATGGCGATGCTGGCCGAGGTCGGGCTTGGCTATGTCAAGGTCGGACAGCAGGCAACGACATTATCGGGCGGCGAAGCACAGCGGGTCAAACTCGCCAAGGAGTTGAGCCGCCGCTCGACAGGACAAACGCTCTACATTCTCGACGAACCAACCACCGGGCTTCACTTCGAGGACGTCCGGAAACTCCTCGAAGTTCTCCACCGCCTCGTCGAACAGGGCAACAGCGTGGTGGTGATCGAACATAATCTCGACGTCATCAAAACCGCCGACTGGGTGATCGACCTTGGTCCCGAAGGCGGCGTCAAGGGCGGTGAGATTGTTGCCGAAGGCACGCCCGAGCAAGTGGCAAAGGAACCGCGCAGCTACACGGGGCATTATCTGGCGCCAATGCTGGCAAAGGCAGGCAAGGGTTAAGTCGTTGGCGGTGTAGCGGCAATTGTTGCCTGCGCGTCAAATTCGGCAAATACAGGGCCGATCCAATCGGGCAAGGGTTTTGGGCGGTGCGTCGCCAGATCGACGAACACACTGACCAAGTCGACAGTCGCGCGCAGATCATCGGACCCGTCGTCGCGGCTTCCGTGGATTTCGACCGTCTGCGTCATGCTGGTTCGTCCGATGGCCAGCGTGCGGGCCATGACTTCGATCATTTCGTCGGGCTTGATCGGCGCGAACCAGGTAACCGTCGCTTTTTTGATGTGGAATTCCATCTGTTCGCCACCGGCCCTGTCTCGCAGTTTGGCCGCACGCCAATATTCGGTGATCGCGATATCGGCATAATCGAGATAGCGCGCGTTGAAAACGACACCCTGCGCATCAGTTTCTGACCAACGCACACGGAAACGGTGATGAAAAGCGAAGTCGGAACGGGGCATGTGTGTAAATGTCTCTCAATAAAGGCTAAGTCGCAGATTTTTTGTTAATAAAATCAGGCTAACGCTGCACTGATTGTCGCGAGAAGGCAAGATTGTCATTACGCTAAATGGAGGTTGAAAATGGAATGGATGCTAATGCCGTTGAGCCGTTACGCGGAGTTTTCCGGCAGGTCGGGCCGTATGGAATATTGGATGTACACGTTGTTCCAGACCATCGTCTTGATTGGCTTCGCCGTCGTATTTCTTGTCATATTTGGATTGGAAGACAATGTGTCGGACAATGGCGACGCGGTATTCGGTCTGGTATTCGCATTGGTCGCATATCTGTTGATATTTCTGGTTCCAAACATTTCAGTGACGGTACGCCGCTTTCACGATCAGGGGCTTTCAGGATGGCTCTATTTTCTGAGTTTTATTCCTTATTTGGGCGGCATCATATTGTTGGTTTTCATGTGCCTCCCCGGATCATCGGGTGCCAATAAATATGGCGATCCGATCTACTGAACCGACCACCGCTTCGGCATTAGATCGCCTTCGACTGGCTGGGCGTGTTGACGCCCATTGATTGCAGATATTTCTTCACATTACGCGCGGCTTGGCGGAGGCGGTGTTCGTTTTCGACCATTGCGATGCGGACAAAGCCCTCGCCGTCTTCACCATAGCCGACGCCGGGGGCGACTGCGACCTTGGCGTGGGTGAGCAATTGCTTGGAGAATTCAAGGCTGCCGAGATGCGCTAGTGCTGGAGGGAGCGGAGCCCAGGCGAACATCGACGCGCGCGGCGGTGGTATATCCCATCCCGAGCGACCAAAGGCTTCGATCAGGACATCGCGGCGTTTGTGATAAAGCTGGCGGTTCTGCTCGACAATGTCTTGGGGGCCATTCAACGCGGCGCAAGCTGCGGCCTGTATCGGCGTGAATGCGCCATAATCCAGATAGCTTTTTACGCGCGTCATCGCCGCAATCAGTTGCTTGTTGCCAACTGCAAAGCCAATGCGCCAGCCAGCCATCGAATAGGTTTTGGACAAGGAGGTAAACTCGACCGCGACGTCCTTTGCGCCTTTGACCTGCAGGATCGAGGGTGTCGGATTGCCATCGAAATATAGCTCGGAATAGGCAAGGTCGGACAATATCCAGACCTTGTTGTCTTTCGCCCATGCAACCAGCCGTTCGTAAAAGGCGAGGTCGACGGTCTCTGCCGTCGGGTTGGACGGATAGTTGACCACTAGGATCGACGGGCGCGGCACGGTGAAGGCCATTGCGCGGTCTAGCGCGCGGAAATAGTTTTCATCCGGCGTTGTCGGCACCGACCGGATGGTTGCCCCGGCGATGATGAAACCGAAGGTGTGGATCGGGTAGCTCGGATTTGGCGCCAGAACAACGTCGCCGGGCGCAGTGATTGCGGTGGCAAGGCTGGCCAAACCCTCTTTCGAGCCCATAGTCACGACCACTTCGCTTTCAGGATCGACATCGACGCCGAAACGGCGCGCGTAATAATTGGCCTGTGCCTTGCGTAAGCCGGGGATGCCTTTTGACGCTGAATAGCCGTGCGCATCGGGCTTTTGCGCCACTTCAACGAGCTTGTCGATGACATGCTGCGGCGGAGGCAAATCGGGGTTGCCCATGCCAAGGTCGATAATGTCCTCACCCGCCGCACGGGCCGCCGCACGCATCGCATTGACTTCGGCAATGACATAAGGCGGCAGACGCTTCATGCGGTAGAATTCTTCGGACATTGGCTCCCGTTCCCGGACTTGAGTTTAACGAGCGGCCTTCATGGGCGAAGTTTTTGCCTATTTCCAGAAAAACTATGGCGCGCGCCGTTTAGCGAGGGCGGTTGCCTTTTGCCTTATGCTTTACGCCATGTTTGGATGGCGGGCCGCTCGGTTTGTGGAATGGCCTTGCGCCATCGCGCCTTGGAGGACCGCCCTCTCCACGTGGACCACCGCCTCTGGGGCCATCGCCGCGCGGACCGCCGGAGCTTACCCCCAGTTGCGGGCGCTGCGGACGACCGCCATCGCGACCCATTCGCTTGTTGTCGCGCGCGGCTTCGCGGGGCGGGCCGCTTGCCTGAATGATCTCGACATCATTGTCTTCGTCATGGCCGGGCTGGGCAATCGCCTTGGCAAATTTTGCAGCAGCGGCAGCGGCAATACCGACATGCGTTTCATTGGCAGCGATCCGGATCGCACCGATGTCGTTCTTGGTCACGCCGCCACGACGGCAGAGCAAGGGCAATATCCATTTCGGATCGGCGTTATTGCGCCTGCCAATATTCATCTTGAACCAGACCGAATCGTCGAAGCCTTCGCGGTGGGTTTCCTTCGCGCGCTCAGTGCTGCGGCTGCCGTCGTCGAGCATATCTTCGGCTTGCGGCATTTTTGCGCGGTGGACCCGGACCAAGGCGGCAGCAATGTCTTCAGCCGACATCGTTTCGAGCAACTTCGCGCCCAGATTGCGGTCCTCGTCGTCGATCTCGACCGGTGCCAGCAAGGTTTCGAGCAGCCGGTCATGGTCCTTGGCGCGGATATCGGCGGCGGTAGGCACTTTTATCCAGTCAGCCTCGATCTTCGCCCCGCGCAGCATCGATTCGACGCGCTTGCGGCGCTGATAGGGCACGATCAAAATCGCCGTGCCTTTTTTCCCGGCACGACCCGTTCGGCCCGAACGGTGCTGCAGCCCTTCCGCATCGCGCGGTAGCTCTACGTGCACCACCAGCGACAGCGTCGGTAGATCGATACCGCGTGCAGCTACATCGGTCGCCACACATACGCGGGCACGGCGGTCACGCAGCGCCTGCAAAGCCTGGTTACGCTCACTCTGGCTATGTTCGCCAGACAAGGCGACGACATTGAAGCCGCGCTCGGTCAGGCTCGCGTGCAAATGTCGGACATTGTCGCGGGTGGCGCAAAACAGCATCGCGGTCTCGGCTTCATGCAGGCGGAGCAAGTTGACCACGGCATTCTCGATGTCCGGCGGAGCGACGGTGACGACCTGATAGCTGATGTCGCCATGCCCGCGATCTTCGCCAACGGTCGAAATGCGCAACGCATCGCGTTGGTAGCGTTTGGCGAGCGAGACAATGGACTTGGGCATCGTCGCCGAGAACAAAAGTGTACGCCGTCCTTCCGGTGTCGCGTTGAGGATGCCTTCGAGCTCCTCACGGAAACCCATGTCGAGCATTTCGTCAGCCTCATCGAGAATCGCTACCTTCAGCGCCGACTGGTCGAGCGCGCCGCGTTCCAGATGGTCGCGCAAACGCCCGGGTGTGCCGACCACAATCTGCGCGCCTTGGCCCAAAGCGCGCCGTTCCTTCGATGCATCCATGCCGCCAACACAGGTCGCAATCCGCACCCCTGCTTTGGAGTAGAGCCACATCAGTTCGCGACTGACCTGCAAAGCCAGTTCGCGGGTCGGCGCGATAATCAGCGCGGCGGGTTCGCGCGCCAGACTGACCATACCGCCATCCAATATCTGCGGAGCCATGGCCAGACCGAAGGCAACGGTCTTGCCCGAACCGGTTTGCGCGGACACAACAAGGTCGCGCCTTTCCGCTTCAGGCGCCATTACCGCAGATTGAACAGGGGTGAGCGTCGTGTAGCCACGTGCGGTGAGCGCTTCGTCGAGAAGCGGGGGAAGATTTTCGAATGTCATTATGCGCCGCCCTTTGCGCGCATTTCGTCACAATGTAAATGCTGCGCTGCAACATAAATCGATGCTTCGATAATGCCTCCGGTTACGCTATGCAGCGCATATGGCCGATTCACCCACGCTCCCGCCCTTCATGGACCCCGAACAGCTCAGCAAAATGATCGATGGGGTGAATATGGCAGGCGCCGACCCGCTGACCGCATGGAAGCAGGCACTCGATGCCTGGGGTCAGGTTCTGGCACCCGTCGCAGAGGCGGGTCGCGACAAGCTCAATCCGAAAGACCGGCGATTCTCCGCGCCCGAATGGGAACATCCAGTGTTCGACCTGATGCGTCAGGGCTATACCGTGATGTCGGACTATATGACCCAATCGCTCGGCCAGATGGAGGGGTTGGAACCCTCGCAGAAAGCCAAGATCGACTTCGCGATGCGTGCAATGCTCGACGCGATGAGCCCCGCCAATTCGCCGGTGACCAATCCGGTTGCGCTCAACAAGGCGATCGAAACCAAAGGTGAAAGCCTGATGAAAGGCGTCGGCAACATGATGGCCGACATGCAGCGCGGGCAGTTGACGCATACCGCGCCGGGAGCATTTACGCTGGGCGAAAATATCGCGGCGACACCCGGCAAGGTTGTGCACGAAACGCCGCTTTACCAGCTCGTTCAATATACCCCGACCACCGAAAAGGTCATGGAAACGCCGCTGGTCATTTTCCCCCCATGGATCAACCGCTTCTACATTCTCGACCTGACGCCGGAAAAAAGTTTCATCAAATATTGCGTAGACCAAGGCATCACCGTCTTCATCGCCTCCTGGAAATCCGCCGATGCTTCCATGGCCGAAGTGGTGTGGGACGATTACATCGCGGCACAAATCGACGCGTTCGACACGATCTGCAAAGGCCTTGGCGTCGATAGCGTCCATGCCATTGGCTATTGCGTGGCAGGGACGACGCTCGCCGCAACGCTCGCTATCCTCGCCGAAAAGGGCGAAGCGAATAAGGTCGAAAGCGCCACCTTCTTTACGGCGCAGGTAGATTTCACCCAGGGCGGCGAGCTGCTCAATTTTATCGACGACAATCAGATCGGGATGATGAAAGCGCTGGCATCAGGCGGTTATCTCGATGGCCGGTTTATGGCGCTGACCTTCAACCTGCTCCGCAGCAACGATCTGATCTGGTCGACGGTGGTGAAAAATTACCTGTTGGGCGAAGATTATCCAGCATTCGACCTGCTGCACTGGAACGGCGATGTCACCAACCTGCCCGCCCGTTGGCACCGCGAATATCTGTGCGACCTTTACCGCGACAACAAGCTGGTCGAGCCCGGCGCGATGTCGGCGCTCGGCACGCCGATCCACCTGAACAAAATCAAGACTCCGGCCTATATCCAGGCAGGCCGCGAAGACCATATCGCTCCCGCCGCCAGCGTCTGGAAAATGCAGGAGCATTTGAAAGGCCCGATGAAGTTTGTGCTGGCGGGCAGCGGCCATATTGCGGGCGTCGTCAACCCGCCGAGCCAGATGAAATATCAATACTGGACCAACGACGCGGACGTCGCGACGCTTGATGAATTCATCGAAGGTGCGACCGAAACCAAGGGTAGCTGGTGGCCCGATTGGCTCGGCTGGTTGCAGGAACATGGTGACAAGCAGGTAACGGCAAAGGGCGCGCGCGTTCCGGGTGAGGGCAAGTTGAAGGCGCTAGAAGATGCGCCGGGGAGCTATGTGAAGGCACGTTAACGGCCGAGTACGCGGATGTTCGCAGGTCTGCCTTCGTCGTTGATATGCTAAATGTAGGATTCTGCCGAGCCCTTCATAAGCTCAAAACGCGCATAAATCCTTGCAAGTTCACAGTGAATTCACGCTCTCATCTGTCTGTAAAAGGCTTGGCAAAGTGAACAAAAACTACGCACAGGCGAGGCTTTTTGTATGGTTTGTACATTTTGCGTGCGGTCCCTTCCCCGGAAGTTCCGGCCCATGTTTGGCCGGAGAAACATGACCAACAAATTCAAAGAGCAATTTGCCACGATCTCGATTCAAATCTTACATTGCAAGGCACAATTCGCTTGAAGCGACCTCAAACATCTAGTTGACGTTTACGTAAACGTCTAGTATCCAATTTCCACGCTTTTGAGGAGAGTCGGACGTGCAACTGGAATTCAGCCCCGAAGAGATCGCCTTCCAGCAGGAAGTGCGCACTTTCATCGCCGAGAACTACCCTGAAAAACTGCGCGCTGTGCAGGATGAGGGGCACGACCTGACCAAGGAAGATTTCCTTTCATGGCACCGTATTCTTGCAAAAAAGGGCTGGATCGCGCCTGCATGGCCGGTCGAATATGGCGGCACCGGCTGGACTGCGACCCAGCGGTTTATCTGGTCGGAAGAACTGGCCCACGCCGATTGCCTCGGCACGATGCCTTTCGGTCTTTCGATGGTGGGTCCGGTCATCTACACATTCGGCACGCCCGAGCAGAAGGCGAAGTTCCTGCCCGGAATCCTTTCGGGCGATGACTGGTGGTGTCAGGGTTATTCCGAGCCCGGCGCGGGTTCCGATCTTGCATCGCTCCGCACCAAGGCGGTCCGGGACGGTGACCACTATATTGTCAACGGCCAGAAAACCTGGACCACGATGGCGCAACACGCCGACTGGGGTTTCTTCCTTGTCCGCACCGACAATGAGGCAAAGGCGCAGGAAGGTATCAGCTTCCTGCTGATCGACATGAAATCGCCGGGCGTTACCGTCCGTCCGATCATTACGCTCGGCGGCGAGCATGAGGTCAATGAAGTCTGGCTTGAGGACGTGCACGTTCCGGTCGACCAGCGCGTGCACGAAGAGAACAAGGGCTGGACCTGCGCCAAATTCCTGCTCGCGCACGAGCGCACCGGCATTGCCGCTGTTGCGCGTTCGAAGCGTGGCGTCGAAAAGATCAAAGCAATTGCCCGCACCGAAATGGACGGCGACAAGCCGCTGCTCGCCAACGCCTTTTTCAAGCGCAAAGTTTCCGAGTTGGAAATCGACCTGACCGCGCTTGAGTTCACCGAGCTACGCAGTCTCGCGGGCCTTGCCGCTGGCAAAGGTCCGGGGCCGGAATCGAGCTTGCTCAAAATCAAAGGTTCCGAAATCCAGCAACGGATTACCGAACTCGCACTGGAAGCCGTCGGCCATTATGGTGCGCCGTATTTCCGTGGTTTCGGGGAGGGTGATAACGAACACCCGATTGGTCCCGATTACGCCCACCGCGCCGCGCCCACTTATTTCAATGCACGCAAGACGACGATTTACGGAGGATCGAACGAGATTCAGCGCAACATCATCGCCAAGATGGTGCTGGGGATTTAAGCCACATGCCACGTCATGCTGAACTTGTTTCAGCATCTTAATTTGCCACCGCACAGCAGTAAGATCCTGAAACGAGTTCAGGATGACGTGTTTAGACGAGAGAGACCTTCACATGGATTTCACCTACACCGACACGCAGGACATGATCCGCGAAACGCTTAGCCGCTTTCTGACCGATACCTATGGCTTCGACGCGCGCGGCAAGATGATCGCCAGCGACGGCGGGCGTGACCCCGGCGTCTGGAAAGCCTTGGCACAAGACCTCGGCATGCTGGGCGCAGCGTTTAGCGAAGATCATGGAGGACTTGGCGGCGGCCATCTGGAAAACGCGCTGATCATGGAAGAACTCGGCAAAGTCATCGCGATCGAGCCCTATCTGCAAACCGTCGTCATTGGCGGTGGCGCATTGAAGGCGGTTGGCGGCGCGGTTGCCGATGCGATCATTCCTGAAATCATCGGCGGCAATGTGATTATCGCATTCGCTTATGCCGAGCCGCAGGGCCGGTATAATCTTGCGAACATCCGTACCACCGCAAAGAAGGACGGCGCAGGCTATGTGCTGAGCGGTCATAAGGGTGTGGTCTATGCCGCGCCATGGGCGACGCATTTCCTCGTCACAGCGCGCACCGGCGGGTCGGGCAGCGAAGCGGATGGCGTTTCGCTGTTTCTGATTGATGCAAAATTGCCCGGCATTGTCCGCCGCGATTATCCGACCGTCGATGGTTTCCAGGCATCCGAGGTTTATTTCGAGAACGTAGCGATACCGGGCGACGCGCTGCTCGGCGACGAAGGCGCAGGACTGCCGCTGACCGAGCAGATTGTCGATGAAGCAACGGTTGCTGTTTGCGCCGAGGCCTGCGGGGTTACCTTCAAACTGCACGAAGGCACGCTCGATTATGCACGTCAGCGCAACCAGTTCGGCCAACCGATCTCGCGTTTTCAGGTGCTGCAGCACCGCATGGTCGACATGTTCATGGAGGTCGAGCAGGCAAAATCGATGACGACGATGGCCACGCTGAAGCTCGATCTGCCCGCCGCTGAACGGATGGCAGCGGTGTCGGCATGCAAAGCCAAGGTATCGCGTTCGGCGAAATTTGTCGGCCAGAACGCCATCCAGACGCATGGCGGGATCGGCATCACGCAGGAGTTGGCCATTGGCCATTATTTCAAGCGCGCCACCATGATCGAGAATCAATTCGGCTCCGCTGACCATCATTATGATCGGTTTGAAAGGCTCACTCTCGACGCATAACATCTTGTCCTAAAAGTCAATTATCGGCTTTATGACACTTATTGTGCAGTGCAACATTTTTCGTTGACATCGCCTGCCCGACTCATTATTGTGCAGTGCAACACAACAGAAATGGTGCTCAACATGGCCAGCAAGGCAAACACGACTGCAACGACGAAAACCGCGAAACCTGCGGAACCGAAAGTTGCGCCTGCCAAAGCTGCTCCGGTTGCGCCCGTTGCAAAGGCTGAAGCGCCCGCGCAACTCGTGACCAAGATCGTGTCTGTTGAACCCACCCCGATTACTCAAGGAGTAACAAAGATGACTGATACCGTTAAAGCTACCGTAGAAAAAGCTAACGACTTCTTCGCCGACATTCGCGAAAAGGCAACCGAAGCCGCTGAAAAAGGCAAGAAATTGGCTACCGATGCAACCGAATTCAGCAAAGCCAACATCGAAGCGATGATCGAAGCCGGCAAGATTGCTACCAAGGGCGCGCAAGACATGAGCAAAACCAATGTCGAATTCGCCAAGAAGAATTTCGAAGAAATGCAGGTTGCTGTCAAAGAAATCACCGCCGTTAAATCGCCGACCGATTTCGTAAAGCTGCAGAGCGAATATGCTCGCAAGAGCTTTGACGTTGCCGTTGCCCAAGCTTCGAAGAACACCGAAGCAATGGTCAAGCTTGTCAGCGACATGTTTCAGCCGATTTCGAACCGCATCGCGGTAACGACCGATCTTTTCAAGAAAGCTGCATAAGCTTTCTCTGAAGATTGTGCCGGTGCGTTTCTGAGCACCCGCTGCCCTCTCTCTCCTCCTCCCAAAGGCGGTGGGAAAGCCTAAAGCGAACCGGCGCATGAAATATGAAACCGTCCCTTTGGCGATAGCCGAAGGGACGGTTTCTTTTTGGGTTGCGATAAATCGTACTTAACGGGGCTTGCAGTCACCCCCTACCCTGTCCTATTTTAGCGTCATGCAGATTTTCATGATTGATGACGACGAAGACAAAAGCGGAGGCGGCAGCAGCCGACCCGGCGTCGGCCTTGCCACGCGCACGCGGCCGAAGACGCAAAAGCCCAGCCAGTACAAAGTGCTGCTGCTAAACGACGATTACACCCCGATGGAATTTGTCGTCCATGTGCTGAAGGCATTTTTCCAGATGGATACTGATCAGGCAACCCGCGTGATGCTCCACGTCCACCAAAAGGGCGTCGGCGTGTGCGGGATTTTCACTTATGAAGTTGCCGAGACCAAAGTGACGCAGGTGATGGATTTCGCAATGAAGAACCAGCATCCGCTGCAGTGTACGTTGGAGAAAGCTTAAAAGTTGGTTCTGTCATCCTGAACTTGTTTCAGGATCTTAATTCTGGCTGGGCGCGAAAAGTAAGATCCTGAAACAAGTTCAGGATGACGAATACTGGTTATTGCACGCCCCTCAATTCCCGCTAAACACGCTCGATGGACAAGATAATCGTACGCGGCGGCAACCGTCTCACTGGCAAAATTCCGATATCGGGGGCGAAGAACAGCGCGTTGACGTTGTTGCCCTGTGCGCTGCTGACCGATGAGCCGCTGACATTGCGTAATTTGCCGCGGCTTGCCGACATTGACGGGTTCCAGCATCTGCTCAACCAGTTCGGTATCTCGACCGCTATTGCCGGATCGCGACCCGAAGATTTTGGCCGTGTGATGACGCTACAGGCGACGCGCCTGACAACGACGGTTGCGCCATATGAACTCGTCCGCAAAATGCGCGCGTCGATACTGGTGCTCGGGCCGATGCTGGCGCGCGCGGGTGAGGCGACGGTGTCGCTGCCCGGTGGCTGTGCGATTGGTAACCGCCCCATTGACCTGCACCTGAAAGCGCTCGAAGCATTCGGCGCAAAGATTGAAGTCGCGGCGGGCTATGTGAAGGCATTGGCACCCAAGGGCCTGCCCGGCGGCAGCTACACCTTTCCTGTGGTTTCGGTCGGCGCGACCGAAAACGCGTTGATGGCGGCGAGCCTCGCCAAGGGCACCTGCGTGTTGCACAATGCGGCGCGCGAACCCGAAATTGTCGACCTGTGCAATCTGCTGGTCGATATGGGTGCGGAGATTGAAGGCATCGGCAGTTCTGATCTTATTATTTATGGCAAAGACCGGCTGCACGGTGCAACTTATGCGGTGATGAGCGACCGGATCGAGGCGGGTAGCTATGCCTGTGCAGCTGCGATTACCGGTGGTGATGTCGAACTGGTTGGCGCGAAGGCAAACGAGATGGATGCCACGGTCAACGCGCTACGCGAAGCGGGCGTGACGGTCGAGGAGACCAAAAGCGGCATCCGCGTCGCGTCGGACGGCAAGCTCAAACCGCTGACCATCTCGACCGCGCCTTACCCCGGCTTTGCCACCGACATGCAGGCGCAGTTCATGGCGATGCTGTGCATGGCAGAGGGTGCCAGCGTGCTGACCGAAACGATTTTCGAAAACCGCTACATGCACGTCCCCGAACTCAATCGCATGGGCGCGCATATCGAAACCAAGGGCCGCACCGCGATTGTCCACGGAGTCAAAAAAATGACCGGTGCGCCGGTGATGGCCACCGACTTGCGCGCATCGATGAGCCTGGTGATTGCCGGGCTGGTCGCCGAGGGCGAAACCCATGTCAGCCGGTTATATCACCTCGACCGCGGCTATGAGCGGTTGGAGGAGAAGTTGCAGTTGGTTGGCGCTGATGTGGAGCGGGTTGGGGCAGAGTAGGCGTTTACGTTAATCGAACAGCTTTTCCATTTCAAATCGCTTCAGCATCTGATCGCCCAATTGGACTTCCTCCGATTTGACGATCTGGAAACCCATTGCGGAAAAGCCAGGCTGCGCCGTTAAGCTCGCGTGAACCCATAGCTTTCGCTGTTTTTCATCCAGTGCGAGTTTTTCAATCCGGCTGTATAGCTTTCGAAACAGCCCGGAATTTTGGAAGCTGGGCCGAATGAATGCAAAATCTACATAACCTTGGTCGGCAAGGCTCATGAAACCGGCGATGCTTTCACCCTCAACAGCGACAATGATATGCTGCGATCCAAGTTTTTCATGCCATGCGGCATCATCGCGAGGCGCAGCCACCCACGCTTTTCTCTGACTTTCCGAATAGGGACTGGCGCCGTTACGGACAGCATCGAACACCACTTCGCCCAGAACCTTGAAATCACTGGGCGCGGCCCATCGGAACAGAATGTTGTCCGCTTGGTCCATCGTGGTCACCTCGGGTCAATCACATTGGATGCCAACCACAGCCTGATTGCGCTCGCCAAACCGCACGGCGTATCCGACACAAGCCGCTCGACATCGATTTGTGCGACGAGGGCGTTGATGGGCAAGCCCTTCGTCTCCGCCGCAGCCTTTAGCGCTTCCCAGAATAATGGTTCGAGACTGATCGAGGTTTGGTGACCGGCGATGGTCATGCTGCGTTTTACCGGCGGGTGGTAGATGGAGGGCATGACCTCACTTACCATCCCACACCGTCATGCTGAACTTGTTTCAGCATCTTGCTTCGCACCGTCGAAAAAGTAAGATCCTGAAACTAGCTCAGGTGATGGGCCCCCGCCTTCGCGGGGGTGACGATGGTTGTATTCGATAGGCAATTGCCCTCAATACATATGCTGCCCACCGTTGATCGACAGCGTCGACCCGGTAATGAAACCCGCATCGTCACTGGTCAGAAACTCCACACCGCGTGCGATTTCTTCCGGTCGACCCAAGCGGCCAATAGGAATCTGCGCCACGATTTTTTCCATCACATTTTCAGGGATAGTCGTCAGCATTTCGGTGCCGATATAACCCGGCGCGATGGCGTTCGCAGTGACCCCGTGCCGCGCACCCTCTGCCGCCAGCGACTTGGTAAACCCGTGGATGCCCGATTTGGCAGCGGCATAATTGACCTGACCGATCTGTCCGCCCTGCCCGTTGACCGAGCCTATATTGACGATCCGCCCCCATTTTCGTTCGCGCATGCCCGCGAACACCGCCTTTGCCATGTTGAAGCAGCCGGTCAAGTCAACGCGGATAACCTCGTCCCATTGTTCGAAGGTCATCTTCACCATCGTCGCGTCCCTGGTGATACCGGCATTGTTGACCATGATGTCGATCTGGCCATATTCGGCCTCAATCGCGGCGCAGGCATCGATGCAGCTTTTATGGTCGCCGACGTCCCATTTGCTGACCGCGATGCCGGTGCGTTCGGAAAATGCCTTGGCTGCGGCGTCATTGCCGCCATAATTGGCGATAACCGTGCGGCCTTTTTCCATGAGCTTGAGGCTGATGGCTTCACCAATCCCGCGGGTTCCGCCGGTCACCACTGCAACACGTGTCATAAACTTCTCTCCTGCTTTTTCTCGTTGTTTGCGGGGAGATTAGTCAGACTGATGCGATGCGGCAAGTTGACGCAAGCGTTAGCGTACAGGTATTTATATCCAGCCCGAAAGTTCGCGGCGGATAAGCGTTTCGAGCATGTCCATACCGACCGCACTGTCGTTTAGGCAGGGCAGATAGGCAAAGTGGGTTCCACCTGCTTCTTCGAATTGCTCGCGTCCTTGGATGGCCAGTTCTTCGAGCGTCTCAAGGCAATCGACCGAAAACCCGGGAGCGAAAATTGCTATCTTCTTTTTGTCTTCGCTGGCCAGCCGCTTGATCGTATCATCTGTGGCTGGTTCGAGCCATTTGGCACGGCCAAAGCGCGACTGGAAACTGACGACCAGTTCGCGGCCCATCGCTTCCGACAACAACCGCGCGGTTTTCTGGCATTGGCAGTGATACGGGTCGCCCAGATGCAGCGTGCGTTCGGGCATACCGTGGAAACTGATGACCAAGGCGTCGGGGACAAAATCGAGTGCAGCAAGTGATGTTTCAATCGACGTCTTCAGCGCATCGATATGGGCAAGATCGTCATGATAGGCCGGCAGAGTTCGGATAGCGGGTTGCCAACGCATCGCGGCAAGCGTCCGATACGCCTCATCCTGAACCGTCCCCGTCGTTGCGCCTGAATATTGCGGATAGAGCGGCGCAATCAGAATGCGGTTGCAGCCAGCGTCTTTCATCGCTGCCAGTTGGTCAGCAATCGATGGATTGCCGTAGCGCATCGCATAACGGACGTCCGCAGCTTCACCCATCCGCGCTGCCAAGGCCTCGGCCTGCGCTGCTGTAAAAAATGCCAACGGTGAGCCTTTGTCGGTCCAGACTTTGGCATAAGCTTTTGCCGATTTTCTGGGCCTCGTATTGAGGATGATCCCGCGCAGTATCGGCTGCCAGACCAAAGGCGGAATTTCGACGACGCGGCGGTCCGAAAGGAACTGCTTGAGGTAGCGTTTGACCGCCGAAGGTGTTGGTGCGTCAGGTGTCCCGAGATTGACCAGCAACACGCCAATTTTGGGGGTGGCGACGGCGGGATGATCGACAGGTATCATAGCCCCCGCGACAATAGAGGCAGCTCGCGCAAGCGGACGCCCGCTGCCGAGAACAGCGCGTTGGCAACCGCCGGGGCAACCGCTGGAACACCAAGCTCGGTGACGCCGCCCGGCGCTTCATTGCTCTGGATGAACTCGACGGTGATTTCCGGCACATCGGCCAGTTGCGGCAAGTCAATATCGCGTAAGCGCCGCGCGGTCGGCAGGCCGTTTTCGAACTCGGTCGAGCTACCCAGTGCCTGCGCCAGTCCGAACACAATACCACCCTCAATCTGCTGACGCGCGAGATCGGGATTAATAAGCCGTCCGCAATCCACCATCGCCGAGATCTTGTCGACGCGCACGCCGCCCTCACCCGTGCGGGCGCTGGCAATGACTGCAATGTGGCTGCCACGCATGCTGTGGCAGGCGATACCTTTCCCGCTCCCTTCCACGCCGCCGTCCCAGCCAGCCATCGTCGCAACGCCGGTAAGGCACCGTGCCAGCCGCGTTTGGCCGACGAGCATCTGCATCCGGTAAGACAGCGGTTCGACCCCGGCCTTGTGCGCGAGTTCGTCGATGAAGCACTCGACGAAAAAGCAGTTATGGCTGTGCGCCATGCTGCGCCAAGGCCCGGTCGGAATGGGCAGGGCCACCGGGAAATGGTCGACGGTCAGATTGGGGATCGCATAAGGCGGGTTCGCACCTTCAACGGCGAACATATCTAACTCGCCGCCTGCATTTTCTCGGGCATCGTTTACGCTATCGCCGCCCATCCGGTTTGCCAGCTCGCGCATCGTTGACGCTGCCGCGACCCTGACAGCCAAGCCCACCATCTGCCCCTCACGATTAATCGCGCCGGTCATCCTGCCGAGCGCCGGACTGCGCACATGGTCGCGCATAAAATCCTCGGGTCGTGACCATGTCAGTTGCACAGGTCGCCCGACCTCTTTGGCCAATACTGCGGCTTGCGCGGCGATCAGATTGTCGAAATTGCGGTCGAAGCTGCCGCCGGCGAAGACCGGATGGATAACCACGTCGTCGATGCCGATGCCGATGGCCGTCGCCGCAGCAGCGCGCGCGACTTCGGGTGCCTGGCTGGCGATCCATAATTGCAGGCGGCCATTGTCATAAGCGGCGGTGGCCGAGCGAGTCTCGATTGGCGCGTGAACTGCGGCGGCCACGCTATAATCGGCCTTGTAAACGCGCGTTGCGGCTTCTTTTTCCAGAGACGCCGCAACGTCGCCTATGTTCACCAACCGCGAGCCAGGGCCCTTGGCGATAGCTGAAGACAGGCGGTCGGCAATTTTACCGCTTTCGACAGGCGGACCCGTCGTCGTAAATACCGGAGCCATTGCGTCGAGCGCCCGGTTCGCCGCCCACCAATTGGTTGCGACCGCCGCAATCCAGTGATCGGTGCGAACGACGTTCATAACTTCGCGGATTTTCAAGGCCGCCTTTGTGTTGGCCGATTTCAGCACCGTGTCGCCGATTGGCCCGCCCCGGATCGATGCGTAGAGCATGTCGGGCAAGCGGATATCCGCGGCAAAACTCGCACTGCCATCGACCTTCGCCGACAGGTCGAGACGCGGTGCGTCGCGGCCGGAAAGGTGATTTTTTGCCGATGGCTTCAACGGGACGGGGTCAGGCGGAGTCAACTTCGCGGCCTCCAGGACCAGCTCGGCAAATGCCAGCCGCCGCTTGCCGAAAACGACAAAGCCCTTGTCGGTCTCGCAATTTTCCCAGTCAGTGTCCCACCGCGCTGCTGCCGCCTGACATAGCAGAGCGCGGGCCGCTGCACCTGCTTCGCGACACGGTCGCTCAAACTGCCGGACGGAAGAAGATCCGCCGGTTACAACGAAATTGTTGCGCGTTGCCACTTCACCGATGACTGCGTCTGCAAATGACCCATCGCTACCGCTGCTCCAGCTTTCGGGCAAAAAGGCCGGTGCCCATTCTCGCGCAAGAAGCTCGTTTGCAAACATGGGGCTGGGCATGACCGGCTGCACCGCTACGGAACGCCAGTCGGCACCGAGCTCGCCAGCAACAATCTGGGCCAGCGCGGTATAGACGCCCTGCCCTGATTCACTTTGCGGAATGGCAACGATGACCTTGCCGTCTTCGGCGATTTTCAACCATGGTCCGAAAAGATGCTCACCTTGGGCGGCAACCATATTCGGCTGATACCGGCGTGGCCACACACCCCAAGCGACGAGCAGACCGACGCCGACACCGCCGCCGATCAGAAGCTTGCGGCGGCTGATTCCGCTTGTTGATTCGTCAGCGCCCTTCATGCAGTTGCCTTTTGTTCGTCGATCCAGCTTGCGACGCGGCGGGCGATTGCCGCATAGGAATCCGATATCGGCCCTTCGCCGAGTGCTGGCGGCACACCGGCGTCGCTGTCACGGCGAATGGCGATATCGAGAGGGATCCGACCCAGAAACGGGATGCCGAGCTCGATGGCAGCGGCCTCGGCACCGCCATTACCGAACGGATTGCTCATCTCTCCGCAATTAGGGCAGATATAGCCCGCCATATTCTCGACCAGGCCAAGGTGCCGATTATCGGGCTGGTTGAGAATATGGC
>JANOHL010000103.1:0-520193 GCA_031406495.1 Sphingomonadales bacterium | reverse complement strand
GCCAACACGTCCGAAGAACGTATCGCTGTCATAGGCGATTTCGCCGCGCAGCATGTGCTTTGGCGTATCGGATACAGCCTTCCCCTTGATGAAAATGGTGGTCGGCAGAATATTGGCTGCCGCATTGGGGATGACCACATCATCACGATAGGTCGCGTCGGTGTAGCTGTATGAAGCAAACAAGGTCAGTCCGCCGCCGAGACGAACGTCACCTGCCGCTTCAAACCCTATTGAACGGACCGAACCAACATTTTGCAGGATCGACGGGTTGCCAACAATACCGGGGCCGGAAGCTACGCCCAACAGGCGGTTACGGAAGTTGACGTAATAGACGCCGATCACGCCGTTAAAGACCGGATCATTATAGCGTGCACCCAATTCATAGGTGTCCGATTCTTCGGGTTTCAGTCCACGCGCGAGTAGCCCGTTGAAACCAGCTTGTGTGGTCGAGAACGGGCCGCTGGTTGACGACGAAACGAACGCGCGCGTGACCTGTGTGAAGCCGCCAAACAGTTCTGCCTTGTCGCTGAACTTGTAAGCGACACCCGCATGTGGCTGGAACCAGTCCTTCGACTTGATCTTGCCAGAAGCCAAAGGCAGAATAGGCTGCACAACCGGAATAGCCTCATTGTTGACCTGAAAGCCCTTCCAGCCAAGGTTGACTGTCAAATCGCCAAAGCTAATTTTGTCCTGCACATAATATTGCAGCGTGTCGGTGTTGAAATCGAACTGCCACTGGGTGAAGAACGGGTTGCGTTGGAATTTGGTGTGGTCACGGCCCGGAGTCGTCAGGCTCTCATAAGCGTAAAAGCGCCGCGCCTGAGTGAAGTCATTATGCTCATACCACGCGCCAACGGTTACCGCATGATCGCCAATCTCGGCATGTAGCGAACTGAACACACCGCCGCGCTGGATATCATATTCGGTGGTACGGATGGACATCGGGACACCATTCGGGCTGACCCGATAGGGCGTACCCCACGTCCCCTGTCCGGTATTGTCGTGATAATAAGCTTTGATCTTGAAGGTGACATCGTCGCCCAATGGAGCCGTCAGGCCGTAAGCACCCAGCGTATCTTTGCGCAGACCCGACGCATCATAATAGGAATCATCGAGGTTGTTAATCGGCGCAACAAATACGCCCTGTGCGGCGGCGATCGCTGCGGCATAATCGGGGAAGAAGTTGTCATGATCATAACCCAACCGGCCAATCATTTCGAGCGACATATCCTGATAATCCTGCTCCGCACGGTCGGAATAGCTGAAATAGGCATCGAATTCCGCATCACCGACAGGAATGACGGCCTTGGCGTTGATCATCCAGTTACGCTGATCGCCGCCGCCCTTCCATTTTTCGGCATTGTGATAGGTACCCGAAACAAAGCCGCGAACGCCGCCCGCTTCGCCGAAGTTGACACGGGCAAAACCGCGGACGGTGTTTTCGGAACCGTAAGTTGCATTGGCATCAACGCCCAGTTCGCCGGAAGGATCGAGTGTAAAGAACTCAAGCGTGCCGCCCAGATTGTTGGTTGCCTGTGTGCCAATCGATCCGGAGCCCTGCGACACGCGGGTGACACCGATATTCTCCGACGAAATGGCACGACCGATATGCAGGCCGTTATTGTTACCATAAGAGGAATCGCCCAAAGGAATACCATCGAGCGTGTAGCCCAGCTGGCTCTGATTGAAGCCACGAATCGATATGCGGCTCGACCATTCATAGGTGCCGAACGGATCAGCCGACTGGAAGTTGACGCTGGGCAGCTTTTCGATGGCCTTGAGCGGGCTGGTGCCCGGCGCGAGTATCTGTATTTCCTTGGCGTCAAGCTCTTGCACCTGACGGGTTTCCCCGCGCCCGAACACCACGATCTCGTCCGCCGCTTCTTCGACGGCTGCATCCGCTGCCACTTCATCGGCGGCAAAGACGGGCGTAGCGAAAAGCGCGGCGGTGGTGGTGAGCAGAATATAAGCGAGTTTACGCATGATTGGTCCCTTTTGTCTGGAATTCGATTCGCAAGGCGCTGCGTTCTTGTCGACGTCAGCGTGTGCAAGGGGCCGCTAACGGTAATAATTTACATTTTGCAGGGCATAATGGTGACAGTTCAGCGACAGATTAAGCTGCGCTTTATGACAGCCGCTGGGGCCGCCATGTTGGGCGTAGCCATACGGAAATTTTTGGAGATTCCGCCCTTGTGTTGTCAACGAGCAACACTACCTGTGTTAGGTACGCAAAACAGGACTGTTCCATGAACCTCGAAAAATTCACCGACCGCGCCAAAGGCTTCCTGCAAAGCGCGCAGACCGTTGCCATTCGGATGAGTCATCAGCGGATTTCGCCCGAACATTTGCTAAAAGCGTTGCTTGAAGACGAGCAGGGGATGGCGTCGGGGCTGATCAAGACGGCGGGCGGTGACGCGAGCGTGGCGCTGCGCGAGATCGATGCGGCGCTCGCCAAGGTGCCTTCGGTGTCGGGTGGCGGAGCGCAGCAAACGCCGGGTCTCGATAATGACGCGGTACGCGTTCTGGACGGTGCGGAGCAAGTCGCGCAAAAGGCGGACGACAGCTATGTAACGGTCGAACGCTTGTTGCTGGCGTTGGCGCTGGCCAAGACTACTGCTGCAGGCAAGGCAATGGCGGCGGCGGGCGTAACCGCTGAGGGGCTGAATACTGCGATCAACGAGCTGCGCGGTGGACGCACCGCCGATACCGCCGGCGCGGAGGACCGCTATGACGCGCTGAAGAAATTCGCACGCGACCTGACCGAAGTGGCGCGGGCAGGCAAACTCGATCCGGTAATCGGCCGCGATGAGGAAATCAGGCGCACCATTCAGATTCTGGCGCGGCGGACCAAGAACAACCCGGTGCTGATCGGCGAGGCGGGTGTCGGCAAGACCGCGATTGCCGAAGGCCTCGCCATTCGCATTGCCAATGGCGACGTCCCGGATTCTTTGAAGGACCGCAAACTGCTGTCGCTCGACATGGGCTCACTGATCGCGGGTGCGAAATATCGCGGCGAGTTCGAGGAGCGGCTGAAAGGCGTGCTCGACGAGGTCAAACAGGCCGAGGGCGATATTATATTGTTCATTGACGAGATGCACACTTTGGTCGGCGCGGGCAAAGGCGAAGGCGCGATGGATGCGGCCAACCTGATAAAGCCCGCCTTGTCACGCGGCGAACTGCACTGCATTGGCGCCACCACACTCGACGAATACCAAAAACATGTCGAGAAGGACCCGGCGCTGCAACGGCGGTTTCAGCCGGTTTTTGTCGGCGAACCGACGGTCGAGGACACAATCTCGATCCTGCGAGGGCTTAAGGAAAAGTACGAACTGCACCACGGCGTGCGGATTACCGATGGCGCTCTGGTTTCGGCGGCGACACTGTCGCACCGTTATATCGCCGACCGTTTCCTGCCCGACAAAGCCATCGACCTGATGGACGAGGCCGCGTCGCGGTTGCGGATGGAAGTCGAATCGAAACCCGAAGAGATCGAAAATCTCGACCGACGGATCATTCAGCTGAAGATCGAGCGCGAGGCGTTGGGCAAAGAGGTTGATGCCGCATCGAAAGACCGGCTGGCGACGCTTGAAGGCGAACTCGCCAATCTGGAACAACAGTCCGCCGAACTGACGCAGCGTTGGCAGGCGGAAAAGGACAAGATTTCCGCCGAAGCCAAGATCAAGGAGCAACTGGACGGCGCGCGCATCGAGCTTGAACAAGCGCAACGCGGCGGCGATTTGGCCAAGGCGGGTGAGCTGCAATATGGCACGATCCCCAAGCTTGAAAAACAACTGGCCGAGGCCGAAGGGGCGGCCGGGAATGCGATGCTGCGTGAGGAAGTAACCGCGCAGGATATCGCCTCTGTGGTCAGCCGCTGGACCGGGATTCCGGTCGACAAGATGCTTGAAGGCGAGCGCGACAAACTACTCAAGATGGAAGAACTGATCGGCGCGCGGGTAATTGGCCAGAAGGATGCGGTCGAGGCAGTTTCGAAGGCCGTTCGCCGCTCACGCGCGGGCTTGCAAGACCCGAACCGGCCCTTGGGAAGCTTTCTGTTCCTGGGGCCAACAGGTGTCGGCAAGACCGAGCTGACAAAGGCGCTCGCGTCTTTTCTGTTCGACGACGACAATGCGATGGTTCGCATCGACATGAGCGAATTCATGGAGAAGCATGCGGTGTCGCGGCTGATCGGCGCGCCTCCCGGCTATGTCGGCTATGATGAGGGTGGTGTGTTGACCGAAGCGGTACGCAGACGGCCTTATCAAGTGGTGTTGTTCGACGAGGTTGAAAAGGCGCATCCGGATGTATTCAACATCCTGCTGCAGGTGCTCGATGATGGCCGCCTGACCGATGGACAGGGCCGGACCGTCGATTTTTCCAACACGCTGATCATCCTGACGTCGAACCTTGGCAGCCAGCATCTCGCGGCGCTGGCGGATGATGAGGATGTTTCGAAGGCGGAGCCTGCGGTTATGGATATCGTTCGTGCACATTTCCGGCCCGAATTCTTGAACCGGCTTGATGAAGTAATTTTATTCCACCGTCTGGCCGCTGAGCATATGGCGCCGATCGTGGAAATTCAGGTCGCGCGCGTCGCAAAGCTGCTCAAAGACCGCAAGATCATAATCAACCTGTCGGACAAGGCAAAGGCGTGGCTTGGCCGTGTCGGTTATGACCCGGTCTACGGTGCGCGTCCGCTAAAACGTGCGATCCAGCGGCATCTGCAAGACCCCCTCGCCGATATGTTATTGCGGGGTGAGGTTCCTGACGGCACAACCGTCGATGTTGAGGAAGGCGATGGCGCCTTGCTGCTGAAGGTCAAATAAAATGGCACCGCAGATCGCGATTGGCAAAGCCGAAACGCTGCAGCGGTCAGCGT
The DNA here is from genome assembly GCA_031406495.1 of Sphingomonadales bacterium. GTDB lineage: Bacteria > Pseudomonadota > Alphaproteobacteria > Sphingomonadales > Sphingomonadaceae > Sphingorhabdus_B. The sequence continues at coordinate 515,314 of JANOHL010000103.1, read as the reverse complement.
CGAAAAAGGCCATGGTCGATCAAGCCTTGCGAAACTAACGTCCCGTCATCGGTTCCGTGCAAGCGGATTGAAAATCAATTGCTGCTGGACTTGCTGGTGCCGTCTTCCACCATCTTGCGCGCAAGATAGTTGTTGTTCTCGGCGATTGCGCGCCATTCGGCGACCGTCTTGCAGACCTTGCCCTTTTTCACAAGCGAACCAGTCACTTCGATCTTGCGGCATTTTATTTTTTGATCGGGATCGGCGGCGGCGGTGGGTGTTGCAGATTCGCTATCAGCCGAAGCTGGCATGACCGCCAACCCGGCGGCGAGTGCAAATACAATTATCTGTCGCATGGTATTCCCTTGAAATGATGTCAGCATGTTAGATATCATGCAACTAACGCAACCGCAATTGTGCAAAGCTGTCGCTCATCGAAAATTGGTCAACTCGCCGGATTTAAACCGGTCCGGTCCGCCGCAGCAAAATAACGGGTTATGAACTGTTGTTCGACTGCAGTGAGGTGCGGGTTCCATACATCGAAAATCAGCACCGCGCGCAGATCGTCACTGTCGTTCCACGCCTCATGTTCTAAGGTGTCGTCAAAGGCGAAAGCCTCACCTTCGCGCCATTCGCGCGTTTCGCCACCGACACGGAAGCCGCAACCTGCAGGCACAATCAGCGGCAGGTGGACGATGGCCCTGGTGTTGGTGACGCCGGTATGCGGCGGAATCCGCGTTCGCGGTTTCAACATCGAAAAAAAGGCGCTGGGTGCGCGTCCCGGTATCCGAGCCGATGGCAGCGCGGCCAGCGCAGCGGCGGTTGCCGGGCAGCGGTCGAACACCGGCTGGTTCCGCTCGCCATATTCCCACAGGAAGCAGGCACCCCAATCGAGCGAATTATCGAGCGGCGACCATTTGTTATCCGGCAGGCCTTTGTCCATGCGGATATAGGGGCGCAACGCCTCGCCGGGATCGTCGATTAATGCCTGCAGTTCGGCGCGGATCGCCGGTGTCGCGGCTTCGAGCTCTTCCATCCATGGAAAATGTCGGCGGTCGAAAAATTCATCGGCCGGAAGAAACGGATAATGCAGCCCCTCGCACTGATTGACATAGACCGTCCGGCGACCGACCGCGACATCGACAAAAGCCTGTGTCCGTCGCCGTTCGGTTTCATCGAATTTGTCGCCCATTTCGGCCAGTTCTGCGTCGGCTCCTTCGGCAATGCGTGCCATGGCGCCAGCCACGAATTGCCTGCCACCCGAAAGCACCGCGCTAATCTCATCAGGCATATCTGAGGCTTGTGCCGCCAGCTGAAGTACGCCCTGCCATGCGGCTAGCGCCTGCGCGTCATCGCCAGTCCGCTGATGGAGTTCGGCCTTGCGCAGCCAGGCCATAAAGTCCCGCCGGTCAGCACTGACCGCCGCATCGAGTGCTTGAAGTTCGCCAGCGTCGTCGGCTTGCGCGCGTCTGGCGGTTGCCAGATTGCGCCACAACGCGCTCGCATTTGGATCCAGCGCGGCGGCAGCCGCAAAAAACTGCTCGGCCGCGGTGAAGTCCTGTACACGGAGGGCATTCATGCCTTGATTGTTGAGCTTTGCGGCATCGGCGGGCGGAGCGGTTTGGGTCATCGCGGCCATGCTTGCCATTTACCGCCTCAAACGGCAAGACTATCGCAATGACAGCGGATAACAATATTGCGGCGATGGCAGCCGATGGATCATGGCTTGCGCACCGCTATGATGCGGAGCGCGATTCATATCAGATGCGCTATCTCAGCCGTGACGCGCATGATGCGGCGACCTTCATTACCGACGACTATCTTGGCACCGATACCGATATACTGGCGGTGGATCGCCGCGAGATCATAAGCCACCTGCCAGCGAACAAGCCTCTGCATTTCATCCTCCATTCGGCATTTTGTGCATCGACGATGCTGGCGCGCGGGTTTAATCTGCCCGGTGTTTCGATGGGATTGAAAGAACCCGTCCTGTTGAACGACATCGTCGGCTGGCGACGGCGGGGGGCGGAGCGGACTGCGGTTGCGGAGCGGCTCGATCACGGATTGCGGATGTTATCGCGCCCTTTCGGCAACGATCAGGCGGTTGTCGTCAAACCGTCCAATGTGTTCAATTCGCTGGCACCCGTTGCGCTTGCTTTGCGCCCGGAGTCGAGGGCGGTTCTGCTATACGCGCCGTTGCCGGTGTTTCTGGTTTCTGTCGCGCGCAAGGGGCTGTGGTGTCGTTTATGGTGCCGTGAGCTGCTCGAAGGATTGATAACCGACGGCATGGTCGATCTGGGTTTCGAGCCGCGCGACTATTTCCGGCAGTCCGACCTGCAGGTTGCCGCTGTCGGCTGGATTGCCCAGCATCAGCTGTTTGCGCGGATGGCGAAGCAGTTCGGCCCGGAACGCATTGCTACGCTGGATAGCGAGCGATTGACGGCTAATCCGGCAGCAGCGCTAGCGAGCGCGGCCAAATTGTTCGGGCTCGATGTGTCACAGCAATTCAGCGGCAATAGCAGTGCTTTTTCGACGCACAGCAAATTCGGCGGTAGCTTCACCACCGACGACCGCATTGCCGAACATAAGGCGGCAAGCGACGCCCATGGTGACGAGATCGAGAAGGTCTTGCTGTGGGCGGAGCAAGTAGCTGAGGCCGCCGGTGTCGATTTGGAACTGCCGCTTCCGTTGCGCTTTGACGATTAGTGGTGTTCCCCAGCGATCACGCTCTGATGTCCCGACCCTAGACGTCGTAACCGAATTTCTCGATCCACGGCTGCAGGATCGGAAGGATGTGCGTGAGATACCCGGCATAGGCCTCCCATTGCCGGGTTCCATCGTACAGGCCGCGATTTACCTGAGCTGCACTTGCCGTGCTCACGCCGCGCTGCGCGGCGGTGCGATCGAAGCTGTGGACCGCTTCGGTCCATTCCAGCCCCGCAAATTCGCACATGGCTTTCGTTTCCGCGTCGAACGCCTGCACAAGGCGATGGTATTGGACAATGTGGACCTTGAGCGGCAAGCGCTCGATCGCCAGCTCGGTCAGGCGCATCAGCGCATCATAATGACGCGCGGCGTTTTCCAGCGTGGTGTATTGAAGCGTCCCGCTGCTCATAGCAAAATTGGTGCGGAAGCAGCTCCATACTACATCGCGCGGATCCCGGCGCATTATCAGAATGCGGGCTTCGGGGAAAAGCCGGGATATGAAAGGGAGACGGGTGCCCTTGAGCGGGTCCATATCGACAAAACAGGGTGCATTTACCGCGACCCCCGACACCGCCACCTTGTCCCAATAAGCCTGCCGATATTTTTCGAGGCCGCCGGCATTCAGCCGTGAGAAGCGCTCAAGCCCGGTGATAATTTCAGCGGAGTCGCCCGCGATATACTCGCGATCCGCCGCAACCAGCGTGGGGCGCTCCTCCAACGCATAGACGCCGGGGAGTGAGGCGAGAATATTCTCGACAAGCGTGGTGCCGGAACGCGGATAGCCGATCAGGAACAGATGACGTTTGGCAGCATTGGCGGGCTGTGCGCCGGGCGCATAATGCCATGCCCCAGGGTCGGTTGCCTCCAAACCGTCGGTGAGCGCCAGAACGAAGGCGCGGTTATCCAGTTGGCCTGCGGTCGAGGCAGCATTGACAGAAATGAAATCGGCATTGGACCCCGAATAATGCTGAAATGCGGCCTTATAGTCGGATTGACGATGGCAGGCGTCACCCATCAAGGAATGCGCCAGACTCCGCTCTGTGCTTGGTTGGTGCAGGCGTTCGAGCAGCGGTTCGAGCAAGGCGCGTGCCTTTTCAGAATTGCCCGACGACAGTTCGGCGCTGGCCAGCGCGTTCGTTGCAACGGCGTTTGCAGGGTCTAGTGACAGGGCTGTTGCGGCGTGGCGGCGGGCCGTGTCGGCATCGCCTTCGCGCGCGGCGAGAGCTGCAAGACCTGCGTGCGCGGCGGCATAGTGGGGCGCAAGTTCTGCGGCCTTCGCAAAGCTGTCGCGCGCGGCGTCGTTCGATCCGCCGGCGGCAAGGATTGCACCGCGTTCGAGCCAGGCATCGGGATAGTCGGGGACATTTTGGATAGCCTCGTCGCAGGCCGATATGGCGTCGCGGCTGCGGCCCTGTTGGCGATAATGGATCGCCAAGCTAGTCAGCGTCGAGGGGTTGCCCGGTTCGAGCGCAAGCGCGCGGTGGAACAGAGCGTCGGCACCCTTATAATCGCCACGCGCGGAACGCGCCAGCGCTACTATTGCATGATCATAGGCGTCGCCTTCCCCACGTGCAAGGGCGGCTTCGGAAAGCGCAGCGGCGGCCTCAAGGTCGGGATTGCTCATGAGAGGACTAGGAGCAATCGCGCTAGGATTGTCAAGTCAACCAAAACCCAAAAAGAAAGAGGCGGACATTGCTGCCCGCCCCCTTTCAATCTTCAAACTGCAAAGCTGATTAGAAGGTCAGCTTGGCTGCAACACCAAAGCGGCGGCCCAGCGCGTCGTATGTCGACGGGTAGGTGTTACCGCTGTTGTAGGTGGTCGCACCGATCGTGTTACCGACAACCTTTGGCTGGTTGTCGAGCAGGTTCTGCACGGTGAACGTGAACGAGAAGTTGTCGCTTGCGTTCCAGCGTGCGGTCAGATCGAAATAATGTTCGGCCGGAATTTCCCGGAACTGCGGCTGAACCGAATTGGCGCTGCCGCCATCAGCAATGATCTGCGCCGGTTCGAACTCAACCTTGTTGATCCAGCGCCAGAGCAGCGACAAATCGACATCTTCGAACTTCAGGGTCGAACGCTGCGAGAACTGAAACTCTGGCTGGATCGAGCCAGTGAACGAGCAGTTGACGCTGTAGTAGCCAACGCATTCGCGGTTCAGCGAAGTCGCCAACGCCGGGTTGGCGTTGAACTTCGAATGGCGAGTCCAGTTGCCGACGAACGACAGTGCGAGATCGGCAAAGCCGACATCGCCGCGCCAGTTGGCAATCAGATCGACACCATCGGTGAACAACTTGCCCAGGTTATTGGTCGGGCCGAACAGACCGCCGGAGAGCGATGGATCACCGTCAAGACCGCCAGTGATCGGATTACGACTGAAGCTCGTGCAGTTCGGATCGGTTGCACTTGCTGCGGTAATGTTACCGAAGCAGGCAGAGATGATATCGCCCGGCAGAGCCGTCCCGATCACGTCCTTGACCTTAATGTTGTAATAATCGATCGAGACCGAGAAGTTCGGGAAGAAGTCAGGCTGGAACACTGCACCCAACGTCCAGGTATCGGCGGTTTCTGGTTCAAGGTTGATGTTACCGCCAACCGTGATGAGGGCCTGGGCTGCTGTCGGGTTGGTGATCGAACCGATCGTTCCGACAGGTGCTCCCTGCGCGATACAGACCGCACGCAGATTGGCATTGGTCGTCGGTGCCGCGCCCGCACAAGGGTCAACGCCAAGGTTGGTCAAGCCGACGGTTTGCGGAGTGAACAGTTCGCTGATGTTCGGTGCACGAACAGCGCGGCTGTAGTTACCACGGAACTTGAGCGATTCGACAGGTTCCCAGCTACCGCCAACCTTCCAGGTCGTGGTCTTGTTCTGCTGGGCTGCACCATCGACATTGTAAGACGAGTAACGGGCACCCGCTTCGAGTGTCAGGCTGTGGAAAAACGGCTTTTCTTCGATGATCGGCGCGATGATTTCGCCGAAGGCTTCGTAGACGTCATATTGACCGTCGATAGTCGGAGCCGCACCACCTGCGCCGCCCAATTCGCCCGGAGTTTGGGCGAGAAGGTCGGATCGCTGGCTCGCACGATATTTCCGGTATTCGCCGCCGATAGCAAAGCCGACTTGCTCGGCCGCCCAAGGCGAAGCAAAGCCTGCTTCACCCGAAATGGTGGCGCGTGCCTGTGCCAGCGAAGTGCGGACGCTGGTGGTCGATTCGGCATTCAGGAATGATGCCATCGCCGGAGTGATCGACCCGAGAGGGCCGAACAAGTTTACCGGAACGCAAGCCGCGTTGCCGCTTTGGCAGGTGGTCGTGTTGTTAGCGAGCGATGCTTCGCGGAACCGCGACTGCAGCGTGTAACCCTTGATCGTCTGAAGATTTTCAGACTCGCCATAACCACCGCTGACATCCCAATCGATCGCATCGGTAATGGCACCACGAGCACCCACGCGGAAATCAAAGACCGTCGTGACATAGTTCGAGATACGCGAACCGACTTCTGGTGTACGACGGTTCAGCGTTACCGCTGGGTTGGGGTTATAACCCTCGCCAGGTGCGATGACGCCGTTGTTGTCGACATCGAATGCTACAAAACCGCCTTGGCCAATTTCACGGTAGGCCGGATCAGCACGACCGGTTGCAGCAGCAGCAGCAGCACATTCGGCAGGCGTGAAGCGCGCCGTATAGATGTCAGGCCGAGGGTTCACGTCGAATGCGCAGAACTGGCTGCGGGTCGCCGCTGGCAAGAACGGGTTGTTCAGGTTGACCGGAACCGTGCCACCGAACGAACCCGATGGTGCGATGATGGTATCGACAGTGTTCTTCGAAAACATGCCGCGCGTGTAAACCTCGACCGCATCCGATACTTCATAATTGCCTTGGGCAAAAAGGTTGAAGCGTTTGAACGGCGTCTGGAACACGTTGAACGGGTTGAAGTTGAAGGTGGCAAACGTGCCTACTGCCTGGCCAGCCGCATTGATCTGGCGAAGGCCGCCGTTGGCAGCGCCGCCTGGGTTAGCTGCATAGATTGGCACACCCAGCGGTTGAGCCGCTGTCGGAGCACCACGACCGACAAAAATCGATTCAGGCGTCGTGTTAGGAGCAGCACCGGCGAGCGGCCGAGTGCCCGCAAAACGCGACGGAACCGACGTGCCCGAGCCGGCGGCACCGCCGGTGTAGCTGCTGATCTGCACGTTAGAGAAATCGCGGTCGCCCTGATATACAGGATCGGACTGCTGATAACCTACCGAAATAACCGCGTTGCCGCGGCCATCGTCGAAATTGGCACCGATGGTGGCATCGATACGAACGGTGTGGCCATCGCCCTGTTCGGTGATCTGGTTTGCCGCCGACATTTCAAAACCGGCAAAATCCTTGCGGGTGATGAAGTTGACAACGCCGGTGATGGCGTCGGCACCATAAGTGGTCACAGCCGCGCCAGTCAGCGCGTCAACGCGTTCGACCAAAGCAAGCGGGATGTTGTTGAGATCGACGCGTCCGAGCAGGCCGGATGGCGCGATGCGGTTACCGTCGAGCAGAACGATGTTGCGGCTTGCACCCAAACCACGAAGATCGACGAACAAAGCGCCGCCGTTACCGTTGTTAACAGCCGAACCGATGTTGGCGACGACGCCAGGCAGTTCGCGCAAAATTTCTTCTGCGACGTTTGATTGCATCAAATCGATGTCGTCTGCAGACGTAGTGTTGACCGGAGTCGACTGCTCAAGGTTAGGGTTGGTGATCAACGAACCCGTGACAACGATTTCGGTGCCGGGCTCTTCTTCTTCAGCTGCAGCATCTTGCGCAAATGAAGGTGTCGAGATGAGTGCGAGACCGAGCGCGAGTGGCGCTGCGGCATATTTCAAATTGCTGATACGTGTGTTTTTCACGGTATAGCCCCTATAAAATCCGACCGCCGTTAATCGTCGAAACGACATCGGCCAGCCTGTTGAATTCCCCAGTTTCCTCTACGTTTTCGTCCACTTTTGGCACACGAATGTAACGCAAACTCCCTCCGGGTTGAGGTTGCTTTGGCGTAAAAGCGTAAGCCAAGCAACGAAGTTGCGGCCTTATGATAAGAATATTTCGCGGCTGTCACCTTTATGCAACAGTCGAAAAAGCTCCCGATTTCAGCGATGTCGGCTGGACAGCTTAGTAAGACCGATTCATTCATGACAGCGACAGAAGAGGTCGTTAAGAGAACGCGAACTATCTTCAGGAGGGCGAATAGCCACATGTTGTTCCGTGCATCTATATTGAGTGTATTGAAGTCCGTTTTTTCGGTCGCCTCGGTTATGCTTCTGGCGTTGACCGCAGCACTTCCAGCAGCGGCGCAAACGGTTCCGGCAGCACCTGCCCCCGTCGCGCCCGAGCCGGAAAATATGCTTCACCTTGATCTTTCGACGGGCGGGCGTGTAACCATTCTGCTCTATCCGGCGTTGGCACCCGCTCATGTCGAGCGGATCAAGACGCTGACCCGGCAGGGCTTTTACAACGGCCTCGTTTTCCACCGCGTGATCGACGGCTTCATGGCGCAAACCGGCGACCCGACCGGCAGCGGCAGCGGCGATTCAGAGCTTCCCGACCTTAAAGCCGAATTCACCAAGACGCCGCATTTGCGTGGGACGGTTTCGATGGCGCGGACCAACGAGCCCGATACCGCCAACAGCCAGTTTTTCATCTGTTTTCTGCCGCGCTTCGCCCTCGACAACAAATATACCGTGTTCGGGCGCGTCACTGCAGGCATGCAATATGTCGACGCGATTGCGCGCGGCGAACCGCCTGCGCAGCCCGACAAGATCGTGCAGGCGTCGATCGGCGCGGATAATCTGCCGCCGCCTGCCGCCGCGCCCGCGCTGCCTTCGGCCCCCGCCCCTTCATTCGAAAGCCCGACGATTTCGGTTGACGATCTGAACAAGCCTCAAGGCAATTGACCCCGGCAGCGCAAGATGCGCGTCCTTCGCCCTTCGACAAGCTCAGGGTTCTCAGGATGATCGGGGCTGTTGAGCTTTGCGGGTAGATTTATTCGATTTCGAGCTTCCACCCGAACGGATAGCGCTGCGGCCCGTGGCTCCGCGCGATGCGGCGCGGATGCTGTGCGTTTCTGGTGACGGAGCGCTGGCCGACCGGCATGTACGCGATTTGCCAACACTGCTCCGTACAGGCGACTGCCTGATATTCAACGACACCCGCGTTATTCCGGCGCAGCTGGAGGGCCATCGGGGCGATGCCAAAATCGGCGCGACTTTGCACAAGCGGATCGATTTGCGGCGGTGGCAGGCCTTTGTCCGAAACGCAAAAAGGTTGCGGGTTGGCGAGGCCGTTGATTTTGGCGCTGGCGTTACCGCCTTCGCGGAGGCGCGGCATGAGGATGGTAGTTTTACCTTGATGTTTGAAGGTGATGAGCCGGTTGAGGCTTTGCTGGCACGTGCCGGGACGATGCCGTTGCCGCCCTATATTGCGGGCAAACGCGCCACCGACGCGCAGGATGCCCTAGATTACCAGACGATGTTTGCCGAGAAGGATGGGGCAGTCGCAGCACCAACCGCCTCGCTGCATTTCACGCCCGAGTTGATGGCAGCGATTGCGGCGGCTGGCATCGAAACCGCAACGCTGACGCTGCACGTCGGTGCGGGCACCTTCCTGCCGGTCAAGGCAAACGATACCGTCGACCACAAAATGCACAGCGAATGGGGGCAGATTGACGCCCTGACTGCTGAGCGGCTAAATACTGTCCGCGCAAACGGCGGGCGGTTGATTGCGGTTGGCACCACGTCGCTCCGCCTGATCGAAAGCGCCGCTGATGATGACGGCATCATTCAGCCCTTTGCGGGCGACACCGACATCTTCATCACGCCGGGTTACCGTTTCAAGGCAATAGGCGGGCTGATGACCAACTTCCATCTGCCCAAAAGCACATTATTCATGCTCGTGAGTGCGCTCATGGGCCGCGAAGTCATGCAGGCGGCCTATGCCCATGCCATTGCCGAGGAGTATCGGTTCTACTCGTACGGGGATTCAAGCCTTTTGCTGCCCTAAGACAGCAATTAGGCAACTAATGACGGCATTGGTTCTGAAAATCGACCGACTTGGCTTCAACGGCGCTCATCAAGCGACTCATCTCTTGCTCTACCGCAAGCAGTGTTGAGATTTCCATCTTGTCCTCACGAATTACCTTGCCTGTTTCATCTTGGACCTGGAAATATAGCTTACCAAATCTGCGGCCAATCGCACTTACAACCCCCCAGTTGGCGTTGGCTGATACCGACTCTTTAGTCTCTTTGAAATTGGTCGCGTAGTGCATGCTCGGGCCGCAGATGTTCTGATTTCCGTTACAAATACCGATTTCCAATCGAACTTTCACAATGGATTCGATGCTATTGTAGCGAATGCCCAAGTTGCCGAGTCCAAAATCTTTGCCATGCCAATTCGCTGTGATTTGCGGACTATTCGAATTGCTTCTCCAATGTGAGCTGAAGCGCCTAAGTCCGCTTTTAGCGTTAACGACTAAAGTAGTCCTTAGATCGCCCAATTCCTGATGCTTCACATATTCTGCGCAAGAATAATCGTCAGGGTCGACATATACATCTGCCCCGGCAGGAGTCGCAAATAACAGTGGCGCAGTAAACAATGTTAACGACCGACCAAGTTGATGCCACATCATATAATTATACCCCGCTGACCGTAAGAATCGGCTAGCAGATCTTTATCGCCTCTTATTTAATGCCCCTTTAATTCGTCTCCGGTCAGCCGAACGATGTGCAGCACATTCGTCGAACCCGGCGTTCCGAACGGCACGCCCGCCATGATGATGATGCGGCCACCCGCCTGCCCCAGATGATGGCGCAGCGCCATCCGCCTACCCTTCGCGACCATGTCCTCGAATGACACGATATCCTTGGTCCTGACCGAATGAGCGCCCCAGAGGAGGCCCAGCCGCCGCGCGGTCGCCATGTGCGACGTCAGCACCAGCAGCGGCACCGAGGGCCGCTCGCGCGCAATCCGCCTTGCGGTCGAACCAGACGAGGTGAAGCAAATGATCGCGTCAGTATCGATGGTCTGCGCAATCTGCGCGCTTGATGCCGCAAGCGCATCCGCCGTCGTCGCATCGGCGCGGATTTCGGTGAAGTGGACCCGCGCATAATAATCGGGGTCGCCTTCGACCTGCATCGCAATCCGGTCCATGATCGACACCGCCTCGATCGGCCAGGCACCCGCCGCCGTCTCCGCCGACAGCATGATCGCGTCGGCACCGTCGTAAATCGCGGTGGCAACGTCGGAAACCTCGGCACGCGTCGGCGATGGCGAGGTTATCATCGATTCGAGCATCTGCGTAGCCACCACCACCGGCTTGCCCATCCGCCTGGCGGTACTGACGATTTTCTTCTGCAGCGGCGGCACTTGTTCGGGCGGCAGTTCGACACCTAGATCGCCGCGCGCGACCATTACCGCGTCGGCTAGTTCGAGGATTTCCTCAAGACGCCCGATGGCCGCCGGTTTCTCAATCTTTGCCAGGAGCGCCGCCTTACCACCGATCAGCTTCTTGCCCTCGGCCACATCTTCGGGCCGCTGCACGAACGACATCGCGATCCAGTCCACACCCTGCGCCACGGCAAAGGCCAAATCCGAACGATCCTTCTCGGTCAGTGCTGCAACCGGCACGACGACATCGGGAACATTCAGTCCCTTGCGATCAGACAGCGCGCCGCCAACCTCGACGCGGGTTTCGATTCTGTTCGGACTGACGGTCAAGACGCGCAACACCAGCTTGCCATCGTCGAGCAAAAGCCGCGTATCCGGCTCCAGTGCCGCGTAAATCTCGGGATGCGGCAAATGGACGCGGCTCGCGTCGCCGTCGGCCTTGTCGGCATCGAGCACAAAATGGTCGCCGGTCTTGATTATGGTTTTGCCACCGGCAAATTTGCCGATGCGCAGCTTCGGTCCCTGCAAATCGACCAATATCGTCGTCGGACGGCCATATTTCTTTTCGAGACCCCTGATATGCTCGACCAGCTTTGCCTTGTCGCCCTGTTCGCCGTGGCTCATATTGATGCGGAAGGCATCGGCCCCGGCCAAGAACAGCCGCTCGATCATATCGGGCGTATCGCTCGCAGGGCCTAATGTAGCGAGGATACGGACCTTGCGCGCGCGTGGTTTCGAATATTGGGTCAAGCAGGCGCTCCGGTGGCTGGAAACTTTTGGTTCACTGCTCCATAGCGAGACGTGACTCATGGCGAAAGCCTAGGTTTTGAGAGAATAGGTATTCATATGGGCAAAGAGATTTCTGACGCAGCCGCAGCATCGGCCTTCCGCCGTCTGGTCGCGCATCTGCAACACCGGCATGATGCCGAGAATATCGATTTGATGGGGCTTGCCGGGTTTTGCCGCAATTGCCTCGGCGATTGGGTGATGGAGGCCGATGGCAGCCTGACCAAAGATGAGGCACGCGAACTGATCCACGGCATGCCTGCGGCGGAGTGGAAGGCGAAATATCAAAGCGAAGCGACGCCTGAAAAGCTCGAACGCATGAAGGAAAGCGTGGCGAAGAATGCTCCTTCGCATTGAAACCCGATCGTCACCCTGAACTCGTTTCACCTCTGGTGACTGCGTTCCAGGGTCTTACTTCCCACGCTGCCGCAAAAGTAAGATGCTGAAACAAGTTCAGCATGACGGCGAAGGGTTGATGTCCTAAGCGGTGCCATTCCGATTCGGGGCAGCGGCTCCATCCAACATAACAGGAGAATATCATGGCCGAAGGCAATATCGCCGCCGATCAACTGCGTCTTTTCATTGAGCGCATCGAGCGTCTGGAAGAAGAGAAAAAGGGCATCGCCGACGATATCCGCGACGTCTACAGCGAGGCCAAGAGCCAAGGCTACGACGCGAAAATCATGCGCCAGATCGTGCGGTTGCGCAAAATGACGCAAGATGACCGACAGGAAATGGAAGCGATTTTGGATACCTACAAATCGGCGCTGGGGCTGGCATAAACATGCTAATCCGCCGAGCAACAGCCGGAGATGCTGCCTGCTGTGCGGAAATTTATGCGCCGTTTGTCGAGGGCAATTGGATCAGTTTTGAAATAGATGCACCAAGCGCTGGCGAGATGGCAACGCGCATAGGCGAGTATGACAGCAGCCACGCTTGGCTGGTCGCAGAGATCGGCGGCCGGATCGCTGGCTATGCCTATGCCAGCCCACATCGAACGCGCGCGGCCTATGCAACATCGGCAGACGTCGCTGTTTATGTCGATGCCGCACATGCCCGCAAAGGCGTCGCAACTTCGCTCTATGCGGCTTTGTTTCCGTTGCTAAGAGACAAAGGGCTGCACGCGGCGTTTGCCGGAATCGCCCTGCCCAATGACGCTAGCATTGCGTTGCACAAGGCATGCGGCTTCGTATCTGTCGGTGTCTACCGCGAGGTTGGCTGGAAAATGGGCGCGTGGCGTGACGTCGGTTGGTGGCAGAGGTTGCTCTAATCGCACGACCTGATGTAAGGGCGCGCCTTCAGTTTCAGCTTAAGAGAAGAACAGAGCCATGGCAGGCCATAGTAAATTCAAGAATATCCAGCACCGCAAGGGTGCGCAGGACAAGAAGCGGTCGGCACAGTTTTCCAAGCTGAGCCGCGAGATCACCGTCGCGGCCAAGATGGGCATGCCTGATCCGGACATGAACCCGCGACTGCGGCTCGCGGTCAATGCGGCCAAGGCGCAGTCGATGCCCAAGGACAATATCCAGCGCGCAATCGACAAGGCGATCGGCGGCGATGCCGAGAGTTACGAGGAAATCCGCTATGAAGGCTATGGCCCCGGCGGCGTTGCTGTCATCGTCGAGGCGCTGACCGACAACCGCAACCGCACCGCGACCAATGTCCGCACCGCGTTCAGCAAAAACGGCGGCAATCTGGGCGCATCGGGTGCGGTTAGCCACGGCTTCGACCGGATGGGGCTGATCACCTACCCCGCAAGCGTTGGCGATGGCGACACGGTGTTCGAGGCAGCTTTGGAGGCTGGTGCAGAAGATGTGTCGTCTAGCGACGACGAGCATGAAATCTGGACCGCGATGGACAGCTTGCACGAAGTTGCCAAAGCGCTCGAAGGAACATTGGGCGCGGCGGAAAGCGCCAGTCTCGCTTGGAAACCGCAACTGACCGTCGATGTCGATCTGGAAAATGCGGCTACGCTCTTGAAACTCATCGACGCTCTCGAAGAAGATGACGACGTCCAGACCGTGTGGGGCAATTACGATGTCTCCGACGACGTGATGACGCAGCTTGGCTAGTTCCCAAAATCCGTTCGCCTCGAGCGAAGACGAGAGGCCTATAAGGCAGGCGCTACCGATGGGTGTCTCGACTACGCTCGACACGAACGGAATTGAAACTCGTTTATGATCATCCTCGGCCTAGACCCCGGCCTTGGCACCACCGGCTGGGGTGTCATCCGCAAGGAGGGCAACCGCCTGTCGCATATCGACAATGGCGAGATCGAGACCGACGCGAAACTGCCGCTGGCCAACCGGCTGCTAATGATCGACGCCAAGCTCAACGCTGTCATCGAAACCTTCCGTCCCGACGCGGTCGCGGTCGAGGAGGTGTTCGTGAACAAGAACCCGCAAAGCACGCTGAAGCTCGGCCAGGCGCGTGGCGTCGTGCTGCTCGGCGCGGCCAAGGCGCGTGTGGTGGTTACCGAATATGCAGCGCGACTGGTCAAGAAATCGGTAGTCGGCACCGGCAAGGCCGAGAAAGAGCAGATCCAGGCGATGCTGCGGATATTGTTGCCGGGGCTGAAACTGGCCGGGCCCGACGCGGCCGATGCGCTGGCGGTGGCGATTACCCACGCGCATCATATGCGCGCCTAGCCGCAAAGACTTTTAAGCCACCTTCCGAAAGGTCACACTAAAGTCTCACCTGCGCAGCTCGCGGCACCGTCCGGACCGGGCCATATATTGACGAACCACCGGGTTCGATTGTCAAAGAACGACTCACTATCCCAAATGAAATCCTACATTTCAAGCAACAAGTTCCCATCTTGTTCTCTTTTCCTTGCCCTGCCGCCGCGCCGAGGCTAACCAGAGGGAATGATCGCAAAGCTTTACGGCCGCATTGATGAAACCGGCGTCGACCATCTGGTGATCGACGTCGCGGGCGTCGGCTATCTGGTGCAGGCGAGCGCGCGGACTTTGGCCGCCTTGGGCAAGACCGACGATTTCGCCACGGTGTTCACCGAAATGCAGGTTTCGGAAAACGACATGCGCCTCATCGGCTTTGCCACCAAAGAGGAACGCGACTGGTTCCGGTTGCTCACCGGCGTGCAGGGCGTGGGCGGCAAGGTCGGTCTTGCTATCCTGTCGGCGATTGAACCCCAAGACTTGGCCCTTGCCATCGGTAGCGGTGATGCGGCGATGGTCGCGCGCGCGAACGGCGTCGGGCCGAAACTGGCGAGCCGGATCGTCAACGAATTGAAAGACAAGGTCGGCGCGCTGGCAGGCATCGGCGGCGGCGCGAAGTTGCTGACGGGTACGGTCGGCGGCAGTCACGCCAGCGACGCGATGTCGGCACTCGCCAATCTGGGCTTTAGGCCCGGCGAAGCGGGAAGCGCGGTCGCGCAGGCGGTGGAGGAACTGGGGCCGGATGCGACTTTGGACGCGTTGGTCAGGCTGGCGTTGAAGCGGGCTTCGCGGTGACCGGTGCCCCATCCACCCCCCACCACCGTCACCCTGAACTTGTTTCAGGGTCCATCGGGAAGTTAGCCCTGCTTTATCGGCGGCAAACCCAATCCCACCGCAAGATCAACCCAATGCGGATTTTCGGCATTGATAAGATTGATTTTCCAAGGACGGTGCCAGTTTTTCAACTGCTTCTCACGCGCAATGGCAGCCTCCATCGTGCCAAAGACTTCAAAATGCACCAGGCGATATATCGAATATTTGGAGGTGTGGCCGGGCGTCAAACCACCCCTATGTTGGGACATGCGCTTCAAAAGGTCAGAGGTCACTCCGATGTAAAGCGAGCCGTAGAGCTTGCTGGCAAGAATATACACGCAAGGTTGCCTTTCCTGTCTCACCTGCAGAGCATAGCTGCAAAATGGACCCTGAAACAAGTTCAGGGTGACGGAGTGGGGAGGTTGGCGGCGTGACAAACTACAGAACCGCCACCTGCCGTTGCGGTCAGCTTTCCGCCACTTGCACCGGCGAACCCGTCCGCGTCTCGGTTTGTCATTGCTATGATTGTCAGCGGCGAAGCGGGTCGGCTTTCGCCGCGCAGGCGCGCTTTCCGGCGGATACGGTGACGATCAGCGGCGAACACAAAGCCTATGAGCATGTCGGCGACAGCGGCAACACTGCAGACTTCCATTTCTGCCCGACCTGCGGATCGACACTTTGGTACCATGCCCGCCCGTATCACGACCTGTTCGCGATCCCCATTGGCGCTTTCGCCGACCGGGACTTTCCCGCGCCCCATTATTCGGTATGGGAAGAGCGCAAGCACCCTTGGGTTGCCATCGATGGCGGCGATATCGAACATCATGACTGACGACCGCATCACCACCCCCGACAAACGGCCCGAGGATGTCGACGCCGCGTTGCGTCCGAAAACGCTTGCTGAATTTATCGGGCAGGCCGCCGCGCGCGATAATCTGCGCGTGTTTATCGAGGCTGCCAAAGGCCGCGGCCAGCCGCTGGACCATGTGCTGTTCTTTGGCCCGCCCGGCCTTGGCAAGACCACGCTGGCGCAGATTGTGGCCAAGGAAATGGGCGTCGGTTTCCGCGCTACCTCTGGCCCGGTCATCGCCAAATCGGGCGACCTCGCGGCTCTGCTCACCAATCTCGAAGACGGCGACGTCTTGTTCATCGACGAGATCCACCGGTGAAGTCCGGTGGTCGAGGAAATCCTCTACCCCGCGATGGAGGACCGTGCGCTCGACATCATGATCGGCGAAGGGCCGTCGGCGCGGTCGGTGCGGATTGATTTGCCTGCGTTTACTTTGGTCGGCGCGACTACACGACAGGGGCTGCTGACCACGCCTTTGCGCGACCGTTTCGGCATACCGGTGCGGCTGAATTTCTACAACACGCAAGAACTCGAACTCGTCGTCACCCGCGCCGCGCGGCTGCTCGATCTGGGCATCGCCCCCGACGGAGCGCGCGAGATTGCCAAACGCGCCCGTGGTACGCCGCGCATAGCCGGTCGTTTACTGCGTCGTGTCCGCGACTTCGCCAATGTCGCGGGCGAGACAACCGTCACTGCCAAAATCGCCGATGCCGCGCTCAACCGGCTGGAGGTTGATGCGCTCGGCCTCGACGCGATGGACAGACGCTATCTGCACGTGATCGCCGACATTTATCGCGGCGGACCGGTGGGGGTCGAGGCGCTCGCCGCTGGCCTTTCGGAACCGCGCGATACCATCGAGGATGTGGTCGAGCCGTTCCTGCTGCAACTCGGCCTGATCGCGCGCACCGGGCGCGGGCGCTGTCTCAACGCGCCGGGCTGGAAGCATCTCGGGCTGAACCCGCCTGCAGGTTCGCAAGAGGGACTGTTCGACAAATAGCTGCGACGAACCGAGTTTTTCTTTTGCCAACCCCCTTCCCGCATGACTCCACAACGGTTAAGCAGTCCGCCGATGAGCGACCCCGCGCCTTACCAAGGTCATTTCGACGGCCACCAGCATCTGTTCGCCGTCCGCGTCTATTTCGAGGACACCGATCATACAGGCGTCGTCTATCACGCGCGCTACCTGCATTTCATGGAGCGCGCGCGTTCCGACATGCTGGCGCGCGTCGACATCGACCAGCGCGTCGTCCACGAAGCAGGTGAAGGCGCGTATGCGGTCACCGAACTGAATATCAAATATCGCCGCCCCGCACATTTCGACGATGCGCTTTTAGTAGTCAGCACGGTAGAAGCTGTTCGCGCCGCAAGCTGCGACATTCATCAAACAGTCATGCGAGGGCGGGAAATACTGACCGAAGCGCGGGTCACCGCCGCCTTCGTCTCTCCCGACGGCAAGCCCCGCCGCCAGCCCAAACATTGGGTTGCGGCGTTCCAGCCGATCATCAATAAAAGTGCGACACAAAAGTAAGGATGCACATGGACTTTCTGATTTTGGCGCAAGGTGCCAGTTTCTCACCTGTTACATTGTTCATGGAAGCCGATTGGGTGGTGAAAGCCGTTATCATCGGCCTCGCGCTCGCGAGCATCTGGGCTTGGACGATCATCATTAGCTTCACGCTGAAAATGTCGGGAATCCTGCGCCTGAGCGATAAATTCGAGCGCGATTTTTTGAGCGCGAACGATATCGACGGCTTTTTCGGTACACATGGCAAAAGCGAACTGCCGGTGGCCCGGGTATTTGCCGCTGGCGTCGCCGAATGGCGGCGTTCGACCAATGGCAAAAGCGTTGACCGCGCTGGCACCCGCGAGCGTCTGTCGACCGCGATGGACGCGAGCATTGCGTCCGAAACCGACAAGCTCGCCAACCGGCTGAACTTTTTGGCGACTACGGGTTCGGTCGCACCTTTTGTCGGGCTGTTCGGGACGGTTTGGGGCATCATGCGCAGCTTTGCGGCGATTGCGGCAGAGCAGAATTCTTCGCTGGCAGTTGTCGCACCGGGCATCGCAGAGGCATTGTTTGCAACGGCGATCGGGCTTTTTGCCGCGATCCCTGCGGTTATCGCCTACAACCGTTTCTCGCACCGGCTGAACCAATATGAAGCCCGCATGGGCCGCTTTGCCGATGGTTTCCACGGAACGCTCTCGCGCGAACTGGAGCGGGAGGGATGAGCAATACCTCCGTTCCGTTCGTGTCGAGCATAGTCGAGACACCCCACAGTTACGCGCGACCTCACGGCATCTCGACTTTGCTCGATGCGAACGGGTTTAGAAGTTTTTTCTGATGGCCATGAACCTCTCCTCCGGCGGCGGACGCCGTAGCAGGCGTGGCCACCGCCGGGCGCCGATGGCCGAGATCAACGTCACGCCGCTTGTCGACGTCATGTTGGTATTGCTCATCATCTTCATGGTGACAGCACCTTTGCTGGTATCGGGCGTGCCGGTCGAACTCCCCGAAAGCCGGGCCAACGCGCTCGACCAGAAAGCCGAACCGGTGGAGATTAGCATCGACCGCGACGGCGCGACCTTTATCGACGGCACCGAGGTGCCACCAAGCGAACTTGCCGCCCGTCTCGAAGAGATTGCCGCCGCGCAAGACCCGCAAAATCCCAAGCAGATCATGCTGCGCGGCGATCGCCAGATCAACTACGGCCAAATGATGCGCGTCATGGGTGAATTGAACCGTGCGGGGCTGAACAGCGTCAGTCTGGTCACCACCGGTTCATCCGGGCCCGAATAACGGAATCGTGATGGACCAAAGCGAAAAAATGGGACTTGGCGTTGCGGTCGGCGGCCATATCTTGCTGCTGGGCGCAATGGCACTCGGGCTGTTTATGTCCACCGACAGGTTGAAGAAGCCCGAGGCCTTGTCGGTGTCGCTGGTCGGCGAAATCGCCGATGTTTCAACCGCGCCCGACGCCATTCAGGAAGAATCGGCTCCGCCAGCGGCTGGCGAAGAACAACCCGCCGAGCCCCCACCCTCGCCCGATGTCATGAAAATCGAAAAGCCTGCGGCCAAGCCCATCGAAAAGCCATTGAAGCGCGAGGTTACGCCTCCGGCCAAAACTGCGGTCAAAAAGGTGGTCGTCAAGCAACCTCCTACCAAAGCCAAAGCCGCCAAGGCAGGCGGCCTCAGCAAAAGCTTTGAAGATGCGATCAACAATGTCGGCAAAGCGCCGGGTGCTGGCAAGGCGGTCGGCACTCCGGCCGCAAAAACCGGTGCCGAGGTCCGGCGCTCGGTTAGCGCCTCACTCGCCAGCCAAATCCGCAGCCGGGTTCGCGCGTGCGCACCGTCGGGGGTCGAAATCAACAAGATCGAGACATTCGTGACATTGAGCCTCGAACCCTCTGGCCGCCTGACCGGCGTCGAATTCAACAAACAGGTCGGCGTCAATGACAGCAACCGCCCGCAAGCCGACCCACTGAAGCAGTGCATATTACAATCGGTGCGCGCTGCGTCGCCGTTCAGCGGGTTGGACCCCGAATATCACGATATTTGGAAAAACCACGCGCTGCGTCTGCGCGCGACTGGATAAGATTAGGCGGATAAAGGAATGAAAGCCATGAAGCCACAAGCCCTCGCCCGGAAATTTATCGCCTTGCTCGCGGTGCTGCTGATGCCGTTGGCGGCCCACGCGCAAGCCCCCGCACCCGTCCCCACCCTGCCCGCCGTCGACGAACCGGAGCTGGTCGAATTCGACACCGCCAAAACCCGCTCGATTGCTGTGCCCGCGCTGGTCGCGCCTGCGCCAGCCGATACCGCGGCGGGTAACAGCGCCGCGCTTGGTCGCCAGATTGCTGAGGTTATCTCCTCCGATCTGCGCGCGTCTGGCGTGTTCGAAACCAGCGGTCCCAACGGCCTGCGCGCTATCACCCTGCCTGAAGTCACCGCGCCGCAATTCGATTACTGGAAAGGCCGCAATGTCGAGCAGTTGGTCGAAGGCTTTGTCCGCGTTGGCGGCGACGGCAATCTGACCGTTGGTTGCTATCTCTACGACGTGGGCTTCGGCAACGAAGTGACGCGGCTCGGCTTTAACGTAGCGCCAAAAGACTGGCGTCGAGCTGCACACAAGTGCGCCGACGCGATCTATTCGAAACTGACCGGCGAAGCGCCGTTTTTCGACAGCCGCATCGCTTACATCGCCGAGAGCGGACCCAAGGGTAAACGCGTCAAGCGGCTCGCCATCATGGACTCGGACGGCGCCAACCACCGCTTCATTACCAACGGCCAGTCGACCGCTTTGACCCCGCGTTTCTCGCCCAACTACAAGTCGATCCTGTATCTCAGCTACGTCGACGGCAATCCGCGCATCTATGTTTATGACGTCGATGGCGGACGGCAGCGGCTGATTACGCAAAGCCGCAACCCGACCTTCGCGCCGCGCTGGTCGCCCGATGGCCAGACCATCCTCTATTCGATGGCGGTCGCAGGCAATACCGATGTCTACAAGATTCCGGCCACCGGTGCGGGCAACCCTGTCAAGCTAACCAGCTCACCCGGCATCGATGTCGGCGGCAGTTTCTCGCCCGATGGTCGGCAGATCGTTTTCGAAAGCGACCGTGGCGGTAGTCAGCAGATCTATGTGATGAATGCCGATGGTGGAAACCAGCGCCGGATCAGCTTCGGTTCCGGGCGCTACGCAACACCCGAATGGAGCCCGCGCGCCGACCTGATCGCTTATACCCGCATTGCCGGTGATTTCCGCGTCGGTACAATGCGGCCGGACGGCTCAGGCGAACGACTGCTGACCGATAGCTGGCAGGACGAGGCGCCGACATGGGCCCCCAATGGCCGCGTGATCCAGTTCTTTCGCACTGCAAAAGGAAGTGGTAAAACAAGCATCTGGCAGGTCGATCTGACTGGTGCGAACGAGCGCAAATTGCCGACCCCGGTCGATGGCTCGGACCCGTCATGGGGACCAGTTTTGCCCTAAGTGCGTTAAGCGTTTACAACATTTACAAGTAGGGCCGAGACTAAGGAGAAAGCCGATGAAGAGCACACATTTTAAACTGGCCATATTGTTACTGGCATCGACCGCGATGGTCGCAGGTTGCGGCAAGAAGAAGGTAGAAACCCTGCCGCCCGCCGCCGAAGGAACCGATTATGGCAACCCGCCGGTAGACCCCAATGCCGGTGCGGGGCAGATATTGCCCGGCAGTCAGGAAGATTTTCTGCAAAGCGTTGGCCAGAGCGGCGACCGAGTATTGTTCGACACCGACCGGTTTAACATAGACGCGCAGGATCAGGCTACGCTGCAAAGCCAGGCCCAGTGGCTGGCGCGCTACCCGAACACCCGCGTGACCGTCGAAGGTCATGCCGACGAACGCGGCACCCGCGAATATAACCTGGCGCTCGGCGAACGGCGCGCAAATGCGGCGAAAAACTATCTCACTTCTGTCGGTGTCGATGCTGCGCGGATACAGACCGTCAGCTACGGCAAGGAACGTCCGTCGGCGATGGGCTCGGACGAACAGTCATGGGCGCAGAACCGCCGTGCGGTAACCGTCACCGTTCAGTAACAGATATCTAACCGCCGTCCTTTTTCCGGGCGGCGGTTATTTTCAAAAAACTCTAAGGCTTACCTCCGGCTTTCTTGACAATGAGCCAATAGTCCGTTCATCTGCGCCCTCTTGGGGGGAGCAATGAAATATGGACGACAATCAGGGGCAAGCAGCAAGCGCATTCCGGTTTCATGGGAAATGGCAGGATTTCGCTAGAATCGCGGTGCCGAATCTGCTGCTGACGATCGTTACATTGGGAATTTACCGTTTTTGGGCAACCACCCGCGAACGCGAATATCTGTGGAGCAAAACAGACTTTATCGACGAGCGGCTCGAATGGACCGGACGTGGCATCGAGTTGTTTATCGGCTTCATCATGGCGGTGATCTTGATCCTCGTGCCGTTCTTTGCGCTGCAATTTGCGACGCAGGCTCTGGCGCTACGCGGCTATGGCGGATGGGCAGCGCTGCTGACGTTGGTGATGTTCGGCTTCATCATGTATATGATCGGCCTCGCCCGTTTCCGCGCGCTACGTTATCGCCTGTCGCGCACCTACTGGCACGGCATTCGCGGAGGTAGCGACGATCAGGGCTTTGGCTACGGCTGGTCCTATGTCTGGAAAACCCTCTCTGGCAGTCTGGCGCTCGGCCTGCTGGTGCCTTGGTCGATGATGGATCTGTGGAACGACCGCTGGAACAAGATGAGTTTTGGCCCGCACAAGATCGATGCGGTTGGCAATTATGCCGAGACCTTCAAACGATATCTGCTATTTTATCTGGCCCCGATTGTTTTCTTCGTCGCGATAGCGGTGATTGCTGTCACTGCGGGAACGACGGACTCCGCAGATGGCGTTGCTGCGGGCGCGGTTCTATCGGTATTCATTTTCTATGGAGTGCTGGGTGCAGTCGCACTGGCTTTCTACGCCAAATTCTTCCGTGTCGCGGTCGCAGGGCTGTCGCTCCACAGACTGGAATTTGCCTTTCCGGCAAAGACGAAAGCATGGTTTATGCTGTTCCTGGGCGACATCGGCCTGTGGCTTTTGGCAGCGCTGCCAGTGGCAGCCGGTCTCGCCGCTTTCGGCGTCTTTGCCAATTTTCAAATGCCCGACCCGTCGGCGTCGCCCGATGCAATCGAAGGATTTTCAGAATCGCTCGTGTTGATTTTCATCGGCCTTTCAGTCTTGCCGTTTGCGCTCGTCGGCCCGTTCATCCGCTACCGTCACTGGAAATTCTTTGTGACCCACATGGAGGCTTACGGCGAGGTCAATCTGGACGAGCTGACCCAGTCGGCGACGGTCGTATCGAAACATGGCGAAGGCCTACTCGACGCGTTCGACGTGGGGGCAATATGATGGCCGTTCGCCCTGAGCTTGTCGAAGGATGAGCACATTCTTTTCTGCCTATTTCTATGACGGCAAATCGGCGGTCAGGCGGACGGTCGAAGTGCAGACGATCGCCAGTGATTTCTTCCTGCTCGAAACCGAGCGTCGTCACGGGCCGTTCGCCTTTGCCGATTTGCATTATGTCGGCGATCGCGACGGCGGCGCGGTCTATGGACTTGACGCAAATGACGGTTGGCGGCTTGGATTGTCGGGCAGCGTCCCCGCCGACCTGACCGCAAAACTACCGGCCAAGCGGTTTTATGGCGGTTGGATTGACCGTTTGGGTATCGGGCGGGCAACGATTGCCTTCGCCGCCGTCAGTGCAGCAGTGATAGCAGTGGTTTTGCTAACGCCGCAATGGCTGGCACCGCTCATCCCGGCAAGTGTCGAGCAGTCGATGGGCGATGCATTGGTCGGCGATTTCGGCGGGCGGTTCTGCCACACCAAAAAGGGATCGGCGGCGCTCGACAAGCTCGTCCGGTCATTGGACGCTAACCCGGAAAGCTTGCAGGTCGAGGTCGCGAAGATCGACATGCTGAACGCGGTGGCGCTACCCGGCAACAAGATCATCCTGTTCGACGGCCTCGTCAAACAAGCGAAATCGCCCGACGAAGTCGCGGGCGTGCTGGCACATGAAATCGGTCATGTCCGCGAACGCCATGTCATGCAGGCCTTGCTGCGGCAAATGGGTCTGGCGGTGGTGTTGGGCGGGATGGACGGCACCGGCGGCAGTATGTTGAGCGGCGCGCTGTCGGTCAGCTACACCCGCGGGTCGGAACGCGCGGCGGATAAGCATTCGATGAAGGTTCTGTCCAACGCGAGCGTGTCTCCCATTGCGACCGCCGATTTTTTCGAGCGGCTGGCGAAATTGTCAGGCGAAGGCGACGGCAAGGGAAAGTTGACGGCAATGACCGGATATATCTCCAGCCACCCACTGTCCACCGAACGCAAGAAGGCATTCGAAAACAGCATTGTCAAAGGCAAGAATTACAAGCCTTCGCTCAGCCCGGTCGAATGGACCGAACTGAAAACAATGTGTACGCAGGACCGCAAGGCGAAGGAAGGCTTTGGTCTCGATTTTTAGCGACAGCCGCGCTATGGCGCGAAGCGTTAAAGGAGTTTCATGCATGTTCAATCGCCTGTTTGTCGATCATCCGCGTAGCGTCGATGAAAGTTACACCGATCATTTCCGCGTTGCGGGCAGTTTTGGCGCCGCGATGATCTGGGGCGGGATGAAGGCACTGGTGCATGCGGTCGTTCCCGGATGGTGCATTACATCGGGCAGCGACACCGTGAAGCGTTTGAACCACATCATGGTCGAACAACGCCGTGCCAAGGGTCAAGCGGTAACAGAGATGCTAACGGTCGATTGGGTGATTTGACGCTGCTCGAAGCGCCGCCTGAATATCATATACGCGCCGACGGCGTCCGGCTTGCCTACCGGCACAGCTCCGGATCCGGACCGATGATTGTTTTCCTGCCCGGTTATATGTCGGACATGCAAGGCAGCAAGGCGCAAGCGGTTGCCGCTTGGGCTGCACGTGCGGACCAGGCGATGTTGCGGCTTGATTATTCGGGATGCGGCGAAAGCGACGGCGCGTTCGAAGACGGCACGCTCGACATCTGGCGCGACGATGTGCTGGCCGTTATCCGCCATGTGACCGCTGAGCCGGTGGTGCTGGTTGGTTCGTCGATGGGCGGATGGTTGATGTTGCTGGTGGCACAAGCGCTTGGTGAGCAAGTCGTGGCCTCGGTCGGCATTGCGGCTGCGCCCGATTTTACCGAGTGGGGTTTCAGCGATGAAGAGAAGGCTCGCATCGCTGCCCGCGGCCGGATCGAGCGAGCAAGCGATTATGGTTATGAACCGATGGTCACAACCCGCGCCTTCTGGCAATCGGGTGAGGCCAACCGACAACTGGATCGCGAAATCCCGATAGATTGTCCCGTGCAGCTGCTCCACGGCCAGCAGGACCCCGATGTGCCGTGGGAAACGAGTA
This sequence comes from Sphingomonadales bacterium, assembly GCA_031406495.1. Classification (GTDB taxonomy): domain Bacteria; phylum Pseudomonadota; class Alphaproteobacteria; order Sphingomonadales; family Sphingomonadaceae; genus Sphingorhabdus_B. Next base: position 490,147 of record JANOHL010000103.1, on the reverse strand, counting down.
TGCGCTTGGCCGAACGGCTCCGTTCATCCGATGTGCAGACGATTCTGATAAAGGATGGCGATCACCGGCTATCGCGCGACGAAGACATAGCTTTATTGATCGACGTTGTGGCGAAGTTGGTGGTTTGAATCCGGTTCTGGAGTCCCCCAAATCCGTTCGTGTCGAGCGAAGACGAGACACCCATCGGTAGCGCAAAACCGCACGGCCTCTCGTCTTCGCTCGAGGTGAACGGGAAAGAGAGTTTCGAATTCAAATGCTTTCCGCACTCATGATTCTGCTGCAAAGTGCAGCACCGCCGCCAGCTAAACCGCTGCCCTCATTAGCCCAACTGCAATTCGAAGAATGTACTACACTTGCCCGCAATGATCCGCCATCGGCGGTGATGGAGGCGAGCCTGTGGGCACAGCAAGGTGGAGATTATCTCGCGAAAGCATGCCACGGGCTGGCGCTCGCCAATGATTTCCGCTTTGCCGAGGCAGCACCGCTTTTCATCGAAGCAGCACGCGGTGCCGATAGCAAAAGCGACGTCCGTGCCGCCCGTTTCTGGGCGCAGGCGGGTAATGCGTATATTGCGGAGGGAATGGCGGCAGACGCGCTTGGCGCGCTCGACACCGCGCTCAAATCAAGCGCTCCGACGGCTACCGAACGCGCCGATATCGAGGTCGATCGCGCCCGCGCGTTGGTGGTGGTGAACCGGGCGGACGAGGCGGTCGCAGCACTTGACAACGCGCGGCGGCTTGCACCCGAAAACGGCACGGCGTGGTTGCTGTCGGCAACGCTCGCGCGGCGCATGAACAAGCTGCCCGATGCGCTCACTTATGTTCAGACTGCTGCTGCACTTGCGCCGCGCGATGCAGCAGTGGCGCTGGAGGCAGGCAATATCGCGATTGCGGCGGGCGATGAAGCGGCTGCCCGAAAGCAGTGGGAACAGGTCATCAAGATTGCACCGAACAGTCGTCAGGCAACAACAGCGCAGGTGCAACTGGCGGCGTTGGGCAATGCCCCAACACCGCCAGCAGCGGATGCTCAATCGAGATAATATTCGACCGTCGTCACCACGCGGACTTTCTTGTACGGCGTGTCCGAAATACCCCAACCGCCGCCGCCGTCACCATCGCGCGCGGTAACTTCGAAATTGCCTTGGGTTGCCGATTTAAAGCTGCCGACACCGGTGCCTGAGTCCTTGGCGAATTGCTCCGCCGATTTGCGTGCATCTTTGGTTGCTTGCGCGATCATTGCTGGCTTGATGTCGTTCAATTTGGTGAAGGTGTAGCTCATGCCCGAACCTTCCTCCAATTCGACACCGCTTTTCACAAGATCGAACTGCCGCTTGACCGCAGCTTCAGCCTTTTTGATATCAGTGGTGCGCAAAGAGAGCCGCTGCTTGACCGTATAGGTAGGGGTGCCGTTTTCATTATATTGCGAGACATTGGCGCCCGTGGGCTGCAACGCATCGGCATCGAAACCAAGCGAGTTGAAGAAACTGCGGATCGCCTTGGTGTCATTATCCACCTTTGTTTGAGCGCTTTGCAGGTCGCCGGCCTTTGCCGAGTAAGCAATCGTCCAGGTCGCCAGATCGGCGGTCGCATTGCGTTCGGCGAGGCCGCGCACGGTAACCGCACGGTCCGACTGTTTCATTCGCACCAGGCCGTCACCCATCAAATAACCGCCCGCGATCAGCCCGAAGGCAAGGATCGCGCTTCCCGCGAGCCAGGCCTTGCCCTGATTGCCTGCCAATTTTGCAAACCACGCCTTGTTTTCTGTTCCGTCTTCCATTTTGCCCATCCCTTAAAAATGCGAACCGATGTGCCCTTGTTTTGGCGTGCTGACCAGCCCATATCCGAAGCGAACCCGGAATGGCCATTGCTCCGATTGCGATGAACTGTGTCTGAATAGAGATGAATAGAGTAGAAACGCGATGAAATATCTCCACACCATGATCCGCGTCAGCGACCCAGTTGCAACAATCCGCTTTTTCGAATTGCTGGGTCTGAAAGAGTTGCGGCGTTTCGATAACGAAGCCGGGCGCTTCACGTTGATTTTTTTGGCAGCCCCCGGTGACGAAGATGCTCAGGTCGAACTCACGCACAACTGGGACGAGAGCAGTTACGGCGAGGGCCGCAATTTCGGCCACCTCGCCTATCGCGTCGACGACATTTACGCCACCTGTCAGCGCTTGATGGACGCCGGCGTCACCATCAACCGCCCGCCGCGCGACGGCCATATGGCGTTTGTCCGCAGCCCAGATAATATCTCGGTCGAGTTGCTCCAGGAAGGCCATTTCGAGCCAGCCGAACCTTGGGCGTCGATGCCGAACACGGGGCATTGGTAATGGCAATCGAAGTCGTTCGCATTCCCGTCCTTTCCGACAATTATATCTGGCTGGTGCGCGAAAGCGAAAGCGGAGAGGTAATGGTCGTCGATCCGGCGGTAGCCGCGCCGGTACTCGCCAAGGCCGACGAACTTGGCTGGAAGATCACTCATATCTGGAACACGCACTGGCACCCCGATCACACGGGTGGCAATGCCGAGATCAAGGCGGCGACCGGCTGCACGATAACCGGACCTGAGGCGGAATATGAGCGTATCCCGACGCTCGATGTGCAGGTGAAGGGCGGGGATACGGTCATGCTAGGTGCGGCGGTGGCCAAGGTAATCGACGTTCCAGCGCACACAGCAGGACATATCGCTTTCCACTTTGCCGAAGACCAAATCGCGTTTGTCGGGGACACGTTGTTCGCGATGGGATGCGGACGATTGTTTGAAGGCACAGCCGATCAAATGTATTCGAATATGCGCAAACTGGAGGCTCTGGGCGACAACACAGCGGTATATTGCGCGCATGAATACACGCTTAGCAATGGCCGCTTTGCGCTGACGGTGGAACCAGAAAACATAGCGTTGGCAACACGGATGGCCGAAGTAACCGCAATGCGCGAACGTGGCGAAGCGACAGTGCCGACCACCATCGCCCTCGAACGCGCCACCAACCCGTTCATGCGCGCGGGATCAGTGGAGGAACTGGCAGCGCGAAGGGCAGCCAAAGACTCTGCGTAGAGAAATTTTGGGTTTAATGAAAATCGCGTGATTTCGGGAGAATTCGCACATCGCGTGGATGGCTACCGCGCGGATAAACCGGGCGCGCAAATTCGTCCGAACGACTGAGCGGGGCGTTGCCATCGTCGATCTCGGATAATTTGGAAAGCTCGGCGGTGCGGTCGATGATCCTGTGCGCCATCAGATGGACAACACCTTCGGAACTGCGCTGCACTTCACCCTGCACCTCCATCAGCCTTGCTGACATGACGGCAAGTCGGAACCGCTCGAATGTCCGCGCCCACATGATCACATTTGTGACGCCGGTTTCATCCTCCAGTGTCACGAAAATCGCCTTGCCCTCCCCCGGCCGCTGTCGCACCAGCACCACGCCTGCAACCTTTGCCTTCGCGCCGTTGCGGGAAGCCGAAATCTCGGCACAACTTCTAATCCCTTCTGAGGCGAATATGGCCCGCAATATCTGCATCGGGTGACCTTTGAGCGAGAGACGGATAGTCTGATAATCCGCCGCAATATGTTCGCCCAACCGCATGACGGGCAGATTGGCTTCGGCTTCCTTGCCAAGCTCCTGCGCGCCGGTAGCAGCGAACAAGGACAATTGATCAGTGGGAGTTCGCCTTGCCTCCCATGCCCCTTCACGCCGGTCGAAGCCCAACGAGCGTAAGGCATCGGCATCCGCAAGCAAATGTAACGCGCGGGACGGTAAGGAAGCACGCCACGCGATATCCTCAATCGAGCTAAACGGTCGGGCAGCCATTATGGCATTGGCCCATTGCTCAGAGAAACCATCAATCTGCCGCAAACCGAGCCGAAGAGCCAAGCCTTCGCGCGTTTTGGTACCCGCGTCGGAAACAACCACATTGTCCCAATCGCTACAATTGGCATCAATCGCCAAGACAGCAACACCGTGACCACGCGCCATGGCAATGATTTGCGCTGGCGCATAGAAACCCATCGGCTGGGAATTCAGCAAAGATGCCGCAAAAATCGCAGGGTAATGCCACTTTAGCCAAGCCGATATCCAGGCCAGGCGAGCGAAGGCGATTGCATGGCTTTCAGGAAAGCCATAGCTGCCGAAGCCCTTGATCTGTTGGTAGCAGCGCTCGGCAAAGTCCTTTTCATATCCTCGCGCGACCATTCCTTCGACGAGCTTTGTCTCAAATTTGTGTATCGTTCCGACATTGCGAAAGGTCGCCATCGCGCGGCGTAGCTCATTGGCCTCGGAATCGGTAAACCTGGCAGCAACGATGGCCAGCTTCATGGCCTGTTCCTGAAACAACGGAACACCAAGCGTTTTGCCTAGCACTTCTACAAGCTCATTGGGGTTCTCGGGAGGCGCGGGTTTCGGAAAGTCGAACGCTTTCTGCCCCTTGCGATGCAGCTCCCGTCGCCGGAGATAGGGGTGCACCATATTTCCCTGAATCGGGCCGGGCCGGACAATCGCCACCTGGATGGCGATGTCGTAAAATTCCCGTGGCTGCAGACGCGGTAGCATGCTCATCTGCGCGCGACTTTCGACCTGAAAAACGCCGATTGTATCTGCCGCACACAACATGTCGAACACGGCTTTGTCTTCGTCAGGAACATTGTCGAGGCGCAGCGAGGCCCCCCCATTCGCTGCAATCATTTTATATGCTTTATCTATGCAGGTGAGCATCCCTAACGCCAATATATCGACTTTCATCAGGCCCAGTGCGTCGATGTCGTCCTTGTCCCATTCGATGAAAGTGCGGTCTTTCATCGCGGCATTGTGGATCGGCACTGTTTCATCAAGCCGGTCCTCGGTCAGCACAAACCCGCCGACATGCTGGGAGAGGTGACGCGGGAATGTGAGTATCTGTTCTGACAGCGATTTAAGCTGGGCGATGACAGGATTGTCCGGATCGAACCCGGCTTCACGCAACCGTTTTTCGTCGGGTTTACTGCCAAAGCTGCCCCACACGAGTCCTGCAAGGCGCGCAGTAACATCCTCGGTTATCCCCAATGCCTTACCCACTTCACGCACAGCACTGCGCGGGCGATAATGAATGACCGTTGCCACGATAGCGGCTCGTCGGCGTCCATATCGCCTGTAGATATATTGCATCACCTCCTCGCGCCGCGCATGCTCGAAATCGACGTCGATGTCGGGTGGCTCAGCACGTTCTTCCGACATGAAACGGGAGAAAAGCAGCCCATGCTTGACTGGATCAACCGAGGTAATTCCCAATACGTAGCAAATCGCCGAATTAGCCGCCGATCCGCGTCCTTGACACAAAATCCCTTGCTTGTTGGCGAAACGGACAACGTCGTGCACCGTCAAGAAATAGGTGGCATAGCCCAGCCGTCCGACAATCCCCAGTTCGCTGTCGAGAAGACCCCGCAAAGCTTTGGGTACGCCATCAGGCCATCGCTTTTTCGCCTTGCGCGCTACAAGCGTTTCGAGCCAATCTTGCGGCGTGTAGCCGCGAGGCACGGGCTCATGCGGATATTGATAGGAGAGCTGGCCCAGATCGAAACTGACTTTGGCCATAATCTGATCGATGGCAGAAATTGCTTCCGGCGCTTTGGCGAATAGCCGCGCCATTTCCTCTGCGGGTTGCAAATACCGCTCGGCATTGGCAGCCAATACCCGGCCTGCTTTGTCGATGGTTGTACCGTTGCGGATGCAGGTCAGTATGTCATGGAGCGGTCTGGTTTCAGCCGTGGCGTAAAGGGCGTCGTTTACTGCCACGAGCGATATCCGTGTAGTCTTTGACAGGGTCTGAAGTTCTGCCAGACGCCGGTCATCGCATCCGGTCCGGTTCATCACCGCACCAATCCAAAGGTTGCGTGACCTGTTGCGCAGGATTGCCAGAGCCGAATGCAACTCTCCTTCTCCGGCCAGAGCAAAGCTGCCAACCGGGGGAAGGATGATCAAAACCATTCCCTCACACCATTTGAGAAGATCGGAGAAATAAAGAAGGCAATTGCCTTTCTCAGTTTTCAGGTTGCCATCGCTCAACATCCGCGTCAGCCGACCCCAAGCGCTACGATCGGTTGGATAAGCGATCACATCTGGTGTAGTGTCCGCGAAGACCAGTCGCGCGCCTGTCAACAGCTTGAAATCATGCCCCAGATCAAGCTCTTCGCGTAAAAGTTTCAAATGACGCCATGCCCGGACAACGCCTGCGACACTATTTCTATCAGAAATCCCAATTCCTTTATGACCGAGCAACAAAGCTTTTTCCACCATTTCAGACGGTTGCGACGCTCCCGTTAAAAAAGAATAATTGGTCGCAGCAACCAGTTCGGCATAGGCGGGAGCTGCGTTCATGCGAACAGCCCATGCAAATACCATCCGGGGGCAGCTTGCTCGTCATAAAGCCCGTGTCGAAACACCCAAAAACGCCGACCTTCACTGTCCTCTATCCGGTAATAATCGCGAGTCAGGCCGCCCTTACCCGGCTCATGGCCATTCTTGCGGCGCCACCATTCGGCGGCGATGCGTTCGGGGCCTTCGTACAGAAGCACCTGATGTATATTTCGCCTCCAGCGAAACTGCCGGGGCGGACCGTCTGGAATTTCTGCTGTAACCTCAATCGGTTGTGGTGGATCGAACAGGCGGACGGGGCGGGCGGGCGGATCGCCGGGTTCGCGCTTGCCCCACTCGCCCGACGATGCCCCTGCCTGTGCTGCCTTCTCAAAGGTTGCGCGTTCGGGAATATGGCTATTACCTGCGTGGAAATGCCGTACCCTTTCGGGTCCCAAACGCACGCTCAGCCGGTCGATCAGTGCTGCGGCCTCTGCTTTGACATCGACCTTTTTCTCCAGCCCTATCTGCACATTCAAAAGTGTTTCGGCGACCGGTACCGCCAGCCTGATCAGGTCATAACCAAAGCCGGGATCAAGCGGGTCCGCCAGTGCGTCGATCCGTTCCCGGATCAGACGGAGCAAAAGCACCGCGTCACGCGTCGGGGTGCCGGTATCAACGGCCAGCCGCGCGATATGGCCGTCGCTGCGGAACAAAGTCACCTCAAAGCGGCGACCACCTTCGCCCCGTTCGCGCAACAGATCTGCTGCCTCGACCGCCAGCGCCTCGATGGTCGCAAGGACATCTTTGGTGCGCGCCACCGGCTCGGCAAAATTGCGGTCGACATGAATTACGGGGAGGCTTCGGCGCGGAGTTATTCGCGGGTCTTCCTCTTCCAATAGCCGTGCCAGTTTGAGCGTGCAGACCTTGCCAAAACGCGCAGCGAAAGCCTGACGTGGACGAACGGCAAGATCACCTATGAACCGCAGTCCGGCACGGCGGAGGGCCTTGTGCACTGTTAGCTCAACATCGAGTGCCTCGACCGGCAGCTCGGAAATATTCGCGGTGACAAAGCGCGCCTTGGCAAAGGCGCTGTCGGGCGTCGTTCCGCTGGCCAGTCGTGCAGTGATGCCATGACGCCTTAAGCGTGCCTTCAGATCGGCTGCCAATATCTCCTCATTTTCTCCGTAAAAATGAAGGCAGCCGGTGATATCGAGCATCAGCCCCTGCGGCGGGTGCAAAGCGCAGGAGGGCGTATAACGCTCACAGCCAGCCGCCAGCCATTCAAGGAGCTTAAGGTCGGCCGACGGATCATGATCGAACACCGCAAGTGCCGGCACCCGTGCCCGCGCATCGGCGAGTGCCATCCCCGGCATCACACCGATTGCCAGCGCCTCTTTGTCGCAAGCAGCAAGGCGCATCGCCCCACGTTGTTTTTCAACCAGCGCAAAAGGTGCGTCAGGCGCCTCCCCCCGTACCTGTATCAGCCTTTCAGCCGACAGCAGCGGCAGGAAGGCCGCCAGATAGCGGCGCGTCATGAAAAGTTCGTTGTGCATGATCCCAAATCACTTTTGCCTCAAAAGGCGCTATGCCACTGCGGTGACGCAGCAGGCCGATGTCGATTGCCGGAAGGCCCGGGGCTTTTCCGGGAAAAGGTACAGAAGGCGCAGACCGCACCTGCCACCGGGTGATCGCGGCGCTAGGCATCGGCACCGCATCGCCCCGGACCAATAATGTGAGCACATCTTTTTCAGACGCCGCCAATGCGAGACGACGGGTGGATGTCAGGTCGATCATCTTCGGATTGCCGTGTGCTTCCAATATGACCGCGCCTGCTGCCTTTGACCGGATGCTGTCCGCCGCCGCGCGCAAGCTATCGCGCAGATTATCGGTTTGGACCCAAACCATAAGCGACGGGTCTATGCCCAGCTCGGCCAATCCAGGCGGGTAAAGCCGTCCCGATGATTGTACGTCCTTGTCACCCGATACCCAGAATATGCGTCCCTGCGGTTCGGGCAGACGTAATGTAAGCATCATGGCAAAGGCGGCGGCGGCCACCGCGTCGCCCTTTGCCGCACCAAAAAATTCGTGCAGTCCGTTTCGCACAAGCCCGCCATTCAATTTTTCGTCCACGAAAGATGCACCGGTCGGCAACAGCTTCTGCTCCCCGGCTTGCAATTGCCGCCATGCCCCGTGCAAACTCTGCAAATCGACAGAATCGGTTATAGCAGATCCATTGTTCATGATTTGTTCTATAGCTGTTTTTCAGCAAATGTGGAGTCGGCTTTTTTCCTGCCCGACCGATTATTGTTTTTGGCAGTCAGTTACAGCCGTTGCCAAGCCGGATAAATGTCAGCACAAAGACCTCATGAACCCGGACACGCCGCGCTCGACCCCGAAAATACCGAGGAAATGTTCGAACCCTTTGCCAGCCCCGGCTTGTTTTCGCGTAGCCGTCTGCTGAAATCGCCCGGTTAGTTGGCCGCCATCACTCCCAATAATAAGGTCGGCGTTTCCGGGTTCCCGTCACCTCTTCGTTGAGCGTCGCGGCGTCGTACAGCCGCCCGCCAATCATCACCTTGGCAACCTTGTCCGAATTGCGGATATCGATGCTGGGGTCGGCATCGAGCACGACGAGGTCGGCAAGCTTGCCTGCCTCCAGCGAGCCGACATCCTTGTCATAGCCAAGCGACCGGGCGGACTCGATGGTGCCGGCGGCCAGTGCCTCGACCGGCGACATGCCGCCGCGCACGAACGACCAAAGCTCCCAATGTGCGGCAATCCCGGCCTCTTGCCCATGCGCGCCGATAGCGACGGGCACACCTGCTTTGGCGAGCTTGTGCGCCTCACGCGCGTTGTCGTCATCGACATAATCTTCCTCGGGCGCGATTTCGCGGCGGGCATTGTTGGCTGCGAGAATTTCTGGCGGCTGGTGCTTCGCCAGCAGTGGATGGCGGAACACATCGGTGTGCGACCGCCAATAGGGATCGCCCGCCGGGCCGCCATAAGTTACCACGAGTGTCGGGGTATAGCCGGTCTTCGACTTCGAGAAGAACTGAACGACGTCCTCGTAAAACACGCCGAGCGGCACATTATGCTCAAGCGTGGTGTTACCATCGGCGACCAGCGCCATATCCATGCCGAATAGCGAACCGCCCTCGGCGACCGAGCGCATATTTTCCTGCAACGCAGCAGCCACCACCTGTTGGCGTTGTTCGCGGCGCGGCTGGTTGTAGTTTTTGACGCTGTGCGCACCCTGCGCCTTCAACCGCCTGACATGCGCCAGCGCATCGTCGAAACCGTCGATCTGCGCGTAGACGTCGGCGGCCTTTGCGCCGTAAACGATTTCGCCGGTCGAGAACGACCTGGGCCCGACGATCAACCCGACGCGCTGCATTTCGACCGCCGGGAATGCGGTTGCCGCACTGCTCGACGGGTCATGCCGCGTGGTAATGCCCATCGCGAGATTGAGCATGTTCACCCAATTCTGCTGCGGCGTCATATCGTCGACACCGTGGGGCCCGTGGGCATGCGCGTCGACGAGGCCGGGAATAATCGTCTTGCCGGTGACATCAACGGTTTTTGCACCCGTCGGGATCGCCACTTCGCCCGATCTGCCGACCGTCTTGATCCGGTCATTCTCGATCAGCACGACGCCGTTGTCGATGATCCCACCGTTTTTGTCCGTCATTGTAATTATCCGCGCGCCGGTGAGCGCGACGACGCCCGAAGGTCGGTCGGATTTCATAGGCATCGCCAGCGATATGCCGGTTTTCGGCGGTTCGAATTTGGCTGGCTTGGCATCCTTGGCCAAGGGCGCGGTCGGGAAAAAGGCACCGGTTTGCGCCGAATAGAGCGTCGGTCCCAACGCCCAATGGAGCGTACTGCCATTGCCGCTCCAATGCATATAGTCGGCCCCGCCACTGCTTATTTTGGTCACGGGCAACGGCCCACCAGCCGGGGAAACGCTGACCTCTTGCGTGCCGGGCATCAACGGCATGACAAAGGCTTCGTAATTCTGCCGGAACGCGAAGTGATTGCCATCGGGCGATACTTCATAGATCGTGGCAAGCTCGCCGGTGGCGTGGTTGCGTTTCGCTTCGCCATTGAGGTCGGTGCTGACCAGTTGGCGCTTGTTCTGTCCAGCCTCGGTCATGAAAACACGGTCGTTGCTGCTGCCGAAATGTGGATTGCCGACGCCCGTCGCAACCCGCATTGCAGCACCACCCGTCGATGAAATCCGGTAAACACCGGGTTCGTCGGACATGCGCGGCGAGGTCAAACCGCCGCCCTGCACCTTATCGAATACGATAGTCTTGCCGTCGGGCGAGAAGCGTGGGCGCGCATAATGCCCAGCCTGTTGGGTAATCTTGCGCGCTGTGCCGCCGCCTGCGCCGACCGTGCGGATTTCACCCAGCCCCTTGTCGGTCCATGCAACATAGACAATCGTTTTGCCGTCGCGCGACCAAGACGGATAAGCTTCCATCTCGTCGGAGGCCGATGTCAGCCGTCTGGTAGCGCCGCCACTCGTGGGCTTGACCCACAATTTGCCCATCGTTTCGAAAACGACGCGGCTGCCATCGGGCGAAGTTGCAACGCCACGTGGCATTGTCGTTTGGAACTCAGCTGGAGCAACTTCAATAGCGGGACGCGGCGGGTCTATAACACCGCGCGTATCCGAGATACGAAACGGAATATCGGCCACCACGCCGGTCGGCCAGTCGACCTTACGGATCTTGCCGCCTGCCCAGAAATAGATGCTCTTCGAATCGGGCGACCAGTCCATATTCGGATAGACACCCGTCACCGCCCAGGTTTCCTGCACATCCTGATCGAGCGCGTCGAAAATCTTGCGTTCTTCGCCGGTTGTGAAGTCTTTGACATACAGCTTCGACTGCGTCCGTTCGCGCCGAACAAAGGCGATTTTCTTGCCATCGGGCGAAGGCGTCGGCCGCACCGAGCCACCCGCGCCGGTCACCACTGCGTCGATTTTGCCGGTGTCGATCTCGTACCGCTCAATGTCGAAAATCTCGCCGTTCGAATCCTGCGCATATTGAAAGATCGGCCCCGGCGTGATGTTGCGGGTGTAATAGATATGTTTGCCATCGGGCGCGAAAATCGGTTCACCGAGCTCCTTCTGATGCTGCTCGTTCGGCTTCTTGACGAGCACAACGCCAGCGCCACCCGACACATGATAGAGCCAGACCTCGCCCGTGCCGAGCGAGCGCCCAGTGGTGAAATGCTTCTTTGCAGCAATAAACCGTCCGTCGGGGCTCCAGCTCGGTTGGTTGAGCAAGCGGAAATCTTCCTTGCTCATCTGCCGCTTGTCGGAGCCATCGGCATTCATGATCCAGATATTGTCGCCGCCGCCACGGTCGGAGGTGAACGCAATCCGGTTACCATCGGGCGAAAATCTGGGCTGTGTTTCGAAGGGAAGGCCGTCGGCGATCCGCGTCGGCGTGCCACCGGACACGGGCATCGTGTAAATATCGCCAAGCAGATCGAACGCCAGCGTGCGTCCGTCGGGGCTGACATCGAGGTTCATCCACGAACCCTCGGACACATCGATCGGCACTTCGCGGATCGTCAATCCCGGAGGAGCCGCGACATCCCATTTCGGTTTCTTGTCATCGGCAGGCGGGGTTTGCGCCAGCACCGAGTTCGGCAGCGTCGTCACAATCGCGATACCGATCATCAACGTTGTTTTTGTAAGTCTTTGCACCGCAAGCTCCCCGTGTCCTGATGTCAGTTTATCAAGCTGTCACGCCTAGCGCGTGACTGCAAGGCAGGCTGTGTTGTTCGACGGCATAAAGGATTTTTTCGGTGAACGACGGCTGCCTCTGCCTGGTGCATTCCGGACAATAAAGAAGCCCGCACAAGGCGGGCTGATTTTGTTGGTTGCGGAACTAGGATTTGAACCTACGATCTTCAGGTTATGAGTTGGAAGCCGAGTTCAATAGATTTGCGAAATAAGGATTTTGCTTAAGTCTGGTTTCTGCAAAGGCCTGCGGATGGACGGCTGGCTCTATCATCTCATTTTAATCGCGACGGGCTGCGGCGCTGGCATCATTAATGCGCTGGCGGGTGGTGGACCTATCCTGACGTTGGGGGTTTTGAGCCTGACCGGTCTTGATCCGCGTATTGCCAATCTGACATCGACTGTGGCGCTAAGTCCTGGACAGTTGGCGGCGGGTTTTAGCGTAAGGCATCGGTTGCCGGAGACGAGGTTGGGTCACCCGTTGATGCTACTCGGAATAGCCATAATTGGCGGAGCAGTGGGTGCAGGATTATTGTTGGCAACCGCGTCGCCTACATTCAAGACGCTCGTGCCTTGGCTGGTTTTGCTTGCGACCGCAATATATGCTGCCAGCGGGGTTCCGGGCGTAATTGTGCGGACAGGCACGTTTGCAAACAAGCGGACATTGTCCGGACTGTTTGCTCCATTGGCGGTGTACGGTGGATACTTCGGCGGCGGGAACAGCTTTCTTGTTTTGGCACTTCTCGGTCTGTCCGGGCATGAGCCAAGATTATCCGGGGAAATCAAGAATGTCTTGATCGCGGCGATCAATTTGGGGGCGGTACTTGTCTTCGCTCTTTCTGGTTGGGTCAATTGGCCGGTCACTATTTCGTTGGGCACAGGCGGTGTGCTGGGGAGCGTGATCGGCGCGCGTCTGTTGGGGCGACTGCCGGTTGGGATGATCCGTTTAATCGTGATTGCAGGCGGGCTGATGCTCGCTGGGTGGATGTTTCCGAGCTAGCTCAACTGCCTCGACGAGAGGGGTTCGAGCGGTAGTCATTCGGATTGATCCCATGTCGTGCGAGCTTGTCATAGAATGTCTTGCGGGGCAGCTGCAGCGCGGCGATCGTCGTGGTTATGTCTCCGCCATGCCTGTCAAGCATGTTGCGGATCAAGTCTGCCTCGAATGCAGCGATTGCTTCCTTCAAACCGGGCTGGTCATCGCCTGGCGACGCCGGACGCCTTGCCGCATCAGAATCGCCGAGGCCCAGCGCGACATTTGCAGCAAAACTGCGCAGCTCACGCACATTACCCGGCCAGTCATAGTTCTGCAGTCGATTCCAAATCGACGGCGAAAGCATAGGAGGGTCGCGCTTGAGTTCTGCGGCGGCCTCGGCAAGAAAAGCCCGGAACAGGACGACCACATCACCACGCCGCGCCCGCAAAGGCGGAACCTCCAGTCGGTATGCACCCAGCCGGAAATACAGCGAGCGATCAAATTCTCCGCCTGCCACCATGGTATCGAGGTCGACATCGGTGGCCGAGATCGTCCGAAAGTTGCTGGTCTGTGTCTTGTTTCCGCCTACGGGGAGAACAGCCCGATCCTCCATCGTCTGCTGAATGCGGGCTTGTAGCGTCCGTGCGAGGCCATCGACATGATCGAGAAAAAGTGTGCTGCCATCCGCAAGCAGAAGCTGCCCGCTGCGCGGGAATTGCGCCCCGGCGAACGCTCCGCTGACATGGCCGAACAGCAGGCTTTCGGCCTGTTCGCCGGGCAATGCGCTACAATCAACAGTTACCATCGCCTTGCGCGCGCGCGGGCTACGGCGGTGCAGTGTCGCTGCGATTAAGCTTTTGCCTACGCCGCTTTCACCGGTGATCAGCACGTCGATATCAGCCTGCGCCAGCTGGACCAGTGTTTGGCGTAGCTGCTCGATCTCAGGCGAATCCCCAAGAATGGCCCCACCGGCCGCGGCTGCGGGTTGTTCGCGTAGACGACGATTTTCAAGAACCAGTGCCCGCTTTTCCAGTGCCCGCCGCACTGAAGCAATCAGGGCGTTCCCTTCAAATGGTTTGGAGAGAAAATCATATGCCCCGCGTCGGACCAGATCGACAGCTGTTGCGATGTCGCCATGACCAGATATCATGATCACGGGTAGTTCGGGGTCGCAGCGGAGGAGGCGATTGAACAGGCCGCTGCCATCAAGCCCCGGCATTCTGAGGTCAGCAATCACAATGCCCGGGAATGTGGCATCAATTTGTGCCAGCGCACTTTCGGCATCGGCAAACTCGATTGGGTGCAATTGCTCCAGTTGCAACATCTGACGTAAAGCCGAGCGGATATCGGCTTCGTCATCGACAATGGCGATTGTTGAGACTTTGCCAGAGGTCATGATGCGGCCTTCAGCGTTATCACAAACTCTGCTCCCGCTTGCGACGGAGCCAGGTTTAGCTCGCCGCCAAAATCGGCAATAATGTCGCGGCAGATAACGAGGCCAAGACCAAGACCGTCATCCTTGGATGTTGTGAAGGGCTGAAACAACCGTTCGCGCACATCGTCGGATATGCCCGGGCCGTTATCGCGGATTACGATGGTCACTGCTTGGCCAATGACCCGAACGCCGATATCGATCCGTCCGCCGTCGCCCATCGCATCCATTGCGTTCTGGATCAGGTTCACAAACACCTGCTCCAGCCTGCCTTGCTCACCGACGACGCTGATATCAACAGGATCAACATTTAATATGGTTCCGGTGGTCCGGATACGGTCGCCCAGCAGTAATTGCGTCCCTTCAAATGCAGCCTGCAACGACACTTTGCCGATACCGCCGTCGCCGCGCCGCGCAAACCGTCGCAGCTCGCTGGTAATCGCACCCATTCGGGCGGTGAGTGCGCTAATTTCGTCAAGCGCAGTCGCAGCGTCGTGCGCGCGTCCGGCTTCGATCAACTTGTGCGCATTTTGTGCTCGAATGCCGATCGCTGTCAGCGGCTGGTTGATTTCGTGGCCAATGCCGGCCGCCATCTGGCCCAGACTGGAAAGCTTGTTGGCCTGCACCAGACGGTCTTTCAGGTCAGCAATTCGGTTGGCACTTTCGCGCTGCTCGGTCGCGATGATCGTGCGGCGGCGAAAGATGTAGAAGACGGCCAGTGCCGCGATAAGCCCTGCGATCACCAATATCACCAGACGACCAACATTACGGGCGGAAGCAACGGCTTTCTCAAGCGGCGCTACGACGTACACCGACCAACCATTGGGCAGCGCTTCCTGCACAGCGATAAACCGCGTATCTCTTCGAAAATCAACCGCACTACTAATCACAGACTTGCCTGCGAACAGCGCGTTTTGCCGCAACGGCGCATTGCCGAACTCCACCCGCGCGCGCAGCCTTTGCTGCTCGGTTTCCTCCAGTTTCCGGATCGTTTGAAATCGCCACGCCGGGATGCTGCTGACCAGAATGACGCCCTGCTTGCTGGTAACAAAAGTAGATACTGCCGAGGACGCCCATTCGCGTTCCAGGCCATCGAAGCGAATCTTTACGACAATCACGCCCGTGGTTTTCGCTCCGGTCACAACGCGGCGCGCCACAAATAGACCGGGAATACGGCTGCGCGTGCCGAGGGCATATTGCTCCCACTCGCCCGTCGCTAGAGCTTGCTTGAAATAGGCACGGAACCGGTAATTCTCGCCCAAAAAACTGTCTGCTTGTCGCCAGTTACTCGACGCAATTGTTGTTCCTTGGTCATCAAGCAGGTAAATCACAGAAGCATCAAGCGCAGTTGTAAGGTTGGCAAGTCGCTCATTCAAACGCTTGGCTGCCTCGGGTGTCCTTGTATCGAGCAACAGCCCAACATCAGAATCGGCGGAAAGTGTGGTTGCGACCAATCTAAACTTGTCGACTTGGCGCTGATAGCTAGACGCTGTCAGACGGGCGACACTTGATAGCCGAGCACTCTCGGCATTGACCGCGCGGCGTTCGGCGAGACGATCAGATACCAGCACCGCCGCGCCAAATACCAGTAAGGCCAGAATGGCAAAGAATGCTTTGCGGCGGCCTTCCGGTCGCATGATGAATTTCCAATCCATGATTCGCCGAGCTTAGGCGAAAATCCGCACAGGAGAAGACATGTTGTGCGAAAAATCGCACAGGTCTTCCCATAATTATCACTTAAATCATTAATATTCAATGATTTGATGGGGCACTGCGCCGCTCTTCATTGATATCTTCGACGGAGGCATAACCCGATTGAACGAGCGTCAGGTGAACCTGCGCCGTCAAAGGAGAGGCATGAATATTCCGCAAGCGCCAATGCAGGGCCGTAAGACGCCATTTTATGCCCATCTCTATGTGCAGGTGCTGACTGCTATTGGATTGGGTGTTGCGCTCGGCTTTCTGGCACCGGAGACTGGCGTTGCTTTGCAGCCCTTGGGCGACGGCTTCATCAAGCTTGTGAAGATGATCATTGCCCCGGTCATATTTCTGACCATCGCAACCGGCATCGCCGGGATGGGTCAGGTTTCGGCAGTCGGCCGGGTCGCGGGCAAGGCGTTTGCCTATTTTCTCGCCGTATCTACGCTCGCGCTGGTGGTCGGTTTGGCTGTTGCCAATATTGTGCAGCCGGGTGCGGGCTTGAATATTGATCCGGCAACACTCGATGCATCTGCGGTAAAAACCTATGCCGACAAAGCGCATGATGTCAGCATTGTCGCCTTTCTGCTCGCTATAATCCCGACCACAGTCGTATCGGCGTTGACCGAAGGGTCGATCCTGCAAGTGCTGCTTGTGGCGGTCTTGTTCGGCATTTCGATGGCGATGGTCGGGGAACCCGCAGCACCTGTCCTGCGATTGCTCGAAAGTGTCAGCACCGTCGTATTTCGCATGGTGGCGGTCGTTATGCGTGCAGCGCCTATTGGTGCGTTCGGGGCGATGGCCTTCACCATTGGCAAATATGGCATCGGCACGTTAGTATCGCTGGGGTCGCTCGTTGCCACATTCTACGCCACGTCGCTCTTGTTTGTGCTAGTAGTTTTGGGCGGCATCGCCCGGCTCAACGGCTTTTCAATACTGGCACTCATCCGGTATCTGAAGGCGGAATTGCTGCTTGTTCTGGGTACTTCCTCGTCTGAAGCGGCGTTGCCGTCGCTGATCGACAAAATGGAGCGCGCAGGCTGCGCCAAATCGGTTGTGGGGCTGGTGGTGCCCACCGGCTACTCATTCAATCTTGATGGCACCAATATTTACATGACGCTCGCCGCGTTGTTCATTGCGCAGGCGACGGGCATAGATCTGTCACTCGGCGAACAGCTGGCGTTGCTCTTGGTCGCGATGATCAGCTCGAAGGGCGCAGCGGGGGTGACTGGTGCAGGCTTCATTACGCTGGCGGCAACCTTGTCGATTGTGCCGTCGATCCCGCTAGCCGGGTTGGCGCTGATCCTCGGCATCGACAGGTTTATGAGCGAATGCCGTGCGCTTACCAACTTCATGGGCAATGCCGTGGCCACCATTGTGGTCGCCCGCTGGGAAAATGCGCTCGACGTCGACCAATTACGCGCCGCGCTCGCAAACGGCACAGGGCCACAGGAAACGTTAATTGCCGCGCCGGGCATGGCGGATACTGACTGAACGATAAGATCAAATTTACAAAAAATACGGGAGAGGGAAAATGAAAATGAACAGCAATCTTTGGATGGCATCCACTGCGCTAATGTTGAGCTTCGCTGCGCCTGCGTTCGCGCAGGACGCAGATGTTCCGATGGGGGAAGCAGAGGCTGCGGCAGAGGATCAAGGCATTACCGTTATCGGCTCACGCGGTAGGGCACGGACCGATGTGGATCGCCCGGTACCCGTCGATGTGGTGAGTACAGAGGATCTGGCCGCCACCGGTCAAACCGATCTGGGTCAACAGGTGCAGTTCACGTCGCCTTCATTCAACTCTTCAAAATACGGCGTCAACGGCGCGACCAACTTCGCCGACCCGGCTTCGCTCCGCGGCTTGGCCCCCGATCAGGTTTTGCTGTTGATTAACGGCCATCGTCGTCACCAATTCTCGGCGCTCAACCTTAACGTTTCTCCGGGCCTTGGTACCGTGGTTTCTGATTTGAACAGCATCCCGACAGCGGCCGTGGCGCGCATTGAAGTGCTGCGCGATGGTGCAGCCGCACAATATGGATCGGATGCTATTGCCGGGATCGTCAATTTGGCGTTGAAGGACGATGATGAAGGCGGGTCGGTCGGCATCACGACCGGACTGAACAAAGAGGGCGATGGCTTCACCATCAAGGGTTCGATCAACCATGGCCTGAAGCTTGGTTCAAATGGCGGATTTATAAACTACACGCTTGAATATTTCGGTACCGAAGGCACGAACCGGTCCGATCCCTATAACGGCGTGCTTTATCCTGCAACGCCCGCCAATTATGCAACAACTGGACCGACCGCAGCTTTTCCCTACACCACAGCCAACCCGCGCGCCGATCGCGGCGTTTATCCGCAAG
The DNA here is from genome assembly GCA_031406495.1 of Sphingomonadales bacterium. Lineage (GTDB taxonomy): Bacteria > Pseudomonadota > Alphaproteobacteria > Sphingomonadales > Sphingomonadaceae > Sphingorhabdus_B. The sequence continues at coordinate 471,589 of JANOHL010000103.1, read as the reverse complement.
GGACGTTTGTTGTTGGCAACTACGGGGCGAACCGCAACCGCACCTATCAAGCGTTCGTGAATTCAGAACTGCCCGTGAATGATGCCATTACCGCTTATTTGTTCGGCGGCTATTCGCGAAAAGATATTCGTGCATTCGGCTTTTTCCGGGCTCCGGCAACAACTGCCAACGCCGTGCTCTCAATCTTCCCGGACGGGTATGTGCCAGTCCTTCCCGGCCGCTCGATCGATTATTCGATTAACGGGGGGCTGAAGGCAGAACTTGGCGGTTGGGATATTGATCTGGGCTATGGCTTTGGTCACAACCATCTTGACCAATTTGCCAATAATACAGTCAACGCGTCTCTGGGGTCCGCCAGCCCAACCGAATTTTATGTTGGCCGCACGCAATTCAGCCAGCAAGTCGTCGATCTGACGGGATCGAAAGATCTCGGCGCAGTCGGCGGCATCGATGCACTCAATCTTGCGATGGGTGTTCAATGGCGGCACGACAATTTCAAAGTTAGCCGGGGCGATCTCGCCTCCTATCAAGTTGGCCCCCTTGCCCTCTCGGGTCGCACTGCGGGCTCGAATGGTCGCCCTGGCTATGCTCCTGCCGATGAAAACGACCTGAGCCGTCGCAATATCGCCGCGTTCATCGATCTGGAGGCCGACATAACCGACGCCCTTCTGGTGACCACCGCACTGCGTTATGAGAATTACAGCGACTTTGGCGGCAACCTGTCGGGCAAGCTCGCCGCACGTTTCAAGCTGAGCGACGCGCTCGCGGTTCGCGGCTCCTATAATCGCGGTTTCCGTGCACCTTCGCTCGCCCAGATCGGCAACCGCGTCAACACGTCGACAGTGCAGAATAACCAGATCCTGCAAACCCAGCAAATCGCCAGCAGCGATCCCCGCTTGGCAACGCTCGGAATCCCCGATCCGAAGGCAGAAATTTCTGACAATTTCAGCGCCGGGTTCACGGGCGATCTAGGGGCATTCACCTTCACGGTCGATGCATTCCAGATCGATATCAAGGACCGTATCGCCATCACCGATGGCATATTGTCCGCCAATTTCCCGGCAGTGGCGGCACTGTTTCCCGGTGTGCGTGAAATCCGCTTCTTCACCAACCAGATCGACACCCGGACGCGCGGTATCGATGTTGTTGCAACCTATAAACTGGACGTCGGCGCCGGGCAGTTGAAGCTGACACTGGCCGGAACCCATGCTGAAACCAAGGTGCAGAGCCAACGTGCCACGCCGACGCAGTTGGTCGCCGGGGCATCTGCTGCCAATCAGGCAGCAATGCTGCTGGGGCTCACAGCAATCGAGCTGATTGAGGTCGCGCAGCCGCGTACCAAAATCCTGTTTTCGACCAACTTCGAAACAGGCGGCCTGACGTTGGGTGCACGTGCCACCTATTTTGGTAACGTCAAAGCCTTCAGCACAGGTCTGAATGCAGCCGACTCCAACGTCACATGCAACGCCGCCAACCGCTGTGTCCAAACCTTTGGTGCCAAGACAATCTTCGACCTGAACGCGACCTATGCCTTTACCGATTCATTCGGAGTTACATTGGGGGTCAATAATTTGTTCGATACCTACCCGGACAAATGGAACAATCTTCGCGACGGTGCGACAGGCGAAGCTGCGTCTTATTCGAACGGGCAAACACCCTATACCCGCAACGCGAACCAGTTCGGATTTAACGGTTCCTATTATTACCTGACCGCCAACGTGAAATTCTAAGGGCAGTGGGCCTGGCGTGTTGACCGATTATGCAGCGGCGGCAGGCTGGCTCCAGCCTGCCGCCAGAACATGTCAGAATTTTCTCCCGTGCCAGTATCGACGGTGAGATAAGTCGGCGTGTCATCAGATCGACCGCTTCCGTCGCACATACAGCCCAATGGCAGCTTTTCTGCAAGCCAACGCAAAAGGCAGACGAGCTGTTTACGGCCAGAGACGGGCATCCAAGATGTGGAGATGCCATCTCGCCCGCACGCCTGATGTCCATCGCCGCGGCTTCCGCTCGCCTTTTGAAGATGGATTGTTTTGGTCTGATCAGCCTTCCTTCGTCACTACGACGACACCAAAGCGCTCCTTGAGCACAACCTCAAATCTGTACCATTGGCGCTGAGGGGGAACATGCTAAAGATCGGGAGCGTGTTCCGTTCTCGTGGGAACAGAAATATTGGTAATTTCTCGCCGACCGGCATGCCTATCCATCTGCACTACAATGTCTATCATTGATTTCGCATAGTGGATTGTTTCAGTTCGCGAGAGGCCGAAGCCTGCCTGCATACACATAAGTGCAATCTGCTCGAATGCACCGTCCGGCGAACTGGCGTGGATTGTGCTCAGCGATCCCGGATGCCCGGTGTTGATCGCACGCAGGAAAGTTACCGTCTCGTTTCCGCGCAGTTCGCCTACGATCAGCCGGTCTGGTCGCATGCGGAGGGACGCGCGCATCAAATCATCGATCGTAATACGCGCCTCGCCCTGGTCCCCAGTGACGGCTACCAGCCCGATGGCGTTGGGTCGGCCCAATTTGATTTCGGGCGTGTCTTCAATAGCGATAACGCGTTCGTGCGACGGGATTTCTTTCAATAATGCATTGAGCAAGGTGGTTTTGCCGGACGAGGTTCCTCCAGACAGCAATATAGTTTTCCGCGCGGCGACCGCATCGCGCAGGAAGCCCAGAATGTCGCCTTCCTCATGCTTCGCCGTCAGCGATACGCGCAGATCCGCTTCGCTGCCGCTGGCAGTCTTTAATTTGCTGAACCCGCCACTTTTCAGATAATCTTCAAGCGTCAGATCGTGGACGATGTGCTTGCGAATGGCGAGCGCAACATCACCCCGCGTTGCGGGCGGCAGCACCATCTGCACGCGCGCACCGCCAGGCAGTACCGCCGCCAGCAGCGGTGTTTCGCGGCTGACCCCCTGATGGTTGATCCGCGCGATCTGATGCGCAAGTCGCTCCAGCAATTGCGCGTCAATTGCTGGTGCTTCATGGCGCTCCATCTGCGCGGCGCCAATGCGCTCAATCCAGACTTCTCCGGGGCGGTTGACCAATATTTCGGTGACATCTCCAGCGTCCAGCCACTCCGCCAATGGCGAGAGATAGCTGCTGAGATAGATGTTGCTTATGTCCCCTGTGACGGGGCTCATCATATTCATTGCGGGCCGCCATCGGTGCCCGAAAAATCGAGATCGCGGGCAATGAAAATGCGGATAGCGGTGCCTTGCGCGACCTTCACCGTGGGCGGAATGTTGATGTCGCGTTGAAGCGCGATGCCAGCGACGCTTTTAGCATCATCGGCAGTCCGGACAACAACATCATTGCCGCCGCGCTGCAACAGCCCAAGCCCCGACTGCACCACCGACAGCAAAATCGCCGAGCCGAAACGCTTCAGGAAATGGCTGTCGACCTTTCCTCCCAGACCAGCGCGGCCCAAAGGATCGGTGGCGGGCGATCCCAGCGAGATAGTGACGCCGTCGGGGCGGGTCAGGCGGGTCCAGACGATGAATGCGCGCGATTGCCCGGCGGCAAGGCCCGAGCGATATTGGCCGATGAGGCGGCTGCCGCTGGGGATAAGCACACGCCTGCCGTCAAAACCCATGACGTCGCGGCTGACAACCGCGCGGACATAACCCGGCAGGTCCGAATTGATTGCGGTTTCAAGCACGCCAGCGATGATCGCACCTTGCGGCACGGTATAGCTGCTATTGGCGATGCGGACCGCGCGGGCAGGAGCGTTTTCGGCGGCAGCGACGCGGTCGGCGAACTTGTCGTCGGCGCTCAGATCGTCGCCCTTACCCATTGCCAGACCGGAGGTAAGCGGCAGCAGCGCTACGCCGCCTTTGGTCAGGTCAACAACAACGCCTGGCGATTGGAAGCGGTTTGCGCCGACGGTCCTTGGCCCGACAACGCCCAGTATCGGCGCACCATTGGCATCAACCGGTGGTGGTACAAGCGTTGGTGGCGGCAGTTCGGGCGGGCCGGGGCGCAATGTGGCCTTTGGAACCAGTCCGCCTTGCGGGATTACCGTAGCAACACTCGCCGCAGCTGGCGCTGGCGTGGCCACTTGGTTTGCATCGCTGCGGCTTGTCGCCAGCGTTGTGAATGTCAATATCCCAAGCAAGCCGATTCCGACAAAGCCCAGTTTCATTCCGGGTGACAGGCCCACGGGCATGGCGACCGGAGAAAGGATTTGCTGGTTTGCGCCTTCGAGGGCTTCAGCATCCATCGCGGTGCGCGGATCGGTGCCATCGGGCTTCAATGCAGTCATGGCTTTGCCTCCTTCGGTGCGCTGCCCAAAAAGCCGCCAAAAAGGCCCCGTTTCTGTTTCTTTTCGCGTTGCTTGGGGGCGTCGGCACCCGGTGTTGGCGCGGCATAGGCGTCGTTGAAGATGATCGTAACTTCCTTGCCGTGGCGCAGGACAAATTGCGGCGCGACCTGTTCGACGACGGTGTAGGGGCCGCGCACCGCGAAGTTGACGATGCTTTCGCCAGCGTCGGGCGTGATACTGAAAATGGCGGGTGCAGAAGTACCGGCGGCAAATCGAAAATAGGTCGCCTTGCCGTCGTCAAAAACCTGCTCGGGCACATTGCCCTTGGCGCCGTCATAACTGTATGCACGGTTCCACAGTTCAGGCGGCGTCGCGATCAGCGGCGCTGCAATTGCGGCGGCTGCGGCTTCCACCGGCTTTTGCGGATAGCGAAAGCGAACCGCATAAATAATCTGGCTTTGCGGAACCTTCAGGCCCGATTTTGCCACCAGTTCCAGATTATAACGGCGCTGGTTGGTGACGATCGACAGGTTGGTGGTATGCGGGATGCCGACTGGTTTCAGGAACATGATCGTTCCGGCACCATTGGGCGTTACCTGCCAGCCCGACGAATCGCCGATGCCTACCGTCTCGATCTTCTCCCCCGGTTCAAATTCCAGCATCATCTGGTAGCCGGTGTGGCCGGTCAGCCGGACAATGGTATCGGCGTTATAATCGACATAGCGAATGTTGGCCGCGACTTGCGCAGGCTTGGCCAGCTGTGCCGCTGCAGGCGGGGCGAGCATCACACTTGCCAATGACAGCCAAAGATATTTTCCGGTCATGCGGCGTTCCTGATGGCTTTGATCGGCGCACGGACCGCAGTCACGCGCCCCCGCGACACGCGCCGGTCGGAATGGATATTGTCTTGGCGTATCTGCGCGCTGTCGCTGTCGGAGCGTTGCGGCAACAGGATCGCGCGCTGGTTTGCTGCGCTGATGGTCGATGTGGCCATGGCCGAGCGCTCGATCGAGCCAACGAGCGACTGCATCCGTTCGTTGTAGATCACATTGGCAGGCTGCGCGGCGACTTGGTTTGGTTGTACCATCGCCGGCGCATTTTCAGCCGTTGCACCCTGGCTAAATGAAACTGTCCACCCGCCAACAATCGTGCGGCCGATGCGGAACAGCTGGACCGACACCGCGACCATCACCAGCACGACGACAAGAATTGTAAGCGCAGAACGTAGCGAGAAAATGCCCTGACTTGCCGACACATACATCTCGGTCAGTATCGGCTCCAAAAGCGCAACCGCACCTGCCGAGGTCATCATCGCCATCACCGGCACCAGCGCCATCAATACCGCGGCGCGGCCCCAGCCAAGCGCCAGCCCGCGTGTGGCAGCGAACAAGCCAAGCACGGCGAATATGGGGCCAAGGAGGAGGAGCAAACCGAGGATGATCTTCGCCACCACAAGCACGCCCGCCGATGCCAGCACCAGCAACAGCGCGCTGAACAGCAGCATATTGGGTCCGAGCGAGTCTTTAGGCGCAACAAATGCCGTGATGCCTGTCACGGTTGCGGGCAGGGCTTCCGGCTCCATTTTCAGCTCGGCGGGCATCGCCTGCTCGGGCCGTGCATCAAACTCCGTCCACGCGTCGGCCAGATCGACCATCTTGCCCGACAGCATATCAACCCGTTCGTAAATCCCGCCCGCCTTTCCGGCAGCTGGATTGATTGCGCTGACAATCTCCTGCGGGCCATCGGTCAAGACGTCGTAGACCAGCACCTGATAGGTTGCCCAATTGCTGGTGAGCGCCAGCACCGCGCCGATCATCACCATGCGCGGCATCATTTCGCCCATGCTCAATGTCGAGCGAGCGAGAATGAGGCGGTATCCGACCAACGCGACATAAAGCGTCAGCGCAATGGTCAGGCCATAGCTGAACATACTGCCCGGGCCGAGCAGGTTGGCATAGCCCGCCTGCGCGTTGGACTGCATATAGCAATCGACGGTGCTGACCATCGTTTCAGCCGAGCCTGCAGCCGGGTTGATGGCGGCGCAATTTGCCATTAGCGGCGCGCTCCTGCCCAAAGCACCGAAGGCCCTTCGTTGGCGGCCTGCAATAATTGCGGCATCCAGTCGGACGGCGCGTCGCCATGATTGCGGCGAAGTTCGTCGAGCTTGCGGACGCTGGTTTCGCGGCCTGACAGGACGGTGATGGCGTCGGGCATATCCGCCATGTCCAGTCGGGCAACAACGCTATTGCCGCCCTGCTTGATCAGAACGCAGCGCAGATGTTCGGGCAGCGAGCGGACGAGATCGAGTTCATGCTCGGTGAGGCCAAAGCCATCACAATAATCCGAAGCCTGCGCTTTGGGATTGCTCATGAACAATTGGGTTGCGGATTGCTCGATGATGGTCGCGGCGATCCTGCTCTCAATTGCATCGCTTGCGCTTTGCGTGGCAAAACCGACGACGCCGTTGCGCTTCCGGATGGTCTTCATCCAGTCTTTCAGACGGTGGACAAAGATTTCATCGTCAAGCGCTTTCCACCCTTCATCGATGACGATCATCGACGGCGTGCCATCGAGCCGTTCATCCACGCGGTGGAACAGATACATCATGGCAGGTGTCCGCAGGACCGGATTGTCAAGCAAAGCGGTCATGTCAAACCCGGCGGTGCGGGTGTCGAGATTGAGATGGTCCTGCGCGTTGTCGAACAGCCAAGCATGTTCGCCAGCGCCATACCAAGGCGCAAGCCGCGAGGCGAGGTCGCCGCGAATGGGACGCGCGCCGCCTGCAAGCAATTCGACAAGATAGCGTAGCTGGCGATGTTCGGCAGGCTGGTCGAAATTGGCTTCGACTGCGCTCGCAATAATCGCATTTTCATCGGCCGTCAGTTGCCCGCCCATAGGGGTCAGGATTTGCGACAGCCACTGGCGCAAAAACGCCTGATTTGTTGCATTACCGGGCAGTTGCAGCGGATTGAAGCCGGTCGGCGTACCGGGCCGCAGAACATCATAATGTCCGCCAATCGCCCGGATGAAAATCTCTGCGCCGCGATCCTTGTCGAAGAAGAAGGTGCGCGGTTCAAACTTTTGCGACTGCGCAATCAGGAAATTGAGCACCACAGTCTTGCCCGAACCCGATGGACCGATCAGCGTAAAGTTACCCAGATCGCCGCTATGCAGGTTGAAGAAATAGGGTGTGCTCGATGTGGTCTCGAGAACAGTGATCGGTTCGCCCCAGGGGCCGCCTGCCGGCACGCCAATCGGAAAGCCGTGAAGCGAAATCAGGCCCGACAGGTTGGCGGTCGAGACAAGCGCCTTGCGCGCGATAAAATCGGCATTGCCGGGGAACTGGCTCCAGAATGCGCTTTCGAGGTTCAGGTCTTCGCGCACCGCAACCGCGCCAATATCAGCGAGCGCGGCCTGCACGTCCGCGACGGCGGCATCAAGCGCGGGCAGGCTTTCCGCGCGGACATGTACGCTCAGATGATGCTCGCCATAAGCGGCTGCTCCACCGGTCAGTTCGTCCTTGGCGCCGAGCAGGCCTTGCCGCAAAGTGGTGGTCTCATCCGAAGCCGCGCGCAATCGACGGAGCGCAAGGCCGATGCGTTCATCAGCAATTTGCCGGTCAACAAAGGCGAAGCTTTCGGTCAGGGTCAATTCGTGCGGCAGGCGCAGCAAATTGTCGAGCATGCCGGGTGTGGTGTTCGCGGGATAATCCTTGATCGAAACAATCGCGCCAAAGCGTGACGTATCCGCGTTTGCACCTTTCAGATGTAGTGCGTCGAGGCCAAAGCTGATGCGTTTATAGGGAAGATAATGCCCGGCATCGCCGCTTGGCTCAAGCACCGGCTGCATTTCGGCATTATAAAGCGCAGAGAGAATTTCTAACGGTTCGGAGCAGATACCAGCTGTTCCCTGATAGCGTTCGAGGACACGCGGGCCATAACGGGTGAGTGCCGACAGCAGATTGGTGCGCGCCGCGTCGAGTTCGCGCAGTTCGCGAGCCTGTTCGACAAGGCGTTCGGCGGCGGAGCGTTTACCGCCGCCCCATTTTGTTAGTCGCTCGATAAACCCGACCTTGCCGCGCGCCGGGCGACGTACCAGCATCAGGACGATGTCGTTGATGTAAAGCTGCTTGCTCCTTAGTCGCTGCTGCCATGCGATATCGAGGTCGCGGGCAAAGCCTTCGGGCTGACTGCCGGACAATTCCGCCGCTACTTGGCGGCGGATGACGTGGCAGTAGAGCATCAGATTGGAATTGGCGATGCCGCGCATGATGACGTCGCGCACGGCGGCCATATGGTTGAGTGTTTCGCTGTCGGCGGTTTCGAAAGCGATGCCGTCGAGCTGAATCATTTGAATCAGCTCACCCGAGCGGGTCGCCAATGTGTGATCGTTGACGTGCCCTGCATATGGCAGTCGGTCCCCTGCGAGCGGGTCAAGCTTTGCAAGATTTTTGGCCGGCGCTTTCATGGGTCAGGGCCGATAGCTGTTGCAGCGCCAGAGGTCGTGCGTGCGCGTGCGGCCGCAGCGGCTAACCTTGGTAATCCACAGGTCAAAAATCCGGGGTTCGCGCAAACACGCCATGTAGCCGATGGCGTGAATGACAGCCGCCGCCGGGATTGCCCAGAAGGAGCGGCTGATCAGGAATATCTCGGTGGTCACCACCAGATTGACGATGAAATAGCTGTAGGTCACGCCTCCAAACATTTGAGGCTGCGTGAGCGCGCGAAAAACAGGGGTGCGGTTAAGCGGCGTCATCGCTCAGCCCCCGATTGCAGCGACACGGATTCCCGAAACAATGGCCGTGGCACCGAACAGCACGAAGCAACCGACTATGACCGTGGCGCCAAAGCGCCAGTTCATCCGCCCGGTCAGCATCATCAGGCCGACAACGGCGACCGCGATAACCGCAGCGGTGGTGGCGACATTGCCGAGCAGCGTGCCTTGCATCCAGTTGAGCGCGTTGACGATCGGGCCCGACCCTTGCGGGTCAGCGCCAGCGACCTGTGCAAAAGCCGTCTGCGGCAGCGCAGCAAGCATGGCACCTATCGTGAGGATTTTTCCATTCTTCAAAGACATCACTGACATGCTGGCCTCACTCAATAGCTGATACGTGGAGCGACATTGCGGACAATCGCCGCATGATCTGCCGCACATAATTTTGTGTTTCGCGATAAGGCGGGATGCCGCCATATTTCATCACCGCACCCGGGCCTGCGTTATACGCTGCCAGCGCGAGCGGCACATTATTGTCAAAGCGTTCGAGCTGTGCGCGCAAATAGGCCGCTCCGCCTGCGACATTCTGGCGCACATCATGCGGATTGGTGACGCCCAGATTGCGTGCGGTGCCCGGCATCAACTGCATGACGCCGATTGCGCCTGCCGAAGAGCGTGCGCGGGGATTGTAACGCGATTCCTGCCAAGCAACGGCATCGACCAGATCGCTGCTGATGCCATAGCGCTCCGCTGCTACCCGAATATGTTGCCTGACATTGCTTGGTCCCTGAACCGGAGTTGTCAAATTTAGCGAAACCATTGGCGCAAATTCATCCGGGATTGCCACGGCTTCGGGTTGCCACGCCGGTTGCGAAATTTGCACAAAATTGCCGTTACCTGCCAGTTCGAATACTTCGGCATGTGCAGCCACGGGGGCGATAGCCGCCCCGCATAACGCGAAAACCGTAGGAAAGGCGCGACTTATGTCCATCTCAAAACCGTAGATGGCACAGGTTGATAAATGGTTAATAAATCCTTGTGTCCGCCGCATTGCGCGCAAATCTAAACTGGGATTAACCACCTACAGAAACAGTCCCTTGAGCAATCTCCATTAGCTCCCCGTTAATTATGAAACCGGTCCCGGCATTCTCGGCGATTGCTTTCATGCATCAGGTGGGGGTTGTGTATGAAGGAAGCTTTGCATCCGGTGAGCCTTGACGGAGCGGTTGAAGTCGATGCGCCGTCCGATTTCAATCCCACGATAGCCGATGCTCCTTCGGAAACGTCGTCGCTGATATATGCCATTCCGGCTGCATCGCTTCTGACTGCAGCTTGCGGCGGGGGTGGCGGCGGCTCGCCCACGCCCGCACCGCCGCCAACCGCACAGGTAGCCAAGCCATCTACCGAGGCAGAAGCCGCGCGTTTCATCCTGAAATCCAGCCTGTCGGTATCCGACGCTGAAGTCAGCAATATAAGGTCGATAGGCTACGAGCCCTGGCTAACCGCTCAAATGGATGCCGCGATCAGCCAGACCGGCGTCGCTTGGCTGTCGTCACGCGGTTATGACCAGATCACCACCGACAATTTTTTCGACAATGAATATCCAGGCGATTACATGATCTGGAACCAGCTTATGAGCGACGCCAACGGGGTTCGCAAACGGGTCGCGTTGGCACTATCGGAATTTTTTGTTGTCTCACTGCCGGGGCTGGATTTCAGCTGGCGGGCACAGGCCATCAGCTTTTACTGGGATCAGCTTAACAGCAATGCGTTCGGTAGCTATCGCAAATTGCTCGAAGATATGACGCTCAACCCGGCCATGGGCTATTATCTCAGTACGCGCGGCAACCGGAAAGAAGATACGCGAACCGGCCGCGTGCCCGACGAGAATTATGCCCGCGAAGTGATGCAGCTGTTCACAATCGGTCTGTATCAACTCAACAATGATGGCTCGCGGAAACTGGATGCGAACAATCAGCCGACTGAAACCTACACAAATGCCGATGTCACCAATCTGGCCCGTGTTTTCACCGGCTATGACTGGGACTTCACCGGCAACGTCAAAACGCCATCGGCAAGCGACCCGAACCGGATGATCAACAGCACCGGTTATGTCCTGCGGCCGATGACCATTGATAGCACCAAATGGGAATTCCCGTCTACGACCAGCCAGCATTCGGCACTGGAGGCAACTTTCCTTGGTACGACCATTGCGGCCAATACCGACGGCACGGCGGCGTTGAAAACGGCGCTCGATACGTTGTTCAACCACGCCAATGTCGGACCATTCTTTTCGCGACAGATGATTCAGCGGTTGGTGACCAGCAACCCGAGCGCGGCCTATGTTGACCGCGTCGCCAGGGTATTCAACAATAACGGAACCGGCATCCGCGGCGATTTAAGGGCGGTATTCAAGGCCATATTGCTTGATGACGAGGCCATGAACGTCGCGGGCCTGACCACGCCGACTTTCGGCAAGGTCCGCGAGCCTATCCTCCGCTTTGTGCAATGGGCGCGGACATTCGGTGCGACCTCGACTAGCGGTAACTGGCGGATCGGGAACCTTTCCGACCTCGCAAGCGGTCTGGGTCAAAGCGCGCTGCGGTCGCCTTCGGTGTTCAATTTCTTCCGGCCCGGATATGTCCCAGCCAACACCGCGATTGCGACCAATTCGCTCGTCGCGCCGGAATTCCAGCTGGTCAACGAAACCAGCACGCCTGGCTATGTCAATTTCATGACCTCGGCCATCGGCAGCACCAACGGTGTCGGCAATGACGTAAAAGCGGCCTATACGAGCGAGCTTGCCATTGCGCACGACTCTGCGGCGTTGCTCAACCGCGTCTGCCTGTTGATGGCGGCGAACCAGATTTCGGACAGCACCAAAACCACAATCAAAACCGCACTCGATGCTACGACGGTCACGCAAACCAGCACCACCGCGGAAAAGCAGCGGCGGGTTTATATGGCCATCCTGCTCACCATGGCTTCACCCGACTATCTCGTCCAGAAATAAAGGCTCACCATCATGCACATCAGTCAAATGGACGATCTGTCGCGCCGCGCCTTTTTGCGCCGCAGCAAGCAAGTGGCGATTGCCGGGACAGCATCGTCCTGGGCGATGGGACTGGCCGGAATCGGAGAGGCCGCTGCGTTTAGCGCGGGCACCGATTACAAGGCGCTGGTGTGTATTTTCCTCTATGGCGGGAACGACCACAACAGCACGCTGATCCCTTTTGATTCCACCAATTACGACCTTTACAGCACGATCCGGGGCGGCGGGGCGGGTCAGACCGCAGGCGGCATCACTTTGGCGCGCGCCAGTCTGGCGGCGACCGCGCTGACGCCAGCCGGGGGGCAGGTGCTGACGAACAATGTGCAATATGCGCTGGCCCCGGAGATGACGAGGCTCAAGGCATTGTTCGACGCGGGCAAGATGGCGCCGCTGCTCAATGTCGGGCCGCTCATCACGCCGCTGACGCTGGCGCAATATCAAAGTTCCAATCTGGTCGCGAACCCGCGCCCGGCAAAGCTGTTTTCGCACAATGACCAGCAATCTACCTGGCAGTCGTCCAAGCCCGAGGGCGCAACCGATGGCTGGGGTGGGCGGATGGGCGATCTTGCGCTGTCGAGCAACACCAACGCCCTGTTCACGTGCATTTCGGCAACGGGCAATGCCGTGTTCCTGTCAGGCCAGCAGGCGCTGACCTATCAGGTTTCGTCGAACGGAGCGCTCGCCGTCAACGGCATCAAAAACGCGCTGTTCGGGTCAAGCGCGGGCAGCAACGCGTTGCGCACATTGATGACGCAAACCAGCAACAATGTCTTAGAAGCTGAATATAACCGCGTCGCCAAACGCGCGATTGATGCAGAAGGTGTGGTGACAGCGGCGTTGCAGCCAATCACGCTCACCACCTCATTCCGTCCGGCGACCGGTCGAAACACGCTGGCCGAACAATTGCAGGTCGTCGCAAGGCTGATAGCCGCGCGCCAGCCGCTGGGTGCAAAGCGACAAGTATTCATGGTGAGCATGGGCGGATTTGACCTGCACGATAGCCTTATCGGCAAGCAGGGCGGGTTGATGGGGCAGCTCGATTTCGCAATGGACGCCTTCTACAAGGCCACCGTTGAACTGGGTGTTGCCGACAAGGTGACAACCTTTACCGCATCCGACTTTGGTCGCACGCTGCAATCCAACGGCGATGGCTCCGACCATGGTTGGGGTGCGCATCATCTCATCTTGGGCGGCGCGGTCAATGGCGGTCGCTATTACGGCGTTGCGCCGCAGATTTCGGTCAGAAGTACAGATCAGGTCGGACAGGGGCGTCTGTTGCCAACGGTATCAGTCGATCAATATGCCGCCACACTGGCAAGCTGGTTTGGGGTTTCTACTTCCGAGCTGCCCAGTGTCGCCCCGAACATCGGTCGATTTAGCGGCAGTAATCTGGGCTTCCTGACATGAAAGTCCACGCCCGCTGTGTGACAATCAGGGACTCGCTATTTGTTCCGTCCTGACCGACGGTGAGGTACCCGATTATACTCCCGCCGAACCTCATTAGCCAATATCAATGTCGCGTTATACGGCTCGCCCATCGATGTCTGAGATGCCCAAAAGGCAATATAATCCAATCTGACCGATACGAAAACTCAACAAGTCCGCGTGGTCTCATGATACCTGCGCTGGCGAGCTGAGGGCAGCGACAATCACCGGACGGTCGCATACCATCCGCGTACCTTTCATCAGTGAGCCATAGAGCGCATCATATTCATCAAGATCGACTGGTTCACCGCCGAGCATCACCCTCGTTCTCTCATATGCAATAATCAAAACATCGCCCTCCAGTGCCTCGCGAACCACGACATGGCTTAATAGATCCGCAAATACAGAGTCGCCACGAACCATCAAATTGAACACGAACGCAGGCTTTCCTCCCGGTTTGGCAACAACATGGTCCGTTCCTGCGAATTTGATCGGCGGGGTCAGAGCGTCAATGGCCTGCGTCGGTGCATCTTCTATGGAAATGTGGAGTTGCCCGCTCAGCACACACATTATCCGCTCAACGTCGGCGAAGGTTGAAAATGACCCGGCGGACGAAATCATCGCTATACTGGCGCGCCAACAAAAATCATCTAATGCCGAATTTGGAGGAAAAATAGCAACTTCTTCCGTAAAGCCGCCACCATTTTTCCAAAGCCGCACAACCCGATCTGCATGGCGCAGAATGCGGATTTCCGTCATCCCAAAATGCCCGGCAGATCCAGCCCTTTCTCGCGCGCGCAATCAAGCGCAATTTCATAGCCCGCATCGGCATGGCGCATCACTCCAGTAGCGGGATCGTTCCACAAAACGCGCTCCAGCCGCGCAGCAGCTTCCGGTGTGCCGTCCGCCACGATGACCATGCCGCTATGCTGCGAATAGCCCATGCCGACGCCCCCGCCATGATGCAGCGACACCCAGGTCGCACCGCTCGCGGTATTGAGCAAAGCATTGAGCAACGGCCAGTCGCTCACCGCATCGCTGCCATCGCGCATAGCCTCGGTTTCGCGATTGGGCGACGCGACTGAACCGGAATCGAGATGGTCGCGACCGATGACCACCGGCGCCTTGAGTTCGCCGTTTGCAACCATCTCGTTGAACGCCAGACCCAGCCGATGCCGGTCACCCAGACCAACCCAGCAGATGCGCGCAGGCAGGCCCTGAAACTTGATTTTTTCCCGTGCCATATCAAGCCAGTTATGGAGATTTGCATTGTCGGGAAGCAGTTCCTTTACCTTGGCATCGGTCTTGTAGATATCTTCCGGGTCGCCGGAGAGTGCAACCCAACGGAACGGACCGATGCCCCGGCAAAAAAGCGGACGAATATAGGCGGGCACAAAACCCGGAAAATCGAAGGCATTGGTTACACCTTCATCTTTGGCCATCTGGCGGATATTATTGCCATAGTCTGTCGTCGGAACGCCCCGCGCCTGAAATTCCAGCATGGCGCGGACATGCACGGCCATTGATGCCTTGGCTGCCGCTGCGACTGCTTTCGGCTCGCGTTCGCGCCGTTCAATCCATTCGGCAACACTCCACCCGGCCGGCAAATAGCCGTTGACCGGATCATGCGCGCTGGTTTGGTCGGTCAGCAGATCGGGGCGGATGTTGCGCTTCAACATCTCGGGCAGAACTTCCGCAGCATTTCCTAGCAGGCCCACCGATAGCGGTTTCCTGTCCGCACAGCTTTTCTCGATAATGGCTATCGCCTCGTCGAGCGAAGAAGCCGCGACATCCAGATAGCCGGTGCGCAAACGCATATCGATCCGACTTGGCTGGCACTCGATCGCCAGGCAGGAGGCACCCGCCATAACGGCCGCAAGGGGTTGTGCCCCCCCCATACCGCCAAGACCAGCGGTGAGCAGCCACTTACCGGAGAGATCGCCACCATAATGCTGGCGACCCATCTCGACGAAGGTTTCATATGTGCCCTGCACGATGCCTTGGGTGCCGATGTAGATCCACGACCCCGCAGTCATCTGACCGTACATGGCCAGACCCCTCTTATCGAGCTCGTTGAAATGCTCCCATGTAGCCCAGTGCGGAACGAGGTTGGAATTGGCGATGAGCACGCGGGGTGCGTCGGCATGTGTGCGGAATACCCCGACCGGCTTGCCAGACTGAACAAGGAGCGTCTCGTCGTCATTCAGCCGCTTCAGTGTCGCGACAATCTTGTCATAACTCTCCCAGTCGCGAGCGGCGCGGCCGATACCGCCATAGACGACCAGCTCCTCAGGGCGCTCGGCGACATCGGGGTGAAGATTGTTCATCAGCATACGAAGCGGGGCTTCCGTCAGCCAGCTTTTCGCGGAAATATCTGAGCCGGTGGCGGGTTTTATGATGCGACTATTGTCGATACGAGTCATCTTCATGCGTCCTTACTGGGATTGAGAGCGGGCGAATGAGATGCACGCTTGCAGAATGTGGGATAGAATGGTCACATATGGTGCCGCGGTGTCGGGATCGAAATCCGGTGGCCAATTGCCTTCATCGGGCGCTGGTGGCTCGCGCAGATAGCCCCGGATTGCCAGCTCCATCTGGATGGCATGCACGCGCTGCTCCGGTCTGCCATAATGGCGCGTCGTCCAGCCGCCACGGAAGCGGCCATTCAGAGCATGCGACCAACCGCTCCCGGCGCAGATTTCCTCGACGACTTTGGAGAGAGCTGGATCGCATGTCGTATCGCCATTGGTGCCGATATTGAAGTTGGGCAATTCGCCTTCGAACAAGCGCGGTATCCTGCTACGGATAGAATGAGCATCGTAAAGCACGATATGCGGATGGACGGATCGCAATCGCGCAATCTCGTTAGCGAGCGCTTCATGATAGGGCGTGAACCATTCATGGCGACGGCGCGCGATCTCCGCCTCATCAGGCGTTTCGCTTCCATAAAGAGGTTCACCGTCAAATGTCGTCGTCGGGCAAAGCTCGGTCGTGGCTTGCCCGGGATATAGCGAAGTACCAGAAGGATCGCGGTTGACGTCGATCACGCTGCGGGAAATCGAGGTTCTTATGGTCGTTGCGCCAAGTGTTTGGGCAAAATCATAGAGGCGATCAACCCACCAATCCGCATCGCGCCGCGCGAGCCAAGGCGACCGGAACTGATCGCCGACATCTGCGAGATCCGTGCCGGTATGCGGAAAAGCGACAATCAATGGCGCTTCCCCTGTTGTAAGGTGCAGCCATCTCACCCCATTACGCCCGGCAGATATATATTAGCTGCTGAAACTATTTCCCCTGACCGGACGAGCGCGTTGGCGACCTCCATATCGGGATGAAAATACCGGTCCTCCTGAAGCTGGGGCACCTTGGAGCGCAAGCATAAGTACGCATTTTCAAGCGCTTCGGAAGGTTTCAACGGCACATGAAAATCGCACCCTTGGGCCGCTGCCAGCAATTCGATGCCAATAACGGCTTCAGCGTTCGCAACCATATCCAGCAACCGGCGGGCCCCATGTGCCGCCATTGATACATGGTCTTCCTGATTTGCCGAGGTCGGGATCGAATCCACACTGGCGGGATAGGCACGTTGCTTGTTTTCGCTGACCAGAGCCGCCGCTGTCACCTGCGGGATCATGAAGCCCGAATTGAGGCCCGGTTTGGGCGTCAGGAATGCGGGCAACCCCGACAAGGCTGGATCGACAAGCATGGCAATGCGCCGTTCCGCAATCGAACCGATTTCACAGACCGCCATTGCAATCATATCTGCGGCAAAGGCGACCGGCTCTGCATGAAAATTGCCGCCGGAAAGTGCTTCGTCAGTGTCGGCAAAAATGAGGGGATTGTCGGAGACCCCGTTGGCTTCGGTTTCGAGCATCGCTGCCGCTGATCGCATCACATCCAATACGGCGCCCATCACCTGAGGTTGGCAGCGCAGGCAATAGGGATCTTGCACACGCGGATCATCTTCCCGATGCGAAGCGCGGATGGCCGATCCGGCCATCAGGGCACGAAGCGCCGCACCGACAGCAATTTGCCCGGCATGACGGCGAAGTTTATGGATACGGGGATCGAACGGGGCATCGGTGCCTTTGGCAGCTTCAGTTGAAAGCGCGCCGGTTACAAGAGAGGTACGAAACAGATTGTCTGCATGGAAAAGACCCGCCAGCGCATTTGCCGTCGAAAATTGTGTTCCGTTGAGCAGCGCCAATCCTTCTTTTGGGCCCAGTTCTACCGGTGCAAGTCCTGCGCTTGCCAACGCCGCCTCTGCCGGAAGCCGGTGACCGTCCACAAATATTTCCCCGATGCCCAGCATCGTAGCAGCCATGTGAGCGAGTGGAGCAAGGTCACCGCTGGCTCCTACCGAGCCCTGGCAGGGTACCACCGGTGTCAACCCCTTCACCAGCATCGCTTCCAGCAGAGCCATTGTTTCTGGTCTGGTGCCAGATGCACCCTGAGCCAGACTGGCAAGCTTTAGTGCCATCATCAACCGGATGACCGGAACGGGGCTTGGGTCGCCGGTGCCTGCGGCATGGCTTAACACGATGTTGCGCTGTAACTGGGCCAGTTCGTCATCACCTATACGCACGCTTGCCAACTTGCCGAAACCGGTATTGATTCCATAGACCGGCTCGCCCTTTGCCAATATACGCGACACCGCGTCCGCGGCTGCCGCAACAAGCGGAGCAGAGCTGGGATCAAGCTTCGCCGACGCGCCCTGATAGATGGCATGCCATTGCGACAGAGAAACTTCGCCGGGGATGAGGACGACTTCGTTCATTGACCACTCCAGACACGGGCATGGAGCGGATTGATCCCCATGCGATAAACAAGTTCGGCGGGACTTTCGATGTCCCAGATCGCCAGATCGCAGCGCTTGCCGGCTTCAAGAGTGCCGACATCATCAATGCACCCCAGGGCCCGCGCGGCGTTCCGGGTCACACCAGCGATGCATTCTTCAATTGTAAGGCGAAACAGCGTCGCGCCCATGTTCATGGCCAGCAGCAACGAAGTCAGCGGGGATGTTCCGGGATTGCTGTCAGTGGCTATCGCGATAGGAACACCGGCTTCGCGGAGCTCCGCAACCGGCGGCAGATGAGTCTCGCGGGTAAAATAATAAGCCCCCGGCAAAAGCGTTGCGACGGTGCCCGCATGCTTGATGGCCGCGATGCCAGCATCATCCAGATATTCAAGGTGGTCCGCCGAAAGCGCGCCATATTCCGCTGCAAGTGCAGAGCCGTGCAGATTGGAAAGCTGCTCGGCGTGAAGCTTGACCGGAAGCCCATGGCGATTCGCTGCCTGGAAGACTTTTTCGGTCTGCGCGCGGGTAAAGCCTATGCCCTCACAGAACACATCGACGGCGTCGGCGAGGCCAAGCTTTGCAATTTCGGGTAACCATTCGCTACAGATAAGCGCGATATAACCATCGGAATCGCCCGCAAATTCAGGTGGCAAGGCATGAGCACCCAGAAAGGTGTTGGTTACATGTATGGACCGCTCATCAGAAAGGCGCCGGGCAGCGCGGAGCATTCGTATCTCCGTTTCCAGATCCAGACCGTAACCCGACTTGATCTCGATGGTGGTCACGCCCTCCGCAATCAGCGCGTCGACCCTGGGCAGGGCCGTTGCTATGAGTTGCTTTTCACTCGCTGAACGGGTTGCATGCATTGTCGACACAATACCGCCCCCAGCCCGCGCAATTTCCTCATAGGACGCACCGGCAAGACGCATCTCGAACTCGTGCGCACGGTTGCCGCCATAGACGATATGCGTGTGACAATCGATCAGACCGGGTGTGATCCAGCGGCCCTCGCATGAGACAATTGCGGACGCGTCTAATTGCGGCGCATCCACTTGTGGGCCGGCATATAGGATACGATCGCCGGTTGATGCGACCACTCCATTTTCAACGAGGCCCAAGCCATCGCCGACAAGCGTCACCAGTCTCGCGTTTTTCCAAATCCTGTCGCAATGCATCAGGGCGCAACCTCTCATCCCTTCGTACGGCGAAGATTGCATAAAATGGCGTCTAATGTATATACATATTTTATTGAGGGAGCAGAATTATGCCATCCAGTAAGGAAAGTGCCACGCAAACGCTGTTTTTCGATCAGGCACTGCTTACCGATGGGTGGGCCAGAAACGTCCGGCTCTCCATCAGAGCGGGCAGGTTCATAGCGGTTGAAAGGGACTCGCAACTTGCCCCGGATGATGAACGGCACCGTTGCGCGCTTCCGGGCATGTCCAATCTGCACAGCCATGCGTTTCAACGCGCCATGGCTGGCCTAGCTGAACGCCGCGGCCCCTCATCCGACAGCTTCTGGACTTGGCGCGATGTGATGTATCGTTTTGTGAACCGGATAACGCCAGATGGTCTCCAGGCAATCGCGGCGCTTGCCTATATTGAAATGCTGGAGAGTGGTTTCACGCGTGTAGGAGAGTTTCACTATCTGCACCATGACCCGGAGGGACGCTCCTATTCTGATCCAGCAGAGATGAGCAGCGCGATCATCGCTGCAGCCGGGGCAAGCGGCATCGGGCTTACGTTGCTTCCCGTGCTCTATTCGTATTCAGGCTTCGGAGCATTGGCACCGAATGAGGGGCAGCGGCGCTTCGTTTCAGACATCGACAGCTACGCGCGCCTGCTCGACGCAGCCGATCAGGCAGCAAAGGCTCTGCCGAATTCTGTTGTCGGTATTGCACCGCACAGCTTGAGAGCAGTGTCGCCAGAGCAACTGACAATGCTGCCACAACTTTCGTCAGGTCGACCGGTCCATATCCATATTGCCGAGCAAATGCGAGAGGTTGAGGATTGCATCGTCTGGAGCGGACAGCGCCCTGTGCACTGGCTAATAAACCATGCCAATGTCGATGACAGCTGGTGCCTCATACATGCAACGCACATGAACGCCGAGGAGACGGTTTCGATGGCGCGTACCGGCGCAACAGCAGGCCTCTGCCCCATTACGGAGGCGAATCTGGGTGATGGATTTTTCCCAGCGGAAGCCTATCTCGCGGCAGGCGGCAGCTATGGAATCGGATCGGACTCCAATGTATTGATAGATTGTTCGGAAGAGTTGCGATTATTGGAATACGGACAGCGCCTCGCACATCGCGGGCGAAATGTCATGACTCGTGGCCCGGAACGATCGACAGGAATGGATATCTATGCTGGGGCCATTCATGGAGGCGCTCGTGCGTTGGGATCCCAGTCAGGCATTTCGGCAGGGCAAGTGGCCGATATAGTCAGCCTCAACCTGAACCATCCATCGCTTGCAGGCAAGACTGCGGAGTACTTGCTTGATGGCTTTATTTTTGCAGCAGGAAAAAATGCGATTGATTGCGTTTGGCGCTACGGAGAAAAAAAGGTTGTCGGTGGGCGGCATTTTAATCGCGAAGAAATAGCCGCTCGCTATATCGCCGTTCTGGAGAAGCTAATCGCGTGAAACAATCGCTGCATGAAAAAATACGATCCGATTTCGAGCAGCGTATCCTTGCTGGCGATATGGCCCCGGGAGATCGATTGCCGATAGAGCAGGACCTCATGAAGCACTATGGCTGTTCGCGGATGACGGTGAACAAGTCATTGTCCGCATTGGTTGCCGCAGGCCTGCTCTACCGACGGAAGCGTGCGGGAACCTTCGTGGCGCGTCCCCGTGTGCATTCCATGGTGCTCGACGTTCCGGACCTTGCCGCGATCATTCGGGAGCGCGGACAGGATTATACGTATGCTTCGCTGATGCGTCGGCCGCGTCCGCCCAAGGATCAGACAGTCGAGGAGGCAGCACTCGGAGCAGGTGGACCGCTTCTGGAGCTTGAAGGTCTGCACCTTGCAAATGGCATACCGTTGGCGCTCGAATATCGGTTGGTCAGCGTAAATGCCGTGCCAGAGATTGTCGAGGCGGACATGGAGGGCAGCTCTCCAGGCACCTGGCTATTACAACATATCCCATGGACCGAAGCAGAAATCCGAATATCTGCTGTTAGTGCGAGCGCTGATGAAGCAAAAAGGCTGAAGGTGACTCTTGGTACCGCCTGCCTGTGCGTCGAACGCCGCACATGGCGCAAGACCGACCGGATCACGGAGGTGAAGCAACTCTTTCTCGGAGACGCATATGATCTGGTCGCTCGCTTCGGCCCGGGTGCCACCCCGCAAAACGGTGGCATAGCGAAGAATTAACTATTTCAGCGGCGCTTCTCGACCGGTACATAATCGATGTCGAAACCGAATGCTCGCGGTCCAACGACCCTGATCCCCTCCGGCGTGCGCCAGACAGGCGACGCGGGAATGCCGCGATACTCTGCATTACGCAGGACTACCCGTCTGCTTGCTTCCTATATGCTTCCTGATCGGATGCGGCGTAACCACCGGGGTGGGCGCGGTGCAGCGAGGACCGCGTCAGGTGCGGGATCGTGGCCTGCAAGGCGTAGAGACAGTCGTCGAGCGGCAGCAGCGTATGCCGACGATGATGGCCTCTTCCTCAATGGACAACGTAGTGGACTTGGCATCCTTGGGACCCGTGCGGAGATCGCTGACTGACGTGCGCTTCTTCCACTTGGCCACCGTCTTGGGGTTTATCCCGTGACGCTTGGACAGAGCGATCAGGCTCTCTTGACTATGTTGTATTGCTCGACGGCCTCAGTGCTCGGCACTGCCCCGCAGCGCCTGCGCGCTTCGCCCGTTGTCGTGGTGGCGCTCCCGTGAAAAATCTGTCCATAACGCGTCCTTCCATCGATGGCTGAATATTACACCATCAAATGACGGGACTAAACACCTAAACTGGACCTCAATCCCGAACGCCTCTGCAAATACTCAGTCGAGCCACATACGCGACGGCGTGTTGTGGAACAGATGATGGCGCTCGGCAAACAACCGCCAGCTTTCGCGCGGGTTGGCATCTGGGTTGCCTATGCCCAGTTTCTCCAACGCGACTCCCTGCGAATAGAGCATGCGGAAGACATAATGGTCGGGAACAGCCGGTCGGGGTGAAGTGTCAGCGGTCGTGTCATAGCCATCCTTGCGTCTTACCCCACGCCATGAACAGATCGGGCCAAGCCTCGACCGGCTTGCCAATCGCTTTGCGGATGCCAAAGCCGTGGCCACCGTTGGTGAACAAGTGGGTTTCGACCGGTATGTTTTTCTCACGAAGCGCCGCGCGGAACAACAGGCTGTTTTCAACCGGCACGACGTCGTCATCCTCCGCATGGACAAGGAAAGTCGGCGGCGCGTTGTCCGGAATATTCAAATAAGGCGAATGCGCGCGTTCAAGTTCAGCGCTCGCATCTTTTCCGATCAGCAATTCGCGGCTGCCCGCATGCGCGATGGGTAGCGACATCGACTGCACAGGATAAATCGGTGCCGAGATGAAAGGCCGCGCGGATAATGTGTCGGCCTTGTCAACCGCGGCGTAGGTCCGTGTCGCAAAGCGCGCGGTCAGGTCGCAGCAAAGATGTCCGCCCGCTGAAAAACCCATTGCCGCCACCCGTTCGGGGTCAATCCCATAATCGCTCGCCCGCGCGCGGATGAGGCGCATCGCGCGCTGCGCATCGGACAGCGCAACATCTGGCCCCGCTGCCCAGCCGTCGCCCGGCAGGCGGTAGAATAAGACGAAGACGGTAACGCCGCGTGCCGCCAGCCAGCGGCCCATTTCATAGCCTTCCTTGTCGACCACCACCCATTTGTAGCCGCCGCCCGGTGTAATCATCACCACTGCGCCATTGGGCCGTGACGGACGGAACACCGCCAGCCGGGGCTTGGATATGCCCAGCACCGCGCGGTCAGTCAGTTGTGCATCGGTCGAGCGTTCATTGACCTTTTCGACCAACGCGGATGCTGGCATTCCGGGCGCGCCTTCGGGCCATAGATCGATTGTTTCGGTAGGCTGCGGCAAACCCGCAGGAAGCGATTTGCCGGAGACCGGCGGCGGTGTCTGGCCCAACGCCGCAGTGGCGATGCCGGTGGCCGCGAAACCGAGCAGCGTCCTGCGGCCCATCGTCACGGCAAGGCCTCATAGGTGAAATCGCGAAAACGAACCTCGCCGTTCCCGGTGGCATAAAGTGCAGGGCGGAGCGAGAGGAAGTCATAAGCCACATTATGATGGTAGCCCGAAACTTCCATCTGCACGTCAAATTTATGCCATGTCTTGCGTCCGTCATCGCTGGTGTGGATGGTCAAGATATTATGGTCATTGGTCAGGCGGATCGACAGTTTGGAAACCGCGCCACCACCGGGATCGCGCTGGCCCGGAATGGCGCCACGCGGTCGTTGCAGGCCGTAGCGATGCATGACCAAGCCTTTGCTGCCAAATCCCATGCCGGCGTAGAGACGGCGGTTGTAGAATAACAGGATGCCGCCCTCGGCACCCGCATCTGCCTCGATATCGGCGGTGACGCGGTAGGCCTGGTCGCCAGCCAAACAGCATAAGGGCGAACAATCCGACGGGGTCTTTCCTTTCGCTGCCATGTGCAGAGTGCCGCCGCCGCGTTTCAGTCTTTTAGCTTCGTTATTTGCCGGATCATAAAACGTCCACTGCGTCCCCATTTTATCAGTCGAGAAATCATCGGACAATGGCGCGCCATGCGGTTGCGGACCGTTATCACGCGGCTTTTTTAGCGCGTGGGACAGATCGCCACCCAGCGGCCGTGGCCAGCCATCAGCGGCCCATTTGACCGGCTCCAGCAGAGTCTGTCGGCCCAATGTCCAATAGCCATTCTCATAGCCGTGATACATCATCCACCACTTGCCGCCCGGCCCTTCGAACAAAGTCGCATGGCCGCGTGACCACCATTTTTCGCGCGCCGAGAGTGTCCGTATCAGCGGGTTGCGCGGGCAATTTTTCCAAGGGCCGCCGAGCGACTTGCTGCGCGCCATTATGACCATATGCCCGGTTGGTGGGCCAGCCGTGCCGCCAACTGCGGTTGTCATATACCAATAATCGCCGCGCTTCGTAATTTTCGGGCCTTCGGGTGCGAAGGTTTCCACCACCCAGTCTTCGGGATAGTGCCACGGGTCGTAGACATGTTCGACAGCACCTGTGGTGGCGAGGCCGTCGGCGGATAGCGGCACCCGATCTCCGCCCGACAGAAATAGCCAGCGCTGGCCTTCCTCGTCGGCGACATGGGCAGGGTCGATATGGCTCGGCAGATTGAGGTCAACCGGGTCGCTCCACGGGCCGTCAATCTTGTCGGCGGTAATAACGTAGATTGACCGTTTTTTAGCTGTGCGGGCAGGGATGTAGCAATAGAACCGGCCATCATGTTTTATCAGATCGGGTGCCCAGACCGAACCGATAGGCTGGGTAAGTGCAGCGGTTACCGGCCGCCAGTTCACGAGGTCGCGGCTGTGCCAGATAACGATACCCGGATAGGCGTCAAAGCTGGAGAAGGTGAGATAATAATCCTCGCCATCGCAGATGAGCGATGAGTCGGGGTGATCGCCTGCAAATATCGGGTTCAAAAATTTTCCGTTGCCCAAGTCCGCTCGGCGTTGGCCTTCAAAACCCTTTGCCCAGCGCATCGCGGCATGTGGATCAAGGCTTGAGGTCGCAGCCGACCCTTGCGCCCGCGCGATGGAAGGTAGCAGCGGCGCAGAACCCAAAAGCAAAAGGCTGGTTCTGCGGCTAATCATCGCTTCATATCCTTTAAATCCGGCCAGCCGCCAACGTCCTGTTGGCTGTCAATAATCCGGCCTTTGCGTGCGCGTACTTCTGCCACGACACGGGCGTCGACGCTATCACGCGGTTTTGATGCACCGGCACTGGCAAGCACACGGGTGTATGCCGACAGGGCCGGATCAGTAGCCACCGGTGCAACAGCCAGTGGTGCGGCCAAACGCTTCATCACGCCCATCGTCAGGCTCCACGGATCAGCGGGCAACACGCCGTCAAAGCTGTTTCCAGAAAACCAACTCCGCGCGATCGGGTTGTCTTCCCGGAAGATTACACGTCCTTTGCTATCAGGCCCCGCAACATAGGCGTTGTCGATGAAGTTATACGCAGCATTGCTGTCCTTGTCGGCATTATAACCCGATCTCGACCCGCCCCAATTATAGAAGACGTTTGACCGAAACTCGATAAGCGCCCCTTCAGGATCTTTGGAAGCAGGTGCATAATTGCCGGGGCGCGGCATCCGCTGGACATGATGTGCCCATAGATTGTGGTGGAAGCTGAACCGCGAACCACGTCCTCCGCGAACCAGGCTGCCATAACCGTGCTCGCCCTTCACATGGCCACCCTTGCGCAGCGATTCCGAGATAATCGACCACTGCACAGTCAGGTCATAAATGCCTTCGCTGTCGGTATATCGCGCCGATGCGGATAAGGTTTCATCGACCGACCAGCTGGCGGAAACATGATCGAGAATGATCCGCCGTCCGCTCGCCACCGAAATTGCGTCGCTTTCGACCTTGGAAACATCACCCAGCCGCGAACGGAAATAGCGGATGATCACATCATCTGCTTTGATGACCAGCCCGTGATCGGCAATCGCAATGCCACCAGCAGGCGCGCCCTCACCGCTGATGGTAATGCGCGGGTTGCGGATGACCAAATCGCTTTTCAGCCGTATCGTGCCGGCCACATCAAATATTATGTTGCGTGGCCCTTTGGCTACAACGGCGGCGCGCAAACTGCCCGGGCCGTCATCTTCCAAGTTGGTCACGCGGATGACCGTGCCACCGCGACCGCCCGCCGCGAAACGCCCGGCGCCTTCAGCACCTTTAAACGCCAGTTGCTGGGTTTGTGCCGGAGCTGTTGCGTTGACGCCGAAACATAAAAGGACGCAGGCCAAAGCCTGCGCCCCAATATGGCGACCCTTCACCGGCCTAGAACTTCACGCGCAGTCCGGCACGGAAAATGCGTCCCGAACTGGAATATTGGGTAACCGCTTCCTGTCCCTGATAGGCATAGCGATCGCTTGTCTGGTTGGTCAGGTTGAGGCCCTCTATGGTCAACGTCGCATAGTTGGTGACCTTGTAGCTCATCGAAGCGTCCATATTGAGCGTCGAACGGCTATAGGCAAAGTCGTTGATCAAAGGGCCGTTACATTCGGTACCAGCTGCGGCTGGCGTGGCAGGCAGAGGCGCAATCAGCCCGGGGCTACACGCACCCGAAGCCAGCGGATAGGTCGTGCTATATCCTTTACGCTGAGCTGCCGAGACACGGGCACGGAAGCGTTTGTCTTCGTAATAGAGCGTCGCATTAAACGCTTGCGGCGAAACACCAAGGAACGGCGCTTTGCCAGTCACTTGCGGTGCCGTCGCCGAACCCGGATCGAGGATATAATCCAGCTCAGACCAGATACGGGTATAATTCAACTGCACGCCAAAATTCTCGAGGAAGCCCGGCAAGAAGGTAAAGTCGGTCTGGAACGAAGCCTCAATCCCGCGCAACCAGCCCCCCGGTGCATCGCGGAATTGCCGCGACAGGAACGTATTGTCGGCGTTGATATAGGCGATCTGGTTGGCATTGGTGAATTGTGCGGCAATGGCCGAAACCGATTCCGGGTCAACCAATTGCGACAGCTTCGCTTCGAACAACACCGTTTGCGGGAAGCTCGCGATATCTTTGTTGAAGAACGCAAGGCTGAGCAGGCCACCGGGCGCAAAATACCATTCCGCACTGAGATCGATATTCATCGCGCGGAACGGAGCCAGTTTCGGGTTGCCGATAGTCATTGTGCCGCCAACGGTTGCCCCGGTATTAGGCACGCTGATTGCTGTAATAGACGGCGAAAGGTTCCCCAATAACGGACGCGCCATCACCTTCGACATGCCGAAACGAAGGAAGAAATCGTCCAGTGGCTCGTAAACCAAATTCATCGAAGGCAGATAGTCGGTATATTTGTTTTTGCCTTGGATCGGACGTCCGGCCGATGATGTTCCGTCTGATGTCACATCGGTAATTGCGACGCGGGTGCCGGCATTGCCGCGCATCGGCCTGCCGAAGAGGTCGAAGTTGAAATCAGCCTGGAAATAGAATCCAGTGTCTTTTTCGCTGACCCCGAAATTCTCACGCCCGCCATTACGCTTGTTGGTCAGGCGCCAGTCGCCCCATTTGTTGACGCAGTCGCAGGTGAAGTCGAACAGCTGTTGAAATGCAGAAATCTGCGGCACGACAAAGCTGGTCAGGGTGCCGTCGGGTACTTTCAGGCCTTGACCAAAGTTGATCGTTCTCGATACCGAAGCCGATGTGACGCCGGCCTCTTTCAGCGTGGGGTTGAGCAGATCATTGTTCCGCTCGAACAATTCGGTGTCGAAGGTGAACTTGCGGATATTCGCTCCGAAACCAAGGCTGAACTGATCATTCAGTTCCCAATCGAAGTCGATTTTGGCTTGTTTATAGGTGTTTGTGACGAACCGCTGATAATTGCGGATACCGGAAAAGCCTTTGACCACTTCCCAGTTCGCGGGATTCGCCGCATCAAAACCAAGGTCAACGATGGGCATGCTGCCTTTTTCGCGCTCGTCATAGATAAACGAACCGGCGCTATCCATCCGGTTAAATTCGACCAGCAGGCCTTGGGTGTGGTTTTTAGATTCCGACATCCCGGCGATAATCTGAGCGTGGAAATTGTCACTGAATTCATGCTCCAGATTGATGGAGCCTTGCTTGAACTCGGTGGTATATTTTGATTGATCCTGCGCAGAGCGGAAATCGACGCCGCGGAGCACCAGATAGTCGGCAAGGCCGTTGGTGACATGGGCGTCGAGCACCTCGACCGCTGGACGACCAATCAAAGCGCCACGGAACGCCAGCCGGTTGGTTGACGGAATATAGCCAACCGACGCCGGGTTGTTATAATAGTCGTAAGGATCAAGGTTGAAAGGATTGACGCTGAAAATATTGGCATTTGCTGGTGTCGTTCCGCCGGGAACAACCGCAGCTGCACCCAAGATTGAAGCCGTCAACACATTGGCGGAATTCAATGCTGTGGCGAACGCGGGCGTGATTCCATAAGTCTGCTGTCCGCAATCCTGCGCTGGCAAAATATCAGATCCTGCATTGGGAACGCATAGACCCGGATATAGTGCGCGCGCCGCGCTTGGGGTTAGCGTGTTTGTCGCCGTATTATAGGTGGCATTGGTGTTGTTGCGGTTCAAACCAACGGTCTGGATCTGGTTATAGGTGCTCTCATTCTTATATTTGGAATAAGCGCCATCAATGCTGAGCCGTGTGCGGTCACCAATTTGCCATTGATAAGCAGCGGTCAACCCCAGTCGTTCGGTTTTGACATCCTGCTGTTCAATGTTCAGCAGCGAAGGAATACGTAACACCGAGTCATCAAAGCGGCCCACAGTGTTAAATGGTGCGCCGGGATAGAGCAGGGCATAAGCCGCCGGATTGGAACCGGTTAGTGCCGCAATCGCTTCTGGATTAGTAACTGCCGAACCAAAAGTTGTGCCAGTAGGAGCGGCAAAACCGGCTCGCTGCGGATTTTCGTTTCCGGCCCATTGCGTGCCACGATACAGATAGTCGGCTGCACCAGGTTGACGGCGATATTGGTCAATGGCGTTTTCGGATTTGCTGTATGCACCAGAGATCAAGATGCCCATAGTATCGTCAAAGAAACGGGTGGAAACCAGCCCGGCCAAACGCGGACTCCATTTCTTGCTATTCTCCTGATAGCTTCCCTCCGCCGACAGCGCGATCGCACGGCCTTTATAATCGAATGGGCGACCGGTCTGCAAGTCGATGGTCGCGCCCAAAGATCCTTCATCGGTTTCAGCCGACGGGGTTTTTTGCACCTTCAGCGAACTGAATAGTTCAGACGCGAATGTATTATAATCAAAAGACCGGCTGCGGTTCGGGCTGCTGCCCGCATCGTTGGACCCTGCGGTAGCAAGCGCCTCTAGGCCGTTCAGCCGCGTACGGTTAAAATCTCCGCCCAAGCCACGAACGGTGATGGAGCGACCCTCGCCATTATCGCGATCAATGGAAACGCCCGGAAGGCGTTGGAGCGATTCAGCGAGGTTGGTGTCCGGAAAGTCCGCAATGTCTTCGGCAGTAATCGCATCGATCTGCGTCGTAGCCTGACGCTTCTCGTTCAGTGCACTGCGCAACGATCCGCGATAGCCTGTGACTACGATTGCACCGCCGGGGCCCTCGTCGCTTGCCGCCGCATCGGTTGCTGCTTCATCCTTCACGGTGGCATCCTGCGCATGCACCGAACCGATTGCCAGAACACAGAGTGACGCGGCCGACAGAAACTTAGTCGCCCGCACACTTATTTTGCGAGAATTAGACAGATTCATTTCAACTCCCCTTCGCGATACCGGCGTTGACACCGGTGTCTTTTTGATTCGCGATGCGATGAAGACCAGCGCATCCACTCCTAATGGGCATGTGCATTTGCGCAAATTGCCCCGAAATTCGTCATTTATGTCGCCTTGGCGGCGCTCTTGTTTCCGGCTCTATTGCGTTTAGGTAACCGGTGTCATTTAGACATTGATGCTATCTTGGCTTCGTGTCAAGATAGCAAGCGAGGAGAAGATCATGCTTATTCGAATATTGTTGTTTTTTGGTCTCACTTTGTTGGCCCTATCTGCGCAAGCCCAAACATTGGCGTTCCCGGGAGCTGTTGGCT
Source organism: Sphingomonadales bacterium (assembly GCA_031406495.1). Taxonomy (GTDB): domain Bacteria; phylum Pseudomonadota; class Alphaproteobacteria; order Sphingomonadales; family Sphingomonadaceae; genus Sphingorhabdus_B. The sequence continues at coordinate 441,551 of JANOHL010000103.1, read as the reverse complement.
GGGCCAAGGAAACGCCTGGCGGACGCGGCGGGCGGATTATCCGCGTGACCAGCCTCGCAGCAGATGGCCCCGGCACGTTGAAAGCCGCCGTCGATGCCAAAGGCCCGCGCATTGTGGTCTTTGAAGTTGCCGGTGTGATTGACCTGAAACGAACATCGCTCGAAATCAAAGAACCATACCTTACCATCGCCGGGCAAACCGCCCCATCGCCAGGCATCACCATCATTCGCGGTGGCATCGACCTGCGCGGGCATGATGTTATTATCCGCCATATCCGCGTCAAAACCGGTGCCGACGGGCAGGCAAAGCGAAGCGGGTGGGAAGCGGACTCGCTGTCCACCATCGCCGCGCATAATGTAATCATCGACCATACCAGCCTGACATGGGGCATCGACGAAAATATGTCTGCCAGCGGCCCGCGCTTTACCGGCAAGACGCTTGAGGAATGGCGCAATGGGACCAGCCGCAACATCACCTTTTCCTATAATCTTGCCGCCGAAGGCCTAGCCGATTCGAGCCATCCCAAGGGCGAGCATAGCAAAGGCTCGCTGATCCACGACAATGCAACCGGGATTTTGTTCTACCGCAACGTCTGGGCGCATAATGTCGAACGCAGTCCGCTGATAAAAGGCGGCGCGCAGGCAGCGATGATCAACAATCTTATCTATGACCCCGGCAAGCGCGCGATGCACTATAATTTGATGGCGCTCGAATGGGCGGGGCAACCTTATGTGACAGGAGAGATGACCGCCGTTGGCAATGTGGTGCGCGGCGGGCCGTCGACCGATGAAGGCCTGCCCTTTCTGATGCTCGGCGGCGATGGTGACCTGCGCTATCATGGCCGTGACAACATCGCGGTCGATAAATTCGGCAAGCCGTTGCCGATGTTTGGCCGATACGGTGAAACGCAAGCGAAGCTGATTGAAGTCAAAAAACCGGTGCTGTGGCCTGCGGGGATTGCAGTGATTCCGGCGCGCGATGTTGAAACACATGTGCTTGCGGGGGCCGGTGCGCGGCCATGGGACCGCGATGCCGACGACATCCGCGTGATGTTCTTCATCACTGAAGGTCGGGGCGAAATCATCGACGATGAAAGCGAAGTCAGCGCCTATCCGAAGCCAAAGGAAACCCGCGCGGCGTTCGTCGAGGCCGATTGGAATTTGGTAACAATGGAACCGAGATCGGGGCTGTATCCGGGCCAGAAAGCACCTTTGCAGGAGACAATGTCCGCACGCGACCGGGCGATGCGCCAATGATGCCGACTCTGCTTTTGCTGCTGGCGGCGCCACCCATGGTCGTCATTGACGAACGCGATGTCGTGCGCGAAGAAGCACCGCCGCACGGGGCCATTGGCATGAGCACCGCTTACCGAATAAGCGATGCCGTGCCGCAGCCCAAGACGATGGAGTTCCGTAAACGCGTGCTGCACAAGGGCGCGGCGATAGGGCTGCACCCGATTGCGCATGACGAGGTCTATTACGTCCTGTCAGGCGAGGGCGAAGTCACTTCGGACGGCGTTACGCGCCGGTTGAAACCCAGGATGGCGGCCTATCTCTATAAGGACGCCGTGGTTGGCATAAGGCAAGCAGGCAAGAAACCGCTCACGATCATCATCAGCTATCCGAACAATTAATGATGGAGCAGACGGGTAAAGGCCCCGTAGCAATCAGATTGCGGCGTGAACCAGCATGTCAGGGTATCAGCAATGAGCGCGCATCAGGGACATTCCGCGCCATTTCGGCAGCGATGACAGCAGCAAACAAAGATGCGCCGTAAGGGCCAAGATGCGTATAATCAAAGGGACGGTTAGGTGACCCGGTGCGCGCGGGAGTTACCGGCTTGGGAATGACAGGTGCCCCTGTTGACGAAGGCAAGGTCTCGCCGTCAATAGCGGCAGCGGCAGCGATTTCGGCAGGCGGCGCAATTGCGGCCAGCATATTCCCGACCGAAGGCCCCAGTGCGGCGACAATAGCTCTGCTTCTTGTGGAGAGGTCAAGTAGAGCGACATTCTCGCTAATGGCTACTTGACGCACAGCCTGTGCCCAAGGTTCAAGGTCGCGGTCGAGAGCGCCTTCGGTCCACATACGACGAGAAAGCGGAGTAATCAGCACAGGGGTCGCGCCGGCAGCCCGCACTTCGGCGACATAACGGACCAAATTGGCAGGGAATTCTGTCTTTAGGTCAGTCGACCGGCCCGGCTTGCCGGGCTGATCGTTATGGCCAAATTGGATCAGGACGAAGACTTTGCGATATCCGGGGACGCGCGCTTCAGCCAAGGCAATTGCCCAGGATCCTTCTGCGCGATAACTGCCCGAACTGCGCCCACCACGGGCTAAATTAAGGCAGGACGCGCCTTGCATAACGCGCTCGGTACAAAAAGCAGATCCCCAGCCTGACCCGACAGCAACCGTCGAGTCGCCGACCAAAATGAGTTTCGACGCATTGATTTGTGGAGCGACCTCGGTGGGATTGGCGATTGACGCCGGCTGAGTCCACGCCTCAGTCGTGAGCAATAAACCAATAACAAAAAGTCTCAGATACATGTTTTCAAGTTCCCGGCTGGATGTAAGGTATGCGGGCGAATAGTTCGCGCTCCCATTGTCTTGGGTCGTTTTCAACACGGCTGTCGGTATCGAAAATCATCGTCTCGCGGCGCTTTAGGCTATATGGTTTCCAGCCGGGGTTGCCGGTGCGGGCGAAACGGACGAAAGCGTCCATCACCCTTTCGCTCATGACGATTTGCGCGGGACTCGGATTGGGAACCGTCCCAAAGGACAAGCCAATGTCATCGGTGTGTTTCGCCTGCTCGAAATCGAGCTGGTAGACAAAGGCTGGCGCGCCTGCCTTGGCACGCTCTTCCGCTTCAATGACCTGCCCCCGCCAGCTGCGCGCTGTGGTAACGATGCGGTGGAATAGCTCGACCGGTCCGGCCTTGGGATAGCGCGCACGAAATTCGCGGACAACCCACGGGGGATACGCATCAATCCGCATTTCCGGCGCAATGCGTGTCGCCAGATTGTCGTAGTTCAGCCCGACCAATTGCTTGCCATCAGCCGCGTAAAAGGCACGTGTCTCCATCACGGTATTGCCCAGCATCATCGGAATATGAAGCGATTGCGGCGCGGCGTTGGGCCAAAACGGATGGCGGTGCAAGTTTCGCATATCCATCACCGGCCCCATATAAACACCGCCGCCAAGGATCGGGTCGGTTGCGGATAACGCACCGACCAATTGCTCGACCGGCGCGGTCGCGGGGTCTGCGCCGTTCAGCTTGGCAAGGAAAGCCTCGGCGCGCTTCGTAGCGTTGAGCGGGCCGGAGGCGGTCACTTGCTGCCCGCTCATTGTGATCGCTTTGTGGAACAGGCCCTTGGCGGCTGGCATCGCCATCAGCGTCGCAATCTTCGCACCGCCGCCCGACTGACCAAAGACAGTGACATTGTCGGGGTCGCCGCCGAACGCAGCGATGTTGCGCTGGACCCATTGCAGCGCGACGATGAGATCGAGCTGCCCTGCGTTGCCACTATCGGGAAAGCGCGGATCGAGCCGTGCGAGGTAGAGATAGCCGAGCGCGTTGAGCCGGTGATTGACGGTAACGACCACGACATCGCCGCGAGCCGCAAGTGCTGCACCGTCGTTCAGCGGGTCAATTACGCTGCCGTTGGAATAAGCGCCGCCGTGGAAATAGACCATGACGGGACGAGGCTTGCGTGATGGTTCCGTCGGCATCCAAAGGTTGAGGAACAGGCAGTCTTCGGATTGTGTTTGATAACGACCGCCCTGCTGCGGAGAGGATGGGCCGAAGTCCGCAAAAGCGGTTCGATACTGCTGCGCCTCCTTAACCGAGATCGGTGCCTCGAAGCGATTTGCCAAACCATAGCGAATGCCTAAAAAGGAGCGAAACGAGGAAGTGCTGAAGCTATCTTCCCTGCCTTCGTAGTGGCCGTCAGCAGCGGCAATGCCGAAGCTAGCATCAAGCCAAGTGCTTGCAGTCAGGCCGAACCAAGCTCCAGCCCCGAGAAAGGCACGCCGACTTAAAGCGTCAGCGCCGGACATCGAGGTTGCCACTCATAAACGCGTCGATATCGGCTTGTCCGAACAGGCTAGCGTCACCCGGCAATGAATGTTTGAGACAAGTCAGCGCCAGGCCCGACTTTGCCATGGCATCAGCGTCACCACCGCCCAGATGCGCGTGCAGCACACCCGCCGCAAAGGCATCGCCCGCGCCGATGCGATCGACAATGCCGGTTACATCGACTTCCTCGGTCTGCGCAAAACTGTCGCGCATATCGACACGCGCCGACAGCTGATGGTGATCGGAGCTTACCAGATGACGGGCGGTAGCGGCGATGAGTTTCAAAGTGGGGAACGCGTCAAATGCTGCTTGCGCCGCTTCGCGTCTACGGTCGGCTCCATCGCCTGAAAAATCCTTGCCCAACACCAATGAAATATCGCGGTGGTTGCCGAACAATATGTCGGCCAAGGCGATCAACTCGGTCAATATCGCGCGCGGATTGCTGTCCCAGCTTTCCCACAACATCGCGCGGTAATTGCCGTCGAAGGATATCGGCACGCCCGCGCGTGAAGCTGCGCGCGCCGCCGCCAAGGCCGCTTCGGCAGATTGCAGGCCGAGTGCAGGAGTGATGCCTGACAGATGGAGCATCCGCGCATCCGCCAGCAACGCATCCCAATCAAAGTCCGCAGCCTTCATCTGCGCAAAGCTCGAACCGGCGCGGTCATAGACTATTTCGGATGCCCGTAGCCCCGCGCCTTGCGCCAGAAAATACAGGCCCATCCGGCCATTTCGGGTCTGCACGTTTTTGCAATCAACGCCGTGTGATCGGATAGCAGAAACCGCGCCACGCCCCAATGCGTTGTCCGAAACGGCGCTGACCACCGCAGTATCATGCCCCAAATGCGCGAGGCCCACGGCAACATTGGCCTCGGCCCCGCCAACATGCAGATCGAAGCTCGGTGACTGCATCAGCAGCTCCCGGCCCGGCGCAGTTAGCCGGATAAGCAACTCTCCGAAAAAGACGATGCGCTGTGCCATGGTTTAACGTTAGCGCGCCAACCAGCCGCCGTCGACTGCAAGGATATGGCCGTTGACATAATCCGACGCCGACGACGCCAGAAAAATTGCAGCGCCGCCAATATCTTCCGCCCGTCCCCAGCGCCCCGCAGGGATGCGCTCAACGATCTGCCGGTTGCGATTTTCATCGGCCTGCAACGCAGCCGTATTGTTGGTTGCGATATAGCCCGGCGCAATGGCGTTGACGTTGATACCCTTGGCCGCCCATTCATTCGCCATTGCCTTCGTCAGCCCGCCAACGCCCGATTTGGATGCGGTATAGCTCGGAACCCGGACACCGCCCTGAAAGGTCAGCATCGACGCAATGTTGATGATTTTGCCCGAACCTTTGGCAATCATTTCCCTCGCTGCCGCCTGCGACAGGAAGAACAAAGTCTTTAGATTGGTGTCGATCACCGCATCCCAATCTTCCTCGGTGAAATCGACCGCATCGGTACGGCGGATGATGCCAGCATTGTTGACCAAGATGTCGATGCTACCCAGTTCGCTGAGCGCCTGGGCAATGATGTTCGGCACGGGTGCTATGCTCGAAAGGTCAGCCGAAACATTGATAGCACGGCGCGCCATCGATTCAACCTTGGCCTTGGTTTCAGTCGCTTCCGACCGGCCAACCAACGCGATATCCGCACCCGCCATCGCCAGCGACAGTGCAATCGCCTGGCCAATGCCGGTATTGGCACCGGTTACCACCGCCACCTTTCCAGACAGGTCGAACATCATGCCAGCTGGCAAATGTCGAGGACGTTCATGTCGGTATAGTCCTGATTCTCGCCCGCCATCGCCCAGATGAAGGCATAGGCTTTGGTACCCGAACCCATGTGGACCGACCAAGGCGGCGAAATGACGGCCTCTTCATTAGCCATGACGATATGCCGCATCGCTTCGCCTTCGCCCATATAATGGAAGACGCGGTCGCTATCGCCGTCGAGCTCGAAGTAGAAATAGATCTCGCTGCGGCGTTCGTGAATGTGCGGAGGCATGGTGTTCCACACGCTGCCGGGCTTGAGCACCGTTAGCCCCATAACCAATTGCGCGCTGTCGCAAATGCCGGGAATAACGAGCTGGAAAATCGTCCGTTCGTTCGATTCCTCAAGGCTGCCGCGTTCCAGCGCGTTGGCGTCGGCGATCGACAGCTTGCGCGTCGTGAACGCTTTGTGTGCGGGGCAGGAAGCGAGATAGAAACGCGCGCCGTCGCCCGAAAAGCTAACGTCCTTCGCGCCCATCGTGACATAGAGGCAGTCTTTGTTGCCCAGCGCGAAGTTCTCACCATCGACCGTGACCGTGCCGTCAACTTTGCCGACATTGACGATAGCCAGTTCGCGGCGTTCGAGGAAAGGGTGCCCCGCAGCCGAGGGTGGCTCGGTCTGTTCGGGAAGTTTGACCGAACCGGTTGCGACGGCCACACCGCCAATCACGAATCGGTCGGCATGGGTGTAGTTCATTACACATTCGCCATCCCGGAACAGCCCGCCGATCAGATAACGATCACGCAATTCTTCGTTGGAAACGCATTCCATCATATCGGGATGGGTGGCATAATAGGTCTTATCGAACATCTGACTCTCCGTAATATTTTATTATTAGGTAACCGGTGTCATCGCCAAGCGCAAGATGGTCATTTTGCCGGAGGGGCAACCGAGCCCCTGCGCACAAGTGTTGACACAAAGGTTGATGGCTCTTGGTCCTCCGGTGCGACCGGGGTGGCATCGCCGATTAGTTTCAGCGCGGCGGAGCGGCCCATGGCGACGATTGGCCAACGCACCGTGGTCAGTGGTGGCCAGACCCGTGCAGCTATCGGGGTATCGTCAAATCCAATGATCGAAAGTTCTTCGGGAACAGAAATTCCGCGCGACCGGGCGGCATAGAGAACGCCTGCTGCCATTTCGTCGTTGCAGGCAAAAATCGCGGTTGGCCGGGGTTGAAGGTCGAACAGACTCTCTGCCGCTGCGATGCCCGACTCGAAGGTATATTGTCCGTCGGCGACAAGGCTGCGCGGCAGCTTTATACCCGCCTCGGCCAGCGCAAATTCAAAGCCGTCGCGCCGCACTTGGGCCGAATTAAAGCCGTGCGGGCCGGAAATAAGACCGATTCGCCTGTGACCCTGTGCAATAAGATGGCGGGTTGCCTCAATCACCGCATCGCGGTCATTCGACGCCACCATGTGGTCGGGGTCATCAAGTACCGACGACCCCATGCGGACATATTTGCACCCTACCTCGTCGCACAGCCGCGCCAAGGCATCTATCTCGGAAATTGGCGGCAAAAGGACCACACCGTATAGCCGCTGCCGCACCAGGAAGCTGCGCACATCGTCCAACATTTCCGGCGATCCGCGGTCGACAGGCCTAACGACCAGTTCAAAATCGGTATCGCGCAGCGCCTCCAATATGCCTTGCTGCATATTGAGAATCATCTGTGCATTGGGGTTGTCGTGAACCAAACCGATGAGGAAATTACGGCCCAAAGCCAATGCACGCGCCTGCGGGTTAGGAACATATCCGGTCTCGCGAATGACCGCCTCAATCTTTTCGCGGGTGTCTTCGTTCAGCGAACCCGAGCGGTTTATCACCCGACTGACAGTTTTTTTTGACACCCCGGCAAGCCGTGCAATATCATTGATTGTTGGCTTCGAGGCGGCAGCCATACGAGGTTTTGGTTCACCCTTCATCGCCGCTGCATAGCAACAAATACGCGTCGATACAGCAAAAGTTGCAGTCAATTTTTGGCTGATCCTTGCAAATGACACCGGTTTCCCATATCAGCGCGACAGAGGATGTTTTTGGGAAGGGCGTTGGGACAATTATGCGCAATCGGCGTCAATGATCGCAACTGAAATTGCGAACCGCTTTGTTGCAGCGCGGCTCTCTGGCCGTGCTTTGCCTGATTATCCGGGGCAAATTCCCGATTCCTTGTCTGCCGCTTATTCTGTGCAAGAGGCCGCAATTACATCCTTTGGCCAACCGGTTCTCGGTTGGAAAGTCGGTCGTATTTTGCCACCATTATCGGACCGATTCGGTGCCGACCGGTTGGCAGGTCCGATTTTCTCTACAACAACGCAAAATGGCTATGACGCACCTGCTGGTCTGATTTTTGCCGATGGTTTTGGTGCGGCCGAGGCTGAGTTTCTGATCAAGATCGGTTCCGACCTGCCGCTTGGCAAACAGGACTACACTCTGGATGAAGCCGCTGCGGAAATTTCGGTCATCCATGTCGGCATTGAAATCGCCAGTTCCCCACTTCCCACCATCAACGCATTGGGGCCTGCGGTTACAATATCCGATTTCGGAAACAATAACGGGCTTGTGATCGGCACCCAAATTGACTCGTGGAAAACGAGCAATTTTGCCGCATGGGATGTTGTGTTGGAGATCGACGGTTTAGAAATAGGTCGTGGGTCAGCTGACAGCTTTCCCGATGGCCCTATCGGTTCGGTTCGTTTTTTGCTCAACAATTTGGGCAGCAGGGGAATCGCTGTGGCGGCTGGCACATGGATTTCATCGGGCGCTGTCACCGGCGTCCATCAGGTTACAACCGGACAAAACGTCCGCGCGGTTTTTGGAAGAGAGCTTTCGGTCAGTTGCACGATAGAGGCAGCGCCGATTAGCTAAGCGAGTGAGGAGTGAGAGGATGAATGAAACGGTCGCCGCTGGCGTACCCGAACGGACCGGCCGTTATCGCTGGGCCATTATCGCGCTATTCTTCTTTGCAACCACGGTCAATTATGTCGATCGCACTATGCTTGGCATGTTGGCTCCTACGCTCGAAAAGGACCTGAATTGGAGCGAGGACGATTATGGAAATATCGTCACCGCTTTTCAATTCGCTTATGCTCTCGGCTTTCTTTTCATGGGCTGGCTCATCGACAAATTTGGTCCAAAAATCGGTTATTCAATTGCGATCTGTATATGGACGGTCGGCCATGTCGCCCACGGCTTTGGCGGTTCGGTTGCATCATTCATGGCGGCTCGCGCGGTACTCGGCGTTGGCGAGGCGGGGCATTTTCCGTCAGTAGTGCGGTCGAGCAGCGAATGGTTCCCGCAAAAGGAGCGTGCTTATGCCATCGGCTGGGTCAATTCCGGGACGACTATCGGAGTTATCTTAACCGCGCCTACCCTTTGGCTGTTCATGCAGGCTTTAGGCCTCGGATGGCGTGAAACCTTTATTTATTCAGGACTCTTTGGCGTGGTTCTGCTTGGGCTGTGGTGGTTGCTATACAGCAACCCGCGCGAAAGCGGCAGGGTCAGCGAGGGCGAGCTTAAATGGATCGAACATGACCCACCCGAGCGATTGGAGAAAATTGGCTGGAGCCGGATTGTCCGAAAACGTGAGGCATGGGCGTTTGCCACGGCCAAGTTCCTGACCGATCCCGTATGGTTTTTGATGCTGTTCTGGTTGCCCAAATATTTCAGTTCGACCTATAATGTTGACCTTAAGGTCGTGTTGCTACCGATGATAATCATGTATCTGCTGTCGGATGTCGGCAGCATAGCCGGTGGCTGGCTGTCGTCGCGTCTCATCCAACAGGGCCGCACCCCCAATTTTGCGCGCAAAGTTACATTGATGATAGCCGGTTGCTGCGTGCTTCCGCTTTTGTTTGTCACGGGCATCGCCAATATGTGGCTGGCGGTGCTGCTCATCGGCATTGCGCTCGCGGGGCATCAGGCGTTTTCCACCAACCTGTTGTCACTGCCGCCCGATATGTTTCCGAAGCGGGCGGTGGGTAGTGTGATCGGGCTCGGCGGCTTCGCTGGCGGAATTGGCGGCATGATCATGGCAAAATCAACCGGCCTTGTCCTTGATGCGACCAATGGCAATTACACGTTTATATTTGCGGCCTGCACAACGGTCTATTTTATCGCGGTGCTTGCAATCCACCTGCTGTCACCGCGGCTTGAACGGGTAACCGTAACAGGGTGAGTGCACCGAGCCATATCGTCGCCTCCACGCGGGACAATGTGGCAACGGCAGTTATCGACCTGAAGCCGGGTGATATTCTTGAAGGCGACGGCGCGGCTATAGAGCCCATCAAGGCGGGGCATAAGGTAGCTCTGTGCGCGATTGATGTCGATGCGCCGGTTATCAAGCTCGGCCAGCCGATTGGCATCGCGACGCGGGCCATTGCGTCTGGCGCGCATGTCCATACCCATAATCTCGGCTTTGCCGGCAAAGCGACCAGAAAAGAGATCGGCGTTGATCTGCGGATGCCAGCTCCTGCCTCTGCCACGTTCGAAGGCTATGTCCGCGCCGATGGCAGCATTGGCACGCGCAACTTCATCGGAATTCTGACCTCGGTCAATTGCTCCGCCACCGTCGCCCGACGCATTGCTGCGCATTTCACACCCGAATGGCTCAGCGCCTATCCCGGTGTCGATGGCGTTGTCGCGTTCAGCCATATGTCTGGTTGCGGCATGGCAAAGGCAGGACGCGGAATCGACAATCTGCGCCGGACGATCGCGGGCTATGCCAACCACCCCAATTTTGCCGCCGTGCTGCTGGTCGGGCTTGGCTGCGAGGTCAACCAGATAGACCCACTGCTCGCTTCGGCTGGATTAGAGCCAAGCGAGCGGTTGCAGGTATTAGGCATACAGGATGCAGGCGGCACGCAAGCCGCGATTGCAGCTGGGATAGCAGTCGTCGAGGCCATGCTACCCGCCGCCAATGCGTGCCAGCGCCAGCCGGTGTCTGCCGAGCATCTGACCATCGGCCTGCAATGCGGCGCGTCCGATGGCTATTCTGCGCTTACTGCCAATCCGGCGCTTGGTGCTGCAGTCGATAGGCTGGTGGCAGCCGGGGGCCGCGCGATTCTCTCCGAAACCCCGGAAATTTATGGCGCAGAAAATCTCCTCCTGCGCCGCGCTGCCTCCGGAGCGGTGGCGGACGCGCTTATAGAACGACTGAACTGGTGGGAGGAATATGCCGCACGCGACGGGGCCAGCCTCGACAACAATCCGTCGCCGGGCAACAAGGCTGGCGGCATCACCACCATCTTGGAAAAATCACTCGGGGCCGTGGCGAAGTCGGGGTCCACCCCGCTGAACGCGGTGATCGACTATGCCGAGAGCGTCACCGCCCCGGGCCTGACCTTTATGGACTCACCCGGCTATGATCCCTGCTCCGCGACAGGGCAGATCGCAGGCGGCGCGCATCTGATCCTGTTCACAACCGGTCGCGGCTCGGTCTTCGGCTCAATCCCTGCCCCCACACTCAAACTCGCCTCCAATGCAGCGCTGGCGCAGAGCATGGCCGATGACGTGGATATTGATTGCAGTCGCGTGCTGGACGGTGTCTCCTTCGAAGAGATAGGCGCGCGCGTTTTTGACTTGATCCTCGCGGCAGCCAGCGGCCAGAAAACGGCATCCGAGCGCCTGGGTATGGGCGAGAATGAATGGGTGCCTTGGGTTCCAGGTGCGATGTTTTAGACGGGATGAATTGCCTACCACCGCGAGCGGGAATTAATTTTTGCGACGAGACCCGTCATTCTTTAGCGGCAAGGTGTTCGGAGCAAATCGCGATCTGCCAAGCTTCATTGGTCTCGACCAAAGTCTGTCTTTCCCGAGGCCTGCCCGAAAGCGGGTTCATACTATTGGGATTTTGGAAACATCATCGCGGCCACGCCGATCAATGGCCTTTAGGTTTTTCAGCATCAATGTGTTGGCTGGAGTCGAACTAGCGGGCATTTAGGTCATTTCCTGACGCAAATCAGCCAAATTTTGTTTTCGTGACCTTCGTCCATCTGGTTTTTAGGACGGATAAAAGTCCCGATCTGACGACCGAGGAATTTTATTAAAGCATTGATTTTCTTAGGACTTGTTAGTTACGGGAGTAGGATTTGAACCTACGACCTTCAGGTTATGAGGGATGATAGCAGGTTCTACCCATTGCTACCTTTGTTTACCCGTTAGTATGACATTTCAGTAACTTAGTTTGACTATAGCACGGTGTTTTGGCTGTGTTGTTACGCAAGCCTTGACGCCGTCGGAGATGAACCGGCTGAAGCAGCTTGAGGAAGGAAATGTCCGGCTCAAACGATTGGTGGCGAACCTAAGTCTGGGCAGCCAAACGGGCCACCCAAGAGGTGCCCCCCTCCCCAGCCAATGGACGGGGTGCGAATGGCAATGGCTTTGCAATCACCTCGTGATCGTTCGCGCACGATCTTGCACTGGTGGTCGCACAGCCGTTCGAGCAGTTCCCGGAAGCAAATCACGCTTCGTCAGATACGTCCTTCATATCATTGTATCGACGACGCAATTGCTCAAAATTAATGTGATTCTTGAACGCCTTGGCAAATTCGCCCTCAGTCGCATCCATTTTGAACACCGACAACAAGCACGATATTATCTGCGCCCGGGCCAAGCGACTCTTCAAAGTCGCCGAATAATCGGCCTCTATTTCAAAGGGCAGCCAGACCATCCCGCACGGTGGTGGGCCGGTTATATGATGTGGCCGATGATAGTGCCCACCGGAACCTCTTCCGTGCCCGCCGGAGTCAGGATCTGCAGCGTACCAGAGGCGGGCGCCTCGACCTCCTGGGTGGCCTTGTCCGCTTCGAGAGTGTAAAGTGGAACGCCCTCCTCGACTGCCCCACCGTCCTCGATCAGCCACTCCGCAATCGTACCTTCGGTCATTGAGAAGCCAAGCTTTGGCAGGATGATGTCGGTCGGCATTTACGTCTTGCTCCCTAAAGTGTTGCGGATTGCGGCCTCAATCGAGGCTTGGCTCCACATGTAAGCCTGCTCCAGCGGCCCTGAGAAGGGCACAATACTATTCATCGAACCGACACGCTGCACAGGTGCCTTCAGAACTGGGAACAGTTCCTCGTGGATACGCGACGAGATTTCAGCGCCGACGCCAAACTGCTTAACGGCCTCATGTAATGTTACAGCGCGCTTCGTTTTGGCGACGGAAGCCAGCACCGTCTTCTCGTCCCAAGGCATCACTGTGCGCAGATCGATCACCTCTACCGAGAGGCCCTCTTCGGCAAGCTTCGCGGCAACCGCGAGCGCATCGTGGATTGGGCGGCCATAGCCGATCAAGGTCACGTCCGTACCCTCACGCAGCACCGCCGCTTTGCTCAGCGGAACACGGTGGTCGCGCGGCGGCGCCTCACCCTTGAAGCCCGCCAGCATCGTGGTTTCAACGAATATGCAGGGGTCGTCATCGAAAATGCAGGATGTCAGCAATCCTTGCTGGTCCGCCGGATTGGACGGCACCACCACCTTGAGGCCTGGCACATGTGCGAACCACGCCTCGTACATATCCGAATGCTGTCCTCCTGCACCGATCCCCACTCCCGACATTGTACGGATGGTGAGCGGAACCGACGTTTTGCCACCCGACATAAAGCGGAGCTTGGCAGCATGGTTGACCACCATGTCCATCGCGACCGTCATGAAGTTCATCAGCATGATTTCAGCGACGGGTCGCATTCCGGCCAGTGCCGCGCCCACCGCGGCACCGACAATCGCCTGTTCTGAAATCGGAGTGGACCGAACACGGTTGCCATATTTGGTCGAAAGCCCCGCTGTCATGCCAACAATGCCGCCGCCTTCGGGATCGGCAACGTCCTCACCAAACACGATGACGTTCGGATCAGCGGCCAGCGCCTCGTCCAGCGCAATCTGGGTCGCTTGGCCGCAGGTGATTTTCGTGGGCTTGATAGGCAGAACCGTCGTCACGGCAGGTGCGGCGCTGTTCATGCTGTCTCCAAGGAATAAGCGTAGACATCGTTCAGCATCTCGGACGCAGCGGGATAAGGTGAGGCCGAGGCGAATGCCACTGCGTCGTCAATCTCGACACGGGTCGCCGCTTCGATATCTATCAAGTCCGCCTCGCTCGCCATGCCGTCCGCGATAAGGCGGGCTCGTAGCACCGGAACCGGGTCTGCCGCTATCGCCGCAGCCATCTCATCCTTGGGAATATAATCACTGGGATCACCGAAATTATGACCAAAGAAGCGGAACGTGCGCGCCTCGATCAGCGTTGGCCCTTCGCCCGCGCGGGCGCGTTCCACCGCTTCACCCGCAGCAACAAACATTGCGACCGGATCGTTCCCATTCACGCGTACACCGGGAATATTATAGCTCTTGGCCCGTTCAAAAATCTCGCCTGAAGTGCACATTTCCAGTGAAGAATGCTCGGCGTAGAGATTGTTCTGACACAGAAACACGACCGGTAGCTTCCACACCGAGGCCAGATTGAGGCTTTCGTGAAACGCGCCGATATTGGTCGCGCCGTCGCCGAAATTGGTCACTGTCACGCGGCCGTCCCCGCGAAGCTGCGACGCGAGCGCAAGGCCGTTGGCGATCGGCATGCCAGACCCAACGATGCCAGTCGTAACCATGACGCCGGATTCCGGGTGAGTGATATGCATGCAGCCGCCCTTGCCCTTGCACGATCCGTCCACCCGGCCGAAATATTCCGCCATCAAAAGCCTTAGCGGCACGCCCTTGGCGAGATGGTCGTGGAGTCCGCGATAAATGGTCACAACATAGTCGTCGGGTCGAAGATGCGCGGCAGTCGCCGCCGCCACGATCTCCTGACCGCGCGGCGAATAATAGTTGGCGTGAAGCTGACCCTTGGTGATGAGGCTGCGGATCACCTCATCGGTCTGCTTAATCAGCGACGCTGTGCGATAAATCGCCAGCAGTTCGTCCTTACCGGGCTCGGCGTTCGTTCTCTCCCGCGCGTCTGTCATACCCCAACCACTTCCACTTCCTAGCTTGTGCCATTCAGCGGCACCTTGTCGGTTGGGCGAGGTAACGCAGTTTATGCCACCGCGCAATCCGCTCCCCACATTTTCTTCACAATTAAGGTAACTGTAAGCCACATACTCATTCTTCCGCGCCATCAAACGGACCATCCGCTCAGCCGTTCAAAAATATGGACAGTGCGCGCGAGCGAAGCAGCACTGCTGCGCGGGCCCCAAGCGATGCCTGACGGACTTGTCCCGACTGCGCGATCGTAGAATTCCTTGAGCGTCGGTTCCAATGCCTCTGTCTGCAGGCCACCCAAAATCAGTTCACTGCCGGGGCAGAAGTGCCTTGGCGCCACCTGAACCTCACTTAGTTTCCCCCGCCGCATACCCACGAACCCCGGTGACTCGCCTACCTCAACGCTGTGCACCGTGTCATACCAGTGGTGATATTCCGCTTCGTGGCCGGGCACGAAATTGGCGAGCAGAAACAAGATATGCGTTAGCGGTCCAGAGCGCAGGTTGGCCGAATATTTCCACGGGTGATACATACCATAACTGTAGATTCGCTCGGCATCATCGTTCTGGATGAAACCCGCGTCGCGCAGGTCGGCCAGAATCGGCGCGAGCGCAGGCAGATCGATGGAGGGCGTTTCGAGCGCCGATTCGTAGAATATCGCATAGGTCCAGGGCTGGCGCGCATCGGCCTGGAGTTGGTGAGGCGAGCAGCGAAACAGATCGATGCTCTTGAGGCCGCGTAGCGCACGGGCGCGCGGCAGGATCAATGTTTCGAGGACGCGCGCAAGTTCCATCTCCCTATCCGCTGGACTATTGAACAGGTGGATCGTCGTAAAATCCTGCATCCTATGGTTTCCTCTTCCTTCGACGTCGCACGCCTCATGGCAGAAAATTGCCGATTCGCGCATTTTGGCCTTGCCGCAACGAATGTGGCGGGCCAAGTATGCGGCACGTTAAAGACTAACTCAATCGCCATTTTAGCGAGAATCGGAGAAGGCGTGACTATGGGAAAAATAAGCGGCCAGATCGGCAGCGTCGGCATAGTCGCGCCGAACCAGCGTGACTTCACGACGCTGGAGCGCGCGCTATTCGACTGGTTGCAGTCGAAGATGCCCCAAGCCGTCGATCTCAGGACTGACAGTTTCGCCTATCCGCACGGCGCCGGCCTCTCACACGAGACAATTTTGTTCGACGCCCACTGGGCCGAGGACGGCGTACAGCACACACGGGGAATGGTGATCCGGATAAAGCCAACCCATCACACAGTGTATCAACATGACTGGTTCATCGAACAATATAGGATCATGGAAGCGCTTCACCGCGCCAATGCCACCCCGGTCGCCACGCCACTGTGGCTGGAACTGGATCCGGCTATCGTCGGCGCGCCCTTCTTCGTCATGGAGAAGCGTATCGGTAAGGTTCCGGTCAGCTTTCCGCCTTATTCACGTGAGGGGTGGGTGAAGGATATTTCCCCCGTTCAGCGACGCACACTCTGGGAAAATGCGATTCACGCCTTTGCCGATATTCAGTCGCTGCCGCTGTCTGACGTAAAATTTCTCGATCCCGACAACCGCTATCCAGACGGGTTTGAACAGGAGTGGGATCGCTGGCGAGAGTATTTCGACTGGGCGCGCAACGGAGAGGTATATCCGTTCCTTGATGAAATATGGTCACGGCTTGATCGCACCCGCCCGACTTCGCGCCAACCGGGGCTGGTATGGGGTGATGCCCGTATCGGCAACATCATGTTTGACGATCAGCAGAAGGTCGTCGCCGTGATGGATTGGGAAGCGCCCGGCATCGGCGGGGCGCTGCACGATCTCGGCTATTGGTGTGCGATGTCGCGGATCGAGACTGAGCAACAAGGCGTGCCGAGGCTGGAGGGCATGGGATCTCGTGAAGAGACAATTGCACTATGGGGTGAACTGACCGGAATCGATACCTCTGAGATCGAATGGTATGAGCGGTTTTCTGCGCTCAAGATGTGTTGCCTCGCCATCCGCACTATGGTCCTTTTCCCCAGTGAGCGGCCAGGCATGAATCGCTACGACAATCCTGCGACCCGCATCTTGGCGGATATGTACGGCCTGTCGGCGCCAACGCCGAAAAAGCTCTCATCATGCTGATGAACGGCTGGCAATCAGAGCATGCCGCGCAAAAACAAGGAGGAATTTGGTGTCGAAACCGCTGATACTAGAACAGACCGGCGGGATCGTGCGGGCGACGCTTAACCGGCCCGAAAAGCTGAACGCGATCACCCCGGAGATCATTGAAGGCCTGTATGAAGCAGTGCGCTTATACGCCCAACGTGCCGACCAACGTGTGTTTCTGATCCGATCAACCGGACGCTATTTCTGCGCCGGTGCTGATCTGTTTGACGGCGATGCCGGCCCAGTTTCGGGCGGAACCTCAGCGGTGCGCGAATGGTATCGCACAACGATGGGGCCGAGAATGAACGCCCTGTATGACGAAATGGAGCAAATCGAAAAACCGTTCGTCGTCGCGCACCACGCGCCGTGCGTTGGTGGTGGCCTGGAATTGTCTCTCGCTTGTGATTTTCGGCTTGCGGCGGTGAGCGCACGCTACGTTTTCCCCGAAGCCAAGCTGGGGGCAATCCCTGCCGCTGGCGGTATCAGCCGCTTCACCCGGCTGATCGGGCCGCAATGGGCCAAATGGATCCTGATGGCGGATCAGCCGATCAGCGCCCAACGCGCGCTCGCCATCGGCCTAGTGCAAGAGGTGTTCGAGGATGCGGAGTTCGAGGCGCGCGTGACGCAATTCTGTGAGCAGTTGGCAGCCAAGCCACCCGAGATGGTGGCGATGACGAAGCTTACCATCAACCTGATGGCGGACGCTCCGGCCGGACAAGCGCGCGGTATTGAGCGGCTCGGTCAGAGCATACTGCACGTTGGTGATGAGATGAAGACGATGGTTGAATCGATGCGCACAAGCCTGACGGACAAGACATGAACCAAGACGCACGCCCCATTCCCCAAGTTCGGAGCCATATTTCATGACTGTTCTCGGCGCGCTGATCCGTCATCAACTTGACGGCCCTCCCGATGACCAGATGATTTGCTATCATGGTGAATGGACGACGCGGGGCTGGGTGCGCGATTTTGCCGAGAGCCTGTCCAAGGCCATCGACGCACTGGGGTTGCCCCCGGGCGCGCCGATCGGCTTCGTGCCGCACAGCCGACCGGAATTCTATGCCGCCACGCTTGCACTTCTTGAACGCACGCACACGATCGTGATGATTTATGCCTATCAAACGAGTGAGGCATTGGCGCGTAAGCTGCGCGAGCTTGATCTACCTGCGGTGATCGCCTCGCGCGAGCAGCTTACCGGGTCAATGCTGGAAGTGGCCACAGAGCTCGGCACCGCCGCCATCGCCATCACGCGAAACACACCCACCGTCGAAACGCTGGTGCCCTACCGATCATCGCCCGATCATCGCCGTGCGTCGGGCCCGCCAGCGCTTGAACTGCTCACCAGCGGGACAACCGGCCCGCCCAAACTTTTTGCGATGAGCTACGACCGGTTGCTCGGACGCATGGTGAACAATAATTCGATGGGCAGCGCGTTCCGGCAGCCCGTGCTGCTGTTCTTCCCGCTTGGCAACATATCCGGCCTGTACATCGTGATGGGATTGATCTTGTCTGACGACAAGATCATTCTGCTCGATAAATATAATGTGCCGGACTGGGTGGAATTTGTGAAGGAAACTAGGCCGAAGGTTACCAATCTGCCCCCGGCCGCGTTTCGCATGATTCTTGACGCCAAGGTCGATCCTGAGAACATCGCGAGCATCGACTATATTATGACAGGCGCGGCAACCCTCTCGCCCTCCGTGCGGCTCGAATTCGAGGAACGCTACGCGCCTACACGCATCATTCAGTCTTATGGCGCGACCGAGTTCGGCGGCGTCGTCGCCGCTGTGCAACCCGAACACGTCGTCGAGTTCGATCATGCTAAGGCCGATTCGGTTGGCCGCCCGTTCGGCGGCAGCGAGCTACGGATCGTCGATATCGACACTGGCACGTCGCTGCTGGCGGGCGCAGAAGGGCGTATCGAGGTGCTCGCTCCAGCTATGTCGGACGAGTGGATCACGACGACTGACCTTGGTGTGATCGACGAAGACGGCTTTCTCTATCATCGCGGGCGGCTTGACGGCGCGATCACCAGGGGCGGATTCAAGATCATGCCAGAGACGGTGGCCGAGGCGTTGCTCAGCCATCCGGGTGTGTCGGCTGCGGCGGTTGTCGGCCGTGACGATGCACGGCTCGGCCAAGTGCCGGTTGCGGTGATTGAGCCGTTAGCCGATGCCGTACCGCCAACACCGGCTGAACTCGATCAGCATGTGCGTGACCGGCTGCCATCGACGATGGTGCCCACAGACTATCTGTACGTCGATACGTTGCCGCGCACGCCGTCGCTAAAGATCGACATGGCTGCGGTGCGTCACCTATTCGAGGAACACGCGAAGACAGACCGCAGAACGGACGTCTGATCGGCATCCGTCCTGCGGAGCAAAACGAGGGTGACTATCATGGCAACGGAAGATATCCGTGCGGATTATGTGATCGTGGGCGGCGGCAGCGCGGGGTGCGTTCTCGCGGGCCGGCTGTCGGAATATCCGGGCTGCCGGGTGCTCCTGCTCGATGCGGGTTCAAAGGGCGGCGGTCTGCTCGTCCGCATGCCTGCCGGCGCCTACAAGCTGATCGGCAACCCGAAATCAGACTGGATGTACCGCACTGAGCCGGATCCTTCGATTAACGGTCGCGCGATGACGTGGAATGCCGGGCGTTTGCTGGGCGGCGGTTCGGCAGTAAACGGCATGGTCTATATCCGCGGCGATCAGCGCGACTACGATGGCTGGGCGGAAGCAGGTTGTACGGGCTGGGGTTGGCGAGATGTCGATCCCTATTTCCGCAAGTCCGAGGGGTTCTCCGACCCGCCGAGCCAAGCGCACTCGGCCAACGGCCCGCTGGGCGTTTCGCCGACGCGGATCGGTCATCCGCTGGTCGATGCCTTCGTGCGCGCCTGTGATGCGTCGGGAATTCCGGCGCTGGACGATTATTGCAACGGCAACATCGACGGTGTGTTCCAGAATTACCTGACGCAGCGGCATGGCCGCCGGTCGAGCACCGATTCCGCCTTCCTTCAGCAGGCGCGCAAGCGACCGAACCTAACCATCGTGACTGGCGCATTGGCCGACAAAATCCTGTTCGACGGTCGCCGCTCGACAGGCGTGCTCTATCGTCAAGGCGGCATCGTCCGCAAGGCGACGGCGACGCGCGAGGTGATCCTGAGCGCCGGCACCATCCAGTCGCCAGCGATCCTCATGCGCTCGGGCATAGGCGCGGTCGCTCAGTTGCGCGAACACGGGATACAGCCAATCGCCGATGCGCCTGACGTCGGGCGCAACCTTCAGGAGCATGCGAGCTTCCCGCTCAGCTATTTCGTCAACCTGCCCACGTTCAACACCATGACCGGACCGATGACGCTGGCGCGCGAACTGCTGCGCTACTTCGTGTCGGGAACGGGGCTGATGACTGCCGGGCCGGTTTTGGCGATGGCCATGATGCGATCGCGCGACGATCTTTGCCATCCCGACGTCAAGCTTAGCTTCAGCCCGATGTGCTTCGACGTCGCTAGGCGAAAACCTCACTGGCGCGCCGGCATCAGCGTGTTCGCCAATGTCGCCGCGCCGCGCAGCCGTGGCGAAATCCGGCTGCGCAGTCTCGATCCCGCCGATCCCCCGATCATCGACCACCGGATACTCGGTGATCCCGAGGACGTGGCCACACTCGTCCGCACGATGCCGAAAGTGGTCAAGATGTTTGAAACCTCCGGCTTCGCGTCTCTTGTGTCCGGCCCAAACATCCCCGCTGAGATTCCGCACGACGACGCGGGGTGGCTGGAAGCGCTGCGGACCTACACGAGCATCGGCTTCCATCCCGTTGGCACCTGCCGCATGGGTGCCGACGAACGCGCCGTCGTTGATCCCCGGCTCAGGCTGCGGGGTGTGGACGGGCTTAGAGTGATCGATGCATCGATCATTCCCTTGCTTGGCGCGGCCAACACCAACGCGCCGACAATCATGATCGCGGAAAAGGGCGCGGACATGATCCGCGAGGAGAACCTTTGACGCAGTCAGTCTATAGCGTTAGCTGAATGGCAGGCCACATCACACCCGAACGAGGACGGTCATGAATTACAAACTCATCTACCTAGCAAAGCGCAACCCGACCATCGCAGCGGTCGATTTCGGCGCGGCCTGGCTGTCGCACGCCGAGTTCGCCAGCCAGTGGGCGGACACCTTCATTACCCACTTCAAAAGTGCGCGGCAGTGCGTGAAGATTCACGACGCCGATGTGCCCGCAAGCTTCCATAACGATTATGATGGCACCTCTCTGCTCGCGATGAAGAGCTGGGACAGTCTCAACGCCGCACGCCACCACCCGATAGCCTATGAAGAGCTAAAGCGCGACGAGGAGCGCGTCTTCGCCGACTATGTCGACAAATGGGTCACTCCCACTGAGGAACACAATGTGGTCAAGCGCGGCGGCGGTCGCGGCTTCCTTGTCTCCTTTCTGAAGCGGCGAGACGGCATCGACGAGGAGGCGTTTCAAAAGAAGCTCGCCGAAGCCTGCGATGCGATGCCGGCGCTCTCCGCACTCGGCAACATGACCCGGCTGGTGCGCAACCGCGTGCTGGAACACAAGGCACCCCCCTATGATTTCTCGGGTATCGTCGAGATATGGTTCGCGACACCCGAAGAGGCGATCGCGGCCGCACAGGATGCCGATGTGGTCGCGGCGCTCGAACAGGCAGCGATCGCGGACATCGCAGGCGGTGCCCGGCTCGTTGCCCAGCTCAATCTCCCGCCGGAAAGCGATGCCGGTTAAGGCTGGGCGGCGGCATAGCTGAAAACGATTGATATTCGGAGGTTTTCCCTTGTCGAACGGGCGCAAAACCGCGTCCGATAGCCCGTCGGATTCTGGAACATCTCCACAATGACGAACACATAACAGTTTACCTGATTGCGTCGATAGTGATTGGAAAAAGGAGTGGACGTAGGGTTATTGTGAACTTAAGGTAACTCAATTGCACAACGCTCTGCGACTCGAATCGCCGACTGATTGTTCAAAGCTTTGGAGGGGACTGAATATGAAGATCACAAAATTAGCTCGTCTTGCATCTTTTAAGGTTGCGTTGTTGGCAAGTACGATTGGCATTGCCCAACCAGCTTTTGCTCAAACATCTCAGGAAAACCCGGGGCAGCCAAATGCATCGGACGAGGCCGACCGGATTGGTGTTGCTGATACCGCTGCGACCATTGCTGAAATCGTTGTGACAGCGCAGAAGCGTGAACAGAACCTGCAGGATGTGCCGATCTCGATCACCGCATTCACCGAGACTGCGATCGTCGCAAACCGCATTCAGGACGTTCGCGACCTGAACGCGCTCGCGCCGAACCTCACCGTTCGCCTGTCGACCGGCGGCGGCCAGATCCCGAACTTCTCGCTGCGCGGTCTGTACACCAGCGGCACTGCAGCCGGTACCGACAAGGGCGTCGCGCTCTATCTCGACGGTGTCTATATTCAGAGCGTGATCGGCTCGGTGTTCGATTTCGCCGATATCGAGCGCATCGAAGTGCTTAAGGGTCCGCAGGGTACATTGTTCGGTCGCAACTCGACCGGCGGCGCGATCAGCATTACTACGCGCAACCCGACTGGCGAATTCGCCGTCAAGCAGGACCTGACCTACGGCAATTATGATCAGTTCCGCAGCAAGACCCGCGTCGATCTGCCGGCTCTGGGCCCGCTCAGCGCGAGCATCACCTATCTCCACTCGCAGCGCCGCGGCGACACCCGCAACCTGGGTGCGGGTACGACTCTCGACTACAGGCTTGCCAGCCCGCTGATGGGAGTCCGGGTTTCGCCCGAATATCTTGGCAGCGACAATGTCGAGGCGGTGGCGGCAACCTTGAAGCTCGACGCGTTCGATGGTCTCGATCTGATCTACAAGTTCGATTATTCGGAGAACAACTACACGCCGAACGCGCAGGGCAGCAACTATGTGCAAACCGGCGGCATCGTCGCGACGCTGCGCGCCGCGAGCCCCAATCCCATGACGCCGCTCACCTCGCTCCGGCCGGATGCGGTCAACAACGCCTTCACGACGCCGTCGCGCCTCTGGTCCTATGGTCATAACTTCACTGCGCAGTATCGCGTGAACGACGCCATCACGATTAAGAACATCGCTTCGTACCGCAAGTCGTCGCTGACCAGCTCCTTCCAGCTCGACGGCACCGGTGGCCTGGTGAACATTGCGGTCGGGGCGCTACCCGGCGGACGCGTACTCACGCTCGCCAACGTGACCAACACTTCCAACCGCTCGCTGAGCGGCGGCGGCGCCGCCGGCGTCATAGCGGGCACGGGCGTCATCCCCCCCGGCACTCCGTTCGTCTTCCTGTCGAACAACACCTTCAACCGCGAGCGCCAGTGGAGCGACGAGTTTCAGGTCAATATCAGCACTAAGTGGTTCGAATTGACTGCCGGCTATATTCACTTCGATAACCACATCGCCACAGGCGGTGCTGCGGATCTCTACAACACGCTGCAGACGACGGCGCTGTACGGGCAGGGCACGACATCCTTTGGCACGGCGTTCGTCATGCCGAAGAATACGGGCTTCATCCCCACCGAAGTTACGTCGATCTCGGATGCGTTCTACATCCAGCCCGAATTCCACCTGACCGACCGGCTCGATATCGTCGGCGGCGCGCGCATCACCAAGGACCGCAAGACCGGCTTCGAAGTGGCGCCGGACCAGTGGGTCGCGACCGGGAATGCTGCGGTGCCCCGTGCTACGGTGTCGCGGCCTATCAGCTACCGGGATTCGCAGCAGTCGTTCATGGTGGGGCTGAACTATCGTCCGACCGACGACATCCTCGTCTATGTGAAATATGCCGACGGCTATATTTCGGGTGGCCAGCTGGCGACCATTCCGTTCGAGCCGGAAAAGGCCTTTTCCTATGAAGCGGGCATCAAGGCAGACCTGTTCGATCGCCGTTTCCGGTCGAACCTCGCGGTTTTCAAGGTCGATTACCAGAACGTGCAGAGCACGACATCGGGTCAGCTAACCGGCGTGGCTTCCTCCTTCCTCTATGGCCAGGCCGTGATTTCTGCGGCCGACGCGACTGCTAAGGGCTTCGAGTGGGAAAACACGATCGTTCCGGTGCGCGGCGTGACGCTGACCGGCAACCTCGGCTACACCGACTTCAAGTACGACCCAAACACAGTCTATGGTGGCCCGACGGCGACCGGCGGGGTCTGTCGCGGTCCGACTTGCACGGGCGGATTCGTCCTAACTTCGGGTTCGGCTGGCTACCTGCCGCTCCAGCGTCCCAAGTGGACTGCGAACGTCGCTGCTCAGTACGATACGCTGGAAATCGTAGGGGGTGGTCATCTGACGTTCCGTGTCGATGCCAACTTCAAGTCGAAGAACCTGATGGCCTCGGATCTTTCCGTCGGCAACACGCTCGGCGAAGCGCCGTCGGCTATCGTCCGGGCCAGCGCGACGTCGCCGGCTCAGTGGCTCGTCAACGCGCGTGCCGGCCTGGTCGATTTCGACCTCGGCGGCACGAAGGTCGATCTGAGCGTGTGGGGCAAGAACATCCTCAACAACCGTCACATCGTTCAGTTTACTGCCCTTGGTCCGGTTTCGTCGGTCATTTACGAGCGTGCACCGACCTATGGTGTCGATCTGCGCGTCTCATTCTAACGGGCTAGAACATTTGGCTTGGATGTCAGTATGAGTTTCTAAACGGAGTATTTAATGCGTCCCGCAGCATGACCGTGCTGCGGGACGCAGCTATCACCAGTCGTCGCGCGTCCCGGCTCAATCGTCAACTGGCCGATCGTACTAACGAAACAGGCTGTTTGGAGACGGTGATGAACGAAACAATCGTAGAGGTCGCGATAAGCGGCTTCGGCGGCAAGGGGCGCAACCCACACAATCCGGTCACCCCGGACGAGATATCAGTGGATATTCTCGCCTGCATCGACGCGGGTGCGGGTATCATTCATAATCATATCGACGATTACCTCGTCAGTGGTAGCGACGCTGCCGCCCGCTATGGAGAAGGTTGGCGAGGAGCGCTAGCGGCACGCCCCGACGCTATCCTCTACGGTACGCTAGCGGGAAAGGACGACGGAACCGGCCTCGGCAAATACGCCCACATGGTGGAGACGGTCACTCGGCATGGGGCGCGCATGGGCGTGCTTGATCCAGGAAGCTGCAACCTTTCCGGTGGGACCGACGACGGCCAGCCCAGCACCACGTTTCAACTTGCGTACACAAACAACTATGCCCTGATCGATGCCGTGCTGAACGATTATGCAGCAGCCTCGATTCCATCGTCAATCGCGATCTACGATCCTACCTTCCTGCGCGCGACGATCGCCTATCAACGCGCCGGTCGGCTTGCACCGGGAAGCTTTGTGAAACTCTACTTCGGCGGGCCGTACACCTATCTCGATGGCAGGCCGGGCGTCAGCTTCGGTTTGCCGCCGACGATCAAGGCGCTCGACGCCTATCTTGAAATGATGGAAGGAACGGACCTGATTTGGGCGGCAGCGTTGCTGGGCGGCGATTTGATCGCGGAAGCGGACTTTGTTCGCGCTGTGCTTGAACGCGGGGGCCACTTGCGCGTCGGCCTTGAAGATTATTCCGGCGAGCGCACTCCAAGCAACGCGGAACTCGTCGCCGAGGCAGCGGCACTCGCGTGCGGAGTGGGGCGCCCACCCGCCAGCCCGTGCCAGGTTGCCAAAATCCTGGGAATGCCGGGCCTATAACAATATGGTCGATGCCGGGACGGAGCAACGCGCTCGCCGACGGCTACGACGTCACGATTGTCAGCGGCACCGTCACTTATCGTAACGGCCTGCATACCGGCGCGTTGCCCGGACGGCTCGTGCGCAACCCAGCGACACGGGACGAGTGGTCGGGAAGGTCGCACGTGCTGCGTGCGGCCTGAACGCTTTGCGAGATGGGTTCACCGACCGACCCATTCTCGCGTGGCGAACTCGACGGCAGTCTCAATCAAGCGTAGCCAGCGCGGCGACGCTGTATGGGTTGAGAGCATGGAGGCTACCGTCGCGCAGCTTGTTTGCCCAGTTGGCGTCTGCGAGTGCTGAGCGACCGACACTCACCAAGTCGAAATCACCGCGCGTCATCATTTCGATCAGCCGCCCCATATTATTGGAGATGCGCGATTCGGTTGCGAAACTGGAGAAGAGATCGGTGTTTAGGCTGATCGAACCGACCGTTGAAGTCGTCTTGCCGGTGATCTTCTTCGTCCAGCCGGCAAGGTTCATGTCGCTTCCTTCGAACTCTGGTTCCCAGAAACGGCGGGTTGAGCAATCGAAGATGTCGACGCCGGCCTCGACGAGCGGCAACAGAAAGGCTTCCAGCTTGGCCGGCGTTAGGGCGAGGCGAGCCGAGAAGTCTTGCTGCTTCCACTGCGAGAAACGGAATGAGATCGGGAAGTCCGGGCTAGTCCGTGCGCGGCATTCGCGCACTACCTCCAGCGCGAAGTTGCTGCGTGCGAGAAGGTCCGCCCCGCCATATTTATCATCGCGGCCGTTGGTCGTCTCCCAGAAGAACTGATCGACCAGATAGCCGTGCGCGCCGTGGATCTGAATGCCGTCGCAGCCGATCGCCTGCGCGCTTGCCGCTGCATTGCCGAAGGCGCGGATCGTCGCCTCAATCATCTCGATCGTAGCTGGCGCGCCCATCGTCACACCGGTGCCGGTGAGAGCGGAGGGGCTTACCATTCGCGCTTCATCCAGCGTGTCGCCGGGCAGCGGCATCAGCCCGACATGCCAGAGCTGCGGAAAAATCTTCGCGCCCGCGCTGTGCACTTCATCCACCACCCGCTTCCAACCGGCGAGCGCGTCCTCGCCGTAAAAGCGCGGCACTGCGGCCGAGAAGCCGGCGCCCGGCTGCGGAATATAGACACCTTCGGTCACAATCAGGCCGATGCCACCCTCGGCGCGCCGCCGGTAATAGGCAGCCACATCGGCACCCGGTACACCGCCCGGCGACATGTTGCGCGTCATTGGCGCCATCACGATGCGATTGGGCAGGTCGAGCGCCCCCACTTTCAGCGGCTCGAACAGCAACGCGGGATCGAAGCGTTCACCGGCATCGGCGACATAGCGGCCCGGATCCTCGTCGGGCATCATGCCGGCCTTGATGACCTTCTCCAGATACTCGTTGTGGCCGTCGGTGGTGCTTCCGGTGTCGTTCATTATCCACTCCTGCTGCGCGGGGCGCCTGTTACGCCCCCGAAGGTGATCGCATGGCTGAAGGATAACGTCGTCACCCTTTGGGGTGACAATGAGGAACCTATTCTCTATCGCCTCAATATGACTCCGCTCGACGATTATGACCAGTTGCTGACCGTGATCTACGAGGCTGGGGAAGGGCTGCGTCCGCTCGGTGAGATGCTCGGTTGTATCGCGCGGCATCTCGACGCGGTGGCGGCGGGCTTCCTGGTCTATGATGACGCCGGTCGGCAGGTGACTCACAGTATCGTAGCGCCGTTGCCCGCCTTCTCGCAGGCGTGGCAACAGCGTTTGCGTGACATGAACGAGGATCCCGGCATCCGCGCACTCAGCCGCACGCTGCTGCGTGAACCTCGCCGCTTCACCGATGTTGTGCCCGGAACGCGATTGCGCAGCGCAGGCTGGTTTCGTCGGCAGGAGTCGCTGGTCGGCGTTGGCTATGGCATCGCAGTGGATCTCGATCTCCGGGGACTGCGAGTGCGTATGTTCGGCCTGCGCGCTGTCGGTGCACCGGATTTTGAGAACGGCCCGCTTGACATGCTCGGCCGGATTGGTCGGCACTTCGAGCGTGCCTTCGCGGCCGCAGCGCACCGCCTAGCGCCGGATCGGCTAGGATCGGATGTGGCTGCATTGGTATATGGACACGCCGATTTCGCTGGCGCGATGCGCGAGGGTCAACCGTTGGAGCGTCGGCTCACCGATCTTTTTGGGCTGACCCCGGCCGAGGCACGGGTCGCGCTTGCCGCCGCTGAAGGCCAGTCGCGAACCGAGACAGCGGCGCGCCTCGGTATCTCGCTTAACTCGCTAAAGACACATCTGCGACGCGTTCATTTCAAGCTCGGCATCCGCCGGGCCGGGGAACTGGTACGGGCCATCGCCGAGGTGAATGGGGCGAGGTGAAGGGAGAGCATTAGGGCGATCGTTGTGTGCGTCAGACGCACAATGCTGCTATTTTATACGACCTGCGTGCATCAATTATCCCGAACCAGTAATCGGGTTGATACACGCACTCGCCTCCCTTGCGTTATCCTGGCGTGGCCGGTAAGCCCGTCGTGTAAATAGGCACAGGAAATGGTCGAAAGGCTCGTCGCACAGACACTGAGAGCTGCGAAATTTGGCGACATTATGAAAATCGATCATCCTGAAGCGGAGAGAAGTATGACAATCAAGGTAGTTCAATGGGGAACGGGAACAGCAGGCCTGCGCGCACTGCGGTGCATCCTCAACAATCCGGCCCTAGAGCTGGTCGGCCTCTATGTCGCACGGCCCGAGCGTGCCGGTCGTGACGCCGGCTCCTTCGTCGATATGCCCGATACTGGGGTGAAGGCGACCAACAATCTGGACGAACTGCTGGCGATTGAGGCGCAATGCCTCTGCTATATGGGCAGTTTCTCGACCGGTGGTTATCAGGACTTTCTCCCGTTCCTACGCGCTGGATGCAACGTCGTTACACCCTCTGTCGCCAAACTGCTCACCCCTTTTTATGCAGCGCAAGAGGATCGCGACGCGGTGATGGAGGCTTGCACCCAGGGCAACAGTTCCTTCTTGTCGACTGGCGCATCGCCGGGTTATTGCACCGACTATTTCCCGATGGCGATGCTGGGCATCGTCGATGAGATCCGTGAGATTCGTGTCCAGGAAATCGCCGACTATTCGACCTATCCGGTGGTCGAGGTGGCGCGCAGGTGGGGGTTCGGCGCAAAGCCGGGCGATCCCATTCCGCTGTTCGAGAGCGGCGACCTTGAACGTATGTGGCATCATATTCCGCGCGACATTGCGCGTCGCCTAGGCATCGAGATCGAGGAAATCCGGATTGTTACCGATGTCGGCACGACGAATCGTGATGTGGAGACCGCATTTTATACCATTCCCGAAGGCACGATCGCCAATATCCGCTTCGAAGTGCAGGGCTTGGTGCGCGGCAAGCCATTCGTGACGCTCGAGCATATCAATTACTGCAACTACGATTCGATGCCGGCCGACTGGCCCCGTGCCGATGCAAAAACCAGCCTTGCCTATCGCACGGTGATAACGGGGCGGCCCAATCTCACTGCCGAGATCACGCTCGACTATCCGGTGGCGGCTGTTCGGACAGTCAACGCCATACCAGCCGTGGTCGCGGCCCCGGCTGGTATCATCGCCGGGGCAGACATACCCCCGCTCGCCAGCGGTAACGTCGCGCCCGGCTAAGCTGGACTACCCTGCGGCCGCCATCATGGTGGCGACGATGTCGGGCTGACCGGTATGCGCGGTCATCCCGCCATCGACCACGAATCATATTCGCACGCGAGCAACTCGTCGATCGTCAAGCATCGCTTCCCTGGTCGACGATCGCCTGCGTCTCCTCCGCCAGCCAGCGGAGCATCGACGGCAGGCGTGAACCGGACAGAGGGGACAGCGGGAGCAACTGGCGCGCTATCAGGAACCCGCTCCACAGGATGTTCAGCCGGGCAGCGCGCGCCTCCGCGTCCGGGGGGCCCAGATAGACGGCCAGAGGCGCGATCACCCGCCGTTCAAGCACCTCAATAGAGATGGCGCGTGCACTAGGGTCCGCCGCCGACAGGATGATCATCGACAATGGATTGGCTGCATTGCCCGCGCCTGCGAAAAGTCGTGCGATCCGTTCGCCGAGGTGACAGCGTTCAACTCCCAATACCGGCTCCATGATCATCGCGCTTTCCAAAGCGGCACGAAACAGCCGCTCTTTCGAGCCAAAATAACGAACCACCAAAGCCGGACTCGCGCTCGCCAACGCAGCGACATCCCGCACCCCGGTTTGCCCAAAGCCGTACTCGGAGAAGTGGCTGATAGCCGCAGCCATGATCCGACTGCGGGTGACATCCGCATCACGCGCGAGCGCATTTTCCTTATGGAGAGAAATCGTTACCTCATTTCCGATTCGGCCTGTTGCATATTTGAACTTACCGAAGTAAACGACTGTTAACAAGAACGGAGTGGGTAGAGGGTCGACATGAGCAGTTCTCCTAAAGTTTTATCACCGGAAGCGCTGAAAGAAAAATACCGGATCGAGCGTGAAAAGCGACTGCGAAGCGACGGCACGAAGCAGTATCTCGAACTGGGCGACGTGTTTCGCGATATCGACGCTGATCCCTATGTCGAGCCCGGCTTTACCCGCGATCCGATCGTGATCGAAACTGACGTCGCGATCGTTGGGGCTGGCTTCGGCGGCATGCTGTCCGCCGTGCGTCTGCGCCAGGCGGGCGTTCAGGACATCCACTTCATCGAAAAAGGTGCCGATTTCGGCGGCACTTGGTACTGGAACCGCTATCCGGGCGCGGCCTGTGACGTGGAATCTTATATCTACCTGCCTCTCCTTGAAGAGACCGGCTACATCCCCTCAGAGAAATATGCCAAGGCAGCCGAGATATTTGAACACAGCCAGCGAATCGCGAAGCAATTCGATCTCTATCGCGGCGCGCTATTCCAGACGCTCGTTACCGACGCCATATGGGATGCGGCGACCAGCCGCTGGCAGGTCAAAACCAATCGCGGAGACACATTGAGCGCACGCTTCCTGATTGTGGCCGGCGGCACGCTCCACAAGGCGAAGCTACCTGGCATTCCAGGAATAGAAAGCTTCAAGGGACATAGTTTCCACACCAGCCGCTGGGATTATACCTATACCGGCGGCGGTCCAGTCGAAGCGATGGATAAGCTTGGCGACAAGCGTGTCGGCATCATCGGCACAGGCGCCACCGCAGTACAGGCGATACCAAAGGTCGCCGAGACCGCAAAGGAATTGTTCGTTTTCCAACGCACGCCGTCTGCGGTTGGGGTGCGCAACAACCGGCCGACCGACCCCGAATGGGCGAAATCGCTGCAACCTGGCTGGCAGGAAGCGCGGATGCGCAACTTTATCGCCATCGTCAACGGTGAGCAGCAAGACGAAGATCTCGTCGACGATGGCTGGACTGAAATTCTAGGTGGTGACGTGTCACTGGCGGCGAGCAATCCTGATGCCGAGCGGCGCCAGCAGGCCGATTTCGCCAAGATGGAATCGATCCGCGCCCGTGTCGATCAAACCGTGAAGGACGAAGCCACCGCCGAGGCCCTGAAGCCGTGGTACAACACCATGTGCAAGCGCCCCTGTTTCCACGACGAATACCTTGACTCTTTCAACCGTCCGAATGTCCATTTGATCGATACCAGCGGCAAGGGCGTCGAGCGTATCACAGAAAAGGGTGTCGTCGTCGACGGCAAGGAATATGAGGTAGATTGTCTAATCTACGCCTCGGGCTTCGAGGTTACGACCCTGATGACACGGCGGTTGGGCTTTGACCTGAGCGGCACGAACGGGGTCAAATTCTCGGAAACTTTCATGGGCGATCTCTCGACATTGCACGGCTTCTTCTCGCGCGGCTTCCCTAACTTCGCCTTGGTCAGCACGACTCAAGGCGGCCAGGGAATCAATTTCGTACAGGTCCTGGACGAGCAGGCCAAGCACCTCGCCTATGTTCTCGCCCGCTGCCTGAAAGAGGGCGTGCATGCGATCGAGCCCAACGAGCAAGCGACGCAGGAGTGGATGAGCACGATCTTCAGCCACTTGATGGCCCTCGCCAGCTTCAACGTCGAATGCACGCCCGGCTATTTTAATAACGAGGGCAACATCGATCCGACCATGGCGCGCCGCGCGCCATTCATGGGTCCGACGCTCGACTTCATCGACATCCTCGCCAAATGGCGCGAGGCGGGCGATATGAAAGGCCTTGAACTCACCAAGGGATCGGAAAGGCCTTCATCATGAGCAAAGCGGAATTTGATGGCAAGGTAGTGATCGTTACGGGTGCAGCGTCCGGCCTTGGCCGGGCCACAGCCCTTGCCTTCGCCGATGCCGGCGCGACGCTCGCGCTCGGTGACGTCGCCGAGGCGGGGCTAGAGGAAACAGCGACGATGGCGCGCGACAAGGGCGCAACTGTCCATACCGCACGCCTCGATGTCGCCGATGCAGCGGCCTGCGGTCGCTTCGTCGCCGATGCCGCAGAAAAATTCGGGCGGCTGGACGCATTGTGCAACGTCGCCGGGGTGCTTCGCTTCCGACATGTTGCCGATATTACGCCAGATGACTGGGATTTCATCTTCGCGGTCAACGTGCGCGGGCCTTTCTTCCTGATCCAGGCAGCATTGCCGCATTTGATCAAGAGCGATGGCGCCGTCGTCAGCGTGGCTTCTGCGTCGGCATTCCTTGGCCATTCCTACCTATGCCCTTATGCGGCCAGCAAGGCGGCGCTGGTCAACCTCACCAAATCGCTGGCAGTCGAGTTGGCGCACACCGGCGTCCACATCAATGCACTGGCACCGGGGGGCATCGTCACGCCGATGGCTACCTCGTCGAGTTTCCCGGAGAATATCGATTTCGCGCTTATCGCCCGCTATTCCGGCCTGCGCGGCCTGAGCCAGCCTGAGGAGTTCACCGAGCTGATCCTGTTCCTCGCCTCACCGCGTGGCAAGATCGCCCATGGCACCTGCTTCGTGGCCGATAAGGGGATCACCGCCGGTTAGAGTATTTTCCAGTCAGGTGGAATCATCTGAAGACCCGGAATCCGCCCTAGTAGCCGCAAGCGATCGACACTCGGCGGCCACAGCTTCGCGCACATCAACCGGATCGCCGCGCCGCCCGCGCACCAGCCGCCCAGGCAGAGCCTTAGTCGCCGCGCCATCGCGGTAGGTCACCTGTCCATCGACGATCGTCGCACGGTAGCCTCTGGCCGTCTGCATCAGCCGCCGCCCGCCTGCCGGCAGATCATGCATCACCACCGGGGTGTTAAGCGCGACGGCATCGCGATCGATGATATTGAGATCGGCCTTGTAGCCCTGTGCCAGCAAGCCGCGATCACACAAGCCGACAATCTCGGCCGGACGGCGCGTCAGCGCGTGGATCGCCCATTCGATCGACACGCGCGCCCGCTTGCGGTCGCGCACCCAGTGCGACAGCAATGTCGTCGGATAGCTCGCGTCACAGATCATGCCGTAATGCGCGCCGCCATCGCCCAATCCCAGCACTGTGCCGGGATTGTCCATCAGGTCGCGGATCACATCAAGCGAGCCTTCCGCATAATTGCCCATAGCGACGAGCATCATCGCGTCGCCGTCATCACGCAACAGCGCATCATAGACATATTCCGCCGCCGACACGCCCGTCTTTTCAGCGAGCGCTGCAATGCTATCCTCAGCTGCTGGTTCGTAATCAAAGCCTTGGGCAAGCACGAACATACGCTCGAAATTGCGCGCCTGATGCGCCAAAGGGAATTTAGTGACGTCCGGCTCCTCGCTGACAAGGGCCGCACGCAGCGCGGGATCGCGCATGCGCTCCGCCCGTTGCGCCGCCGTCAATCCGGCCAGCGGAGCGAAACTGGGGCAGAAGCTGAACGGGTTCCAGGACAGACCAAGGCCCACGACCATGCCAATCGGGCGCGGATATATCTGCGCGGTGAGTGCGAGCCCCTCGTTGCGGTAACGATCCAATGGCTCTGTCAGATACGTCGGGTTCGGCCCGATACCAGCGGTGAACGTGGCGGGAATCCCAGTACGACGGACGACTCCGGCGACGACGCCGATTTCATCAACGAATTTACCACCGGCGAGGTTGGGCACGATCTGCAGGATACCGCTGCCCGCATCGTTCATACCGTGCGCCAGTGCATCGAGTTCGCGTTCCTCTGTATCAAAGGTCGGAATCAGATCACCGGCCGACGTGCGGTGCATGATCAGACGCGATGTCGCGCAGCCGAGCGCTCCCGCATCAATGGCCTGAGTCACGAGCGCACGCATCTGGGCCAGATCCTCATCCGTTGCCGGCTCGCGGTCGATGCCACGCTGACCCATCACATAAACCCGCAAGGGTGAATGCGGGATATAGGCGGCAAGGTCGATGTCGTGGGGCCGTCGGTCCAGCGCATCAAGATATTGGTCGAATGTCTCCCAATCCCACGCCAGACCCTCGGCCATCACGGCACCAGGTATGTCCTCGACGCCTTCCATCAGGCTGATGAGCATAGCCTGATCCGCCTTACGACAGGGCGCGAAGCCCACCCCGCAATTGCCGACGACCACAGTGGTGACACCGTGGACCGACGAAGGTTGTAGACGATCCGACCAGATCGCCTGCCCGTCATAATGGGTGTGGATATCGACGAAGCCGGGCGTGACGATGCAGCCTGTCGCATCGATCACCTCGGCATCGGTCAGATCAATGCCTTCAAGCGTGCCAACGCCCAAAATCCGCCCGTCCGCCGTTGCCACGTCCGCAGAGAACGGCTGCGCGCCGGAACCGTCCACAACGGTGCCGCCCCGGATCAGAAGGTGCGCGCGCATATCTCTCTCCTCTTGCTGGCCGTCGCCGCCTATCTAGGAGCGAGTAATAAAACATATATCTCTTATTCCCGTGACGGATCAAGTGGGTTATGAGCCGTAAGGTAGCCTGCGGTTTCCGGTTCGGTTCATCGAATCCGGCGATGGTGCGCTCGAAACGAAGCGGTATGATTAGAAAATGGAGCGAGAGGAAACGATGAGCGACGACGTGCTGCGGATATATCGCGAAATAGCGGCGGAATTGACAGCAGAAGACGGCCCCTTCGCACTCGAGGATGCTGCGGTGCGTGGCCAGTCGTTCAGGGTTTATGCCTGCACGCCGCCCAATTTGAGCGACCTCTATCAGTCCGCAATCGCGGCGCACGGCGCGCGCGACATGATCGAATATATGCGGCAACGGCAAAGCTTTACCGAGATGTTCGACGAAGCGGCAGCATTCGGAGCGGCGCTGCGTGCGCGATACGGCATCCAGCCCGGCGATCGGATCGGTGTCGCGATGCGCAATATCCCGCAATGGTTCACGGCGTTCGTCGCGGTTACGCGGATCGGCGCCGTCGTGACATTGCTCAACAGCCGTGGTTCGGCGGACGAAATTGCAGCAGCGTCAGAAAAGGTGGGTTGCAAGCTGATCATCGCGGATGACGCCTGCGCCGAACGGCTGGCGCAAGGCAGCATCTCGGCGGAGGTGATCGGGCTAGACACGATGGCCAAACTGTGCGCCGAAGGTGGCCTCGACCGTGACGCCGTGCGGATCGATCCCGATGCGCCCGCCGCCATACTCTTCACCTCGGGTACGACCGGGCGGCCCAAGGGTGCCACCCTAACCCACCGCAATCTGACCGCGATGGCCACGAACCTGCGCTACATCAATCAACTGGGGCTGAAGCTGGCGGCGCGGCGGGCCGGCATTCCGTTTGAAACGCTGGCTAAATCCGTGCCACATCCGTCAGTATTGCTCATCATGCCGCTGTTTCATATCTCAGGCGTCACCAACTTTCTGATGTCTTTGATCTCTGGCGGGATGCTCACCCTTCTTCGACGCTGGGATACGGCCGATGCCGTCCGGCTGATCGAAAAGAACAAGGTTACCTCAGTCTCGGGTCCAAGCATGGTCATAAGCGACCTGCTCGATTTCCCAGACGGGATCGAGCGGATGCAGTCGCTCAGCAGTCTGGTCGTCGGCGGACAAGCCACGCCTGCAGCGCTGGCTGACCGGGCCGCTAAGGCATTGCCCCGCGCCGCACAGGCGGCAGGCTGGGGGATGACTGAGCTTTCGGGTCAGGCGAGCGGGGCATCGGGCGCGATGTTCTATGCCTTTCCCGGAACGTGCGGCGTGTTCAACCCCCTGTATGAAGCGCGGATCGTGGGGCCGGATGACGAGACGCTTCCACCGAGTGAGCCGGGCGAATTGCAGGTTCGCGGGGTGTTGGTGATGGAAGGGTATTACAACGACCCAGAAGCGACCCAGAACAGCTTCATTGACGGCTGGTTCAAGACTGGTGACATCGCCACCATTGATGCGCGCGGTATCCTCACAATCGTCGATCGCCAGAAGGATATGGTCATCAGCGCCGGGGAGAATATCTACTGCGCAGAAGTCGAGCGGGTGCTGGGCGCGCATGGAGATATCACGGATGCTGTGATGTTCGGTGTGCCCGACGAGCGGCTCGGCGAACGCGCGGTCGCTGCGGTCATGCTGCGCCAGGGTGCAGTGATGGATGCCGACATGGTCAGGGCCGTCGTCGCCGGTCGGCTTGCCGACTATAAGGTGCCAAAGGAGATCGTCTTCGATCTCGCCCCGTTCCCGCGCAATGCAGTCGGCAAGGTTGACAAGCCAGCATTGCGCGCGCTTTACTTTGAACGGGCGGGCGCCCCGGCCTGAACCATAGCGCCGGTCGATCGGCGTTGGCCATTCCCACGCTTATCTCCACCGCTGCACCCTGCCCGCGCCAGCGCGCCAAGCGCGCCGGCGATGGAAAGCGTTACCTCTTCTCTTGAAACCGCGACGTCTTTGCCTGTAGAGTGCTTTCAATCGGCGAGACCAGCCGGACTGGGAGAAAATTATGGCAAAATATCTGTTGCTTGCGCTTAACGGGCCAACTAGCCCTGATGTCGATAAGACTTATAATCGGTGGTATGACGATATCCATATTCCAGACCTGCTGGAGGTGCCCGGCGTCACCTCCGCCCGGCGCTTCAAAGCGATCAAAAGCAACACGCCCTGGCCTTATGTCGCGGCCTATGAGATCGAGACGGATGACCTGCCACACCTGCTCAAAGTGATGGAGGAGCAACCCCGCCCCTTCGACCCGAGCTTTGATCGCTCAACATCGGGACATATTCTAGCGGTCGCAATCTAAACGATCGCAAGGCACCAAGGGCAGCCGGTGCGGGTATTCTTGCAAGCACCGGTCGGGTTTGTGGTCAGGCGAGCGCAGGACGCTCCAGCCCAAGATGATCGCGCAGCGTTTCGCCTTCATAATCTTCGCGGAACAGTCCGCGCTTTTGCAATATCGGCACAACTTGTTCGGCGAAGTCACGGAAGATATCCGGGAACAGCATCGGCATGACGTTGAAACCGTCACAGCCGCCGCTCTCAAAGAAATCCTGCATCTTGTCGGCGATTTGCTCAGGCGTCCCAATCACAGTGTTGTGGCCGCGCGTGCCAGAGAACCACAGCGCGAGTTCGCGCATCGTCAGCCCTTCGCGTCGCGCCATGTCCCAGGCCAGCGTCTGCCTGCTCTGCTGCGCCTCGGTCATCTGCGTGACCTCGGGCACCTTTTCATCGAGTGCGAAGCCGTGGATATCGATGTCGGGCATGAAGTTCTGAAGGTTCTGCACCGCGACACCGATGTCGATACCCTCGTTGAGTTCCACGAGAATACGGTTGGCCTCTTCCTCGGTCGAACCCACAATCGGGCTGATACCGGGCATGATTTTCACGTCGTCTGGGTTGCGGCCAAAGCTCTGCGCGCGATCCTTCAGATCCTTGTAGAAGTCGATCGCCTGCTCCTTGACCGTGCCTGCGGTGAATACGATGTCGGCGATCCGCGCGGCGAGGTCGCGGCCCGGCCCCGACGCACCGGCCTGGACGAGCACCGGATGGCCCTGCGGTGAGCGCGGCACATTGAGCGGGCCGCCGACCTTCAGATACTTGCCTGCATGGCCGCTAAAGCGCTGCTTGCTAAGATCAAGCCATTTGCCGCTCTCCCGGTCGCGCAGCACCGCGTCATCGGTCCAGCTGTCCCACAAGCGAGAGACGACATCGACATATTCCTCCGCCCGCGTGTAACGCTCGTCGTGTCCGAGCACTTGGTCGAGACCGAAATTTGCGGCCGATTCGGGATCAGCCGTCGTCACCACGTTCCAACCCACACGCCCGCCGCTGATGTGATCGGCCGTCGCAAAGAGCCGAGCCATGTTGTAGGCTTCAGTGAAAGTTGTCGATGCGGTCGCGACGTAACCGAGCTTGCTGGTTACCGCCGAAAGCGCCGCGATCAGCGTCAGCGGTTCAAGCATGGTCGGCGAAAAATTGTGTGCGCTGCGCTCGGCTGCATCGCGGTTTGCGATGCGCGTGCTCAGGCTGTCTGCGACGAACAACAGGTCGAACTTCGCACTCTCAGCGATTCTTGCCAGTTCCTTGAACTCCGAGAACAAGTCGCCGCGAAATGCCTCGGGCCGCCGCCACGCCGCCACGTGATGGCCCGCAGTGAACGCGAATACGCCTAGCCGCATTTTCCGGTCGGGATTCATTTGCCTCTTCCTTTCAGTCGTTAAGTCTCGGTGGGCCGAAGCCGGAACCGAACGGGATTACTTCATCACTGGTTCTTCGGATGCCGAGAGCGAACCGAGCGGCGGCGCCACCGCATCGCGGAACGAAACCTCTGCCGAGGTCACGAAATCAATCACGACAGGCCCCTGTGCCGCAAGGGCCTCACGGAAGGCGTCGGCAACCGCGCCTGGTTCGGTCACGCGGATGCCGGTGCAGCCCATGCCGCGCGCCATCGCAGCATGGTCGAAGTCCTTGAATATTGCGCCGAACGCGCCTGTATCGTGCACCACCGCGCCAAGCACGGAATTGTTGAAGATTACCACAATTATCGGAATCTGCTGCTCAACCGCAGAGATAAGGCCGTTTAGACTCATGCCGAAGCCGCCGTCACCCACCACGGCAACCGCGATGCGATCAGGGTGGACGAGCTTCATCGCCATCGCGGCGGGAATGGCGAAGCCCATCGCGCCCGCACCCGCCGGCTCGATGATGCCTTCCACGGCGCGCGTCTGATAATGATGGTTCACCAGCATCCGGTTCTCGCCCGCGTCGCAAGTGACGATGATGTTGTCGGGTAGCACCGCCTCCATCTCCGCAATCACACGCTGCGGGAAGATCGGAACCGAATCGCTCAGCCGCGAAGGATGGTTGAAATGACCATATTCTTCGCGGATCGCGGCGACGCGGGTACGCCCCTGCTCGCCCGCATCGGCGGCCGGAGCGATCGCCTCACGCAATTGATCGAGCACCGGGCCGACGCTGCCAACCAGCACATGTTCGGCCGGTACGATCCAGGATGCATTGCGCGGCTCGATCTCGATCTGGATGAAGGTTTGGCGGCGTGGATCGAATAGCGCGGGAGATTCACGCCCGATGTCCGACGAGCCCAGCTTGGAGCCCGCGACGATAACAAGGTCCGCATCGGCGCTGCTCATGCCCGCCGCGTGGGTGCCCCAGGTGCCGGTTGGCCCCAGTGCAAGGGGATGCGATTCGGCGATCACGCCCTTGCCCGTGGCGGTGGTGACGACGGGGATGCCCGTTGCCTCAATGAAACGAACCAGCGCCTCCTGCGCGCGACCAATCCGTACCCCATTGCCCGCGAGCAAAATCGGGCGCTTTGCCTTGCGGATCGCCTCGGCCGCTGCGGCCACGCGTGCGGGTTCTGCCGGCGGCGGCGGCGGCGGCAGATAATATCGGGTTTTGTAGAGAAAGGGGAAGCTTTCCGGGCCGACTTCGGGGCCAAGCAACGCGCTGCGGCTATAGAGTACCGCCACCGGTCCGGGCTGACCCGCCAGCGCATGCTTGATCGCCAACTGCGTGGCATGGACGGCGGTCAACGGGTCACGCGCGACAAACACTTGCTTGGTGATCGCCTCATACGCTTTCTTGGCGTCCCACACGCCATAGTCGCCCGTGCCAGCCTGATAGGGGGCATGAAGATCCCAACCCGGTGTGTCGCTCATCTCAGTCAGGAGCAGCATCGGAGTGCTGGAAAGATGCGCCTCAAGCGTGCCAATAATGCCATGACCCAGCACCCAGCTGCCCTGCCCCATGATCACGCCTGGCCGCCCGGTCACGCGTCCGGTCACTTCGGCCATCACTCCTGCGAGCGACTCCTGACGCACCATCACCGTGCGGATCGCGTTGCCATGGCTTTCGGCGGCGTTGAAGATGTGGCCGGTATGGCCGCCGGGCATGCCGAAGATCGTGTCGATTCCCGCTTCCTCTAGCACACGCAAGATGGCGTGCGGGGCAGTCATCGGTTCTTGGGTAAAAATCTCAACGGGCATTGGTGAACCTTTCAGGACTCAACCATAGAGTGTCTCGGAGCGCATGGGAATAGGAACGCCCGCGTGCGTGAAGATTTCAGGTACCTCAAATGAGGCAAGATGACCACCCCCGCCGTAAGGGTTCGACCGCCTCAACCATCGGTGCGCCGAAAGACTGGAAGGGTCATCCCGTTCGGGTGCTCGGTGAAAGTGACTGCGACCGGCAAGCCAGAGCGCATCTCGTCATTCGGGCAATCGACCACGTTGCTGTGGAAGAATGGGCCTTCCTCAAGCTTGATAACGCAGACGTTATAAGGCGCCCTGGACTTCCAGTCGGGGTTGTGCGCGACATGCTGGATCGTCCAGACATGCACCTCGCCGCGCCCACTGCCAGGCACCCATTCCATATCCTGCCCGCCGTGATCGACGCATTTGGCGGCGGGCCAATAATGGCGCTGGCAGACATTGCAGCGATGCAGCAGAAACTCGTGACGCTCACACGCTTCCCAAAAAGGAAGGTCGGCGGCGTCGCCATCAAGTGCAAAAACAATGTCGCGCAGCTTTTCGCGTTCAATCACGGCTCGTTCCCCAGGATCATGGTGGCGTGGCTCCAAGTGTTCTGGATGCCACCGTTTAGGCCGTGGCCCGCGACCAGCGCGACATTGGCGCCGCTAAGCTGACCGGCACCGGCGAGACCGCGCAATTGCGCGATCGCCTCGACAAAAATCGTAAAGCCAGCGGTGTAGAACCCCGAAAGCTGACCACCCCCGGTATTGACCGGAATCCGTCCGTCCGGCGCAGTACCGCCATCGGCGTAAAAGGACCCACCCTGCCCCACCTTGCAAAAACCATATTCCTCAACGAGCATCAGCGGCCCGATCGTAAAGGCGTCATAAAGTTGGGCAACGTCGATATCATCCACCGTCATGCCCGCCATTTCAAAGGCGCGCGCCTTTGCCGGGGCAATGTTATCATGATGTTCAAAGACTGTGCCGTTGTGCCAGTTTGCGATGTTGTGGCCGGTGCCTCCGCCGAGCACATAGACCGGTTGCGATTTCAGGCTGCGCGCACGTTCTGCGGACATAACCAGCAGGCACACCCCACCGTCAGTATCGCGTGTGCAGTCATAACGGCGAAATGGCTCGGCAATCATCGGTGACGCCTGATGTTCCTCCAGCGTCAGCGGTTTACCATAGCCCAGCGTGCCCGGACGGTTCACGGCATAGGCGCGCTGCTGAACAGCGACCGCGCCGAGATGCTCGGACGTCGTGCCGTAGAGGTCCATGTGCTTGCGCGCATGGAAGGCGTGGGCCGCCGCTGCGCCAAACATGCCGAACAGCGACGGATAGCCGTAACCGAGCGCGCCGATATTCTTGAACGATTGGCCCATGAGATAGCCTTCGCTAGGCGCAAAACCATAGGACACTGCGATACATTCCGCCTGTCCAGCC
This sequence comes from Sphingomonadales bacterium, assembly GCA_031406495.1. GTDB lineage: Bacteria > Pseudomonadota > Alphaproteobacteria > Sphingomonadales > Sphingomonadaceae > Sphingorhabdus_B. Next base: position 400,073 of record JANOHL010000103.1, on the reverse strand, counting down.
GCAATCATGCCCATCGCAGTCATGATACCGGTCCCGGCGGTCGCCCCGCCCGACTGGAGCTGGAGCGAAAAATTGGGCGCCAGCCCAAGGTAACGAAGATCCTCGCGGGTGGTCCAGCAATGGATGTAACCATCGATCGCATCGCGCGCGAGCCCGGCGTCATCCAGTGCAAGGTCTATCGCCTGCGCACGCAGATCGCGCGACGAGATGCCGAGATTCAGGCCTTGTTGTGTGACTCCGAAGCCACCGATTGCGAACTTGCCGCGTGCGCTCATAACCGCACCATCGCTTTGCCTATATTCTTTCCCGAGAACAGGCCCAGGAATGCGTCGGGCGTGCTCTCCAGTCCTTCGCTGATCGCGAGCAGCGGCTTGATTTTGCCTTCGCGCAGCCAGCCGCCCAAGACTTCGCGGCTCTCCTCGATGCGATGCTCGAATGCACCGACGATAAAGCCGCGCATGGTAATCTGCGAGGCGACAATCCGCATCATGTTGCCAAACGGCACCTTTTGGCGCGCGTCTGCAAGGTTATACGTATCAATCATGCCACATTCCACGAAGCGAGCGAAAGTCGCGGCGTTCCCGAGTGCGGCATCAAGATGCTCACCGCCGACATTGTCGAAATAGATATCAATCCCCTTGGGTGCCGCAGCACGGAGTTGGGCCTGAAGATCGCCTTCCCGGTAATCAATCGCAACGTCAGCGCCGAGATTCTTGAGCAGCGCACACTTCTCTGGCCCGCCAGCCGAGCCGATCACCATAAGGCCAAGCGCCTTGCCGATCTGCAGCACATTCGATCCGACCGATCCGGCGGCGGCGGAAACGAACAGCGTTTCGCGCGCCTTCGGCTGACCGATCTCGGTGAGGCCGAAATAGGCGGTGACGCCTGGCATGCCGAGGATCGAGAGATAATATTCTTTGGGGATAGACGGGTCCTGCGGCAGCATCTCCACCTCAGCTTCCGGCACCACCGCCTCGTCGCGCCAGCCCTTGTAGTGGAAGACGAGATCACCCTCGCTGAACTTGTCGGACCGGCTCTCGACTACGGTTGCAACCGCGCGACCGAAGATCGGCTCATCCAGTTCGAGCCACATGGGGTTGCCCTCGACCTTCTCCATCATCGCCCGCATCGCCGGCTCGACCGAAAGAAAGTGGTTCCGTACACGCACCTCGCCGGTGCCAACTGACGGTAACGCCATTTCCATGAGCTTGAAATTGTCGCGAGTCGCCATGCCCTGAGGGCGTGAAGCGAGCTGCCAGACTTGGGCCATCCGAATATCTCCTGTAATTGAGGGTCAGACAATGATGCCAGACGGGCGCGCGTTCAACCACATACCAATGGGTAGCGTCGCTTCCGGCATTCAAACCCTCCTATTCTTTATTGTGTTAGCTGTTTAGGCCACCATTCACGCTAATGACCTGTCCAGTGATGCATGTCGAGCCTAATCCGAGCAAAAAGAGTGCTATGTTTGCGATGTCATCGGGGTGGGGCAGGCCGAGCCCAGCCCGCTTGCGGGCCCGCACGATCCGGGTGCTGCCGCCCGCTTCCAGCATCCGCATGATCGCGGTATTTTCGACATAGGTGGCCGACACGCAATTCACCCTGATGCGATCGCGCGAGACCTCCAGCGCGACATTACGGCAAAAGGCCATCATCGCCGCGCGAGTGGTAGCGATGAGCGCCTGATTGGGCGCCGCGAAGCGCCCCGCATCCGACGTGACCACCACCACCGATCCACCGCCATTCTTTGTCATCAGAGGGAAAGTGGCGTGGCACAGCCATTGCAGCGTCGTGATCGCATGATGGCACAGCGCGGTGAATACGGCCGGATCGGTGCCCGCGAATGCGCCAACCACGCCCGGTGGAGCACTGACCGCACAATGGGCCACGGCATCAATCCGGCCATGCTCGTTCGCGATGCGATCGACCAGTTGCGCAATCGCGCCCTCTTCGACGAAATCACAATAAGCGGGCACGATGCGCGCTGGGAGCAAGCGGCTGCTTATTTCATCCGCGACGCGCTCTGCCGATACCGACGTCCGGCCGTGCGCGATCACAATCCACCCCTCCTCCGCCGCGCGCTCGGCGACGACTCGCCCGATCGAGCCGGACGCGCCGGTAACGAGCATCACGCGATCAGGCGTCATGCTCCGCACGTCCGGCGTGGCCTCAACCGACCAGATTGAGGCACGTGACGTTCTGGTAGAGGCGCAGCCCCTCCTCGCCCCGTTCGCGGCCGATGCCGCTCATCTTGTGACCACCCGATGAGGCGTAGGCGCTCGAAAGCCCACCATTGACGTTGACCGCGCCGGTCTTGAGCCGCTTTGCGACCTCTAGGCTCTGCGCCTTGTTCTCGCCGAATACATAGCCAGACAGGCCATAATCAGAGTCATTGGCCATCTCGATCGCATGCTCGACGTCGCGATAGCCGATCACGCTGACAACCGGCCCAAAGATCTCCTCCTGCGCGGCAGGATTCTTGTTATCAGGCGTATCGAGTATGGTCGGTTCAAAGAAGAAACCGCGCGTGCGGGATGCAGGGCGCTTACCGCCCGTCACCACCGTCGCGCCCGCATCGGTTGCAAGCTTCACAAAATGTTCGCAACGCGCAACCTGCGCAGCACTAATGACGGGGCCCATCGTCGCGCCGTCATCCGTCGTTTCACCGATCACAGTAGGTTCCAGCGCGGCCTTCATCGCAGCCAGCACCGCAGGCTTGCTCTCTTCTGGCACGAAGATGCGCGTCCCCAACACACAGCCTTGGCCGGCATGAGTGAGGCACACGCCCGCTGCGGCACCAACCGCCTGCATCGCAGCGTCAGGCAGAAATATCTGCGCGGACTTGCCGCCAAGTTCGAGCTGGAGCCGCTTCATGGTATCGGCCGCCTGCTTCATCACCAGCTTGCCAACGCCGGTAGAGCCGGTGAAGGCAATGAGATCCACATCCTTGTGCGTGGTGAGCAACTGCGCGCCTTCGATCCCTTCCTCAATCATCACGCCAAGCAGGCCGGCGGGCAGGCCGACTTCCCACGCTGCCTGCGCGAAAACCAGAGATGAGATGGGCGTGAGCGGGCTCGGCCTCAGGATCACGGCATTGCCAGTCACCAGCGCCGGGATGACCTTCCAGACTGCGGTGAAAAAGGGGTAGTTGTAAGCCGCGATCGCGCCGACCACGCCGACCGGTGTATAGCGCATCACGCTCTGCACCAGCTTGCCGAACGGGCTTATCCGCTGCTCCAACGGGATCGGATTGTCGGTCGTCTCCGGCAACGTGAGGTAAAAGTCAAGAACGTCCTTTGCCTGATTCAGCGGCATTATTGTCTGGAAGCCCATGATACCAGCGGCAGCGGGAGAGGAGCCACCAAGGCAACCCGCCTCTTTGACCATGATGTCACGCATCTCGCCCATGCGCGCCTCGACGCATTCGAGGAAGCGGCGCAGCACCGCCACACGTTGCTGCGCTGGCAAAGCCGCCCACGCCGGCTGGGCCGCCTTGGCCGCAGCGATCATGGCGGTCACCTGGCCCAGCGAGGCTCCGGCGATCTCGACAACCGCTTCTTCGGTCGAAGGATTCTGTACGATGAAGCGCTTGCCCCTGCCAGATTCGAAGACGCCGTTGCAAAACTGAGACGCATCCCGCGCAAGTTCAAGCATGAGGGGGGGCGTTTTGGCGGCGTGTTCCATTGGGCATTCTCTCCGAGAGGTTTCTGTTCGCAGCGTTTCTGAGTTTGGGCAATTCCGCTACCGGAAATGGCAAGAGGGCGCAATGGAAAGCGAGGTATGAGTTGCACCGACGAAAAATCAACACTAAGCCGTTAGCTCTATCAACGGAACTGCGCGGTCAGCCTCATCCAAGCTGTGCGGCAGGATTCGTACACATCAAACCGTAATGGCAGAGGGTATATGACCAGAGACTACCGCGTCATCAACGTCGGCACACATGTCAATCCTCCCGGCGATATGTACGAACGCTATTTTCCAGAAGAGCTGAAGCATCTCGCGCCAAAACTCGTAAAACGCGAATTTCCGGGCGATGGAATCTGCGAGGCGATTGAACTGGAAGGCAATTTCATCAGGCAAACCGGCACGCAGGTCGGAATCGTCTGCGAGGATCTTAGCCAACTCTATTTTCTTCGCTCGTTCGACGAGGGTTTCCCTGGCCAGCGCGATCCGGCAGCCCGCCTCATCGATATGGATCGCGACGGAGTCGATGCAGACGTCATCGTCCACCCCGGTTATCCGATCCTCTTACCCAAGAACCGCGAGACACGCTGGGGCATGATGCATGCCTTCAACACTTGGCTGGCAGAGTTCTGCGCCCATGCGCCTGATCGTCTCATCGGCATCGGGGAGATTCCGATATGGGACATTCCGCGCGCAATCGAAGAGGCGCGGCGGATCGCCGCCTTGGGCCTCAAAGGCGTACTGATGCCCGCGATCCCAGGCTATGTCGGCGCCTGGTCCTGCCCGGCCGAAGCCCCTTACACTTCGCCCATCTACAAGCCGCTCTGGCCCGTGCTTGAGGAACTGGGCCTCGTGATGGTTGTCCATGCCGACGCCGCCGCCGCTACGCCGGGGCTTGAGAATTATGACAATCCCGCCATCAACATGATCATCAACAAGACGCTGCCGTCAGAGATGATCGCCTCGCTGATCGTCGGCAACATCTTTAGCGACCATCCCGGCCTCAAGTTAATCTGCGTCGAAACGGGTGTCGGCTGGATGGCGCATCTTGTTTCCTGGATGGACGTTCTGGCGCGCGAGCATCCGACGATGTTCTCGGCCATGAAGGAACCGGCCAGTGTGCAGTTCCGCAAACATGTCTATGGTTCGTTCCTGTGGGATACGATTGGCATCGCCAACCGCGACCTGATCGGCGTCGAAAATATCATGTGGTGCAGCGACTATCCGCACAGCTATGGGCCCTTCCCCAATTCGAGGGAGCAGATCGGGACGGAACTTGCCGACCTTACCGACGAAGAGCGCCACAAGGTGCTGGCCGGTAATGCGATGCGGGTATTTGGCCTCGGTTAACCGGTCAAGGTGCTCAGCCCGCGCCAAGCACCCCTAACCCGAGGCGAGCGCAGACGACGGCGCACTGACGACAGGAGTGCCGGGCTGACCGGCCTGAGTGAACTTCGTGTGGGCGTCGCCCAGTTTCTCCTGCGCTGCTGCGATGCTTGCGTCCTTGACCACATCATAGCCCCGAATCGTGCCATGCACGCGCGCGAGTTCGACCGCCGCCGTAAGAGTGTTGAGCGTTATGCCCGCAAGGATCGTTTCGACAAGCGCTTCATAGTCGCCGATCAGCGCACGTTCGGCGCGGCGGTGCGGATGCATGCCGATAATATCGAAAGTGGTGCCCCGCAGTCCCTTCATCGCCGCCAGCGCCCGCATCGGCCAGAGTATCCACGAACCGAAGGCGCGCTTACGCAAACGCCCGGTCCTGGGATCACGCCTTGAAATGAAAGCGGAGCCAAGGTTGAATTCGATCTTCAGATCACCTTCGAAGGCATCGGTCAACTCACGCTTCAGCGTGTCGCTCGTCATCAGCCGAGCAACCTCATACTCATCCTTATACGCCAGCAACTTTGCGTATGTGTGCGCCACAGTCATGGCAAGATCGTTGGTACCAACGCCCAACGCATCCTCTGCCGCCGCGACGCGGTCAACCAGCGTGCGGTAGCGTGCGGCGAGCTTCGCGTCCTGATAGGCGGTGAGATGGCGGACCCGGCTGTCGACCAGAGCAGGCAATGTTTCGGGTTCGCCCGACCGGTCCGGCCCGCCGATCATCGCCGTCACGCGCGCGGGATCGACAGCAATCATACGGCCGAGCGTGAAGGCGCGCAGGTTCATCTGGAGGGCGGTTCCGTTGAGCGTTAACGCTTGCTCGATACTGGCGAGCGCCAGCGGAATCAGCCCCTGCTGCCAGGCAAAGCCCACCAGCATCATGTTGGCACCGATCGCATCACCGAGCAGCGCGGTGGCGGTGGTGGTGGCATCGACCGGCAGCACATGTCCTACGCCAACGCGCCGGTCGATCCGCCGCTCCAGCATCGAGAGATCGACGCGGTAATCGGGATCGAGCGCGAAGGCATTGGTCGGCGCAACGAAGCGGTTGAGCACCACGCGGCCCGTCTCCGGCTTCATCATCATCACACATTCAGGGCCAGCCGCCACAATCGGGTCGCAGCCGATCACCACATCCGCCCCGCCCGCCGGGATGCGCGGCGTGTGCAGTCCTTCGCCGGGTGTCGCCGAAAAGCGGACATGGCTCATGACGGAGCCGTTGCGTTGGGCAAAGCCGGACATGTCGAGGACGGTGCCTCCCTTGCCTTCCAGATAGGCCGCCATGCCAAGGATCGCGCCGATCGTCACCACGCCCGCGCCGCCGATGCCTGTGACAAGCAGGCTGCGGCCTTCGCCAATCTCGGCGATCACCGGATCGGGCAAGCCCGCCGCGAGATCACCGACGTCTGAGAGCGATCCAGTGCGCGCGCGCGGCTTGCCGCCCTTCACGGTCACAAAGCTAGGGCAAAACCCCTTGAGACAGCTATAATCCTGATTGCAGGTCGATTGGTTGATCTTGCGCTTGCGGCCAAGTTCGGTTTCCAGCGGCTCGATTGCGATGCAGTTGGACTGTACGCCGCAATCACCGCAGCCTTCGCAAATTTCAGAGGCAATTAACAGCCGCTCTTCGGCCTGCGCTATCTTGCCGCGCTTGCGCAGCCGCCGCCGTTCCGTGGCGCAACTCTGGTCATAGATCAGGACGGATGCGCCTTTCCATTCACGCAAATCGCGCTGCACGGTGTCGAGATCGTCCCGGTGGTGGAAACTAGTTCCAGCCGGGAACTCGCCAGCCTTCCCTGCGAAACGGTCCGCATCCTCGCTGACCACCGCGATCCGTCGCACGCCTTCCGATGACACCTGATGCGCAACGCGCGGCGCGGTGATTTCACCCTCGAACCGCTCGCCCTCGATCGGCTGACCACCGGTCATGCCGACGGCACCATTCAGCAGGATTTTGTATGTGATGTTGACGTTGGCGGCAACGCAGGCGCGCACGGCCAGCAGGCCCGAATGGAAATAGGTGCCGTCGCCGATATTCTGAAAGATGTGGGGGACATCCACGAACGGTGCCTGTCCGATCCACGGCGTGCCCTCGCCGCCCATATGGGTGCCGGGCATCGTATTCCGCTCGGGCATGAGCGAAGCCATACCGTGGCAACCAATGCCTGCCACCGCCACCGACCCTTCGGGAACGACCGTAGAGCTATTGTGCGGACAGCCCGCGCAGAAGGAGGCTTGGCGGATCGCGATCGGCTTCACCGTTTCGCCGCCCGAGATCAATCGGGCCGCTTCAGCGCGCGCTCCCAACACTGGCTCCCCGACGATCCGGTCATAGCGCGCCGCAACCACCGTCATCACCTTACCGGGATCAAGCTCACCCACTTCGCTAACAAAAGGCCTTCCCTGTTCATCGCGCTTGCCGATCAGACGGGGGCGCGCGTCAGCCGGAAGATTGTAGAGGATATGCGCAAGCTGTTCCTCGATAACGCCGCGCTTCTCCTCTATAATTAGCAGTTCCTCACAGTCGGCCGCGAATGCGCTCACCCGCTCGGTTTCCAGCGGCCAGACCATCGCGGTCTTGAACACGGCCACACCCATCCGTTCTGCATCCGCAGGCGCGATGCCGAGTCGCGCCAGCGCTTCACCGACGTCGCCGACATTCTTGCCGGTGGTGACGATACCGAGCCGACGCTTGCCCTCCGCGCCAAACACGATGCGATCAAGCCGGTTGGCGCGCACAAAGGCCTGTGCGGCGCGCAGACGCTCCTCAAACAACCGCGCTTCCTGTGCCAGCGCCGCCACTTCCTGGCGGATAGCGAGGCCGCTCGCCGGCATCTCGTAATCTGTGGGCAGTATGGGGGCAATCCGTCCCTCACCGACGGCTATCGACGCGGATCCATCGACGATGTCGGTCACGCATTTGAAACCTGCCCAGACGCTGGCATAGCGCGACAACGCAAAGCCCATCAGGCCAAGATCGATATAATCCTGGAGATCGGCCGGGTTAAGCACCGGGATGCCGCAGTGGATCAGCGCGTGATCGCTTTGATGCGCGACGGTCGACGAACGCGCGGCATGATCGTCACCGCACAGCGCGATCACCCCGCCAAGCTTGCTGGTGCCAGCGAAATTGGCATGTTTGAGCACGTCGCTCGAACGATCAACGCCCGGCCCCTTGCCATACCACATGCCGAACACGCCCTCGTGCCGCGCGCCCTTAAGCAATGGTACCTGCTGCGTACCCCACACGGCGGCCGCAGCCAGATCTTCGTTGATGCCGGGCTCGAAATGGATGCGGTTGGCGGCAAGGTGCTTGCTCGCGGCCCACAATGCGCTGTCATAGGTGCCGAGCGGCGAACCACGATAACCCGAAATAAAGCCTGCAGTGTCGTGGCCGGCCGCCTTGTCACGCCGCGCCTGTTCGATTGGCAGCCGAACGAGGGCCTGCGCGCCCGTCACATAGACGCGCCCCGTTGTGGAGGTGAATTTATCGTCGAGCGTGATAGCGTTCATGATGGTACTTCTTGCAAATCATCGGGCGACAATATCTTGCCGGGATTCATGATATTATGGGGATCGAGCGCCCGTTTTATAAGGCGCATCACCCCGATTTCTTCCGCACTGCGCGACAATGGCAGATAAGATCGCTTGTCGAGACCGATACCGTGTTCGGCCGAAATCGAGCCGTCGAACGCGCCGACCAATTCCAGCACCGCGCGCATAACCTGCTCGCGCATGGCGGGAGTGTTTTCGCTAATCGAGACGATGACGTGCAGATTGCCGTCGCCGACATGGCCGAACAAGACGAGCTTCGTGCCCGGCCAGCGGTCTTCGAGCAGCGCACGTAACTGCGCTGTAAAGGGCGCGATGTCGGAAAGACGAAGCGATACGTCAGGCGCGATATAGGGGCCGATGCGGCCGACCTGTTCACCATCGTCGCGCAGTGCCCACATCGCCGCGACGTCGGCTTCGGATTGAGCGATGACGGCGTCAACGATTAGCCCCGCTTCCATCGCACCAGCAAGCGCTACTTCGAACCGTTCGCGATCCCCATCCAGATCGCCACCCATCGCTTCCACCAGAACGTAAAAGCCATGCCCGTGCGGCAGGATCGGCCGCCCATGCGCGGGCGGCGTCGTGACCAGTTCATAATATTCCGGCCACATCGCTTCAAACGCGGAAAGCTGACCGCCGAGCCGTGCCTCCAGCCTCCTCAAAAGCGTGGCAACACCGGTGAAATCGTCAAGCGCCAATAGCGCGGAATTACGGCTGGGATAAGCCGGTCGCAGCCGCAGCACCGCGCGGGTCACGATCCCGAGCGTCCCTTCCGATCCCACGAACAACTGCTTCAGATCATAACCCGTATTATTCTTTAACAGCGGCTTAAGCGAGGAGACGATAGTGCCATCGGCCAGAACCACTTCCAGCCCCAAAACCATGTCACGCATCATTCCAAAGCGCACCACGCGGTTACCACCGGCGTTGGTAGCAATGGTGCCGCCAATGGTCGCCGAACCGCGCGCACCAAGATCGAGCGGAAGGAACATACCCTCCGCCTCCGCCGCCTCTGCCGCTGTCTGAAGGATACATCCGGCCTCGACAAGCATCGTCCCGTCAATAGGACTAATCGCTTCGATACAGTTCATTCGGTCGAGCGAAATTGCCACCGCACCGTCGGCCAGCCCGCCACTGACTAGGCCCGTCCGCCCGCCCCAAGCAACCACTGGCACACCAGCGGCTGCACAGACGCGGACCACGCACGCAACCTCCTCAGTCCCGCGCGGACGCACCAAGGCTATCGGCGAACCGAGTCGCGACCACCCCGTCGCAAACTCCGCCGCCGCCTGTGCATCGAGCAAACCGGCATCACCAACCGCGCGCCGCAATGCATCGAGCATTTCGTCAGTTCCGGTAGCTTTATTTAGGGTGATTCTGCTGTTCAAACGGCATTTTCTCCATCCTAAAAGCCTTATTGAGCAAACTGTTTGCTTGCAAGGCTCCTGATCGCCCTTTATCATTTACTTTTCAGCGGCACTGGAATTTATGCGCCTCTGTACCACCAAATCGCTTGGAGTTGAGCATTGCACATGCGTTATCTACACACCATGGTTCGTGTCACCGATCTTGATGCGTCGCTAGACTTCTACGTGAACAAACTCGGCCTCAAGGAGATCAAGCGCTACGAAGTGGAGCAGGGCCGCTTCACCCTCGTCTATGTCGCACCGCCGGGCCAAAAGGATGCGCAGATTGAATTGACCTATAATTGGGATCCCGAAAGCTATTCCTGCGGTCGAAATTTCGGGCATGTCGCCTATGAAGTCGAGGATATTTACGAAACCTGCGCCGCGCTGGTAGCCAAAGGCGTGACACTCAACCGCCCTCCACGCGATGGTTATATGGCGTTCATCCGTTCACCCGACGGCATCTCAGTCGAGATCCTGCAGGCGGGAGAATGGAAGAAACCGCAGGAGCCTTGGGCCTCCATGCCCAATGTCGGTGAGTGGTGAATAAAAAAAGGAAGCGGGACGGACCAAAAGCCCGCCCAGAAGGAGAGAATGACTTGAAAAAGGGCATCGGAACTAAAAAAGCAGCAAAGGCGCGCAAGGCTCCTGCGGCGATCAATGATGGCAGCATCCGGCCCGATTTCATCCCGGCAGACCGTTATACCGGCAAGGACAATTTCCGTCTGGAGGTCGAGAGACTCTGGCCACGCATCTGGCACATCGCCTGCCGCGAAGAGGATATTCCCAACGTCGGGGACTATATCACTTACGAAGTACTCGACGAATCGATCATCATTGTGCGCACGGGGCCAGCGACGGTCCGTGCCTATTACAATGTGTGCCAGCATCGCGGCCGCCGTTTGGTCAATCCGGGCAAGGGCTACAGCAAGGGGGGCTTCAGATGCGGTTTCCACGGCTGGAAATGGGATCTGGAAGGTCAGAACACCTATATCGCCAACGAGCATGAATGGGCCGCCTGCCCCAATTTCAAGCAAGAGGTGGGCCTGAAATCCCCACAGATTGACAGCTTTGCCGGCTGGTGGTGGGTCAACATGGATCCGGATACCGAAACGCTGACAGAGTGGCTGGGCCCGGTCGTCGGGTTACTGGAGCCGTTCCAGTATGAGAAGCTTCGCGCTGCCTGGTACGAAACCATCATCGCACCGGTGAACTGGAAAGTGGTGATGGAAGCCTTTCACGAAGGCTATCATTCCGCCGCCACCCATAACAGCTATGTCGATTATGCCGTACTGAAGTTCCCGACGGTCCAATATGGCAACCATGCTGGCTTCCTTGCCGAAGCGCTTGGCATGCCAAAGATGAAGCGCGAATCGGGCAAGTGGACGCTGGCGGAGTCGGGATCGGACCTGCTCTATTACCAGCTCAAAGAGCTGCATGAGACGTTGCACGCACAGGTCAGCGATCCGGTCATGAAAGCGACCGCCCGCCTGCGCGATGAATTCCCGGTCGGCAGCGATGAGACCACTCTCTTCCCGCGCTACATCGAATTGCAGAAAGAAGAACTCGCGGCAGTCGGGGCCGAATGGCCAGAGACGCTGACGATGGAGAAACTGTTCGCCGCCGGCATCAGTATCCACATCTTCCCCAACACGATTGTCCTGCCCACCGTCGATGCCGTGCTGTGGTACCGCATGCGGCCGCACCCCGAGCAGGCCGACAAGTGCATCTTCGATATCTGGTCGTTCAATCGCTATGCCCCTGGCAAGGAGCCCAAGGTCAAGCAGCACATTTCCAACAGTTTTGACGAAGCGCGAGGGCGAAATCCTTTTCTGGAACAGGATTTCAACAATATGCGCGCGGTCGAACTTGGCACGCGCTCACGCGGCTGGAAGGGTGCGCGTACCAACCCTGGGGAAGAGGGGACAGTCAACCATTTCCACCAGATGCTCGACAAATTCTACGCCTTGCCACCACTGGAGACACTTCCATGAATAATGCACAAAATTCCGCGCAGGTCACACGCCGCTGCGGATTTAACAGCTTTCTCTGGATATCGGCATGAACATGCCGCGCACGATCGCGCTGGTTACAGGTGCTTCCGGTGGCATCGGTCGCGCTGCCGCATCCCGCCTTGGCCAGAATTTCGATCTTTTTCTTGCCGACATCGCGGAACCAAGGTTGAACGAGACCGCCGATGGACTGCGCGCTGAGGGCCTCACCGTGTGCGGTATCTGCGCGGGTGATCTGGGTGATGCCGGAGCGGCAAAGGCACTGGTTGACACCGCGCGTGCGACCGGCCCCCTAGGTGCCGTTCTGCATGCGGCAGGCTTGTCTCCCGCGCTCGCCGATACAGAAGCGATCATGCGCGCCAACGTGATTGCGACCGAGCATCTGCTGCGTGCACTGGAAAGCGGGCTGGAGCCGGGGCTTGCGACCGTGCTGATCGCATCGATGGCGGGGCATACGCCGCTGTCCGATGCGGTGCAGGGCATGCTTAATGACGATCCGCTCGAATCGGGCTACACTGAACAACTGACGCAGATTTTTGGCGGGACACTTCCCGCGCAGATTGCCTATTGCGTATCCAAAAAATGGGTGATCCGCGCGGTGGAGCGACGGGCAGCGGCGTGGGGGAAATCCGGTGCCCGGATCACATCGATTTCGCCAGGGCTGATCGATACGCCGATGGGCCGGGCCGAGCTTGAGACCACACCCGGCGCAAATGAGACATTGACGATGACTCCGCTTGGCATGGGCCGCCCGGATGACATCGCGGCTGCGGCCACCTTCCTCTGTTCGGAGGATGCGCGCTTCATCACGGGATGCGATCTGCTGGTTGACGGCGGCGTTATGGCCGCTTTCAAGGCGAACATCGCTTAGGCGGCATTTTCTTTCTCTTGCAAGGATCGTAATTTCATGGCCATGCCCAAAGACATCGGGGTCATTGATCTCCTGCTCGGCATCCCAGTGTCTGAGGATAATTCGGAATATTATGAATTTCTGAAGCCGCTGCTGATGGACGAGCAGAGTCGAGAGATGTTCAAAATGCCGGCACAATATATGTTCAAAGACATCCCCAAGATTGGTCCGGTCGAGGATAAGGTTGGCTGGACCGTCCAGCAGATGGATAAATTCAACATTGAACGTGCGATGTGTGGTTTCAACGGACGAAATCCCGATACCGTACGCGCAATCGACAAATATCGTGACCGCTTCCTCCTCAGCTACGAATGCAATCCCAATCTGGGCATGGAGGAAGTGCGTCGCATCAAGCAATTAAAGCGCGATCATGGCATCGTTGCGGTTACGTGCTTCCCGGCTGGGCTCAACCCACAGGTGCCGATCAACGATAAGAGGCTCTACCCGATCTATGCAACATGCGTGGAAGAAGGTCTGCCGATCTTCGTCACTACCGGCATTTGCGGGCCGCGCATTCCTAGCATGTGCCAAAAGACAGAGTTAATCGACGAGGTCGTCTGGTTCTTCCCCGAACTGAAGTTCGTGATGCGCCACGGTGCAGAACCCTGGGTCGACGAGGCTGTGAAGCTGCTGCTCAAATGGCCGAACCTCTATTACAGCACCTCGGCATTCGCACCGAAGCATTATCCAAAGGAAATCATCGATTTCGCGAACACACGCGGTGCCGACAAGATTTTGTATGCGGGCTATTTCCCCTCCGGCCTCAGCTTGGATCGAATTTTCGCGGAGCTGGAGAATGTACCCTTCAAGGATGAGGTGTGGCCCAAGTTCCTGCGCGAAAACGCATTGAAGCTGTTTGGGCTTTCCTGATGATGAGGGCATGATGGAAACCGCGTTGAAACTCGATAACGACAGTGATTTTCGCGCCGAAGTGCGGGCGTGGCTGGACGCCAACTGCCCGTCAGGCGCCCGCAACGTCCTGCAAACATCGGAGAGCAGCTTCTGGGGCGGCCGTCGCCCCGTCTATCCGAGCGCGGACCAGAAACTCTGGTTCGAGCGGATGGCCGCGCGCGGATGGACGGTGCCGGACTGGCCCGAACAATATGGCGGCGGCGGCCTCTCGAAGCAGCAGACGAATATACTTCAGCAGGAGATGCGCCGGATTGCCGCAGCATCGCCTTTGCAAAGCCTTGGCATCTGGATGCTTGGCCCTGCGCTGATGAAGTTCGGGACCGAGGAGCAGAAGCTGCGCCACCTGCCCGACATTGCCAGAGGTCGTATCCGCTGGGCACAGGGTTATTCAGAGCCCAATGCGGGCTCTGACCTTGCGAGCATACAGACGCGCGGCGAGGACATGGGCGACCATTTCCTCGTCAACGGCTCCAAGATCTGGACCACCAACGGCGACAAGTGCGACATGATCTTCGCGCTGGTGCGCACCGAACCGGAAGCTCCCAAGCATCTCGGTATCAGCTTCCTACTGATCGACATGGACGATCCCGACGTTACGACCAAGCCGATTCGCCTGATTGCCGGAGATAGCCCGTTCACCCAAACCTTCTTCGACAATGTGAAAGTGCCCATGGCCAATGTCATTGGCGAGCGTGGCCGTGGCTGGGACGTTACCAAATATCTGCTCGGTCATGAGCGGCAGATGATCGGATCGGCGCTTTCAAACACCGCGCCCGAGACGGTTTCAGACATTGCACTGCGTCTCCTCGGCAAGGACGGACTGGCGCGCGAACCGGGATTGCGACAGGCGGTCGCCATCCACGAAATCGAAAACTGGGCGATCGGCGTCGCGGTGGAACGCATGCAGGATCAGGGCAAAGCGCGCACCCTTTCGCCGCATACCCCCTCTGTCATGAAGCTGCTGGGCACGGAGAATAATTATCGCCGTACCGAACTGGTCATGGCACTGGGCGGCGAAGACTATCTCGACCAGGCAAGCCACGCCGCACACGGTTGGCTGCACGCGCCGTCCAACTGCATCGCGGGCGGATCGAACGAAATCCAACTCAACATTCTCGCCAAGCGCGCTCTCGAACTGCCGGAAGACTGATCCCATGGCCCTCACCCTCACTGACGACGAGAACATGCTGGTTGAATCCGCGCGCGGGTTGTTCGCGCGCGCGGCGCCGGTTGCCGCGCTCCGGGCGCTTCGCGACGGCGGATCGACACTCCATTATGATCTGAATTCCCACTCTGTGTTCGCGGAAAACGGCTTTGTTGCGCCCCATGTTGCAGAGGTTGACGGCGGTCTCGGTATGGGAGCGGCAGCGGCCGGGCTAATTGCCGAGCAGGCGGGACGCACGCTTGCGACCGTGCCGCTGCTCTCGGTCGCCATCGCGGCGACGCTGGTTGCGCAGGCGGGAAGCCAGACGCAGAAGGCCCGACTGCTGCCGATGTTCATTGATGGCAGTTTGGTCGCTGCGACAGCGCTCGAAGAGTCCATCCGTCACGACCCTGCGCGGCTCGAAACCCAGGCGGAACAATCCGGCGCGGACTGGACGCTGACGGGTGAGAAGCGCGCGGTGATTGATGGCGTGGGCGCCGGTCTCTATCTCATATCCGCGCTGGCTGGCGGCGTCCCTGCTTTGTTCATCGTGACGCCTGATGCGCGCGGGCTTGACGTTCAGGCGCTCGATCCGATCGACAGTCGCAACCTCGCGCGCCTTCGCCTCGCGGGCACGCCTGCCGAACGGCTTGGCGATGGCGATACCTCGGCTGCACTGGCCGCCGCGCTAGATCTTGGCCGTGCGCTGCTCGCTGCCGAACTGTTGGGCATTGCTGACGCGGCGTTCGAGCAGACCGTTGCCTATCTCAAGGAACGCGTGCAGTTTGGCAAGCGGATCGGCAGCTTCCAGGCGCTCCAGCACCGGGCGGCGCGGCTCTATGCACGGCTCGATATCGCGCGCGGCGTGGTGCTCAAGGCTCTGCGCGCGATCGACGAAGGCAGCGACGAAGCGTCACAATATGCCAGCCTCTCCAAGTCTTATATGACGCGGCTCGCCCGGGATGTGCTGGTTGAGGCGGTGCAGATGCATGGCGGCATCGGTGTTACCGACGACATCGATATCGGTCTGTTTTTCAAACGCGCGCGCGCGGCCGGCGAGCTGCTCGGCGACGACCATTTCCACACCGAACGTCTCGCACGCGAGCGGTTCGGGCTTTGACACCAAGCGAACAAGAAGGAGACTCCAGCCATGACCACCGACACTAATCCCACGACAGATTCGACGCGCATGACGGCGACGCGCAGGGTGCTTGAGACGCTAAAGGGCGATGCGCTCGTCGAATGGCGCATGGCCGACCTGCCCGATCGCTGCAGCGCCGACGAGCGCAACTTTGCCGATGAGTTTCCGATGGGCTGGTATGCCGTCTGTTATTCGGATGAACTGGCCGTCGGACAGGTGAGGCCGGCGCGCTATTTCAGCAAGGAACTGGCGATTTGGCGCGGAGAGGATGGCAAGGCCCGTGTGCTCGACGCCTATTGCGCCCATTATGGCGCACATATGGGTGTTGGCGGGCAGGTTCACGGCAATCTGCTCGAATGTCCGTTCCACGCCTGGCGCTGGGAAGGGGATGGCTCCTGCCGCGAAATTCCCTATGCCAAAGCGATCCCGCCACAGGCGAAACGCAAGGATTGCGTGCCGAGCTGGCCGGTCACTGAGGCCAACGGCTTCGTCCATGTCTGGTACCATCCCGACAAAGAAGCGCCGCTTTGGGACTGCGCGGTGTTTCCAGAGACCGGTCAGGACGGTTGGACACCTTATGATAAATATGAATGGCATATCTACGTCGCTGGCCCCAATCAGGCAGACAACGCCGTAGATGTCGCGCATTTCCGGTACGTTCACGGCACCCAGGATGTGCCAGCTTACGACTTCAAGTTCGTAGGCCATACCAAGAAGGTGACTGCTTATCCCAAGTTGGAGACGCCGCGCGGTGTGATCAACGGCGTGATCGACAGCATCGGCGTCGGCCCCGGGCAGGGCATGGTGAAATTCGGTGGCATCAGCGAGACGATTCTGGTGTCGGGAGTCGCGCCGGTTGATCGTGACATCAACCATGTCCGTTTCGCCTTTACCCAGCCGCTCACAGAGGCCGAGGGCAAACGCTCCGGCGTCGCCCGTGCGATCATCCAGGATATCTGCAGCCAGCTTGATCAGGACAAGGTGATACTGGACAAGATGCGCAACGTCGATCGCCCGCTCGTGTGCGACGGCGACGGACCGTTTTCACGCCAACGGCTTTGGTACGGTCAGTTCTATGCGAGCAAGAACCGCGACGCTCCACAGGCAGACTGACAGAGCGGACAAACCCCATTGCGATATCTCTATTGTTTCGATATATTGAACTGCAATTCGATTTGATCGAAAACGACGGACGGGAAGGCTAGAAAGAGCACATGTTTTTGAAAAACATCTGGTACGCTGCGGCTCCCGCTGGGGAACTGGGCGAAGGCATCGTCAGTCGGCGCATTTGCAACGAACTCATCGCCATGTACCGCAAGGCGGACGGCACTGTCGTCGCGCTGGAGGATCGCTGCCCGCACCGTTTCGTACCACTCTCAATGGGAACCCGCGAGGGTGACGATCTGCGTTGTGGCTACCATGGCCTGAAGTTCGGGCCGGACGGCATCTGCAACGACAAACCAGGCGGCGCGACGGAGAATCCAACGCCGATCTGTGTCAAAACCTACCCGACTGCCGAGAAATTCGGCCATCTGTGGATATGGCTGGGCGAGGCCGCCCGCGCCGATGCGAGCCTAATTCCCGACTTTTCGTTCATCACCGATCCCACTTTCAAGTGCGAATCCGGCTATCTGCACATCAAAGGTCATCACGAGATGATCGCGGATAATTTACTCGATCTCAGTCATGTGAACTATCTGCATCCACAGATCGCTTCGGGCAGCCACTGGAGCGAGTGGGACAACCGGGTTGTTGTGGAAGGCAATACGGTCTGGTCCCGTCTTTCCCGGCCAAGTCAGGTGCCAGGCGTTTTCCAGCGAATGCTGTGGGATTCGCCGTCTGAGCGTGGCGATGGTCGCGGCGATGTCCGCTGGGATGCGCCCTCCGTGCTTTTTGCAAACACCGCGATCACCGAAATCGGCGCTGATATTGACACCACCGGCGTTCAGACCCCGTCAGCGCATCTGTTGACGCCGGAAACCGAATTTTCGACACATTATTTTTGGGCCACGGGCCGCAATGTAAAGCGGGAAGACGACGCGATTTCCACAATGTTACGAGAAGGGGTTGGACAAGTTTTTTCCACTCAGGATGGCCCTATGGTGGAAGCTGAACAACGGGCGATGGGCAACAGCACTGATCTACTTGCCCACAAACCGATTATCCTCAAGGCGGATGCTGCCTCCATCCGCGCACGCCGCATCCTGCAAAAGCTGATCCGCGGGGAGCAGGAGGGATCGGAGCCCGCGCTGATGGAAGCAGCGGAGTAAAAACGACCGTATCCGTGTCCCCGTCTTGTCACCCAAGTGATCGCGACAGGCATAACGCGAGCAACCTGCTCTCGACGCGTTATCCCGATATCTGGGTGGCGCGCACCTCAACTTGAAAGCATCGGAAGGCAGAACCATGGAGCATCGCTCACCCCAGGCCGGTACGCAGAATTCTGGGGAAGTCGCCGCAGGCCTGAAGGCCGCGATGCGGCGGATGCCTGGCGCGGTGGCACTCATCACGACGTGTGATCCCGCCGACGACAAGCCCGCCGGTCTCGTGGCATCAGCGGTGATCCCGGTCTCGATGGAGCCGCCATCAATGCTGGTCGCCGTGAACCGCAGTGCCAGTGCGCACGCCTCGCTTGAGCGCGCGGGACGCTATTGCGTGAATCTTCTCGGCACGACGCAAACGGCACTTGTCAGCCTCTTTTCAAATGGCAGCATGCGCGACCAGCGTTTCGCGTCGGACGAGTGGCATTATCACGATGGCTTGCCCTACCTGCCAAGTGCTTGTGCCAACATCTTCTGTGAAATCCGCACGACCCTGCTGTTCGGCACGCACGAGCTGTTCATCGGTGAGGCTTTTGATGTCCGCACCGCAACCACCGATGGATCGGATCCACTCGGCTGGATCGAGGGTGGCTTCGCGACGCTTGGTCGGCTTGAAATCGGCGAAAGCTAGACCCGTATTCGATCAGGCTTGCAGGGGCAGGGGGGTGAGAGCAACGGTCGAAGCCGCGTTGGATGCCTCACCACCATCAGACCACGCGCTCGAACAACGCGGTGAGGCCCTGTCCGCCGCCGATGCACATCGTCTCGATGCCGTAACGCGCGCCGCGCCGATCCATCTCGCGCAGCAGAGTCGCGAGGATGCGGCCTCCCGTCGCGCCGACCGGATGCCCGAGCGAGATGCCGGACCCGTTGACGTTAAGCCGCTCAAAATCGTCCTTCCCGAACTTCCATTCGCGCGTGCAGGCCAGCACCTGACTGGCGAAGGCTTCGTTGAGTTCAATCAGGTCGATATCCTTAAGCGTGAGACCCGCACGTTCGAGAGCCTTTGCGGTGGACGGGACGGGGCCGATACCCATGATGTTTGGCGCGACGCCTGCCGCCGCCCAGCTCTTGATTGTGGCGAGCGGTTTCAGGCCGTATTTTTCCGCCGCGTCGCGCGTACAGATGATGCAGGCAGAACCGCCGTCATTCTGGCCGCTTGCGTTGCCAGCGGTAACGGTGTTTGCCGCATCGCGCGCGCCATAAATCGGCTTGAGCTTGGCCAGCGCATCAAGCGTAAGGCCCGGACGTGGGTGTTCGTCGGTGCTAACCACCGTCTCGCTCTTGCGATCCCTGACAGTGACCGGAATAATTTCGTCGGCAAAGCGGCCTGCCTCTTGTGCGGCAACGGCTTTGCCGTGCGACCGAAGCGCGAATTCATCCTGTTCCTCACGCGATATGACGTATTGCGCGCGAAGATTCTCGGCAGTCTCGATCATGCCGCCCGGTACCGGGAAGTTTTTGCCACCCGCAGTCACCCGGCCACGAGCGAGCGAATCATGTAGCATCATGCCTTCGCCCGTGGCACCATACCGTGCCTGATGCGTAAAGAAGGCAGCATTGCTCATCGATTCGGCTCCACCGGCGATGACGAGATCAGCTCCCCCGGTTGCCACCTGCATCGCACCATAGATCACCGCTTGCAGGCCCGATCCGCAGCGCCGATCAATCTGGATACCCGGCGTTTCGATCGGCAGCCCTGCATCGAGCGCCACCACGCGCCCGATGGCGGGTGCTTCCATCGTTGGATAGCATTGCGCAAAGATGACATCGTCAACCACATCACGCGGTAAGTTCGTATGCTCCAGCAGGCCGACCAGCGCAGCAACGCCCAGATCCACAGCGCTCTTATCACGGAAAATGCCGCCCTGTCGTCCAACGGGGGTGCGCATTGGGGCACAGATGACGGCTTCTCTCATTCGACGTTCCTCAATTAGGATATTAAAATATGATGCTTTAGCGGCCCAGCCAGTTGGGTTGACGCTTTTCGACGAAGGCGCGCGGGCCCTCCTTTGAATCCTCTGTCGCCATAACAAATTGCGCCCTCTCGCGTGAAATACGGCGCAGTTCGGTATCGCTGCGATCCCCCACCATCCGCGTGAGATATAGGCTTTCACGAACGGAGACAGGCGCATTGGCGACGACCGCGCGGGCCAGTTGGAGCGCGCTTTCCACCACCTCGCCAGAGGGCGCGATCCGATTGACCATTCCATAGGCGGCGGCGGACTCGGCAGCGATTGGCTCGCCCGTCGCCACTATCTCGATCGCGACATTGCGCGGGAGCACGCGCGCGACACGGTGAACCCCGCCCGCATTCGCCATCAGGCCGCGCTTCACCTCGGGCAGGCCAAAGCGGCTTTCGGGCGAAGCAACGATCATGTCGCAGGCGAGGCACAACTCAAAGCCCCCTCCCAGTGCCGGCCCGTCGACGGCAGCAATCCAAGGCTTGGTCCTGAGCGCATCGACCAGCCCGGCAAAACCGCCATCGCCAATCCGCAGCTCCGCGACGCGGCCAGCCGCGACCGTCTTGAGGTCCGCACCCGCACAGAATACGCCGGGCGTCGACGACGCAAGCACCACCACGCGCAGCGCCGGGTCCGCCTCGATCCGCGCCACCGCCTCAGTCATCGCCTTTGCCGTGGCCCCGTCAATCGCATTGCGGGCCTTGGGGCGGTTGAAGCGAAGGAGCGCAATATGCTGGTCAACCACGTCAAACAGCAAGGGTGTCTCAATTGGCGCTTCGGTCATCACACTCTCCTCCGTTTCAGCCACGCGATACCGCCAGTCCCCGTCCGATGACGTGGGCCTGTATCTCGGCGGCACCTTCGAATATATTGAGGATACGCGCATCACACAGGATCCGGCTCGCTTCATATTCCAGCGCATAGCCATTGCCGCCGTGTATCTGCACATTAAGATCGGCATTGGCCCAGGCAACCCGTGCGCCGAGCAGCTTGGCCATACCCGCCTCGATGTCGCAGCGTTCGCCCTTATCCTTGTGACGGGCGGCGGAATAGGTAAGCTCGCGCGCCAGCAGCAGTTCCGCTACCATCATCGCCAGCTTGTCCGAAACGCGCGGAAACTCGATCAGCGGCTTGCCGAACTGTCGGCGTTCAGTCGCATAGCGCAGCGCCCCGTCATAGGCGTTCCAGCCGACCCCAATGGCACGCGCGGCCGTCTGGATGCGCGCGCCTTCGAACGTGCGCATCAG
The DNA here is from genome assembly GCA_031406495.1 of Sphingomonadales bacterium. Taxonomy (GTDB): domain Bacteria; phylum Pseudomonadota; class Alphaproteobacteria; order Sphingomonadales; family Sphingomonadaceae; genus Sphingorhabdus_B. The sequence goes on along the minus strand of JANOHL010000103.1, from coordinate 378,391 downwards.
TTGCTTGAAGCCTTGCCCTTCGGCACCGCCGAGCAGCCCGTCGGGCGCCACGGTAAAACCATCAAAGGACAGGACATATTCCTTCATGCCGCGATAGCCGAGCACTTCAATTTCGCCGCCCTCAAGTCCGGCATCGGGAAAAGGCGAGGCTTCGGTGCCGCGCGTCTTGGCGGCGAGCAGCATGGAAAGGCCGCCATGGCCCGGCGTTGCCGGATCAGTTCGGCACAGCACGGTCATTACATCAGTCCGCGAAGCATGGGTGATCCAGGTCTTTGATCCGCTGATTGACCATTCGCCATCCGCGCCTTTTGTCGCGCGCGTGCGAACCGAGGCGAGGTCAGAACCGGTATCAGGCTCGGTGAACACGGCGGTAGGCAGCACATCACCGCTGGCGATGCCCGGCAGCCATTTCGCCTTTTGCTCGGGCGTGCCATTCTGGCCGATCAGTTCACCCGCGATCTCCGATCGGGTGCCCAGCGATCCGGCGCAGATCCAGCCACGAGACAGTTCTTCGGACACGAGGCACATCGCCATCTTGCCGAGCCCAAGGCCGCCAAATTGCTCCTCGATACAGACGCCGAACACGCCGAGATCCGCCATCTCGCGCACGATTTCGTCGGGAATCAACACATCGGCGAGATGCCAGCCATGGGCATTGGGCGCGATGCGATCAGCCGCGAACTGACGAAATTGGGTGCGGACCATATCGAGCGTTTCGTCTTCGACCGACTCGTCCGGCACCGCGCCTTCACGCAGCAACGCGACCAGCGCGAGCCGAGTCTCGGCGGTGTTGCCATCCGTCAGAAAGGCACTCACCGCCGCGTCAGCCGCCAGCGCCTTCGCCGCCTCGACAATGCCAAGCTCTTGCGGCCGGGCAAATTCGTTCTGGCTCATCGGCACGCCGCCCAACAGCTGCGCCAGATATTCGCCAAAGCCGACACGCAGGGCCAAAGCCTCGGTCACGCCAAAGCGGCCACCGGCCTGTGCGCGTGCCGCCCAGTCGGCCGTTGCCGCGATCGCCTCTGCTGTGGTCGCTATCCACGCAAAGCCATGGACAAGGCGCTGCTCGCGGTCGGCGAGCGCGGAGCTGACCCGGCCATCTGGCGCGATCTTCGCGGCGGTGCGGACCCGCACAGCCTCTGCATATGTACGCGCGGCGGAAGCCGCAGCGGCGGCGGTCGAAACCCAATCGATCATAGGTAGGTTGCTTTCGCAGTCATCGCGGTGGCGCCGTCACAGCGCACGGCACGGACCTCGCCTTCGCCGCTCTTTTGGAGATAGATTGGCCCGCCCAGGAAAAGCGGAGCCTGCGCGCGGAAAGAAAAGGCCGAAAGCGTTCCCCATCCCGCCGCATAGCCAGCCAGTTTTGCAGCTGTAAACGGTCCGTGGACCACAAGCCCCGGATAGCCTTCCACCTGCGTCGCATAATCTTGGTCATAATGAATACGGTGGCCGTTGAACGTCGCTGCCGAAAAGCGGAACAGGTTGACGGGACCCGGGGACCATAGTTCACCGTCAATCGCCCCCTCCGACTCTGGCATCGGCGTCGGCTCCCCATCGCCGCGATAAACATAGCTCTGCCGTTCTGCGATGCGCACTGTGCCCATCTGGCGGATCACGCGGTCCACCTCGACGAACACGAGATCACCCGAGCGACCATTTTTGGGCGTCACCGATGCAATAGTGCTCACCAGATTGGCGGGCTCGTCCAGCATCAAACGGTCCTCAAAGCGGATGTCACTCGCCGCGAACATCCGCCGCGGCAATGGGATCGCTGGCAAAAAGCCACCGCGCCGGGGGTGGCCATCCTCACCGATGGAGTCGTCAGCCGGTTCGGGCAGGAAAAAGGCCCAATGCCCAAGCGGCGGCATCGTCTGCTCAATATCCGGGCTACTACCAACTGCCAGCGCATAGCGGCGCAGGCTTTCAGCTTCTAGCACCTGTGTCAGCACCTCCTGCCGTCCCACTGCGCCCTGCCATTCGGCGACCGCCTTTTCATCGAAACCGCTCATGCCACCAATCCCTGATCGTGCAGCTTGCCGATCTCGCCGTCGCCCATCCCGAGCAGGCTCGCCAGCAACTCGTCACTATGCTCGCCGATGCGCGGGCTCGGTGCCGACGGCTGACGATCGGTGCCGGGGATGCGCGCCGCCGCGCCTGGCGTGGGATAACTGGCCCCGCCAGCATGACGGACATCCGAGAAGATTGGGTTGTCGCTGAACAGGCGCGGCTCATCTGCCAGCGACTCGCGCAGCGTGCGATAGACCGACCAAGTAACCCCGCAACTGTCAAAGATCGGCGCGATCTCTGCGAACTGGCGTTGCGCAATCGCGGCCTCTATCAACGTATCAACGCGGGCGCGATGGACGAAGCGGGCACCTTCGTCAGCCGCAAAGGAGACGCCGAGTTCGGCTTCCAGTCCGGCGACGCTGGCATCGATGCCCAATGCCTTCAGCATTCCCGACCATTGGCGCGGCGTGATCGCGACGATCATCACCCGCACGCCGTCCGCCGTCACAAAATCGCGACCGAAAGCGCCGAACAGGTTGTTGCCGCTTCTCGGCCGGTCCTGCCCGCCCAGTGTCACCTCTGCTACGTTTCCGAGGTTGCCAAGCGTCGCAGCCGCGAGATCGGACAGCGCCAGCCGAACCTCCCGCCCCCTGCCCGTCGCTTGACGGTCGCGTTCGGCGGCCAGCAACGCAAAGGCGGCATAGGCGCCGGCAAGCAGATCCCAAGCCGGTAGCACGTGGTTCACCGGACGCGGATCATCCGGATGGCCGGTCATCATCGGCACGCCCGCCGCAGCGTTGATCGTATAATCTACTGCCGGTGTGCCGTCCGCCCAGCCCATCACCCGCAGGCAGACAAGATCGGCGCGGAGCGCAACCAGATTCGCATAGGAGAGAAAACCCTCGACCGGGAAATTGGTGACAAACAAGCCATCACCCGCAGTCGCTAATCGCTGCGCAAGTTGGCGCCCCTCAGGCCGACCGAGATTGAGCGCGATCGATTTCTTGCCTTTGTTCAGCCCCTCCCAATAAAAGCTCTGTCCATCTGCGCCAATCGGCCACCGCTTCGCATCCGGTCCGCCGCCAATCTGATCGAAGCGGATCACCGTCGCGCCCATCTGCGCCAGGTGAAGGCCACAGGACGGCCCGGCGATAAATGCCGCTCCCTCGACAACGGTCAGGCCTTTCAACAAATCATACATCAGGCCGGCTCATAGGCGGAAAGGCCAAGCAGCGCGCGGCGGCGCAACCACAGGCTTGGTCGGTAACGGTCTGATCCGGTGATCGCCTGCAACTGGCGCATGATGTCATGCGTGGTGGACAGGCCGAGCCAGTCAGCCCATTCGATCGGGCCTTTGGGGTAATTTTGCGCGAGCTTCATCGCCAGATCAATATCCTCCGGCGTGCCGATGCCGATCTGTGCAAGTTCACACCCCAGATTCGCAACCATCGCCAGTATGCGCTGAAGCACGAAACCGGGCGAGTCCTGAATCACTTCGACCACAAAGCCATGCCCGCGCAGCCAGTCGGCGACGTCAGCGGCTGCGGCCCCGCCGCCAACGGCCGCCATCACCGTCAGGTGCTTTGCTTCGAAAGCGGTGAAATCAATCGCCACGGTCTGTTTCGGATCGAGGCCAAGCCGGTGGCAGGCGGTGGCAGCATCTTCGCCAATTGGCGCAATCAGCGTGACATCATTGCCCTGTTCCCACGCCGTAGCTTCGGCCAGCGCCTCCCAATGCGGTGCCGCTTCACCTGCCATCGGTCGCAGCGATTTGGTACTCGCCAAAGCCTCTGGCGCGGCTGGCTTCCCTGCACCCTCCCCATAGTCGAAAAAGCCCTGTCCCGTCTTGCGTCCATAGCGACCGGCATTCGCCATCAGCGCATGCAGCGTCGTCGTCTTGAGGCGCGGATCGTGTTGATAACCTTCGTAGATGAACGTGGTCGCGGCATAGTTCACGTCGATGCCGGTCAGGTCCATCAGTTCGAACGGCCCCATGCGAAAGCCAGCCGCGTCGCGCATGATACGATCAACTGTTGCGGGGTCCGTCACCCCTTCCTGAACGATGGCAAGACCTTCCAACGCATAGGCTCGGCCCTGAAGGTTAACGAGAAAGCCCGGGCCATCCTTGACCGTCACCGGCGTCTTGCCGATCGCCCTTGAAAGTGCGCTGGCCCGTGCCGTTACCTCGGCACTTGTCGAGGGCCCGACGATCACCTCGACCAACTTCATCAGCGGCACGGGGTTGAAGAAATGCAGACCGCACACGCGCGCCTTATTGATACAGCGCGACGCAATCGCCGCGACTGAGAGCGATGAGGTGTTGGTGGCGAGGATCGTATCGGCCCTCACGATTTTCTCAAGATCGGCGAATAGCGCCTGCTTGGGCTCAAGCCGCTCCACAATCGCCTCAACCACAGTGTCAGCGGACGCGAACGCTGCCAGCGACGTAGCAAGCGTCAGCCGCGCTTTAGCATCGGCATCGGCGCCGTCGGGCAATTTGCCTTTCTCCACCATTCGCGCAATGCGGCTGATGATTTCGTTGCCAGCCTTCGCAAGCGCGTCACCGTTCAAATCAAAGAGAATGACGTTCAGGCCCGCCGTCAGCCCAATTTGCGCGATACCTGCACCCATCGGCCCTGCGCCCACCACGCCCAACGTACCCGCGCTGCTCACTATCTTATCTCCTTCGTTCGTATCACGCCGCACCGCCTGTTTCAGACCTTCAGCCCGGCATTGCGGAGGAGTGCCTTGGCGATAATCGTCTGCTGAATTTGACTGGTCCCCTCATAAATTCGGAGCAGCCGGACGTCGCGGTAGAAGCGCTCAACCTTATATTCGGCCATATAGCCAGCACCACCGTGAACCTGCACGGCACGATCAGCAACGCGGCCAAGCGCCTCGGTTGTGAAATATTTTGTGGAGGCGACGTCAGCCGACACCTTCTCGCCAGCATCGAAGCGCGCGGCAACGTCTTTGACCATCAGCCATGAGGCATAGGCTTCGGTGCGGCTATCGGCGAGCATACCCTGAACGAGCTGAAACGCACCAATCGCCTGACCGAACTGCTGCCGCTCCACCGCATAACGTACACTTTCCTCGACCAGCCGGTCGCTCATCCCCGACGCGAGCGCCGACATGTGGATGCGACCGCGATCAAGCACCTTCATCGCCGTCTTGAAGCCACGCCCCGGCACACCGCCAATGATGTTGGCAGCAGGCACCGCAACATCATCGAAGATCACATCGCAGGTGATGGTGCCCTTCTGCCCCATCTTCTTATCGTTCTTTCCGAAACTGATGCCAGGCGTGTCGGCGGGCAGGATGAAGGCCGAGATGCCGCCTGCACCAGGTACATCGGCCTCAGTGCGGACCATTATCGTGAACATGCCCGCGCGCGGCGCATTGGTGATGTAGCGTTTGGTGCCGTTCAGTCGATAGACGTCTCCGTCCTTCGTTCCGCTGGTGCGGACCGAAGCGGCATCCGATCCGGCGCCGGGTTCGGTCAGCGCGAAACTCGCAAACATTTCACCGCTGGCGAGCTTGGGCAGCCATTCGGCCTTTTGCTCGGGCGTGCCATCCATCACGATGCCTTGGCTGCCGATACCAACTGTCGTGCCGATGACCGAGCGATACGCAAAGGATGTGCGTCCCAGCTCAAAAATAACCTGCGCCTCTTCCGCCATGGTCAGGCCCAGGCCGCCATATTCCTCGGGCACGGTCAGCCCGAACAGGCCCATGTCACGCATGTCCTGAATAATTTCGGGTGGTACGGCGTCCTCATCCTCGACGCGGTCCTCGTTGGGGATCAGCCGCTCATCGACGAACCGGCGGACCGATTCGCGCAGCAATGAAAAAGTCTCGTCGTCCAAAGTCCGTCTCTCCTTGTCGGTTTCGCTGCATACTTGCGCGCATAAAACATATATCTCTATTGCGGGAATAGCCCGATTATGCAAGACCCGACCTCACTTATTGGGTGCAGGAATAATTCGTAAAATAATGAAGCAAGGAGAAAGCATGAGCGCGCTGGCCGGGATAAGGGTGCTGGATTTTGGACGCTATGTCGCCGGTCCCTATTGCGCGACATTGATGGCCGATTTCGGTGCCGACGTGATCCGCATCGAACGCCGGTCGGGCAGCGAGGACCGCACGATTGCACCCGTCACCGACGAAGGCGAAGGCGCGCTGTTCCTCCAGATCAATCGTAACAAACGCTCGCTCACCCTCGATCCGCGCGCACCCGGTGCCGATGAAGTGGTGCGCCGACTGGTTGCGAGCGCCGATGTGGTGGTCGCGAACGTGCCCACTTCGGCGCTTGCCAAAATGGGCATCGATTATGACACGCTTACCGCGATACGGCCGGATATCATCCTCGCCAACATTTCCTCTTTCGGCCCGGTCGGGCCTTGGGCCGATCGCCCGGGATTCGACAGCGTCGGGCAGGCGATGTGCGGATCAACATTCCTCTCCGGCGACGGCGACCAGCCCTATCGCACACCAATCACTTGGGTGGACCATTCCACTGCGGTCTATGCGGCATTCGGCGTGATGGTTGCGCTGTTTGAGCGCAAGGCGAGTGGGCGCGGGCAGCAGATCGACGGCAGCCTGCTAGGTTCCGCATTAGCTTTCAGCAGCACGTTCCTGATCGAGCAGGCGTTAACGGGTATGAACCGCACAGCGACGGGCAATCGCAGCTTCCTGAACGGCCCGACCGACAGCTTTCGAACTACCGATGGCTGGATCGTGACGCAGGTGGTCGGGCAACCGATTTTCAAGCGCTGGGCAGCGTTGATCGAAGAACCCGCGTGGCTTGACGATCCGCGCTTCGCAACCGATGATCTGCGTGGAGAAAACGGTGTCGTCCTGTCCGAACGCATGGCCCGCTGGTGCGCAGAACGCAGTTCTCAGGACGCGCTCGACGCGCTCGGTCATGCCGGAATTCCAGCGGGGCCGATCCTCTCGCCCCAGGCGGCGATTGACCATCCGCAGGTTCAGGCGATGGGGATTTTCGTCCCGACCAAGGTGCACGGGCTTGATCGCCCTGCCCCGCTCACGCGCGCGCCGGTGAACTTGAGCGTCACGCCCGCAGACATCCGTCGTCCTCCGCCCGCCATCGGCGAACATAGCGACGAAATCCTCGAAGAACTTGGCTTCGACGCAGCACATATCGCCGCATTCCGTGAAGCAGGGGTTATCTGACAAGGCGCCATGCTGGACAGCAGGTCGGCCCTCCGATCAGTATAGAGCGTAAATCTTATACTCGGCACCGTCTTCCTGCCAACGCCCATACCCCACGCCCAGGACCTCGTTCAGCCAGGCATGCGGCCCGTCCTGCACCTCGAACTGTGTTGCCGTCATCCACGAGCCGCCCGCATAAGCGGAGGATGTTGCGCCCGTATAGGACATCAGGATCGAGGTGCCATCGTCGGCCTTAAGCAGGGTCTTGACGTCATAATGCATCCGCATCTCGAAACCCGGCTCGCCGTGAATTCCCTTGGGGCTCATCCGGTGCGGCGACCAGCTATAACCGGACAGAAATTCACCCGAAATGCGGGGGCCAGCAAACCTGCCACCGGTTTCAGCGAGGGTGAAATAGCGCATTCCAAACGGGCTCGCCACCATATGCCGGGTTGATCCCGGCTCATGCTCGCTTTTGCGACGCAACACGAATTCGCCGGTCACACTGGTGCGATCCGCTGGCGCAACGGACTTGTCCTGTTCCGCCCCCTCGAATTCCGGCGCGCCGGTCAGCACATAAATCTGGAACACCACCGCGCCATCCGCCCGTTCGGTCCCATAACCGATCGCCTGGACGCCGTTCAGCCATTCATGCGGCCCCTCTGCCACATCGAACAGGACCTGGATGCGCGATTGCCCCTCACCGTACCGGGGTGACATGCGCCCACGATACTGCATCAAAACAATCGTGCCGTCGTCTTCGCACAGGCCGATATCGGCATCGAACTGGCGCAGCGTGCCGTTCGGGCTGGAACGCCCATAATCGGTGGCATGCAACGGCAATACGGCACCGTTGAAGCGCTTGCCCTTCACCGATCCTCCGGTCGATTTCACAAAAACCCGTTGGCCGAACGGACCCATGAAATCGTGCTTCGCGGCGTCCATGCCTTCCATCACTACAGTGAAAAGATGTTCTACGGGAATTTGCATTTGTGTCATCGGTCTCTCCTATGTGCCCGTCTGTTTGCGGGTTGATGGTGTCAATCGATTGTCAGGACGATTTTGCCGATATGGCCGCCCGTTTCGAGCATCTGATGGGCATCGGCAACATCGGCAAGCGGGAAGGTGGCGTGAATCACTGGCCTGATCCGGCCCTGTTCGATGATCGGCCACACCGCGTCCCGCAACTGATCGGCAAAGGCCCCTTTTTCAGCGGTCGAGCGGTCTCGAAGCGTGGTGCCCCAAATCCGCAACTGCTGCCTTATCATCACTGCCATTGGCAGTTCGGCGTTCATCCCGCCAAGCAATGCGATGCTGACACGCCGACCGCGAAAAGCCATGAGCGGCAAGTCCCGCGCAAGATAGCCGCCGCCGACCATGTCGAGAATGATGTCAACCTGTTTGCCGGTCGCGCGAATACGCTCGACGAAATCCTCCGTCTTGTAATTCACGGCAAGATCTGCGCCCAATGCGACACAAGCCGCGCATTTTTCGGCGGTGCCAGCCGTCACGAAGACCGTTGCGCCCAACGCCTTGGCAAGCGCGATACCCATCGTACCGATACCCGACGATCCGCCATGGATCAGGACCGTCTCGCCGGCCTTGAGTCCACCTTCTGCGACAAGCGTCATCCAGCAGGTGAAAATCGTTTCAACCAGTCCCGCCGCCTCTACCATCGACAGACCGACCGGAACGGGAAGGCACTGCGCCGCCGAAACCGCCGCATATTGGGCATAGCCACCGCCCGCGAGTAGCGCACAGACCGGATCGCCGACCAACCAACCGGTCACGCCTTCCCCCAGCGCCGCGACACGGCCCGCCACTTCCAGACCTGGAATATCCGTTTCGCCCGGTGGTGGCGGATAGAGGCCAAGGCGCTGCATGATGTCCCCGCGATTGAGACCTGCGGCTTCCGCCCGGATCAATATCTGCCCCGGCCCGACATCCGGTATCGGCCACTTCACCAGCTTCAGGACTTCGGGACCACCGAAGTTTGGTATTTCGATGGCCTTCATCATATCGGTCATGGGCGTGGAGTCCTTTTCTATCTTTGTTCAGCGACCGCGCGTTCGCGCAGTATATTGCGCCGGATCTTGCCCGTCGGCGTTCTGGGCAGATCATCGACAAAGCGGATCGCGCGCGGATATTTATACGGCGCGGTAATCGTCTTCACCGTGTCCTGCAATTCACGCACCAGCGCATCGCTGGGTTCATACCCCTTTTTGGGAACGATCCATGCCATCACGATCTCGCCCCGCGCAGGATCAGGGGCGCCGACGACCGCGACGTCGTCCACAGCAGGGTGCGTTCGCAGCACCTCCTCGACTTCGGCGGGGCCGATCCGATATCCTGAAGAATTGATCACATCGTCGTGGCGGCCCATATGAAAGAAATAGCCATCATCGTCCACACGGCCCCGATCTCCGGTAACGAACCAGCGGCCGTCAGGGCCATCAATATAGCATTGTTCAGTCCGGTCCGGTGCCTGCCAATAGCCCAGCATGAGCTGCGGATTGGGCGCGGCAATCGCGATATCCCCTTCCGCACCCGCCGCCAGAATCCGGCCCTGATCGTCGATGATAGCCATCCGGTTGTGCGCGAGCGCGCGGCCGACCGATCCCGACCGATAGGCAAGACCGGGGACATAGCCGAGCGACATCAGCGATTCGGTCTGGCCATAAGCCTCGGCAACGCTGTGTCCCGTCGTTCGGTGCCAGCGATCGACAACAACCGGGAGCAAAGCCTCGCCAGATGACACGGTACGCCGCAGACGGGACAGATCAAATTGCGCGATGTCCTCGTCAAGAACGCGTAACAATTCGGTCCCCGCCGCGCAGTAAACGGTGACGCCGTGCTTGGCGATCAGTCGTAGCCGATCCACCGGATCAAACGGACCATCGTACATGAATGTCGTCGCGGCGCAGCTCCACGGTCCAAATAATATGCTGGTCCCAGCCTTGCTCCAGCCGGTGTCGGCGGTGCACCACATCACGTCGCCTGGAGTGAGATCAAGCCACTCGATCGCCGAGTGCCGCCACATATAAAGACCGCGTGCGGCGTGAAGAACGCCCTTCGGCTGTCCGGTCGAACCGCTGGTGAAATACAGGATGACCGGATCTTCGGCATCGACCGCGACGGGTTCGAAGCCGGGGTCTCCGACATCGATCAGCCCGGCAAAAGATGCCCATCCCTCCGCTGTACCAACCACGCAACGCACCGGCAGGCAATCCGTGACGGCATCGAACTTATCGGTATGGCCAGCCCGCGCAATGACGCCCTTTGCCTGCGCCGCCTCAACACGATACGCAATATCCTTGGCCGTCAGCATTTCAATGCAGGGGATGGCAACCGCACCAATTTTCAGGCAGGCCACCATCGCGATTTGCCATTCGGGAATCCGTGGCAGCATGACGATGATCCGGTCGCCTTTCCCGATCCCTGCGCACGACAGTGACGACGCCAGCCGCGCGCTGAGGCAGGATATGTCCGAATAGGTGAAACGCGCCTCTTCGCCATCGGCGTTGGCCCAGATCAGAGCAGGGCCGTCGGCGGTCCGGGCAATGTGATCGACGACATCGGCCCCGAAATTGAAGCGCTCCGGGTAGCTCGCGTCTGACACGGTGTCGAGGGCCATCATGATGCGGTGAACCCCCCATCGACACGCAACGACTGGCCCGTAACATAGCTTGACGCCGACGACGCGAGATAGAGGCAGGCACCGACAATTTCCTCTGGCTTGCCAAAGCGGCCGAGCGGTGTGTGCGCCACAACCTTGCCTGACAGTTTCTCATTATGTTGCAGCAGATTGGTGAGGTCAGTCTCCATATAGCCGGGGGCCACCGTGTTTACCCGCACGCCTTTTTCGGCCCAGTCGATCGCCAGAGATTTTACGAGGAGTTCCAGCCCCCCTTTGGCCGCATTATAAGCGGCAGATCGGGCCAGACCAACATGCCCTGCGACGGAACTTATACAGATGATCGATCCCCGTCCGCGTTCCAGCATCGGCCGCCCGAACAGTTGGCAACAGTGAAACACGCCCGAAAGATTCACATCAATGATGGTGCGCCATTCGCGCATGGAAACATCTTCGGCGCTGCGATACCAAGGGTTAATCCCGGCGTTGGCGATAAGGGCATCCGCTGGCCCCAGTTCGGCAAGGATACGCGCAGCGACGGCTTCCAGTGCAGCCTCGTCGCTGACGTCTGCGGCATAGCCATGGACGGCGCTACCCATCTCTTGCGCCGCCGCATCAAGCGTCGCCTGATCGCGGCCAATGATCGCAACAGTTGCGCCGGCCTGTGCGAAGGCCTCAGCAATCGTGCGGCCCAGCCCACGGCCACCACCGGTCACAACCACCGTTTCTCCCGAAAAATCATAGGTAAGCTGTGTCATCAGAAGCGTCGTTCCTGTGCAACTTCAAGGGCAAAAGCAAACAGTCCGCTGGCGTCCACACCAGAGACACGGGGATCGTCGGGACGATGCGCCGCGAGTTGGCGGAACACCACACCCAGCTTGAATATGGCCAGCACGCGCGGGAACAGCAAATCCGCGATTGAACGCCCCGTGCGCACTGCATAAGCCTTCGCCGCCGCTTCACGCCCCGGAAACCCCGGCAAGGCCGTCGGCATCTGCCGCAAACTGTACATCGCAACCGGATCACCCGGCTCAACCCAATAACTGAGCAGCGTCGCGAGATCAAACAGCGGATCGCCGCGGGTCGCCATGTCCCAGTCGACTACAGCTCGCGCCGCCAGCGCACCGGGGTCAAGAATGATGTTGTCGAGTTTGAAATCATTGTGCAGCAACACCGGTGTAGCCGCGTCGCAGACCGGAAATGCCTGGAGCCATGACGCGACGGCCACGCAGCCCGCGTCGTCGGTCGCACCGGCGGCAGCGGCGCGGGCGATCCAGCCAGCAGCATTGCGTGCCAGAAATCCTTTCGGCCGACCCAGCGACGCGATCCCGGGCGCCGTCGCATCCACCTCGTGGATACGAGCCAGAACGTCGATCATCATCGCCGCGAGGGCTCCGGCCGTGTCGTCGGTTTGCGGCAACGGATCGAGCCGGTCGGCGCGGATCACCGAGCCGGCGCGAAATTCGAGCAATTGGAATGGCGCGCCTATGACGCTCGGGTCATCGCAGAAGTGCAGGCTGCGCGGTGCGAGATCGAGCTGATCGCCAAGTGCCGACAAGATGAGATGTTCGCGGGCCATGTCGTGCGCGCCCTTGGGCAGAGGCCCATCCGGCGGGCGGCGCAACACCGCCCATTCGCCATCGACCCGCAGCAGGATGTTGATGTTGGCAAGCCCGCCCGCAAAGCGGCGCGGCGAAAAAGAGGTATCGAACGACAGTCCTGCCACCGCCAGCCGCTCGGCCAGCCGGTCCCATTCGATTGACGGCAATTGCTCGCCGGGCGCAAGAAGATTGACCGGCATCGCCTCATAAGCCGGAGTTCGCGCCAAAATCGACATGTCAAATCACTGTCGGACAGAAACTCGCTTGTCAACACCCGCTTCCTTATCATAACGTCGAAAGCGGCTAGCAATCCGCGCCTTAGTGTCGGAACGAATAGCCGTCTAAGGGACCACATCGGGAACGGCACGACTCGGGATTGCTCCGGCTATGCTGCCCTTTCCGTTATAGCCCGCAGCATAAGGGGAAGGACTGGATCATGGACGATTTACGCTTCGATGGCCGCGTGGTGGCAATTACCGGAGCGGCCCACGGAATGGGCCAGGAGCATGCCGTGCTGCTGGCAAGGCGGGGCGCCCGGTTGCTGATCAACGACATCGCCGGTGCGCAAGAGACGGTGGACCGCGTCCGCGCCGTGGGCGGCGAAGCAATCGAGGACCGGAGCGACATCACCGACCCTATGCAGACCGACGCGATGGTCCGCCGCGCCACCGAACAATGGGGACGGCTGGATGCTGTAATCAATAATGCTGCGGCCTATGGCCCGACGATTGCCGACCCGGAACTGACCAGCCAGGTCATCGCCGTTCATCTGTTTGGCACCATCAACCTGATCCGTTCTGCGATGCCCGCGATGCAGGCGCAAAAATACGGGCGGATACTGAACGTGTGCTCCGGCTCGATCTTTGGCCTGCCCAACGTCGGCACATATGCAGCCGGCAAGGGCGGTGTGTTCGGCTTTACGCGCTCGCTCGCCCTCGACCTCACGGCGTTGCCGGATTGCGACATCAGGGCCAACATGATTCTGCCAGCGGCGCTGACGCCAAGAATGCCGCGCGTGCCCGATGTGGCATTTCAGGGCATGCTCGACGCGGAATTTTCGGCGGCGGCAATATCGCCGATGGTGGCCTTGCTTGTCCACGAGCATTGCCCAGCACAGGGAGAGGCCTTCCATGTTGGCGGCGGCCGACAGTCCCGGGTGTTGCTTGCGACGACCGAGGGGTGGCAATGCCCCGAAGGCCTGCCGACGCCGGAATCGATTCTTGCGCACTGGGGCGACGTTGTGGCGAACATCAATCCGCAAGAACCAAAAGGCAGTATGGGCGATCTCCTCGGCCGTCGCGGCGTCTATCCCTATAGCGTAACCGATCTCGTCCGCTGGGCGAAGTCCGGCATCGATCCGGCGCAGGCATCCGAACAGCTGTCGACTTAGGCTGGATCAGCCTCGACCAGCATGACCGAGTCGGCCATATCAAGATTTGCCAAGGTGTAGCCGCGCTGGAAATCCTCGATATGCCTAGTCATCCACAGCCTACTCTCGCCTGAGTCGGCGGCTTTGATTGCGGCCACGATATGTCCGTGCGCCACGAGCATCCGTTCGGCCGCATTAAGGCGGTTCATGACCGGATAGAAGGCCGGATAGAATAATTCGCTCAACGATTGCCGGGCCGCAACCATAGCGCGATTGTTGGCGGCTTGGGCGACAAGTCCGTGAAATTCGATGTCGAGCTGGGTAAGACTTTCCCGGTCGTCGATCGCGCGGCGGGTGCGCGCAAGATTGTCCTCCAGCGCCTCCACCAGTTCGGGCGTGGCACACTTCGCCGCCGCCTGCGCCAATGCCGGCTCAAGCGCATGCATCGCCTCGTAAAGTTCCTCGAACGTGACTTGCTGAGCGACCATCGCCGACGCCAGCCGACGTGACATATCCTTGACCTGCGGTTGACCGACACGCAGCTTGCGTCGTCCCTCCTGACGATAGACCAAGCCATTTTGTTCCAACGTGCGCAATGCTTCTCGAAGCGTCGAACGGTGGACGCCCAGCATGCCAGCCAGCGCCGTCTCGGACGGCAATATGTCGCCGTGCTCCATCCGTTCCCGCAGGATACGCCCCTCTATCGCCCGCGCGACCAGTTCATAGCTCTTCTTGCCCTCGACGGAATTCAGCGGTTCCCACATCACCCACGCACAACCTTTTATCAAAGATGGCCTGTTATCCTAGCGCAAAGCGTGGACGCAGCCTCGGTCACCGCCGGTATCGTATAGCGGGCGGGGAGGCAACTCCACCTTGTGAAACACGTCAGTCTGGCGCTTCTTCAGTCTCTGGAACAGGATGACGAAGGCCTGCAAGAATCCGCTGGGCGCGGCGCTCGAACAAGTCGGCAACGTCCAGGTGTGTCCCGACATAAAGTGCGCGCCGTCGGATCGCATCGATGACGATCGGACCGACAGAATCGGCAGTGATCCAACGCTGCTTGCCGATTAGATGCTCGGCGTTCCTCATGTCTATATCGACGGCCGCAGATTCGACGAAGCTCGCAGGGCGATTCCGCACGCTGGTATGGAGATTGGTCCGCACGGTGCCCGGTGCCAGAATTGTGACGCCCACATTTGCACCTGAAGCGGCGAGTTCCGCAGCAAGTGCCTCACTCATCGCCACCACGCCGGCTTTGGTCGTGGAATATGTGCCGATCATCGGCCCCGTCATGAAGCCTCCAGCCGATGAGGTGTTAACGATATGGCCTCCGGCGGGATTGACCAGCAGCATCGGCAGGAACGCGTGGGTGCCATGGATCACCCCCCAAAGATTGACGCCTATCATGAAATGCCAGTCGTCCAGCGTGGCGTCCTGGATGCGTACCTTGGGCGCAACACCCGCATTATTGCAGAGGATATCAACCTTGCCGTAACGCTCCCGCACCGCATCCGCGAGAGCTGTGACCTCAGAAGCGACCGACACGTCCGTGCGGATACCAACAGCGCCAATCTCCTCGGCGGTCCTCAGCAGCGCCTGCTCCTCAACATCGGCCACGACAACCTCGGCACCCTCGGCGATGAGCGCCTTGGCGATGCTTCGGCCTATTCCAGAGGCGCCGCCTGTGACCACCGCGACGCGGCCTTTGAAGTCATCGAGAGCCTTCATTCGTTATTCTCCAGTTTCCGCCGCAGCGGCTCGGCTCCCGTTCCGCTCAGGTCGCCATCGCCCCGGGAGATAGAACTGCCGTGGCACCATGGAATGTCTCTCCGCGATCTGCCATATCGCGCACTATCTTGGGCAAGGCAAACGCTTCGCCATATCGGCCCGCAAGCCGATCAGCCTCCACAATGACTTGAGGCACACCGATCGTGTCCATCGCGGCGAACGGGCCGCCGAGATAAGCAGGAAAACCAACGCCCAGACAGGCGCCGAGGTCACCGCTCATCGCGTCGACCAGCACACCCTCTGCGAACGCGCGCGCGCCCTCCGCGAGTTGCGCATAAAGGATACGTGCCTTCACCTCGTCGATCGACGGCTGCTCAGACAGGGTGGGGAGCAAAGCCGCCAGGCCTGGCCAGATCCGCTTGGAGCCGTCCTCACCATAGTCGAAATATCCCTTGCCTACTTTGCTGCCCAAGCGGCCAAATTCCGTAACGAGACGCGACGAAATGGTGATCGGGGGTTCCTCGCCGCGATCACGTGCTTCCTGCTGCGCCGCTTTATAACCAGTGTCGAGGCCCATGAGATCGGAGATGCTGAGCGCACCCATCGGCATGCCAAGCATCCGCGCACCGTTCTCGATCAGCGCAGGACTTACGCCTTCGTTCAGCATTGCCAAGCTCTGTCCGACGAACGAGCCGATGAAGCGTGAGGTGAAGAAGCCGAAGCTGTCGTTGACCAGCACGGGCGTCTTGCGAACAGCCTGAGCAAAGTCGAGCGCATGGGCAAGCGCCTGTGCGCCAGTCGCCGTGCCCCTGATGATCTCGATCAGCGGCATCCGTTCAGCAGGCGAGAAAAAGTGCATGCCAACGAGGCGCTCGGGTGCCGCTAAACTCCCTGCCAGTCGCGTTATCGGCATGCGCGACGTGTTCGATCCGATAAAGGCATCGGCGGGGATCGCCGCCTCGATGCGCGGCAGCACTTCGGACTTGACGGCAAAATCCTCGAACACCGTCTCGATCGCCATCTGGACATCGCCCAGTTCGGCATAGTCAGTCGTGGGTTTGATCCGGGCGAGCACGGCATCCATTTTATCCTGTGTGGAGCGCCCCTTTTCGACGTCACGGGCGAGCTTCTTGCGCGCATAGTCCTTGCCACGATCGGCGGATTCCTGGTCGCGATCAATCAGCACCACTTCCATCCCCGCCTTGGCGGCGGCGAATGCGATGCCGCCACCCATTAGGCCTGCGCCGACAACGCCGATCCGCCGGAAGTTCAGCTTTTCGATGCCCTCTGGTCGTGCCTCAAGCCGGTCCGCGCGCCCCTTATTGACAAACATGGTGCGGATGAGATTGCGCGAAACATCGCCCGTCCGAAGCAGCGAGAAATATTTGGACTCGATGCCAAGCGCCTTGTCCATAGGCAACATCGCGCCTTCGTAGATTACCGAACTGATAAGCTCGGGCGCGGGATAGTTGCCGAGGCCGTTAGCCCGCACCATCGCGTTGCTTCCGCTGAAAATTCCGCGAAACTCGCGCTCGAGCGTGCTGTGCGGACCCGGGATGACATAACCCTTCTTATCCCAGGGTTGCACCGGATCGCCGCCCGCGCGCAGCCAGCGTTTCGCAGCGGTAACAATCTCGCCGACGGGCGAGATTTCGTGCACCAGCCCGGCGGCGAGCGCATCGGCCGGTTTCAGTATCTTACCCTGCATCAGCAACGGGAGCGCGGCCTTGACGCCGACAAGCCGGATCACACGCTGAGTGCCGCCTGCACCGGGCATCAACCCGACATTGGCTTCGGGCAGGCCTAGCTGGATCTCTGGATCGTCCGCCACAACGCGGTAATGGCAGGCGAGCGCGATTTCAAAACCGCCGCCAAGCGCAGTGCCGTTGATCGCACACGCAACCGGCTTGCCACATTGTTCGAGCGCGCGCAGCATCCGCGAGAGCGAGCCGAGACGATAGGCGATCTCGCCCTTAGAGAGGCTGGAATAGTCGAAGCCTTCGCCCATCGCCTTCAAGTCACCGCCCGCCACAAAGGCAGGTTTGCCAGAGGTGATGACGATGCCCTTGACCGCCGCGTCAGCGACGGCGCGTTGACATGCCTCGTCAAGTGGGGTGGTCAAACGCCCGCCCAGCACGTTCATCTTCTCGCCCGGCAGATCAAGCGTCAGAGTGCAAATACCGTCTGCATCAACTTCGTAGCGGATCGCCGCGTCCATCGTTTCCGTTGTCATCACACGCGCTCCAACACCATTGCAATTCCCATTCCACCCGCCGCGCACAGCGTCACCATTCCAATGGTGGCGTCCCGTCGCTCAAGCTCATCGATGAGTGTCCCTGCAATCATCGCCCCCGTGGCGCCCAAAGGATGGCCCAGCGCAATCGCGCCGCCGTTCACGTTCATCTTGTCGTGCGGGATACCGAGCGTCTGCATGAGCCTGAGCGGTACCGCCGCGAACGCTTCGTTCAGTTCCCAAAGATCAATATCGCCGACGTCGAGGCCAGCGACCGCGAGCGCACGCCGGCACGCTGGAGTCGGGCCATCGAGCATGAGGATCGGTTCCGATCCGATTGAGATGAACGATCGGATCCGCGCGCGAGGTTTGAGACCCAGCCGCGCACCTACCTCGGCCGAGCCGAGCAGTACCGCGCCCGCGCCATCGACGATGCCGGAGCTTGTCGCTGCAGTATGGACATGCTCGATGCCGATGATCTCGGGATAACGCTGAATGGCGATCTTGTCGAAGCCGACGTGTTCGCCCATGTCCTTGAAGGCGGGCTTGAGCGCGCCGAGGCTCTGCATGTCCGCCTCTGGCCGCATGTGTTCGTCCCGATCTAGAACCACCGTGCCAAGCACGTCGGTGACGGGAATTACGGACTTTGCGAAATAGCCAGAATTCCAAGCGTGCGCGGCACGGCGCTGACTTTCGACGGCATAGGCATCTAAATCGTCACGGCCGAAGCCGTAGAGGGTCGCCAACAGGTCGGCGCTCACGCCTTGCATGACGAAGGGCGTATGGAAGGTCACGGCCGGGTCCGCGCCATGCGGACCGCCGCCGTCAGCGCCCATCGGGATGCGCGACATGCTCTCGACACCACCGGAAATCGCGAGATCGACCATCCCCGCAGCGATCTTGCCCGCCGCGATACTGATAGCCTCAAGACCCGATGCGCAGGCGCGGTTGAGCTGTAGGCCGGGTGTCCGGTCATCGAAGCCGGCGAGGATCGGCGCTATACGCTGCAACGTCGCACCCTGCTCGCCCGCTGCCGAAACGCAACCCAGAATCACTTCGTCGATGCTGTCGGCCGGCAACGCATTCCGCGTCTTTAGCGCGGCGAGCGACTGCGTGGCGAGTTGCACGGGGGTGATTTCGTGTAAGGCCCCGTCCTTCCGGCCCTTTCCGCGAGGTGTACGGACGTGATCATAGATGAGGATGTCGCGCATAAATGGCCCTTGGCTGACACAGAGTTGACGTCGCAATGCCTCTGCACCGCACCCCGACCCTCGTCACCCCTCAAATGAAGGATGCGCGACATTACATAGTCCTACGATAATTCTCTTGGCTTGGGAGGTTGTTACAGATGAAAATTTCGGAAGCCGTTGTATCGCGCCGTTCGGTGCGGGCCTTCCTCGGTATACCGGACGACCATATCCTCTTTTTGCGGCATGGCGGTCGGCTATCGCGATCCTGACGCCCCCGTAAACTTTTATCTAGCGCAGCGCGCACCGCTTGAGGATCGGTGAGGCGAAATATAGGCCTTGGTCTCGGCTTACGAACCGGCCTCGGGCGGCCCTTTAATGCATTGAACCCAAGGTTTCGGTCGCCATTGCACCGACACTGTTCAGTATCTGGCGAACCAGCGAAGATTGCCGGGACGTGCCGGTCTTGGCGAACGCCGCGCGCAGATGGCTTCGTGCGGTGCTCACCCGGATGTGCATTTCTTCGGCCGCTTCGCCGAGTGACAGACCGTTGGCGAGCCGGACTACCAGCTCCGACTCGGCCGGAGTGAGATTGAACAACTCGCGGGTGGCGTGTGTCGCCGAAACGCGGAATGCCGGATCACGCGCAAAGACGACCAGCGCCGGCGCCTGCCGACCAGCGCAGAGGAGGTCGGTTTCAGAAACGCGGTCGATCAGCAGGTGAAGATGTTCGTCGTCGGTGCCTTCCAGCGAGAGAATGTGAAAATCGCGCGGTGCGTTCATCATTTTTCCATCGGCAAGCGCGGCGAGTAAATGGCGACGAAGCGCGGCCTGATCCTTGGCGAAACGTGCTGCCAACCTACCATCCCGCACAACCAGAGCGCTGTCGCGGACCAGCAGAGCCTCGGCGGAACTGTTCATTTCGATGACGCGGCATTTGTCGTCCAGCAGAAATGTGGCAAGCCCAAGCCGATCGCAGGCTTGGGCTCTGCTGCGATGGATCACCCCGTCACGTGCCATGCGTTGCCCCATCTCGATCGCTTGGCGGAGATGGGGAATGAGACTGCGAACGAAGGCGCAATCATCTTCGTCAAAATCCGGCTTCCCGCTGCTGCGCGTGAAACGCAATCGGAAGGCCGAATTATCGGCCAACCGGAGATCGATGAACAGGATGTCGGTCACAGCAGAAACACTGCAAACCTTTTTGTAAAAGGCGGATTCCTGCCATTCGTTCGCAGGCAACATCTTTGATGCAGCGGCGACCGTCTGCTGAAGGGTGAACGGAAGTGGCGCATTTTGGGGCATACGCTGAAGAAAATCACTGAGTTCATGCACACGTTCGCCCACTAATACAGAGAGACCTGCTGCTCCCGCACTATCGGGGCGGATGATGGCAACTCCGTGCGTTGCATCCAGCACACCGCCAATCTCGATCAGCATCTCGCGCCAACGCGATGTGTCATCAACTGTGGTATAAATCAGGTCTATTATGGCGCTGAAGCGCGCGATCGTAAGCGCGTCGATCCGTTCCGTCATCTGTCCTCCGCATCCTGCGACCCCCTTTGGTCTACCTTTACCCTATTGGACAGTCACAGATGTAATGGAGAATCTTTGGCGGCACCAGCGATCATTAAACGACATCCGCCTCAGTCGCCGCCTCTATGATCGAACCGGCCCAGCGCATGTCGGCCTTTCCCGCCGGGGATCTCTTCACTTCGGCACATAAGGCCAGAACCTGAGGCAGCTTGTATCGGGCAATCTGATGCGCACAGTGATCGCGTAAGGCTTCAAGCGTCAGCGTTGCTCCGGTCACGGGCGATACCACCGCCGCTATCGCCTGCCCCCAGCGCACATGGGGAACACCGACGACGATCGCATCGTCCACCAACGGATGGCTCCGGATCGCAATCTCGACTTCTTCTGCAAAAACCTTTTCGCCGCCGGTATGGATCACGTTGGAATCGCGCCCATACATCCGGATATTACCGTTCTCCTCAATCTTGGCCCGATCACCGGTGAGAACCCACCGACGGCCATCGACCATGACGAACGTTGCCGCAGTCTTAGCGGGGTCACGCCAGTATCCGAGCGGAAGGTGGCCGGCCCGCGCCAATATACCCATCTCGCCTGGCTCTGCGAACCGCGTGCCATCGGCTATCACCGCCATGTCGGGACGCGGCTTGAGGACGATTAGTCCGTCGCCGAACGCGGGCTCGCCCACACCAAGCGTGCCGCTTTCCGATGATCCCATCGCGTTCATCACCATGAGCTTGGGGAAACGTTCCGCGAGCGCCAGCCGGGTGTGCTCGGACATGGCACCCCCGCCGCTTCCCAAGCTGAACAACGAACTAATGTCCCAACGGCTGGGGTTCGCGTCCCATGCAGTCAACATCGGTCGAATCATCGCATCGCCCATAAGCGACAGCGAATTGACCTTTTCCCGCTCGACCAGCTGCCACACAAGCTCAGCATCAAAGCTGCGCGTGCGGGGCAGCACTAGGGTTGCTCCGCTGGTGAGAACGGTAAAGGCACCGTACACTGATGCGCCATGGATGAGCGGACCGGCGCCCAACATGGTAAAATGGCGTCCGTTCGCCGCGCGCACACCGAGTTCGCCCGGCGTGGTGATCGGTCCGCCGGCCCGCGTCGCGCCGGAACTCAGGGCGCCGAAGAACAGTTCGCCCTGCTCCCATTCGACGCCTTTTGGCGCTCCCGTCGTGCCCCCGGTGTAGATCAGCAAGCGGTCACCAGCGCTTCGTCCTGTCTCGATGTCTGTGTCACCCACCGGCTCCGCGACGGCGGCATGGTAGGATATCACGCCACGCTTCGCCGAGGATTGATCTTCGTCCCAATCGACGGTCATCCGGAGGATCAGCGGGTTCAGCGGATCGGTGGCTCCATCGACCACATCCGCCAGATCGGCGTCATAGATCAGTCCGGCAGCATTCGCATCCGCCAGGATATGGCGCAGTTCCGATTCGACGTAGCGAAAATTCACATTGAACAGGATCGCCCCAATCTTGAACAGCGCGACGATGGTTTCGACAAGGGCCAGCGAGTTCCGCAACATGATGCCAACCGACATGTCACGCTCTATCCCCGCGCGGCGAAAATGTGCAGCGAGCCGATCGGATCGGGTCGCGAGTTCGGCATAGGAAAGCCGCTCGTCGCCCCAAATAATCGCCGTCCTTTCTGGCACGGCGGCAGCGACCAAATCGATCAGGTCGCCAATGTTGAATGTGGCCTCGCGTGGCGCTGTGTCAGTCTGAACCTTCGCCATTTCTTCTCCCCTTGTACGACAGTTCGAACACGCTACTTCGACCGCGCATCGACAGTTTTCAAAAAATGCTACCGGAACGGCGGAGACACTGCCTCCGCCGAATGGCGTAGATCGCTTCGCATCGGCCCTGCTTTTTGGAACCAAGCCGATGCGATCGGATACCGCGAGGCGCTAATCGATAGCGCCCGGCGGCGGTCGGTCATCTTCGCGCAGAAACATACCCTGCCGCAGCGGCTGGTCCGGATCTACGCGATAGTCACGAAAATCAGTCACCCCCTGGCTGGCGAGCAGGCTGTCGTCGATGAAGAAATTGCCGCTGCATTCGCGTGACGGCTGTATCAGGATCGCGTGGGCCGCATCGGACATGATATCGGGCTTGCGGCAATGTTTGAGCTGATCGCGGTCGGCGGCGGCGAATTCGATGGCGGCCGTGGCGATGCCGAAACGCGGCCACAGCGCATTAAAGGCGATGCCGTCCGCCCGAAACTCCTCTGCCATGCCCAATACCACCATCGACATGCCATATTTCGACATTGTGTATGCGACGTGCCCACGAAACCAGCGCGGTTCGAGGTTGATCGGCGGAGAGAGCGTCAATACGTGCGGATTTTCGGCCTTTTGCAGGTGCGGGATAGCCGCGCGCGAGACGAAGAAGGTACCACGCACGTTGATCTGGTGCATCAGATCATAACGCTTGGCTTCGGTCTGTTCGACCGGTGTACGGGAAATGGCCGACGCATTGTTGATAACGATATCAATGCCACCGAAATGATCGGCGGCGCGGGCTACCGCCGCCTCGACAGCATCAACGTCGCGGATGTCGAGCAGGATCGGCAAAGCCTTGCCACCGGCTTTCTCGATTTCGTCGGCAGCACTATAGATGGTGCCTGGCAGGTGGCGATGCGGTTCCGCCGTCTTTGCAGCGATGACGATGTTGGCACCGTCGCGTGCGGCTCGGAGCGCGATAGCCAGACCGATGCCTCGGCTCGCTCCGCTCACGAACAGCGTCTTTCCTTCTAATCCCATTCTCGATCTCCCACTTCTTGCGCCGTGCTACAGCGCCCACTCGAACAAGGAGCGATAATCGCACTCATGCAGGAACCGAAAACGGCGCCTTTTCACTCGGCCACTTCGCCTTGCCCGCTTCAAGGGCCAGCGCCATCTTATTTTGAACCACGCATGGCTCAAGCTCAAACCCGGATCACCGGGCAAAGCGAAAAGCAGTGAGGTCTGGTCGCCCGCCCCGCGTTCAGAGCCAGTCATAGCGAGCTTGGCGAACCCCGCCATAACACCTTCATCCACACCCTCGAACGGCATCATCTTCTGATCGAGTTCAGGTCCCTCACCATGGCGAAAGATAGTCATCTGTTTACGCTCGGACGGCTTGGACATCTTATCCTCAATATGGGTTGTCATGGCAAAGCTTCCTCTTCAGCTCGTGCCGCTCTTCAGCTTGTGCCGTCTTTGGCACGGTCATATACAAAAGCGTAACATCGAATCTGTCGGCCATCACCGTGGCCGACAGCAGGTCATCCCACACGAACGCCTGCGGCAAGACCACCATCGACCGGAAGATTGACGCCCGTGATGTTGGACGAAAGATCAGAGGCAAGAAATAAAGCACCATTGGCACAATCCATCGGATCGATCACACCGCCAAGTGGGTGGAGGTTGGCGACGATCTCCTTCGCTCGATCCGTCCAAGCAGCGGCACCGTGCCCAAACTTGGTAGGCATCGCCGCCGGACAGACAGCGTTGACGCGAATCTTCTCCTTCGCGACCTCCATCGCCAAAGCGCGCGTAATGGTCGAAACAGCTCCCTTGCTCGCACCGTAATCTGGCCCACCAAAGGCAATGATGCCCGCGAGCGAAGAGGTGTTAACGATCACACCGCCGCCGCCCTGCTTACGGAACTGTTTGACCGCTGACCGACACCCGTTGGCAACGCCGCCCGCATTGATTTCCATCATCCGCATCAGCTCTTCGAAAGAGCCGTCAAGGAAGGAACTTGGCCCACCGTCGGTCCGCAGCACCTTGGTGGCAACGCCAGCGTTGTTATACATGATATCTAGCCGCCCGAATTCTGCAACAGCGACCTCGACCGCAGCGTCAATTGCCGCAGCATCGCGCACATCGATAAACCGCGCGATGGCCGTGCCGCCTTCTTCGCGTGCAAGTTTGGCGCTTTCTTCGGCATCGGCTTCGTTGATGTCGAGCGCCAGCACCTTGGCACCGTGCCGGGTGAAAAGCAGCGTAGCCGCACGGCCTACGCCGGCACCCGCGCCTGTGATTATCGCCACCTTACCTTTGAGCAGACCGTCCATCATTCCACCTTATGTTTTTGCGAACCGAGATTAGCGCCTAATTGAGGTTCCTGTTATATCTTGTCAACAGGCTTCGTCAATTGGTCATGGAGTGCGCGGCGCATCGGCTTGCAGCCTATCCAAAGGAGAAACGCGCCGCACGGGCCGGTGATGATCGCGACAATCGCTACCGCCAGCCCGAGCTGGGCATCGTCCTGGAACAGATAGTCGGTGATGATCGCAGGGATGAGCGGACCGAAACCGAAACCGATGAGGTTGGCAACGAGCAGAAAGAGCGCCGACACCCGGCCGCGATACTCGTTGGGGGTCACACGTTGCAGCGCGGTCGAAACGATACCGATCGCGGCAATCGGCAATTGGGCCAGTATCACCAAGCCGATGCACACCCAAGCGTCATCGACCATGAACGCCGCCGCGATAACGACCCCGCACCAGAGCGAAGCGCCCGCCGCCCAGCGCAGTGGCGCATCGATAATACCGCGTGCCACCATTGCATCCACGGCCCAGCCCGCCCCGAACGATCCGATGAAGCTCCCCACCATCCCGATCGATAGCGCGGTGCCAACGCGGCTGATGTCCCAGCCAAAGCGCTGGACCATATAGGTCGGCTGCCACGACGCAAAGGAATAGGCCGTGATCTGGAGGATCGCGAAACCGGCGATGACGGGAAGGTAGAAACGCCAGTATGCCCGCAAAAATGCGATAAGGCCTGGTGCAGACTGCGCGCTTTCCGATTCCGACAACCGGTCCCGCCGGACAGGTTCGGGTACCAGGAAGATCAACGGTGCCATCACCAATCCCGGCAAACCCGAGATAAGAAGAACGAATTGCCAAGGTTCTAGTGCGCCGAACAACGGTAGGTCAAAACGGCCATGAGCCGTCGCATAGCCAAGCAGCAACCCGCCGACACCAACACTCACCGCCGCACCAAGCCCACTGCTGCCGCCATAGAGAGTCAAAGAGAGCGCAAGCCGACGACGTGGCACGGCATCGGTAATCATCGAATAAGCCGCAGGATTGAGCACCGCCTCGCCCGCTCCCACGCCCACCCGCGCGGCAAGCAGGCCTGAGAAACTCCGCGTAAGACCTGCTGCACTCGCCGCCAGCGACCAACAGAGAACGCCCGTCATCACCACACCTCGTCGCGCCACGCGATCGATCAACCAGCCAAAGGGAATGCCCAGAATTACAAATGCGGCGACGAAGCCGAAGCCCAGCAGCAAGCTGAGCTGAACATGATCGAGCCCCAGATCAGCACGCACGGCTGGCGCCGCCAGCGTCAGGATACTGCGATCCAGATAGGCGACCAGATTCATGCCCATTAACACGGCAAGCAAGCGCCAGGCAGGATAGGGACGGGTACCGTCGTCGGAAGATGCCATGATCGATAGGGTTCCCACTCTGTTCACGATTGTGATTCTTGACGGACCACATCCGCCAGATGAAATCAAATACCTTTATTTGCTTAGTGGTCGGCAAGCATGGTTGACGGTCTGCCATCAATGGTTCATTTTGGTATACTGAAAGCCCCAACAGCATAACCGGACCGCGCAGAGAGATAGGATGACCAACACCGACGAAGCACTTGTCGTCGCCCTCGACGACGGGTTCGACGCGACGTTGGAAGCCGAGCGCACGCATCAGGGGGCGCAGGCTTCACCAACGATCACGGCGATGGTGTGCATGCATTCAAAGAGAAGCGCCCGCCCGCCTTTCATGGCCGGTGAGCACCATTCCACCAAAGAAGGAGAGAGAATTTGGCGAAATATGTAGTGTTGGCGATGAACGGTCCGGTTGAAGGTGAAGGCCAAGAGGAAACCTATAATCGCTGGTATGACGAGGTGCATATCCCCGAACTGCTGGCCATTCCGGGCATCGTGAAGGCAACGCGCTACAAGGTGGTGCAGAGCAACCAGCCCTGGCCCTATGTCGCCGCCTACGAAATTGAGACTGACGACCTGTCAGCGACGATGGCGGCGATGCAAGCCGGTATGGGGCCGTTCGACGCCTCGTTCAATCGCGAGGGGTCAGGAAGCATGATCGCCATGGCACTGGGCGACTGAGCCGCGCGAGAATCCTCTCGAAAGGAGTCAGTGGGTCGGCACGGCGCTGGCCCGCAACAGCGCATCGATAGCCCGCGCCAGCGTGATATCACGCATCGACAATCCGTCGGCATCATGCGTGGTCAGCAGGATATCGACGCGGTTGTACACATTCGACCATTCTGGGTGATGATCGGCCTTCTCGGCAAGTAGCGCAACGCTGGCCATGAAACCGAACGCAGCGACGAAATCGTCGAAACTAAAGCGTTTGGTAATGCCGTCGCGCGCAGTGTCGGGCACTCATCCGGGCAGAGCGGGTAGCAAATCGGCGCGCTCTGCCTCGGTCAGCTTGTGGATCATATCATTTTCCCCCGACCGGCATCGTCGATCAACATTCGACCGGGTCGGTTGTCGCATAGCGGGCGATGATTCCGCGCATCGCCTGATAGCTGTCGCGCACCGCATCGCCGATGCGACCGCCCTTGCGGCTGTCGCCGACCAGATGACAGGACAATCCCTGCGCGACCAGAACATCTGCCAGTTCGCGATTGGGATCGCGTCCCTGAGCTAGCAGCATGCGGGTGGCAGCAATGGTACGGGTTGCGCCCTCCACATCAGCGATCGTCACCGTCCCGTCGCCGACCCGCACGACGTGGTGCTGCTCGATCACCGCGATGCGATCATGCGCCATCAACCGCTGGATGAGGTTCGTGCGGTAGACGATTTCGGCCGAACGGGCGAGTTGATCGCTGCGCGAACGGCTGACCAGCGTCACGCGCGCGCCGTATGCGGCCACGAACTCCGCCGCCTCGCAGCCGGTCTCCCCCCCGCCATAGACAATGACATGCTCGTCGGGCGCAAAACGGACATCGGTGTCACCCATCAGCAAATCATAAGCTTCGACCACCATCGGATCGTCCAGCCCCTCGATCGGATGCGGCCGGGTGCGCGTACCGGTTGCGATGATCGTCACATCGGGGGCCGTTTTCACCAGAGCAGCGGCGGAGACCGGTGCGCCGCGATGCTGGCGCACCGGGCTGGCATCAAGCCGGCGTTCAAGATAGTCGCGATAGCGGAGCAGAAATTCCTTACCCGGTGGTGCCCCGGACGCGATCAGTCCACCGCCAAGCGTATCGCGCGCTTCGTAAAGATCGGTTTCAAAGCCCGCACCCGACAGCATAAGCGCTGCGCTCATCCCCCCCGGCCCACCGCCGACCACGACAGCCTTGCGGCCCACGCCAAGATCAGCCGGGATCGGCGCATCGAGTTCGCGGCCCACACGCGGATTTTCCGCGCAGCAGATGCGGTGGAGATTTTCCTGCGCAATGCAAAAGTTGCAAGTGGTGCAAGGCCGGATCAGATCGGCCCGGCCTGCGGCCGCCTTGTTCGGCCAAGCGGGATCGGTCAGCGAGGGCCGGCCTAGCGCGACCAGATCGCAATCGCCGTCACTGATCGCCGCCTCTGCTGTCTCGGGCGTGCGGATCTGGCCGACTCCGATGACGGGTACGCCGGTTGCCTCACGCAGGCGGCGGGCATAAGGCAGCCGCCAGCCTTCGGGCGCCGACATCGGCTCCATCACCTTGTCGAATGCCTCCGGCCCGCGCCCGGTCGATGCGTGCAACATATCGACTCCGCCCCCGACGAGCCGACGGCATATCTCTTCATTATCATCAATGGAAAGCCCGCCCCTGACGAATTCGTCGGCAGAGATGCGATAGCAGAAGATACGGTCTCCGATGGCGGCGCGGACTGCCTTTACCACCGCCAGCGGAAAGGCCAGCCGTCGCTCGGCATCGCCGCCCCATTCATCGTCACGATGGTTGCTGAACGGAGAGAGAAATTGCGAAAGCAGATAGCCATGTGCACCATGAAGCTCGATTCCGTCATATCCAGCCTGCGCCGCGCGGCCCGCCGCTGATCCGAACGCATCGACGAGATAGCGAATCTCATCGCCGGTCATCTCCTCGACCACAACCTTGCTTGGATCCCTGCGCGATACGACCCGGCTCGCTCCCTTGGGAATACCGCCGTCGATATATTTGGGAAGCGCCCAGCGGCCACCATGCTGCAACTGGAGGAAAGCCTTTGCGCCGGACGCATGAATCGCATCGACCAGCCGCACATGCCCTTCGACATTCCGCTCCGATTCAAGCGAAAGCTGATGGACTTCAGTGCGTCCCGTGGCAGGATCGACGGAGGTGAACTCGACGATGATGAGTCCGAATCCACCGCGCGCGCGTTCTTGATAAAAGGCGATCTGGTCGGCCGTCACCTCCCCGTCCGTGCCGCCGAGCGAGGTCGACATCGGCGCCATCACGACGCGATTGGCCAATTGAAGAGAACCCAGCGTGAAGCCGGAAAAAAGCTGTTTATATGTCTGTGCCAAGGATAGCCTACCTCCCTGCCAAGGGCCTAGCATGTCTTACCGCGGGCTGCCAGAAGAGATATCTCAATGGGAGCAGCAGGCGGTTAAGCGCCCTCAGTGGACGAACGCGCCACCGCCGTTGAGCGCGAGCACGGTGCCCGTGATGTAGGATGATTCCGGTCCCGCGAGAAAAGCCACCGGTCGCCCGATGTCGAGCTCCGGATCACCGACCCGGCCTAGCGGGATCCGCGCCGCCACCGCCGCAGCCAGTTCTGGCTCGGCTATGGTATGCGCATCCTGCGCGGGGGATTGAGCGAAAGGCAATACCACGTTCACGCGAACATTGTCCGATGCCCATTCCAGCGCCGCAGCGCGCGACATGGTCGTGATCGCCGATTTGACCGCGCCGTAGATTCCGAAACCCTTCGGATAATGTTGCGCCGCGCTTCCGAAGTTGATGATCGAACCACCGCCAGCGTCGCGCATATGCGGGTGACACAGGCGCATAAGTTCGTGCGTGGCGATGAAGCCGGTCCGCCACAGCTGGTCAGTCACCTCGGTCGAGGCACCAAGAACAGTCTGCTCGCGCTGTTCGGGCGACTGGGCGGCGTTGACCAGAATCTGAACCGCACCAAACTGTCTAACCGCATCCCCGACCAGTCGCGTCCGATCCTCGGCGCTGCCGACATCGCCGGTGATCACGACGGCGGTGGTGCCGCGCGCCCTAGCCTCGTCGGCGACCGCCTCCAGCTTAAGCGCAGTGCGCCCAAACAGGACGAGCTTGACGCCGCGCGCAGCGAGAGCAAGCGCTGCACCGCGCCCGCCACCCTGTCCCGCGCCGGTGACGATGGCGACGCGCCCCTCTAACGTACCCGTGTCTGGTGCGGACATGGCCTCTTCCCTTCCCGACGAACGATCAGGCGCTCGGACCAACGAACTGGAGATCAATCGAGGCGATCTCCCATCCGTTACCCGCCCGGGTCAGAATCCAGCGGGGTTCCACCATCATGTGTAATGTCGGCGGTGTCTCGTTCCAGTTGGTGACGAGCTGATAGCCCTTCGCCTCAACCCGGTTCTTGCCCTCAACATAGCTGAACAGGACGCTTGTAAGATGGTGGCGCCACTTACCGTGAGACTGCGAAAGCGTGCCCTTAACAAGTTCGGCAAGCGCCGCCCGCCCACGTATCGGATCTCCAAAGCCGGTCAGTTCACCGTCCTCAGCAAACAAAGCGGCATAGGCATCGCCGTCCCCCTGATCGAAAGCCCAGCAATATTGAGCCAAAATCTGGTCGATGGTTAGCTGATCTGCAATGTCTATCATGATCTCTCCTTTTCCGGTCGCAAGATTGCCGGTCCTTCTGCTACAACTATCTGGCAGTGCCGCGTTCAGCGGTAGTGCCCACCGCTGACGATAAGATTAGCGCCGTTCACGAAGCTGGAATCGTGGCTTGTGAGGAACAAGGCTGCCTGCGCGACATCAAGCGGTGTTCCCACACGACCCAGAGCGGTTATCTGCGACAGATCGTAATCCACACCCTTGTTCCACATGAAATCTGTCATCGGCGTCTGTATGACGCCGGGGCTGATTATGTTGACGCGCACTTCTGGCCCGACGTCGCCCGACATCGCTTGGCTCATCGCGATTAACCCAGCCTTGGTTGCGGTATAGGCGGTCAGGCCCGGTTGGGGCTTTACCCCAGCGAGCGATGCGACGTTGACGATTGTTCCAGAGCCAGTTGCCTTCAGGTGCGGCATTGCCGCACGGCACGTGAGGAATGGGCCGGCTAGGTTCACCGCGACGACACGCTGGAAAGCCGCATAGTCTGCATCCGTGATTCCGCCGTGGAGAAGGATGCCAGCCACATTGAGCAAACCGTCGATCCCTCCCATTTCAACGGCTGCAGCAGCGATTGCATCGTTGACGTGCTGCTCGTTTGAAACGTCGCACGTCCGCCACGGCTGCCCGATATCATCTGCGACTTGCTTTAGCCTTTCCTCCTGCAGATCGAGCAAAAACAAGTGCGCGCCTTCTGCGGCGAACAACCGAGCAATCCCTTCGCCCATGCCCGATGCAGCCCCTGTCAGCACAAGCCGACGGCCTGCCAGCCGCTTTGATGGTTCCATCATAAATTTTCCTTCAAATCTTTGAGCAACAGCATAGTGTATTCGAACGCCAGCGACCGCTCATCGCGCGAAGTTCAGCTTCAGGCCCGGCCATGGCCACGCGATTGAATACAGAATTCCGCGCCCTGCCGAACAGATATAGGCGGTGTCGCCATTTGGACCGCCGAAACAGATATTGGTCACATATGGGTCGTTTTCCGGTGTCTTGAAAGCACCGAGCAACGCGCCCGACGGGCTGATGACGCTGATGCCTGATCCTGCGAGATTGGCGGCGCAGACATTGCCTGCACCATCGACCGCAAGCCCGTCGAAGCCGTGCGCACCGCCCGCATTATAATGCTCGCGCTGGTTCGCGATTTGGCCGGGGCCGGTCACGTCCCAAGCAAGAATGCGGCCAGAATAGGTTTCGGACACATAAAGCGTCTTACCGTCAGGTGAGAGGCCGCCGCCGTTCGGTGCCATCACCCCCTCCACCGCCACCACGATGGTTTTCGCAATGGGATCGGCATAGTGGATCATCCCGCGCATGGTATCGATGGCATAAGCGCCGCCCGACACATCGAACACGATATCATTCAGGCCGCCGATGCTGTGCCCTCCCGATTCGGTGAAGACCGTCGACACAGCGCCCGTCGCAAGATCGATGCGCTGAATAGAGCCGCCCGAATAGTCCTCCGCGAGGGCGTAGGGAAAGCGGATGCCATCGTCCGTGCGAAAGGCCAGGCCGCCATCGTTGCAGACATAGACGGCACCGTCCGGCCCGACTGCGGCGCCGTTCGGGCCGCCTCCGCAATCGAACCGCCTGATCGAGCCATCCGGCGCAATCCGTGCGACGCTTCCACCTTCAATCTCAACGACCAGCACCGATCCGTCGTCGAAAGCGACGGGGCCTTCGGGAAAGCCAAGCCCTGTGGCGACGGTGCGAAGTGTGGAGTAATCGAATTCAGCCATGTCAGTCTCTCTTGGAATGGTGCGGTTATCGCGCCGTCTGTGTCTTTGCCGTCCTGGAATGTCTATCCAGCTATTGTGCTGCCCGGCCCGCCTTCATCTCGGCAATCGCCTGCGCGGAATATCCTGCTTCCAATAGGAGCGCGTCCGTATGTTCGCCAAGGGTGGGCGCTGAACTGGGCATTACCGAATGGGTGGAGCCATCGAATGCGACTGGCCCTGAAACAATTTTGATATCCTGCCCATCCACCGCGACGTTGCGGATCATTTCATTGGCAATCACCTGCGGATCGACATGGGTTTCAGGAATCGAACGAATCAGTTCCCACGGCGCGTCCCATGCTTCAAAGATCGGCTGCCATTCCGCCCAATCGCGCTTGACGATCGCAGCACCGATAATCTCAACCAGTGCATCGCAGTTTTGCGTGCGCGATGGATTATCGACGAAGCGCGGATCGCCCGCAATCTCCTCGCGGCCGATCAGCTTGCACAGGCTGGGCCAATAAGGCTGCGGATCAAGCAGCATGAGCTGAACCAGCCGCCCATCGCGGGTCGGGTAGGTCATCATCAGCGGAAAGCGGTTGGGCTGCGGATGATGCACCGTATAGCCGGGTGCCTGCGCATAGCTGACGTCTGAAGAAAGCATCCACAAGGCAGTCGAGAGCAGGGACACCTCAACCACCGATGGCTCGCCGGTCATCGCGCGCTTGTACAGGGCAGAGGCGACGCCGAAGGCGAGACCGACCGAACCCGAATGATCGCCAAGCGCCGGGCGGGGAGGCGTGAGCGGTTGACCGGGCGGAGTCATGGCATAAGCCATACCGCTGCGTGCCCAGAAGGCGGATGCATCGAAACCAGCTTTGTCCGCTTCGGCACCGCGAAAACCCAAGCCGTTGCCACGGACATAGATGAGCTTGGGGTTCACGGCACGCAGATCATCAACGTCGACCTTTAGCGCACGAAGCGCCTTGGGCCGAAGGCTGGTCAGGAATATATCGGCAGTGCGAACGAGCGCCAGCAGCGCTTCGCGGCCCTTTTCGCTCTTCAGATCGAGCGCGATGCTCTTCTTGCTATGGTTGTTCTGTTCCATAGCAAGGTTGACCGAGGCGATCTCGCGCCCGTCACCGATCTTAAGAGAACGATAGGGATCGCCACTGCCAACCGTCTCAATCTTGATGACCTCCGCACCCTGATCCGCCAGCAGCATGCCCGCGCCAGGCACGAACACATATTGCGCAAGCTCCAGCACCCGGACACCTTCGAACATTCCCGTCGTCAATCTTAATCTCCTCACATAAAATTAGGTCATCCGTCAGGCGAGCTGCTGCCCACCTGTTACGGTATCCGTGTCAGTGTTCTTCATATCACCGCTTGCATTTCCTTTTTGCATCCGCGCGGCGGCACGACCGGAAATCAGCAGGAAAAGGCTGCCCAATGGGCCGAATATCAGTATCGTCATCGCGATCCCTTGGCCGACATGCTGCGGCCCGCCAAAGACATATTGGGTGAAAATCGCCACGCTGCTGGGCCCCACCATCATCCCGAGCAGATTGAAAATCAGCATGAAGAGCGCGATGGTTCGGGCGCGGTAAAGGCGCGGGGTAAAGGATTGCAGTTGCGCCAGCGCCGGGCCAGTGAACGGCATCAGCATATGTAGTATTCCGATCAGCACCAAAAGCAGCGTAACCGAAGACACCATAGAAAAAGCAATGCCACCAACAACGGTGGCGAGCACCGAACACACTACCAGATATGTCGAATGCGGCGAACGGAACCCCATTGCGCTGAGGCGGTCAACCAGCCAGCCACCGCCGACGAACCCGATTACGCCGCCGATCCCTTGAACAATGCCCAGCGTTAGCCCGACAGTGGCCACATCATAACCAAAGTGCCGCTGCATATAAGCGGGCGTCCAACCCGTTGCTCCATATGCGACAATCGCCTGAAAGCCTGTGCCAAGCGAAAGGGGGATAATGTAGGGCAACCGGCGCACCAGCCAACGGCCATAAGGCTCAGTTGGCACAGGTGCCGGAGATCGAGCTACCACGCCACTTTTTGTACGCCGGCCTTGTGGAATCAAAAAGATAAGCGGAGCGACCAGCAGACCCGGAAGTCCCACGATCACGAAGACGAGCTGCCAAGATCGCAGGCCCATGACCGGCGGTGCCGACTGTGCCCAGCTAACCACCTGTCCGCCTATCACAAAGGCCAATGCACCGCCGATTGCCGATCCCGCCCCCAATATGCCAAGAGCGAAGGCAAGGCGTCGTGGCGGAAACAGATCGGCCGTCAGTGCATATGCGGCGGGTGACAGAGTGGCTTCGCCAGCTCCAACTGCGACACGCGCCGCGAACAACTGTCCAAAGCTATGGGCCAACCCACAGGCCACCGTTGCTAGTGACCAAGTCGTTGCGCCCGAGAAAATCACCAACCGTCGCGAGACATGGTCACTTATCCAGCCCATAGGCACGCTCGCAATAGAATAGAATAGCGCGAACGCCATACCCTGCAGCAAGCTGATCTGCACGTCGTCGATTTGCAGATCAGCCTTGATGGGCTCGATCATCAGCGAAATGATCGAGCGATCAACATAGGACATTATGGTCAGCGCTAGTAGCACCGCAATCGCAAACCAAGCGCCAGCACCGGGTTCCCAATCATCGTCATGTGCATCCGAAAGAATCAGGTTTTGCGCGGCCATCATTCCTCTACCTCTTTATGATATCGCTTGCGGGATAAAGGGTCTGCGGTCAAGGCCCAGTCACATGAAATCCGATAGAGCCCCATTGGGCCGTCACTGTCTTACAGCGCTATTGAGTAATTTCTTTTCATTGAGCATGGGGTCATGTATATTTGAACGAAATCAGGATCAACTTACGAATCGATTGGGAAAGCAAGACTAATGCAGGAAAGTTTCGGCTTGGACGAACATACGGAAATCGCTGAATCTGATAGCTCTATCGCTGAGGCGTTGCAACAGGCACGCATCGCACCACTGATCATGTCGCTCATCCATATGACCGGTGATTCCTCGTTGCTCGACGACGTGCAATTTGAAGGCATGACCATCCAGAATATGGATGGTAATCTGACGGATGCGTTAAAGGAAACGGTCCGCCAGCAAACGTTGGCGGCACTGGTCGCTTATCGTGACGGCGCGCCACTTCCGCCTCCCCCTGGACAAGCGCTGCTCCAGCGGATGATCGACTTTATCGCAGGTAGTCCGGTCACTCCCGAATATCGGGCGATGCTCACCGATGACCTCCAACTTGGCGAACCATGGCAGTTTGAGTGGCCTGACGGTGCGCCGCCAAAAAAGGCTGCCGACTTCCACACGCTGGTCATCGGCGCTGGCATGTCGGGTATTTTGCAAGCCCATCGGCTTATGGAAGCAGGCCTGCCGTTCGTGGTCATCGAGAAGAATGACGAGGTTGGCGGAACCTGGTACGAGAACCACTATCCGGGCTGCCGGGTTGACAGCAGCAACCATTTCTATTCCTATTCTTTTGAACCCAATGTCGACTGGTCGGAACATTACAGCCAACACGGCGAGCTTCAGGCTTATTTCCGTCAATGTTCTGAACGGTTCGGACTGCGTGACCATATCCGTTTCAACACCGAAGTCGTTGCGGCCAC
The DNA here is from genome assembly GCA_031406495.1 of Sphingomonadales bacterium. GTDB lineage: Bacteria > Pseudomonadota > Alphaproteobacteria > Sphingomonadales > Sphingomonadaceae > Sphingorhabdus_B. The sequence continues at coordinate 342,735 of JANOHL010000103.1, read as the reverse complement.
ATTCAACGAAGACGATGGGATCTGGCAGGTCGAAATACGCAAAGCCGATGGCAGCGCGGAGACGATCCGCGTCAATGCGATCGTCAGTGCGGTAGGCCAGCTGAACCGGCCGCAGATTCCCGATTTCCCGGGCCGTGACCGATTCCTCGGGCCGACCTTTCACGCCGCGCATTGGGAAGACGGGCATCAACTCGAAGGCAAGCGCATCGCGGTTATCGGGGCGGGGGCCACGGCCTTCCAGTTGATCCCGGAAATGGCCAAGATCGCCTCGCACCTTGTCTGCTTTCAGCGCTCTCCGGGTTGGATGGCTCCCAATGCCGGCTATCACGACGCCGTCGAACCGGGGCTGAAATGGTGCATGCGCCATATACCTTATTACCGCCGCTGGTACCGCTTTTGCTTGTTTTGGGGAGCGGGCGACGGGACGCTGCCGAACTATACAATCGACCCCGAATGGAGCGACAACAACCGGTCGATCAACGCGCTCAACGCCCGCCAGCGAGAGGTTTTGAGCGACGCTATTGTCAAGCAGCTTCCCGGTCGCAGTGACCTAGCAGAAAAGATCATTCCGCCCTATCCGCCCGGCGGCAAGCGCCTGCTGCAAGACAACGGCCATTATCTGCGGTCGTTGATGCAAGAGAATGTCGAACTGGTGGCCGACGGCATCCGCGAAATCACGGAGGATGGCATCATCGACAGTCAGGGGCGTCATCACCCCGTCGATGTTATCCTGTATGCAACCGGCTTCCACGCCAACAAATTTCTGTGGCCGATGCGGATTGAGGGGCGGAACGGCAAATTGCTTGCAGATGTCTGGGGCGATACGCCGCGCGCTTATCTGGGTATTACCATTCCCGATTTCCCGAACCTGTTCTGCCTCTATGGCCCTGGCACAAACCTTGCCCACGGCGGCAGCATCATCTTTCATTCGGAATGCCAGGTTCGCTATGTCATGGGCTGCCTGAAGCTGATGATCGAGGGTGACCTCGCCTCGTTGGAAGTGAAGCAGGACGTCTTTGACGACTATGTAGACCGGCTGGCGACCGCGCTGGGGCGCATGGTCTGGTCACATCCCGGAGTCAGCAGTTGGTACAAGAATGCTCGGGGCCTCGTCGTCAACACATCACCGTGGCGCCTCGTCGATTATTGGCATTGGACTCAGGCACCCGAACCAGACGAATATATTCTGGGCGAACGCGTCGGGGTTCCTGCGTGAGTTCATCGAGACTGGCGGCACCCCGATCACGGACAATTTAGTGATGGGCATCGGTTATGCTTTTTCTCCTGCGGCGGCAGGATCGTACCGCGCGATCACGCTCTCCTCAAGCGCACTAGCGCTGTGGCACAGGTGCGTATCCACGATGAAATCATGATGTTCGGGATCAAACCACCGATCGAGAAAACCCCAATGATAGGCGCTCGCCATATAGGGGCCGCGCAGATCCTCAATCGTCCTGAACTCCTGTTCCCAAACATGGGTCCAGCCGCGCGGTCCGTGCGATTCTTTAACCTTGCTGAGCGCCCAGTTGCGGATCTCCGGGATATAGTCCGGCATCGCCAACGTATCGCTTTCAAACTGTGTGATCCGGTCCGGCGCGGTGCCCTGCTTCACAGATAGGAACAGGGCGCGGTAAAGCGATTGACCGATATCGGCTTCGCGCAGTTGCACGCCGGTGGGCCGATAAGCGCAACTGTCTGCATGATCGATCACTGCATCCAGCGTGAGTTTGACGGGGTATGTGCGTATTGAGCTTGCCGCCCAGCCTGCTTCGTCGCGAAAGTGGACGTGCCAGACGATGTCACCTCCGTTGAATCCGCCCGGGACCGCCAGGCAAACCCGGTGGTGCAGCACTGCGCCGTCCGCCGCTGATAACGCGCCTAGCTGGTCAATGAAGGCATTGCGCGCGTGCGCGTCGGCGTCCTCTGCAAAAGTGATTAGCGTGCATTGCCTAAACATCGGTGGCGATCCCTTCATGGTAGATTCGGCGATGCTCCGCCACCAACGGGCGGACTTGGTCCCACCACCCCATCACCACCGGATCGCCAGCCGCACCCAGCCGGGCGCGCCACCAGCCGGGACGGCCCTCAACGGACCAAACAAAGGTGAGAGTCGTTGATCCCTCCAGCAGATCAAGCGGCGGCGTGCGCCAAGCATGAACCATCGTCATACCGCGCGTCCGTGCACGCGGTGCGTAACCCTCAAGATAAGCAGCCCGCAGTTGATCCGCACAGCCGGGCACCGAGCGCAACTCATCGACGACGAAGAGAGCGCCCTCACTCACGTCGCTTCTCCGCCGATTTCGAGCAAGATCTTACCGCGAACATGGCCTTCTTGCACGCGATCCTGCGCGGCACCAACCTCGGTCAACGGCATGATCTCGAAAGGGGGAGGCTGCACCGCCCCCTCGTCGATCGCGGAAAGCAGTTGGCGGAACGCCGCAACCTGAAAATCACGAAAGTCCTTGGTGCGCGTCACGCTGACATTGTCGAGCACGCGCACGCCGCGCTCAGCGGCCAGATCCAGATCAAAGGCGTCTGTCCCGGTCAAAAGGTTGCTGATGACGACCAGCGTACCGCCCCGCCGGATCAGCTCCGGCGTCGAGGCAGGCAGGCTGTGCTGGCCGACGGCGTCAATCACCGCGTCGAGTCCGTCCGGCGCCCAGTCGCGCAATGCGGCACTCACATCCTCGTTCGTGTAATCAATCGCCCGCTCGGCACCAAGACTTGTGACATAATCGAGGTTGCGGGCGCTGCAAGTGGTGGCGACACGGGCGCCGAGATGACGCATGAACTGAATACCGAACGTACCAACACTGCCCGCGCCACCGTTGAGAAAAACGGCATCGCCAGCCTTCACCTGCGCCACTTCCAGGATACAACTGGCCGCGCTGGCCGAAGCGATCGGGATGGTTCCCGCTTCAGCGAAGCTCAGCCGTTTTGGAAGCGGCGCAACACGCTGTGCAGGCGCGACGGCGAATTCCGCATAGGTGCCTTGCTGCCCCAGCCCCAGCCCGGACAAGGTAATCACACGGTCTCCGACCGCGAACGCATCAACATCCTCGCCGATTCGCTCGACAACGCCGCTGCCATCCATACCCATCGTGATCGGAAATTCGTAATGAGGTGGTCCAAGATGCGGCAACAGGCCGGCACGCCCCTTCCAATCAGCGGGGTTTATGCTGGCATAGGCCATGCGGATCAAAACCTCACCCGGCCCCGGTTCGGGCACGGGGCGGTCGGCCTCGCGAAACACGTCCGATCCGCCAAAGCGGTCGATTACCATGGCCCTCATACTCAATTTCTCCTCGTGATTTTCTATTAATAGAGTAATCTTATTTATTGCGGCGCGGGTTCGACGCCATTTTTCGTTTCTACTCAATTTTTCGCTGTTATCGCTACATTCGTTGATCCTGCCCTTGGGCCTGCCTTTACCAGAAGTTACCCCATCGACCTGATTGTCACAATGCGGTATCTCTTTTTGCAGAATCATAACGTGGAGGGTACTATGAAGAACGAAGATCGCAAGGCGATGGACGCCTATCTGGGCAAAAACATCCGCAGCGTGGAGGGCACGAGCAGCCTTTTGCAAAGCACTTCCAAATGGCTGAACCATGGCAAGATCCGCGAACTGCTCGCCGTGTGGTTGCTCCGCAAGAACGGCCCCGATTTCCCCGTCGAGGCGGATCACACGCTGGGGATGTCACCTGCATTCGCCGAGGTTCTGCCCGATGCCGATGTGCTGGCGCTTCTGCAGGAAGAGATGGCCATGAATCCGGCTCTCAACGCATGGATCGAGGAGGGATTTATATCAACGTTCCGCAACGAGGATTTCATGGCCTATCCGGCCGATACGGTTGGCGGATTGATCGGCAAAGCAATTCGTGAAATCGGCTTTGATTTGACATTCGGTCAGGGTGACAAGCGTCCCGAAAAACTCGATCCGTTACAGTTTTTCCGCCTCCGCGCGCGGCAATCCCATGATTTTGAGCATATTATTACCGGTGGTCAGTTCAACTCGATTGGCGAAATCAACGTAACGTTCGGGCGTTGTGCCAATCAATCGGTGCATATGAGCCCGAAGCTAGCCTCTGCACTCAACGCTTACCAGATGTTCTCCGGGTTGCGCGTGGTCACACGCTCACTGCTCCACTATCCTGAAACCTGGGTAACGGCCCTGCGCTGCCTTGAACAGGGAATTCGGGTGGGGCTTGAATCTCCGCCTTTCTGGTTCTTCAAATGGGAAGAAGTGCTGGAGATGACTCCTGCCGAAGCGCGGCGACACTTTGGCGTGCCTGCCGTCGAAATGGTGGACAGCGCGCAAGAAGCAATCGTGTTCCGCGAGGATCCCCCCACACTGGCCATGGCCGCCGAATAGCTCCCCGGCACGCCACAGCAAACACTAAAAGATCGGAGATCGCGATATCGACAAGATGGTGAAGATCGGCGGAGCCACGGCCTTTGTAACGGACAGCACGATCGGAATGCAGCAGTTCTTGGCGATGCGTGATCCGCCCAAATATCTGTTGTTCGACATGCTGTCAGAGGGCATTTTGCCGCAAATCGGCCGCGCCGCAGCGGCGGGCATGCCAGCCTATAGCCAAAGCTTCGTCGACATCTTCGTGCTTCCGTTTCTGAAGGACGTGCTGGCGCGTGGCATGAAGATGATCGCCAATGCCGGCGGCTTCGACGGCAAGGCCTGCGCCGAGGCAATCCGCAAGGGAGCAGAAGCGCAAGGGCTTCACCCGAAGATCGCGGTGATCGACGGCGACGACCTGCGTCACCGTGCCGAAGAATTCCGTTCGCGCGGGATAAAGGAAATGTTCTCGGGCGAACTGATCGGCGATCTGCTCGGACCGGATGATACGCTCCTAAGCATGTCGGCTTATGTCGGTGCCTTTCCCATCGCGCAGGCGCTAAATGAGGGCGCGGACATCGTCATCATTGGCCGCGCAGTGGACAGCGCCGCAGCGCTCGGCCCACTCATCCACGAATTCGGTTGGGGGCCGGACGATTTCGACCAGCTCGCCGGTGGGACTCTCGCCGGACATCTGATCGAATGCTCCGCCCAGGTGACTGGCGGGACATTCACCGACTGGGAAACGGTGGAGGGCTGGGCCGACATCGGCTTCCCGATCGCCGAATGTCGGGCGGACGGCGGATTCGTCCTAACCAAGCCCGAAGGGTCTGGCGGCCTCGTCAGCCCGGCGACTTGCGCCGAGCAGCTCATTTACGAGGTTAGCGATCCACAGGCCTATTTCGTGCCCGACGTGGTGTGCGACTTCGCCAGTGTGGACTTCCGCCAGGTCGGCGAACACCGGGTCGATGTGACGGGAGCCAAGGGCCGCGCACGGACCGATGTGTACAAGGTCAGCTTCACCGTCGAGGACGGCTGGCGGGCAACGACCGTCATCCCGATCTTGGGCCGCGACGCAGTCAAGAAGGCGGAGCGCACAGGCACCGCCGTGATCGAACGGACGCGCAACATTCTGCGCCAGCGCAACCTCGGCGAATGGCGCCAGACGCTTGTTGAACCACTTGGCGGTGAGGCGATGTACGGCCCCTATGCCAGCGATGCCGCGCGCGCTGCACGTGAGATCATCTGTCGGATTGTGTGCGATCACGACAGCCAAGAGGGTGCACAGGTGCTGCTGCGTGAGCAGGCGAGCATCATCAGCCACATGGCTCCGGGCTCGTCGATCTCGATCACCAACGGGATGAAACAACTCAACCGAATCGGTGCCTTCTTGCTGCCGAAGTCGGAGGTCGCGCTGACGCTGCACATGGACGGTACGTCGGTGCCTGCCCCCGTCGCGACCGACGGTGCCATGACTGCCGCAATCGTCCCGCTGCCGCCTGCGCCGCCCGAAGATCTCGACGGCGGCAGCGTGCCGCTATTCGCGCTCGCCTATGCGCGCAGCGGCGACAAGGGTAATCTGTTCAACGTCGGCGTGATCGCCCGCAAGCCGGCCTATCTTGCCGCGATCCACGCCGCGTTGACCGACGAGGCCGTGCTCAGCCACTATCGGCATCTCGCGCTCCATCCGGCCAAAGTGTCGCTCGACCGCTATTTCATGCCGGGCTTCGACGGCATCAATTTCGTCGTTAACGGCTGCATGCAGGGCGGCATGGCGACCTGTATGATGGTGGACGCCGGTGCCAAGGGCATGGCGCAGCTCTTGCTCGAACATCCGGTCCGCATTCCGAGGGCGCTCCGTCAGGATACGGCCGTCACGCGCTGGCTTGAAGATTGAGCCGCCAAATTGCCATCGTCGGACGCGCTGCGAGATTGCTCTGCCATATCCTGCTCCCTGTTGCGTGCCTGCATGGCGCTGGCGCCTGCTTTGTTTCTCTGGTGCCATTCTGGGCACATTTGCACGCCATGTCGATGCCAGACCGACCTTTTGCGAGCATTATTCTGTACCTTAATCGCGAAAACACCCCCGCCTTCTCAAAGAAGTTCCGCTTCACTAACGAAAAAGAGAATGTTTGAGTTGCCTTTAAGGACTGCTAGTGGGGGTCCGCAGAGACATGGAGTCTCGCATTAAGGAAGAAGGATTGCAATATGGCGAATATCGACGGTCAATGGGAAAGCGTTGCCCAATCACCGATGGGTGAGCAGCGCAATGTGGTGACGGTTGCCAGCCAGCCCGATGGCAGCTTTTCCGGCACCAGCGTCGGAGCCAAGGGTTCGTCAGAAGTCTTTGATGGCGAAGTTGTCGGTGATCAGGTGAGCTGGAAGGTGAAGATCTCGACGCCGTTCCCGATGACGCTGACGATCACAGGCACGCTCGATGGCGACACGATCGAAGGATCGATCGACACCGGCGCCTTCGGCAAGTTCCCGATGAAGGCCACGCGCAAGGCCTGACAACCAATCACGGCGTCGGGGCGGCATTGCCGACCCGCCGCCGCAATGCAGAAAGAAGCCAGGCCGCGCCGTACAATGTTCGCGGCGCGGTAGGATTCGATATCAGAGGAGAGAGAAATGGCGCTGAACATCAGCTTGATCGATAAGGTCGCGCTCGTGACCGGTGGTGGCGCAGGTATCGGCCTGAGCATCGTCGAGGAGTTCGCCGCGATCGGTGCGAAGATCGTCGTCGCCGAAATCGACGAGGTGAAATGCGCAAAGCTTGCGGCGGCTTTTCCCGACGCGCTAATCAGTCACACCGATGTGCGTCGCGCCGACGAGGTGGCAAGACTGCGTGACGCAATCGTTGATCGGTTCGGACGGCTTGACGTCGTTGTCAACAATGTCGGTCACTTCTTGGGCCTGCGCAAACAGCTTGTGGACCAGACCGAGGAGGAATGGCAGGCCGTCTATGACATCAACCTTCGACACATGTTCATCGTTTGCCGGGCCATGATCCCGGTGATGAAACAATCTGGCGAAGGCGGTAGCATCATCAACGTGTCGTCGATCGAAGGCTTTCGCGGCTGCCCTTATAACGTCGTCTACACCACCTTCAAACATGCCGTTACCGGCCTCACCCGTGCATTGGCGATGGAGCTTGCTGTCGACCAGATCCGGGTGAACTGCATCGGCCCGGAGACGACTGACACTGAACAGGTGCCCCTCGGCAAGTTATTCACGCCCGAAATGCGCAAGATCGCCGATCACACCATTCCGCTTGGCCGACTTGGCCGCCCGCAGGACCATGCCGGTGCCGCAATATTCCTAGCGACTGAAATGTCATCCTGGGTCACAGGTTCTTGCATCATTGTTGACGGCGGCGGGTTCAGCGGCAACGTTTTCCAACGCACGCCTGAGGGTCGGTGGACCAATATGCCAATCATCACTGGCGATACGACGAGCCGTCCCACTACGGCGGAAATAGGCTCCCAAATCACGGCAGACGCGAACTGAACGTCAGGCGTCCGCCGGGCGGTCCGACCGTCCAGCGGTTTCGCCAAGCCGGAATTTCTGCACTTTGCCGGTCGCGTTGACCGGTAGGGCGTCGACGACCTCGAAAGAGCGGGGCACTTTGAAATTCGCCATCCGCTCGCGTGACCAGCCAATGAGCGTGTCAGGTTTTACCAACGCGCCCGGCTTTAGTACGACATAGGCCTTTCCGACTTCGCCCATGCGCACATCTGGCACACCGACGACAGCGGCCTGCTGGATCGCGGGATGCGCGAGCAGCATCTTTTCGATTTCCGCTGGATAGCAATTGAAACCGCCAACAATGAAAACGTCCTTCTTGCGATCGGTGATGCGCAGGTAGCCCGCAGAATCGAGTGTGCCGACGTCGCCGGTGTGCAGCCATCCGTCGGCGTCGATAGCCGCAGCAGTTGCCTCCGGGTCGTCGAGATATCCCTGCATCACGTTCATGCCGCGCACGATCACCTCACCTGCCTCGCCGGTGGGCAGGGCACGGCCCTGATCGTCTACGATCGCAATCTCGATACCAGCAAGCGCCCGCCCGCAGGAGTTGGTGACGATTTCCGGCGCATCGTCAGGGCTGGACATGGTCACCGTGCCGCATGTCTCGGTGAGGCCGTAGCCGGTCAGTACCACCGGGATGCCGAGTTCGTGCCTCATCGCCTCGATTAGCGTGGGGGCCACCGAAGAGGCGCCGGTGATCGAAACCCGCAGCGACGCCAGCCGCGCGCGATCCAGCGTCGCGTCGGCAAGCAGGGTCTGGAACAGCGTTGGCGGACCGGGCAGGAAAGTCACCTTCTCCCTTTCAATCGTGGCGAGCAACCGCTCCACGTCGAGCGTCGGTTCGGGCAGCGTGGTTGCACCAATCGCCAGATTGACCACCCAGCCAGCCTTGTAGCCCGAGCAATGGAAAAAGGGCCACAGGATCAGGAAGCGGTCGTCAGGCCCGATCGTGGTGACACTTGCCCAGAGGCGCGCGGTACTCACGGTCTGGCCGTGTGTTGCCATCGCGCCCTTAGGATAGCCGGTCGTGCCACTGGTGAACATGATGTCGCAGAGATCGTCGGGGGAGAGCATGCCCATCCGCCGCTGTGCTTCGGCGCGGGATGCATCGTCGGCCATGTCGGTGAACGCCGACCAGCCTGCTGCGTCGAGCGGCACGATACGGCGTAGCGCGGCAATACCGAGTGCGCCCAGCAGGTCTGCGTGACGGACGCCAAAAAACTCGCGGGACGCCAGCCCAAAGGCCGCACCAGCGCGCTCGACGATATAGCCGACCTCGGCCTCCTTGAAACGGGTGTTGAGCGGCACGATCACGCCGCCAGCAGCCTGTGCGCCGAGACAGGCAACGATCCAGGTGATGCTGTTTTCGGCCCATATACATACGCGCTCGCCCGGTTGCAGGCCGACGGCAACGAACGCGGCAGCCGCGTCCATCATGCGATCCGCCAGTGCAGCGAAGGTCACGCGCTCGCCACCGCAGACCACAGCCTCGCGCTCGGGCCAGCGCCGAGCGGCGGCAAGCGCCAGGCCGGGAACGGTGCCGGGGGTTTCGATGGACAGGGGAAACTCGTGCATGGCCGTGGGGTTCCCTCTCGGTAATGAGGTAGTCCTTTGCCCGCTGGACCATCCAGTCGTCAATGTTCAAGTTTCACTGCACTAGAATAAAGCATGAAACGTTCAAAACTTACATAATGATGCTTTCCAAGGGCGGTGAATAGGCTATTCTGATACCTGAATAGGTTCGACCGCAGGATGCGTGGCCGAGCACACCCAGATCAAGGAGCAGACCCATTACAAAAGTGGTTGACCGCCCGTTCGCACCGGCACCGCTCGACATGCAAGTCGTGCTCGATCCCCGCTGGCTGGAGCAGGCACTGTCCGTAGGACGCAATCCCGTCACGATCCGTTCGGTCGAACTTGTCGAACAAATCGGCTTCACCGCGATAAATTTACGTATCGCGGTTGAATACGTCTCTCCAACCCCTGATGGTCCGCCGAGCGCGCTCTGCATCAAGGGTGTGTTCGACGAGAAATATACCGATGTCTATCTGAAGTCGGGCATCCAAAAGACCGAAGGCCTGTTCTATCGCGACTGCGCACCCAGGCTCGATGTCCACGTGCCCGCCTGTTATTATTCCGGAATCGACGAAGAAACTTCTGCCGCAGTGATCGTGATGGAAGATATGCAAGCGCGTGATGCTCGCTTCCTCTCGGTACTCGACCCCTACACGTTTGACCAGCTTCACCAGAGCCTCGACCAGATCGCCCGCCTGCACGGCGGCACCGACGGGCCGAAAGGTGCGGATCGCTTCCCCTGGATCATCCGTCGGCTGGATCTGTTGGCAGAAGGCGCATCAGGGGTATCTCCCGAAGAACTCGGCAAGCTGTTAGAAGGACCGCGCGGTGACCTGCTTCCCGATGCAATTCGTAGCGGCGAGCGCCTCTATGCCGGATTGGCGGCGCTGGTGCATCGTTCAAAGGATGTGCCCAGCTGCGTTCTTCACGGCGATTTCCATGCTGGCAACCTGTTCGATAGCCCGCAAGGGATAGGCATATTGGACTGGCAGGTGTTACAGCTCGGCAACTGGTCAATCGACGTTGCATATCACATTTCATCCGTGCTCGAAGTCGAAGACCGGCGGACGCACGAGCAGGAATTTTTACGCTATTACCTGACCCGGCTGGCTGAACATGGCGGCACTGTGCCCGACTGGGACCAGGCATGGCTGCTTTATCGCCAGTCAGTCATCTATGGTTATTTCATGTGGGGCGTCACCCGACGCGTCACGCCTGCAATCGTGGATCAATTCGTCACCCGCCTCGGCACCGCATTGGCGGATCACAACAGTTACGGCCTACTGGGCGTTTGACGGGAGATGCATAGCGTTTCAGGCTGCAGTTTTGCGTGTGAATAACGCATGAACTCGGCGAAATAGGGAGAGGGTATGGACAAGAGCGAAGATCGGATTGCAGCGCTAGAACGGCGCATAGTCGCGCAAGACCGGCGCATCATCGCACTGGAGGACGAACGCGAGATCCAGCATGTATTTGTCCGTTACGGGCTGGCCGTCGATACAGGTAATGTCGAAGCGACAATAGCGCTCTATACCGAGGATTGCCACGTCGATATCGACGGTGTCGCTTTCATGAATGGACGGCAGGAGGCGCGCGCCATTGTCGAATCGGATGTGCATCAAGCGATGCTGCCCCATTGCGCGCATATCATGGGGCCGTTTGACGTGCGGTTGGATGGCGATCGCGCCGTCGCAATTGGTTATGCGACCGTGTTCGCCAAACAAGACGGCCAGCGCCAGGTTTGGCGCCAATCCTTCGGCAGATGGGAACTGGCGCGGCTAGACGGCCGGTGGCTGATCGCGCGCCGTATCGCGCGCAGTATCGGCCACGCCGATTCGCCTGACATTGCCGCAGCGGCGCTTTATTGAGGTGTCCCGTCGGGGTACGACACCGCGCGTCACCAAAGGCACCTGAATTGGGCCGCTGCGATCTCATCTCACTAAACAGGTTGCTCTTTTATAAACGACAGGTACGTATGTAACCAACGTAGAATCAGTTTGGAGAGAGACATGAGCTACAATATCCTAATCAAGGGCGGCACCATCGTCGACGGTCAGAATAATCCATCGTTCAAGGCCGATGTGCGCATCTCTGGCGGCACCATCGTCAAGGTAGCTCCAAACCTGGAGCGTGAAGGCGTGGAGCGGGTGGTTGACGCCACGGGCTGCTATGTCACGCCGGGCTTCATTGAAACGCACAATCATTATGACGCACCGATGTGGTGGATGCCGAATATGTTCCCGCTTCCGGGTTACGGCATCACCACCACGATTAACGGCAACTGCGGTTTCGGCGCGGCTCCCGTCCACGAGAGCAAGGAAGCTAAGGACGCGATGATCGGGATTTTCTCATTTTTCGAGGATATTCCGCTGGAGCCGTTCCACTCCCAGCTGCCGTGGGATTGGAAAACCTGGGGCGAATATCGCGATTCGATGCGGAACCACCTCAAGGTGCCGATTAACTTCGAGTTCTACTGCGGTCACCAGTCCCTGCGCCTGGCTGCGATGGGCATTGATGCGACCAAACGCGCCGCCACCGATCAAGAAATCGCGGTCATGACCGACATGCTGCGCGAAGCACTTGACGCTGGCGCTATCGGCTTTTCGAGCAACACTTTGGACTATGATGGCAAAGGGAACCCCGTCCCGTCGCTGCTTGCCGATGACAAGGAATTCTCGGCGTTGTTCGACGTGCTTGACCGATATCCTGACAAGACCTTCGAGGTCATCATCTCGATCTTCCAGCGCTTCACAGGCATTGAAGATATGAAGCGGCTGGTGCCGCTGGTGAAGGATCGTAAGTTCAAGACGCAGTGGTTAGGTATTCCGACGGTGACCTACCAGATGCCCAAGGTGGGGGCCTTGATCGAGGAGCACGAGCGGTACAAACGGGAAGGCCTGCCGCTTTATACCGGCTTCACGCATGTGGCCCCGGCGACAATGATCAACTTCAACAGCCCGCTGACCTTTGGCCAGTCGAACAACCTCGTTTGGGTGGAAATCGCCAACGAAGGTAACGTCGCTAGGAAGCTGGCACTGTTGCAAAGCAAAGAATGGCGCGAGCGCGCACAGGTCTCTTGGGACGCGCAATATCCGCAGTCGCCGTTCCTGCGGCCCGAAAGCATAATCATGCGCGACAGCCAGTATCGCGTCGGACCTTATGGTTCGGAAGTGACCTTCCAAGACGTCATCGACGCGCGCAAGGACAACGCCCATCATTCCGATGTCTTGGCCGACTGGCTGCTGGAAAACGGCATCGGGTCGACACTTGGCTACAACATGCAGAAGAATTCGATGGAGCAGATCGTCAACCTGTTCAAGGACGAGAACGCGATCGGCAACGTCTCGGATTCGGGCGCGCATGCCCAGATGCTGTGCGGTATCGGCGATCACATCAACATGATCACCACCTTTGCGCGCGACAACAACTGGCTCACGATCGAGGAGGCGGTGTACAGCCTCACTGGCAAGCTCGCGAACTTCTTCGGTCTTAAGGATCGCGGCAACATTGCCGAAGGCAAGACCGCCGACATCGCGATCTGGAACATTGACGAGATCGAACGTCGTGAAATGATCAAGGAATATGACGTTCCCGATGGCTCGGGTGGACGAAGCTATCGCTATACGCGCGATGCCGCACCGATGCGCATGACCTTGGTGCACGGCGAGCCGATCTTCGATGGCGGCATCTTCACCGGTGCCTATCCCGGTCGCATCGCGGGCTACGAAACGAAGGAAGCCTTTGCAATAGCCGCCGAGTAAACATGACCTGTCCACCTCAACGATCATTACAGTTTAGGCATCGTTGAGGTGGGCAGCAAAGAATTTCATATACAGCCTATCAGGCCTGAAAACGCTCCCACAGTAAGAGAATGAGTATCTCGCGTTTGAAACGTGACCGTCCCAGCGCGTAACGCGAACACTGTTCCATAAGCTGTGAAAACATCAGCACGGCGCGACCAACGCGCAGATTAGCATCTGCCGCATTACTCGGAATGTTGAACCTTGGAATGGTGGTGCCCAGTTCCTCAATCATATCAAGAATTTGCTGATGCAGCCAATCGCCAAAGGCAGGTTCCTCTAGTGACAGAAAACTAAGCGAGCGTATCTCCGAATTATCCTGATAGTAATCAAGCAGTTCTTCAATCCAGGCCTTCACCCAGGCAGGGTCGCCCGCATCACCATCTTTAAGCCTCAACCATTGATCAAAAACGACGCTGCACCGTCGTTTGGCCCAATCAAGCCCGACACCCGGTTTTCCAGAGAAATGCTTGTAGAATGTCTTCCGCGTTACCCCGGCATGACTGGCCAATTGTTCAACCGATACGGCAGAATAACCTGGCTGGCCAAACATTTCATCCGCCGCCATCCTGATGCAGGACAAGCTGCTATCACGCCGTTCAGCGGAAATGCGGCTTAGACCTTCTAGTTGGCGGGACATGGCTGATGTGATCATAGCTGCAAATAGGCTTTTTGCTCGGGCGATTGCAACTTATCCCGCAAGGGTATCATGCCGGGTTGGTAATGCTAAAATGTGGAGACTGAACAATGCAAAACGCATCTTTGTGTTCTCCATCAGCATCAAAATTCTGAAAGTCCAGCATTACTGATTCATCCGCTCCGTATGGGAAAATGACCGATCCGCACAAGTTACACAAACATAGATGCTTCGCTAAAACACTCAAGCGACCGCTATTTGAGCGATTAATTCGGCCAAAGCTGCTGGCTTACAAAGAAATGGTGAATGGTCGCTATTGATCGAAACCACACTTTCGAACGACATGTGCAGTTGCATAGCGCGTTGACTTTTAAGCGGCAGCGCTTCGTCATCCAGACATTCAATATAATGTTTTCGGACTGAGCCAAGCCCCGTCTCGCTGCTCATGACAGCCCCCATAGACGCACGCATCGGCTGCGGGCATAAAAGCGCAACGGCTCGCTCTCGAACAGCCGGATCGCATTGATTACAGAAAACTTGACGGGCTATGTCGGGCGATATCATCGCCGTTCCATTCAGAATGGAAAGTTTGGTTCCTTGACGAAGCGCTGGACTTACAGGCTCAAGCTTTAGCAGCGAGCACTTGCCGAACCTGGGCACGAAAGCGCTGATATAGATCATGCTCTCAAACAGGTCGGGACGCCGCTCTACAGCTTCGGAAATGACCATTCCACCCATAGAGTGACCAACTAAAATACATTTACGGCCCAATGCTTCCGCAGCCGCGATGACATCAGAACCATAGGTTTCCATGCTGACCAACCAAGGCCATTTGGGATTCCCACGATGGCCGCTCAATGTAACCGCGCTGGCACTGTGCCCCCGCAATCCAAGTTGCGGGATCAACTTTTCCCAGCACTCACCTGTATGAAAAGAACCATGAACCAGCAGGATCGCAATCGTCATTGTGTGTGTAACACCATAAATTTAGCTATTCATATTTGCCTTCGGGCCAAACGTCAGCGCATTCCAGATGGGTGGTCACAATTTTTTGATCGTAGGTCCGCAGATCGCCATACTGCCCGGCACGGATCAGTTTCGGCCAATCGGGGTTCATCAGCACCGAGCGACCGAGCGCGACAAGGTCAAAATCACCGCGCTCGAACATCACCATCAGCTGGACGAGATTGGCGAGCGAAACATCCGAATTGATGATCGTTTCCATCGTGCGGCCAGAAAGCGGCGCTTCAAGCCCGACCGAGCCGACTGTCATCGTCGTCTTGCCGGTCACCCTCCTTGTCCATCCTGCGAGATTCATGTCGCTTCCTTCGAACTCGGGCAACCAGAAACGTCGCGTCGAACAATCAAACATGTCCACGCCCGCGTCGACCAGCGGCGTCAGAAAGCGTTCAAGATCCTTCGGATCGGTGACGAGCTTGGCTTCATAGTCCGGCCCCTTCCACTGCGACCAACGCAACATGATCGGAAAATCGGGCCCGACCGCAGCACGCATCGCCTGCACCAGCTCGACGGCGAAGCGACCACGTTCCTCTATGTCACCATTGTAGCGATCGGTGCGCGTGTTGCAGACCGTCCAGAAAAACTGATCGATCAGATAGCCGTGTGCGCCGTGGATCTCGACGCCGTCCATGCCGATCCGCTTCGCCGACACGGTCGCTTCCACAAAGGACTGAATCACATCAGCGACATCGCCTTCGGTCATCGCGCGGGTTGGCTTGTGGCCGTCGGGCAAATACTCGCCCGGTCCGATCGACGGGGCATCGGGATTGAGCGTGAGCGAAGGGCGGCGGCCGAGCCCGGCATGCCAGAGCTGCACGAAGACCTTAGCCCCCTCGGCATGGATCGCGTCCGCCACGTTCGTCCACACGTCCAGCGCGGTGCCCTGGAAATCGGGGATGTTGGTACCCTGATGGGCAACATCATGCGGTACCGCGACGCCCTCTGTGACGATAAGGCCGACACCGCCCCGCGCGCGGCGGGCGTAATAATCGGGTGTCCCGGGATGGGGGATGCCACCCGGGGCGAAGGAACGCGTCATCGGCGACATTGCCAGCCGGTTCGGCAGGACGATTTGGCCGGTGTCGAGCGGCGTAAACAGCGGCTCGATCGAGAAATCTTCTGGCAAAGGCGAAGCGGCGCGCGCGGTCATGCCATCATTTACACGACGTCAGCCATCAACTGTCGTTCCTCTGCGCGGCGCGAACTGCCGAGCGAGGACAGCAAATGCGCGCGTTTCAGGAACAGGTGCGCATCGCATTCGGCAGTAAAGCCCATTCCGCCATGAATCTGGATATTGGCCTTGGCATTTTCCAGCGCCGCATTGGACGCGAGCAGGCGCGCGGCGGCAATCTCGCCATCCCCGCCGCCGTGGCCCAGTGTCACCGCTGCATAGCGAACCTGCGCATCGGCGGCAGCCGCGCGCACCGCCATGTCGGCGCACATATGTTTGATCGCCTGGAATGCGCCAATCGGCTGGCCGAACTGCTCGCGCGTCTTCGCATAGTCCACCGCCATATCGGTCACGGCCTGGGCAATGCCGACCTGATAGGCGGCGAGCAGAAGCGCGATGCGCTGCGCCTCGGGCGAAGGATCGAACTCTGCGGCCGGCAAAGCGGTTCCATGGATCGCCACAGTCTCGTCCATCGGCGCCAGCGCGTGCCAGTCACCGAATATATCCGCCGTGACCAGCGCCGCACTTCCCGGTGCAACGAGGACGACAAGCGTGGCCCCTTCTCCGTCGATGCGGTGGACCGCACCGGATAGGGTGGCAACGGCGAAGGCCGCGCGCACGGCACCGGAGGTCACATCATCGCGCATTGCCTCGGTCGCGACGTGCGCCGCCGCCATCTGCGCAAGCACGCTCGTGGACGCGAGATGCATTCCCAGCACACGCGCCGCCAACACCTCTTCGGGAAGGCCGAAGCCAATGCCGCCTTTTTCTTCAGGCAACCCCAGTCCAAACAAACCCAGCCCGGCCAGATCACCCCAGATGGCGCGTTCGGCCGCCGCGCCGTGCGAATGCACCTCACGAAACCGCGCGACCGGCAGATGATCGGTAAGCAAGCCGGTGATGCTCTCGGTGATGAGGACTTGGTCCTCAGTCGGTTCCAGATCGACGATCATGCCGCGCGTGGTCCTCTTGGTAAGCCGAGAACGCGTTCTCCGATCGCGTTCCGGCGGATTTCGGACGTGCCGCCGCCGATCGCCCATTTGAACGATTCGAGATAATGCAACGGCAGGTTGTGACTTTCAGAGCGAATAAGCGCGTCAGGGCCGAGCAGCTCCAGCGCAGCGCCGTGGACCCTGCGGCTCAGCTCTCCGAAATAGAGCGCGACGATATTGCCTTCGGCGCCAGGCACCGTTTCGCGCATTCCGCGCGATACCGAGGCCACGGTGAGCGAGCGAAGCGCTGCCACTTCGGCGCGCAACTGCGCGAGCTGCGCCGCCACCGCGTCATCTGCGATCAGCGAAAGACCGCTTTGCGGCGAGATCGTCGTTCTCGCGCGCTCAACGAGCCGCTCCACCGCGTTAGCGAGTTCGATCTGGTGCGCGATAGTGCCGGTGCCCCGTTCAAAGCCCAGCGTCGTCATCGCGACCCGCCATCCTTCGTGCAACGCACCCACCACGTTGGTCAGCGGGATGCGCACGTCATCGTAAAAGACCTGCGCGAAATGAGTGAGGCCTGACATGGCGGTGATCGGCCGGATTTCGATGCCCGGCGCACGCATGTCGCAGATGATCCAACTGATACCCTTGTGGCGCGGCCTTTCGGGATCGGTGTGAACCAGCAACTCCTGCCAGTCGGCACCCTGTGCGTAACTCGTCCATATCTTGGTGCCATTGACGACGAGATGATCACCATCAATCACGCCGCGTGTCTTGAGCCCGGCGAGATCCGACCCGGCACCGGGCTCGGAAAAGCCTTGGCACCAATTTTCTTCGCCTTTCAGGATCGCGGGGAGATGACGCTGCTTCTGCGCTTCGCTGCCCTGCACGATCAACGTCGGCCCGGCATGGCTCAGCGCCACGAACATCGAGGCCGAAGGTGGTGCGCCGGCGCGGGCATATTCTTCGTGCCAGATGAGCTGTTCCAGCACCGAAAGGCCGCGACCGCCATATTCGGCCGGCCATGAGACCCCTGCCCAGCCACCCTCATACTGGGTGCGCTGCCACGCGAGATCATAGTCGCGCAGCGCCAGCCCCTCGTGCGGGCGCTTTGCGCGCGGGACATTGTCGGATAGCCAATCGCGACATTCTTCGCGAAAGGTGTCAAGCGCGGGTTCGGCGATCAACCTCATGATACCCTCATCGGCTCTTGGGGAGGCCGAAACTGGCCTCGGCTACTTGGCTGCGCTGCACCTCGCTGGTCCCCCCATAGATTGTGGTCGCCGCCGAGTGACGCGCTTCAAGCTCGATCCGTCCGAACTTGTCCTTGCCGCGCACCAGTGTGGCTGGCGCCGCGAGATCGAACAAATCGTTCGAATCACGCAGAAACGCCTCGGATGAGAACAGCTTAGACATTGGGCCGGCTGCGCGATCCGCGATGCCTTCTTCTTTCAGCCACATCGAACGCCAGAACAAAAGATATGAGACCCGCGACCGCGTCGCCACAGCGGCGAGCCGCTCCAGCACGCGTGGATCCTCGATCACTTTGCCCGCGCCGCGCTCCGCATCGCGCGCCCAGTCGAGCGCCGCCTCCAGCGCATGGCGATGTGGGCCAACGAATCCAAAGCCGCCTTGCTCCAGCGACAGTACCCAGGCAAGGATCTGCAGGCCGCCATTCACCGGCCCGATCCGATAGGAATCGGGCACCCGCACATCACTGTAGAAGGTCGCGTTGGTGCGCTCATCCTGAAAGGTGTGGATTGGATGGATCTCGACCCCAGGCTGCTCCAGCGGCACGATAAAGAGCGTGATGCCCTTGTGCTTAGGCGCATCAGGATCGGTGCGGGTCAGCAGCAGCACGTGGTGTGCCAGATTGGCGCCGCTGGTAAACATCTTCTGCCCGTTCACCACCCAGTCGTCGCCATCGCGCACCGCGCGTGTCTCGGCTGCGAAGATATCAGAGCCCGAAGACGGCTCGCTGTAACCGAGCGAGGAAATGATCTCGCCCCTAGCCAGCCGCGGTACGATGTCGCGCTTCAATTCATCCGAACCAAATCGGATTGCGACCTGCCCAACCATGTTGGAGACCGCCTGCGCGTGGATTGAGACGCCTTCATCGTCCCATACTGCAAGCGCGGCGGCAGCGGCATAATCGTCCGCGCCGCGCCCACCATGTTCCTTTGGCCATAACGGAAAGAGCAGGCCACGCTCTCCAAGCGCCTTGTTGAGCGCCCAATCGTGACCGTCATAGGAATAATGCGCCCTGGCTTTCCAATCGGGCGTCAATGCGGAGTCGAAAAAGGCCTGCGTTTCGGCAGCAAAGGCATCCGCCGTAGCGCCTAGCGCAAAATCAATCGACACATCGCCGACGTCGGGAAGCGGCGCAGTTTCACCCAGCCACAAGCGGCGTCCGGCAAGCGGCAGTTGGTCACGCGGGTCGCCCAAAATCAGCGCGGTCGCGCGTGCGCGCCGGTGGTAGAGTTGCGCGTCATACTCGGTCGTCAGGCCGTAGCCACCGAAAGTGTGAAGCCCGCGTGCCACCGCCTCGGCGCTGGCGTGCGCCGCCCACCAATAGGCCATCGCAATCAAACCCGCCGCGTCAGCGGAACCGTCGGCGATCTGCTTGACCACCCACCAAACCAGCAACTCGGCGCCGGTGATGTCGGCGATCCGGTCGGCGAGCGGATGCGCGATCGCCTGAAAGGACGCGATTGGCCGCCCGAACTGATGGCGCTCCTTGGCATAGTCGGCTGCGACTTCCAGCGCGCGGCGACCCATCGCGGCCAGCGCCGCCGCTGTCAGCAGCTTCCATTCCTCAATCGCCGCAAGGTAGGTAGCCCGCGCCTCTGCGCCGCTGGCCACCACTTCGCGCGCTAACGACTTCAGCGTCAGCGATGCAAGCGGCAGCGATCCGTGATTAAGCGGAGATGCCGGCTTCCCGGCAACGCGCACAAGGGAAACCGTGTCGCCATCAAGGAACAGCACCGCGTCGGCGACGGCGGCACCCGGTACAAGCTGGGAGGTGTCGCCCGTATCGTGAAGTGCGAGTGTCAACACCGCTTCGCCAGCACAAACGCGGCCGACCAATTCCGTGTCGCCCCCCAGTTGCGTCAGAAGCCGCACCGCGACTATCGCTTCGGCAAGCGGTGCGGAAGCGAGATGGCGACCCGCCTCGGCCATGACCAGCGTCGCTTCAAACAGCCCAAGCCCCTCATCGTCGGGCAATCGCATGGCGAGCGCACCCATCTCGCCAAGCGACCGCCACAGCGCCGGATCGAAACCTAGCGGCTCTGACGCCCGCACCCGCTCGATGGACGACTCCGCCTCAAAGAAACGGCGGAAGCTGTCACTCAGCAACGCCTGATCTTCGGTCAGACCTAGATTCATGCGACGGGTTCCTTTGCGGCATGGCCAAAGAGGCGTTCGCCAAAGGCGCGTACCTCCTTCAAATCGATCTTCAGTGAAGGCGTGCGCGGCAGCGCTTCGACGACATGATAGGCAACCGGGATGTTTGTCGCGGGCAGAACGGCACGCAAATGCGCCGCAAGCGCCGCGTCGTCCAGTGCCGCGATGCCACGTTGCATCTCAATCACCGCCAAAGGCACCTGCCCCAGCCTCGGTTCGGAGACGCCAACGACGCAGGACGCCGCGATGCCCGGATAATTGTCGATGACCCGTTCGACCGCGTTCGGCAGGATCTTGAAACCGCCGCGGACAATGACGCCATCAACCCGGCCGCGATGAAAAAGGAAGCCGTCATCGTCGATTACGCCAAGATCGGTGGTGCGAATAAATTGGTCGCCGAGGAACGGCACCATAACCTCGACGATACCGACTTCGTTTGCAGGCAGGATGCGGTGATCTACAGGATCAATAATCTGTACCAGATTGCCGCCCACCGGCTTGCCGACGCTGCCGAATTTTTCTTGCCCATATTGACTGTGGAGATCGGCTGTCATCGTCGTGGCCGCGCCGCAGAACTCGGTCGCGCCATAGGACAGCAGGATCGACACCCCATAGGTTTCTTCGAACACACGGTGCGCATCAATGTCGAGTGCGGCCGTGCCAACCTGGATATAGCGCACACCCGCGAGCGCATCGGCGGGCACCTTACGATCAAGCATCATGCGGATGCCGGCGGGCGGAATAACCACGACACCGGGTTTATATTTGGCGACAAAGGCCAGCCAGGCATCGAGATCGAATTTCTCCTGGAACAACACCAGCCGCCGGGTCGCCATCATCGGCAACAGCGAATAGATGCCGGAGATGTTGCTGATCGGGAAGTTGACGGTGCCAGGATCGCCGCCGGGCTTCCCTGCCTTGCCAGCATCAAGGACGCTGCCCGAGATTACCGCGCGTTCCACCGTTGAATAGAGCGTCGGCGAGCGCTTGGGCATGCCCGTGGTACCGCTGGTCAGAAGTTCGATGACTGGTTCCGGCGTGGGACCGCGCAGCGCACGACGGTCGGCTGTGGGGTCACCGGCGACGAGCATCACCTGCGGCATCGCATCGACGTCCGACGCCAGCGCTATTGCCAGTGCACCATCTCCCAGCGCGGCAAGCGTCTCTGGCGTCCAATCTTGCACGTCGGCGATCACAGCAGGGCAATCCAGCCGCTTCAGTTCCGCCGCTATGGCGGTGTGCGACTGAAAGGCATAGATCATCATCACAGAGCGCTGCGCCGCGATCAGAGAGAGGAGCGCGGCGACGAAGGGTGGCCGGTTGCGCGGTACGAACGCGATCGGACTCGCTTCGTTCAACCCCGCCTTTCTCAGGAGCGCATCAACCTGATCGGCGATCGACTTCAAGTAACCCCACGGAATCGCGTGGCCGCCGAATTCGAGTGCGGCCTGGTCCGGATTGCCGGCAAGCGCCGCCGCGATCACCTCGTGCAGTTGCTGACTCACTTGCCTTCCTCTGTAGTTGCGCCTGTGCCTTTGCCGTCACGCCAGGCAAGCGCGGCCTTCAGCCCGTATTCGCGGGCCATGCGGTCAAATTCGGCAACCTCCGGCGCGGCGCGCGCCATCGCGGACTGATTCCAATTCTCACGCTGAAGTGCCGTGTAGCCCATGAGTTCGAGCGACTGATTGACAACATTCTTGACACTTTCCGCGATTGGTCCCGGCACCTTGGCGATCGAACGGACCAATGCCATGGCTTCCTCGTCCAGCGTGTCGCGCGGCACCGTTTTGAGGACCAGACCGATCCTCTCCGCCGTCGCGGCATCGATCGAGTCGCCAGTCAGGAGCAGCAGCCGCGTCCATTGTGGGCCAATATGATAGATGAACATCTGCGTATCTGGCAGGCCTGAACCGCGCACGGCGGGGTAACCGAACTGCGCGTCATCCGCCGCGATCGCGAAATCGGCATGCAGCACGAACTCGGTGCCTGCTGCCAGGCAATAACCGTGAACGGCGGCGATCACCGGCTTGCGCGTCTGCATCACCCGCCGCCAATAACCGGCGGCACGCTGGAAAGACTGCGTGTCGCCGTGCGGGTCGCTCGCCATGCCGAC
Organism: Sphingomonadales bacterium; assembly: GCA_031406495.1. GTDB lineage: Bacteria > Pseudomonadota > Alphaproteobacteria > Sphingomonadales > Sphingomonadaceae > Sphingorhabdus_B. Next base: position 320,197 of record JANOHL010000103.1, on the reverse strand, counting down.
GCCGTCACCCGCCGCCGCGTTGAGATCAAAGCCGGTGCAGAAAGCCCTACCTTCACCGCGCACGACGATCGCATGCACCGCGGGGTCCATTTCAGCCGCCTTGAACGCGGCGAGGATCAAATCGAGCATATCCCAGGTCAGCGCGTTCAGCTTCTCCGGTCTATTGAGCGTCAGGATCATCGCCCCGTCGCGAACCTCCGTCCGGATATAACCGTCAGCCATACTTCACCTTCTCCGCTCACCGCCAAGATGTTACCTCGATAGGCGGTCGTCCGTTTAAACCTGTAACTCTTCTCGCTTGCGCTAGCGTGTACAGCCCACCGCTTCAAGACGGGATTTTCATCGACATCTCATTTACCCAGCCGCAACAGCCCTTCTTGCACCACAGTGGCGATATGGCGGCCATCCCGTGCAAAAATGCTCCCCCTGCACATGGTTCGGCCGCTGTCCGCCCAAGGGCTTTCCTGCACGTAAAGCATCCACTCATCGACATCGGGCTGCCGGTGAATCCAAAGCGCATGATCAAGGCTGGCAACCATCACACCCTTTCCCAATTCCGCGCGATGCGGCTGGAGCGCGGTGCTGATCAGGAACAGGTCGCTGACATAGGCGAGCATATTGCGGTGGAGCGAGGCATCGGTAGAGCCGGAGTTTCGCACGCGGACCCACATCATGCCGCGCGGTGGTTCGGGTGGGCGAACTTCAAACGGGCGGCATGCCTCAACAGGACGAACCTCTAGATAGGTGAGCGGCGAAGGCTCTGATGGGTCGCGGCCATAGTCGGCGGCCGCGTCAACGATTGTCTCCAAACTTTCCGGATCAGGCACGTCGGGCATGGTCGCCTGATCACGCGTCGGGCCCGTTTCAGTTGTATGATAAGAGGCAAGCAACGAGAGGATCGGTTTCCCATTCTGTGACGCAACAACCCGCCGACTGCTGAAGGCACCGCCGTCGCGCTCACGCTCGACCGCCAGTGTGATCGGCGTGTCAAAAACGCCTGGTCGCAGGAAATAAGCATGGAGAGAATGAGCAAGGCGATCATCGCCCACCGTTTTCGACGCGGCCGCAAGCGCCTGGGCGATCAATTGCCCGCCGAACAGGCTTAACCATCCGCCCTTGCCGCTGGGCGCGGTGAAGTGGTCAGTCGCCTCCTCATGCAGCGCGAACATATCCGAAATCATTTCCATTTTCTCTCCCCGGTAACGCACTCCCGTGCCTTATCAGTATATAGATAGAGGTAGTTGAATAAGAATGCACGCGATCTTGTTATGGGTGCACGAACAAGGCCGGGCGAGCCTCTCAGGCAAGCCTTGGTCGCGATGCCGGAGTGGCTGGCTCCTGCGGTGCACCGGCAAAGCACTGCGCGATCGGCAACCATGCCAGCGCGCCGTCTCCGCTGGCGCGAAGGCGCGTGTCCTCTGGCGCACGGCGCTGTGTGACGACCAGTGCAAAATCCAGCGCCGTCCCTTCGACCAACCCTTCATCGTCGCCCGCCCACTCCCAGACATCCTCGTCCGGCCCGGTCAGCCGAATGCGCGGGCTTGGCGGAACGGCCAGCCCGCGGTTGCGGAACGACCAGCCGAATGTGCGCACGCCGAGCTCGCATATATTGCGGATACGTGGATACGTCGGACGTGCGAGTCGGACCATATCATATATGTCCTGCCCGTGCGCCCACACCTCCATCTGACGGGCTGACGCAAAGGAGACGAGGCTCATGGGCGGCCCGAACCAAGTCAAGCGTTCCTTGGGATCACCAGCAAGGAAGCGATCGACCATAGATTCGAAGCCGGCGCGCCAAATCTCAAGCACTTCGAGATCGGAAGCGTCAGAGAATTCCCCGCGAATCTGCGCGCTTAGTTCGACGCCGTCGGCCTGCCCGGCGCGAACCGCCCGGAAAGTCTCACCAAACGACTCCACGCTATCCATAGAGATCAGGCCGAACCGGTCGACCTGATGAAGGTGCAGAATCTGGTCGCGAACTGTCCAGTCGAAAAATGGAGTGCGACGACTCCAAGCATCCGACGGCAATCCGGCGACGAGGTCGTAGAGTGCCCTGTTCTCGGCAAGTACGTCACCACTCAGCGCGTTCAGCATCGCCCAACCATCGTTGTCGTCATCCGAGATTCAAGCTTTCTGCTTTGCCTGAGGTCCCTCAAAGAAGCGGCCTTCGAAATCCTCATGAATCCATTCGCTGATCAAATCCGAGCAGCGTCGGCTGGCGAGTTTGGCGATCTCCTCGTCGCCATTCAGGATTGCGTCGGCGAGTTGGGCGCGATGTTTCCGGTAAGCGATGACGCGCTCGGGCCGATTCACGAGCACATCATCCTCGCGGCGCGCCAATGCGGCGAAGTCATAGAGGATGTCCAGCAAGAGCACGAGTACGCTGTTGCCGCTCATCACGCCAAGCACGCGGCCAAATTCGCGTTCGCTGCGAAGGAATGCACGGTAGCTGTGACTGTCAGCGGCGCTGTCGTGCTCAGGATCGCGATCCTTGGTGGCAATGATCTGTAGCTCCTCCCGGAGCGTAAAATCGACATTGCGCGCAGCCAGTGCCGAGAGCTCGGCGCGGATCGACCTCATTGCCACCGCAATCTCGACGAAGCTAGCCTGACGCGACTGGAGATAGAGCGCAGCGATCCTGCTCACGCCGGTGCTCTCCGGACGTCGCGCGAAATAGCCGCCACCCATTCCGCGTCGGATGGTGATGAGATGTTCCTGAACCACCTGAGCGGAGGCTTGGCGAAGAGTTGGCCGACTAACCTGTAGTCGCTGGATCAAGTCCTCTTCAGAGCCGAGGAAGTCCCCGTCCTGTTTCGCCAACGCGAAAGCCCGCAACGTCTCGGCGGCCTTGTTCACTGCCGACCCACTTTTTTTCATCATATTTTATTCCTGTCCGTGCATAGTTATGATTAAGTTAGATCAAATGGTCGCGTATGCAAATAGGAGATTGTTTGCGTTTTCGAAAGTGGCTGGACATATGCTGCAGTATGGAGGCCAAACCGCAATGACGCTCGACATACGTTTGGCTCTTGCGAGAGCGCTCGAATCGGGTGGCAGCGGGGATGCCTTGGCCTGGCAGGGGCATTGGTCGAGCTGGAGCCGGCTTCACGACATGCGCCTCTCGTTGGATGCGTTGCTCGAGTCCTGCGGCCTGCGCGACGCACCCGCAGGACTGGTCGCTCGCAACCGGCCCGGCTGCGTCGCGGCACTGGTCGGGCAGATAGCGAGTGGGCGGACGACCGTCATGATTCACGGCGCTCAGTCGGCTGCGGGAATTGCGGCCGACATGATACGCGCCGACGTGGCGGTTGTGATTGCCGAAGAGGAGGACTGGAGCGCTGAAGCGCGCGCCAGCGCCGATCAGGCAGGAGTTCTTGCCATCGCGCTGCACGGGGTGGAGAGAATGCCGCACATCCTAGCCGGAGGCGACGCAGTGCGGACGAACGCTTTGCAGCGCAATCCCGATATTGGCGTCGAACTTCTGTCGAGCGGCACCACCGGCCCACCCAAGCGCGTGCCGCTGCTCTGGGCCACCCTCTCTTCGGCTGCCCATGACGCGCAGGCCGCTTATGCCGGAACCGGCGCAAGAACGGCGGCACAGATACTACTCCATCCGCTCGGCAACATCGCAGGCATCGCCTATCTTGTACCGGCCTATGCCGCCCGCCAGCCCATTGTCCTGCTCGAACGTTTCACCGTAGAAAGCTGGGTCGAAGCGGTCCACCGCCATCGCCCCGTCCGTGTATCCCTGCCTGTCGCAGCGCTGCGGATGCTGCTTGATAGCGACATCTCGGCGCGTATGCTGGAATCGCTCGAAGTGGTTGCGGTGGGCGGCGGCAAGCTCGACATCGACATCCAGGACCGGTTCGAAGCGCGCTTTGGCATTCCTGTACTCACCGCGTTCGGAGCGACCGAATTCGCAGGGGTGATCGCCAATTGGAGCCTCGACCTTTATCGTCATTATGGCGTGAACAAGCGCGGCAGCGCGGGCCGGGCTAGCGCCAACGTCTCTTTGCGCATTGTCGATCCGGACGGCAACCTGCCGCTGCCGGCGGGCGCCGTCGGGCTGCTCGAGGCGAAAGTCGCGCGGTTGGGAGATGGCTGGATCCGGACCACCGATCTTGCCTCAATCGACGCGGACGGCTTCCTGTTCGTCCACGGCCGCGCAGATGGTGCGATTGATCGCGGCGGATTCAAAATTGTACCCGAAACGGTCTCGGCGGCGCTGACGACACACCCGGCGGTGGCCGATGCAGCCGTCGTGGCGCGCCCGGACAGACGGCTTGGCGCGGTGCCCGTCGCTGCGGTTGAACTCAAGCCCGGTATGACCGTCACCGGTGCGGCGTTGCGCGCCTATCTCAAGGACCGGCTCCTCGCCTATCAGGTGCCCGTTGATATCCGTGTCGTCGACAGCTTGCCCAGGACCGGATCGATGAAGGTCGCGCTCGCAGAGGTGGCCGCCCTTTTTCAGTGAAGGTCAGATAATCCCATCCGTTCGCAAGGCAGCGATTTCGTCGGAAGTGCAGCCGATCTCGATCAAAACCTCATCGGTATGTTCACCAAGTGTGGGTGCACGCATGCGGATCTCGCCCGGTGTCTCAGACATGCGGAACGGCGTTTCGATCACCGGCGCAGGCGTTGGCAAACCTGGATAGTCCATCGGCTTGAGGAAGCCCATCGCCTGCACATGGGGGTCGTCCAGCGCCTGTTGCGGCGAATAAAGCGGGCCGACAGGAATCCGCGCGGAATCGAGCTCGACCGTCGCCTCCGCCAGCGTCTTTTCGTCGCACCACGCCTGCATTCGCGCATTGAGGATCGCGCCGTTGGTAGCGCGCGCATCGTCGCTGTCAAATCGCGGATCGGTGAACCAGCCCTCCTGGCCCATCAGCCGACACCAGCGCTTGAACATCGGTTGCCCCGCGACCTGGACGAGAACCCACCCATCCCTCAGCGCGAAGATATCACACGGTGCCGCTGCCGTTCCCGCATTGCCGACACGTCCACGGTCCTTCTTCAGCACCGCCTGATCGATCAGCATGCCATTGGTCATCATCAACGCGACGGGCAACAGCGCAGACTCCACCTCTTGCCCTTCACCAGTGCGCAGCCTGTGGTAGAGCGCCATCATCGTGCCAATCGCGAGCGACAGCGCTGTGCCGAAATCGACATAGGGGACGACAGAACGCATAGGCTGGTCCGGCAAACCGGAGCGATAGACCCCGCCCGACATCACCTGTCCTATACCGTCGAAACCAACCCGATCGCTGTATGGACCTCCGCGCCCAAAGCCGGAGATGCTGGAAAGGATGATATCCGGCTTTGTGGCGCGCAGGCTGTCATAGTCAAGCCCGTTCGCCCGCATGGCATTTTCAGGCATATTCGCTACCACCACGTCCGCACTGGCGACCAGCTTGCGGACCAGCGCCGCACCTTTTTCACTGGCGGTGTCAATCGTCACCGATCGTTTGTTGCGATTGCACTGAAGGAAGGTGGCGCCGTCTCCGGTCGATGAGACGGGCTGGACGAAGCGATCCTCGCCGCCGCCCCGTTTTTCGATCCGGATGACGTCCGCACCCATGTCAGCCAGAATGGCGCTGCACCAGGGTGCTGCAATGAAGCGTCCGAAATCCAACACGCGGACGCCCGCCAGTACCTTCTTCACTCGGCTTCCTCTCAATTCTTATCGATATTGCGTTAGCTGTTATCGAGGAAAGGCGTCAAGCGAAAGTCAGGGAAGGCCACTCTTTCTGCGTGGTCGGAACACCCCACATCGCCAGTTCCTATATCTCTTATAGCCTGATTTGAGACGGCGCTTTCTTGAGCGAAGTCGTATCGGATCGAACGCTGTCAGCGATAGGCCGCGACAATCTCGTCGATCGTCCGATCTACATCGTTGCGGCGATATCCGAGTTCGGCCACCTCGCTGGGGTCGGGCTCGTAGTAGATCGTGGCCCCGCGCCCGGCAAGCAAAGCGGCATCGCCCAACAGCGGATGCGGCTCGTCGCGCACGTCGAGCGGCGCGGTGTCACGCGCAGCGCGAAGATAGCTGGCGAAATAATCATGGAACGGCATATTTTGATCACCGATCAAATAGGCCTTGCCGTTTTTCCCTCGTTCCAGTGCGCCGACGATCGCATCGGTGAGTGTGGTCGTACTGATGACATTGACCCCGCCGGGTATCGCAAAGCGCGGAATCTGTGGCAGGCGACCGAGCGCCCAATTTGCATAGGCACGCGCGCCGGGCTGATCGAGGCCATCGACGTGACCGATGATAAAGGGTGCGTTGAGCACGACCGCGCGGAAATCGTCCGAAGCGAGCGCGCGAACACCCTCGTCGGCAGCGAGGCGGGAGTCGATATAGGCGTTCTTGCCGAGCAATTGCGGCGCCGCCTGCGGGTAAAAGCTGCCGATCAGGATGAATGTCTTGACGCCTGCCCGTTTCGCAACTGCGGCAAAAGCGGGCACGGCCTGCGCATTCACGCGCGCCCAATGCGCATCAGGATCGCCGTCGCGTGGGATATGGCGCACGTCATTGCCAGCAGCGAACACCACGGCATCAAAGCGCATCAGCATGTCCATATCAGGCGCATCGTTGACATAATCCACCCGGCGAAAGGGCATCGCCGCCATCGCTGTTGTCGCGGCTGGTGGCTTGCGCGCGCCGATCTCAACCTCATGACCCAGCGAGAGCAGCCGGATAGCGGCATCGCCGCCGACCATGCCCGTACCGCCCAGAACCAAGATTTTCATGATACTCTCTCCACTGATTTTAAGGTCAGGCTGACCTATCGATCTTGCTGGATCGTTCCCGACCCGGCGTCAATAGAGGTTTCTCTTTTAATTTAACCCCGCCGTCGCGTGTCCAAGCTCAACACCCGCCAGTTTCCCTTTAGCCGGTGCAAAGATCTTCGGTATACTCCCAGCCTTCACCGGGGCCGCGCTCAATACCGAGATGTGCGGCCAGCGTGTCGAGCGACCAGTCGTAATACTCGTCCCAGTCGATCATGAAGAGCGGCGTCTTCAGCGTCTGCCCTGCAACGATCCCCAAACGGGTTGCTTCCAGAATGATTGGCATAGCGTCGCGATAATGCAGTCCGACGCGCGACAACGTCGCCAAGCTGACAAACTGATTGGCCGCGCAGATGACCCCCGCGAGTTCGGGAGTGAAATGCTGGTAAGTCGAAGCGACATTCATCATCGCGAGCGCCTGCTCGCCGGCGTGGTTAGGGCCAAACCCGGAAACAATATGCTGAATATCGTGGGTGTGCCCAATCATCTTCATCAGATATTCGAAATCGATACGCGCCTCGAAATTATTGATGAAATTGACTTTGAAACCCTGCGCCATGAAATCGCGCAACGCAGCTCCGAACGTTCCCACTGCACAGTTGGCGACCGCTTCCGGCGTGATGTCGAGCGGTCGTCGCCGGTCTAACCAAGCGGCAAGTTCAGGATTCTTTTCCTTCTCCACCTGGAGCAAGCGCATCGCCTCCGGATAGTCAGCGACGTCGGCCAGCGCGCGCGACATATTGGGAATATCATAAGTTACCGAGACGTCATGCCCCATACGGCGCAGCGACATGGTTGAAAAAGCTTGGACGAACAGCGGGCTGTTGAGATATTTGGAAGTTGTGATCGGCACACTGGTGACGACCGGCTCACTGTCGCCGCGCATATAGGCGGCTTCATCGGCGTTCATTCCACCCTTTTTTTGGAAAACCTCCTCGCGGGAATCGCGGGTGACATTGTTCATCTCGTTCATCAGATCGATCCTTTTCTTATTCTTCGGCCTGAGCGAACAACTGGTCCGTCTCGCCACTGGGCAAGAGGTGTTCGCCAGGAAAATTTCCAGCGAAACTGCCCGCCGCCTCATCCGAAGGCACAGGAAGCGTTTCGCCGCGCTCTGCAGCGAACTGTGACAACAGGCGCTCAAGCGTCGGGCGGTAATCGAAGTAACTGGAATCATCGGCAAAGATCGCACCCAGCCCATGCAGGTTCGGATAGGCATCCGGTGTCTCAGCAAAGGTACGCGCAACCTTGATCCGGCGCGATTCGCCGCGTTGTTGCCATGCATGCCCCATCGCCGAGGTGACCGCGGCACCCACTGCGATCTGACCACTGCCGCGATAGAGCGCGAAGGCCGCTTCAACCGTGAACCCGCGTGCAGTGAGCAGCAACAAGAACCGCTCCATTTCCGGAAATGCCTCTTCCGGTTCAACTGCCCCAGACACGACATGTGCCAGCAAGACAGGCTCATTGCGCAGCAGTTCAAAACTGTGCGCAGCATGCTCCCGCGCGATTTCGGCCCAGTGCTGACCGCAATCCTCAATCGGCGGTCGCTCAGCAAGCGAGGCGGCAACGAGTCGCATCAGTTCATCGCGATTCTCGACATATGTGTAAATCGTCCCGGCGCTGACCCCAAGCCGGAGCGCGACGGCGCTAACGCTCAAATCCTCAAGCCCCAGATCAACCCCCGCGTCGATCACCTGCCGCAGAGTCAGTCGGCGCGGCCGCCCCATCGTGCGGCGTGAGGTGGAGGTGGTCATTGAAAGGTCAATCGGAATATCATGGGCCATGAGTTATCGAATCACTTTCAGAAAGTCAATTCAGATATATCAATATATCCTGAGCGAAGATTCAATTATCTTTGGATCTGAATCGGTGACGACGGCTGCGTTAAACCTGTGGAGCGTACCCCCGACGAAGCAGACTGAGCTGATTGCCCATGCGCTTCAGCGCATCCGCCATGCCGACATCACCGGCACCTTATTTGGCCCCTGAACCTATAATTCTGTCCTCAAACGCGCATAGCGAAACCGCGCAATGCATATCCTGAATACGATCAGGCCATTCAGGATCGAACCAGCGATGGATAGGGGTGCGCCATATAGGGTTTGATCCACGCCCCATAATCCTGGAATTCCTGTTCCCACACATATTGCCAATTGCGGCTTCCGGTGCTCTCAACCACGCGTCCTGTCTTCATGTCCCGGGAAGATATGAGCAACAGCACGCGGTATATGCCGTTCTGAATGCAGGGTTCGGACAGGCCAGCGTAGCGCGTCGGATAAACGGCGCTGTTGGCTGCGGCCACACTATCACGGCTCAATGCCCGCTCAACGGCGCGCCACCCCTGTTGCGCGACGCACTTGCGATAGCTGGATTGGTCTCCAACTTGAAGAAGGCGAAGAAATCCTTCTCTTTCCGGGTGATTGCATCGTGCAACGCTCCACCAATCATGCGTGGCGTAATCGCAGCAACAAGCCTGTACGCCTGCTTGGCGTCATGACAACGATTGCGTGAATCACAGGCGCGTTGTGACAAGGGCCGATCAGCTCATGACGCGCCGGGTTCGCGGGTTTTCCCAAGATTGGTGACAACATTCGATTTGATCTTCCATTCTCCGCTGATGCGAACGAGCGTCATCTCTGAGAGCGCGCACACAAACAGGGCAGGCGGCTCTTCGTGCCAAGTGGTGACGAGATTATAATATTTGGCAACCGCTTCATCAACACTCGCGCCGTAGCGGATGAACAAGCTGCCAGTGGTGTGCCGGAGTTGACCGTTCCAGCTCGACTTCACCCAGGTCGGCACCTGCTTTAGCGCCGCGTGACCGATGAAAGATTCGGTCGCACCGCCGATAAACGCACCGTCAACGGTCCATAGTTGAGCCCAGCCTTCGGAATCACCTCCGTCAACCAGCCACTGATATTCACCAATTAGATTCTGGATCGCGATATGATCCTCGACTGAAATTCTGCCTGACATACTCGTTCCTTCCGTTTTGGGGCGCGTATGGAAATGTCCATACAGCGGAATAGTTTTTCGTCGTCGATTATACCGGTGCTTTTTCGGCCAAATCGTCTCTCGCGCAGTGCCCCACACGTTTGCCCAAGAAGCTGCGTAAAAGGCAATTGAGTTATAGATTTTACTGGTCTAGGTCCACAACAAATGACGAAAAGGGAATCTATGTACGAGGATTATGAAGCGCTCAAAGTTTGGCGCGAGGGCAAAATCGTCACGGTGGCGTTCAATCGCCCAGAGGTGAAGAACGCGACCAACCCGAGAATGCACCAGGAGCTGGAGCGCATCTTCCCTGAAATTGGCCGCGATCCAGATGCTGCGGTGGTTATTCTCACCGGCATGGGCGATGCCTTTTCCGCTGGAGGAGATCTCCACACGTTACAGGCCTCGCTCGATGACCAGAAAAGGTGGATCGAAAGCAATATCGAGGCGCGCAACATTATCATGGGCTTGATCGATCTTGATCGGCCGGTGATTGCGAAGGTCAACGGTCATGCCGTTGGTCTTGGGGCAACGCTGGCGCTGTTTTGTGACATTATCATCGCCAAGGATACGGCCAAGATCGCCGATCCGCATGTCGGCGTCGGCCTCGCTGCGGGGGATGGCGGCGCGATTATCTGGCCAGCGCTGGTCGGCTATGCGCGCGCAAAATATTATCTGCTCACCGGCGAGGCGATCACCGGCGGGAAAGCAGCCGAGATCGGCCTCGTGACCGAGGCGCTTCCAGGAGATCAACTCGACGCGCGCGTCGCCGACATCGCACAGAAACTCGCGGACGGTGCCGGGTTGGCTATCCGGCTCACCAAAAAATCCGTCAACATGGACCTGCGCAAGAAGGTCGATGATATGTTGGAAGCTCATCTCGGCTTCGAAACCTGGTCGCATCTTTCGGCAGACCATCGCGAGGCGGTGAATGCGTTCCTGGAAAAGCGCAAACCTGCCTTTACCGGCTTCTGAGCAACATTATCCCACTTGGACCGAACAGCACTATAGTCGGTCGGTTCATCCCTAAATACCATCCAACGACGGAGCATTCGACATGCGAAAGATAATATTGGCAAGACGGCCCAAGGTGAACCCGGTGGCCGACGATTTCGCGCTGATCGACGTGCCCATGCCGGAACCTGGTCCCGGCCAGCTTCTGGTGCGCGTCCTTTGGCTGTCGATGGATCCCTATGTCCGTCTCCAGTTTGACGAGACGACGATCGGCGGCACTCCCGGCCAGCCGCTTGATACACCGCCGCTGGGCCGCGCGGTGTCTCAGGTGGTGGTATCGAACAGCCCCGACTTCGCAGTTGGTGATATCATCGAAGGACGTACCCACTGGGCCGAATATGCCGTGGTCGATCCGGTGGTAAAGCCAACCAAGCTCGATTTCGGATCGATCCCGCTTTCCTATGCCGTCGGTGCACTCGGTATGCCCGGGCAGACCGCCAATGCGGGTATGATTGATATCGGTCGCGTCAAGGAAGGTGAGACTGTACTGATCTCCGCCGCTGCTGGGGCAGTCGGCAGCATGGCGGGGCAGATCGGCAAAATCCTCGGCGCGCGCATCGTCGGCATTGCGGGTGGGCCGGATAAATGCGCGGCGGTGATGGCGCTTGGCTTCGATGCGTGCGTTGATTACCAAGCACCGGACTTTGACGCGCAGTTGGCCGCTGCACTGCCCAAGGGCTTTAACATGTATTTTGAGAATGTCGGCGGCGATCTGACCCGCCGTGCCTTTGCGCATGCGGTTTATGGTGCGCGCGTCGCGTTGTGCGGCGTGCTTGCCGTCTATGCCGTTGGCGATGAGAGCGGACCGGATCGACTGCCCGAACTCATGCGCCTGATGTTTGTCAAGGGGCTAGAGATCAAGGGATTCTTTGGCGAGATGGTGGGCGGTGCCAAGGCCATTGCCGCCAACCGCGCGTGGATCGAAGAGGGTAAGTTCAAGCCCGCCGAAACAATCCTGGACGGGATCGAATGCGTACCGCAGGCCTTTGCCGGTATCTTTAGTGGCAACACGCATATCGGCAAAGTGGTGCTGAAAATCGCCGATCCGGAGTAAGAAGGCGGCGGTTAATCAAGATCGGTCGGCCTTCAGTGGTCTTCGTCATCTTCCTCGGGCGGCCCGACAAGGATCGTCCACGCCTCAAACAAGGCGGCGCGGGCCCGCAACATCGACCGGCCAGCGTTACCATCCAACGCCGCAACATCGACAGTTAGCGCCATGACCTCATCCTTGAGGGCAAGGATATTTTGTCGGAGCGCTACAAACTCATTCTCGATCATGTTCATTGCATATCGCTCCCCGCCTCAGTCGGGCCGCCCATGAAGCCCGCCACCCGGTTCGAATAATTCCAAGCGTCAGCCGGACCGCGCCGGAATCCCAGTTCCTCGCAAATCTCTTCGGGCGTTCTATCGAGATAGTCTTCCCAATCAACCATGAACAATGGACTGCGGATGGCACCCCCAGCAGCAATCGCGAGGCCCCAGGCGCTGTAGAGGTCGAACAGCAGTTCGGGCGTGTGCAAGGACACACGAAAAATCCCTGCCGCCGTGATGAACATGTTCGCTTCGTTGAGATATTTCGCCAACAAGGGCGTGATGTGGTTGAGGATGCAGACGTTGTTCATGACGGCAAGCGCTACCTCTCCGAGCGCATTGGGACCAAAGCCCGTCACAATATGTTCGATGTCATGATGGGCGGCGCGCCGTTTGATGATATATTCAATGTCATTTCGCGGCTCTAGGCCCGCTTGCATGAACTGGATATCCATCCCGCTTTCCTCAATGAAATCGCGAATGCGGCCACCCAGCGTTGCATCTGGATAGTGGCGCATTTCGGCAGGCTTATAGGTGGTCAACCGCCGCCGATTGAGCCATGCCGCAAAATCCGCATTCTTCGCGCGCTCTTCCTGAACAAGGCAGTAAAACGCCTCGTCGTCCCGAACTTCGCCAAGCGCCCGGATCATGTTGGGGATCAGATAAGTCGGTGGCAGATCATCGCCCATCTTGCGCAGCGCGAACTGCGCAAACGCATCCCGATAATAGGGATTATTAAGATATTTCGAACTCGAGACCAGGACGCTCGACGTTGCCGGTTCCAAACCGCCCCGCAGGTAGCCGGCCTCCTTCGAACTCAACGCCCTGCGCGCCGCAATCTCACCCACGGTCGCACCTTCATCGTCCTGCAAAGACGAAATTACAGTGGCTTCTTCCATCGGTTCTCTCCTTGGGCCAACCAGGACTGTTCAGTCTGCTTGGTCGTTCTATATCTACGACAGGTCATTCAGCAACCTCTTTACGCACTCCCGCAACTGCACACGATTGTCACGGTTAACCAGATTCGCTTGGAAAAACCTGAAGATCAGGATGATCGTCGAGCAGGAAATCGTTGGTGAGATCGCCGACAAGATTCGCTTGCGCCTCTGCGTCGAGCGCGTCGAGCGTCCAGCCTCCCTCCCGCGTCATCACGCGCTCTGGCCCGATTTCGCTCAGCAGCGCAATGGTATCGCCGCGCACGTGGAAGGTGCGGCCATTGACGTTCTTTGCGGCATCGGAACACAGCCACACCATCATCGGCGCGATCTTCGTTGGGGGATGCGATTCGGGTGTCGCCCGTGTCACCATATGTGTCGTTCCCGGCGGGCTGGTCGTCAGGCCTATAAGTTTTGACCATTGCGCCGTACTAGCAGAGCTTTCGTTGAAGGATATGCCAAGCGCCAGCGGTCTGATCGAGTTGCAACGCACGCCAAAGCGCCCAATTTCTCGCGCCACCGAACGCGTGAGTCCGATCACCCCTTCCTTGGCCGACGCATAAGCGACCATGGAGGGATTGCCAAAGCCCGCCCCTGAACTCAGATTGATGATCGAGCCGGAACCTTGCCTGCAAAGATGTGGAGCAACTTCGCGAATCATCGCGAAATAGCCCTTCAGGTTCACGTCAATCGACCGATCCCAATCCTTCTCTGTCACCTTCCAGAGATCGGCCGGTTTTCCCCCGGCAGTCGCGTTGTTGACGAGGATGTCGACGCGACCGAACGCATCGAGCGCCTGTTTGACAATCGATTCGGCGCCATCCCACGTCGCCGAAGTTCGGTTAGCGATGGCATTGCCCCCAGCTGCCCTCACCTCCGCGACGACGCTGTCTGCATCGGCGCCGCTGCGCGTACCAAGATCGTTTACTAGGATCGACGCGCCTTGGCTAGCAAGCTCCAGAGCGAAGGCGCGTCCTATGCCGCCACCCGCACCCGTGACAATCGCAACCTTGCCGTCCAATCTTCCAGTCATATTTTTCTCTCCGGTTTATAGGGTTTGGCTTTGTGGCCGCCGCGACCAGATGGCTCCGCTCCTCGCACCGTTCGGTATAAGGATACCTCTTCTGACGCCAGCCTCCCGACCCAAGGCAATCGTGCTGAAGTTCATTCACGGCAAACCATTTCGATTACTGCGCTGTTATCCAACGGAAATTCAGGCAGAGCGGACGGACAGCCCAGCAGTTATCTCGGAAATTACCAAGTACCTTTCGTCGATTAGTCGCGTAAAGTGAGATAGTCGAGCGTAAAATAGGCACTTGTATTGCCGCCATTTCCCAGCCACACTCCTTGCATTACGTTAAAGCGGGAACATACCCGCGTTCAATTTTCCTCCTGTCGGTCATTTGTCCGCAGAGGAAAGCGGCAAGGGAGAGGTTATAGTGCAAGCCAAAAAGAGTGGCATCTATTACGGCTGGGTGATCGTTGCGATCGCCGCCGTCTCGGCTTTGCTGACGACGTCCAGCACGATCTATTCCTTCGGCCTCTTCACACACCCGATCAGCCAGGAATTTAAACTGTCGCGCTCCACGTTTAACTGGGGGTTCATTCTCTTTAGCATCGCGAACGGGATCAGCGCTCCCATTATCGGCTCCCTCGCTGATCGAGTGTCCGTGCGCTGGATCATGATGATCGGCGCGGTTCTGCTGGGCGGGAGCCTGATTACGCTCTCCTTTTCCAATTCCTTGCTCCTTAACAGCATCCTTATCGCTGGACCTTTTGCGCTCGGCTTTGTGATGTGCGGCACTCTCTGCGGCTATGTGCTTGTCGCCCGTTGGTTCGTGGCAAAGCGCGGACGGGCCATGGCGATCGCCGCGCTTGGTCAGTCGGCCAGCGGGCTCATCGGCACGCCCGCAATCGCCGCGCTCCTTCAATATTCCGGCTGGCGACCATCAATGTTAATCATAGGCGCATTCGTCGGCGTCGTTCTGTTCATACTCGGATTTCTTGTCAGAGACCGGCCGCATCCCGGCGAAAACGACGAAGAACTGACTAAAAATGCCTCGGAAGAAGCGCAAACACCGTCAGACGAACCCGTGTGGAGCGTTGGCCAATTGCTGCAGTCTGGTCGATTCTGGTCGCTGTTCTTCTCGGTTGCAATTATCATGAGCATCGTCAGCACACTGATGGTGACGCTCGTTCCCTACGGCATCGAACAGGGCCTCACACCAGTCTATGCCGCGACCCTGATTTCCTGGGTCTCATTGTCCGGCATCCTTGCAAAGTTCGGTCTGGCTGCAATTGCTGATCGATTCGAACGATCCAAATTGATGGCTATCTGCGCGATCATGCTCGCCCTGTTCAATTTCGCGCTCCTTCTTGAACCTTCCTATTGGATGCTGTTGCTGACCTGTGCTGTCGCCGGCTTCGCGCTTGGCACCAGCTTTCCTCTCGTCGCCGCGATTGTTGCCGACCGCTTCGGCGCACGTTCCTATGGCACGACGATGGGCATGCTTGCACCAGGAATCGCTTTGTCCGCCGCGCTTGCCAGCGGCTTCATCGCCAAGGTGTTCGATCACACAGGTGATTATACAATCGCCTTCGCCACCTTCATGGGCCTTTTGGTCCTATCGGCTGCCTTGCTCCTGTATTCGGACCGCAAGCCCAGAGGCGAGAAGTCGGTGGAAGCGCTCGCATCAGGCTGAATTGAGAAGGCCTTTAGACGAGCGGCCGCTGGTTGGTCGCATCAAACTTCGACATGCTGACACACTGCAGACAAGCCATTATTTGACGAGCCAATCTACGACTATATCACGCGCGGTCAGAAAACGGATTAGACGACCGACCCTAAAATCATTGCCCTACACCTTCTGCGAACACTATCTTCGTGTTCAGTACGATTCCCTCTTTCAACCAGCCCGCTATCGCAATAGAGCAATCTCAATTAGACGGAAATCGTATAAGAAGCGGGACGCGGATGGATCTCTCGACAGCAATCACAAACGTCCTCTCGATTGACCCGGCAGCTGACGCGCTTGAGTTTGAACGGCGCTGGACAGACTGGGCCACGCTGGACGAACGGAGTGAAGCGATTGTCCACGCAATGGAAGCCGCCAACCTTGAAGAGGGCGTGCGCGTCGGTGTGCTGTTGCGCAACCATGGTGATATGGTGCCGGTGCTGCTGGCACTGTTTCGCTCGGGCCGTTGCCTCGCCAGCCTCAACGCCGTCTCACCCGACAACAAACTCGCGGAAGACATCATCGACGCCGCCGCCCCGGTATTGATCGCGACCGCCGCCGATCTCGCCCGCCCGCAAATCCTGCAAGCCGCGCGCGATTCCGGTGCGACAATCTTTTCCGTCGCCGGAGCCGTCATCGAGCAGCTGGCGCCCGGAGAAGCGTCGGACCCCACTCGCCGCAGTGCGCCCGGCATCGCCATCGAAATGCTGTCTAGCGGCACCACCGGCAAGCCCAAGCGAATTCCGCTACCGCGCCGCAATCTGGAAAAGGCGCTCGCCGGAGCCGCCTCCTATGAAAAGGGCCGCGACGAAAATGCGCCGCCGAAGCTGCGTTCTGGAGTCCAGATTGTGACCGCGCCGCTTGCCCATATCGCCGGCATCACCGGCCTGATGAACAATCTTCTCGCGGGGCGAAAGGT
The DNA here is from genome assembly GCA_031406495.1 of Sphingomonadales bacterium. GTDB lineage: Bacteria > Pseudomonadota > Alphaproteobacteria > Sphingomonadales > Sphingomonadaceae > Sphingorhabdus_B. The sequence continues at coordinate 303,494 of JANOHL010000103.1, read as the reverse complement.
CTGCCTGATCGAACGGTTCACCGTCGAATCCTTTCGCGACGCGATCGTCCGCCATCGGCCCAAGGTGGCGGGCGCGCCGCCTTCCGCACTGCGCATGATCCTCGACGCCAACGTACCAGTGGAGGATTTCTCCAGCCTCGTCGCATATCGCACCGGCACCGCGCCGCTCGACCCGGACCTCGCAGATGCGTTTTACAAACGTTATGGCATACCGGTACTCCAGAATTACGGCGCCACCGAATTTGCCGGAGGCGTCGCCGGCTGGTCGCTTGATGACTTCAAGGCGCACTGGGAGACAAAGCGTGGCAGCGTCGGGCGGCTCAACGCCGGGGTCGAGGCGCATGTCGTCGATCCTGACACGGGTGCGGAACTGGCCACCGGCGAAACCGGTTTACTGGAACTGCGCGCGCCCAATGTCGGCGACGGCAAGACCTGGGTTCGCACGACGGACCTCGCCGTGATCGATGGAGATAAATTTCTCTGGATCAAAGGTCGCCACGACGGTGCAATCATCCGCGGCGGCTTTAAAATTATGCCAGATGACGTTCTTAAGGCGATCCAGCTCCATCCGGCGGTGCGCGAGGCTTCGGTGGTCGGCATCAAGGATCGTCGGCTGGGTGAGGTTCCTGTCGCCGTATGGATCGCGCGTAGCGATACTATCCCACCCGATGAAGATGAACTCAAGGCCTGGCTTAAAGAGCGACTGCTCCCCTATCAGGTGCCGGTTCGCCTGATGCGCGTCGATGATATGCCGCGCACGCCCTCGATGAAGCCAAGCCAGCCAGAGGTCAGGGCCTTATTTGAGGACGAATAGACGGTCGAGTGATCGACTAAACCGTCGTTATGATACCGGTTTACCCATATTTTATCCTATTTTACCACATTCTCTTGCCCAAATGCATAAAAAGAGTGATATGTTATGTCCATTAGGGAGCAGCGTAGATGGAGAAGAACTTGAGGGGCAAACTAGGCCTTTTGCGACATTGGCGGAGCGGGCGGATATTCTGTGATCTGCGCTCGGCGACCCCCACTAACGATAACAACCGATATGCACTGGAGTGAATGTGGCCGAATCTGACGGACTGATCCGCAACCGTATTACAGATGAGTCGGTGGATTTGATGCGGCGGCGTATCGGCTATCCCAACCCGACATTGCGAACCGGCGCAATCGACGAACCGTGGAACCTGAGTTGCACGGACGATGCGGTGCGCCGCTTTGCGATCTGCATTGGCGACGACAACCCGCTGTTCGTCAACCCCGACTATGCGAAGACCACAAGGTGGGGTGGCGTGATTGCTCCCCCCGCATTCGAGAAATCGATGGGCATCAATCGCAATCCCGTCATGGACGCGGACGCAGCAAAGATCACGTCCAAGGCGCTGCGCGGCATCCAGCTGTTTCATTCCGGCGGCGAGAATTTCTATTATGCACCGGTCATGGAGGGCACCACGCTCTATCGTTCGCGCTATGTGAAGGCGGTGGATGACAAGCAGTCCGAATTCTCAGGCCGCTCGGTGATCGTCACCAACGGCCTGTGCCTGTGGGATCAGAACGATCAGGTGCTGGTTGATGGCGTCGATTGGTTCATCCATGCAGAACGCAAGAAAAAGACCGAGAAGATGGACAAATATGTCCGCGATGAGCCTGCCCAATACACCGACGAACAACTCACCGAGATTGAAGACGCCTATGATGCAGAATATCGACGCGGCGGCGACACACTCTGGTTCGAAGATATCTCGGTTGGGTCCGTACTTCCGCGTATGGTCAAAGGGCCGCTGACCATCACAGATCTCATTAACTTGCATATGGGTGCGGGCTGGTTGGTCTACGGCAACTGGCCCAACCGGCTTGCCTTTGAGAATCGTAAGGCGCTGCGCGGCTTCTATAGCCGCGACGAATTCAACGCCTGGGATACGGTACAGCGCGTTCACTGGGACAAGGATCTTGCCGAAAAGGTCGGCGTACGGATGATGTACGATATCGGCCCCGTGCGGCAGTTCCACATCAGCAACTATCTGACCAATTTTGCGGGCGACGATTCCTGGATCCATCGCATCCGATTCGAATTTCGCCGCTTCAACTATATCGGCGATGTCACGTGGCTGGATGGCGAAGTGACAGGCAAGCGCATCGATGAAACACTCGGCCCGTTGATCGAGGTCACTATGCGCGGCACCAACCAGCGCGAAAATGAGAATATCCGCGCCGACGCGACCATTCTTCTGGCATCGCGCGATCATGGCCCAGTCCGGTTGCCACAATCACCCTTGCCAACGGAGCACCGCGCGCGATAAAATAATAACGACCGGAGGAAATCGCCGATGAACTATCGGACTCGCTATGGCGACTGGGCATTGGTACTCGAAGCGTCAGAGGAGCTGAGCAGGGCGATGCGGACCGGTTTTCGCGCGGCGATGGCTGATCATGGATCACCCTGAACCGCGTGACATGCGCCGTCCGCACGAACCCGGGCGAGTACTGGTGGCGACTGATCACGGCTGGCTGTCGGCGCGACTGCCTGCGGCCGAACGGCCGCCATCAGAATATGCCTTTGCCAATCAGTTTCTGTTCCGAAAGCGGCATCGTTACCGGATCGTCACCGCACCGTTCCCGCACCTGATCGGCATCACCTATGACGGACAACGCCATGCGCTGCCGCTCGCACCGATGGACCCGGCTGCTGCCGACTCGCTGCTGAATACATACGACTGCCTGTATCCGTTCGGAGCGGAAGGTATCGCGCTGGCAGACATGCTGGGCCTCGTTTGTCGATACGAACCGGCCGACAGCGACTATATATACGACGCCGTGCGCATGACCGCGCTGGATGGAGCGAAGACTCGGCGATCACAAGCACGCACCTATGCGATCGAACAGCGCCCGACCTTCTATCCCTTATCGCCCGAAACGATGGACGAGATGCAGCATGTATTGGCCGGATGGTTGGCGGATATCGACCGCGACGCCGCTGCTACCGATTTTGCAGAATGTCGCGAAGCAATCTCAATGGCCATCGCGCTCGATCTGGCGGGCGCGCTGATCCGCACCGGCACCGGCGAACCGGTCGCCTTCATGCTCGCCAGCAGGCGCGGCGATGGCGAGCATGTCGTCCACTTCGCCAAGGGAAGGCGCGCCCATTCCAGCGCATATCCTTGGATGTTCGCGCGCTACGCCGCCGTTTCCGGCGCAACCCGGCTCAACTTCGAGCAAGATCTCGGCAATCCGGGCTTTGCCCAGTCAAAGCGATCTTATGCACCGATCGAGCTCCGACCCAAATATCGCCTCATGCGGTCGTGACGACGACAGACATCTCTTTTGAACTTTGCTTTTGGGGTAACTCAATATAGAAAGCCCAAAGTTAAATTGTGGGAGGGGCTGGGTTGACCACTGATGTGTTGATTGAAACGACGGTGGACGGCGTCGCGGTGCTGACACTGAACCGTCCGGATAGCCTGAACGCTCTCAACACCGAGTTGATGCGCCGCTTGGCCGAGGCCGTCCGCAAGGCGGCGGACGATGAGGCCGTGCGCTGCGTCGTTCTCACCGGGGCGGGGCGGGGTTTCTGCGCCGGCGGGGATGTCAGGGCGATCAGCAAGGCCGCCGATGCGCAAGCGACGGGTGACACGCCACCGCGTTCCAGCACCGAAGCGCGCGCGCGCTGGCTCCGCCGCAGTGCCGAGGCTTCCCGGCTGCTCCACGAAATGCCCAAGCCGACAATCGCGATGATCAATGGCGCCTGTGCGGGCGCGGGTTTGAGCCTTGCCGCCGCCTGCGACTTCCGTTTTGCCGCCCAGTCTGCCAAATTTCGGACAGCGTTCACGTCTTCGGGAATGTCCGGCGACTATGGCGGCTCCTGGCTGTGGACACAGATATTGGGGACAGCAAAGGCGAGGCAGCTCTATTTCTTAGACCAGAAGCGGGATGCTCAGGCGGCGCTCGACTTCGGGCTGGTCGATTCCGTCCACCCGGATGAAACCCTTGCCGAAACGGTGATGACCCTCGCGCGCCAGTTGTCCGATTTGCCGGGTGCTGGCCTCGGCTATGCAAAGGCCAATCTCAATGCGGCGTTGAGCGAGACGTTCGCAGCCTCGCTCGATCGTGAAAGCCTGGCGATGATGTTGGCCCGCAACGTGCTGGTCGACGAGCGCCGACGCACCGGATCATGAGCGACACGCGCATCCGCAGCGTCCATTCAAAAGCGTCTCGGCCGACAGCTGGCGCGATCTTGGGCAATTGGCGGCTCTCCGGCTTTACCGTAGTGTGCGGTGACGCAATCGATCATCCGCTTGGCAAGGCTCCCATGGGCAACCTGTCTTACGATCCCGACGGCCGCATGTCCGTGTACCTGTGCAAGGGGCCGGGGGCGATGAGCGGCGCAACCATGCCGGACTTCACGGCTTATTGTGGCCGCTATACGCTGGATGCGATGTCGGGAACGTTGGTGCACCATATCGAGGCAGGCTCGCTGCCGCAGCTGGCCGGCACCGATCAGACACGCCATTTCCAACTCGACGACGATCGCCTGACGCTGAGCGCACAGACCACGCGCGGCGAGACGGTGCTGGAATGGCAGCGATCCGGGGATGCGCCGGCCGACATGGACGCGCCGCCGCCGGGCTTTGTGCCGCTCGAAACACCGGGGGTTTTCTCCAGCCGCGCTGGCCGTTTTTACGTGCGGGATCGCGATGGCACTAGCCCGGTGGTCGGCACCCGGATCGGGCCAGACCAGAGTAATAGCGAAGGCTTTGCCCATGGCGGCTTCCTGCTCACTTTTGCCGATTTCGCCATGACGGTCATCGTGCAAGGCATAACGCTCAATCTTTCTGCCGATTTCATACGATCGGCGCAAACGGGAGACTGGGTGGAGGCGCAAATCATCACCCGAAAGCGCACCGCCAACCTAGTTTTCGCTGACGCCGTGGCCACCTGCGGTGGCCGTGACGTCCTGCGCATTGGCGGCCTCTTCAAACCGTTCGAGAAATTGGCATGACCGACCAGGAATTTCGGGCCGACATCCGCGCCTTCATAGCAGCGGAGCTTCCACCAGAGATGGCCGCGCGCACATTGCTCGGCTACCATCCGCACAAGCCCGACGTGCAATTCTGGACAGCGAAGCTGTATCAGCGGGGCTGGTCCGCACCCAATTGGCCTGCGGATTATGGCGGTCCCGGCTGGACGATCAGCCAGCGCCATATCTTTGACGAGGAATGCTTTCTGGCCGGCTGCCCCGCAGTCAACCCACAAGCGTTCCATCTCGTTGGCCCGATCATCTACAGCGTAGGCAGCCAAGCCCAAAAGGATCGCTTCCTGCCCGCGATCCTGTCTGGCGAGCATTTCTGGGCGCAGGGGTTTTCCGAGCCCAATGCCGGTTCGGACCTCGCTTCGCTTCAAACCCGCGCGGTCCGTGACGGCGATCATTATGTCGTCAACGGGCAAAAAATCTGGACTTCGGAAGCGCAATATTGCGATTGGCTGTTCCTGCTCGCGCGGACGTCGACCCAAGGGCGCCCGCAGGCTGGGATTTCTTTCCTTCTGGTCGATCTCAAAAGTCCGGGCATCACTGTCCGACCGATCATCGGCATCGAGGGCGGACACATATTGAACGAAGTGTTTTTCGTGGATGTGAAAGTGCCGGTCGAAAATCTGATCGGCGAAGAAAACGAAGGCTGGACCTATGCAAAGCGGCTGCTCGGCGCGGAGCGCAGCTTTTCGGCGGAAGTACCGCGCAACAAGCATCTGATCGAACGCTGTCGCACGGTCGCTAGCCACGTGACGGCACGAGGCAAACCGCTGATCGATGATCCGCATTTCGCCCGCAGGCTCGCGCAGCTCGAAATTGAGGTATTGGCGCATGAGGCAACCTTGTGGCGCGTGGTTGCGGAGGAGGAAGCGAGCGTAAATGCCACTTCGCCGACACCCTCGATCCTTAAGGTCAAAGGCACGGAACTCATGCAGCGCATCGGGGCGTTGCTGATCGAGGCGCTGGGCGATGACGCCCTCCCCGCCTATCCGGAATCTGACTACAAGCTCGGCATCCCCGCGAATGCGCCAGGAAATCCGCTCGCCTACGGCGTGGTTGCGGACTTCCTCTATCATCGCGCAGCCACCATCTATGGTGGCTCTAACGAAGTGCAGCGCAACATCATTGCTGCGCAATTGCTGCGGGCCTGACATCATGACGATCCCATTCGTACCGACCGAAGAGCAAGTCATGCTACGCGATGGCCTGCGCCGATGGGCCATTAGCCGTGACCTGCGGGAAGCGGAAGATTTCACACCAACCTGGTCATATGGTGCCGAACAGGGCTGGCTGATGGCCGGTCTGCCAGAGGACATTGGCGGCCTAGGCGGCAATGCGTTCGACAGCGCCATTATTGCGGAAGAACTGGGCCGCGCGCTCATTCGCGCGCCGTTCGTCGATATCGCGATGGTAACGTCACGCCTGCTGCTCGACATCGCGCCTGACCGCGTGGCCGATATCGCGCTCGGTACGGCAAGGCCGCTGCTGGCGCACGATGAGGCCGGTGCACGCGGGGATCCTGATTGGGTGGAGACACGCGCGATCCGGAACGGTGACGGCTGGACGCTCAACGGCCGCAAGACGGGAATCGTCGGTGCGGCTTGTGCCGACATGCTGATCGTTTCGGCCCAAACCGATGACGGCCTGGCGCTGTTCGAGCTGGAAGCACAGACCGCGCCGCTCACCCGCTTCACGACAATCGATGATCGTGCTGGCGGCGAGCTGCTGCTTACTGCGACGCCCGCCGCGCTGCTGGCATCCGGTGCCCCCGCAACGGCAGCGGTCCATGCGGCGTTTGACCATGCGCTCGTGCTGGAATCGGCTGAAGCGCTGGGCGCCATGGAGCGCGCGCTGGAATTGACACGTGACTATCTGCTCACGCGCAAACAATATGGCCAGCTGATCGGCGACTTTCAGGCATTACGCCACCGCCTAGCCGACATGTTCATAGAGACCGAACAGGCCCGCTCTATCATCCTGCGCGGATTGGAGGCGGTGGTCGATGCTGCGCCCGGTCGGCGCGCCGCGTTGGCTGCCGCCGTAAAGGCGCGGGTGGCGCAAGCCGGAATGTTCGTCGGCGGTCAGGCGATCCAGCTGCACGGCGGCATTGGCGTGACCGACGAATATCCAGTCGGTCATATATTCAAGCGGCTATTTGTCTTTGCACAGCGGCATGGCGGCGAAGCGCGGCAGGTGGAACGTTTCGCCGCCCTGCATGGAGTGTGCTGAGACCGGTCAGCCTGCGATCCGCGCACGCCCGCCGTCGAGGACGACGGTGCCGCGCTCCAGAACCGTCGCGCGAAAGGCGATCTGCCCGTCAGTGAGCCGCCAATGTTCGAAGCGCAATGTCTCACCGGGAAAAACGATGCCGGTAAAACGAACGCTGAGCGCGGTCAGCCGCTCTGCCTCGCCGTCGGCGAACGCAGACACCATTGCCCGGCCAGCAATGCCAAAGCTGCATAACCCCATGAGGATCGGCTTTGCGAAGCCAGCCTGTCGCGCGACGGCGGGATCAACATGGAGCGGATTACGGTCCCCCGCTAATCGATAGAGCATCGCCTGTTCGGGCAGCGTGGACATATCGACATACCCGTCTTCTAACCGGTCCGGCGAAAAAAGGGGTTTGGGGGCACCTTCGTTCGATCCCCCAAAGCCGCCGTTGCCGCGCAACATATACGTCGAGTAGACGGTCGCGACCGGCTCCCCCGTCTCCTTGTCGGTGAATTCGTGGCACACCCGCATCACGGCACCCTTGCCCTGCCCCTTGTCCCATATCGCCACGACATGACGACGCGAGCGAAGTTCACCCTCCCCGGCAAGCGGACGATACAGCTCGATCGCTTCCTCACCGTGCACCACAGCCGCGAAATCAACGTTGAACCTGGGGTCAAACAGGCTGGCGGTCTGGGCATGGAGGACGGAAATCATCGTCGGGAATGCGCGCGCGCACTCTTCCTGCACAAAGGAAAGCTGGCGCTCGTCGATGGCCGCTGCCGTGCCAAAACCGATACCGAGATTATAGATCGCCGTATCGCGGCCAGACCAGCGGCGCTCGCCGACCGCAGGCGGAGTGTTGAGGAGCAGATCAACAGCGAGAAGAGGACTGGTCATATCGCACCATCATACCCCGGGGCGCGGCCCATCGTCAATCTGACGTTATCAGATCATGCCCGTGAAGCCACACTGCATATTACACAGGAGCTGGATACCCAAGAGGATTGGCAATGCACGATTCGTCAATGGGTGAAAGCCGTTCACATCTTTTTCTCCGAAAATCCGGTGGCGCTGGATCTCATCAACTGGGACGCGCATGTTTCCCCGGCATGGTTGCGGGTATCACTGCCCATGCTGCGCAATCTGGCCAAGGCGGCACTGGCTTTTGCCTCACGCTGGCTCGTCACTATCGCGATGGGTATCGTTGCATCCAAAGCGTGAGGGAATACCGATAGCTAATTTCGGTCCGACAGTATTGAGAATGGTGATTCCTTTGTGTATGCTGAGCTTAAGGAGAGTGAGATGGATATTTCTTTGACTACTGCAGCACAGGATCGTGACGATGGCGTGAGCGCGCCCGGAGGCCCACAGATCGCGTCTTTCCCGACCAACGCACAGCCGCCCGTTGATCGTGTTCCGTTGCCCAGTCCCGACGACGACGTCCGTCCTCGCCAAGGCATGCCCGCAACTGCGGCTCGTTATCTTCAGGGTGACACGCTGCCCGTCACGTCAAGCGTACTCACCTCAAACTCCAAATATCTCAACAATCCGATTTATCGCGACGCCTATGCGACTCAATCGCTCCGTCGGCACGGTCATGACCTGCCGACGACCTATATGGTACCGATCATGGTGCGCGCCTTTCAGGAGACGACCGATTATGCGCGCGTCGAGGAGCTGATTGCGGCGGAAAAGATCCGCATTCCGGCGTTCGGCGCGTGGCTCGACGCGCGCGACGATTTCAGCTTTCGCCGCGACGATCTGGCCACCTGCGCTCCGGGTACGCTCGGTCAGGCCCTCCATGAATTCCTCAACATTCCGGGCATGGACATGGAATTCTCTTCCAGAGAAAATGCCGGCGTGTCGGACATGGAATATCTGAACAAGCGACGCGGCTATTTCCACGATCTTGAGCATATCGTTACGGGCTTCAATCCGAACACCGCAGGTGAAGCGGCGCTGTCGATCATGAACGTTACGCAAGATGCGCGCTTTTTCACGCCCGAACTTGCGCAGATCATGAGCCAGGCCAGCATGTGGGTTTCCTCGACCGGTATCTACCGGACGTCGCTTCATTATCACCACGCGCTGCCAACCTATCTCGACGCGATCCACCAAGGAATCGCAGCGGGCCTCGCGGTGAACCAGCCGATGTTCATGGTGCGGTGGATCGATTATACCGATTGGCAGCTCGAAGATATCGCGAAGCACCTCGGCTTTGTACGCGGTCCCGGCGCTGCTTGGGACTGGACAACCGAATCCACGAACGGCTGACGACGAACGCCCATCTCCGCAAAATTTCTGTTAGAGGTCAAATTTGAACATCACCGTATATTATGCGCCCGGTTCCTGCTCGCGGGCGATTCTGATCGCACTTGAGGAAATCGGCATTCCTTATGGTGCGCGCGTGATCGCCTTTATGAAGGGCGAACATCATGCGCCCGATTATCTGGCGATGAACCCGAAAGGCAAAGTGCCACTGCTCCTTGTTGATGGTGCGCCCTTGACCGAAAGCGTAGCGATTTTCGGTTGGCTGGCCGAAGCCTTTCCCGACAGCGCGCTGCTTCCACCAGCAGACAATGCGTTCGATCATGCAAAGATCGTATCCGACCTCGCGTGGGCGACCTCCGCGCTGCACGGGCTGATTGGTCGGTTGCGCTTTCCGATGAGCATCGCTGACAAGCCCGAAGCCTTTCCCGGCATCGTACGATTCGCCGCCGACGCGCTCGCCAAGAATTTCGCGATCGCAGAGCGGCGGCTTGAGAATCAACCTTGGTGGTATGACCAATGGTCAGCAATGGACGCCTATCTGTTCTGGGCATGGACCCGCGCCGCAGATGGTGGGTTCGACGGAAGCGCCTTTCCGCGCTTCGCCGACCATGCCCAGCGCATGATGGATCGTCCTGCTGTCCAAAAAGCACTGGCGCAAGAATCCCTCGGACAAGCCGATCTGGAAAAGCGCGGCGCGGCGCTCAATATCCCGGCAATCGCGGCCTGATAAACGCGAAGCCACCACGTGGCCCTTCAACGGCGATCCGATGCCAAACGATCAAATCTTACGCATGGACAGCACAATCTGGATGAATTCACTATGAGCAAGCAAGCAACCGAAATCGCCGCGAAGGTAGAGGCCTTCGTGCGCGACGTCGTGGTCCCGTTCGAACAGGATCCGCGCCTTGGCGCGCATGGACCAAGCGATGATCTGGTCGCTGAATTGCGGACCAAGGCAAAGGCTGCGGGGGTGCTGACGCCACATATTCTGGCGGACGGCAGCCATCTTAACCAGCGCGAAACCGCGATCGTCCTCAAGAAATCGGGATTGTCCCCGCTCGGGCCTGTAGCGGTCAACGTGATGGCACCAGATGAAGGCAATATGTACTTGCTCGGGAAGGTCGCAAGCGACGCGCAAAAGGCGCATTTTCTGGCTCCGATGATCGCAGGCGAAGCGCGGTCCGCATTCTTCATGACCGAGCCTGCCAGCGAAAATGGTGCAGGATCGGACCCGTCAATGATGAAGACGACGGCCCGGATGGATGGTAATCACTGGATTATCGACGGCCGCAAGACCTTCATCACGGGCGCAGTAGGCGCAAGGGTCGGCATCATCATGGCAAAGGCGGACGTAGGCGCTTGCCTGTTCCTCGTCGATCTTCCGCATCCCGCGATCCGCGTGGAACGGGTACTCGACACGATCGACAGCTCAATGCCCGGCGGCCATTCGATTGTCATGATCGACAATCTGCGTGTCCCCGCAAGCGCGCTGCTCGGCGCGCCGGGTGAGGGATTCAAATATGCGCAGATCCGCCTGTCACCGGCGCGGTTGTCGCATTGCATGCGTTGGCATGGCGCAGCGGTTCGGGCCAACGAGATCGCAACCGATTATGCCTGTCGGCGCGAGGCATTCGGCAAGACATTGATCGACCATGAGGGCGTCGGTTTCCAGCTTGCCGATAATCTGATCGACCTCAAGCAGGCAGAACTGATGATCGATTGGTGCGCCGACGTCCTCGACACCGGCGATCTTGGTACGGCGGAAAGCTCGATGACAAAGGTCGCGGTGTCGGAGGCGTTGTTCCGTGTCGCCGATCGATGTGTCCAGATCATGGGAGCCAGCGGCGTTTCCCGTGACACCATCGTCGAGCAGGTCTTTCGCGAAGTCCGCGCGTTCCGAATCTATGATGGTCCAACCGAAGTGCATAAATGGAGCTTGGCAAAAAAGATTAAGCGCGAGTTCCATGAATAAACCCCGCGCGCCGTGGGCACCGATCAGGCGGCCACAGTCTCAACCTTGATCCGTTGAAGCCGGAAGCTTCGAATTTTCCAGCCCTCCGCGGTCCGGCGATAGACATCGTGATAATGACCCCAGCCATGCAGCACCTTGAACGACAGCGGTGATCCGGCTTCCGGCGCCCAGATCCAATCCTCCAGCGTCCACACCCCGGTCGCTATATCGTCTGACGTAAAGGTGATGATGGGTGCACTGCCCTGATGCACCGATGTCGCGCCTTTGAACATCGCAAGCAGATTGTCGATGAAGGCGCTGGCGGTGCGCTCCACGCCGCCATTCGGGCCGGGGATTGTGGCATCGTCGCTGAACACCGAACGCAGCAACGCTTCGTCCTGCGTGTCAACACCGAGCCAGTATCGCGCCTTGAGCGCCTTGATCTCCTCTAGCGCTATCAGTCGCTCCGTTTTCGTCAAATCGGTTCTCCTCTGTATCTGGTGCTCTGCCGATCTTCACGCTACCGGACTAGCAATCGGTGTCTATGTGGCAGCACCATATCCTATCATCGGTCGTCGGCTTCCCGTTGTGCGTAGGCGCTCCACTGGCGCGACTGGAGGCAAGAATTGTGTTCGAAACACTCTTGGACCGTACAAGCAACATCTCAATCGACACCACGCAAACGCCCAAATGGGAAAACAGCTTGATGGTCCGCCGTCATCTGCGCCTACCCTTGACGTTCACTGCCAAATGAGACCGAAACACGGCGTACTGCAACACCAACCTCTTTGAAAAAGGCCCACAACTATAAACTTATGTAACCTTTCGCGGGAGGAGGCACATGTAAGTTCATAAGACCGTTGGTATAAGAGCTCGCTTGAGCGCTTGAACTCTGTCATTCCGATATTGCCTACTGACCGCCGTATCCTCGCTCAACATATCGAAACCGTGATAGGCCCCCGGATAGACGTGCAGCTCCGTCGGCACGCCCGCACGCAGCAGCCGACGCGCAAACTCGATGTTCTCCTCAAGGAAGAGGTCAAGGCCCCCCACGCCGATGAACGTCGGCGGCAAACCGGCAAGATCCTCAGCGCGCGCAGCGGCGGCATAAGGAGATACATCACCAATTCCGGGCGCGTGACCCAGCAGCGATTCCCAGCCGAAACGGTTATTGTCCGCGTTCCACACGAATTCGCCCGCGTAGGGATGCGGCTCCGTGGCTGCCGCAATCCGGTCATCGACCATCGGATATCCCAGCATCTGGAAGCAGACTGGCAGTTCGCCGCGGTCTCGCGCAAGCAGCCCTAGCGCCGCCGCAAGCCCGCCCCCGGCGCTATCCCCGCCGATCGCGATTCTGGAGGGATCAACGCCAAGCACGGCCGCATTCGAGTGGAACCACGACAATGCGGCATAGCAATCCTCTACAGGGCCAGGATGTACGGTTTCAGGTGCAAGGCGATAATCGACCGCAATGACGGTGCACCCTATTTCGCCGACGACCAGTTCCGCCTGCCGGGAGAACATCTCCGGCAAGCCCATCACATACCCCCCGCCGTGCATATGAAGATAGCCCGATACGACACCTTTCTGTTCCTCTGGCGCAAAGATCAGGATGCGCACATCTGGCGCACCTTCTGGGCCGGGGATGAAGCGTTCTGTAAAGGTGACGCTCGACGTCGAAGCCTCCCCCTGCCGCTGGAGGACCAGGCCATTCAACATGCCGCGCACAAGAGGCAGCGATTCAGCGGTCAACTGGAAACTAGGGCTGAGTGCCAGAGCAGGTAATAATTCACTATCCACAAGATGTTTCGTATCCATACGGTCTTCTCCAAATCGGTTGCCGGTTGTCAGCTACTGCGTATATTTGTTAGACAAAGTGTTAAATGAGTTAGCGGATAATCCACCGCGCAATGCTAATTCAAGAAAATGCGGAGTCAGACTATGTTGGGCGGCTGGGCCGCCACAACAGCATCGAACGGCGGTATTCCCGGTTGACGTTCGAGCATGCGGTCAACGCGGGGACGGTCTGACCCCATGTGGAGCCCATGGAGCTTCTCGACTAGGACGAGATCTTCCCGCGTCCGCCTGCGAATATGTCGTAGATAATCGACCCATGTGGGGACATGAAATCTTTCAATCCAGCGTTCGGCATCTTGCAGATCTCGCAGCAACGTCCAGCCGCTCGCCCCGTCGCGACGGCGGATGCGCCGATAGTCAGCCATCGCAGCAAGAAACTGCGGCACATCGTCTGGTGCGATGTGATAAGAAACGGCGATGACGACCGGCCCGGACAGCGCCGATACTGGTACGGCGGTCTCTGGCTCGAACGAGCGATCGATCGGGTCAAGATCAAGCGCTCCCACATTCTCCACCGGGAGCCACCACCCGATCAAAAGGTTGGCAATCTGAACAACACCCAGCAGCCATAGCGTCCCCGCAACTCCGAACTGTATGGCCGCTGCGCCGGTGATCCACGAGCCGATCGCCATCGCGCCGAACGCGCACATCTGGTAACATGACAGAGCGCGCCCGACGACCCAGCGAGGCGAGGCGAGTTGAACCAGGATGTTGAACGTCGTCAGGCCCAGAACCCAGCCTGCCCCACCGATGGCCAGCGCAAGGAGCGTGACTAGCAATGAGATGTTGAGTCCAGTCATGACGCTACCGAGCGCGAGCGCCAGCGACGCGACGCCGACGATATGCTCCGCCGAAAGGCGGTCGCGCAGGCGCGCGGTCAAGATGCCCCCCGCCACCGCGCCGATTCCAAATGCGGCTGCCAACAGGCCATAGGTTCCCGGACCACCCGCCAGAAACTGGCGCGCGATGAGCGGCATCAATGCCGATACGCCGCTAGCAAACATGCCGAAGAACGATGCCCGGATCATCACGACCCGCAAATGCGGCGACATCGCCACATAGCGCAGACCCGCACGGATCGCCGCGCCGAGCGGCTCGCTGGGCAGCCCCTTTTCGGGATATACCGGTCGCCACCGCAACAGGATGCCGATCATCGGCAGATACGTTACAGTGTTGATAAGGAACGCAGATGCCACACCCAGTGTCGCGACGATCAGGCCACCAATGGCGGGGCCAGCGCTTCGAGCGATGTTAAAGCCCGTGCTGTTCATAGCCACAGCCGCAGGCACCACCGAGCGAGGCACTATATCACCAATCGAAGCGGACAATGAGGGCGCGTTGATCGCCACGCCGCAGCCGATGAGGAAGGTGAAGATCAACAATAGTACCGGATTGAGAAGCCCGGCAAAGCCAAAACACACCAAGGTTATCGAAACCACCAGCATGAAAATCTGCGCCGCGATCATCACTCGGCGCCGGTTTTGATTATCCGCGATCGCTCCGGCCAACAGGGCCAGCAGCATGATCGGCAGGGTCGTCGTCGATTGGACCAGCGCCACCATCATCGGCGAGGTCGTAAGTGACGTCATCATCCACGCAGCACCAATCGCCTGGATGAGAGTGCCGAAGTTACTGGTTAGGCTTGCGATCCAAATGGCGCGGTAGACCGGAAAGGAAAAGGGCGAATCGCTGCCAGACCTGTTGTCCGCGCCGCCATCTGTCACAGCCCCGCTCCCAATCGTATCACGTCGCATTGATGACATATCATTCCTATACCTAATATTCCCGTCTAATCCTATGAGCTTGTCAGACCATATTAAGTGATCGCGCCTCATGCTCTTTCACGGCGTCATTCACGTCCATGCCGGATCAAGCCCTCTTGCGCGACGCTGGCCAGGTGGCGCCCGTCTCGTGCAAAAAGGAAGCCACGTCCAAGCCCCCGAGCATTTCCCGCCCAGGGACTTTCCTGCACATATAACATCCACTCATTGCCGGGGGCACCCCCATGAAACCAGATCGAATGATCGAGGCTGGCAACGGTGGCACCTGCGCGAAAAGTGTCGCGGTGAGGCTGGACGGCGGCGTTGAGTATGAAAAGATCGCTCGCATAAGCCAGCAGCAACTGGCGCGTCACGGGATCATTTGGCAACGACTCGGGAAAACGGCACCAGAACATTGCGGTCGGTTCGGTGTGCGCCGGATCATGAGGCATACCCCCCGCGATGGGTCGAACGTCAATGTGATCGAGCATGTTGAGCGCGGGCACGGCCCGTCCCAAGGCCAGCGCCTTTTCCGCGACGTTGGGCAGTCCTTCTGGATCGGGCACATTAGGCATCCGGTTGCTATCGTGGGCGGGGCCAGCCTCGTCGATGTGGAAGGACGCGAGCATCGTCAGGATCGGCGTGCCGTTCTGGCTGGCTATGACCCGCCGAGCGCTGAAACTGCGACCGTCGCGATCGCGCGAGATATCAAAGTCAATAGGCGTTTCAAAGGCACCCGGCCGAAGGAAATAGGCGTGCAGCGAATGGCATGGCCGATCCGGTTCGACAGTCATGCAGGCGGCGGCTAGCGACTGGGCCACCACCTGACCACCATAAAGGCGCTGCCAGCCGACGTTACCGGCAACAGCTTGAAATCTGTCCTCGCCAATCGGGTGAGGGCTCAGGATTTCTTTTAGGCTCATCGAATTGTTCCTACTGCTGGGTCGGGGTGGATTGGCTCTCCCATCATCAAGGTATGCCACTGCCAGCGAACGGAACCCTGATCGCCTCGATCCGTGAATCGCGTTTCTCGGCCATGCCCTCGCGCTCGTAACGGCCCGCCGTGCACACGAACAAAATCCGCCCGTCCGCGCCGCCAAGCGCGCAGGCATAAGCGAAACGGTCGTCACCAATCATGATGCGGTGCGTGACCGCACCGCCCTCCTCCACGCGCACAACGCCCGGCCCGCGACAGCAAGTTACCCAGACACCGCCCGCATCATCGCCGCAGATGCCATCAGCGAAATGTCCCGGCGGCAATTCGGCAAACGTCGTCCGGTTCTCGGGCCGACCACCCTCGCCAAGATCCATGCTCGATATGCGCCCGCCCGCGCTCTCGGCAACGATCAGCCGTCGACCATCCGCCGTCAGGATCATGCCATTGGCAACCTTGAGCAAATCGCCCGTCTCGCTTGCCGTTCCATGCTCGTCGATGAAGATCACCGGCTTGCTCGGCGGCGGAATGTCATGGCTGAAATGCGCGATATAACAGCGCCCCTCGGGACTCACGATCATGTCGTTGATTCCACCCGGTGCGATCGGCGTCAGGTCGGCGTGCAGCGTCACCACCCCGTCTTTTAGCTTCATCACCCGGCCCGCATCCATGGCGGCAAAGAGCAGGCTGCCGTCCGCTGCGAAACCCAGCCCACCCGGACGCGCCTCCTCGCGAACGACCTCTTCCACCGTGCCCGCCTCATTCAGGCGGAAGATGGTACAGCCGTACATGTCGGAAAAATAGAGCCAGCCCTGATGCCAGCGCGGGCATTCGGTGAAAGCGAAGCCTTCAGCGACGGTGGCGAGGCCTTCGAGATCGGTCGTCATTCCTGCTCCTGTTGCTCTGCCGCGCGAACGAGGTCTGTATAGGCGAGTATCCGGCGCGCATGATCGACATGGCCGCCATAGCCACCGCGCCCTTCAAGCGCGGCACGGGCGTGCGCCACCTCCGCCTCGTCGGGCGAAAAGATGCGGTTGACCGCCGCGACACCGGCCCGGTTGAAAACTGACTTGCCGTCGAACCCAAGGTCGCGCGTCTGGCGGCACCCCTCTTCGACCGCGCCAGCATCGCCAGAGGTCATCGCGTCAATGGCAGCGATGCCAAAGGCGCGCGCGGCGAGTACGATCTGGCTGAGCGCATGCCACAAGGGCAGTCGTGATGGCATAGCGCGGACCTGCAATCCTTCGGCGAGGTCTATGCCCCCGACAACTAGCCCTGCGACACCGCTGCTTGCAATCTGTTCAACCCTCAGCACACCAAGCGGCGTTTCCACCAGGCACCAGATCGCCATGTCCGCGCGCCCGGCCTTTGCCAGCACGGCCCGCGCTTGGCGGACGGTGGCGTCACCCTCCACCTTGGGCAGCAGCACACCGTCGATCGGAAGAGTGGCGGAAAAACCAAGATCTTCGTGTCCCCATTCGGTATCGAGCGCATTGACGCGCACCAGCACCTCGGACGCGCGCGGTCGACCAGCGGCGAGGTGATCCGCGATCATTTGCCTGGCAGGTCGCTTGCTATCCGGCGGGGTGCTGTCCTCCAGATCATAACAGAGCATGTCCGCTGGGATGGTGCGGCTGTCCTCTAACATTCCGGGATGGGCTGGCGGCACATAGAGAAAGCTGCGGCGAAGCTTGGGAGTCGTACTCATGTCATGATCTCCACGGCCGCATTGACCGAGGCATCGATCACCTTGCCGGGATTGAGGATGTTAGTGGGATCGAGCGCGCGTTTCAGCATATGCATCAACGCCAGCTCACCCGGCCGCCGACTGAAGTGGAGATAGTCGCGCTTGGCAAGGCCAACGCCGTGCTCCGCCGAGATCGACCCACGCGCCGCCTGAACCGCGCCATAGACAGCAAGATCGACGCGGTGCTCGGCTTCGGAACTATATTCACCGACCCCGATGACAAAATGGAGATTTCCGTCACCCGCGTGGCCGTATGTGAGGATGAAGGCATCAGGATAGTCCGCCCGCACCGCATCCACTGTCCGGCGCACAGTCTCGGGCATGTCGCTCAGGCCGACGCTCACGTCGAATGCGTACATCTCCCCCTTTGCGCGCATTGGCTCCCCGATATCATCGCGCATCGCCCACAGCGCCGCGCGCTCACGCTCCGACTTGGCGATCACGGCATCAACAACTTGGCCCCGCTCTATTGCCGCCGCCAGCACAGCCTCAAACCGGGCCGGGTCCGCTTCGACATCACCGCCCATCGCTTCTACCAGAACATAGATCGGATAGTCGGTGGGAAGCGGCGCTGTGCGATCTTTGTAATAGTCTGTGACCAGCGCGTACAATTCGCGCCACATCAGCTCGAAACTGGTCACTTGCCCGCCAAGATCACGATCAAGGTCGCGCAGCAGGCCATAGATGCCATCGAAACCCGTTACCGCCAGAAACGCCGTCATCGTCGAGCGCGGCATCGGGCGCAGGCGCAGCGTCGCGCGGGTCACGATCCCGAGCGTTCCTTCGCTGCCGATCATCAGATGCTTCCAATCGTAACCGGCATTGTCCTTGAGCATCTTCTTTAGGCCATCGGCAATCGTCCCGTCGGCAAGCACCGCCTCCAGTCCCAGCACCATATCGCGTGCGACACCCCAGCGCACCGCACGCAACCCGCCGGCATTCGTCGATATAACGCCACCGACCGTGGCCGTTCCGCGTGATCCGAGGTCGAGCGGCACGAGCAGCCCCACTGCCGCCGCTGCCTCCTGCACGGCCTGCAACGGCACCCCTGCCTCGACCGTGATCGTCATCGATCGCTCGTCTATCTCTTCAATCCGGGTCATGCGCTCAAGCGACAGCACGATGCCGTTTGGCTCCGCCATCGCACCCAAAACGGTGTTGGTCCGGCCACCCTGCGTCGTCACCGGCACGTCGTGTGCGCGGGCGGCGCGCATCACCGCCGCCACCTCCTCTGTCGATCCCGGCCGCACGACGCACAGCGGAGGCACGTGCAGCGTCCGGCGCAGATCGGTGTGGAAGCGCGGCTCAATTGCGTCGCCGATCTGGACGTTGCGGGCGCCAATCGCGTCCGCCAGCGCCGCAAGGATGGGATGGCTCATACGCTTGCGGCTCCTCAACTCAACACGCGAACGGGAAGCGAGGTCCAGCCAACCTGGAATTCGGAAGCGGGCTTTGCGCCCGCAGCCTCGTCAATCTGGAAACGCGGAAACGCCTTCACAAAATCCCGCAGCATCAACTGGCCCTCCATCCGAGCCAGATGGATGCCGATGCAGAAATGCGGGCCGATGCCAAAGCTCAGCATGCGCCGCGCCTGCCGGTTCCAGATGAACGCATCGGGATTGTCAAACTCGCGCGGGTCACGGTTGGCAGCGGCGATCAGCAGGATAACGCGCTGGCCCGGCAGCAACGTCACGCCCGCCAGCGTTGTTTGCTTGCAGACGGTGCGGCCGAACCACTGCGCAGGCGCACTGAAGCGGAGCATTTCTTCGAAAGCAATCGGGGCATTGCGCGCCGGATCACCCGCCACGGTCGCAAGCTGATCGGGACGACGTGCCAGTTCCAACAGGCCGCCCGCAAACACCTTCGGCAAAGTCTCGGTACCGCCGAACAGCAACGCCACCAGATCCTTGGATATCTCGATATCGGTCAACGGACGGCCCACGAAGTCCGCCGCAATAAGCGCGTCCATCAGATGGTTTCGGTCGATCTCACCCGTCCTGCGATGTGCAACCATCTCCGCGACCATGCCGATCAACTGTCCCACCGCCCGCTCCCCGGCCTTGGTAAAGCCGGGAATGCCGGGTTCGCGCGCGCCGCCTTCGTTCACCAGCCGGATCACCATCGGAACTTCCGAAGCCGGGATGCCGAGCATCAGGCACATCGCCCCCGCAGAGACATGGCTTGCGAAATCGGTGTTCAGATCGAAACTGCCGCGTGGCTCAAGTTCCTTGATCCGCGCCTGAATGAGGGTCTCGATCGCAGGCGTCATCCGATTCACGCTGCCCTTCAGGAACGGCATCGCGAGCGCTTGCCGAAAGCGCGTGTGTAACGGCGGATCAAGGTGATTGAAGATGGCGACCGGGTCCAACACCGGAGCTGGCACCTTGCCATGATTATGCACGAGCAGTTGCTCGCGTGAGAAAATCTGTGCTTCGGCTTCGGAGAAATGCTCGCTGTCGAGAAAGCCTGCCCACACGTCCGCATAGCGAGTTATCGCCCACGCATCATATTGCGGCATGAAATAGGCCGGATGCTCCTCGCGCAGCGTCGGGTAAAAGGTGGACGGATCGGCCATTGCCTCAAGCGAGAAGGGATCATAGCTGAACGGTGCATCCGCCTCCATGATGGTCGCTGCCTCGCCTGACCCGGTCGCGCGCGCGATTTCGCTCCCTTGTTGCACGTCAGCCGATTCCCAGTTCGTTCGAATAATCCCATTCCCCGCCAGGCCCGCGCTGAAAACCGAGATCGGCAGCGATGTCACCGAGTTGCCAGTCAAGATACTCCTCCCAGCACACCATCAGCAGGGGAATCCTGATCGACTGCCCGACTTCGATGCCGCGCCTGAATGCATCGAATATGCCGGGCATAAGCGCGGGGTAATGAAGGTGATGCCTATAATAGCTGGTAGACGACGTGAACATCGACGCTTCGTTAAAATATTTGGCCAGCTCCGGTGAGAAATACGCTGCATTACCGCTATTGTTGACAAGGTTCAGCGCCAACTCCCCGAGCTGGTTGGGGCCAAAGCCCGTCACCATATGTTCGATGTCGTGGCAAGCAGCGCGGCGCTTCTGGATATATTCAATGTCCGAACGAACCTCATGGCCACGATTCTGGAACTCCATCTCCATGCCGCTGTCTTCGATGAACGCGCGAATTTCGGCACCCAGCGTGCCGGGTGCACAGCTGCGCAAGTCGGACGGAGTGTAACTGCTGTACTGACGCCTATCGAGCCAAGCGGCGAACGCGGGGCGCTTTTCGCGCTCGTCGCCCACCAGCGCTAGGTACGCTGCGTCATCCCGACATTCGGCAAGAGACCTTCTCATGTCCGGGATCAGATAGGTGGTTGGCAAGTCGTGACCATATCGACGCAAAGCAAATTGCGCGTACGTGTCGCGATAGAGCGGATTGTTCAGATATTTGGAATTCGAGGTGAGAATGCTGGACAGCACAGGCACCTTGCCCTGCCGCATATACGCTTCCTCGCCCGGCGTCGGCATACGGGCTGGAGACTCACTTCCGCTGGCGGCATCGGTAGACGCTGCGTCCTCCATATCGAGTTCCTTTATCGCATTACCGGCGGGCTCGCTGGGCCATCACCCTGATGGATTGGGTAGTCAATAGAGCTACACCTTACAACATAATTTTATGGCTCGCGTATCGGCTTGCACGTCGCCTGATCGCCGCGTTGCACAGAGCCCACGGCCTAATACCCATGTAGACCGAAACGATTCAGCGTTCGGGTATTTCTACGGACAAAAATATCAGACGCCGAGTAGCTTGAATGCATCATGGTCAGCGGCAGCGGTGCCAAGACGGGTGACGAACTGGTTCACAATATGTGACTCCACCCGTAACGTGATACCCCACATCAAGAGGCCGTAGGGCGATGCCGCGCGATAAAGCTGCCAAGCCTCATCGAACGCGGGCGGAGTGCCTCCGTGTGCCGCCAGTCGATCAAGATAATGCGCCAGCAACGTCCGTTCGTGACGGCGGCGATCCTCAACATCAAGAGCTGCCGCAATATGATAGGCAACGTCGATGGACCAGTTGCCCCTCTGCAGCACTTGCCAATCAACCAGACCGATTCCTTCACTCCCTTCCCATACATTGCCAGCGTGCGAATCGCCGTGGAGAAAGCCACTGTCTATTCCCTCATCGCGGCGCGCGAGAGCGTCGATTGCGGCATAAATGCGCTCGCCGTTTCGGACCGATTCGGGCAACATCACCCCGCGTTCTCCCTGCATCTTTTCAGTGAGAATCGACGGAGGCATGGGAGGATTGGCAAAGAAATAGGCGAGCTTTGAATTGACCCAGGGGGCAGCCGTCGGATCGGAATTCCAAGTGCCACCGTGTAGTCGCGCAAGCTGATCAAGGCTTTCTTGCGCCTGCTGCACCGTATAGGGAGACATCGCCGAAAGGAAGCGCGCGCCTTGCGGTACCAGATCCTCCATGATGATATGACCGGCCCCTGTTTCCTCATCAACGCCCGAATAATAGCAGTGCGGCACTCGCACCGATAGCGTATGCGCGACATCCCGGTAGAACCAGGCCTCAGCCTTCTGAGCGCCCGATACAAGCCAGCCTTTTAGCGCCGGATCAAACACACCCTTGATACATATCTGAGCCGGCACTTCTGGCGCAGAGCCAGGCTCCAGATCGAGCCTGAGCCTGATTTTAAGTGCGGAGGGCCCAAGCGTCTCGATCACCTCGAAACCGCGCACGCCGACCGGCGCGCGACCCTGGGAAAGCGCGGTGCTCAGCCACTCCGTGTTCAGCACGCGCTCGACATCAAGTGGTGCTGGGGGAAATGTCGAAGGTGCGGCAGTTGCGGTCATTGGCTCTCTCATGCATGTCCGATATCCATCGGGTCTGGTTCAGTTGAGTTATCTGTTATCTGATAACAGACTTGACCTGAGAGGCAATTTATTCCACCGTCATGCAGCATAATTTGCGTTTTCGAATGACGGAGAGATTCAATGAACGATATCACCGAACTGGCCCGCAAGCCCGAAACGGCTGCAAATGTCGGCGAACCGCTAGACTATAAGATCGTCGATGCCGACGCGCACGTGAACCCACCGCACGAGTTCTGGGTCGATTATCTCCCGGCCAAGTTCAAGGACATGGCCCCCAAGATCGAGCATGCCGAGGATGCCGATTATATCATCTTTGAAGGCAGTCGCCGGAAGATGAATTTACTCGGGAGCAGTGGTAGCGCCGGCGACAAGAAGTACAAGGCAGAGGGGCGGCGTTCGGCTATGCTTTCGGGCGGCTGGATGCCTGCCCAACGCATCGCCGACATGGACCTGGACGGCATGGATGCGTCAGTATTGTTCGGCGGCGGGCCGCTCGGCTCCAAGAACGTCGATCTCTATATAGAAAGTTTCGCGGCTTATAACCGCTGGCTATCGGATTTCTGCTCCTACGATCGGCGTCGGTTGATCGGTGTCGGCTATATCCCGTTGCGCGACACTCAGGAATCGATTGCCATGATGAAGGAGTGCAAGGCGCTTGGCTTCAACTCGGTCAACATCCCTGCCTTTCCGCAGTCCAGGGATGCTAACAAGACCTCAGGCGACACCGGCGCGATTGCGTCGATGGGCGCGCAAGCGGCGGCCCTGACGGGTGACCCCTTTGGCGGTCGCAGCTTTGCCCATGCCGAGTTCGATGATTTCTGGGCGGCCGCAGTTGATCTCGACATGACGCTCACCATCCATCTTGGCGCACGCATCGCGCGGTTCGGCGATAAGGAGCATTTCCTGCCCGATATGCTGATGACCAAATATTCGATGGCCGAGCCCATTGCTATCATGATCTTCGGCGGCGTCTTCGTGCGTCATCCCGAGCTGCGCTACACCACGGTCGAAAGCGGCGTGGGCTGGTTCGCACATGCGGCAGAATATATGGACCGCACGTGGGAGAAGCAGCGTTTTTGGACCGAAAGCCTGCTGCCCGAACCGCCAAGCTTTTACATGGAACAGAATATCTACGGTTCGTTCATCAACGACCGTGCGGGTATCTTGTTGCGAGACCAGCCGGGAGCCGGGAACATCATGTGGTCGTCCGACTATCCGCACTCGGAAACAACCTATCCGAACTCTTCGCAAGTGATCGCGCGGGACTTTGCAGGAGTGCCCGAAGAGGCAAAGCATGAGATTCTCTGCTCACGTGCAAAGCGACTGTTCAAGGTCGGCGAATAGTCCTTCGCCCTCCGATCTCGGAGCGAAAGGGAGGGGCCTTTTCCGTGATCGGGGGGTACCAAAGCTATTCTATCATTACAGTTGCGCTTTGATTGAACTCTGAATCAATGCCTGTCCCCTGTCAGCATTCGCTAGACAGATTGGTGTTGTAAAATAGGTGAGTGTTTCGGTTTCATCGTAGTGACTGTAAGGAGCGAAGATGAGAGCAAAACACTCGAAAGCCGCTGCGCAAGCCATATGGTGCCGAGAAGAAGGTCAGGATCGTGCTTGGAAGGCCTGCGCGGTGAAGATAGCATTGCCGAGCTATGCCGCCGTGAAGGCATTGCGCAGGGCGTGTGTTATAAATGGTCGAAGGACTTCATGGAAGCTGGCAAGCGCCGGTTGGCAGGGGACGCTTCGCGTGCAGCAAACGGTAAAAGGGGTAAGGGGTAAGCGTGACCTGAAGGAGGTTGTCGCCGAACAAGCGCTTGAGATGCGGCTGCTAAAAAGGCATGATCGCGGATGGGGCGGCGACGAATGAGGTGTCCTGCATCAAAAAAGCTGGAGATTATCAGGCTGGTCAAAAGATCGCATTTGCCTGCCAAGCAGACATTGGACAGGCTGTGCATCGCCCGGCCTACATTTTACCGCTGGTATGATCTGTATCTGCGTTTTGGCGAGGAAGCGCTGGAAGATCGGCGTCCCGGACCTAGGCAGGGCTGAAACCGCATCCCTGACAAGGTGCGCAGCGATATTCTTGATATGGAGACTGTAATTAATTTCGTGTGTGGCCAGGCATAATGGCTGAAACTCAAAGAAAATCAGACATTTTGGGAAGCCTTGGAAATGATCTTTGGCGGTGGTGGCAGTCACCGGCAACTCGTCTCCGCATGAATTCCCTGTTATGCAGGGAATTAACAGGGAAATTATACTTTTCCTAGGAGGATAGCCGCGAACGCACTCGAGAAACTGGTGTCGCGTCATGTCGAACGGCTGGTTCCAACCTATGACCAATGGCCACTAGCAATGGCGGCGCGCGTCGAAGTGCACGAGCAGACTTTGCATATCATGCTCCTAGTCGAGCACCTGCCTGGCATGCGGGAACGGTTGGACATCGATGAGACGGTTGAGGTCGATCCGGTCAATACCAGCTTGCTGAGGCTTACTGTGCCAGTGCATCTCCGGCGCCGTGGTCAGAAGCTGGTGATCCAGTCTTCTGGACCTCAACCCGCGCAGCGCGACGAAGTGCTCATTGCAGCGTTGCGTAAAGCGCATGCCATGCTGGAGACGGACAGCCACGGAATGCCGATTGCTGACGAGGCACCGAAGTCACCTTACGACCGCAGAATGGTGATGCTAGCATTTCTGGCGCCGGATATTCAGCGAGCGATATTTGAAGGGCGCCACTCATCGAACTTGACGTTGGAACGCCTTATTCATGGAGGCATCCCGCCATGCTGGGCGGAGCAGCGGAGATTATTCCCAAAATAGGTCCGCTTTGTTGGACGATCCGGAACGGCAGGTTTTGGGGCGCGACTTGCGAATAGCTGCCGCAAAGTGTCGCGATGCGCCATGGCAGATACGCGCCCAAAGCTCGCCCGTTAGTGCCCATTCACTAAACACCCAAAAGCGGACATCTGATTTTCGACTCTTCAACGTTGCAACTGGGACTTAGCGGCTAGGCAGCTTTGCGTTTGGCGTGAGGGAAGCTGTAATCGCTGCGAATGCAACAGAATGGGCAATTTTGTTGCATTCAAAAAGGTTAAATTTCAGGAATTTAACGTAGTAAGCCCGCACTCGCGTCAAACAACCTGATGCTCGAACTCCCAATTCAACGCGGAATAAGCACCCAGACAGGCTTCCAAGACCAAAATTGCAGCCTCGATCAACTTTGCATCGCGTTCTGGGGTGGAATGCGCCGTGTGCTTCCCTCCATGAAATAGTTGTTTCGAACGCGCTTCGCAGCATCGATCGCCTGAGCACCTCGGTTCGCGCCATCCAGCGGCATGGCCTCGAACTTTGGGCTCCCGTCGATGAACATTTGTACCTCCGGCGGTTCGAACAGGAGATAATCAATCAGTTCGTTCGGAGTATCATTGAAATGCTCGGCGATAGGATCGCCCAAATCTTTAGTGAGCGAATTCCAATCCGGAACGGCAATTCCGTGTCGATCGCCGCGACAATATCGCGTTGCCTTCATCGCGTATTCAAAGCGAGCAAATACCGCAAAAAACCCGCAGACAAGACTACGGTCAACCTTCAGTTCTTCGAACGGAGATTTCACCTAAGCGGCTCCTGGGACCATCTGCGGTTTGGCGCGCGCCGATTTCGCCCACTTAATGATTGCCTCAACTTCAGCAATCCGTTGCTCAAGTTCTGATACCTTCGGCGGGGCGCCCATCGATTCGTCTGGGTGGGAATGCCCTTCGACATAGGCCGAAAGCTCTTCGAACACACGGCAAAGCCTTTCGACCTCCTCATTATCCCAATTTATGTTTCTCAGGCCTGTGACAATGACGCGATCCTCCCATCGAGGTACGACGCATTTGAATAGTCGTTTGACGACCGTTTCCTCGATCGTGCGGCGTAAGGCACCCATCCCCGCGCGAATTTGCTCAACCTGCGCGCTACCGGCGACTCCTTTGGCGGCCGCCAAATGTTGCTTTGCCTTCTCGGCCGTGTCGTAGACCTTCATCGTAACCGGAGCGTCGCCTAGTACCACCAGGCCGGGCTTGCCCTCTCCATCGCGGTCAATCCAATGTGCGTCAGTCTCAAGGTCGGCCGCATCGGCCGCGACAAACATGGCATTGAGGAACGGCAGGTCGTGGGTGAACACGATCACTTGCCGCTTCTTCGCCTCCTGGACCAACCGTCCGGCGATTAGCTTCATACGGTCGTGGTCCTGCGAATTCACGGGATCATCAAGAATCAAGCCGGCGATTGCTGGATTGACGGCAACCTCAGTAAGAAAGTCGGCCAACGCGATTGCGCGCTGCTCGCCCTCGCTCAGAATGGCGGTCGTCTTATGCCCGCCCTTCATCGACATTGCCCGGACGGTGCGTCCGTCCCGGCCCATTGTCTGCATTTCAACGGGAATATTGCATTCTAGGCCGGTACATTCGTCCCCAAAGCGCTTGCGGTACCCGAAGCGGACTGGCCGCACCGGCTGGTTGCGGCCTTTGGTTGCGAATGATCGCAAGGCAGGTTCCGGCGGCTCGATCGAGCGGCGCGAATGGCCGCTATGTCAGCGAAAACTGGCAACAGTTGTGTCAAACCCGTCGAGACAGTTCGGTTTTGCGTCACGCATTGCAGCCGGTAAACTCTCGACGATGTTAAAACCTTGTCAGGAGCGTTTATTCCTTTGGCGATTACGTCGCACTGGGATGATCGGCGCGCTTCAGGACTCAAGGCAATGGACTACCGTCTCCGTATGGCCATCGACATCGCCCCAATCGCTTTCGATAAACAGCGCGCCTTTTCCCTTATTATGCCAGATGCGAAGCTTGTCTGACTGTTTTTCACCACTATTGTCATAGCGAGCGCCCGAACCCGATACGGTCTGCGACAACAGATAGCTGCTGTCGCCAAGTTTTAGACGCACAATCGGTGTATCGGTATCATTGCCCAGATAAGTTGCCCTCGCGGTGCGCCCATCCTTGCAGACATAAGTGACCGCCGCGGGAGTTGCCGATACTGCGACCCTTTTTGCAGGGACGGCAGCGCAGGCGGAGAGGAAAGCTGCGAGCGACTTGCTGGCATTGGCAAGCGAGATGCGAAGCTTAGTCGCGTAACTGCCTTCGCCAATCTGCATATAGGCCCAGCTGCCCGCCTTCATTTCTGCAAACATCGGGTCATTGGCGCGTTGCACAATTTCAAAGCCCTCATATTGACCCGTCGGGATATACTTTGCCGGATAGGCAAGCGTTTTGGCGGATTTGTCGGTTTCGAATTTGAAACTCGTCCGGTTGCCTTTCATACTTTGGGGTGGGGCAAAATAGAGCTGCGTCTTGACCATCCCATCTGTGCTGCAGCTTGACGACCAGATAATATCATCAGTCTCTGGCACGCTCAGAGAGAAATTGGGTTGGTACACGTCGTCTCGTTTGCCCGTTCCCATCCATTTGTAGCGCGCTTCCAGTTGCTCAAAACCATTGGCACTCCATTCAAAGGCCAAGGATTCGCCGGGTTTAAATCTAGGCGTGAAAGCGTCGAACGCCGCTGTTTCGGTCGCGGAGCCGGACTGCGCTTTCGTCGGCTCAGCAGGCGGCGGCGACGAGCAACCGCACAACATGCAAATCGTGGCTGAGGCCAGCACTGTCACATTTGGATTAAAACGGCTCTGCATGGGATTTCCTTTCTGAATAACTGCTATTCTGAAATGCGTGACTGCAATGAAAGCTCTGGCGCTACAGTTTGGACTGAAAGCGCTCTATTGCGCCAACAAACCCCAGCCGCGCACTCCAATGCGGCTGGGGTGGCCCTCATAGCTTATTGCAGGCGCCAGCGGGCATTAGCACCGTTCATCGACGCATCGCCGATCGCAATCCGCCCGTTTTGCATATACAGGCAGCCCATGGCTGCGCGCGAACAGATACGATATTGCCCGGCGGCACCGTTCACAGGTTCAAAGCTCCACATGGCAGACGTTGAGTTGGCTGCGACCGTACCCACGACCAGATTATTGTTCTGGACATGCAGCGCACCGCCAAGGGCTGTCGGATAAAGAAAGCGGTAATAGGGGACGCCAGGTAACGGATCGTTGACCATCACAGTATGCGGGATGTTGCGTAGACCAGGCAGAAGGAAGGTTGCAAGATGCCCGACGTCAGCAGCGCTGCCGGTTGCAACATTGACAAGCGATTGCGCCTTCACCGGCACTTCGACAGCCTTGGTCCCGGCGGGCACCGGTTCGGGCATGATCAAATAGGCCGCCATTTTACCGTTTGAGAACATTGCCCCCTTTTGCGATGCCGTGACAGCCGCTGAAAGGGAGGCGAGTGTCCGCGCCGCCCCCGCCGCCAAGGAATTTGCCAGTGCCGGGTCGGATGAGGCGAAATCAGCCGTGCGATAGGTCTGGATGGTTGTAGAGGGTTTCCTGCTGTTCATGACCCACATGCCGGCAAGCGGCGGATTGTTGCACTGCTGCTTGAACCAATCGGCCGCATTGCCCATGGAGGTACCCCATTGCCAGACTGCGACATTAATGGGCTTACGCCCGAACTGTTGGGGTGTGGAGATGCCATTGGCGAGGTTGTTGAATGCCTTTTGACAATCCCCGTGCTGGAACCCTTGGGCCGCAAAAACGGCGTCCTTTTCATAGTATCCCACAACGGCGTTCCACGGACGTTTTGCCGTGGGCAGGAACATCCGCATGCGCGATGCCGCGACGCCATAATGATTGTCCGAACCTGCTAGCCCTTCATATTTCACGGCAACCCAGTTCAAATAGGGAAACTGCGTCTGCAGTGTCGTCACGATCGCGCGCGCCGAACTCTGCGTGGCCAATTTATCTTCTAGGAATTTTTCTGCTGAATTCATCATTTCAAGCGGGTCGCTGTACTTTGCGAGAATGGCAGACAGCGATGCCGAACAGTTCGCGGCATGCGTGTCATAGTCCATCATGAACTCGGCGACCTTGGCGTCGATTGCGTCTGATGACAGCCTGTTGGTATTGTTCAGATTGGTTTTGAGAACGTAATATTTGGTCTCAAGTTCACCCGCCATCCGGATGTTGCGCATCAAATAAACCCCGACCTCGGAAATCCGATCAAGATTGCCGGTATAGTAAGTGGCAACCTGATCGAGGAAATCGCCGGTGCACCGGTTGGCCGCCGTCGTTGCAATCTCCCCAAAATCTATAGATTTGCGTTCAAAAATCTTGACCGCATCGGCGTTCGCCGCATTCATTCTTAAATAGCCATTCAGGTCGTTTTGCGCCGACGTCAGCGTGTCGAAATTTTTCCGCACCGTCTCACGTTGATTGTTGATATCGCCGCCGACATTGATCCGGTTGATCGCCGATTCAAGTTGCGTGCTTAGCCCATCGATCTTGGCGTTGGTGAGCTTGAATTCCTTGAGCATTATATCACGGTCGGTGTCTTCCCCAAGCGAGGCAAAGCCAACCAAAACCGACAGGATGTTGAGATAGGGGGCCATCTTGCCTGCTGCGTCCGTGATCGACTTGAACGCGCGCAACGACTTCGATGCCTGAAGCGCATCGATATTGGTGATGGATTTGCTGATTTCGCCAAAATTCGGGGCCAATTTTGCGGCCGTATCGATCCCCTGATCAAGCTGAGCCTGCGCCGGAACGGTAGGTGTCATCAATAGCGCGGCCATCGCTACGCCTGCGGTGAACCTTATCCGTTTGCGCGCACCGGAGGGCGGGCCACTGCTTCCATTGTTCCGCGCGTCGATTGACAATGCCTGTTGCATAAATCCTCCTCTGAAAGTCGATACCGCTGGCGGCAGTGACGGCAAAGCGCCGTCCGCACAAAGCATTAGGATTACGCAAGCGGACTCCTCAATCACGCGATCAGGTGATAGTTTTTTCGATCTCAGGACTATACGTCTGTGCCTGATTTTAGGATTGATCTCGATATTATGGAGATTCAGGATGATCCGAGTTGCCATTATTGAAGACGATCCGGTGATGCGCGGTCTGCTAAGCGGTGCCGTCGAGGCTTGCGACGATATGATGGTAACGGCAACTGCCGATAATGTGGCCGCAGCATCCGGAATGATTGAAGCAGGCGGCTATGATGTGCTGCTCTGCGATTTGGGGCTGCCCGACGGAAACGGCGTGACGCTGATCCGGCAAGAAGCCTTGACAGGCCGCGACACCGACATCCTCGTTATCACCATCTTCGCCAACCAGAACAAGGTGCTGGATGCAATCCGGGCCGGTGCACGCGGCTACCTGCTCAAAGACGAGCGCATCGAGGATTGTATCGAGGCGATCCGCAATATCCGTAGAGGTGGCTCGCCGATCAGCCCGATCATTGCGCGCCAGTTGCTAGGGCAGATCGGGCCAGAGCAGTCCAATGCACCAGTGCCGCTGGCATCGCCGCTCTCTGAGCGCGAATATGAAGTGCTGAATCTGCTCTCTCGTGGTTTTTCCAATTCCGAATGCGCTGAGATTTTGACGGTATCCGCCAACACCATTGGCACGCACGTCAAAAACATTTACCGCAAGCTTGAAGTCAACAGTCGCGCGGAGGCCTTGTTTGAAGCATCATCGCATGGATTGTTGGCGCGGCAATAAAGGCAAAGCGTTTTAGCAATGCTACGTCCTTTGCTGATTTCGTTGCTCGCGCTGTTTTTGGCTGGCGAAGCGATGGCGCAACTGCCCAGCAAATTTACAACAACGCCAACCGAGAAGGGCCCCGTCATCGAATTTCTGGATGGCGATTTTGCCGTCGGAAACGGTGCGGAATTTCCGGCGCAAGGGTTTCAGCGTGCGGCCAGCCCAAATATCATTCGGGTGCGGGACAAGAACTGGCGCACTGGCGACTTTCATTCGATGGTTGGCCGGTTTTCTTTCGACCGCAGCGCGCTGGGTCGAGAACCTCTGGCACTGTACACCGTCAGCACGCGAAACCAGTTCACCGTTTTGGTCAACGGTCGCGAAATTGGGCGTAACTTTGCGCAGCCCGGCGATCAGGTGCTGGCATGGTACCGGCCCTATCTATTCCCGCTTGCCGCCGATTCTCTTGTCGCGGGAAGGAACTGGGTAGAAGTCAGGGCTAACTCGCAGGACAGCCTGGCGATCGGCAGGATCATTATCGGCCCGAACAGCGCAATCAGAGCTAACTACAGCACCCAGTTTTTTTGGCAAATCACCGCTCCGATGGCGGCGAGTTTTGCGATGCTGGTTTTGGGCGCGCTAGCATTTCTTTTTTGGCTTGGCAGGCGGCAAGAGGCCGAGTTGGCGTGGCTCTCGCTTTCCACCGTCTTGTGGTTCTTGCGCAACTATCAATATTTCGCCGAGGTGACGCCATTTCAGATGGATGTCTTCAACGCGTTGACGGTTTATGCGACCTATTTCGCCAGCGTCGCGACCGCAGCCTTTTATTTTTGTTTCACCAAATTACCCAAGCGCAATACAATCATTTTGGCCCTTTTTCTTTTGGGTATTCCGCTGGCGATTGCGCATAGCTGGTATGCGGCATCCAATCTGGTGTTTTACATTCCGACAACGTTATTGATATTTGGCGTGGCTTTTCATGCGCTGTTCGACGTGTTTCGCAACCCGAATATCGAACATGGCGCCATCGGCCTTGCGATGATGACGGTGCCCTTTTTCAGCGTCTATGATGTAACTATTGCCAATGGGCATCGTGGCTGGAACGGCAATGGCTTCTATTTGTCTGTTTTCGGCGGATTTCAATATTCCGTGGCGTTCCTGATTTCCTTTGGGAAAAGAGCCTTGGATGCTTTTGCAGAATTGGCGACCGCGAACGTCACATTGGAGCAGCGCATTGCAGAAGCCCGAACCGAGCTTGCGGCGAGTGAAGCAGCGCGCCAGCAGCTTGTTGTGGGCCAAGCCCTGGCCAGCGAGCGCGAACGATTGATGCAGGAAATGCACGACGGCATTGGGTCCAACCTGATCACCGCACTTGCGGTTGCCCGGCAACAAAAACAACCGACGAGCACAATCAAAACGTTGAACAGAGCGTTGGCTGACCTGAAAATCACCGTCGATTCTCTGGAGCCTGTTGAAGGCGACGTGGTCGCGTTGATTGGCAATTTGCGCCATCGCATGCAGGGCGATCTTCGCGATGCCGGTGTCGTTTGCAAATGGGAAGTGGAACAATGTCGAACACTCCCTTGGCTTGATGCGTCTAATGCCCTTCACGTCTTGCGGATTTTTCAAGAAGCCATCGGCAACGTATTGTCGCATTCACAGGCGACCGAAATACGTATTGGCTGCCGCGAACAGCCGCGCGAAGGCGAGGAAGGTATATTAGCCTATATCGCCGACAACGGTATTGGATTTGACGTTTTAAACGAAGCACCCGGCAAAGGGCTCGCCAACATCCGTGCCCGTGCACGCTCGCTGTATGGCGTACTGACGAGTGAGAGCAACTTTAGCAATGGAACAATGATTGAGCTCTGGTTGCCATATCGGCGCTCCACCTGACAACCCGGGATGCCGAGCGCATAATCTTCCCAGAAGCGAATATCACAAAGGGCGAATTGGCGGACTATTACGCCGGGATGGCGAAGCCGATACTGCGCTTCGCCGCCAACCGCCCAGTCAGCTTGGTGCGCTGCCCGCAAGGCCGCGCCAAGCAGTGTTTTTTCCAGAAGCACGACGCGGGGACTTTTGGCGAGGCCGTCAAGCATATGCCGATCAAGGGGAAGGATGGCGACAACGCCGACTATCTCTACGTCGATAGCGGCGAGGGGATAATCGCGTGCGTGCAAATGGGTGCGATCGAATTCCATGGCTGGGGCAGCAATGCTGACGATGTCGAGCATCCCGACCGACTCGTGTTCGATCTCGATCCCGATGTCGGGCTGGATTTTAAGGATGTGAAAGACGCGGCGCTGGTGGTGAAAAAGGAGCTCGAAGCGCTCGGGCTTTCAAGCGAGCCGATGCTGTCGGGGGGCAAGGGCGTGCACGTGGTCACCATTCTCGACAAGAGTGCTGATTGGGACTCGGTTAACTCAACCGATCGTCTGACTCTCAGCTTGGGATAACAGGAATTTTCCGCGAACACGCAGTTGAGTTTCATCGACAAAGCATTGTTGGCACTCGCCAAACTCATCCCCGACCAAGAGCATCAGAGACGCGCAGCCCGAACGGGCGTGAGGCCATCCCGACTATCCGTCTCTGCGGAAGGTTTTGAAGGCAAAGTAGCGCGGTTTGGCGGGGTTCTCGAAGAAGATATTATCGTTGTTTTTCAACTATTTACTGACTGGCGGTGGAGCCAGTCGGCAGCGAACTCGTCTCCGATTAGCTTTCCCTGTTATGCAGGGAATTTACAGGGAAATTTCACATCTTTATGCTGATGGTACTTCCATGGTAAAGCTAGGACGCAGCGCTTCTGCGGGTTTTGCCTGTAAATTCCCTGCACAGTTTAGCAGGGAACATTTTAAGTCTAACAGGGACTTATTTACGGCCAAACAGGGAAATCAAATTCCCATTCAGCGAATAACGCGCGCAGCGTTCCTCAATAGGTTGCGTGAGTGGCGTTCACGAGCCGGGCCAGAAACCGGGTGCCGTCAGTTCTAGCTGCCATAGTGGCGACCGGTGGTAGCAGCAAAAAGGGTCAGCCCAACGGCTGACCCCACTTTAGGACTTATATCAGCGATCTGGAGCGTGGGGCGCGTAATCCCACTATTAGTGTGCTGGAAAAGCTGGCGAGGTGCTTTGGTGTTAAGGCTGGCTCGTTACTGGACTGACCGGTTTTGAGCCGCAGAACGAACCCGCTGCGCGGGATTGGCGCAGGCGGAGGGGTTAGGGTAATCTAGCGAGCGTCACATCTGGATTGAACGCCGCCCAATGTGGGTAGAACATTTCGACTCCTTCAACCTGAGGAGTCGAACAATGAACGAGCTCATTTCCCTTGCCCCTGTCAGTCCGCTGCGTCAGCTATCAGACAATAGAATATCTTTCTGTCAATGACGGAGCGATCAGCTGGCGGCGAGATCATGCTCGCGGGTAAGCAGGCGGAGCAGGACTTCGAATTCACGCGCATTGCGTCCAACTGCGCGGCGTGCGGCGACCGGGTTCTGCCTCTCGATCGCATCGATAAGATCGTCGTGCAGCGCTGCGGGCGAATCCTGTGACCCGCCCTTTGCCAGTCGGCCCAGCCGGAGCAGGGAAAGGGTGGCCCTCACCATTTCGTCGCGATGCTCCTCATAGAGTTGCAGCGCGAAATCATTGTGCGCGGCCGCGAGGAAGGAAAAATGCAGCTCAAAATCGCGGTTCACCGCCTCGTCTAGCGAGCCGCTCGAAATCGCTTCTTTTAGGCGCGCATCGGCGATGCGAATCCGCTCAACATCGGCCTGCGTCCGCTCGCGCGCGGCCAGTTCGGCGGCCACCGTTTCCACCATGAAACGAAAGCGATAGATGTCTGCGACGGCCCCGATAGCCATTTCGTCCTTGACGGCGACCCCCTCCTCCTGCCGCCGCACAAAGCTTCCCTTGCCCGTCCAAGTTTCGACGATGCCAAGGTGCGAGAGGACGCGAAGCGCCTCGCGAATCGTCGAGCGTCCGACATTGAATTGGCGCCCAAGATCAGCCTCCGAGGGCAAGCGGTCGCCTTCCTGATATTGTCCGTCGGCGAGCTGTGCCCGCAGCACCGATATGACCTGGTCGACAAGATAGCTGCGGCGGATCTGAAAAGGCAATTCCCTGCTACTCACGGACACCGGCACCCAAACCTCCTGATTATATTGTCATTACAGCGATTCCTCATTGGCACGCTTCGGCACAATAGTCGCACTAAAATTACCCGCTTGACAACCCACCTCATCATGTTGTCATGCTGTCAGACACCTACTGCGCCATCCTCTCTCCTGACGA
This sequence comes from Sphingomonadales bacterium, assembly GCA_031406495.1. Classification (GTDB taxonomy): domain Bacteria; phylum Pseudomonadota; class Alphaproteobacteria; order Sphingomonadales; family Sphingomonadaceae; genus Sphingorhabdus_B. The sequence goes on along the minus strand of JANOHL010000103.1, from coordinate 268,016 downwards.
TGGCGCGGACAAGGCCCCATAGCAAGTAGATCGAGGAACATATGTCTGATGTGATTATTGTAGGCGGAGGCCCAGTCGGTCTCTGGCTGGCGTGCGAACTCAAGCTGGCGGGCGTGGACGTCACGGTCCTCGAACGGCGCGCCAAGCGCATCGATCAGTCCCGCGCGCTCAGCATGCATGGCCGCTCGCTCGAGATTTTCGGCCTCCGCGGCCTCGGCGACCGGTTCTTGGCGCACGCCGTTAAGCTTCCCACGGGCCATTTTGCCGTGCTCGACAAAAGGCTCGACTTCAGCGTCATCGATAGCAGTTATGCGTGCAGCCTGTTCATCACGCAAAAGAAGACCGAGGAACTGATCGAGGAGCGCGCGCTCGAACTCGGAGTCGATCTGCGCCGCGGCGTATATGTCGACCAAGTCGAGGAAATCGACGAAGGCGTTCGTGTGACCTTCAGCAGCGGCGCGGCGGCCGAAACACTCGCGGCGCGCTATGTCGTCGGCGCCGATGGAGCCCGCAGCATCGTCCGCACCGCGGCGGGCATCGAATTTCCGGGCACCCCCGGCACCTTCTCGGGCATGATGGGCGACATCGTTCTCGGCAAGCCCCTGCCCGCGCCCGTCATCTCGACGGTCAACGACCGCGGCTGCCTGATGATCGCGCCACTCGGCGATGGCAAACACCACCGTATCGTCCTTTTCTACAAGGATATGATGCACAAGGCGAAGACCGAGCCGCTCAGCGTCGAAGAGTTGGCGCTCGCGACCGCCGATGTGCTCGGCGAGGATCTCGAGCCCGGCAAGGACGCGCTCTGGTTGTCGCGCTTCGACAATGAGACGCGTCTCGCGGCTCAATATCGGAAGGGCCGCATCCTGCTCGCCGGTGATGCCGGGCACATCCACCTTCCGGCCGGCGGCCAGGGCATGAATGTTGGCATCCACGACGCGACCAATCTCGGCTGGAAGCTGGCGATGGTCGTCAAGGGCGAGGCTCCCGAGGCTCTGCTCGACACCTATGATGACGAGCGCCGTCCGATCGGCGAATATCTCCACGACAATACGCTCGCCCAGTCGCTGTTGATCATGGGTTTCTCGCCCGAGGCACTTGCGCTGCGCGCGACGCTCAACGACCTGCTGCATGTTCCCGAGGCCAATCTCCATCTCGCACAGCAGATTTCGGGCTTCGGCTTCTCCTATCCCAAGATGCTGCTTGACGAGCAGGAGGAAGAACAATGGCGCGTTCCCGATCGCCGCCTTGTGCTGACCGACGGGTCTGAGACATCGATTTATGCCCATCTTGCCGGCGGGAAATGGGTTCACGTCGCTCTCGAAGGCCAGACGGAAGTTACACTTCCCGAATGGCTCGACCGAGACTGCGTGCAGTTTGTCACGGCGCGCCAAGTCGAAGGCGGCCTGCTCGGTGCTACGGCGCTTCTAGTCCGACCCGACGGCCATGCCGCCCGAATGCGCAAGTCCGCCGTCGAATAGTGACCGCATGTTTGCCCGCTAGGGGTTTCGCGGTAACCCCTAGCGCGGCATAGTCCACCCCCGCCGCACTGCTGAACCCGAACGGCGTCCTCCCCCCTCAGTACTAGACGAGCAGCGGGGCCGGTCGATTGACGAAAGATTTCAGTGCGAAGCTGCTCTGGATATGGGCAACGCCTTCCACCTTGGTAAGCCTGTCGAGAAGCGCGCGATAATGATCGAGATCGCGCACGATGCAGCGCAGGAGATAATCAGATCCTCCCGACATCAAAAATCCGCTCATGACCTCGGGCATGCCAGCGACATCGTTCTCGAACCGATCAAGGACCTCACTTTTCTGCCGTTCCAGTGTAACCGAGACGAACACACTCATGCTGCCCACGAGACGCGCTTCATCGAGGCGCGCGAAATATCCCGTGATAAGGCCATCCTCTTCCAACGCCCGCACTCGCCGGATGGTCGGCGTCAGCGACAGCCCGATCTCATCCGCCAAGTCGCGCCACGTCATCCGCCCATCGCGGGAAAGGCTCTGGAGAATCTTCAGATCATAACGGTCGATCGGCGTTGATGTCATCGGTCCGACAGCCAAGCCTTGATTCGCACGCCGTGATTCTAGAGTTTTCATATATATTAGTACTATATACCAAAATTCTGAATTGCAATAGCACTATATACTCTAAATGGTGGTGCAACTGGCCGTGTTTGGTAACCCTTTCTAGCGCAAACCGGCTATTTCCGCCGCGGGAGGACCGCAGCCATGAAAAACGACCAGATCATCACCATCGACAGCATTTACAGCGCCGAAGAGGGCTCGACCTTCATGACGGGCATCCAGGCGCTGGTGCGTCTGCCGATGATGCAACGCCGACTCGACCGGCGCCTCGGACTTAATACGGCGGGGCTGGTGTCCGGATATCGGGGATCGCCACTCGGCGCCTATGACCAGCAGCTCTGGCGCGCCGAAAAGCAACTTGCGGATCACGACATCTTGTTCCTACCCGGTCTGAACGAGGATCTGGCGGCCACGGCGCTGTGGGGAGCGCAGATGCACAAGGCTTTCGGGTCGACCAAGGCCGACGGCGTTTTCGGCATCTGGTACGGCAAAGGCAATGGGGTCGATCGCACGGGCGACGCCTTCCGTAACGCCAACATGCTGGGGACCTCCCCACTGGGCGGCGTCCTCGCCGTCGGCGGCGACGATCACAGCGCGCAATCCTCCATGTTCCCGCACCAGACCGACGGCATTTTCCAATCGGTGATGATGCCGATCCTACAGCCCGCCAACGTCCGTGAAATATTGACGCTCGGTATGGCGGGGATCGCCCTCTCGCGCTTTTCGGGCTTGTGGGTCGCGCTCAAGACGATCGCCGAGGTCGTCGAAAGCGCCGCCGCCTTCGACCTGCCCGATCCCTTCCCCCAATATGTGTCCCCCGCCGAATATGTGCCGCCGCACGGCCTGAACTGGGATCCCTCCATCGCTTGGCCCGCCGAACGCACCGAATATGAACGGCGAATGATCGAGGAGCGCCTGCCCGCGGTGGTCGGCTGGGCGATCGCCAACCGCATCGACGCGCCCGTCTTCGCGGCCGGGGCGCCGCGGTTTGTCATCGTGACGGTCGGCAAGGCGCACCAAGACCTGATGCAGGCGCTCGACAATCTCGGCATCGGCGAAGATGAGGCCGCAGCGCTCGGCATTTCGATCTACAAGGTCGCGATGAGCTGGCCGCTCGCCGCCGGGCCGCTACTGGCCTTCGCAAAAGGCGCGGAGGAGATTTTCGTCGTCGAGGAAAAGAACCCGATCGTCGAGAACCAGCTCAAGGCAGCCATGTTCAATCTCGCCGGGACGCGGCCGCGCGTGAGCGGCAAGACCGATTCCGACGGCCGCCAGTTGCTTCCCGTGATTTCCGAATTCACGCCGCTAATGGTCGCCGAGGCGCTTGTCTCGCGCCTGCCGCGGGGCGGGGTGATCGATGTCGCGACACGGCTGGAGACTGTTCGGCGCAGCGGCGCGAGCGCCGAGATTATTTCTTTTCCGGCGCGCAAACCCTTCTTCTGCTCGGGGTGCCCGCACAACAGTTCGACCAAAACCCCCGACGGATCAATCTCGGGCGGCGGCATCGGCTGCCATGTCATGACACTGTCCCAAGCCAGCCGCAAAACCGCTACTTTCAGCCAGATGGGCGGCGAGGGCCTGCAATGGGTCGGCGCGGCGCCTTTCTCCGAAACGCGCCATATCTTCCAGAATCTGGGCGACGGGACCTATCAGCACAGCGGGCTGCTCGCGATCCGGGCGGCAGTTGCGGCAGGCACCAACATCACCTTCAAGATCCTCTATAATGACGCCGTCGCGATGACCGGCGGCCAGCCGGCCGAAGGCGCGATCGAGCCGCGCCGTGTACTCGCGCAGTTGATTGCCGAAGGCGTCGGCGCCGTTCATCTCGTCAGCGACGACCCAGCCAAATGGCGGGCGGGCAGCGTACCCGGGGGCGTTGAGATCCATCACCGCGACGGCTTAGACATGTTGCAGAAGATATTGCGCGACGTACCCGGCGTCACCGCGATCGTTTATGAGCAGACATGCGCCGCCGAAAAGCGCCGTCGCCGCAAACGGGGCGCGTTCCCCGAGCCCGACAAGCGCATCTTTATCAACGAGCGCGTGTGCGAGAGCTGCGGCGATTGTTCAGTGCAATCAAACTGTATTTCGATCGATCCGCTGCCGACCCAATATGGTACCAAGCGGCGGATCAACCAGTCCGCATGCAACAAAGATTTTTCCTGCATAAAAGGCTTTTGCCCCAGCTTTCTCGAAATCGAGGGCGCGAAGCTGCGCAAGCCCAAACCCGACCGGATCCGCGCCATGGAAGCCGAGCGGTTCGGTACGATCCCGGAGCCAGACATCACACCGAGAGAGGGGGTCTATAATGTCTATGTCGCCGGCATCGGTGGGCTCGGCGTGCTCACGACGGGCGCGCTTCTCGGCACCGCCGCCCATCTCTCGGGCATGAACGCAACGGTACTCGACTTCACCGGACTCGCCCAGAAGAATGGCGCGGTCGTGAGTCAGGTGCGGATCGCCCCTGCCGGCAAGCATATCCATGCGGTGCGGATCGGTGCGGGAGAAACCGACCTGTTGCTCGGCACCGACGCTCTGGTCGCCGCCGGCCCCGATGCGCTCGCCAAGCTGGGCCACGGGCGCGGCGCCGTCGTCCTCAATGCCGACGAGACACCCACTGCGGATGTCGTGAACGACCGGGACTTCAAGTTGCCGACCGACAAGGTCATCGAAACTCTGATGTCGCGGGCTGGCAACAAGGGTTTCCTGCTCAACGCGACCCGGATTGCCGAAGGGCTGTTCGGTAACAATATTGCCGCCAACACGATGATCGTCGGCTATGCTTGGCAGATGGGGCTCCTGCCGCTGTCGGCAGACGCGTTCGAGGCGGCGATCGAAGCCAATGGTGCGGCGGTCGAGCTTAACAAGCGCGCCTTCGCCTGGGGCCGACTCGCCGCAGTCGATCTGCGCTCCGTCGAAGAGATTGCCGGAATTGCCGCGACCGCGCCGCCGCCGCCGGAGTCGCTCGACGCGCTCGTTGTGCGGCGGATCGCCGATCTCACCCTCTATCAGGACGCGCGCTATGCGGCGCGCTATAGGGCGCTGGTCGAGACTGCGCAGCGCGCAGCGGCACCGCTCGCCAAAAAGGGTGAAGCCTTCGTCCATGCGGTCGCGACGCAAGCCTATCGCCTGATGGCATACAAGGATGAATATGAGGTCGCCCGGCTCTATACGGCCCCTGAATTCCGCACCGCGCTCGCCCAGCAATTCTCTGACATGGGTCGGATGCGCGTCTATCTCGCACCGCCGATGCTCGCGCGCCTCGACCCCGCGACCGGCCGTCCCCGCAAGCGCGCGTTTGGCCCGTGGATATTTCACGCCTTCCGGGCGCTTGCGCGCCTCAAGGGGCTGCGCGGTTGCTGGGCCGATCCTTTCGGCAGGACCGCCGAGCGACGCGCCGAGCGCGCGATGCGCGACGAATATTTGAACATGATCGAGGGTCTATGTCGGCAACTCGACGCGCGATCGATCAACCGCGCGGTCAGCCTCGCCTCGCTTCCCGAAATGGTCCGCGGCTATGGCCCTGTCAAGGAGGAGGCGATGAGAGGCTATGCCTCGCGCCGCGCCGCGCTGCTTGCCGACACCCCCGATCAGATCCAACAGAAGGCCGCCTGATGCTCAGCGACACCCAAATCGCCATTCGCGACATGATCCGTTCCTTCGCCCAAGCCGAAATCCGCCCGCGCAGCGCGGCCTTCGAGGCAGCCGGCGGCTATCCTGCAGCGATGTTCGAACAGGTCGCCGAGCTCGGGTTGATGGGCATGACCGCGCCCGAGGCCTTTGGCGGGGCGGGTGCCGACTACGTCTCCTACGCGCTCGCCCTCATGGAGATCGCGGCAGCCGACGGGGCGCTGTCGACGATCATTTCGATCCAGAACAGTCTCATCATCTCGGGCATTTTGAAGGATGGCACGCCGGCGCAGCAGGCCCGTTTCCTGCCCGATCTCATTTCGGGCCGGATGATCGGCGCCTTCGCGCTGACCGAAGCCGAAGCCGGGTCCGACGCGGCCACGCTGCACAGCCGTGCCGAGGCGGTGCCGGGGGGTTATCGCCTGAACGGCGCCAAGCAGTTCATTACCTCGGGCCGCATCGCGGGACTAGCGATTGCCTTCGCAGTCACAGACCCAAGTGCCGGGAAGCGCGGTATCTCGGCCTTTCTAGTCCCGACCGACCGCCCCGGCTATGGCGTCGACAAGGTCGAGCACAAGCTCGGCCAGGGCGCGTCCGACACCTGCGCGATTCGGTTCGATGATCTGTTCGTCGAGGACGAGCTGCGCCTCGGGGCCGAAGGCGCGGGCTATGGCATCGCGCTTTCGAACCTCGAGAGGGGCCGTATCGGCATCGGCGCACAAAGCGTCGGCATGGCGCAGGCCGCGCTCGACATCGCGGCCACCTATGCCAAGGATCGCAAGAGCTTCGGCAAACCGATCATCGAGCATCAGGCGGTGGGCTTCCGCCTCGCCGATCTCGCGACCCGGCTCGAGGCGGCGCGCCAGCTCGTCCTGAGCGCCGCCGCCCTCAAGGATGCGGGCCTGCCGTGCCTGACTCGGGCCTCGATGGCGAAACTCTTCGCATCCGAAACCGCCGAGGCGGTCGTGTCGGGCGCGATCCAGACGCTAGGCGGCTATGGCTATCTCGAAGAATTCGGCATCGCCAAAATCTATCGTGATGTCCGCGTCTGCCAGATTTACGAGGGAACCTCTGACATCCAGCGCCTCGTCATCGCGCGCGCTCTTTAGAAGGCCGGCGCCTCGCTCCTTAGTCGGGCAGAGCTGGCGGCGGCGGGATGGTCCGATCGGCAATCCGGTCGTGCACCTCGCCGAACAGGCTGGCGATCGCGCCCGCGCTGCCCCGAACCGCAAGGCGGCCGGCAGCGAGGCGGCGCGCGTTCAGCGCGTCGAGGTCGGCGCCGTGGCGAAGCGCCGCGCTGTGCCAGGCATCGAGCCAGTGACAGGCGATCTCCAGATCGGCGGTCTCACTTGGTTCGACCCCATAGCGCAGCTCGGCCGCGCCACCAGCGATATCGATCCGAAGCGCCGGTTCGCCCGATTGCGGGCGCGGAGCGCCGTCGGGGACCGCCGCAAAGCGCTCAATGGCCGAGAAGCTGTTACCCGTCAGATCGGTACAGCTCGTAAGAAGCGCCAGAAATTCGCCGCGCGCCATTTCCAGCCAACCCGCAGACATGAACGCATGCAAGGGGTGCGAGCCTGTCGAGCTCTGCCGCTCAAGCGACAGATCACCGGGTGCGAGGTCGATCTCGGTCATGGGTTCGACGGCCGCGGCGACCGGGCATCGAGCGCGTCGGGATATCGGCGAGCGACGCGCCGCATCCAATAATCGAAAGTCGTGCTCACGAATTTGGGCGACGTCGTGAATCGCTTCGCTTCGCGGGCGCGCTCGGGTTCCAGCTCCCGGGGCTGGTGCCCCGCCGCCTGCGCGAGCAGCTGCACGCGCGCGGCAAATTCGATATGCGCGGCGAGGAACGTCGCCTGCTCAAGGGTCGCACCCACGGTGAGCATGCCGTGATTGGCGAGCAGGATCGTATTCTTCTCCGCGATCGCTTCAGAAATGATTCGTCCCTCCTCATTGGCGATCGGCACGCCCGGCCAATCGTCAAGATAAGCGATGTCGTCATGGAACATCGTCATGTCCATATGGCTGACGATGAGCCGCTGAGTCGCGATGGCGAGCGCCGACACATGCGGCGGATGGGTGTGGACGACGGCGTTCACATCGGGACGCGCGGCATAGACCCAGCTGTGAAAGCGCGTGCCGGGGTTCGGAATATTTTCGCCTTCCAGAATGTCGAGATTGTTGTTGACCCGAACCAACGATCCGGCAGTCGCATCGGCAAAGCCTCTGGAAAATGCGGTCGTCCAAAAGCTTCCGTCCGGCATGCGAACGCTGATCTGCCCGGCCAGCGTTGGGGCATGCCCCTCGTCCGCGAGGAAGCGGCAGGCGAGCGCGATCTTCTCGCGCAGCGAGAATTCCGAACGCGCAAGCTTTGCATCCATGGCCTGATAGGTTCGCGCGACGACCAAGGCATCATCTTCGTCGAGGCCTGCGTAGCGATCCTGTGTCATATTTCCTCCCGGGGCATGAAAATTGCCCATTTCTGCCAATGAACCTTGCGGCCGACCCCTAGCCGGACCGCTATGTCTCCAGAATGACGCCGCCCGGACTCGAACCGGCCTCGAGCGCGGCATGCGCGTCCCGCACTGCGTCAAAGGGGAAACGAAGCGGCGCGAGCGGGCGCAAGATTCCGCTTTCGAACGCGCCGAGGGCTGCGAAGAGCGCCGCACGGCGCTGCTGCGCCGTTCGCAGGAAATGGAAAACGATCGGCCGCGTCAGCGTCAGCGACCGCGCGGCGAGACGGCTGACGGCCACCGTGCCGGGAGGACCCGACGCCTGGCCATAGCTGACGAGTGCTCCGCCGAAGCCGAGACAGGCAAGGCTCGCATCGAAGGTGTCCGCGCCGATCGCGTCGTAGGCGACCGCGACCCCGGCTCCCGCCGTCAACGCCTCGACCGTGGCGACGATATCCTCGCGTGTCCGATCGATCACATGGTCGGCGCCAACCCGCCGCGCCGCGGGAACCCTCGCCGCATGGCCGACGGTTGCGATCACTTGAGCTCCGATGGCCTTCGCCCATTGGCACAGCAATTGGCCGGTCCCTCCCGCCGCGGAATGCACCAAGATGACCTGGCCTGAGCGCAGCTGGCAGGCTTCCGAGACCAGCATACGGACGGTTAGCGCCTTCATCAAGCTCGAGGCCGCGGACGCGTCGTCGAGTATGTCCGGGAGCACGACCGCAAAGGAGGCGTCAATATTGCGCGCCTCGGCATACGCACCATAGGCAGCGGTCACATAACCGGCGCGCTGGCCGACGCTGAAGGCCGTCACGCCATCGCCTACCGCTTCGACCACGCCAACCGCCTCGAGGCCCGGGACACCCGGAAGGTCGAGCGTACCCGACGTGCCCTTGCGGACGTAGATATCGTGAAAATTGACGCCGATCGCACTCTGGCGAAGGCGGATTTCGCCGGGCGCCGGTGGCCCGATCGCAACGTCGGCAAATTCGAGCACCTCGATCCCGCCGTGACGGGCGAGGACGACCTGCCGGCCGGAGGTGGGCGGCAGAGCAGCCGTCTTGCTGTCAATCGAGGGCATCGGGATGCTTCACCGCTGCTTCGCGGCACCAATAGTCGAAAGTGAGGTCGACGAATTTCTGCGCGGTCGTGAATTCGCGGGCCGCCAGCGCGACGTTGTGATCGATTTCGGGCGGGGCGACCGTCAGCGCGGCGACGGCAACCTGGATCTGCGCCGCATATTCGAGATGCGCGGCAAGGTAGAGGCCGTGCGCGAGGTTCGTCCCGGCTACCTGGATACCATGGCTCGCCAAGAGAACGCTGTGTTTGTCGCCGAGCGCGGTACCAATCAGCGGCGCTTCCTCTTCCTGGAGGAGGACCCCGGGCCAGGTTTCGAGATGTGCGCAATCGTCATAGAACATCATCATGTCGACATGCCGCGGCAGTAGCGGCAGGCCGCTGGCTGCGAGCGCGCTCGCATAGGGCGGGTGCGAATGGATGATGCAATTGACCTTGGGTCGGCGGTCGTAGATCCAGATGTGCGACCGGATCGCCGGGTTAGCCGCCCCCTCTCCATCGAGCAGTTCGAGATCCCGGTCGACCCGGACGAGATTCGAGGCGCGCGCATCGCGAAAGCCGGTACCGAAGCGGGTCGTCCAATAGCTGCCGTCGTCCATCCGGACGCTGATCTGGCCCGCAAGGTTCCGCGAATGCCCATCGTCGGCTAGGAAGCGGCATGTCAACGCGATGCGCTGCCGCAATTCTAGCGCTTCCTCACCGGCCAGGCCTCCGCCCGACCCGCTACCCGCGCGGGATAGATAGATGTCGACCCCTGTATGGGCCATGATGCGCTCCAGTGTTATATATTGGCCCTAGTGAGCAACTTGTTGTCTTATGAATGAAGCTTGCAGATATGTAAAGTTAATCCGTACAACCCGGCGACGACAAGCGAAATTTGCATTCGATCGCCCCGACCAGCTTTCCGACGCGATCTACATATTGACAACTAGTTGCCCTTAGTCCAGCCTGCTTTCCGAAATGTCAGCGAGAAGGAAATACAGATGGACGGGTTGACGGTCATACTGGTGCATGGATCGGGTCTGGGCGCCTGGAGCTGGGAACCTGTAAAGGCCCAGCTGCAATCCTGGGGTCAAGCGACAAGCGCGATCGATCTCAAGGGCTTCGGCACCCGCGCTGCGGAACTTTCGCCCGAGATTCGTCTCGCCGACCATGTCGGGGATGTGCTGGCGGCCATCGACGCCTGCGAAGGCAGCGCATTACTCGTCGGTCATTCCTATGGCGCCTATGTGGTCAGCGAGGCGGCGGCCGTGCGGCCGGACAAGGTGTCGGGCGTCATTCTTGTTGACGGCGCCCCGGCCCGGAAAGGCCAATCGCTCCTCGATCAGGTGCCCGCCCTCGCGCCGCTGTTCGAAAGCCTCGCGTGTCAGGATGTACCCGGCCTGATCGAAGCGCTGCCGGCCGACCTGCTCGGCCTCGATCCGGCGCGCCTTCCCGCAGGCGTCGCGCCGACGCGCTCGCCCTTCCAGCCGAGCCTCGACCCCGCGCAGCACGATGCGTCCGCCCTCGCCTGTCCGGGCCTCTTCATCGGATTCTCGGATTTCGCGCCCTCTGCCGATTTCGGAGCTACGGCGAGCAGCTTCGGCTGGCCGGTCGCAACAATCGAAGGAGGGCATATGGCCCTCTTCCTCGACCCTGCGCCCGTCGCGCGGGCGATTGACGAATTCAGCCGCCGCCTTGGGGCAGATCCTGGCCGATGATGATCAGCACGCGCGCCTTTCCCCGGCCGATGCGCCGCATCCGATGCTTGAGATGGCCGTTGAAATAGATGCTGTCTTTCTCGGCGAGCTGGACGGTGCGGTCCGAAAAGGCCACCTCGATCGCACCACTCAGCACGAACATCACTTCATCGCCGGGATGGTCGGCCTGCCGCGGCGTCGCCTTGGCGGCCGGCTCGAAAATGAAGGCGCTTAGCCGCCGTTCCGAACGAGGGGGGAAGATCGCCTGCAATATCTCGCCGTCCTTGCCTTTGTCAGCCGCCGCGACGATTTCCGACGCGCGCACGACGCTAATCGCGTCCTGCGGCGCGGCTTCGCCGAAAAGATGCCCAACACCGACGTCAAGCGCGTCGGCTATCCTGAGCAGCGCACTGATCGACGGTGCCTTTTCGCCGCGTTCGATGCGCGACACATAGCCTTTGTTGAGACCGGCCTGGGCCGCGAGCGCGGCAACCGTCATGCGCTTGCGTTGGCGGATCGACCGGATTCCCGAGGCGAGAGCCCCGGCGCTTGGCGGATCCTCCGCATTTTCTCCTAGAGCCTTCGCAGCCATATCGTCCTCGGGGGCAACCGTTTTTGGGTTCCTGCTGTCCCTAAGGCACGCCCAGCGGTTTCGATGCAAGCCCTATGTGAACGATCGTCAGGAAGGACGGACGGCGCGGGCCTCGTCCGGGCGCTCCCCGACGGCGGCGGCCTAGCGGATAAAATCCGCCGACGGATGGACCCGGGGAAATTTGCGGACATAGTTGAGGAAGCGTCCGAGCATGGCATCCTTCTGGGTCAGCGCGCCCTGGACATAACGGATCGTCCGCGCGAGCTCGAGATCCTCCGCCGCGATGCTGATCTCGAGGTCACGCGCATAAGCGAGGAACGCCCGGTCTTCCTCGATATTACCGCTCTTTTCGACCGCGAGAATGGCGAAAGTCTTCGTCATGGCGGGCCGCGGCATGCCGAAGCCGGTGTAGAAGCCGAACCAGCGGCCGTTGAGGTGGCCCGCCTGAAAGAAGACGCTGGTACCCAATATTCCCGCGCGGACATTGAAATCCTGTCCTTTGGCCTTCGCATGCAGAGAATAGAACATCGAATGCTCGGTCCATTCGACATTGCCGGGAATGGAGTCGATGTCGGTCACAAACTCGAACTGGTGCAGCAGCCGCACATGCTGGATGTCGGGGGTCTGCGCCGCAATCGCCCAGGGATCGACGGGGAAGTCGAGCGGCAGAAGTTCGGCTTCATAATGGAGCCCGTTCGCGAACTCCGGAAACTCAGGCAGTTCGAATGTCGGCTTCTCGCCGTTGAAGGCCCAGATCACGCCATATAGCTCGCGCGTCGGAAAGGTGAAGATGCAGGCCTGCTTCGGGACCGGATCACCCGACCCCACCTTCTCGACATAGCCGTCGCTTCCCATTTCCCAAAGGTGGAAGGCGCATTGGAGCCGGTTGCCAACGACTTTTCCGGTGGCAAGATTCGCGCCGACATGTGGGCAATAGGCGCTCATTACCCGCGCGATGCCGTCATCGCCCCGATAGGCAACCACCTCGCCATCAAGGAAATCATAGCCCTTCACCGCCGCTTCCGGGATGTCACTCGACAGGCAGATCGGAAACCAGCTCTGGGAAAACAGACCATTCTCGCCCTCGGCAGGAATTTTGGCCCCAAGGATGCGCCGGCGCGACGCGGGTTTCGAATTAACGGATTCAAGGGCAGCGTTCGCCATGGGAAGTCCTTTCACACTGTGATCGCCGCCCACCCCTTCGGGCGGGCGGCGTCATACGGTCAGAATCGATAGGAGACTTCGATGCCGTAAGTGCGTCCGATCGCAGGAAAATAAAGGTCGGTCGCAGAGCCTGATTGGGATGCGGGCTGGAAATCCTGCGTCGTCCTGTCGTCAAGGGCATTGCGTATCCAGCCCGTCACCGTCCAGCGCGTATCCTGGCCGGCGAAACCGGCGCGGAGATCGAGATAGTCCGACGGCTGGCGCGCCTGCAGGTTGATGAAGTCCCAATAGGATTTTCCCATTCGCCGATAGTCCGGACGGAAGAAGAAGTTGATGTCCTCGCTGACTGGATGGGTCAAATCGGCGCCGAAATTGATCGTATATTTGGGCACACGGATCGGCACTTTGCCGACTGCCTGCAGATAGTCAACCGCGCGCTTCACCTTTGCATCGGTATAGCCGAAGCCTCCGGAAATGCTAAGCCACGAGGCGAGGCGCGCCGAAGCCTCGATCTCGAAACCCTTGATCCGCACCTTGTCGAGATTGATCCCGACGTTGCTGCCCGTTGCAAAATCCAAAACCTTCACCTGCGCGTTCTTGTCGTCCATATAGAAGGCAGCGGCATTAAGCCTGACGCGATGATCGAAGAGACGGCTTTTCACCCCCACTTCATAGGTCGTCCCAGACTCCGCGCGCGAGACCGCGGTCCCGATCGTCGCCGCAGTCGGGTTGAAGTCGCCGCTGCGGAAGCCGACGCCATAGCTCGCATAGAGCGAAAGGTCGCGATTGGGCTTATAGGTGAAGGTGAGTTTTGGTTGCCATTTCTTGAAGGCCGCCTTGCGTTCACCCGCCGTCGTCAGGCTGACCTGGCTGAGGCGGTCATGATCGTAACGCAGTGCGCCGGCGATTTCGAACTGGTCGGACAGGTCATATTCGAGCTGCGCGAAGCCCGCCCAGTTGTTGAGCAGATTCACATCCTGATTCTCCAGGAATATGAAATCGGCCACGCCGGTCGGCGCACAGGGGAAGGAGGGATCGAATAGGCAGAAAAGGCCTGGATCGATAAAGCCGGTCTGGCCAAGCATGCGCTCGTTGCGCACATGATAGCCACCAACGAGCCAGCGCAGCGGCCCCGTCCCATTCGACGTAACGCGAATCTCCTGAGATAAGCCCTCCTCGACCTGGTCCTGCCGGACCCTCAATATGTCGTCCGGAGTGAAGTCGAAGTCCGAAAAGACAGTCTCGTCGATATGGGCATAGGCGAGGGTGACAGCGATAGTCGCGAAACTGGCGTCATAGCTGGCGCGTGCAGATGCCTCGTGCAGCTTGCGCGGATTGGAACCAACGAAATTGGCAATGACCGACCCCTTTTCGTCGCGCGGGTCGCCGGAAAGACTGATGACATAGGCAGGATCCGCGCCCTTGCTATCCGAATAGCGATATTTGAGATCGAGCTCGAATGCATCGGTAGGTAAGATGACGATGCGATTCTGGAAGCTCAGATCTTCATAATGATCGACGAAACGATCGGTGGTGGGATTGAGGAGCTGTCCCGATCGTTTTGAATAGGAGATGCCAGTGCGGGCGAAGACCTTGCCCGGAACGAGAGGACCGCCAACTGCCGCCTGGAGCGTGTAATCGTCCCCACGGCCATAGCGGACGAGGGCGCCGCCGGACCATTCGTCGTCAGGCTTCTGCGTGCTTATATTGATAGCGCCAGCGATCGCGTTGCGTCCGTAAAGCGCGCCCTGCGGCCCCTTGAGAACTTCGATCTGCTCGAGGTCGAACTCGTTGACGTTGAACTGCTGCGGCGAAATCTGGAGCACGCCGTCGACCACGATCGCCGCAGGCGGGGGCGAGAGCTGCATCTGGGTCACGCCGCGGATCGTCAGGAAATTCTGACCGAGGTTGAGCGCGTTGTCGAAGGCCACATTGGGAACTTGCCCGGCAATCTTGCCAAGGCTGTCGATGCCCTGGTTCTGCAGTTGCTCGCGCGTCAGTACGGTGATTGCCACCGGCACGTCCTGAAGCGATTCCGCGCGCCGGCGCGCGGTGACCACGATCTCGCCCGCCGCAGGATCCGATACTTCGGCCGCGGCGCCCGCAGCAGTGGCCTCGCCCTCTCCGGCAAAAGCGCTAGCTGCGGACGCGGCAAGCGCGCCGAAGCAATAGACCGAAGCCAAGAGTGGCCCTTTTAGATTACGCATACATTCCCCTCTTTGTGAATATTTTGTGACGGGATATATCTGTCTTCCTGTCAGACAGGTTTGTCAAGACCCAATTTCTGTCCGCCGCGGCGGCTCGGCCATGCGTCGAAGAATTCGTCGGCGTACGCCGGTCATCAAGATAAGGAATAAAATAACTATTTTTCAATATGTTTTTCCTTATCTGGCAGAAACTGCCGGGCACAATGTTCGATATTTCATGATCGACGAAAGGCATATACTTCGAGATTTACTTGACTTTACCGGACTGGCTGTCAGACATGTTGGCATATTGGGGCGTCGGCGGACAAGTAACTCCCCTTGTCGAGTGGTAGGCGAGGTCGGCCGGGATGATCGGCAAAGGGCTGCATGCCGTCAACGGAGAACAACATGAACAAGAGAATCGATTTCCACAAACCGGAGTGGGCCGAAGCGCACGCCGGTTTTGGCTTTTCCCAGGCGGTCAAGGTCGGTAACACCCTCTATCTTTCGGGGACGACAAGCTGCGGCGAAGGCTTCGTGCCCGAACATGTCGGCGATTTCCGGGCGCAGTTTACGGCCACCTACAGTAAGATACGCGAGACGCTCGCCCATTTCGGACTGGGTATGAACGATATCGTCAAGGAAACCATGTTCACGAAGGATATGGCGGCGCTCGTCGCCAATATGGACGTGCGCAAGTCTTTCTACGGCGACGGCCCCTATCCTGCATCAACCGGGATCGCGATAAACGAACTTTTCTTCCTGGAACTGCTGGTCGAAGTCGAGGTGATTGCTGTCGACCCGGCGGCAGACGGTGGAAAAGAGAGATGAGCGCGGAGGTGCCCGCGGGTGCTGACCTGTCGGAACTCTACGGCGCTCCCTCGCCGTTGGTCCTTAAGGCCGTCACCAACCATATCACCGAATATCATATCCAGTATCTGGCTGTGGCGACCTTCTTCTGCTTCGCGACGGGATGCAACAATGGTCTCGACGTATCGCCGCGCGGTGGGCCACCGGGCTTCGCCAAGGTGCTTGGACCACGTCGGATCGCCTTTGCCGATTGGCCAGGCAACAATCGTATCGAATCGCTGAAGAATATCCAGAAGCATCGCTATGTCGGCCTATGCTTCCTGTTCCCGGGACTCGAGATATTCCTCCGGATCAATGGGCAAGCTTCGGTGTCGACAGATCCGGCGCTACTCGCCAGCGTTGCCCAGGGCCAGAGGATTCCGAAGACGGCGACCTTGATCGAGGTCGAAGAGGTGCTCTTCCATTGCGGAAAGGCCATCAACCGGGCAGCGCTGTGGTCGCCTTCGTCGCTGATCGACAGGAAATCGCTCCCGAGCGCGGGCACCGTCATTTCGGCCTTGGCGCAGGTCAAGGATATCCCGGTCGAAACCCTCGACCAGCAATATGATCATGAAATGAAGCACGGCCTCTACTGAGAGAGTACTTACTTCGGCCCTGCTGCCCCTCGGTTCAGCATCGCACCATCCGGCAGCGGCTCTATGCTTAGCTCCTGGCAGCCGTGGCCGAGGGATTGCGTCGGCCGTTCGTCTCAGCTTCGGTAGCTGAGGGGCGCGGCCCGGCGGACGGTGTGCGGGGCCGCAGCGAGTACCTTTAGGTTGAGTTCATCGCTAATCCGTGAGGTTGACGCGAAATTTCTCGAAACCTCGAAAGCGCGCCCGATGCTGACGCCTTGGCGGATCTTGAGTTTCAAAGTTCGGAAATCTGGCAAAGAAGCGACCAATTGCCACTTTCGCTTCCAGTCGCGCAAGTCTTGCGCCCGCACAGTGATGTGGCTGGCTCGTTCGGGTAACATATCACCACTTGTGCATCTCAAGTGGTCGGCGCTTGGCGCCGAAGCGGACGTGCGCCTGTACTGCGCCCGTATTCGGATCGTAGACATCGCCCTGACGCACTGCCGGGTCGATTGGCCCTCCCGCTGAAATGATCGATCACGCGCATCAACATCGTATCTCCAGTCAGGGGGCGAGCGGCAGGTCGCGGTTCGATGCCCATAGGCCGTGGACCTGATAGGCGTTGCGGAAAGGCAGGATGACCCTTGCGCACTCGGTCATTGTGACGGCGTCGACGATGACGAGCTCGGTGCGCATTTCCGCGAGGTTGTGCGCGGTGCCCAGCAGATAGCCATCGCCTTCGGCCGCGTCGGGGGACCAGGGAACGAAGGTTGGTTCCTGCAGCACATGCGCCGGACCGACGAAATAGCTTTCCAAGGTGCGATCGATGACGTCGAAGCGGCCATAGCTGTTGATCGGCTGAATCCTGGAATCGTTCGGCAGCGCCGCATCGAACGGTTTACCGGCATCGGCATATTGCACGAAAATATAGCGGTTGGGTTTCGTCGCGAAGCGATCGTCGATCCGGGTAAAGCTGGTCACGTCGGTATTGAAAAGAATTTCTTCCTGCGCCTCCGCCGCGTTGCCACGAAGATCGAAACTTATGCGGCGAATGGTGAACGGATTCATCGAGAACGGCACGCCATGGACGTCTTCGAACCAGGGCCAGGTGTTGCCGCTTGCCACGGCGGCATCCATGACGACGATGCCCCCGTCGCTCCAGGCGTTCGCCGTGTGAACGATCGAGCGCCCGGGACCCGCGAACCAGCGAATGTCATCGGCCTTTCCCCCTCGCGGGATCAAGGCATAATAAGATGGGCGCTTCGAATCCCACCCCCAATGCGGCCGCCCCGCCTCGAGCCGCTCGGTGCTGGTCACCGTCCCGCCGCCAGGGATGATCACATAGTCTCTGGTCAGCGCCATATCGTGCATCATCGACGAATAAGGCACCTGAAAGCGCACTTCCCAGGTGATCTTGCCATCGCGATCGAAGGCGCAGGCATAGACGTCGTTGCTCGCAAGACCTGTGGCCTCGTAACCGAAGGCGAAGGTCTCGCCGGTTTCGGGGTCGAGCTTCGGATGCGCCGTGAATGTCTGGCTCTTCCACGCGCCATCGAAATCGGACGGCCCAAGCGTCTCCAGCGTGTTTGGATCGATCTCGTATGGAAGGCCCTCTTCTTTCGTCGCGTAGAGCTTTCCGGCCAGGATGACCGGCGTGGTGTTCGCGCTCGTTCGCAAACCGGGGTTTTCGATATCGCGGACCTCGGCGTCGTCGCTGTGCGGGTTGCGGTAATAGCCATAGAGCTGTCGGCGCGCGGCGATTTGGCGGAGATAGCGGTCGGTGCGGACATAGCGTCCGCGATAATCGACGCTGCCGCCGCGGAAGCGGAACATGCTGATATAGCCGTCGGCCGACAGACTGGCCTCGTCGGTGAATTTGGGCGCATAGATCCAGTCGCCGTGCAGGCGATAGAATGCGCCCTCAAGCTGGGGCGGGATCGTACCCGTGACGATACAATCGATGACATCGGCCTCGAACCGCGTCGGCGCGAAGAACCCTCCTGGCGGATGTGTGAGCGAGAAATCGGCCATTGCGGCAATCCTCCGGCAGCGACGCGCTACGCCGTGACGACGCGCGTCGAGAAACCCTTGCTCAGGTGGCTGGCGATGAAGTCCTCGTTGAGCTCGATTCCGAGGCCCGGGCCTTCCGGCGCATACATCTTGCCCTGTTCATAGCGCGGCCCGTTGAGCGCAATCTCGTCGCGCAAGGTGCCATCGCATTCGGTGATGTCATGCACCGAAAGCGGTCCGTTGTTCTCCTGCACGAACTGCGACGCCCAGTCGTCGGCGACCAGCAGATGCGCTGCCGGTGCGGCTTCAAGCCCGGACCCCGGCATGCAGCCCGTCATCACCGCCATGCCGGACATGCGCGCCACCGTCAGCCAGCGCTGCGCCTTGAGCAGGCCGCCCGCCTTTTGCACCTTCAGGAACAGGCCGTCTGCCGCCTGCTTGTCAATCACCTCGCGCAGATGGTTGAGGTCGCGCGCGGACTCGTCAGCAAAGATCGGAGTGCCGACGCGGTGGCGCAGCTTCGCCATCCCATCCAGATCCCAATAGGGAAGCGGCTGTTCGATCAACTCGAGATTGACCGGCTCCCAGCGGCGCAGCGCTTTGAGCGCCTGATCGTAATTCCACATGCCGTTAACGTCGACCATCAGGCGGGCATCTTCGCCCAGCGCTTCGCGCAGTTCGATGACGCCGCGGATCGAAGCTTCGAAATCCGGGCTCACCTTCAGCTTGACCAGCTTGAACCCGGCATCGAGGCCGCGTTTTGCTTCGGTGATGAGCTGCTCGGCAGGCCCCGCCATCAGTACATAGCCGCAATCGATCGATTCAACCGTTTTGCCCCCGAGCAACTGATATACCGGTACGCCAAACGCCTTACCCTTGATGTCGTGCAATGCGGCATCGACCATCGATTTGGCATGGTTGTTGTCGCGGACCAGCAGGTCCATCCGGCCAACTATCTTCTCGATCTTGGTCGGATCCTCGCCGATCAGAATGCGCGGCGCGATCTGCGTGGCAATGATACCTGCGATCGAATCCTGGGTTTCGCCATGATAGAAGGCCGAGGTGTCACCCGAGTCCGCCAGCCCGATCAGGCCGTCATCGGTAAAGATTTTCAGGACGATCGATTGAACCGCATCGATGTTGGTCGTCGCAATGACGATCGGCTTGGCGAGGGGTGTCGTGACCGGGATGCATTCGACGCGGGTGATGCGCACGCGATTTTCCTATCTGTGATACTGGAGTGAAGGATCGGGATCAGAAGCTGCGTTTCACCGTGACCGCCCATTCGCGCGGTGCGCCGGGGAATCCGGTCACCGTGTTGTTCGAACCGCGATTATCGAAAACGCTGTTGTAATAGACCTTGTTGGTGATGTTGCTGACCTGCAGCACCACCGACCACGCGTCGTCGGGTGATCGCCAGGCGAGGTTGGCGTTGAGCAGGGTGCGCCCCGGAACCACGTTCAGCGCGCGGTTGACCGGCTGCTGGAAGAAGCTGTCTGTATGGCTGAGATCGACCCGCGGTATGAGGCGCGCGCCGGAACCGAAGATGATCTCATATTGCAGCCCCGCGCTATATTGCCATTTCGGAGTGAAAGGCCCGCGCATTCCAAGCGTTACACCGGACGCCACGGCGGGTGCCGTCAGCGAGTCATACTGGAAATCGAGATAGGACAGCGAGCCGTCCACAGTCAGCCCCGGCGCGAGCTTCAACACCGTCTCGGCCTCGAAGCCCTTGACCGTCGCCTCGCCGGCGTTCGCTGGCAGTGCGCACGGCGCGGGCGGCGCTCCCGGCAGCGGGCAGTTCGAAAGCGTCACGAGGATGCCGTCGTACTTGTTGTGGAAGCCCGAGAGGTTGAGCCGGACCCGGCGGTCGAAGAGGTCGGTCTTGGCGCCCACTTCATAAGCGACCAGCGTCTCCTGCCCGAACGGTAGCGCCTGCTGCGGGAAGAAGGGACGCGAGTTGAAGCCGCCGATCTTGAAGCCGGTCGATACCTGTCCGTAGACCATCACCTCCGGCGAGAAGCGATACTGGACCGCGCCCCGGAAATCCCAGTGATCGTCCCCGAGCTCGCGGACAAGGCCATTGAGTCCGCGCACGCGCGGGTCGGCAAGCCCCCCGAAGTTGTTGCCGGGCAAGCCGAGCCGACCATAGGTCAGCCGCTTATCCACCGCAGTGTAGCGCGCGCCGGCAATGACACTCAGATCGTCGGTTACGGCCCAGTCGAAATTAGCAAACGCGGCCTTTGTGGTCTGCTCGATATCGTCGTCCTGGACGAACTGCAGCGTTGGCAGCGTGATCCGTTGGCGCGCCTCGGCGTTGTAGTTGAAGTAGAAGCCGCCCAGCGTGAAATCGACGGACCCGAGCCTGCCGGACAGGCGCAGTTCCTGGCTCACCTGGCGGAGGCGATTGGCGTTGTCGATCAAAGCGGTGTCGATCGGCGTCCCTTCGTCGAACGCATAACGCGTGGAATAGCGGCGATAGGCCGTGATCGATTTTAGCGACAGGTCGTCGGTCAGCTCATAGTCGATCTGGCCCGAGAAGCCGTAACCACTGATCGCATTGCTATCGGGCACGCTATAGGGCGCCGTACCGTCGCGCGGCGCCGCGCTGATATAGGTCGCGTAGGAAACATAGGGGCTGTCGGTAAAACTGTCTTGGGCAAAATTGCCATAGGGCGAGTAAGTGATGAACGGCGAGCCGGTGGCGTTGCCGAGCGCGACGCCACCGATCTGGAAGGCACTTGTAGCGTTCGGAACGCCGGGTACCCCGGCCTGATTGCCGACGAACAGCAAGGTGCTGGGCGCCGCTTCGCTGCTGTCGTTTGTATAATCGCCGATCAGATTGATCTCGAGGCGATCAGAGGGAAACCAGCGCAGCTGGCCGCGAACCGCAGCGTAGGACTTGCCGCCCTGCGTGCCGAGCAGGCAGTTCTTGCCGGCAGTCTGGAAGGTCGGAACCGTGGTGCCGGGATGGGTACACGCATAGTCGTATCGCTTGACATAGCCGTCCTTCGCAACCCCGGTCGCGGTGATGCGGGCAAACAGCGCATCGGGTACCAGTGTCAGGTTTGCGGCACCGCGAAGCTCGACGCGGTTGAACCGGCCATAGGTTGCCTGGACAAAGCCACCGCCCTCGCCGTCAGGCTTTTTGGAGTAAATCTTGATCGAACCGCCAATCGAATTCTGGCCAGCTAGCGTGCCTTGGGGGCCGCGCAACACCTCGACGCGATTGAGATCGACCAGATCTATGATCGATCCGGTCAGTGACGCATAATAGACATCGTCGACATAGAGGCCGACGCCGGGTTCGGACGCATAGCCCGAATCATATTGGCCGACACCGCGGATGAACGCCTGGATCGACGGACCGAAGGCCGCTGTGGCGGGCCGCAGCGTCACATTGGGTGCCTGGCTCGCAATATCGATGACGGACGTCTGGCCGCGCGCGTCAAGCAGTTCGGCGTTAATGGCGGTGATCGCGAGCGGCGTGTTCTGAAGATTCTGCTCGCGAAACTGGGCCGTCACGACGATTTCGGCATTCGTATCGGTCTCCACATTCTGGCTGTCTGTCGCGGCCGGCGCGGCACCGTCGCCCGGCGTTTGCGCCAGCGCGGGAAAAGAGATCATCGCAAGGCAGGCAACGCCCGCGAGTAACGCCTGCTTCGGCGAAACGACGGCGCTGCAATTGGCGAACCCAGAAATTCTTCGCATCGATCATCCTCTCTCATCGTCTGTCCAGCTCGTTCGGAGCTTTTGACTGGTCGCGGCCATACCAGCCGCGATCTCCATCCGAAGAATATTTAATTTAGTTTCGATTGTAAAGTTATTTTTTAGATGTCGATCTTCAGATGTTGCCGCGAAGTTCCGGACGAAGCTCATCCGGTCGCTGGCGAACGACTTTCTGGCCGTTGTGGCCGGGAAAATTGACGAGAATGTTGCCCGACCAATCTCGGATCATGCGCTCCCGAAAAAGCCAGCGGCCATCAGTTTTGACGACAATATCGTCATAATAGCCGGCGAAGCGAATCGTGTAGGGCGGCTCGCCTTGGCAATAAGTTACGAAGCAGAACGCGCGCACGCTGCACCGGTCACCCGAACCGTCGATCAGGATGTGCGAGACATGATGCTGCCGGCCGGAAAAACCGGGTCGCGAGAAAAAGAACTCCGCCATGGCGCGGATATCGACCGCGCCGGTCCAGCGATCCTCCACCTCAAAGACATCTTCGGCCAATATGGCGTCGCTGGTGAAACAATCGACGAATCGCTCGACGTCGCCTGTGCCGAATGCCCATGCATAACGCGCCAGCAGCTCATGGATCGCTAGTCGGTCTTCCGCGCCGATCATGGTCAGGCAACGACGAAATAGTGGAAGTCGGAAAAGTCGCAATGCTTTTCGCCAACCCCGACGAGAATTGATCGCGTAAGCCAATCATGCGGTCCGGGCGGGGTTTCGAACGTCGGCGCCAGACGAAAATAGTGATCCGACGGATCCACAGATTCGCCGCGGTCGATCTTCGCCTGCACCTCGGGCGGCGCGTGGGCAAAGCCCCGGTTGACGACGTGAATCAGAGCACCATCGTCGGCGCGGAAAAGATAGCGCGCATCGAACGCGACGACGCCATCGCAGCGGAACAACGGCCAATCGCCGCCGCTGCCTGCCACGACCTCGCCGTTCAAAAGCGGCCCCGTGATCGAGCCGCCGGCGATGGCAACGAAACCTCGCGCCTCGTCACCGCGCAGCGGAAAGCGTAGCCGCGGACCAGGCGGAAAGGTGATTCTGACGCTGAAAGCGGGATCGAGGCGGGGAGCGATCATGCGATGGCCTTTCCTAATGACGAGCGATGCCGTTCTGGCATGCCGCTGCATTTTACAGTTGTTTTGTTTTATAAACGATATTAATTAAAACGGCAATCGGGTTCGGCAGCGGGCCTATAAATGGAACGGGAGAGAGCATGGAGACCGCGGTGATCAATGCTCCGGCAAGTGCCGGACCAAACGACCGTGTAGGTCGCAAGCTGATGGCATGGTTCGTGCTGCCGCTCGCGCTGCTCACCATGGTGAACGCGATCGACCGGGTGAACGTCAGCTTCGCGGCGAGCGCGATGATGCGCGACCTGCAGTTCGGCCCGCAAACCTTCGGGATGGGCGTCAGCGCCTTCTTTGTCGGCTATCTTTTCTTTCAGTATCCGCATGCCGCGCTGCTCCGCAGGATCGGCATCAAGCTATGGCTGGGCAGCGCGCTCCTCCTCTGGGGCCTGATCGGGCTGGGCATGGCGTTTATCGACAGCGTCTGGCAGTTTATTGCCCTGCGCTTCCTGCTTGGCGTCGCCGAGTCCGGTTTTGCGCCCGGCGTGACCTATCTGATCAGCCAATGGGCCCCGGCTCGCTACCGCGCTAGGGCGATGGGGGTCATCTTGTCGGCCGTGCCGCTTGCGCTCGTCCTAGGCGGGCCGCTGTGCGGCTGGATGCTGAGCTTGCCCAATCCGCTGCAGATCGCGCCGTGGCGGTGGATGTTTTTGCTGCAGGCGATACCGAACCTACTGCTGATGGTGTTCGCCATTATCTATTTCGTCGATCGGCCGTCTCAGGCGCGCTGGTTGAACGACGCGGACCGCCGGGCGTTGGCCGCAGAGATGGATGCGCCGGAACAGGAGCCAGCGACGGGGGCATCCGTCCTGCCCATGCTTTGGGACTCCCGCGTCGTTGCCTGTGCGGTCTGCTGGCTGCTGGTGATGACAGGTTGCTACGCGCTGCTGTTCTGGGTGCCGCTGCTCGTCCGGCAATTGAACCCCGGCGGCAGCGAGTTGATGATTGGCATGATAAGCGCGCTACCGCAGGCCGGGGTTGTATTGGGAATGCTTGTCAATGCACGCCATTCCGATCGTACCGGTGAACGGGTTGCGCATTTCGGGTTCGCCGCCCTGTTTGCCGGTATCGTTCTTCTCGCCGCAAGCGCGGTCTCGACCCTCACGGCGGTCCTCGCCTTACTGACCTTGACGGGCATCGGTATCGGTGCCGCGCAAAGCGTCTTTTGGACTATGCCAGCAGCACTCAATATCGGTGGCGGACGGGTTCCCATCGGCGTGCTCGCGGTGATTGGCATGGCGGGGACGGTGGGCGGCATCCTTGGGCCGACGCTCCTTGGGGTTATCCGCGAAACCACCGGATCATTCACCCTCGGCATCGTATCGCTAGCGCTGATGCTGATCCTCGCGGCGCCCGTGGCGCTGCTTCAGCGCCGGTGGGTCAATCGCGGGTGACCGGATAGCACGGTCAATCGTCCAGGCTTCTGTGAGCGGCAAGCAGCTTGGCAAGCAGGCCGATGAGCTGTTTGCCCTCCTCGGCCGTTAAAGCATGGTCGAGGAAATGCTGGTCGATCTTCCCTTCGATACCACGGACGAGGTCCAGCGTCGTCTGCCCTTCGGCCGTAAGATAGATGACCCGCGAACGCGCGTCAGCGCTGGAGACGTGCCGCACGATCCAGCCGCGCGCCGCGAGCGCGTTGAGCATGGTCGTCACCGGCGCGGCGTCCATCATCAGAGCCGCCGCGAGCTGCGATGGCGTGATCCCCGGATTCAAACCGATGACGAAAAGCGGGCCGACATCGCGCGCCTGGACGTCCATCCCGGCGGCCGAGGTGCTGAAGTGCTTCTTATACGCGTGCTGGAGGCGGCGAAGATAATAACCGAAGCGCTTCGTCAGCGGCCCGAGTTCGATCGCCGCTGCAGTAGCCTGTGCCGACACCGACCTTGCGATTGCCTGATCTATTGACGGCTTCATGCTCTCTTCAATCCCTTATCTTCGCAGACCGACACCGAATGACGGGTCGCCAAGCGACCCATCCAATGCTTTAGAATAGAAAAGAAATCAAGTGCCCAAAGCCGCGGAGGTTTGGCGACGGCTAGTCAACCTTTTCGGGCTAATAGGGGCGCATCGCTCCGTCAAATCACGACCGCATATGTCCCAAATGTTCTGACGACGGACACCGTCAATGATTTCAAAAAGCTCAACCTCGCCTTTGAACAAACACACATTTTTGGCGAGGTCCTGACCGTATTTGAGGCCGGTATCAGATCACGGCGCCGTGCAGAATAGCGTCATCGGTGCCAACTAACGTTCGCCAATCGATTTTATGTTAAATAGGAAACGCAAAACGTAGGATTTTCGCGAGCCCTCAGCCTGAGGCTAAAGACCCCACATATAATCCCC
This sequence comes from Sphingomonadales bacterium, assembly GCA_031406495.1. GTDB lineage: Bacteria > Pseudomonadota > Alphaproteobacteria > Sphingomonadales > Sphingomonadaceae > Sphingorhabdus_B. Next base: position 242,498 of record JANOHL010000103.1, on the reverse strand, counting down.
GAAATTATCCACAATTTCTCCAATGGACTATCCAAAACTTTCGGTATTTTGGTGCATTTTGGGAAGGATTTCAATCAATTAATGCTTTACTTGGTTCGCCTCTCACTTTCGGAGGCGATTAATGAAAATCAAACCACCCACCAATCATCCGCAGGTGTGCATGGCACCATTACCGTCGTCGCTGCTGAGACGCTCGGGACGCTGAGCTATGGCCCGTTTCGTGGTGGACTGGGGAGCACGGTTTTCGTTGCCTTCGCAGACACGCCTTGAGTTCGCTTGCAGCAAATTGTTCGCGTCCTTCAAACTCACCTGAGACCAAGTGCATCAGAGACGCCAGGCTCTGACGTCATAATTAGATCGTTTGTGACCCGTCTCTGCGACAAGTTTCAGCGGCAAAATAGCGCGATTTAGCGCCGATTTCTCTGCTTTTTAACATTATATTAGAAGTACTTAGACTGCGTGGGCGGGCTCAGGTAGATTCGAACCGTCGATGCGGTTTTGTCATTAAGTGACAAAGCTCTGTCAGGTTATGACGTTTTCGACACGGCTATCGTCATTATGTGATAGCAATCAAATCTGAAACTGCATCGAGTTTATCGGCTGACTCTCAGCTCTACCGGACCGCAATTTGCATCGATGCTGCAGTTGGGTTTCGGCATCGGTAAAATTCCTCATGCGCACCAAACTAAACCGAGACCAAACGCATCAGAGACGCGAACCTCAGACTCGCTATCGCCCCCGTTTCCAATCAGTCTCCGGGGTGTATTTTGGGGCCCGAAACGGCGCCATTTCGCGCCATTTTTCCTCCAATAAATTGTTATATCAGAAGTACTTAGACTGCGTGGCGGAGACGGAGGGATTCGAACCCTCGATACGCTTTTGACGTATACTCACTTTCCAGGCGAGCGCCTTCGACCACTCGGCCACGTCTCCGCATCCCTTTCGGGAAGGCACGCCCCTAGCCGCTCGTTATCGCTTTCGCAAGGCCTGCGGATTTGCAATAACCACCCCCATGAAAAAGCTTATCCCCTTGTTCGCCTGTGCGGCTCTGGTCACGCACCTCCCGCTTTCTGCCCAAGAGACAAAGCCCGCGCCTGCGCCGGGCGAGATTGTCGCCGCCGCCAAGGCCGATGAGTGGGTGGCAATTGCGCCGTCGGACCTGCTGGTCATGGATCTAGCGCCCGACGCCAAGGGCAAACCGCGCCGCGCGGTCATCCAGCTGATGCCGCCGCCGTTTTCGCAAGGCTGGATCGGCAATATCCGCAAGCTGGCAGCTGCGCATTGGTGGGATGGCACGGCGGTCGTCCGTGTGCAGGACAATTATGTGACGCAATGGGGCGATCAAACCGAGAAGAAGGCTTTGCCCGACGGTTTGGCAACTCTTCCAGAAAAGGAATATGTCGCACCGGTGCAAGTGATCAGAATACATGAAAGGCCTCCGGAAAGCTCAACGCCATCTCCGCACGCTCGGCCCGGTGATGCCTATGCCGAATTTACTGATTTCGTAAACGGCTGGCCTACCGCATCCGACCATGTCAACACATGGCCAACCCACTGTTACGGCATGGTCGGCGTGGGCCGCAACCTCTCGCCCGATACCGGCACCGGCGCCGAACTCTACACAGTAATTGGCCACGCGCCGCGCCATCTCGACCGCAATATCGCGCTCGTGGGTCGGGTGATCGAGGGGATGGAGCATCTGTCGAGCCTGCCGCGCGGTACCGGGGCGCTCGGTTTTTACGAGAAGGAAGAGGAGCGGGTGCCGATATTGTCGGTGCGGCTGGCAAGCGAGATGGAGACCGATCCGATGCCAGCGTTCGAGTATCTCAGCACCGAAAGTGAGAGCTTTGCCAAATATGCCGACGCCCGCGCCAACCGGCGCGATCCATTTTTCATCAAGCCTGCGGGTGGGGCAGATATCTGCAACATTCCCGTGCCGGTGCGGCGGAAGGCGGAGTAATATTTCCTCTCCCATGGGGAGAGGGTTGCGCAAGCTTGGCAACTTGTTGCCTAGCTGTAGCTGGGTGAGGGGTTCTGCCCTGCCAATCGCGCACAACCCCTGACCAACTCCGCCTAAGCGCTAAAGCGCCAAGGCTCCATATCCTCTCCCAATGGGAGAGGGCGAAGAAAGTAAGCCGCATGACTGAAACCCACACCTTCCGCGCAACCCTCTGGCTTTGGTCAACCGACAAGGCCCCAGCCAGCTGGCATTTCCTGACCATCGAAGGTGAAGCCGCCGAGGCCATCCATGCGCTCGCGCTGATGCGGCGGCTGGAGTTTGGCAAGAAACGCGGGTGGGGCGCGATGAAGGTCAGCGCGACTATAGGCGATACGAAATGGCAAACCTCGATCTTTCCCGAGAAAGACAATGGCGGCTGGTTGCTGCCGGTAAAGGCGGCGGTGCGTAAGGCCGAGGGGTTGGTGCTGGGCGACGAAGTCAACGTCTCCGTCGAAGTCTAGGCCGCCTTATCCGGCAATCGCCTTGGCAATCGTACGGATCGCATCGGGGTGCGCGACAAACGCCATGTGCGTGCAGTCTAGCTCGACCTGGTGGTCGGACTCATGCGCGAAACCCCGCGCCGACGCAGGCGATACAACGCCGTCCTGCGCCGACCATAAGGCGCAGGTCGGGACCGGCGGCTTATCGCCCAAAACCGCAGCAATTGGCGACGCGTCGATTTTGTGGCCAGCGACAAATTCGTAAATGCGCCAGGCATTGTTGGCGCGCAAATCGCCCGAAAACGGGCTGCCCAAAGTCACCACTTTGGCAACGCGGTGCGACGCGTATTTGGCATATTCGCGCGCAATCAGCCCGCCAAGACTCCAGCCGACCAATATTACCGGCGTATCGATGGGGAGCTTATCAATTTGCGCGTCGAGTTTTGTAAAAATGTCTGATTTGATCCCGCGGTTGCGACCAAGACCCCAGCCGTGGACGACAAAGCCAGCAGCCTCCAGCGAACGGCGCAGTCGGGCGGTGGTCTGGTCCGACGCCATCAATCCGGGCAAAACCATGACATGCTGGCCCTGCCCGATTGTCGGCATTGGAACGGCACCGGCAAAGGTCGCAGTGGTGCGCATATAGGCGAACGACAATGATTCGCGCGCGAGCAACCCTAAGGACGGCGCGGTGCGCGGTGTCCGGCTGTTTTGCCAATCGGCCAGCGTCGAGGAAAAAGCCCATGCCATCCACCCGATATAGAGCGGAAAGACATTTATGAAAGATTTATGACGGCGATTGTCTTCAAATATTCATGGAAGGTCGACGATCGGCTCCACCGGTTCTTGCGGGACTATAACGACAGGTGGCGGAACAGCGACGGGCGCTGGCGCAATAATCGCGCTGCGCTCCAGCAGGTCGAGCGCCTTGCGCGCCTGGGTATATCGCCTCGCTTTGGCCAGCCAGCCCTGCGCAGCAGCTGCACCGGGCATTGCCGACACTTCGGCAATCGCGCCGCCGATATTGCCCGATTCGACCAAAGTATGCGCGCGGAGCAGACGCTGTGTCGGGGCAGCCGATGGCGAGCCATTTTTGCGCAGGACAAACAGTTCGGAAAATTCACGGCTGACGGTCGCCCATACCCCTGCATCACGGTCGCCGGTGACCAGCACATTATCGAGCGCCGACAGTTCGGCCTGTAACATTTCAAGCGTGACCGGCGCCTGTGATGCGGCAAGGATCGTTGTCACTGCCAGTGGTTGGCTAGCACCAAAGCGCAGCCTTAACTGGTCGGCCAGATAGCCAAGCGGCGCGCCGCTATCGACGGCCCTGCGCGCGGCAAAGGCGACCAGCAGCCCTTCAGCGCGCGCGGCATTGCCCGAAGCAGCAGCGGCATCGGCATTGATCTGGGTCAGTCGGTTCTCGATACTGGCAACGGTGTCGTTTGGCGGGACTACAGCCGAAAATGGCGACACGGCGGGGCGAGCGAGCGCCTTGGGCGCAGGTGCCGGCTGCGATACCAATTCACCGTCCCAATAGCCGAACCGATTGGCCAGCCAGCCGGTAATCAGGATACCGCCGACAAAGGCGACCAATAGCAAAATCAGGATATGCTTGAACTTCATACCACCACGTGGCGGCTGGGCCGCCATTGCATAATCGTTCATTAAATCCCCTTTTCTCCGATAGGCAGTTAAGGGTCGCAGTCGCCATTTGTAAAGTAACTTTGCACTTCGGACAAGAGCGAGGTATCGTTTGGTTCGGTCGCGACCAATATCCGTTTCCACCCCGGCCCGCCGCTTTCAGCGATTGGCGGGGACAAGGTGGCGAGCGTTATGAGGCTGCGATCAAGTTTGTGGTCGTCGCACAGCGCCGCAAAATGGCGGGCGGCGCGCGGCGAGTGGAGCAGCACAATTTCAGCATCGCTGACTTCTGCAGCAAAATTTTTCGGTGCGGGTGAGGCAACGCTTCGGTAAACGGTGCGGATGTCGACGGCGATGTCTTCGGGCAACAATGATGCCGTCCGGTCTTCCCCCGCCAACCAAAGCAGCCGATGGTGGCTGCCATCCTTGGCCGCTCCGATCAGCGCTTCAACGTTGGTCTGGCCGACAAAAGCAACCAGCAAACCCGCATCTTCAGCCGCCTTCATAGTCGCGGTTCCCACGGCAAAAATCGGCAGGCCGCAAAGCTGCTGCAGCCCCGGCCCGGCGTGTCGTACCGCGTTACCGCTGCTCAGTAGCAGTGCATCATGGGCCTCAATCGGCGGAGCGTCCCATGGCACCGGATGGACCTCGAACAAGGGCATCAGCACCGCCTTGTGGCCAAGCGCACGAACGCGGTTTGCGGTTGCATCGGCACCGGGTTGCGGGCGGATAACGAGCAATCTCACGCTAACAAACTCATGGCTGAAACAGCGCTTGCAGGTCGGGGCTTGCCTTGCCCAGCAACTCGGCAGCGAGCACCCTTGGGGCGTTTACATCGCTGACCGCAAAACTGGCTTCGCCGGCCTGCATTTCGCTGCCGTCTGCGCTGAATATCTGGCCGACAAGGTGGATATTGCCGTCCTCGACTATAGCCAGTGCCGCGACCGGCGAACGGCAGTTCCCGCCAAGCGCTTCCAAAAAGCCTCGTTCCGCCCAAACGGCGTCCCAGGTCGGCTGATGATTGATGGTATCGAGAAACGGTGCAAGGTCGCTGCGCGTCGCCAACCGGTCGATACCGACCGCGCCTTGCGATGCGGCAGGCAACAACTGGCTGGCTTCAACGGCGTGGCCGACATCGTCCATCCCCAACCGCTCCAGCCCCGCTGCTGCAAGCAACGTTACATCCGCTTCCCCCGCCGCAATCCGCGAAAGGCGCGTTGCGACGTTGCCGCGCAAAGCCACGATGCGCAGATCGGGCCGCAGCCGGAGCATTTGAGCCGCGCGGCGCGGGCTTGACGTTCCCACCCGCGCACCCTGTCGCAAAGCCTCGATCGAAGCCGCGCCAATCAGACGATCGCGCACGTCGGCACGCGGCAACATCGCCGATATCTCGAACGTATCAGGCCTAACGGTTTCGACATCCTTCATCGAATGAACCGCAATGTCGATCTGGTCATCGATCAACGCGCGTTCGAGTTCCTTGGTCCATAACGCTTTACCGCCAATGTCGGCCAAGGGTCGGTCCTGAATCTTGTCTCCACTAGCGAGCATCGGCACCAACACCATCGCGTCATCAGCCAACCCGTGCACCGAGCGGATTGAGGACACCACCATCCCAGCCTGCGCCAATGCCAACGGCGAGCGGCGAGTGCCAATACGCAAGGGACGGTCAGCTGAAAAATCGGGCGTGGTCATGCGGCTTGTCCATAGCGGGGGTGGCGCTTATGGGAAAGCGCAATGGCAATCATTCTTGGCCTTGAATCAAGCTGTGACGAAACGGCGGCGGCTATCGTCACGTCCGACCGGACTGTACTGGCGCACGCGCTCGCGGGCCAAGAGGACCACCACCGCGCCTTCGGTGGTGTAGTGCCCGAAATCGCCGCGCGTGCGCATGCCGAGCTGATGACGCCGCTGGTGAAAACGGCGCTTGCCGATGCGGGGATGACATTGGCCGATGTCGATGCGATCGCTGCGACCGCCGGGCCGGGATTGATCGGCGGCGTGATGGTTGGCCTCGTCACCGCCAAAGCCTTGGCGATGGCAACAAACAAGCCGTTGATCGCGGTCAACCATCTGGAGGGTCATGCTCTGTCCCCGCGTCTGATCGACCCCAATCTGGAATTTCCTTATTTATTGTTGCTTGTTTCGGGCGGGCATTGCCAGTTGCTCAGGGTGCGCGGGGTCGGGCAATATGACCGGCTGGCGACGACGATCGACGATGCAGTCGGCGAAGCGTTCGACAAGACGGCAAAGATTTTAGGCTTGGGTTTCCCTGGCGGCCCGGCGGTGGAAAAAGCGGCGGCGCTGGGCAATGCAAAAGCGGTTCCGCTACCCCGTCCACTGAAAGGTGTAGACGAACCGCATTTTTCCTTTGCGGGACTAAAAAGTGCCGTTGTGCGCGCGCACCAATCGGGACAATACCGGATTGAGGACATTGCGGCCTCGTTCCAGCAGGCGGTGGTCGACTGTCTTGCCGACCGGCTGACATATTCGCTCAACCGTATCGACCCGCTGGCGGCTTTGGTCGTCGCGGGCGGCGTTGCCGCCAACGGCGCGATCCGTAACAAGCTGGCTGAAATCGCCGAGACCTATAACATGCGCTTTGTTGCGCCGCCTTTGTGGTTGTGCACCGACAACGGCGCGATGATTGCGTGGGCCGGGATAGAGCGGTTTGCGACTGGCCTGACCGATGGGCTCGATTTTGTCGCTCGACCGCGTTGGCCGCTCGACCCGCATGCAGCACCGGCGCGCGGTGCAGGAGTGAAAGCATGAGCAATCCGAGATATCCTGTTGGCATCATCGGCGGCGGCGCATGGGGTACTGCGCTTGCGGCGGTTATGGCGCAGATTCATGACGAAGTACCGATCTGGGCGCGCGAGGAGGATGTTGTAGCATCGATCAACTCGGTCCATGAGAATAAGGCATTTCTTCCCGGCCTGCCGCTGTCAGCCAGCATTCTCGCGACTGGCGATCTTTCGGCAATGGCCGATTGCGGCGCGCTGCTAATCGTCACCCCTGCCCAGCATGTTCGTGCAACGCTGCAGGCGTTGCCCGATACCATAGTGCCGCTCCTGCTATGCGCCAAAGGCATTGAGGCCGATACGCAGATGCTGGTGTCTGACATCGCTGCGCAGGTGCGTCCGCAAAATCCGTTGGCGGTTTTGTCCGGTCCGACATTTGCCGATGAGGTGGCGGCAGGAAAACCGACCGCAATCACGTTGGCAACAGCCAATCAGGCGTTGGGTTCGGTGTTAATGCACCTTGTCGCCGCGCCGCATTTCAGACCTTATTGGAGCGATGACGTCATCGGTGCAGAAATCGGCGGCGCGGTCAAAAACGTGCTCGCCATTGGCTGTGGCGTTGTCGATGGTGCAGGGCTTGGCCTGAACGCGAGAGCAGCGCTCATTGCGCGCGGTTTCGCCGAAATGCAGCGTTACGGCCTTGCACGCGGTGCACGCGCGGAAACGCTTGCCGGTCTGTCGGGCTTGGGCGATCTGGTGCTTACCTGCAGCTCGGAAAATTCCCGCAACTTTTCGCTTGGACGCGGGCTTGGGCAGGGCCGCGCGGCAGACGAGCTGTTGGCGGACCGGCGCACGGTTGCCGAAGGCGCTTTTACCGCGCCAGTTCTGCTCCAATCGGCACAAAAACTGAGTGTCGATATGCCGATTGTCGCTGCGGTTTGCCGCCTGCTCGATGGCAGCGCGACCGTTGCCGAAGTGGTCGCTGCTCTGCTCGCTCGGCCGCTGAAGTCCGAAAGCTGGTAACCCGCGCATTATTGCGCTAGCCATGCCCAACAGGGGTGCAAGATTGACGGCTGCCAGAACCGACGATGACGATATTGCTGCGCTGGCCAAGGGTGGGCGTACCAATGTCATGGGCTTTGTGCTGCGGCTGGCGGCGCGTATTCCTTTCCTTTTCATCGCCGGGCGGCTTTACGGTCCGGAGGCGCTCGGGCGCTTTGCCTATGCCATCCTCATAGTCGAATTTGTCGCGCAGCTGGCGACGCTGGGTCTCAGACGCGGTTTGGCCGAATTGCTCTCGCGCGATGACCGGCCGCATTCGCACATGGTCGCGGATGGTCTGCTCGTCGGCATGATCGCATCGGCCTTGGGCGCTGCACTGCTGATCGCGGTGCCACAGATCATGTTTCCGAATAGCGCGATCAACGGGCTCGACCGGTTTCTGCCGCTGATGATCTTCGCCATTGTGGTCACCGACATTACGCTTGCTGCGTTGGCATATCGCTTCGACATCGTTTCAGCTGTTCGTGCCCGCGCGATTGTCGAGCCGTGGACGATTAGCATTGCGGCGGGTGCCCTTTATTTTTACTCGGCGCGTGACGGGTTGATCCTCTCTTATGTCGCGTCCCTTCTCGCAGCGCTGTTGGTCGCTTTATGGCCGCTGTGGCGTAGCTACGGCCTGCCATGGGGATGGCGTCCCGATGCCCCGGCGCTTGTAGCCTTGGCCCGGCGCAATCTGCCACTGGCTGCCGCCGACGCCGCCGAATGGGGCAGCCGGAGACTGGATTTGGCGATCCTCGGGCTGTTCGCATCGCCAGCCATCGTCGGGATCTATTATGTTGCTCAGCAAGTTGCGAGCCTACCCCAAAAACTCAAAACCAGTTTTGATCCTATTTTGGGGCCAGTCATCACTCGCAATTTGCAGGCAAAAAATTACGGTGAAATCGCGCAACAGGTTGGGCAGGTCGGTTTCTGGATTATCGCGGCACAGGCCGGAATTGCACTCGCGCTGGGGATTCCCGGAGAGGCGGTCATGGGGCTGGTCGGCCCGCAATTTGTCGGCGGAACGGGGGCGCTTGCTTTCCTGCTGGCAGCAGAGGTCGCAGCGGCGCCAGCGGTCGTCAGCGAAGCGGCGCTGGTTTACATGGCGCGGCACCGCAATTTCCTGATTTCGCTTGCGATGCTGGCGTTGCAAGTTCTGCTCAGCGTCGCACTGATATACGCGGTCGAAATGCTGCCGGTAAAAAACAGCATGCGCGGGCTATATCAGGCCGCAGCAGTCGCTTGTGGGCTGATGCTGGCGCTTGCGGTGGGCTCGGTCGTCAAAGGCCGCTTCTTGGGAAGGTTGTTGGGCCAGCGCCCTTTGATTTGGCGTGGTGCGCTCGTCTGGGGGGTCGTCTGTGCCGCCATGATTGGTGTTATCATCGTCAGTCTGCCCCCCCGTTTCGAGTGGGCCGAGCTGTTATTGGGGATTCCCGCAATCCTCGCCCTTTACAGCTGGATCATCTGGCAGTGGGGTTTCGGCCCCGAAGACCGGGTGCTTTTCAGAAAATCGGGCAGCTAACCCAGCCGCGTTTTGACCAACGCCGCGATATCCGCCTCGGGCCGCGCGCCGTAATGCGAAATGATTTCGGCAGCACATACCGCACCCATGGTCAGGCAATCCGCCATCGGTCGGCCTTGCGCCAATCCGGCAAACACGCCCGCTGCGAACAGGTCGCCTGCGCCGGTTGTGTCAACCAGCCTGGTCACCGGTTCGGCGGGAACATCGGTGCGGACGCCGTCCTGCACCGCAATCGCGCCGTGCTCACCGCGCGTGCAGACCAGCAGAGGCACTTTGGCCGCAATCGCGGAAACCGAGGCTTCGAAATCGTCGCTGCCGTGCAGCGCACAAATCTCGACCTCATTTGCAAACAATATGTCGATCCGGCCTGCGTCCATTTCGGCTAGAAAATCCGAACCGTGCCGCGAAATGACGAAGGCATCGGAAAGCGTCAGCGCGACCTTGCGACCAGCGGCGCGCGCCACATCGATTGCCGTCCGCATAGCGGCGCGCGGCTCCTCAGGGTCCCAGAGATAGCCTTCGAGATACAGGATAGCAGCGCTCTCGATCAGATCCTTATCGATGAGCTTTGCCGGCAGGAACTGCGATGCGCCCAGAAATGTGTTCATCGTCCGCTGCGCATCGGGTGTCACCAGGATGAGGCAGCGCGCCGTCGGCGGCTGGCCGGGGCGGGCGGGAATGTCGAAATCGATACCGCCTGCCCGGATGTCGTGGGCAAAGACATCGCCCAGCTGATCGTCGGCGACCTGCCCGATGAACGCGGTCTTGTGACCGAGACGCGCCAACCCGGCGAGCGTATTTGCAGCGGAACCGCCGCTGATTTCGCGTGCCGGTCCCATCGCGTCGTACAGCGAGCGCGCGCGGTCAGCGTCGATCAACGTCATACCGCCTTTGGTCAGCCCTTCGCTCTCGATAAAAATGTCGGTGGTTTCGGCGAGAACGTCAACAATCGCATTGCCGATGGCAAGCACGTCGTAGCGGGGTTCGGTCATGATCATCCTGTTCTGGGGGTTTGGCGCGCCCTAATGGCCTTCGGCTTTTACAGCAAGCCAATTGACCATTTGAGCGCTGTGACTAGGGTGGCGCGATGATCCGCGCGCTGATGCTGTCCTTCCAAAGCCTGTCCGACCGGCGCGTCTTCGTCCTGCTTATTAAGGTCATCATCCTGACATTGCTGGTTTTCGGCGCGTTAGGCGTTGGGCTCTGGTACCTGCTCGACGCGTTGTTCGCGCAAATGGGCTGGCGCGATGATGGCACATTGTCGGCACTGGCCTCGTTCGCTTTGCTCTTGCTGTCAGGCGTATTGCTGTTCCGCGTGGTGGCGGTGGCGATCACCTGGATTTTTGCCGACGACATTATCGACGCGGTAGAGGACCGGCATTATCCCGGCCATGCTGAGCTTGGGAAGCGGCCCGGCCTAGCGTCCGGCGCGACGATGGCTTTGCGGTCGGTGGCGCGGGTGATCGGCTATAACCTGCTGGCGCTGCCGGTATATCTGCTGCTGCTCATCACTGGCGTCGGCACCGCGATTGCGTTTTTGCTCATCAATGCGCTATTGCTGGGCCGCGATCTCGAAGACATGCTGATCGCGCGCCACGGCAAGGCGCATGGTTCGATTTCGAAGCTGCCCCGCTTACTGCTGGGCTTGCTCGGGACTGCGGGGATGCTGATCCCGTTTGTCAATCTGCTGGTGCCGGTTATAGCGACCGCGATGGCGGTGCATATGGTGCACGGTAACGGCAAAGGCGCGGTGACATGAAATTTCTGTTTCTCCTATCGGCAGCGCTGACCATCGGCGGGTGTGCCGCGAATATCATTCCGCCAGCCAAGGCCGCGCCACGTATCGACCGGCCAGCGCCCGTCATTCCGGCTAGGCCCGCAATCGACAGAAGCGGACTGGAAGCAGTGATGGGCAAGGACATCAGCGCACTCAAACGTCTGTTCGGCGAACCCCGGCTCGACGTGGTCGAGGTCAATGGCCGCAAGTTACAATTTGTCGGCAATGCCTGTGTGCTCGACACCTATCTCTATCCAGACGGCAAAAATGGCGCGGAGATTGTCACGCATGTCGATGCCAGACGGAGCGATGGGGCGGCGGTTGACCGGGCGTCCTGTGTGGATGCGTTGCAACGGCGCTAAGTGAACAAAGATAACGCACGAGCGCCTCTTTTTGTACACTTTGTTTACTTTGGGTTTGCTTTGATGAACCGGTGAGTGTCACAATATATGAATCAACAAGTTCAAAGAGCAACTGCAACTGTCTCAAAGCAAATCCTGCATTGCAACCCCCAATTCCCATTCCGGCCTGACATTATCGTCATCCTCGGTTGAGGCGCGAACAATCTGTTCTTTTTCAAACCGCTCTCGATCCAATCTGCCTAAAGCCCATATCGCCGCGCCCCGCACCACCGGGGCGGGATCGTCGAGCAATGCAACCACAGCCGGAACCAACGCAGCATCGCCGCTATTACCCGCCGCGATCAGCACATTACGCACAAAGCGGTCGCGTCCGGTGCGTTTGACCGGAGATCCTGCGAACAGCGTGCGAAACGCCGCATCATCAAGCGTCAGCAGATCGGCAATGCGCGGTGCCACCAGTTCCGCGCGGGGAAGGAACGCCTTGTTGGCGGCGGCGCTCTCGGCAAACTTATTCCACGGACATACGGCCAGGCAATCATCGCAACCGTAAATATGATTGCCGATTGCGCCGCGGAATTCGTGCGGGATCGGTCCCTTATGTTCGATGGTCAGATAGGAAATGCACCGCCGCGCATCGACGCGGTAAGGGGCGGGGAAGGCATCGGTCGGGCAGATATCCTGACAGGCGCGACACGACCCGCATCGGTCTTCGCCACGCGCATCGGGTTCCAGTTCGGCGGTCGTATATATCGCTCCCAAGAACAGCCAACTGCCATGCTCTTTGCTCACGACATTGCTGTGCTTGCCCTGCCAGCCGATGCTCGCCGCCTCAGCCAAAGCCTTTTCCATTACCGGCGCGGTATCGACGAAGACCTTGACCCCGACACCCGCCTCATGCGCCAGCCAGCCCGCCAGTCGCTTCAGCGCGCCCTTCACGACATCATGATAATCGCGCCCACGCGCATAGACCGACACGCGCGCCCGGTCGGGGTGATCCGCCAGCACCATCGGATCATCGGCAGGCGCATAGCTCATGCCGAGCATGATGACCGAGCGAACCTCGGGCCACAGCACGTCCGGGCTTGCCCGTTCGCCTGCACGATTTTCCATCCACAGCATATCGCCGTGGCAACCGTCGGCCAGCCAATCTTGCAGGCGCTGGCCCGCTTCTGGTGCAAGCGCCGCAGGTGCAATGCCGATAGCGGCAAAACCCTCCGCCAGCGCCCTTTCCTTCAGCTGCCCAAGAATCGAAGGGTTAACCAAATTTGTCTTGTGTTGCTTCACGCGCAATCCCTATGGCCCGCTTCATAGTCAATCGGGGCGGTCGCACAACATGAATGCAATCGAGGCACATGGTCTTGTCAAACAGTTCGACGGCTTCCGCGCGGTGGACGGCGTCGATCTGGCGGTTCCAGAGGGCAGTATCTACGGCATCCTCGGCCCCAATGGTGCGGGCAAGACGACGATGCTGCGTACCCTACTCGGCATTATCGACCCCGATGAGGGCACGCGGACTTTGCTCGGTTCTGACCGGCCAATTTCGCAATCGCGTAATGTCGGTTATCTGCCCGAAGAACGTGGGCTGTATCAATCGATGCGCGCGGTCGATACCATCGCGTTTATGGGCGCGCTGCGTGGACTGCCGCTGAAAGCCGCCGCCGAAAAAGGTCGGGCGCTACTCGAAGAAGCCGGACTCGGCTACGCTGCTGACCGGCAAATCCGGCAGCTATCAAAAGGCATGGCGCAAACGGTGCAGTTGATGGGCACCATCGTCCACGAACCCAAATTGATTGTGCTCGACGAGCCGTTTTCGGGTCTCGACGCGCTCAATCAGGCAAAGCTCGAACGCATGATCCGCGATCAGGCTGCAAAGGGCGTAACGATCATTTTTTCGACCCACGTCATCGCGCATGCCGAGCGGTTGTGCGAACGCATCGCGATCATCGCCAACGGCAAGATCAGCTTCGACGGGTTGGTGTCAACCGCGCGCGACCGGCTCCGCCCGCAAGTGCATCTGGAAACCGAGAGCATGGACGGGCCTTGGCGCTCCGCGCTTCCCGCCGATTGCAAGGCCGAGGGCAATTGGTGGCATTTCACCTTGCCCAAAACCGGCGTCGAGCCCCTGTTGAAGGCGCTGGTCGAGGGCAAGGCAGGCGTTCGCTCGCTTTCGATCGAACGCCCCGGCCTTCATGACGCCTTTGTCGCGATTGCAGGCGAATCGGTCGCCGCCGAGATGGACAAGCCGGTTGCGGGAGAGTTGCTGTGAAAGAGATCATCCGCGCCGCATTCGTCATCGGTAGACGCGATTTCACCGCGATCATCTATTCCAAAGCCTTCCTCTTCTTCCTGCTCGGGCCGCTGTTCCCGTTGCTGGTGGGGGTTGCGGCGGGGACGCTTGGCGGCCAGATCGCCAAGGACATCGACCGGCCGGTTATCGGCGTGGCGCTGTCGGATGCCGAGGGCGAAAAGCTGCTGGCGGCGCGGGCGGCTTTGGTCGCCGAAATGGGCGAACGCTGGTTTCCCGAGCTCAAGGTTGTGGCGAAGGTCGAGGGTTCCGAACCGCTCAATCCGCGCGGGTTACTCAACGACAATCAGGAGGGGCTAGTCGCGGTGCTTTCGGGCAGCCTTGAAAAGCCGGTGTTGACCGGCACGGCGGGTCAGATCGACGGCTGGCGCGGAGAAATTGCACTACTGTCAGGTCATGCGGCAAGCGGCAACACGCTGAAGCTGCCCAAAATCGAGGCTAGCGTCGTCCAGAAAAGTGCCGGTAACGCCAAGCAGCAGCAATTGCTGACCGCACAGGCGGCGCAGACCTTGCTATTCATGCTGACGATGCTGCTCGCCGGAATGGTTTTGTCCAATCTGGTCGAGGAAAAATCGAACAAGATCATCGAAATTCTCGCCGCTTCGATCCCGATGGATTCGGTTTTTCTTGGCAAGCTTTTCGCGATGCTGGCGATGGCGTGCTGCGGCATCGTCGTCTGGGGCTTGGCGGGTTTTGCAGTGCTGTCGATCTGGGGGCCAGGGCTGCCAAATTTGCCGACACCGGCGGTCGGCTGGCCGGTATTCATATCGCTCGCGGTCATCTATTTCGGCCTTGCCTATCTGATGCTCGGTTCGCTGTTTTTGGGGATCGGCGCAATGGCGGCGACGGTGCGCGAGGTACAGACCCTGTCGATGCCGGCAACGATGGCACAGCTGCTGATCTTCTTCCTGTCGATGTACACGGTCACCAAAATGGGCGAGCCGATCGAACAACTGGCATGCATATTTCCGTTCAGTTCGCCCTACGCAATGATCGCCCGCGCCGCGCAAGAGCCGGTGCTGTGGCATCACGGCGTCGCCATCATCGGCCAGATTGCCTTTGCCGTGCTGCTCCTCCGTCTCGGCGTGACGATGTTCAAACGCAACGTCATGAAATCGGGCAGCGGCGGACGGATCAAGGATGAGGGCGCGCGCAAACTGTTCGGGCTGGTCAAGGTTCGGGGGTGAGAGAAGCCCTCTAGCCAGCGAGATGCCAGACTGCGACAAAAGTGAGCAGGCTTGCCCCGACTGTAAGCACTGCAAAGCTGGTTTGCGTCGATTGGGTCGAGCCTGCGGCGTCCGTTTCATCATCACCGGATTTCGCGCGCGAAATGATGGAGCGTTCCCGAAACTCTCCCTTCAGGCGCCTCAAGCCACCTTCGATCACGCGAAAATCTTTGCTCATGATAAACCGCACTTAGCCAAGTTCGATCAAAAATTTCTTAACCAAGAGGTTAAAGTGACAGAACCTCGGCCTGTCCGCCAAACTAAGTTGCGTATCGAAACCAGATTGACATATTTGTCAGTAGTGGCACTCTTTTGTTCGAGAGAATGAGGAGAGTCGATATGGCAACAGCGCCGGTAATGGAATCCACCGATCTGCCGTGGGAGGTCAACGCCGCGCCGCACGAATGGGACGTGTCGCGGCCTGAGATTTATGCCGAAAACCGTTGGCAGCCGATCTTCAAGGAAATGCGCGAACGCGCGCCGATCAACAAGATTACCGGCAGCGATTTCAACGACTACTGGAATATCACCACGCTGAAGCCGATCCAGCATGTCGAGGCATTGCCCGACATCTATTCCTCCTCGTTCGAGCATGGCGGCATCACTATCGTTTCCGACGATGATCTGCTGGAATCGATTCCCATAGAAGAGCGCATCGTCATGCCGATGTTCATCGCGATGGACCGACCCAAGCATACCGAAGAACGTCGCGTGGTGGCGCCTGCATTCACGCCAGGCGAAATGGTGCGGATGAGCGACGATATCCGTGCGCGCTGCGGCGAATTGCTCGATTCCTTACCCGTTGGCAAACCGTTCGACTGGGTCGATCTGGTATCAATCGAGCTCACCACGCAGATGCTCGCAATCATCTTCGATTTCCCCTGGGCAGACCGGCGCAAGTTGACCGAATGGTCCGACTGGGCGGGCGATGTCGAGCTGTTCCGCACCGAGGAGACGCGTAAGGCTCGGCTTGAAAAAATGTACGAAATGGGTGCCTATTTCCAAGGACTTTGGGACGAGCGCAAAGATCGCGGTGAAGCCCCCGACCTGATTTCCCGCATGATCCATTCGCCGATGAAGGACATGACGCAGTGGGAATATATGGGCAATTTGATCCTGCTGATCGTCGGCGGAAACGACACGACGCGAAATTCGATGTCGGGCTATGCCTACGGCCTCGACCAGTTTCCCGACGAGCGCGAGAAGCTGGAGAAAAATCCCGACATGATTGGTAATGCGGTGTCGGAAATCATCCGCTGGCAGACGCCGCTAGCGCATATGCGGCGCACCGCAATGGTCGACCACGACCTGTTCGGCGCACCGATCAAGGCCGGTGACAAGATCGCGATGTGGTATATCTCGGCCAATCGCGACGAGAGCGTGTTCGAGAACCCCGACAAGCTGATCGTCGACCGCGAAAATGCACGACGGCATCTGTCGTTCGGCTATGGCATCCACCGCTGCGTCGGTGCGCGTCTTGCCGAGCTGCAAATCCGCATCTTGCTTGAGGAAATGGCGGCGCGGCGATTGCGTGTGAATGTCGTCGAAGCCCCCGAGCGCGTGTCGGCGTGCTTCGTCCACGGCTACCGCAAGATGATGGTCGAGCTGTCGAAATATTGAGGCGGACTTGAAACTTTTAAGCGTACCGGAGCGTATATACATCTAAAATGCCAGATGTAGGGAATAACCGCATGTTCATCTCAAAACGCCAGTTTCTTGGGATCTCCGGCATGGCCGCGATCGGCCTGACTTTCGGCTGTGGCGGCGATGCGTCGGCCAAGACCCGCTTCGCCGTTACCAAAACCGACGCCGAGTGGCGCAAGCTACTGTCGTCCGCTGCTTACAGGGTGTTGCGTCAGGAAGCGACCGAGACGCCTTACACCAGCAAACTAAATGGCGAAAAGCGGGCCGGAACCTATATCTGCGCCGGATGCGCGAAGCCGCTATTCTCGTCGAAGGCCAAATTCGAAAGTGGCACCGGCTGGCCGAGTTTCTATCGACCTCTAGCAGGCGGCGTTGGTACATCCACCGACTATAAGATCGGGCTGCCGCGCACCGAGGTGCACTGCGCACGCTGTGGTGGCCATCTCGGCCATGTGTTCGACGATGGGCCAAAGCCCACCGGCAAGCGCTACTGCATGAACGGCGTCGCGATGGAATTCACACCCGCCTGATGCCCTCGGCCTAGTTCTTGGTGTCGCCGATACCCGAAAAGTCCAAAGCCTTGTTGTCCGCTGGCTTGGTTTTCTTGTCGGCGCCCTCGATGATCGACAATATTACACTCGCCCGGCCATCCTGCTTGGCATAATCGCGCGCCGAATAGCCTGCGCGACTGTCTTTCTTGTCGGAGTTCGCACCAGCTTTCAAAAGCACGCGCACCGCTTCGGCATTGCGAAGTTGAACCGCTAGAATGAGCGCCGTTTCGCCTGCGCGGTTTGTCTGATCGACGTGCGCATTCTTCCTGACCAACCAGTCAATGCCGTCGATAAATCCGATCTGCGTCGCCAGCATCAATGGCGTCGTGCCTTTTTTGTCCGCCAGATTGGGGTTCGCGCCCTTTTGCAGCAGGAAGCCCAGCCACGACGCATCGCGGCGTTCGACCACGATATGCAACGCAGTCCCGCCCGTCGTCCCGTCACGGGTATTGATAATGACCGAGCCCGGCTCGCCCAGAAACTTTTCGACTTCCTCGCCCTTGCGGTCCTTGACGGCTTTCAGGAAATTGTAGCTATCGGAAAATTGCGCATGCGCTGCTGGCGCGATCAGGCCGACCGCTATGGGAAGCGATGCCGCCAACGCGGCTACCGACAGGATGATTCTCGTTTTCACCGAACTTTGCCCCATATTGTTGAACCCTTAAGCCAACTACGCTTGATATTGCGCCCCTAGCAGACCATGTCTGGCGCTGCCATGAACAAAAAAACTTCATTTTCGCTCGCCGCCACGCTGATGCTTGCGGCGTGCAACAACGCGCCCGCCCAACCGCCGTTGTCGGCCGCTCCCTTGGCGGGTGCTGCAATCGGCGGCGATTTCAACCTGACCGATCAGGACGGCAAGAAACGGACGTTTTCGGAGTTCGACGGCCAGTACCGTATCGTTTATTTCGGCTACACCAGCTGTCCCGATATCTGCACGCCTGACGTCCAGAATCTGATGGCGGGGCTGAAAGCATTCGAAAAATCATCGCCCGCATTGGCGGCGAAAGTGCAGCCGATATTTATCACCGTCGATCCCGAGCGCGATACCTCCGGGGTGTTAAAACAGTTTGTTAGCGCCTTTCACCCGCGGCTGATCGGTTTGAACGGTACAGAAGCCGAGATCGCCGACGCTGCGAAGAAATTTGCGGTTTATTATGACCGCATCGAAGGCTCCGCGCCCGACGCCTATCTGATGAGCCACAGCCAGACGCCTTTTCTGATGGGCCCCGATGGCAAGCCGCTTGCCATATTGCCGGCCGCTAAGGAAGGGCCGCCTGATCGCGTCGCAGCCGAACTTACAAAATGGGTGCGCTAACACTTCAAATTCCGTTCGTGTCGAGCGAAGACGAGACACCGTGCGGCACTGAGAGGCCTCTCGTCTGCGCTCGAGGCGAACGGGATTGGGAATATGTCATTGTCTGATACCCCCTTCTGGCAGGCCCCTTTGGAAACGCTCGACCGGGCCCAATGGGAGGCGCTTTGCGACGGGTGCGGTAAATGCTGCCTGCACAAGGTCGAGGACGAGGACACGGGCCGGATTTACCCGACCAATGTCGCGTGCAAATTGCTCGATGTGCAAACTGCGCAGTGTAGCAACTACAAGCACCGGCGCGCGTTTGTGCCCGATTGTCTGCGGCTGACGCGCGGCAAGATCGGCGATATCGAATGGCTGCCATCGACGTGCGCCTATGTCCTGCGCGAAGCCGGCGAACCGCTGCCCGATTGGCACTATCTGGTAACGGGCGACCGCGAGTCTGTTCATGCCGCTGGCATGTCGGTCAAAGGTCGGGCACTATCGGAAATATATGCTGGACCGCTTGAAGACCATATTGTCGAACAGCCTCTCTGACCCGGTAGTCGATATCGAGGGCGAGAGTGTTCCGGTGCTTATCCGCCGCAACCCGCGCGCGCGCCGGATTTCGATGCGTGCCGACGCCGTAAAGCGCGTAATCCGTATTACTATGCCGAACTACACACCGACAGCGACAGCGATGGATTTTGTCGTGAAGAAACAGCAATGGATCGCCGCCCGCCTGCAAAGCGCGCCCGATGCGGCGGCGATTGCCCCCGGCAGCGAGATTGCGGTCGAGGGCGAGGCACATGTGATAGAATGGCAGGCCGATTGGCCGCGCAGCATCAGCCGCAGCGAGGGAGTTTTGCGTGTGGGCGGCCCCGAAGCGATGGTCGAAGGCCGGATCTTGCGCTGGCTAAAGGCCGAGGCGCGCCGGGTCTATACACAAGACATCGCGGAATATTGTGTGCGCGCGGCCGAAACCGCGCCGCGCCTGTCGCTCGGCGATCCGCGTAGCCGCTGGGGGAGTTGTTCAAGCCGTGGCACCATTTCGCTGAGCTGGCGCCTCATCATGGCCCCGACTAGTGTCCGTCGCGCGGTCATCGCCCATGAAGTCGCGCATATGCGGCATATGGATCATAGCCGCGATTTCTACGCGTGGCTCGACGCGCTTTACGAGGGTGACCGAAAAGCCACTGACCGCTGGCTAAAAATGCACGGGACGGGCCTTCAACGCGTAGGCCGTTAATCGAGGAGGATATTATGCTGGAAATGCGTGACATCTGCGAACGCTGTTCGACATCGCTGCCGATGGATAGCGACGATGCAATGATCTGCAGCTATGAATGCACGTTCTGTACGCCGTGCGTTACCGGCCCGCTTGGTGGGCGCTGTCCCAATTGCGGCGGCGATTTGCAACCGCGACCGAAGCGGGTCAAGAAAGACTGATGGTTAGTGGCCCACCGCCACCGATGCGAGCGTCGCAGAGTTGGTGTTATTGGTTTCACGCGAAGAACGCGAAGATTTTGAAGAGCGAAGCTCAAGCATCATTGTCAAATACGCAAATGCGCGAGTGACGTTTATATAATGGGCTGCCCCCCTTGATAATCTTCGCGGTCTTCGCGTGAAACAAAATTGCACAGTCTCCGCCGCAAAAAAGTTGCGCTCTCGTGGAACCGGCAGCGGAAGTGACTAACCCTTGCTAATCTCGCTACCCAGCGCGCCATATTTCTTTTCGAAACCGGCGATGTCGCCACTGGCGAGCAGCTTCGCCTGATCGACCCAATTGTCGCGGCCAATGCGGCCCGCAAAGGTGCCAAGCTTGGAATCAAGCTCGGTAATGTCCGGGGTTGTCCAGTTCGCTACCTGTTCAAAACTGGTAACACCGAGCGACTTGAGCAACGTGTTCAGTTTGGGGCCAACGCCCTTTAGCAATTCCAGATTGTCGGGGATAACGACCTTTGGAGCGGCCTTGGGTTTTGCCGCGGCTTTCGGCTTTGCCGCAACGGTTGCTTTGGGTTTTGCCACTGCTTTAGGGGCCGCTTTGGGCGCAGCCGTTTTTGCAGTTGCTGCCTTCGCTGGCGCGACCTTTGGCGCTGGAGCTTTTTTTGCAGCAGGTTTGGCGGCTGCCTTAACGGGCGATGCTTTGACAGCAGCGGGTTTTTTTGCCGCGACTTTAGCTAACGCAACTTTCGGTGCCGCAGCTTTGGTCTTGGCGGCCGGTTTTTTGGCTGCTGTGGGTGCAGACATCAACGGCGCAGCGGTCACAGGCGTGGCTGCTTTTGGTGCTGGCGCTACGGAAGGTTCCGGTGCCGCCTTGACTACGGTGTCGATCTTCTTGGGGGCTTCTGCGGGTTTGGTAGGAGCCACTGGCGTTGACACCGATTTGCCCGACAGCGTCCACCAAAGCAATGCTATGACAATCAAAGCGGCAATCAATATTAGCGGCCAATATTCCGACATCATAATCTCTCCAAAAAATGCTCATCTTTCAGATAGGGGCAGGCAAAATCCGAGTCCAGCAAAAGCGGTGTGGCGGAAACCGGTTGATGCAGTTTTGTGGTTAAGGCCTTATTGAGCTTCGCGCTCGACCTCGCGCCAGCCGATATCGTGGCGGCAAAAGCCCATTGGAAAGTCGATGGCAGCGACAGCGGAATAGGCAGCAGCCTGTGCGGCCGAGACGCTGGCACCGGTCGCGGTCACATTCAAAACGCGACCACCATTGGCGACCAGTGCGCCGCCCTGTTCTGCGGTCCCGGCATGAAAGACCTTGGCTGACCCGACGTCGCCGATGACTATGCCGCCGCCCTTTTGCGGTGTTCCGGGATATCCGTTCGCCGCCATAACCACGGTCAACGCGCTTTCATCGGCAAAGGTCGGCGTCTCGGCTTTGGCCAAATTGCCGGTTGCAACCGCCAGCATCAACGCGACCAGATCGCCGGTGTAGCGCGTCATCAGCACCTGACATTCGGGGTCGCCGAAGCGGGCATTATATTCGATGAGCTTGGGGCCTTCTTCGGTCAGCATCAGTCCGGCAAACAGCACGCCGACATAAGGCATTCCGGCATCCCGCATCGCCTCGACCGTCGGATGGATAATCTCCGCCATCACCCGCACTTCAAGGGCTGGCGCAAGCACCCGCGCAGGGGAATAGGCTCCCATACCGCCGGTGTTGGGGCCGGTATCGCCGTCGCCGACGCGCTTGTGATCCTGCGCCGACCCGAAAGCGACAACGTGCTCGCCATCGGTCAGCGCAAAGTAGCTGGCTTCCTCACCGGTCATGAATTCCTCGATCACCACCGATGCCCCCGCATCACCAAAGCCGCCGCCGAACATATCTTCGAGCGCGGCCAGTGCATCATCGTGTGTTTCGGCAATAATCACGCCCTTCCCCGCTGCCAGCCCGTCGGCCTTGATCACATAAGGCGGCGCGAATTTCGCAAGCCCTGCGATGGCGTCGGCCTTCGTCGAGTAACGCGCATAACCGGCAGTCGGGATATTGGCCGATCTGCAAATATCCTTGGTGAAGCCCTTCGATCCTTCGAGCTGCGCCGCCGCCTTGCTTGGCCCGAACACTGGCACGCCTGCGTCACGCAAGCTATCGCCCAAGCCATCGACCAAAGGCCCTTCCGGTCCCACCACGACCAGCCCGATATCATGCCCCGCGCAAAACGAGATGATGGCATTGTGGTCGGCAATGTTCAGTTCGACCAGTTCTGCTTCTTCGGCAATTCCGGGATTGCCGGGGGCCGCGTATAATATATCGCAAGAAGGGGATTGCGCGAGTTTCCACGCCAGCGCATGTTCGCGACCTCCCGATCCGATAAGCAAGATATTCATGTCCGCGAACTTTCCCCAAGATGATGCATCTTCCGGCCTTGGCCAACAGCCAGCCCGCCTGTTAGCCGAGGAGCGGCCCGGCGACAACGCCTCTCCCTTAAGCGTATCCGAATTGTCGGCGGCGTTGAAACGCTCGGTCGAGGACCGCTTTGGCCATGTCCGTGTGCGCGGCGAAATATCGGGATTCAAACGCGCGGCGTCGGGCCATCTCTATTTCAGCCTGAAGGACGAAAATGCACGGCTCGACGCGGTGATGTGGAAAGGCGGGGCGGCGCGACTGCCGTTCGCTCCCGAAGACGGTTTGGAGGTCGTCGCGACCGGCAAGCTTAGCACCTACGCGGGGAGGTCGAGTTACCAGATTGTCGTTGAGGCGCTGGAAGTCGCGGGCGAGGGCGCAATGATGCTCTTGTTCGAAAAGCTGAAGGCGCGGTTGGCGGCGGAAGGATTGTTCGAACCATCGCGGAAAAAACCGTTGCCCTCGTTGCCGCGTGTCATCGGTGTGGTAACCTCACCCACCGGCGCGGTCATCCGCGATATTCTCCACCGGCTTGCCGACCGCTTTCCGACACACGTGATTGTCTGGCCCGTATTGGTGCAGGGCGAAACTGCCGCGCCGCAGATTGCAGCAGCGATAAACGGCTTTTCCGCGCTTCCCGGTGATGGCCTGGTCGCCAGACCCGATCTGGTGATCGTCGCGCGCGGCGGAGGTTCGATCGAAGACCTTTGGGCATTCAACGATGAGGCCGTGGTGCGCGCGGTTGCCGATTGCTCGATTCCGATCATCTCCGCCGTCGGGCACGAAACCGATACGACATTGTGCGATTTCGCCGCCGACCTGCGCGCGCCGACGCCGACCGCTGCTGCTGAAATTGCGGTGCCGGTGCGCAGCGAGTTGTTGCAGCGGCTTGGCCAGATTGCGCTGCGGATGGCGGGCGCGGTGCGCAGGCGTGTCGATTGGGCAAGCGAACGGCTTGAGGCGCAGCGGCGCTTGATGCCCAAGCTCACCGACCTGTCCGCACCACACCAGCAACGCACCGACGAGCTCGCCGAGCGATTGCGGCAGTCTCTGCTCGGTCGCGTCAACAAGGCACAACTCGCCTTCACCGGCCCGGCGCAGATGCTGCACCCGCGCATGCTTGTGCGCAGGGTCGAGCAAGGACAGCAGCGGCTTGATGCGCTGGCCCGGCTGGCGGGCAGCCTTCACCCCGAAGCACCGTTGAAGCGCGGGTTTGCGAGGGTTACCGATGCCGATGGCAAAACCATCGCCAGCAGCAAAGCTGCCATTGCCGCAACCGAAGTCGCGTTGCGCTTTGCCGATGGCACCGTCGGTGCAGTGGTTGACGGCGGCACTCCACCGCCGCGCGCACCTACACCCAAAGCGCCAAAGCCTGTCACAAATCAGGGCAATCTGTTCGACAGCTAAGCCTGCCATTGCCCGTTCAATCCGATTGCGGCATAATGCGCCCATGTTGATGTCGAATTCGAAACGCGTTGCGCGTGTATATTATATGGCCAATGGCTTTCGTCTGTTGAGCACGGGCGACCATGTGCTGTGTGCGGTGACCAATGCTGTCATCCCCCTCGACGAATTGCGCTACTGGAGCGTCGTGTGTCAGGAACCTTATGCGAGCGCCGAAATTTCGACGCGAGCAGCTTTGTCGAAGCGGTAGCTTGCGGCGGTTAGGAATCTTCACCGCGCTGACCGCGTTCGTAGTTGTCGGCAGCTGCGCGCCCATACCAAAATCACCGCCACCCGTTGCTACGCCACCGCCACCTGTCATCGTTGCCCCGGTTGAAGTCGGCACCGACGGATATGAGCTTGCCGATTTTTGGCTGGCGAAGGGCGCGGTGCAAGGCGGGCTGGTTGTCGGTCGTGCGCCAACCGGCACGTTGGAAGTGCATTTCGATGGCAAAGCGGTGCCCTTCACCTCCGAAGGCTTCTTCCTGATCGGTTTCGACCGCGATGCGGGCACAGCCTCGCGATTGAGTGCGAAGCGCGCGGGCGGCAGCATATTGGAAACCGTCATCGGCGTTGCCCCCGGCAACTGGCGGATTGAGAATGTCAACGCCAGCCTGACCGGCGGCGCTGCGACCAGCGCCGAATTTCAGGCGAGGCGCGGCCCCGAACTGGCGCGGATCAATGCGGCACGCACAAGCAAGGCGGCGAGCGACGGCTGGCGGCAGGAATTTGTCGCGCCGCTCGCCGGGAGGATTTCCGGGCTCTTCGGTGCGCAGCGCATCTACCGCGGCACACCCGGCAGCTATCATAGCGGGATGGATATTGCCGCGCCTAACGGCACAGAATTTGTGGCACCTGCCGACGGATTGGTGACCTTGGCGGCGACTGACGAATTTACTTTGGAAGGCCATTTGCTGATGATCGACCACGGCATGGGCCTGAACAGCGCGTTTCTACACTGCGCCGAATTGCTCGTGCGTGAAGGCGATTATGTAAAAAAAGGCCAGGCCATCGGCAGGGTCGGCGCCACCGGCCGGGCGAGCGGCCCGCATCTTCATTGGGGAATGAAGTGGAACAGCGCGCGGGTCGATCCCAAGCTGCTTATTCCGGCGGGTTAAGCTTCTCAGTTGACGCGCGTCATGCGGATTGCCCGCTGCCCGTCGACATTGGCAAAATAGCTGCCCATCGACGCCTTGCGGATCTTGATTTCCATTCCTCGCGCCGGATTTCTGGCCAGCACTTGCGTGTCGATCTGGCTCCATCTGGCACCGTCTTCGAGAACGATCGTCCATTTGCCGTAGCTTTTCTGATAGGCTGAATCGACCTTGGTCACCAGTTCGGCTTCGGCAGAATCGCCGTCGTCATTGCCGAACAGCCGGAGCTTCGGCAGCGAAAAGCCGAACAATCCGCGCCGCGCCTCCTTCATCGATTCCTTGTCGGCCAGCACCAGTTCGTTGTTCTTTTCGGCTTCGTCGATCGCCGCGACCTTGCTGTCATAGCAAGCCAGCCGTTCGGCAGCATCGGCGATCGTCCGACAATTGACCAGCGCCTCGAACACCGGCGGGCGTTTGTCCAGCAACTGGTCTTTCTTATCCGCCAATGCCGGAGCAGCCACCATGCTCGCCGCCAATACCAACAAAGCCAATGAACCACGCATAGCTACATCCCTCCAAACAGGTGCAGGGTTTAACAAGGTTGGGGGCGTATCGGCAAGCGCGGATATTGTTCAGGTAATGACCGGATTGCGGTTCGCGTACAGTCCGAACGCGGCAATGATCGCGTAACAGACAACAGGCACCGCCAGCGCCATCGCCAGACCGGCAACGTCCGCCACCAGGCCGAACAATGGCGGGATCAGCGCACCGCCTACAATTGCGGTGCACAATATACCCGATGCCTGCGGGGCTTCTTTCTGCATCCCTTCGGTCGCGAGGCTGAATATTGTCGGGAACATGATTGAATTAAACAGCCCTATCAATATTAGCGACCAGCCAGCCAGCGCGCCCGAAGACACGCCCGAAATGCCGGCGAGGGTAATGGCAATCGCCGCGAAACTAACGAGCAGCAACCCCGGCTTAAAAACACGCAGCAAGAATGTGCCGACGAACCGCCCGACCAGTGCACCACCCCAATAGAGCGCCAATAATTTGCCGGCCTCTTGTGCTGCCAGCCCCATCGTCCGCTCGTCACCCAGATAGGCGACAAGGTTGCTGCCGATCGCGACTTCCGCACCGACATAAGAAAAAATGCACAGCGCACCGAACGCCAACCGCGGCCTGTTCATCAATAGCGCAAACGTGCCGCCGGTCGGGACGTTGTCGGCCTTCTGGCCGTCGAGCGCACCACGATACATCCAGAAAATCAAGGCGATGACCGTCATCGCAACCGCCAGCCCGATATACGCTTGACCGATGATCGTGCTTTCAGAAACGCGGAAAGCTTGCAGCGCCTCGGGCGACAATGTCGCGGGATCGACGGTCGAGCTTTCGCCCAGCAACAATTCGGAGCCGCCATAAATCATCAGGAAAACGCCGATCGAGTTGAACAACTGCGCAAATGTCAGACGGCTGTGCGCTGTTTCCGGGCTGCCCAATGTGACGGTGACCGGGTTCATCGCCACCTGCAGCAGGGTGATGCCGCCGCCAAGCACGAACAATGCGACCAGAAAATAGATATACTGGCCCGAATATGCTGCCGGCAAGAACAGCAGCGAAGCAAAGGCAATGATCATGAACCCGGCAACAAAACCGCGCACATAACCGATTTTACTAAGCAGCCTGCCGCACGGAATCGAAAAAATCGCGTAGCTCGTGAAAAACGCAAACTGCACGAGATTGGCCTGAAAATGGCTAAGCTGAAACAGGCCTTTGAATTTCGGGATGAGCACGTCGTTGATGTTGGTAACGCCACCGAGGATGAAGAAGACGGCAAAAACCAGCACCAGCACAATCTTCGTCTTGTCGTTGGTAACCCCGCCCGAACCAAGATTGTCGCTGCTCAACACCGGCGTTGCCATATCCACTCTCCCCATAGTCTCTCGCTATCCCGGCCAACTGTCGCTGAGCACACGCAAAACTGCAAGCAAAAGCGCCGTCGGGGCATACGTATTCCAACCGGCGTGATTGTTGACGGACAGATGGCGGGATTGAAAAACATTGGTATTTGGAGACGTGCCTCCCTGATTTCCATCCAGATATGATTAGAGTTCGGACCTGACGAAGGGACGGACAGATGAAGCGACTACGATTTACGGAAGAGCAGATTATCGGGGTTTTGCGGGAGGCTGAGGCAGGCGCGAAGGCGGCTGACCTTGCCCGCGCTGGCTTGATCCATCGGTATCCATGATGAAAATCATGTCATAGGGTTCGGAAAGTAAAGTCGTAGATCGCTGCTTCGTCGCGGAAACCATACATTCCGCTCGACCAGAGAATCTGACCGTCGTCCGTCCAGACCGAATGCCCATCATTCGCGCCCGTTGTAGTCAGTGTCTTGAGGTCTGCCGTTTCAGGCGCGAACCCAGTGCCCTGACGCTTTTATCGGTTGCCCTAGTTGTCCGTAACAACCTAACTTGATTAACCAACCATTCACCATAAAATAGTTATATTATAATGAGTTAAATAGCTTATTTCTCCGCCAGCGCATCTTGTAGAGTTGCGCGAGAAGTGTAAACTTTCTGAAGTTTGGTGACTGCAACGAGTCGCAACGGCACCGTACTCAACTAACATTTTCGTAAAATCGGGTTCGCAGCTCATGATTGGCAAGGCCAAGTATCGCTATGGCGAATTGGAAGATTCATGTTCTGGGAACAGAAACTGCGGTGTTCATCCGCGGTCGGCGTTTTCATTTACCTGAAATCGCCTGGGCAATTTTTGGCTGCCTTATCGCGTCGCCCCGACGCTCGATAAACCGGCTACATCTGGCTTCGGAACTTTGGCCAGATAGCACCGAAGACGCCGCTCGCCATTGTCTGGCAACCTCGTTGTGGAGGATCAAGCAGCGACTTCCATGCTTTGAAGCTTTGGTCACATCGCAAGGAGACCGGATCGCCTTAACCGAAGGCAGGCGGGTCTGGATCGACGCATTGGTACTGGAGCGCCGGGCCCAGCGTGCGCTTGCCGAACCCGACTGGCTAAAGGATGGCGCCAACCGCCGAAAATTGCGTCGCACGTTAAATCTGTACTGCGGAGAGTTTCTGTCTCGCCAGGATCAGGACATGATCATGATTGAGCGCGAACGCCTGCGCGCACTGTATCTCGATGCCAGTTTTCAGCTGGCTCATATCAATGCGCAGAATAATGAGTGGCACGATACGCTCGACATCTGTCGCACGCTTTGCGTAACAGAGCCGCTCCGCGAGGATGCGCAGCGCTTGCTTATTGAGGCTTACGCCGCTTGTGGCAACCGGGCACTTGCTATTCAGCAATATCGCGATCTTCAGCAGTTGCTATCGACTGAGCTTGCGGTCCCGCCGATGCGCGAGACCAGAGAAGTCGTCGAGCGCATTTCAGGCACGTCGGATACGCCGGCGAATGACGGCAGCCTGTTCAACCGGGCCGTCCTCGTACGGGCGCGCGAACAAATGATGCAAACAATCAGCCTCATCGACCAAGCACTTATACAAATCCCTTCCTGACGACCGTTTCCAATCTGGACTCGGCCGGAGTTTGGCCGAGAAAACACCTGTCCTCCACGCCACCGCGCAGCTGCGTATCTCATAAATATCTATAATAAAACAATGTGTTGAATGGCGGTGATTGGCCTGTGATTGCACGGTGATGCCTCGGTGACAGGGGTTGTGCAGGTTTCTCTTCGACTCGCTGCAACTTCCCAGAATTTTGGGTGTCCGGAGGAGGACATTGGATGACCGTGATCAACAGGACGACGCAATTGGCCTCAGCGGTGCGCCAGCCCGCGCAAAAACGGTCGTGGTCCGCTGTTGGCACGAGCGCAACGACGCTGGCCTCATCTTATTGCGCGGCTCTGTGCGTGACCTTTCCCGGGGCCGTGCTTTTGCTTTCGAAGGGTTTGCGGCGCTCACCGCGCAACTGCAGCGCATCATTGGCGACGGCGACCCCTGCTGATCATTCAAGCCCTTGCCGGACAATTCCAAACCATATCCCTTTCGACGAATTGATGGAGAGCATTTATGACTGACTATCCTCTGTTGCGCGCCAGCTTGGCCCCTCAATATGCAAACCTGCCGCCGCCGCAGCTGAACGATCTGGTGCGCCAGATCTACGGCCCGCAAGCAACGGCCGAAGACGTCGAAGGGATGTTCGACGACATTGGCAAAGGCCTGCGAAACGCGGCCCGTGGTGTCGGCCAGTTTGCACAGCGCGCGGCGCCGATGGTTGCAAAAGCTTTGCCTGCGGTCGCCACCGGCGCTGCTTCCGGAGCAGCATTTGGCCCGTGGGGCGCATTGATCGGGGCGGGCGCCGGTCTAGCCGGCGGCCTGTTATCACAATCGAACAACAAGACGGCGCGCGGTATCGGCGGTGCAATTCACACGGCGGGGAACCTTGTTTCAACCGTCAGAGGTGGTGGCGCTACGGGCGCGTTAGGTTCTCTGTCGTCCGTGGCTAGCGGAGCCCTGGGTGGAACCGCCGCCGGACAGCGGGCCTTGGGCGGTATGCGTGCAGGACGGAGCGGCGCTGCGGGTGGTGCGGCAAATATGCTTGCCGGCCTTCTTGCCAGACCAGAATTGGCGCAATCGCTTTTATCTTCACTGATGGGCCCATCCGGTCGCCAGAATATTTCGGTCGGTGGCCAGCAGGTTCCCGTGAGCCAGATGCTGTCAGCGCTCAGCAATGTTGCCGGCCGCGCCGCCCATGAAGCCGCCGAATATGACGAGAACGCCGAAGACACACCCGAATATGCTGAAGTTGCAGCAGAAGCTTTTGGGATCGACCCCGAAGATGCCGAAGGTCGCACCGACGCATTGCTTACTTTGCTGGCTTTGACGCCCTCTATGTGGATGAACCGGCCAGCGCCAGTGCACGTCCAGATCAATCCCAATGATCCCTATTTCCCTGCGGGAGAAAGCGTCTGGGGTCCGGAAGCTTGGTCGAGCGAAGATATCGGTGAAGATTGGGACAGCGAGGACTGGGATAGCGAAGACTGGGATAGCGATGAATCTTATGATGAATCCGAAGGCCTTCTCGATGCTTGAAGCCAATGCCTCTTCCGGACAACCGGAGCCTGATCCGATGCTCATGATGCAGGAACTGGCCGGGTCTGACCCACGCATGGCGATGCTGATGCAAATGATGCAGGGCCAACGGAATGAGCCATCCAATGACGACAGCCTGCCGGATGAGCGTGACGAACTGATCGCAGAACTGAGCGAGAGGCTAGACGCTTCCGAGGCACGACTGACCAAAATGACGCGTATTGCCCGCAAATTGCACGCGGCCAACGCTGTCGCGATGAACCGTCTAAGCCGTTTGGCGGCAGCACTTGGTGCTTGTGGCCTGTGCTGGGGTGACGACGAACATTGTTTGGGGTGCCGTGGACGCGGCAGCATCGGAATGATGCGCCCCGATCCGGAAACGCGAGCCGAATTATTTGGGCAGCGGACGCCGGTGCGCAACGACACTGCGCATCATCACT
This sequence comes from Sphingomonadales bacterium, assembly GCA_031406495.1. Classification (GTDB taxonomy): domain Bacteria; phylum Pseudomonadota; class Alphaproteobacteria; order Sphingomonadales; family Sphingomonadaceae; genus Sphingorhabdus_B. Next base: position 212,044 of record JANOHL010000103.1, on the reverse strand, counting down.
AATCCATTCGAAGGAAGAACCAGGAGAAAGTAAATGATAGAATCTGCATTTGATGAATCGGACTTTGAAAGCCTTTTCGATGAAGACATCGAATATGACGAGTTCGACGTTGGCGAATATGACGAATATGACGAACGGGCACGTCGCAAACGGCCCAAAAGTTTTCGCCCTAGCCTTCGCACTCCGCCGAAGGGGAACCCGACCGTCCAGCCGCCGAAGACCGGCTTTGCAACCAAAGCCGAACTCGACGCCACTGCTAAAAAGCTGGATGCCCGGATCGCCACCACCTCCGCATCGATCAAGACGCTAGATCGCCGTACAGTCAGTGCGGAGCGCGAACTGAATAGCGTTGGCGGCGCGTTGAAGAAAGAAATTGCGCTGCGGAAAAAAGAAACCGGCGACTTGAAAAAGGGCCTCGATGAATCGCGCCAGATTGCGATGTTGATGCCAATGCTCGGCGGCGGCGATGACAAGTTCTCGAAGATGCTGCCGGTCTTGCTTTACAGTGGCATGTTGGGTGGCGGCACCGGCTCCTCTGGCGATAGCAACAATAGCATGATGATGACCATGATGATGGTCATGGCCATGCAGGAATGATTATCGCCAAACAAAAGGAGCCAGCATTATGGAAAAGCAACCTTTATTGAGTGTGGTTGCCGGTCGCAGCGCAGGCAAGGCAGCGGGACTGGAAGGTGCCGAACTGGGACGGATAAGTTTGCTGTCCTATGTTATCGGCAATCCCCTGATCAGCGTCCTTGCCGCCAGATCGATGGCAAAAGCCGGTGTCAAACCAGGTAAACCTCCGGCGCTGGATGCACCTGCCGACGATACGCAGAAGGCACGCGACGACGCCAAGCGAGCGGCAGTGGAGGCTGGAACATCGGCAGCAAAAGCCGAAGATTCAGCGAAAGATGCCGCGAAATCAGCGGGCGAATCTGCGGGTCATGCTTCGGCTGCTGCCGAGAGTGCCAAGCAAGCTGCGGCGTCCGCTGCTGCCGCCAAGAAGCCATCTTGAGGAAAGCCGGGGAACAATATTATGGACCCCGGCCTCCTTGAACTTATTGCGGCCGGCGCGCCGACCGACGAGGTAGCAATCATCGTCCGGCTTAACCCCGGATCGAAATTGCCCCCCGATCTGCGCCTGATTTCGCATTTTGGCGATATCGCAACCGCGCGCGCCGCGCGCGGCAAACTGGCGGCGATCCACGATCACCCTTCGGTGGCAAGCCTCAAGGCACCGCGTGTTTATGCGGGCGAAACCGGCAACCCGTTTACCGGGCGACCCGCACCCGAACCGGGCCTTAGCGAAGCCGACCCCGCCCCCATCGACACCGACATCCGCCGGCCCCCATCTATTCCGGAAACGGGGCGAGGGACGGTCGTCGCGGTAATCGACTGGGGCATTGATTTTGCACATCCGGATTTCCGCGATGCACAAGGCGACACCCGACTGATCGCTCTTTGGGATCAGCGGGCCAACGGCAAGCCCAGCCCTTACGGCTATGGTCGGGTCCATTCGCGCAGCGAAATCAACCAGGCATTGGGCACAGCAGACCCATTTGCCGCGCTCGATTATATGCCGTCTTCCTCCGCCGCTCCATCGCATGGAACGCATGTGATGGGCATCGCAGCAGGGAACGGTCACGCTGGTGGCCCTTCAGGGATTGCGCCGGAAGCCGATCTCATCTTCGTCCATTTGGGACCGGGGCTGGGCGATCTTGGCAATTCGGTCGATCTGTTGGAGGCGATCGATTTCGTGGTTCGGTCTGTTGCGGATCGTCCGGTCGTAATCAACATGAGCATCGGCCGTCACGCGGGCCCGCATGACGGATCATTGCTGATCGAGCGGGCAATCGACTGGCTGATCGTGAACCGCCTCGGCACGGTGGTGGTGCAGAGTACGGGGAATTACTTTTCGCGTAACGTCCATATGGAGGGCCGACTGCGTGAGGCGCGAACAGCGCGCTTGCCGTTTCAATTGCCGCGTAGCGATGCGCATCAGGCCACAGTCGAGCTCTGGTACAAAGGGGCCGACCGGTTCATCGCCCGCGCCACTGCGCCTGACGGGACTTCGGTGGCGGTCGAGTTGGGCGCGAGCGCGCCGCTTGTCGATGGCAACGGACAAGAACTGGCACGGCTTTACCACCGGCATAAAGATCCGAATAACGGCGACAATCTGATTGCCTTGGTGCTCAGGCCAATGGCCCCTGCAGGGCAGTGGTCGCTTGAAATTACCGGCACCGACGTGGTCGATGGCCGCTGGCATGCGTGGATAGAGCGCAACGCCGCCTGTCCGCAATGTCAGGCTACATTTGTTCCGGAGCGCGCTTCGCGCAAGACGACAACGGGCAGCATTTGCAATGCGATGCGGACGATTGCGGTCGGTGCTTATGACGGACACCATCCGGAGCAACCCCTGGCGTTGTTTTCGAGTGTCGGTCCGACCCGCGACGGACGCCAGAAACCGCTGCTTGCGGCACCGGGAGTCCGGGTCTTGTCCGTTCGCTCGCGTCAATCGGTGCTGGAAAGCCCGTCTTATGTCCGCATGAACGGCACCAGCATGGCTGCGCCGCACGTTGCCGGAACCGTTGCGCTGATGCTGGAGGCCGCAGGTAGCCAGCCGGTTTCGGCCATCCGGCGCGCACTTTTTGCATCGCTCGATGCGCCGCCGCGACAGTCAGCCGCCTCCGCCAGCCGCTGGGGCTATGGCGTGCTCAATATTCCGGCAGCGGTCGCTGCCGCCCGCCGATTGCGCGTCGGCCATCAACCCGTTCCGGCTCCAATCGAATTTGGAGCCGCGCATACCGAAGCAAAAACCTTGATCGAACAGCAGGAGATGACTGTCATGGAACATGAGCAAGAAGATTTCGATTCGGCTGAAACGACATACCGGTTCTCGTCGCACTTTAACGAAGCATATGAAAATGAACCGCCGCCCGCTGGCGCACCCGACCCGGCTGCCGCAGCGACTACGATTGATCCGGTTGCTCCCCCTGCTGTCAATCCAGATCCAGCAACAGCGGCCGATCCTTGGGGGTTTGGACCATCATCCGAACCGACGGCTGCACCGCAGCCAGCCGAACCATCGCCGGCGGCGGCGATGCCGGAACCTTTACCGCCGCCACCTGCCATGACCGGACATCCGCCGCCCACGTCCGGACCACCATCCTCGACCGGGCAACCGACGCCCGATCCTAAGACGCTCATCAACATGGCGGTCAATCCGCAGGTTCCTTCGACGCAGATCGTGGGCTGGCCCGGAACGCGGCTGGCGGTGCCGCTGATTGCGGGTGATATTATCGTAAAGGGCAAAGGCCGTCATCGCAGGCGCGCCGCGATGGTTTCGCGCCCAAAGGTGCTGCGGCAACGCGATGTGCGCGCGCGGCGGGGAAAAGCGGGCGAAGCCGGTTTCTATGCTGAAACGATCGGGGAGAATGCCTGCGAAAGGATCGCCGGGCCTGACGGCCTGCTGCTCTCCGATGTCACGATCATAAGGTCATCCGAGGCTTTTGTGCATGGTGGCGAAACAAGCGGCCTTGTCTACGAAACTACACCGCCCGTTGTCGGTCGACCGACTATCCGTTCCGGATCCCGTGGGTCGGCGGTGACCGAGGCGCAAACCCGCCTCAATTCGGTGCACACGTCGCGCACGGGCAGCGGCCAGTCGGCAATCGACCGTTGCCCGCTGGTCGTCGATGGCATTTTCGGAAAGAATACGCGCGGCGCAACGATATCATTCCAGCGGATCGCGTTTCCGGGCCAGCCGAATGAATGGGACGGGATAATCGGTCCCAAAACGTGGACCGCATTGATCGCGGCGAGCACGGCGATCGTTCCCACCCCGCCACCGCCACCGCCGCCGCCACCACCCAGTGGAGCTACCATCGAATTCGTGCTTGATGACGATGGCGACCACCGTGTTGATGGCAGGGCGCCGGTCGCGACCGCGCTGATGTTTGGGCTTTGGGACAAGGCATACACGGCAGCCGGGAATGTCCGAAATGAAGTTCGGGAATCCGGCAATTTTGTCGGCAGCGATGCCCGCAGATTCTACATTAGGGTGAGCGATCCTCAAGCTTCGGGCAGACGCGTTACAGCGCGCTGGGGTACGCTAAACAACGCAGGCGCCAACGATGATTTTCCGGCCGAAGCTGGAATAACGCTGAACGAAACATCGCGTGGATCGCACATATTTGTTTCCAAGGCGCTCATGCTGGTGATTGACGAGGTCGACGCTGGGCAGCGCACCCATAGTGGCTTTAGCACTGGACCGGATGCCGGTCTCAGGCGCCGCGGTCAACGCAACCACCGCCTGCGTAAGGCCGATATGGAAGGTTCGGTTAAGGCAGAATACACGTCGGCTGGCGGTGGCGCGGTTGTCGAAATCGTGCGTCCCGTTTTCGAACGACATCCGGAGGCACGCACCCGTCTCTCGGTGCGCGTCATCAACTATGGGAACCATGCAACTCAGGCGCAGATTGACGCGCATTTTGCACAGGCCAATTTGCGATGGTCCACACTTGGGTTACGGATCGACCCACTGGCGACCGTAGACAGGCCGATTCCGGCGGGGATGCTTGACGGAACCGGAAGTTACCCGGGCTTCAGGGACAATCCGGAGGAGATTATAGCACTCGCCGATCTGATCGGCACCGCACCGAATATAGTGACGCCCGACAATACAGTAACTGTGGTATTTGTCCGACTGAACAATGGGGCTAGTGCATATGTCACAACCGGGCTGAGGCGGCGAAGTGCCTTGGGCGAGCGGTTCTTTGTTTTCATGAATCCAGACGATCCGCCGGAGATCGATTCGCTGGCGCACGAATTCCATCACCTGCTTTTCAATCGTTTCGACTTTCCAGCCGACGCTCCCGGACGACCCAACATTGCATTGCGGCCATTCTTCCCGTTCAACACCAACCCGGTGTCATCTTACGCACCTGCGGTGACGGTGCCCGATGTGCGGTTGAACCGTCGGATACAGAACCGTCATTCGCGCGATCCAAACGCTGACGCGAACAACGACAATATCATTAACTGGATCAAACGGCGCAGAACGACGAGATTTGATACGTCTCTACCAGACAATCTGCCGACACCAGGTGCTGACCCGGCAGCCGATGCAACAACTGGCAATACGCTGACGACAACATTCTAGAAAGACTCGCAGAAAGGAATTTTCATCATGTCACAGTCTGAAGAAGAGCGTCGTGTATGGATGGTGGTGGGGGGCAAGTTCACGCCAGACTCCATAGGCCCTACCGAATATGACCGTGTTGTTGCTGCCATACGCGCCGCACCTGCCGCTCATTTGCAGGCTTTTCGCTCATTGTTTCTAACCGGGCGGCCCAATGCTGACTATCTGACGGATTTGCATTTGCCGAACTTTCTCAAGATCGTTGCTCCGGTGGCGCAGGCCGAAGTCAGGAAGATCGCGCAGATGATGACCAGTCGCCTGGCAGGTCTATCCAATGCGCATGAAACGGAGGCAGAGGCGAGTGAATCGGTCGAACGAATTGATGAACTCGCACGCAGGCGCCGCAGGATCGAGATCCACCAGCATAACCTCACCCAACTGGCACGGTGAATGACCGCTGCCTCAGTGCGGAGGCCGATCCGAGAATGAAACTCCATTAATGTGAGGTAGATTCCGTGTCAAATATTGTCCAAACTATGCCAATCGGCGCCTTGCCAAGGGACTCGGTGCTTGCGCGCGCGCTCGATCCTGCTGACCCAAGCGTAAATGTCGTAGCATGGCCCGGCAGGCGAATACGCACACCGCTCGTTGCCGGAGACATTGTACTGCGCCAGCCACTGGCAGGACCCGTGCGCAGCTACATTCTGACAAGGGATGTGGGTTCCGACGGGTTGTCCGTCAGCGAGGCTGTGGACGTCAATGCTGCAATTTTTGGCGGACCAATGGAAACGAGCATCCGCCTTCACGGCCCTGACCGAATGTTGCGAGATGATTTGACCATATTGCGCGTCGGGCCATGGGACGGCGGCATTACCGGAGGGGAAGACGCTTCGGAAATGCTGCCGCCTTCCCCGACGGCGAGCCGACCGACCATAAGACAGGGTTCACGTGGTCCAGCGGTTACCGATGCCCAACAACGAATGAACCGAATCGATAGCAATCGCCTGGCCCGTGGACAGAGCCGGATCGATCGCTGCCCACTGGTCGTTGACGGAATTTTCGGGAGCAACACTCGAGCCGCCACCATTTCATTCCAGAAATTGGCATTCACCAACCAGCCGAATGAATGGGACGGCATTATCGGCCCAAAAACATGGGCGCAGCTCGACGCATGGTCTTTCGAGCAGCCGATTGAGCCGCCCACGCCGACTCCACCGAATCCTCCTCCACCTCCACCCAACATCCTGCCGATCATACCCGTTGTCGACCGACCGCTCGATCCGGAACGGTGGGGACCGCTTCTTCGACCTCTATTGTCGCCAGACGCCCAGTTGCGCTCGGGCAATGCCGTTCGCTCGCTGATCGATGGCCGCGAAACTTTCGAGCAGATGGAAATCGATATCAACTCCGCCAAAGGCAAAGCCGACTATATCTATCTGCTCGGGTGGGACATGACCGACGATTTCGATTTGGTACCCAAGGACCCAACTCAGGGCGTATTCCCCAATGCTTGTCCGATTGGCGGCAAGGAGAGCAAGCAAGGTCGCAACATCATAAGGTTGCTTCAGGCCGCATCTGATCGTGATGTGCAGATCAGGATGATGCTTTGGGCCAAACCGCCACTGGCTGGCAGCGTTACAGTAACCCGCGTGAACTTGATGAAAAACGGTGTCGCAATCCGGGATGACGAAACTGCGAACAAAACGGAGGCGTCGACGCAAAGGCTTAGGGCGGCGCTGATCGCGGCCCAAATTGCACCCGCACTCATCCCGATCATCATCGCCGGTATCCGGCCCGATCTTGTCCGGATGACCGGCGCGCACCACCAAAAGGTGCTGGTCGTCAAACGTGGCGAGACGCTGGTCGCCTATTGCGGCGGTATCGATATTAATGTGAACCGACTCTATTCGGTTAGCCCCAAAAAGGGAGATCCGCAGCATGATACCCATTGCCGGATTGTCGGCCCGTCCGCGTGGGATTTGCTCGAAACCTTCATCAGGCGGTGGACGCATCATCCGAAGGGCGCGGCGATTGAATCCGATCCGAAAAACAAGACCGAAAAACTTCGCGGTGCGCGTGAACCTGTGCCGACCCCGATCAAACAGCCGAACGTTATCGATGCCATGGGTCTCGGCACTTGTTCTGTTATCATCGCGCGGACATTCAATCCCGTGCACAATAGAGCCAAATTCAGGGTGGAAAGGGATATTCAGCGATTGATCCTGCGGTCGATCGCTGCGGCCAACCGGTTCATTTACATCGAAGACCAATATCTTTTTGACTATCCCGATCCCAAATTTCCCAAAACACTAGATGTCGCGTCGGCGTTGAATAGGGCTATTCCCAATATCCAGCATCTGACGATCCTGATCCCCGCCAACGGTCTCGCGGTGCCTTTTGTGGATGGCCATTACCGGAAGAATTTCATTGAAACCGTGCTTAGTGGCTTGTCCTCCACAGACCGGGCCAAGGTTGGCGTTTTCGAACCGTCGCACAGCCAGTCGAAATCCCAGATCGGCTGCCATGATTATGTACATTCGAAGTCGTGGGTCTTCGACGATGAGTTGGCGGTGATTGGGTCGGCCAATTGCAATCGTCGTGGCTATCAGCATGACAGCGAAGTCAACGCGTTCATATTCGACGATCCGGCATCACTTCCGACGGCCGGTCCAATGATCGCTTTGCGCGAGCAGACCGAACAAGTCGTAAATCTGCGCCAAACATTCGCCCAACGTTACCGGGCACGCTTGTGGCAAGAACATCTAAGGGTCTCAAAAGGCCTTCTGATGGATGGGGTTACGAGTGCGGCTTTCTGGCGCAAAGCCACACGCTCGCCGGGTGCGCGAGTCATCGATTTCGATATCAACGCGACGTCAACCCGCATCAGCAAAGCCCAAGCCGAAGCATTGCGCGAGTTTATCGACCCAGTACCGTAAGGATCATGACTGAAAGCCAGCAGTTTTAAGATATTATCGACCATCGCCAGTGCAGACGGCGTCGGTTCAGATCGACCCGTCGGGAAAGTGCCACTTCACGACCAAGTTAAGCTATTGAAAAACAATATTAACTGCATGGAGGTGCAGACAGTCAGCTGCGAACTCGTCTCCGTCTCGTTTCCCTGTTATGCAGGGAATTAACAGGGGAATATTCTAAAATCGGTTCAAACAGCCGGTATAACACCTGCCAGCAGTCAGCTCTTCTACGGGTTGCGGGTCCAAATTCCCTACCCAATGAACAGGGAATTTTTGAGCGGTAGCAGGGGGCCATTTCAAGCCGAACAGGGAAAGCTTGGTAATCGATCTCGTTCTAGCGGCGTCACAAGCTGATCAATCTGACTATGCGGCGCCTGCGAGTAGTTGAAGGTCTAGGAGTACTGCGAGTGGGAATGGCCACCCAACGACTCAGTGCATTTGTGAATGGGTCTCACCGTGACGAAAACAGGCCGCAATGCGTTTTCTGGATTGCTATAATATGGCAGATGCCCATAATCGACAGTCTGGGTAGTTTTGTAGAAATTAGGCCTTGAACCTTGATAGCAGCTTTAACCCGTCAACGCGGTCCGTCGCGGGTCTGCATGACGAATATGCGGCCGGTTACACTGACCCGGTCCATAGCCATGATTGTGCGCAGTTTCTTTATGCATGCTCTGGTGTCATGTCGGTCATTACGCCCACAACTACTTTTGTAATTCCACCCCAACGTGCGCTTTGGCTCCCGGCCGGTGTTGACCACGAAGTGTCTTGCCGCGGACCTGTGTCTTTGCGGACCCTTTATATTGATCCCGCTTACGAAACCGACCCATCTGTTTGCCGTGTGGTGGAAGTCAGTGATTTTCTAAAGGCACTTATTCTTGAGGTTGTATCGTTCGACAACGGAGATGATCTCACCGGACGAGAAGAGCGGATCATAAGCCTGCTGCTTGAAGAGATAGTCAGTATGCCTCGGGCCCCTTTTTGCGCGCCGATGCCGATGGATGCTCGGCTGCTTCGCGTGTGCAAAGCGATTATAGCCGACCCGTCTGACAAGCGCGATATCGATGACTGGGCAAACGTCGCTTGCATGGGACGCCGAACCTTTACGCGGGCATTCCAGCGTGAAACCGGAATGGGGCTTGCAGTCTGGCGCCAACAGGTGCGGCTCATGGCAGCATTGTCAATGATGGCATCTGGTCAGCCCGTGGCAACCGTTGCCTTTGACATAGGTTATGACAGTCCCAGCGCGTTCAGTGCTATGTTCCGCCGCGCCTTTGGCGTAGTACCCAGTTCTTACCTACTGCGCACACAGTAAACCGGCGTCAGCTATCCTGCAACATTGAAGGGTAGCGATAGTCGGTGGCTGGAACAAAATTCTCTTTAATTGTCCGGGGCGATACCCACCGGGCCAGATTCCACATCGAACCTGCCTTGTCGTTAGTGCCCGACGCACGCGCCCCGCCAAAAGGTTGTTGGCCGACAACCGCACCGGTCGATTTGTCGTTGATGTAGATGTTGCCCGCCGCATATCGCAGCCGATCCAGTGCCGCATCGACTGCCTTTACGTCCTGCGCAAACACGGCGCCGGTTAGACCGTAAGCACTCTCCGCGTCTATCTGGGCAAGCATCTCTTCGAACTGAGCGTCTTCATAAACATATGCCGTCACAATGGGGCCAAAAAATTCCTCTCTTAGGAATCGTGATGTCGAATCAGTCGTCTCAATCAACATCGGTGGAACGAAGAAACCACGAGCCTTGTCAGGTTTCGCGCCCGCTACAAGCGTTTCAGACCCAGAATGCAACGCAGCTTCACGGGCAGCATCATGCTTTTGCCAAGCCCTTTCGTCGATCACTGCTCCCATGAAATGGGTGAAATCGCTTACATCGCCAACACGGATTGTTTCGATATCCGCTACAACTCGGTCCTTGACGCTAGGCCAAAGCGATTGGGGTACATAGACCCGCGAGGTAGCTGAACATTTCTGACCCTGATATTCGTAACCGCCGCGTATGATCCCTGTTGCGAGCGCGGCTGGATCGGCTGAAGGGTGCGCCAGGGTGAAATTTTTACCGCCCGTTTCGCCCACGATGCGCGGATAGTTGCGATATCTTCGACCCGAGACGTCTTTCAATATGCTGTCGAACACCGCCGTTGATCCGGTAAAATGAATGCCGGCCAGCGACTCATCCGACAATATCCGCGCACTGATCGTAACTGGATCGCCATAAACAAGGTTGATCACCCCGTCCGGGAGCCCTGCTTCGCGCAGCAATGCCATCACGAAATGCGCCGAATATTTAGCAGTGGCTGATGGTTTCCAGACCACCGTGTTGCCCATCAACGCTGGCGCAGATGGCAGGTTCCCTGCAATCGCGGTGAAGTTGAAAGGCGTCACTGCATAGACGAAACCTTCGAGTGGTCGATAATCGACACGGTTCCAAACACCATCGGAGGAAATCGGTTGCTCTGCATAAAGACGCAGCATGAAGGCAATGTTGAAGCGAAAAAAATCGGCGAGTTCGGCAGCGGAATCAATCTCTGCCTGGTAAACAGTTTTGGACTGGCCAAGCATTGTTGCGGCGTTCAGACGGTCACGCCATGGACCGGACACGAGATCGGCGGCCTTTAGGAAGATGCCAGCGCGCGTTTCCCACGGCGTGCGCGACCAGTCATGCCAAGCAGTTTTTGCGGCGGTGATGGCTGCTTCTACTTCCATCGGCCCTGCACGGTGCGCATTACCGAGAAGATGCGCGTGATTATGTGGAATGATCGCCTTCTCGAGCTGCCCGGTTCGAACCTCCTTATTGCCGATTATGAGAGGCAGTTCGATCTGTTCCCCCGACATTGCCAAAAGCGTGTGCTGGAGGCTCGCTCTTTTCGGTGACCCAATCGCATAGTTCAAGATGGGTTCGTTCCGGACGTCAATATTAGACATATTGCCAAAAATCTGGAGCATGTGGTGCCTTTCTTGAGAGGCGCAACTGTCCGCACAGCTGCCGCACCCGAAGAGCTAGCAAAGTTGATCGCCTGTCTCGCCTGCATATAGGCCTGTTTTACTTGCATTTGGGCCAAGCGGCCCATTTGGACGTATGTTTGACCTTAACCAGCAGGTCTGCGACGATGCACGTGAGCGACGTTGTAGCTATGTCGTGATAATGGATAAATTAAATCACGATCTGGAAATGCGCAGAATAGAAACGGCGAATATAGATCCGGAAATAGCCGAATTTGTAGCGCGCATGAACACGGCTTGGTCAATGCACCCGGATCTGGGCAGCGTGTCCGTGCCCGAAGCGCGCGCCATTGCAGAGCAGGTACGTGAACCTTGGCGGCAAGGTGGTCCGGAAATGCACCGCGTTTTCGAACAGCAGGTAGAGCTGCCGTCGGGGTCACTGCGGGTGCGTATATATTATCCCAATCATCGGGATATGCTTCCCGCCTTGATGTACATGCATGGTGGCGGTTTTACGCTGTTCAGCATCGATACGCATGACCGGCTGATGCGTGAATATGCTGCAACAGGCGGGTTTGCGGTAATAGCTGTGGATTACCCTCTGTCGCCAGAAGCCAAATTCCCGCACGCATTGAACTTGATCGTTGAACTTACAGAGTGGATTGCGGGGAACGGGCAGCAGTGGGGTATCGACCCCGGACGCTTAGCCATTGGCGGCGATTCAGCAGGCGGAAATCTTGCGCTGGCCAGCGCATTGCGGCTACGCGATGCTGGGAAGAATGACCGCTTACGCGGCATATTATCAAATTATGGCGCCTTCGGACGGCGCTGTTCAGATGAAGCAGAAGCAACCTTCGGCGGTCCTGATGCTGTCCTCAACCGGGAAGAAATGGAATATTACTGGGACAATTATCTGACGACACCGCAGGATAGCAATAACCCCTATGCGTGCCCGTTGATTGCAGATGTGTCGAATTTACCGCCCTCTTTGTTGGTGGTTGCAGAAATAGACATATTGGCTGAAGACAGCAGCATATTGGCAAAGCGGATGGAGATAGCGGGTACGCCCTGCGAGATTATCGTCTATCCCGGCGCGACCCATAGCTTTCTTGAAGCAATGTCGGTTGCTGCTGTGGCGCGCGAAGCGATTGCTCACGCTGCTAATTGGATCAGGCAACGGCTGGAGACCAAATAGTCCTATGTTAGTATTCCATTCCCCTGCCGCCGAAAGACATGATCCCGATACATTTTTTCGTCATGGCAAGACGGTGCCGCACCCCGAATCGGCCGAAAGATACCGGACCCTTCGCCATGCAATAGATGGCACTGGGCACGAGGTTCGCGAATGCGGGGATGCAGGCCTTGGTCCGATAACTGCGGTTCATGATGCAGGATATGTCGCCTTTCTCGCTGATGCATGGGGTATGGCGCAAGCGGATGACCCCGACGCAACGGAAATCACGACAACACAGTTTGCAAGAACACTGCCGCGCAACCGGCCGACCAATTTGCAAGGCCTAATGAGCTATTATAGCAGCGATACTTCATCCGGTATCCGCGCAGGAACATGGGATGCTGTTTATGCAAGCGCTCAGACTGCCATCAGTGCTGCCGATGCGCTCGAAACTCAACGCGCCACTTACGCGTTGTGCCGCCCGCCTGGGCATCACGCCCATGCCATCCATTCGTCGGGCTTTTGTTACCTCAACAATGCGGCCATTGCGGTCGAACGATTGACAGGCCGCTTCAGCCGGGTGGCAACGCTCGATATCGATGTCCATCATGGCGATGGAACACAGGACATATTCTACGAGCGCAGCGACATATTGACCGTCTCGACCCATGCTGAAACTGCTGATTATTTCCCCTATTTCACCGGTTACGAAAATGAGCGCGGCGACGGCGACGGCGAAGGTTATAATCTCAACCTGCCGCTGGTTCGTGGCTCGGGCGATGAAGTCTATCTGGGGGCGATTAAGAAGGGTCTTGAACGCATATCAAAACATGATGCTGCGGCGCTGGTTGTGTCGCTGGGTCTTGACGCTGCGGAAGATGATCCGGTCGGTATATTGAATGTTTCAACGGATGGCTTTCGGTCAGCGGCTGCTCTTATCAGCAGTTTCGGGTTGCCCACCTTGCTAGTGCAGGAGGGCGGCTATCCTTGCGATGCTTTGGGTGTAAATCTTGCAGCGTTTCTTGAAGCATTTGAATGCGGTAACCGCTGACGGCGCTGCCTGATTGACAAACCCCTTAGGCAACCGCATGTTTGCGCCATCAAATGCACTGAAATGAACCAGTAGAGGGGTCCAGATGCTGCGGCCTTGGAAAATCGTTCTGGCGCAGAGGCTGCGAAATGACAGCGGCACGCCGCTGTATATGCAGATAGTTCATGCCCTTATCCACGAGATCCAGCGCGGACGGTTACAACCCGGAACCTATTTGCCGAGCACGCGCGATCTGGCATCTACTTTGGGGGTCAACCGAAAGACCATCGTTATTGCGTATGACGAGCTGGTTGCCCAAGGCTGGCTGGTTTCGGAAGGAACCAAGGGGACAATTGTATCGACTTCGCTGCCGGACAATGACCCGAAAAATCCTGACCACAGCGATTTACCGTCCGCTCATGTCGATGCGCCAGCCATCGGCTATCCATTTCGTCCACCGCCCGAGCGTCCGCTCGCGGTACCCGCTGGCGATTGGCTTAAACTTGATGAAGGTGCGCCCGACGGGCGGCTTTTCCCGACCGAGATATTGGCAAGAGCCTACCGAACGGCGGCATTGCGCGCATCGCGCGAAGGGCGGCTGCTATATCGTGATCCACGAGGCTCGATGTTGCTGCGCGAGAGTATCGCGGCGATGTTACGTGATGAACGCGGGCTGATGGTAACGGCAGAGAATATCTGCATTACCCGGGGTAGCCAAATGGGCATCTATCTAGCCGCCCGTATATTGACGCGACCAGGTGCAGCGGTTCTGGTGGAGGAGTTGACCTATGAACCTGCCGTCGCCGCCTTCCGTGCCTGTGGTGCCGAAATCGTCCCTGTCCGGCTCAATACAGAAGGGCTGGATGTGCAGGACGTCGAGCGTCTCTGCCGCAAGCATAAGGTCTGCGCAATCTTCCTGACACCGCATCACCAATTCCCGACAACGGTGTCTTTGCGGCCTGAGCGAAGGTTGCGGCTGCTAGAGCTGGCTCGCCAGTTTGGCTTTGCGGTAATCGAAGATGATTATGATCATGAATTTCGCTTCGGATCACAACCATTGTTACCGATGGCGAGCTATGCACCCGACCGCGTCGTCTATGTCGGATCGCTATCGAAACTGTTGCTGCCTGCACTGCGGATAGGGTATCTTGCCGCACCGCGTGAAGTGATTGACGCGGTATCTTATGAAGTGTCGCTAACCGACGGCATGGGCAACACCATAACCGAAGACGCCGCAGCCGAGCTGATTGATGCCGGTGAGGTACGAAGACACGCACGCAAAGCAAACCGTGTCTATGCTGAACGGCGTGATGCCTTTACCGCAGTCGTCGATGAAGCGTTTGGCGACATGGTCGATGTCCAAATTCCGGAAGGCGGCCTCGCGCTTTGGCTCCGGTTTCGCGATATAGCAGCCCTTGACCGGATCGAACGTCGGGCCGCGCGATTGGGACTAAGCTTTGCCGCATCGCATTCATTTATGGCCCGCGACGAGGCACCGCGCGGCCTGCGGCTGGGTTTTGCCAGCCTGAAGCAAGAAGAAGCACGCGAAGCCATATTAGCACTCAGGTGTGCTGCCGATAACTAAGGGCGCAGGGGATTGGGTGCATTGGACCCATCAACATTCCAAATCTGGATGTTTTTAGGGGGTCAAGTATGATGAACGTTGCCCTTCATGAAATTTCCGTCGGGAACCACTAATGACCTGCTGCGGCTGATAGCCGATCATCCGCTTGCCTGGCTGGTGTCAAATTCCACCCGTGGCTTTGACGCGACGCCGTTGCCTTTGCTTGCGGAAACCAACGCCGATGGAGAGTTGGTTGCGCTCATCGGGCATTGCTCGCGTTTCAATGCGCAGGTTGAAGATTTGCAATATGATGGCCGTGCCGTCGTCCTGTTCTCCGGCCCACATGGCTATATCTCGCCGTCGATGGTGTCACAGAAGAATTGGGCGCCAACTTGGAATTTCGCCGTTGCTGCGATTTCCGTCAAAGTCGAATTCGATCCGGATAGCACCCTGATAGCGGTCGATAGGCTGGTCGAACATATGGAGGCGGATCAGCCTGTTGGCTGGAACTTGGCCGATGCAGGGGACCGTTTGGAGCCGCTCATGTCGCGCATTATCGGTTTTCGAGCCCATGTCCGCAGCATCGATGCGCGCTTCAAGCTAGGACAGGAGGAAAGTGCGCAGAGCGTTTCCGAAATCATCGCTGGTTTGCGCGACCCTTCGCTCAAAAGCTGGATGCAGCATTTTAACGCTGATCGGGTTGAAGCTGCAACAGCGCCAGCCAAGGAGCGCATTGCATGAGCATAAGCGCACTTTCCCGGCGAACCCCAAGGTTTTGCGGACCATCGTCGATGGCCGACAGCGATATGGAAGCGGTTAATATATTCCGGGAGAGAAAGCATATTTTTCAAGAAGTAGCCCGAAAAACGGCACTCAAAAAAAGGTGAAGGGAAAAAGAAATGAAGAGCAATATCGTTAATTTGATCGGACGAGTGTCTGCACTCGCACTGGTCACGAGCTACGCCGCTATGGCGAACAGCGCATATGCGCAGGAAGAGCCTGCTGGCGCAGACTCGTCGAAAGGTGAAATCATTGTTACCGCAACCAAACGCGAAGAGAATATCCGACAGGTCGCAATGCCAATTAGTGCGGTGACCGGTGAAGATCTGGCGGCCGCCAACGCCAACAGCCTGGGCGACTATATCGTTCGCTTGCCCGGTGTCGTGTTCAACGATTACCAGCCTGGTATTTCCGAAGTGGTTATCCGCGGCATCGCGGCGACCACTTATCACGAGCAGGGCCAGACAACGGTCGGCTATTATCTCAACGAAATTCCAATTGTTGAACCCGGCTTCCCCATCGGTATTCCCGATGTCGACACGTTCGATATTGACCGGGTTGAAGTACTACGCGGGCCGCAGGGCACTTTGTTCGGCTCTTCCACTTTGGGCGGCCTTGTCAATTATGTCGTCAAGACTGCCGATGCTTCGGGATTTGACGCAGCGGCATCGGGCCTGATCGGAACAACCAAAAATTCCGATGGCGACATGAACTATGCCGTCAAGGCGATGGTCAACGTGCCGCTCATTGCCGATACTTTGGCCGTGCGGTTGATGGCATTGCAGCGCGTCGATGCAGGTTATCTCGACAATCCCGGCACCGGCGTTGACGGCAGCAACGACTTCCGCACCCGCGGCCTTCGCGGATCGGTCGTGTTCACGCCGGGGGAAACGACAAAGATTACCTATTTGTCGTCTTGGCAGGACAGCAAGCTCGACGACCAGACCTATCTGGACATCACCAACCCCTATGTCCGCTTCACGGCGCGGGCCGAGCCGCAGGAAACAAAATTCTGGTTGAACTCGCTTCGCCTGGATCAGGAACTTGGCTTTGCGGATTTCGCATTATTCGGGTCAATCACAAAGAAAGATAATGCCACCGTCTTTTCCTATCCATATGGTTATGTGACCGGCGTTACCACCGGGGCTGCTGCGGCCTATTCGCTGGGTGATGCAGATGCCACGATCAAGACAATCGAAGGGCGGTTTGCATCCAATGGCGATGGTCCGTTCAATTGGCTGATTGGCGCAAGCTACATGCACGCAAAAAAGTTCAGCTATGACCAGATTTTCCAGCAGGGCGCAGCGGCATTCATCAATGCGAACCCTGCCCTGTTCGGCGGCTTTTCGGGTGCTACGCTGACCCCGGGCGATCGCCTTTATGGCTATCTGTCTGACTCGGTGAACGAGGATTTGGGCATATTCGGTGAAATATCGTTCAAGCCGATCGAAGCGGTCGAACTGACCGTCGGCGGTCGCTATTACAAAGCTGAATATAGCGCGACGGTTACCAATCAGGCCGGCGCTTTTGGCGGCTATCCGGGTGGTTTCAATGCCGTCGACAGGACCGGCAGCGTGTCCGAAAGCGAGGACGGCTTCACGCCCAAGGTGACGTTGGCCCTGCGTCCAACCGATGACTTCATGGCTTATGTCACATATTCGCAAGGCTTCCGTGTCGGCGGCATCAACCCTAATGCGGGGCTGCTACCGACCATTCCGACACAATATGGAAGCGACGAAGTCGACAATTATGAAGCCGGGGTGAAATTCTCCGCTTTTGACCGCAAATTACTGATTGATGCGACGGTGTTCAACATCGACTGGAGCAATATTCAGGCTCGCCTGTTCGGTCCGCCACCCAGCTATTATTCCTACGTTACCAATGCGGGTAGCGCGAATATCATGGGTGTGGAATTTGCGGGAACCTATGCGTTCAGCCGCGCTGTTTCGTTCGGCACGAACATCACATATCAGAAAGCGAAGTTGACATCCTTCCTCCCCGATACTTTTGCAGTGGGTGGCGGATATGACTCAGGCTCCACGTTGCCCGGCTCGTCCAAATGGTCGATCGCGAACAATCTGAAGTTCGAGTTGGCCGATGTTGGTGGGGCGCCAAGCTTTGAAATTGCGCATCGTTATTTGTCGAAAGCACCAGTTGCATTCGGCAACCCAAATACGCGCGGTGACTTTCATGTGGTCGATGTTCGTGCCTCGATTGGCTTTGGCGAGCATATCCGCGTGCTGGCCTTTGCCAACAATCTGTTCGACAAGTTTGGCATCCTGAGCGCGCCGTTCACGTCGCAATTCGCCCCGGCAGGTTCGATCATCCGTCCGCGGACGATTGGCTTGCGCGTCGATTTGTCGATGTAAAGCCCGAGGCTGCCCGCTTCTTATTGGGAGGCGGGCAGCTTTCGGTATAGTCCATCGGATGATGCATAAATTTCCGCTCGCCTCGGCTATCCTGTTCGCTCTGTTTGCGGCGATGCCTGCGCTCGCCGACGAAACCGCATTGCCGCTGGCACCAACGCGCAGTTTCGAAAAGACGATAAGCTCGGTCACCTGGATGCAGCTTGATCTGTCACCAGACGGCAAGAGTATGCTCATCGATGTGCTGGGCGATATCTATACGCTCGATGCCGAGGGCGGGAAGGCAAAGCCCGTTCTGACCGGCATGGCATTTGAACGAAATCCGGTCTTTTCCCCCGACGGTACGAAATTCGCTTTCATCAGCGACCGGTCTGGTATCACCAACTTGTGGGTTGCGAATGCCGATGGTAGCGGGCTCAAACAGATTTCCAGCGACAAGTCTCTGGTACTTTATTCCTCGCCTACATGGTCGCCCGATGGCCACAACATCTATGTGTCGCGCGCGGTGCATAAGGTCTTGGCGTTCGAGCTGATGAAATTCAGCGCCGATGGCAACAAAAGCGAGACCGTCGTCAAGGCTCAGCCGACCGGCGCGGAAGATTGGGACAACCGAACCAATGCGATGGGCGCGGTCATCTCGCCCGACGGCAAATTTGCTTATTATGCGACAAAACTCGGCCATACCTGGACCGAAGGGGACCCACCGAATTGGTCGATCGCCCGCCGCCATCTGATGAGTGGCAGCGTCGAGACGGTAATTCAATCGGCCGGCGGCGCGATGCGGCCGGTACTGTCGCATAACGGACGCTTTCTTGCTTATGCCA
The DNA here is from genome assembly GCA_031406495.1 of Sphingomonadales bacterium. Classification (GTDB taxonomy): domain Bacteria; phylum Pseudomonadota; class Alphaproteobacteria; order Sphingomonadales; family Sphingomonadaceae; genus Sphingorhabdus_B. The sequence goes on along the minus strand of JANOHL010000103.1, from coordinate 193,240 downwards.
GCCGCAAGGGTCAGCAGACCGGCCTGCGCCTGCGTGATTTGCAAAACGGCGAAGATCGGTGGATTGCCTTCCCCGTCGATCATGACGGGCAAGAAGGCGGCTATTATGCCGACCTGATGCCGCGATATGTTTTCACGCCAGATGACAGGGCAATTGTCATGGGTGCAGGCGGCGAGATAAAGCGGCTCGATATCGCAAGCGGCAAGATGGCCGATGTGGCTTTCGAGGTACCGGTGAAGCTGGGCCTCGGTCCGCTGACCCGCGTCGCCCAGAAAGAAGAAACCGGCCCTGTTAAAGTGCGGGTCATTCAGGAACCGGTCCAGTCGCCCGACGGCAAGCAGATCATTTTCACGGCGCTGGGTGGGCTCTACAAGCAGGATTTGCATGGAGGGACGCGACCGATCAAACTGTTCGACGCCGGCGCATTCCAGCCCGCTTGGTCGCCCGATGGCAAGACCATCGCTTTTGTAAGTTGGAGCGCGAAGCAAGGCGGGCATGTCTGGATGCTTTCGGCAGCGGGGGGAAAGCCAAAGCGGCTGACGACATTCCCCGCTTTTTACACCAGCCCAACCTTTGCGCCAGACGGAGCAAGCGTCGTAGCCCTGCGGGCGAACCAGCATGACCGGCTGCATATGCTCAACGAAATCTCACCAGACCGGGCAACCGACATCATCCGTATTCCCGTCAAGGGTGGAGTTGCCGAAACAATCACCCACAGCTTTGGCGCCCGCCAACCGCATTTCAGCAAGGACGGACGGCTATGGTTCTATGGCCCTGCCGGGCTTTCCATGATCGCTCCGGGTGGCGAGGCAAAGCCGGTCGCGCAGATTGTCGCTTTGCCGACGGGTCAATATGTCGGGGTACCACTTCCCGTTGTACAAGTGCGGGTCAATCCGGCGGGTGAGAAGGCGCTGGTCAGGACCACGGCATCGCAACTCTATCTCGTCGACTTGCCGACAGGCGCTGGCGATGCGCCGACCATCAATGTCAGCGAGCCCGGCAACGACCGTGTGAAGCTGACGCGTATTGGTGCGGATTTCTTCAATTGGTCGGGCGACGGTTCGGCCATTTCATGGTCGGTTGGTTCGACCTATCGTCGCGTTGCGACCGACGCAGTGCGACATGGCGAAACAGGTGCAGGTGAAAAGCTGGCCGAAAGCTTCGCCGTCAACGTCGAGGTTCCTCGCGATGTGCCGAAAGGTACACTGGTCCTGCGCGGTGCTACCGTGATGACAATGCGCGGTGAAGAAGTGATTGACGATGCCGATATCGTCATCGCCGACAACCGGATAGCGGCAGTCGGCAAGCGCGGTAGTGTTACAGTGCCAGATGGAGCAACCATCCGAGATGTGACCGCACGCTATATCGTCCCGGGCCTTGTTGATGCCCATGCCCATTGGTTTGAAATCCGGCGCGACTTGCATGATGTGGGGCAATGGAACTTTGCGGCGAACCTCGCTCATGGCGTCACTTCGGGTCTTGAGGTGCAGCCCTTCACTACTGACATTTTTGCCTATCAGGACATGATTGAGGCAGGGATGACGCGCGGCCCGCGTGCATGGACCACGGGGCCCGGCGTGTTCAACAATTCCGAGATCCATTCGAAGCAGGACGCCGTCGATGTCCTCACCCGCTACCGCGACTATTACGGCACGCGGAATATCAAATCCTATATGGTCGGCGACCGTGCCGACCGGCAATATGTGGTCGAGGCGTCAGCGGAGCTCGGCATGATGCCGACGACCGAAGGCGCGAGCGATCTGGTGCTTGGCTTGACCCATGCGATTGACGGCTTTTCTGGCAATGAGCACAGCCTGCCGGTTTCTCCGCTGAACGACGATGTCATATCGCTCTATGCGCAAAGCCGGACATCCTACACGCCGACATTGTCGGTCCTATATGGCGGCGGGCCTGCGCTGTTCGATTATATCATCAGCAAGCGCCCGCAGGATGACCCTAAATTCCGCCATTTCGTACCGCCAGCGGTAGTAGCGGAAAAGCTGCGCAATCGTCATTGGATGCCAGCCGAAGCACAAACCTATGCTCGCTTCGCAGCCGATGCGTTAAAGATACAACGCGCAGGCGGCCTTGTCGCAATGGGCAGTCATGGCGAAATGCAAGGCCTTGGCATGCATTGGGAAATGGAAGCTTATGCGTCTGGCGGTGCGACATCGATGGAAGTCCTTAAAGCTGCGACCATCGGTTCAGCCGAAGCCATCGGCCATGCCGGCGATGTCGGTAGCATCGAGCCCGGCAAGTTTGCCGATCTGGTTATTCTGACCGCCGACCCGCGCGTGGACATCAGCAACACGCAAAAGATCGAAGCCGTTATGAAAAATGGCCGTCTCTATAATGATGACACGCTGGACCAAGTCTGGCCGCAACAGAGCAAGCAATCAGAAAACTGGTTTGCCGGAGAGAGTGATGGCGGGAAATAACAACAGCATGAAGGCTTGGTGCTGGGTTCACAAATGGACCAGCTTGATCTGCACCCTGTTCCTGCTGATGCTCTGCCTGACTGGTTTGCCGCTGGTGTTTCATGATGAAATCGAAGCAATGGGCGCGGAGGGCCACGCGCCGGTTGCTGCGACTGCCTCGGACAAGTTGATCACGCTTGATCAGGTCATTGCCCGTGCTCTTCAGGAAAAGCCGGGCGACGTCCCGCTATATATGAGCTTCGATGAGGACCAACCGGTCGTCAACATCACCACCGGTCCTGCCGCCGACGCCGCCGAAAACCAGATGTCGTTCTTCCCGATCGACCGGCGCACTGGCGAACTGGTCACCGGCGACGAGGAGGGCGGGGTGATGGACTTCATCCTGCAGTTGCACACCGATATTTTTTTGGGCCTGCCTGGCATGTTGTTGCTCGGCTTCATGGGCTTCCTGTTCTTCCTCTCGGTTCTGTCGGGCATCGTCATCTACAGCCCGTTCATGCGCAAATTGGAATTCGGGACGGTGCGCTATGGGAAAACGACGCGGACCAAATGGCTCGATTATCATAACCTGCTGGGCATCGTGACGTTAGCTTGGGCGATGGTGGTCGGCGTGACCGGAACCATCAACACATTGTCCGAACCGATCACCGCGATATGGCGCGCGGATGTGCTGGAAAGCATGACCGCAGGCGAGACTGGAGCCATAGCACCATTCGTTTCCGGCACTGCAGGGCCAGCGGTTGATGCGGCGGTCAAGGCAGCACCCGGTATGCGCCCGCAATTTGTCGCGTTCCCCGGCGTCGCCTTCAGCAGCCGCGATCATCTGGCGGTATTTCTGCAAGGTGCGACACCGCTCAACAAGAAGTTGCTAACGCCGGTGCTCGTCGATGCCCGCGACGGCAAAGTCGATGCGATTGCACCGATGCCCTGGTATATGAAGGGTCTGTTGCTTTCGCAGCCCTTACATTTCGGCGATTATGGCGGCCTGCCGATGAAGTTTCTTTGGGCTTTGCTCGACATCATCACCATCATCATATTGGGCAGCGGCGTCTATCTGTGGCTGGGCAAGAAAATGACCGTGCCGTCACCGCGACATCTCGCTCCGGTAACAGCAGCATGAAACGCTCGGCCGGTACCTTGCGCACGCCTGCGGTGATTGCGGTGATCAGCGCAATAGGCCTCATCGTGGGATTATTGGGCGATAGCGGCTATGATTTTGTTGCATGGATCGGTTTGTCGATACCGGTAATCGCCATCCTCTACAGCATCCGCCGCTCGCGTCGCACATGAAGCTGCTATTACTGGCAGGGCTGGCGGTGACAGCATTTGATGCACCGGCTTTCGCCGACGATAGCGAGATGCCGCCTGTGCATCCCCATGCAAAGCAAGATCATGCTGTCGTTGCGGACACGGACCCTTTCAAGATCGAAGCGGCCTATACCGCTGACATCTGGCACACAGCATCGGGCGGCGTGCAACGAGGCTCCCGTTATCTCGACAATTTTGACCTGATGGCCGAGGCTGATCTTGAGCAATTGGTCGGCTGGCAGGGCGCTACGGCCTTTGGTTATATTCTCTACAATAACGGAAAGAGCCTGAGCGAACTGCTGGGCGATGCGCAGGCTGCCAGCAACATCGAAACAGGCGTGAAAGCTGTCCGGCTATATGAAGCATGGATTGATCAGAAGTTGGGCGATGCGGCATCGCTGCGGGTCGGTCTTTATGACCTCAATTCCGAGTTTGATGCGCTCGAAACGTCTGGCCTGTTCATGGGTAGCGCTCACGGTATCGGTACCGATATTTCGCAGTCGGGCGAGAACGGACCATCGATTTTTCCCGTTACGTCGCTGACGGCGCGGCTAGCTGTTGACCTGGACGATCAATGGAAAGTCCGGGCAGCGATATTGGACGGCGTCCCGGGCGACCCTGATCATCCCCGCAGAACAGCCATCAAACTGGGCGATGGCGATGACGCGTTATTGATCGGGGAGATAGAGCGAACATGGACGGGCGGTCGCCTGATCGCCGGTTACTGGCGCTATACAGCGCAGTTCGATCGCATAACCGGCGGCACCGGCCGAAACAATGATGGTTTTTATATACGCGGCGAGGCACGGCTGACGCATGAAGAAGAGGAGACTCAAGGGCTTGCAGGCTTTTTCCGGTTGGGCTTCGCCGACGGGCACATCAACCGCTTTTCCAGGTTCGCTAGTGCAGGCCTAACTTATACGGGCTTGTTTCCTGGCCGAGATCAAGACCAGATCGGCCTGGCCGCCGCGACAGCATTCGTCTCTGCCAGAGCGCGTCAGGCACTTGAAAGCGACTCCGCAGAAACCGCTATAGAGCTGACCTATCTAGCTCCGATCACCGAATTCCTCTCGATCCAGCCTAACATCCAATATGTCATCAGCCCGGATGCCAGCAGGACATTATCAAATGCCTTAGCGATAGGGGTTCGCATCATAATTAGCTGGTCGAACTGATGATGTCTGCTCGATTCGGAGGAAATCGAAAAGATGATACTCGGATTTATGTTAAGCTGAGAGGCGGAACTGGAATTACGGTGCGCCTGCCCTATTGTTGGGCTGTACGTGAAATCTCACCTACATTGAACTCCTCATCGCTGCACTTGCATGGCTCGGTTACACCGTGCGATTTAGCGTCGTTTCCCGATGACGTGCAGAGCAAGCTATCGGACCTCCTAAATGCGCAAATACTACCAGGCGGCGTAATCGATCTGGAGCTACGAGTGGTCGCATGCAGCTATCTGAACCAGCAGCATAGGCCTCAGTCTTCGCTACGACTAGCGTCGCGGAAGCGGCAAAGGGATGCTGCTGCTCCCCTTGTAAAAACCCTAGCCGCCGCCGACCGTCTCCAGAGCGGAGATATTCGGACGCTGGCATTGCAGGCGGAGACGACGCTTACCAACTAGCAGCCCTTGTTTTGTTGCTCGAATGACAGCAATCCGCTGTATACCGTTTCGTTTTTGCAATCGAGAGAATGCTACTGCACAGCTTCCAAACCGTCACGGCCAAGCTAAGGGCAGAGACTCTGGACCGAAACCCGTATAAATCCTCCTCTTTAGCCGTCTACAGAAACTGCCCAAGCGCCAATTCTCTGCCCGAAACGGGCAGAATTGCAACATTTCACAGCCAAGTTAAGTTATTGAAAAACAACTATTTTATGTGTGGAGGCCCGACCGAGAATCGAACTCGGGTGCAAGGATTTGCAGTCCTCTGCGTCACCACTCCGCCATCGGGCCTCACTTGGGGTGGAGGCGGCCTCTAGCCGCTTGGCTGGACGTTGGCAATTACCAATGTAGTGCGTTGTGGCGCGTAATCCACAAGTCGTATAAAAAGTTGCTATTTGCCACTGAAAATTGGCCTTTCGTCAGAATCCCGCTTGGCGTTTTCGTGTCGGCTGGCTAGAACAAATTCCAACGTGCTGTATTGCCATTGCAATACAGTTGTGCCACAGCGCGGGCAGGCTATTGGAAGTACCTCGATGGAATCAGTCGATTTTGACAAAATGCGCCGCGCGATGGTCGATAGCCAGCTGCGCACCAGCGGTGTGAATACGCCGTGGGTGCTGGCCGCGATGGGCAGCTTGCCGCGTGAGAATTTCGTGGACGGAGCGCTGCGCACGACGGCCTATATGGACCGCGCACTGCCGCTTGGCGAAGGCCGTACGCTCAACCCGCCGGTCGCAACCGCACTGATGCTGGAGGCGGCGGAATTGTCTGCTGACGACAACGTCCTGCTGATCGGGCAGCCAAAGGGTTACGTCGCGACGTTGCTCGCGGGGCGGACGCGCAATGTGTTTGTGCTGGAAAGTCTGGCCGATTTGGCCGGAGCAAAACGCAAAGGCCCGTTCTCGCTCATCATCATCGATGGCGCGGTCGAAGAAGTGCCCGACAGCCTGCTCGCCGAAGCGCAAGAGGGTGCGCGTGTGGTAACGGGCGTTATCGAACGCGGCGTAACGCGCGTGGCAACCGGCTTTGTGCGCGGCGGTAAAGTTGCGCTGAGGCCCTTTGCCGATACCGAAATTGCGGCGCTGCCTGAATTTGCTACCCCACGGGAATTCGTGTTTTGAGGGCGCGGCGGGCTGCGATTGCGGCACTTCTCGGCTCGGCAATGCTGGCAGCACCCGCAACGGCGGAAACGCTGCGCGAGGCGTTGATCGGCGCGTATGACACCAACCCTAACCTCACCGCCGCGCGTGAGAACCAGCGCGCGATCAACGAAGGCGTACCGCTGGCCAAGGCCGCCGGTCGGCCCGGTGTAGACGCCACGGTTGCCTATAACGAGTTTTTCCCGCGCTCCGACGGAACCGATTTCCAGCCGAACCGTACGCTGACCGTCGGGCCGACATTGTCGGTCCCGCTTTATGCCGGCGGCGGTATCAGGAACGCGGTGCGCGCCGCCGAAAACCGTGTCGAAGCTGGTTTTGCCAGCCTGCGCGGCACCGAGAGCGCGATATTTTCCGCCACCGTGGCTGCGTATATGGATGTCATCCGCGACGAAGCGATTGTCGAGCTCAATCGCGCGCAGGTCGGCGTGCTGTCGGTCAATCTGGAAGCGACAAGCGACCGCTTCGAGATTGGCGACCTGACCCGCACCGACGTCGCCCAGTCGGAGGCACGGCTGGCCATCGCCACGAGCAATCTGGAAACGGCGCGCGCCAACCTCATCCGTTCGAAGGAAACCTATATCCAGCTCGTCGGGCGCGTTCCGGGCGAGCTGGAAGCCCCGCCGCCTTTGCCCAATTTGCCCGAAACACCTGATGCCGCAGTCACGGTCGCGATCGACAACAACCCTGATCTTATTGCCGCCAAGGAGCAGCGCGAAGCAGCTTCGTTCGATCGCCGCGCCGCCAATGCATCACGCTTGCCGCAGATTTCGGCGGTGACCGGCGGCAATTACAGCAATAATTTCGGCTCGATCAATTCCGGCACCGGACCCGCAATCGACCGCACCAGCACCTCGGCACAGGTCGGTGTGCGGGCGAGCATCCCGCTCTATCAGGGCGGCCAACCCGCCGCACAGATAAGACAGGCGCAGGCTCGGCTCGGGCAGGCGCAAGAGCTTGAAATTGCTGCCGAACGCGAGGTCATCGCGCAAACCCGCGCATCCTACGCAAGCTGGCGGGCGTCGCAGGAAGTGATTGTATCGTCCGAACGCGCGGTCTCCGCCAACGAACTGTCATTGGAAGGCACCCGCGCAGAGAACAGCGTCGGTAACCGAACGATCCTCGACATACTGAATGCCGAACAGGAATTGCTGAACAGCAAGGTTCAACTCGTCACCGCACGGCGTAACGCCTATGTCGCCGGGTTCAGCCTGCTCGCCGCGATGGGGCGTGCGGAGGCGCGCGATCTGGGGCTTGAAGGCGGGCCGCTTTACGATCCGGTTGCCGATTATGAGCGTGTCGAGGGCGCGTGGAACGACTGGTCGTCGCAGCCAGACCCGAAGACGCAATCGACCCGCACCGTTGACACGCCCGCGCAAAAGGCGGAAATAGCGCCATTACCTGTAAGGCGGTAAACGAATCGAAACTTTATCGGGGGCGATAATTATGGCTGAAGGCCGGAACGAACCATCAATGGACGAAATATTGTCGTCGATTAAGCGGATCATCGCCGATGACGACCGCATCCGTCCCGCTGCAAAGAAAACTGCGCGCGCGGCCCCGCAAAATGACGCCGAAGAAGAAATTCTCGAATTGACCGAGATCGAGGCGGAGAAGCACGACGACGTGCTGCTCGACGATAACAAGGCGCAAAGCCTGCGCCACAGTTTCTCGGCACTACAGACCTTGTCCGAACCCGGTGTCGCGCCGCAAATCGTGCGTTCGGGCGAAACTTCTTTGGAAGCGCTGACCCGCGACCTGTTGCGCCCGATGCTGAAGGACTGGCTCGACGCCAACCTGCCGCCGATTGTCGAGGCAATGGTCGACCGCGAGATTACCCGCATTACCAAAAAGGGCTGATGCGGTTGGGTGGCATTAAACTGCCCCCAAGCCCGTTCGCCCTGAGCCTGTCGAAGGGCTGTTCTTCTTCTACGCTGAAAAACAGAACAAGGCTTCGACAAGCTCAGCCCGAACGGATTCTTCTAACGTGGATATGCTTGGCACTATCCCTCAATCCAGCACCGCTGCTCGCGAAAAACCTCTATGTTGAAACCGGCAAGCTCGTTGACGTTGTCGCAGGCAAAGTCCTCGCCGGACAATGCATCAGCATCGCCGATGAAAAAATCTCCGCCGTCGCCCCTTGCGCCACGACGCCAAAGGGTGCCGAACGCATCGACTGGTCGGCTTACACCGTCCTCCCCGGCCTGATCGACCTGCACACGCATTTGGCCGATGCGGGGCAAAGCGCGGACCTTGCGTTGCCGCTGAAAACCTCGCCAGCTGCAACCGCTCTGATCGGCGCGAAGAACGCGCGCGATACGTTGATGGCGGGCTTCACCACGGTCCGTGATGTCGGCACCTATCGCGGTCTGACCGATGTTGCGCTGAGAAACGCTATTGATCGCGGCGATGTTCCGGGGCCGCGTATGTTTGTCGCGGGGGCCTATATCACCATCCCCAAAGGCGGTGGCGAGCTGAACGGCGTGGTGCCGAACGACCAGCTGCCCACCGATATGCGGTTGGGCGTCAGCAACACGGCCGAAGAGGCAAAGGCCAAGACCGAATATCTGATTGGTGAGGGCGCTGACTTCATCAAGATGATCGCGACCGGCGCAGTGCTTGCCATCGGTACCGAACCGGGCGAGCCAGAACTCACCGAAGCGCAAATGCGCGCGGTGGTGGACGCAGCAAGGGCCAAGGGCAAATTCGTCACCGCCCACGCCCACGGCGCGATCGGTATCAAAAACGCCATCCGAGCGGGTGTGCGGTCGATCGAACATGCCAGCCTTATCGACGATGAGGCGCTGCAAATGTCCAAGGCGTCGGGCACATGGCTGGTGATGGATATCTACAACGGCGATTATATCGACGATATCGGCACCAAAGAGGGCTGGCCTGCGGAATATCTGCGCAAGAACCGCGAGACCACCGATGTCCAGCGCGAGGGCTTTAATAAGGCGGTGAAGATGGGTGTTAAACTTGCTTATGGCACCGACAGCGGCGTGTATCCGCATGGGCAAAATGCCAGGCAGTTCGCTTACATGGTCCGCTATGGCATGACGCCGATGCAGGCGATCCAGTCAGCCACCGTCCGCGCCGCGGAATTGTTGGGCAAGGATCGCGAGCTGGGCAGCATTCAGTCGGGGCGATTTGCCGATTTGATTGCGGTGGACGGCGATCCGCTGGCTAATATACCCCTGCTCGAAAATATCACACATGTGATGAAAGACGGCGCGGTCGTCAAATAGAGTTATGTGCGCGGGTGGAGATAGACCAGTGGCTGTACCGCAAATCGAAACAGAACGCCTCATACTTCGAGGTCCTGTTGCAGCGGACTTTCCGATTTATCGGGATTTCTTTGCAGATGAAGATGCATCGCACGCTTATGGTGGACCGATCAGTGCAGACCTCGCATGGCGAGTGTTAGCGACTGATATCGGCCATTGGGCAATTCGAGGCTATGGCCGCTGGGCGATCATCCAGAAATCAACGGGAAGCATGGTTGGAGGCTGCGGCCTTTGGTGGCCAGAAGGCTATCCGCGCTCGGAACTGACGTGGTGGATAATACCGGATGCCAGACGACACGGTTTCGCGTTAGAGGCATCTCGTGCAGCCGTCGAATTTGGTTACCGTTCGCTCAGGTGGGGCTTGGTTGAAACCCACATGAACGATGAAAATGTAGCCGCCCGGCGTCTGGCCGAAAAATTGGGTGGAACGATCATGGCCCGCGAGCACTTCCCCGATGGCATTGAGCGAAACATCTATGCTCTGCCGGATATTTACTGAACTCGGGTCCGGTATAACCGACCGCCTGACGGTGTATAAACAAAAGGGCGGGGAAAACCCGCCCGTCCGTTGCTTGAAAAGACCGCCGCAGCGGCCTCAAATATTGGTCAGACGATTGTGACCGAGAAAAGCAGGCTGCTGAGCGATAACGCTGCAACCAGACTGAGAAGTTTTGCCATACTGACTATTCCTTGTTTTACGCCTTTGCCGGTCGAAAACGACGGCATTGGCTGGACTTAGCCTCACGGACATCCCGTTTTATTATGCCGCCCACATAAGCCTCACCATGCAAAACTCAATTTATTTAGTAGACAAAGTAGTGCAGATTTTGCAATCGGGCCGCGCAATTTTCTTGCGCGCGCCGCAACAGCACATTAGCCTCCCGATATGCAAAAAAGCCTATATCTCGCGGCCAGCGCGACAATCGCCCTTTCCTTCACCACCGCTGCCATCGCAAGGCCAATGACCGAGACAGATCTCGCGACGATGAAGCGGTTGTCGGCACCGGCGGCATCGCCCGACGGCAGCATGGTCGCCTACCAACTGCGCGAAACCGACATGGAGGCGAACAAGGGCAAGACCGACCTATACATGCTGATGCTCGGCGGGTCCGAGGCGCAGCCGGCCAAGTTCGCGTCGAAGGCCGACAAGAACGAGCATGATCCGGCTTTCTCGCCTGACGGAAAATCGATCTATTATTTAAGCAACGAGAGCGGATCGGAACAGGTCTGGCGTTACGACATGAAGGCCCGCAAGTCGGTGCAGGCAAGCGACCTCAAAACCGATGTCGGCGGTTTCAAACTGTCGCCCGACGGCAAACAGATCGCATTGTGGGGCGACATCGCCAAAGACTGCCCGACCTTTGGCTGCGCCAAGGACGGCGATACGTCGAAGCCCGGACCCGGCAGCGGTCGCGAATATGATGCGCTGATGGTACGCCACTGGGACGCGTGGGAAACACCGGGCAATTACAGCCGGATTTTTACTTTCGCGATTGGCTCGGACGGTAAATTGTCAGGTGACGGCAAGCCGGTGGCTGGTGACCTCGTTGGTGACGCGCCTTCGAAGCCATTCGGCGGCGGCGAAGAAATTGGCTGGTCTCCCGACAGTAAAGGCCTGATTTTTACGCTTCGCAAGGCCGACGGCGACGAAGCCAAATCGACCAATCTCGACCTCTACGGCGCTTCGCTGACATCGCCCGAAGTCGTCAATCTGACCAAGGGCAATGAGGGGACCGACACAACGCCTGCGGCCTCGCCCGACGGCAAATATCTTGCATGGACATCAATGGCGCGCGCGACTTACGAAGCCGACCGGCTGGTGTTGAAGTTGATGGATATGAAGACCGGCAAGGTCACCGCGCTCACCGACAAATGGGACCGCTCGGTCGGCTCGATTGCATGGGCACCCGATAGCAAGAGCCTCTTGGTGGTGGCAGGCGACACGCTTGAACACCCGTTGTTCCGCGTAGACCTGACGGGCAACGTCACACGGCTGACCGACCGCGGCAATATCAGCGCTGCGGTGCCGCTGGCAAATGGCGGCATCGTCTATGCCATCGACAGCATCGCTGGGCCATCCGACCTTGTGCTGATGGAGGCCGATGGCCAGACCCGCCGCCTGACCAACGTCAACGCGCCCGCACTCGCTGCGCTTGACCCGGTCAATTACCAGAAGTTCGACTTCAAGGGCGCGAACGGCGATCAGGTGTTCGGCCAAATCGTCAAGCCCGAGGGTGCTACCGGCAAACTGCCGGTGCTGCTGCTCGTCCACGGCGGGCCGCAAGGATCGTTCGGCAACAGCTGGTCCTACCGGTGGAATTCCGCAGTGATGGCGAGCCAAGGCTATGCCGTTGTCACCATCGATTTCCACGGGAGCACAGGGTACGGCCAGAAATTCACCGACAGCATTAACAAGGATTGGGGCGGCAAGCCGCTGACCGACCTGAAACTCGGCATGGCGGCGGTGGCGAAGATCGACAGCCAGCTCGATACCGCAAATGCGTGCGCGCTGGGCGGCTCTTATGGCGGCTATATGATGAACTGGATCGCGGGCAACTGGCCCGACCGGTTCAAATGCATTGTCACCCATGCCGGGATTTTCGACCTGCGCGCGATGGCTTATGAAACCGAGGAATTGTGGTTCGACCAGTGGGACAATGGAGGCAACTGGATCACTCGCAAGGATGGCGAAAAATGGAACCCGGTCAACCATGTCGCCAAATGGAAAACGCCGACCTTGGTGATCCACGGCGAGAAGGATTACCGCATTCCTTATTCGCAAAGCCTCGCCGCGTTCACCGCGTTGCAGCAGCAAGGCGTCGAATCGAAGCTGCTGGTCTTCCCCGACGAAAATCACTGGATATTGAAACCGAAAAATTCGATCCAGTGGCACCAGACGGTGTTCGAATGGGTGGGCAAGTATTTGAAGGGCAAATGACCGTGCTCCTGCGAAGGCAGGAGCGCTGGAAGGGTTGCGTCGCGCTTACAGGGCTCCTGCCTGCGCAGGAGCACATGGGGTTTGAATTGAGGGGGAGAGAAGACCATGACGGACATCGCAACCAGCGTTGCCACTGACATAAGCGGCGGCGCGGAACTTTCGCGCAGCCTGAAATCGCGTCACATTTCGATGATCGCGATTGGCGGGATTATCGGCGCGGGGCTGTTTGTCGGGTCGTCGACCACGATCAATACCGTCGGCCCCGCCGCCGTGCTCTCGTTCGCGCTCGCGGGTTTCATCATCCTGCTGGTCATGCGGATGCTGTCGGAAATGGCGATTGCGGCGCCCGGCGTGCAGACCTTCCCCGAGTTTGCACGCGCAGGCCTCGGCCATCTGCCCGGTTTCCTGTCGGGCTGGCTCTATTGGTATTTCTGGGTCGTTGTCGTCGCCATCGAGGCGATTGCGGGGGCGAAGATCATATCCGACTGGTTCCCGATGCTGCCGGTCTGGGCCGTCGGCGTTGTGCTGATGGCGATCCTCACCGCGGTCAACCTGATGTCGGCGCGCAGCTACGGCGAGTTTGAATTCTGGTTCAGCTCGATCAAGGTCGCAGCGATCATCGTCTTCATTCTGCTGACTGCGGCGTGGGCGATAGGCTTCACCTCGCCCGCCGGTCCTACTTTCAGCAACCTCACCGAACATGGCGGCTTTGCGCCAGCCGGATGGGGCGCGGTGTTTGCGGCGGCGACCTCGACGATATTCTCACTGTGCGGCGCTGAGATTGCAACGATTGCCGCCGCAGAATCCGAAGAACCGGCAAAGACCATTTCCAAAATGACCGTGTCGGTTTCGCTCCGCATCCTGATTTTCTATATCCTGTCGATCCTGCTGATCGTGAGCGTAGTGCCGTGGACGAGCATCGTTCCGGGCATTTCGCCGTTCGCGACCACGCTCCAGTCGATGGGCTACCCCGGTGCCGATGTGATCATGAACGCGGTGGTGCTGGTCGCGGTCTTGTCGTGCCTCAACTCAGGGTTGTACGTCACCTCGCGCGCGTTGTTCGGCCTCGCCAAGCACAATGACGCGCCGCTATGGCTGGTGCAGGTCAACGCCCGCAAGGTTCCGGCCCGCGCCATCCTCATCGCCAGCCTGTTCAGTTACGGCGCGCTTGCGGCTGAACGGCTGTCGCCCGAAACGGTGTTCAGTTTCTTGCTCAACAGCTGCGGCGTGACGATGATCCTGCTCTATCTGATGACCTCCGCCGCGCAGCTAAAACTGCGCGCCAAATATGAGGCCGAAGCCCCCGAGCGGCTGCAAATCAAGATGTGGTTCCACCCTTACGGCACGTACGTTGCGATCGCCGCGATGCTCGCGATCCTCGTCTTCATGGGCCTAACCCCCGCGCTCGCCAGCCAGTTGTGGCTGAGCCTGCTGGTCGCGGTCGGGTTCGCGGTGGCGTTCTTAATCTTCAGACGCAGCCCGACCTAAAGCACCGCAGGCTTCGTTGATAGACTGTGTAATTTGTTTCACGCAAAGAACGCAAAGATTATCAAGAGGGCGGCGCAGCCACTCAATCTCGGCTGATGCAGATGCGTGCGTGAGTTATTGAATAGAGAGCTGCGCTCTTAAAAATCTTCGCGTTCTTTGCGTGAAACCACTTGCACGACCCGTCAGCAGCACCAAAGCTTGCTGAATCGCTTGGGCGCTGGCAAAGGCGGCGTCTATGACCATCGACAAGAATTTCGACCCCGCCGCCATCGAAGCCAAATGGTATTCGCATTGGGAGGAGACCGGCGCGTTCCGGCCGGAGCGCCCCGAGGCCGAGCCCTATACCATCGTCAACCCGCCGCCCAATGTGACGGGTTCGCTGCACATCGGCCATGCGCTCGACAACACCTTGCAGGATATCCTAATCCGCCATGCGCGGCTGCAGGGCAAGGATGCGTTGTGGGTCGTTGGTATGGACCATGCTGGTATCGCCACGCAGATGGTGGTCGAGCGGCAAATGGCCGAGCGCCAACAAAAGCGCACCGATTTCACCCGCGAAGAATTCATCGCCAAAGTGTGGGAATGGAAAGAAGAAAGCGGCGGCGAGATTACCAGCCAGCTCCGCCGTCTGGGCTGCTCGATGGATTGGGAAAATGAGCGCTTCACCATGGACGAGGGCTTTTCGAAGGCCGTCATCAAGGTGTTCGTCGACCTGTACAATCAAGGCCTGCTTTACCGCGACAAGCGCCTCGTCAACTGGGACCCAAAATTCAAGACCGCGATCTCCGACTTGGAAGTCGAAACGCGCGAAGTGAACGGCCATATGTGGCACTTCAAATATCCGCTCGCAGGCGGTGAAACCTACACCTACATCGAACGCGATGCCGACGGCACTATCGTGCTTGAGGAGGAACGCGATTATATCTCCATCGCCACTACGCGCCCTGAAACGATGCTCGGCGACGGCGCCGTTGCGGTCCATCCGTCAGACGAACGTTACAAGCCCATCGTCGGCAAGCTTTGCGAAATCCCGGTCGGACCCAAAGAACATCGCCGCCTGATTCCAATCATCACCGACGAATATCCCGATCCCGATTTCGGCTCTGGCGCGGTCAAGATTACCGGCGCGCACGACCAGAACGACTATGGGGTAGCGCAGCGCAACGGCATCCCGATGTACCGCCTGATGGACGAAGTTGCCGCGATGAGGATCGATGGCTGGGACTATGCCAGCTCCGCGGAACGCGCGAAGGCAATCGCCGGAGGCGCAGCTGCGTCCAACGCCGAGGTCGATACACTCAACCTCGTCCCCGACGCCTATCGCGGCCTCGACCGTTACGAAGCACGCAAACGCGTCGTCGCCGACATCGATGCCGATGGATTGATGATCAAGGTCGAAGATAAGACCATCCAGCAGCCCTTCGGCGACCGATCAGGCGTGGTCATCGAGCCGATGCTCACCGACCAATGGTATGTCGATGCGGCAACGCTCGCTAAGCCCGCCATCGAAGCGGTGCGCAACGGCACAATCGATATCGTGCCTAAGACGTGGGAGAAAACATACTTCAACTGGATGGAAAATATCCAGCCCTGGTGCGTCTCGCGCCAACTATGGTGGGGGCACCGGATTCCGGCTTGGTATGGTCCGAAGAAGGCTCCAGAAAACGAAGACTCGTCCAGTATCGCTTGGACGGTTGAGGAAGTCGTATTTGTTGCCGAACATGAAGCTGAGCTCGTCCAAAAAGTTCAAGCTTATTACGAAACCGACAAAGAGGTTTTTATTCACGAAAGTGAAGTGGATTATCTGGATTGGGATGAAGTGGTTTCTGGTGGTGCACAGGGACCAGAATATCACACCGATAAGATTCACATCTGGCGTGACAACGACGTTCTCGACACATGGTTCTCCTCCGCGCTCTGGCCGTTCGGTACATTGGGCTGGCCGGAAGCCGCAAACCAAGAACAACAAAATCCGTTCGCATCGAGCCCAGTCGAGATGCCTATCGGTGGCGCACAACCTCACGGTGTCTCGACGGTGCTCGACACGAACGGAGAGGGGGGTGCTCCTCGCGCTTCAATGCTCGACCGCCACTACCCCAACGACGTCCTCGTTTCCGGCTTCGACATATTGTTCTTCTGGGACGCCCGCATGGCGATGCAGGGGATTCACTTCATGGGCGAAGGCGGACGCCGACCACTCAAAGACTCAGTGCCGTGGAAGACGCTCTATCTCCACGGCCTCGTCCGCGCTGCCGATGGCAGCAAGATGTCGAAGTCCAAGGGCAATACCGTCGATCCGCTCGGCCTCATCGACCAATATGGTGCCGACGCGTTGCGCTTCTTCATGGCGGCGATGGAGAGCCAGGGCCGCGACATCAAGATGGATGAAAGCCGCGTCGCCGGATACCGCAATTTCGCGACCAAATTATGGAACGCGGCACGCTTTGCGCAGTCGAACGGGATTGGTGGCTCGCACAGCATCAGCGCGCCAAAAGCCGAACTCGCGGTAAACCGCTGGATCATCGGCGAGGTCGTTGAGACGCTGGACAAGCTCAACAAGGCCTTCACCGAATTCCGCTTCGACGGCATGGCTGATTGCGTTTATCACTTCGTCTGGGACCAGTTCTGCGACTGGTATCTGGAGCTGATCAAGCCCGCATTCATCGATAGCGAAAAGCAGGCCATGGACGAGGAGTCGAAGATCGTTGCCGGTTGGGTGCTCGACCAGATATTGGTGATGCTGCACCCGTTCATGCCGTTTGTGACGGAGGAATTATGGCATGCGCTGGCTGACCCCGAGAAGCCCCGAAAATATGACCTCATCCACGCCAAATGGCCGGAGCCAAAGGCTGAGATTGATCAGGTCACTAAAGCATCTGTTGAACGATTGGTCGAGATCATATCCGATATTCGGACGCAACGCGTTGAAGCAAATATACCTCCATCGGCTAAGCTACCCGTATCAGTCCTCTCCGATGGAAATGACGAACTGTCGCTATTGAATAGCTACCAAGCAATCTTGATCCGTATGGCCCGGATTGAACCGGCAACTATCGAACGGCAACAACACGAAGGGTTTGTTTTCCGAAGCGATACGATCGCCAGTCATTTTGCTTTGTCCGAAGGAATTGACACAACCAGCTTCACATCAATTCAATTTCCAACAGGTGGGTTGACTTTGCTTGCGGCGATTGAAGGATTTGTTGACCTAGACGCCGAACGCGCCCGCATCACCAAAGCCATCGAAGCCGCCACCAAAGAACGTGACTCCCTCGCCGGTCGCCTCTCCAACGCCGCGTTTGTCGAAAAGGCCAAGCCCGAGGCGGTCGAAAAGGCGCGCGCTGACCATGCAGAGAAATCAGCCGAGGCGGAACGGTTGCAGGCGGCGCTGGCGCGATTGGGATAGCTGACGTCTTCGTGTCTTCGTGTGAACAAATTTATTTCACACACAGACACGAAGGGGTTCGATGATGCCGAAGGACCAGCGCATATTCACACGTGCCGCAGGCGGCGCTGGCGCGATTGGGGTAGGCTGATCGTCTTTGTGCCTTCGTGCCTTTGTGCGAGATTAATTTTGACTCGCACAAAGGCACAAAGCCACAAAGGGGGGGTGCGGTGCGGTTAGGGCAAAAATAGGCCGTCACCCTGAACTTGTTTCAGGGTCTTACTTTCTACCGGCGCAGAAAAAGTAAGATGCTGAAACAAGTTCAGCATGACGAGAAGTATAAGACGGCGCTGAGGCCATCAACAAAAACCGCTGTCCTACATGAAACCGGAATGGCATGACGCGCGAATGAGTGGTTTGATCGACAATTTGCATAGAACCGGAGCGGCGGCGCGCATCACGCTTGGTCGCATTTTCTTGAATACAGTCCATTACCTTTGTTACCTTATCGCCGCTGCGTTAGCCTCGACAGGTGCCGCTCAAGCCCAAATCCCCGGCGCGACCCAAAATGTTGCCGCATCGATCGAGGCCGAAACGATCACCCCTGGCCCCGGCGATACCGTCACCCTGGCCATCGTTATGAAACCGAAACCCGGCTGGCATGATTACTGGCTGAACCCTGCCGATGCAGGCACGCCGCTTGAGCTCGAATGGCAATTGCCGCCGGGCGTCACCGCTGGCCCGATCCGCGCACCGGTGCCGACAACGCTGATCGTCGGCGGGTTCATGAACCATATCTACAAGGAGACCCACGCGTTTCTGGTCGAGCTGACAATCGCGCCTTCGGTTCGCGGTGGGCAGCCATTGCCGGTGAAGGTTGCGGCGCGGTGGTCGGCTTGTTCGGACACGGTCTGCGTTCCCGAAGGCGGCAACCTTGCGGTCAATCTGGTCGCTGGCAAGGGCAACATCGACGCCGCATCGCGCAGCCGCTTCGATGCGTGGCGCAGCGCGCTGCCGGTACCGCTCGACCGGCATGGCCGTTATGCTATCACGGGCAAACTGATCGACATCGCTATCCCCTTTCCGGCGAGCGCCGAAGTTGCCAATGTCTGGTTTTTTCCCGCTACTCAAAATGTCTTCCGCTACGCCGCGCCGCAAAGCGCCCGCCGCACGGGCAACTGGCTGGTGGTGACGAGCGAAGTGAGCGACGCATTTAACGGGCGAATCGACGGCCTGTTGCGCTTCAACGATGTGCAAGGACTTGAGGTCCGCGCCATGCCCGGTTCGGTTCCGGCAGGCGGCAATGTCGTTACCGTTTTGGGGCAAGGTGAAACATCGTCAAGGCGAGACCTTAGTGTGACCTTTGGCGTAGTTCTGGGCTTTTCCATCCTCGGCGGACTGCTCCTCAACCTCATGCCCTGCGTCTTCCCGATCCTGGGCCTGAAGGCGCTAGCGCTGGCAAAAGCAGGTGGCGACGAACGCGCCGCACGCAGCGACGCGCTCGCTTATACGTCGGGTGTTATCCTGAGCTGTATCGCACTTGGCGGCGTATTGCTGGCGTTGCGCGCAGGCGGCGAGCAGGTCGGCTGGGCGTTCCAGTTGCAGGAGCCGGCCATCGTCCTGCTGTTGCTGCTGCTGATGGTCGCGGTCACAGCCAATCTGGCGGGACTATTCGATATCGGCAGCATCGGCGCAGGCGACGGATTGACGCGGCAAGGCGGGATTTGGGGGTCGTTCTGGACCGGCGTGCTGGCGGCGGTTGTGGCGACGCCGTGCACCGGGCCATTTATGGCGGCGGCGATGGGTGCGGCGTTGCTGTTGCCGGTAGCGGAGGCGTTGCTGCTATTTGCAGGATTGGGCTTCGGGCTGGCGCTCCCGTTCCTCGCTATCGCTTATATCCCCGCGCTGCGCCGGATGCTGCCCAAACCCGGCCCGTGGCTCAACACCTTCCGCAAGGTGATGGCGATACCGATGGCACTTACCGCGCTTGCGCTGCTGTGGCTGTTGTGGCGGCTAATGGGAACGGCGGGACTTGTCGTCGGCGGCATAGCGGCGGCAGCTTTGCTATTCGGACTTTGGGTCATGGTGCGCGAAATGGGCGTCCAAGAGGTAGCCCGTAAACGGACATATCTTTCATTAGCTTTGGTCATTTTTGGAATGGGAGGCATTGCCATTGGTCGGCTGCCTGAACCGACAAGGGGAGAAAACGTTGAAGCTGAAGCCGACAGATTGGCCAGCCTGCCTTTCTCGGAGAGTTTGCTCAGCGAACTCCGAGGGAAAGGGCTAAGCACATTCGTGTATTTCACTGCAGACTGGTGCGTGACCTGCAAGATCAACGAAGCGGCCGCAATCAACCGCGAGGAAACGGCAAAAGCCTTTGCCGCCGCCGGAATTGTGACTTTGAAAGGCGACTTCACCCGCCGCGATGCCGACATCGCGCGCTTCTTGGCCCGACATGGCCGCTCGGGCGTGCCGCTTTATCTGTATTATCCGGCTGGCGGCGAGCCGCAGGTTCTACCTCAAATCCTGACCGTCGATACGCTGACGGCGCTCGCGAAATGAGTGCCTTAAACCGAGTGCGGGGGCAGATCGCATGCGACCTGCCCCCGACCCATACCGACAAGTTGCGACCCCATTCAGGACTCGCCGGATATTTCGATCCTTTTGACCTGATTTGCTCCAATCACGGTGATCCCCCGAACGCCCGTGATCCCGGTCAGCGGAACCGATCGTTCGAAATCAAGCGAAACTTCACCCATTTCGGCATCGTTTGCCGCATGGGGTTTGGTAATCACCGCGACTTCTATGCCCCAATAATCGGGGCGGTCGTGGTAAACGCGTGGAGCGAGCTTGGCTTCGTAACCGGCCCCGGGAAGCGTCCCGCTCACCCAGAGATAAAGGCTGTCCTGAAACGGCAACGTGCGCAGTTCGGCGACCTCGAAGTCGATAATCCGCCCGTTTGGCACACTCGAAAGCGAACCGCCGGAGGAGCTGTTCATAATTGATCCTGACATACGCGAAATAATATTTCTTGCTAGCGATGTTTTATACCAACCACCGCAAATATTATTTCGTAATATACAGAAGTTTCCCTGCACGTAAAGTGAACGGAAACCGAATTTTGGCCAAGTCTCACTAGCGTGTTGAATGTTCCCCGATATTTTTTTGGATAAATCTTATGAATACGTATGTAAAAACCAACTGCTGGAAATCCCCGTCAACCAGAATTTCCACTAATCTCGAATCGCGCGCATCGGGCCGTTGTGCCGGAAATAGCCGAATCACGTGGCGGCACGGCAACGCTAACGGACAAATCGGCAGCGTGTTGCGCCTAGCCCCTTTATTTGCCGCGCATTTGGTTCTAATGGCGCAGAATCAATAAATTTCACGGAGTATCTACTATCGCAACCCCGCCGACCCGGCGCGCCATGACGCCACCTGTTAAAAGTGGACCGCGCTACAATAACTTGATCACCGTAGACAAAGTACGGGTCATCGACGACGACGGCGAGAATCTGGGTGTGATGTTCACCAACGAAGCGATAGAGCAAGCGGCCTCCGTTGGTCTCGACCTGGTTGAGGTTTCCCCCAACGCCGACCCACCCGTTTGCAAATTTCTCGATATCGGCAAGTTCAAATACGAGGCCCAGAAAAAGGCCAATCTGGCCCGTAAGAGCCAGAAGACGCAGGAGATCAAAGAGATCAAGATGCGTCCCAATATCGACGACCATGATTACCAGACCAAGATGAAGAAGGTCACCGAATTCATCGAAGAAGGCGATAAGGTAAAGGTGACGTTGCGTTTCCGTGGCCGCGAACTGGCGCATCAACAACTGGGTATGCATTTGCTTCAGCGGGTGCAGGAAGACATGGCGGAAACCGCCAAGGTCGAAGCGCATCCGCGCATGGAAGGTCGCCAGATGCTGATGGTGCTTTCACCCAAATAAGCGTCACGCAAGCGCGCTCCAGAGCAGCTTGACCCCCACCGCGACCATTAGCAGGTTGATGGCAAGGACAAAGCGCTCGGGCGAAACCCGGCGGACCAGCCAGACGCCTGCAATTGTGCTAGCGATGGCGAGCGGCAGGAAGATGCCGGTCAGCACTGCGTTGCGGGTGGTGAACTGCCCCAGCGCGAAAAAGGCCGGGACCTTGAGCCAGTTGGATGTGGCAAAAAACAGTGCGTTGGTGCCGACAAACATGTCGCGCGACAGTTTCCGGCTCAACGCCCATATCTGAAAGGGCGGACCACCGGCTAACGCGATCTGGCTGGTAAAGCCGGACACGCCGCCCCAGAACAGCCCGACCGCATCGGGCTGCGGTTTTTTGAGCGACACACCTGCCCCACTTTTCGTCGCAAGCTGGTTTATGCCAAAGATGATGGCAATACCTCCCACCGCCGCCTCGACCGCCCAGACTGGCACACTTGCGGCAAGCAACCAGCCGAGGAAAATGCCAACGACTGCACCTGGTACCGCCCAAGATAGCAACCGCCAATCGACACTTCGGCGGAACGACCAGACACCCACCACATCCTGGACGATGAAAAGCGGCAAGAGGATTGCAGCGCCGCTGATTGGATCGATCGCCAGCGTCATCACCGGCATCGCCGCTGAGCCTAGCCCAGAGAACCCACCTTTACCGAGGCCCACCAGAATGACGGCAAGCGCAGCCAGAAGGTAGAAAAGCGGGTCGGCGGGGAGGATCACCCGCCCACCAAGCGCTTGCGCAGTGCCAAACCATAAATAAGAGCAGCTGCGGCTGCAAAAATGAACCACTGGAAGGCGTATAACAGGTGGTTGTTGGGGATCTGTTCGGGCGATGGGTTCGCCAGCGGAGCAAGTCCGGCAACCGGCTTGGTCGCGACCAGACGGATGAGCTGCGCCTTTTCCGGTGCAATAACACCTTCGACCATGCCGCCGGTCCATTTCGGATTTTCGTGGTTGTCGGACCAGCCAACCGCAACCGTGGCGCCCGGCCCCTCGCCACCGCCGGTCTGGCACGACGCCAGATGGGCGTAGCCTGCCTTGCCGTCGGCGCTCGTTCCTGACACCGAGCGCCAGCCGACGACTTTGATGCACTGGACCGAGGACAACCGGTAAAGCGGTAGCTCGTCGGGATGCGGCACAGCGGGCCATGCAACCGGCGGCAAGCCCGATGCCGCTTCATACCGCGCCAGCAGCGCCTCCTTCTCGGCCTTGCGCTGCAGCTGCCAGATGCCAAGCCCGATCATCGTCGCCACCGCGAGTGCCACCAATATCGTCGGAATGATCGGCCAGCGCTTCATTGCCTGCCCTCGCCAGCGCGGTTGCGGTGCTCCAAGGTGAGCAACGCGCCCTTTGCCACCCGCAAAGAAACCACCGTCATCGAGGCGGTAAACGGTACCCAGATGATGACATGCACCCAGAAAGGCGGACGGAAGATCGAATCGATGATGATCGCCAAAACAATCACCAGCGCGCCAATTGCCATGGTCAGCAACGCCGCCGGTCCATCGCCGACGTTGAACTTGCCATAGTCCAGCCCGCAGTTGCCGCAGCGGTCGGCAAATTTCGCAGGCCCGCCAAACAAGGTTTTCGCGCCACATTCGGGGCAGAGACCAAAAAGGGCGGCCTTGGCAATGCCCGGCCGCCCCTTAGGGTCCGGACTCGTTACCAATTCAACACAGGCAGCAAAATGGCAAAGATATCGGGCGAAAACGCGCGCCGGGAGCAGTCATTCTGCTTCCAAGCGTGTTTTTGTTCGAGATCGAAGCCATTTTGCTGTCCCTTCGGGATTTGACCAATTTTGTCCATTGCTG
The DNA here is from genome assembly GCA_031406495.1 of Sphingomonadales bacterium. Classification (GTDB taxonomy): domain Bacteria; phylum Pseudomonadota; class Alphaproteobacteria; order Sphingomonadales; family Sphingomonadaceae; genus Sphingorhabdus_B. The sequence goes on along the minus strand of JANOHL010000103.1, from coordinate 169,779 downwards.
CGTTGGCAAAGCTTGAAATATGTTCATATTCCTGCGCCTTGCCGCCTTGCACTGAACAAAATTGCTTCAAACCTGAGATGAATTGGTAACGAGTCCGGACCCCAAATTTGTGATGTCAGACATCGCCAGCGTTAAGCGTGCACTGGTGCGCCCCAGCCACCCCAGACATAAACGACGATGAACAGAAACAGCCACACGACGTCAACGAAGTGCCAATACCATGCCGCAGCCTCGAAACCGAAATGCTGTTGCGGGGTGAAATGGCCTTTATAGGCACGCGCGAGACAGACGATCAGGAAGATCGTGCCGACAAGCACGTGGAAGCCGTGGAAACCCGTCGCCATGAAGAATGTCGTGCCGTAATTGACACCGGCAAACGGGAATGGTGCTTCGGCATATTCGACGGCCTGGAATGTAGTGAACATTATGCCGAGGACGATGGTGAGCCACAGCCCCTTTTTCACACTGTCATTCGCGCCAACACCAATGATGCCCCAAAGGCCTTTCATCTCGCCGCCGCGCTGACCATGGATAAGAGCGTGGTGCGCCCATGTGACCGTGGTGCCCGAGCACAACAAAATCATTGTGTTGAGCAGGGGCAATTTCATCGCATCAAGTACTTCGAGGCCCTTAGGCGGCCACTGCGTAAGCGCAGCCGCGCCGTCCTGCCCGATCAGGTTGCTCACCGAAAACGCATGCGTTTCGGCATCCTTCAGAATTTCGAGCGGCACGGGAAACAGCGAGAAATCGAACCACGCCCAAAACCAGCCGACAAAGAACATCACTTCGGAGGCGATGAACAGGATCATGCCATAACGCAGGTGCAGTTGCACAACTGGTGTGTGGTCGCCCGCATGTGCTTCGTTGATAACATCCGACCACCACGCGTAAAATGTATAGAGCACGCCGATCAGGCCAAGGCCGAATATCAGACCGCCGTAGCCGCCGAAAAATTTAGGCTGGAACATCATCACCAGCCCGAAAAACATCGTCAGCGCCGACAACGAACCGACCAGCGGCGTAATGCTGGGCGGTAGTATGTGATAATCGTGGTTCTTGGCACCGGCCATGGTCAATTCCCTGTGACTTATAGGTCGTTTGATTGAGTCCTTAGCTTCCCTTATCCTGCTGGTCCACAGGGTAAAACGTGTAGCTGAGCGTAATTTCTTCGATATCCTTGGTCTCAGGATCGGTCATGATTTTCGGATCGACATAATAGAGCACCGGCATCCGCACCTGCTGCCCAGGCTTCAGGGTCTGTTCGGTGAAACAGAAGCATTGGATCTTGTTGAAATATTTGCCCGCAAGTGCTGGGGTGACATTGAATGTCGCGGTACCGGTGACCGGTTGGTCGGACAGGTTTTTGGCGATAAATATCGACATATCCTTGGCACCGATGCTGACGGTGTCGGTCGTGCGTTCGGGCTTGAATTCCCAGGGCAAGTCGCTGCGGTGATTGGCGTCGAAACGAATGACGATAGGCTTGTCGGTGGCGACAACGGTTGCGGCCACCGCCTCGTCAACGCGCATCGTGGTTCCACCAAAGCCGGTAACCTCGCAGAATATCCGGTACAACGGGACGGCGGCAAAGCCGACGCCGACCATTGAAACCGCAACAGCCCCTGCCATCAGCGCAACGCGAAGGTTGGATTGCTTTGCCATTACCAGAAACCGATCTTCGCCACGGTAATCGCGAAGAACAACACGCACATTGCGACCAGCAGCACCGCCATGATCCGCGAACGGGCCGCCTGCCGCTGCCGGATCAACCGCGTTTCTTCGGGCGTGTAGGGGCTTTCGTCCGGGGCGATCATGATATCAGCATCCGGTCGGCTGCGAAAATGGCAAACAGCAAAAAGAGGTAGAGGATCGAAAAAGCGAACAGTCGTTTTTCGGGCTTCATCGCCGAGGCATCGGTTGCAGGGTTGCGCCAAACGGCAAATGCCAGCGCTAGAAACATGACGCTCAGCACGCCAGCCGCCGCACCATAAAGCCAGCTGGTCATGCCCAGCGCATAAGGCGCAATCGCGGCGGCGGCCATCGGGAAGCTATAGATAAAAATTTGGTTTCGCGTTGCCTTCTGACCGGCGACGACAGGAAGCATCGGCACACCAGCGGCGGCATAATCGGCCTTCATGAAGAGCGCCAATGCCCAGAAATGCGGTGGCGTCCACAAGAAGATGATCGCGAACAACAGCAGCGGCAGCAAGGTCACATCGCCCGTTACCGCCGCCCATCCAATCACTGGCGGAAAGGCACCTGCGGCCCCGCCGATCACAATATTCTGCGGCGTAAAACGCTTGAGCCAGATCGTGTAGACCACGGCGTAGAAGAAAATCGAGAATGCAAGCAAGCCCGCCGAGAGCCAGTTGACCGCCATGCCCATTATGACAACCGAGAAGCCTGCAAGACCGACGCCGAAATGCAAAGCTGCCTGACGGTCCATACGACCGGCGGGCAAAGGACGTTTTGCTGTCCGGGCCATCTTGGCATCGATGTCGGATTCGTACCACTGGTTAAGCGCGCCCGAAGCCCCTGCCCCGACCGCGATGCACAGGATCGCGGTGAAGCCCAACACCGGATGGATATCGCCCGGTGCGGCGAGCAGACCACATAGTGCTGTAAACACGACAAGGCTCATCACCCGGGGCTTGGTCAGCGCCCAGAAGTCACGCCAGTCGGCGGGCAAAATGATTTCGCGTGTAACGGTCGTCATATTTTTTGTCCTCGCCTCCCGCTTCCGGAAGGGGAAAACCGGTTACTTGATTTCCGGTAGCGTTTCGAACTGGTGGAAAGGAGGAGGGCTCGACAATGTCCATTCAAGCGTTGTCGCGCCTTCGCCCCAATAATTATCCTCGGCCTTGCGCCCGGCCAGGAAAGACCAGAAAACATTGGCAAAGAAGATCAATACGCCCACGCCCATGATCGCGTAGCCCCATGACGCAATCTGGTTCCAATAGGCAAACTCGCCAGGATAATCGGGAACGCGCCGCGGCATCCCGGCATTGCCCAGAAAGTGCATCGGGAAGAACAGGACATTGACGCCGATGAAGAAGAACCAGAAATGCAGATGGCCCAGAAACTCGTTAAGATGGCGACCCGACATTTTGCCGAACCAGTAATAGAAACCGGCGAAGAGCGAGAAGACCGCACCCAGCGACAACACATAATGGAAGTGGGCAACCACGTAATAAGTGTCGTGCAGATTATCGTCGAGGCCGCCATTGGCGAGCACCACGCCGGTTACGCCGCCGACGGTAAACATGAAGATGAAGCCCATTGCCCAGACCATCGGGGTCTTGAAGCTAACCGAACCGCCCCACATTGTTGCGATCCAGCTGAAGATCTTGATGCCGGTCGGCACCGCGATCACCATAGTGGCGGCGGTGAAGTACATCTTCATATCGACGCTCATGCCGGTGGTGAACATATGGTGCGCCCAGACGACGAAGCCGACCACGCCGATCGCGACCATCGCATAAGCCATGCCAAGATAGCCGAACACCGGCTTGCGGCTGAAGGTAGCGACAATCTGGCTGACGATGCCAAAGCCCGGCAGGATCATGATGTACACTTCGGGATGGCCGAAGAACCAGAACAGATGCTGGTAGAGCACCGGATCGCCGCCAGCCGCTGCATCGAAGAATGCGCCGCCAAAGTTACGGTCGACAAGGAGCATCGTAATTGCCGCCGCCAGCACCGGAAGCGCCAACAACAACAGGAATGCCGTTACCAAAATCGACCAGACAAACAGCGGCATTTTATGAATTGTCATGCCCGGAGCGCGCATATTGAAAATGGTGGTGATGAAGTTGATCGCACCCAAAATCGACGCAGCACCCGCCATATGCAGCGAGAAAATTGCCATATCGACCGCAGGCCCAACCGAGCCCGATGTCGATAGCGGCGCGTAGACCGTCCAGCCGGTGCCAGCCCCTAAACCCGTACCGCCCGGCACGAAACTGGAACCCAGAAGCATGATGAACGCGACTACGGTTAGCCAGAAGCTGATGTTGTTCATCCGCGGGAACGCCATATCGGGTGCGCCGATCATCAGCGGCACGAACCAGTTGCCGAAACCGCCGATCAAAGCGGGCATCACCATGAAGAACACCATGATGAGCCCGTGCGCGGTAATCAGAACGTTCCACATGTGCCTCGCCTCGTCGAGCGATGCTTCTTTCCCCGCCATAAAGTTGGCCCAGCCCGTCAAATACTGGATGCCGGGTTGGGCCAGCTCAAGCCGCATCAGCCCCGAAATCGATCCACCAATGATCCCGGCGGTAATCGCGAAAATCAGATAAAGTGTGCCGATATCCTTATGGTTGGTCGACATGAACCAGCGCGCGAAAAACGCTGGCTTATGATCCGCGCCGTGCGCGTGATCGTGAAAATCGGCAGGGGTTGCAGCAATGGTGGTCATGGCTTGGCCTTCTTACTTTGCGACGGCTGCAGCGGCAGCATTATTGGTTGTGGTGGACGTCACCGGCTGGGCGACGCTCTCGCCCATGGGCGCGACGGCAGCAGGCAGCGGCTTGTCGGCCCCGCTCGGGACAGGCATCGTTCCACCTTGAGCCTTTACCCATGCGGCAAACTGCGCCGGTGGCAATGCTTCGACCGCTATCGGCATATAGCCGTGGCGCGCGCCGCACAGTTCCGAACATTGCCCGAAATAAACGCCGGGCTTGGTGATGGTCAGCGATTTCTCGTTAAGCCGCCCCGGCACCGCGTCGAGCTTGAACCACAAAGACGGCACGGCAAACGCGTGGATGACGTCGGCAGCGGTGGTCTGAATCCGCAGTTCCACGCCTGCTGGTACAACCATCCGGTTATCGACGGCCAATTGTCCGGGGCCATCATTGTCGGTGCGCGAGCGTTCGCCCTTGGCAACGTCGCCGGGTTCCTGAAGCATGTTCGACACGACTTCGAAACCACCATGATCGGGATAGGTATAGCCCCAATACCATTGGTAGCCGGTAACCTTGATGGTCACAGCCTCTTTCGATGCCGGTTTGAACTGCTTTGCCAGCAGGTCGAGCGAGGGATAGGCGATGCCGAGCAGAATCAGCACAGGGACCAGCGTCCAGATAATCTCGATAAAAGTATTGTGCGTCGTTTTCGACGGCACCGGGTTAGCCGCTTTGCGAAAACGGACGATGATGAAGAACAGCAAGCCCAGCACGAAGAGCGAGATTACGGTGATGAGCGGCAGCAAAATCGCGTTGTTGATCCAATGGGCATATTGGCCGTTTTCGCTGAACTGCTCCTGAAAATCCATTTGCTTGGGCGTCGGCATGCCGATGCCCGGGGTGGGCTTCATCGGCGTGTATCCGGGGAGCGAGCCGTCCATCGATTTCGGCGCGGCAGCAGTATCAGCGCTTGCCGTTACGGCCTGCGCAGGTTCGGCAGCGACGGGTGCAGCATCGACTTGCGCAACAGGGGTCGGGGTCGGATTCGCGGCCTGTGCGGAGGCCAACGCAGGCATCGTCGCCAGTGCCAGAAAAACTAAAACTTTCTTCAACATATTCATCAACTTGGCCCCATGTCGTTGGTGCGGCGCACTGAACCAGCGCTAGACTGTTCGAAATGATGTTCGATACGTCTCGCGCGGCTTATAGTCGCGCGAACCGCAAGCCTCAAGCCGTTGCCCATAGATTTTATGGATTTATTCGCAAGCGTTTTCCACCTATCGGACTTGCAAGTCGCCTCTTGCGGGCTGCAAAAAACATGAAGGTGCAATTTCTCCCATGACAGAAGACGAAATCCTATCCGAATTCCGTGCCGCCGAGGCTTTGCTCGAAGGGCATTTTCTGCTCTCGTCGGGTCGGCATAGCGCGCATTACCTGCAATGCGCGCGTCTGCTGATGAACTCCGAACGCGCAGGACGGATCGCCATGGCAATCGTGCAGGGCATTCCACGCGAAATCAGAAGCGAAATCCAGGCGGTGGTTTCGCCAGCGATGGGCGGCATCATTATCGGCCATGAAATGGGCCGCGCGCTGGGCGTTGACGCGATGTTCGTCGAACGGCCCGAAGGCGTATTCGGTCTGCGGCGGGGTTTTGCGTTGGCGCAGGGTACTAAAGTGCTGATGATGGAAGATGTCGTCACCACCGGCCTGTCGTCACGCGAGGCAATCAAGGCAATCGAGGCAGCAGGCGGCGAAGTTATCGCAGCGGCTGCGGTCGTCGACCGGTCGGCGGGCGATGTCGATCTGGGCGTGCCGTTCTTCCCGCTGATCCAGTTGAACTTCCCGACTTACGCGCCCGATGAACTTCCGCCTGAGTTGGCAGCGACCGAAGCTGTCAAACCGGGGAGCCGGAAGGAATAGGGTGGCAAATCCGCTTCGTCTTGGGGTCAATATCGACCATGTTGCGACCATCCGCAATGCGCGCGGCGGCGAGCATCCCGATCCGGTGCGTGCGGCGGAGATTGTCGCGGCGGTCGGCGGCGACGGGATTACCGCGCATCTGCGTGAGGACCGGCGGCATATCCGCGACGCCGATATCCAGCGGATCATGGCCGCGACCAGCTTGCCGCTGAACCTCGAAATGGCGGCGACCGAGGAGATGCTCGAAATCGCGCTGCGCCATAAACCGCATGCCGCCTGCATCGTCCCCGAACGGCGCGAGGAGCGCACCACCGAAGGCGGGCTGGATGCGGCGGGTCAGCATAATCATCTGGCGCCGATGGTGACGATATTGCGCGAGGCCAATATCCGCGTCAGCCTGTTTATCGAGCCCGACCCACGCCAGATTGAGGCCGCCATCCGCCTGCGCGCGCCGGTGGTCGAATTTCATACCGGCAAATATGCACATAGTGAGGGCGCGGAGCGTGAATTCGAACTCCGCCGCATAGCCGATGCCGCCGCGCTTGCGGTCAAAAACGGCATCGAGCCGCACGCCGGACACGGCCTGACCTTCGAGAATGTCCAGCCAGTCGCCGCGATCCCGCAAATCGCCGAACTCAACATCGGCCATTATCTGATCGGCGAGGCAATCTTCATCGGCCTCGAAGAAAGCGTCCGCCGGATGCGAACGTTGATGGATGAAGCCAGATGATCATCGGCCTCGGTTCCGACCTGTGCAATATCGAGCGCATTCAGCGTTCGCTCGAACGCTTTGGCGAACGCTTTGAGAAGCGCGTGTTCACTAATATCGAGCGCACCAAGGCTGCGCGCCGTCCGTTCACGCGCGCTGGCACCTATGCCAAACGCTTCGCCGCCAAAGAGGCATTTTCCAAGGCGGTCGGTACCGGCTTCAAACGCGGCGTGTTCATGAAGGACATTGGCGTGGTCAATGCCCCTTCAGGCGCGCCGACGCTGGCATTGACCGGTGGCGCAAAAGCACGGCTCGACGCGATGATACCGGCAGGCTATGACGCGCATATTCACCTGACGCTGACCGACGACCATCCGTGGGCGCAGGCGTTTGTAATTATCGAGGCGTTACCGCAAGCCCCCATAGGCTAATGAAGGCATGACCATTTTGACTTCCGACAATATCACACCCGAAACACCGGCAACGGCACCCGAACCCGCGACCGCAAAACGCGGATGGACCGCCGGACTTTGGGCCGAACTGAAAGGCATGTTCTGGCTGCTGTTGGCTGTCCTCGCTTTCCACAGCTTTATCGCCAAACCCTTTTATATCCCGTCAATTTCGATGATGCCGACGCTGCTCGTCGGCGACCGGCTGTTTGTCAGCAAATATCCCTATGGCTGGAGCCATGTGTCGCCAACGATTCCAAACCCGGTCGCCATCTTCAACTGGCTGGTGCTGCGCGAAGATGTCGAGGCGCTGGCGGTACCGCTGCCCGAAAGCGAAACCCGGGTCTGGGGTAAGCTGCCCAAACGCGGCGATATCGTTATCCTGACGCCAAAGGGCAAATATCAAGACTGGATCAAGCGCGTCATCGGCCTGCCCGGCGATACAATTGCCCTGCGTGACGGGCAGGTTTTCCTAAACGGCAATCCGGTCAAACAGGATACGCAGCCCAATCTCGTGCTTCCGGTCGATCTCAACAACCCGTGCAACGACAATGATTTCCCCGGTGCTTTGGTGAAGAGCGCCGCCGGTGAACTTAGCTGCCACCTGCCGATTATTCGTGAAACACTACCCAACGGCGTCCAATATGACACGATTGATGCCCGCCGCCGCGAAACCGACAATATGGAGCCGGTCAAAATTCCGGCTGGTCATGTTTTCCTGATGGGTGACAACCGTGATAACAGTTCGGATAGCCGGGTTGCCGAGGAACTGGGCGGCCTTGGCGGGCCAGTTTCGTGGGACCGTCTGGGCGGGCGGGCCGAGATTATCACCTTCTCGGTCGATGGCAGCACGGGGTTGAACCCGGTCAGCTGGTATACCTCGCTACGCGGAAACCGCGCGGGCACCAGCTTGCGGCCAAAACAGGCGAAAACCGATGAATGATATCGCGACTGCAAAACCGCGCAAACCAAGGGCACCCCGCAAGGCACCAAAGGTCGTCGAAAAAGTGTTTCACGAAGAAGTTGGGCCAACCGAACTTTACGATCCGCTGATCCGGACCGAGCTGAAAAAGGCCAGCGTCTGGATTGGCCTCGCTGTCTTGGTCGCGGTTCTGGTGTGGCTGGCGCAACCGATATTGCTGATTATCGGCGGCATCGTGCTGGCATCGATGTTCGATGGCGGCGCGCGGTTATTGGGGCGTGTACTGCCCATCGCGCGCGGATTCAGGCTCACCATTGTTGTGCTCGGCGTGTTCGGATTTATTTACTGGACCTTTGTTTTCGCCGGGTCCGAGCTTGCAGCGCAGGCAGCCGAGATGCAGGCGATTGTAACGACGCAGATCGCCCGGCTGGGTGATCAGGTAGAAGCAGCAGGATTTGCTATTTCGGCCACCGACATCAAAGGTTTGGGTTCGCAAATACTGAACTCGGTCGGCAGGGTTACAGCGGCCGTTACCTCGGTCGTTGGCACGATTACCAATATGGCGATGATGCTGGTGCTCGCCATATTCATCGCGTCGGAACCGCGTTTGTACGAGCGCGGCGTTGCGTGGATGCTGCCCCTGTCGGAGCGCGAGAATTTTTACGGCACGTCCGAAAAAATCGGCAAAACGCTGCGCCGGTTGATGGCCGGACGCTTGGTTGGCATGGCGGTCGAGGGCTTCGGCACGTGGATATTGCTGTCGATTGGCGGCGTGCCGATGGCGGCGCTGCTTGGTATCCTCACCGGGCTGCTGGCCTTCCTGCCCAATATCGGCGCAATCGTCTCGGGCATACTCATCATCCTTGTCGGATTTTCAGCAGGGGTCGATGTCGGACTCTATGCGCTCTTTGTCTATTTCGTCGTGCAGATGGTCGACGGCTACCTTATCGTGCCGATGGTCGCAAAGCGCGCGGTTGATCTGGCACCTGCGCTGGTGTTGGGCGCGCAGATTTTGTTCGGTGCATTGTTCGGGATATTGGGGCTGGCGCTCGCCGACCCGATTGTCGCGATGATCAAGGTGGCGCTCGAACGGCATTCCGAACGCAACGAGGCGCGGCACCCGACCCCCAAGTCCGGCTGATCGGGCGGTCGTCGGTGATCCTTGTTTTCTGTTTCCTGATGGGCGTTGCCAATTTTGCCATGCACAAGGCGGTTGCAGAATCGGGGCATCCCTTTGTCGAGGACACAAAGCTGTATTTCGGCAGATATTTTGGCCGTTATGCCAGCTATGGCATCGAACTCGCAATGCTCACCGGCGCGATGTTGTTTGCGCATGAAGGATCGATCATCATCGCACTTGTCTATTGGATATACACCGGCATGAATGCGCTCGCGACTTGGTTGTTGCTGTCGGGCAAGGTGTAGCAATGCCGCCGGAAACGAGCGTTGCCGAAGGCGCACCTGAACCTGCGGCGCTGAAAACATTATCGCGATTCCTGCCCTATTTATGGCCGAAGGACGAGCCTGCGTTGCGCGTTCGGATCGTCATCGCTTTGCTGCTGGTGCTGGTTTCGAAACTTGTCCAGTTCTCAATGGGCTGGCTTTACGGTCAAGCGATCGACCGGATGACGCCCAATGCTACATCAGGGGGCATGGAATCGGGCGCGATAATCGCGATTGCCCTGGTTGCCGCTTATGCTGGCGCGCGCTTCGGCGGGGTGTTGTTCGACAATCTGCGCAATGTGGTGTTCGAGCGCGTCGGGCAAGATGCAACAAGGCGACTGGCCGAAAATGTGTTCTCGCATCTCCACAATCTGTCGATGCGGTTTCATATGAACAGGCGGACCGGCGCAGTCACCAAGGTGATCGAACGCGGCACAAAGAGCATCGACATCATGCTCTATTTCCTGCTGTTCAATGTCGCGCCGACAATCATCGAACTGGTCGGCGTATCGACGATATTCTGGTTCAAATTCGGCTGGGAGTTGGTCGCTGCGACGCTCATCATGGTCGTCGTCTACATATTCTTCACCCAGCGCGTCACCGACTGGCGTAACAAATTGCGCGAGGAAATGAACGATCTCGACACCCGCACCGTTGCGCGCTCGGTCGACAGCCTGTTGAATTACGAAACGGTCAAATATTTCAACGCCGAACGCCGCGAAAGCGAAGCCTATAGCGCGGTTGTGCAGCAATGGGCAGCAGCCGCAGTTAAGTCGGAAAATTCGCTCGCCGCACTTAACGTTGGGCAGGCGCTCATCACCAATTTGATGCTGGCGGGGGCAATGGGCTACACGATATGGGGCTGGTCGCGGGGCCAGTTCACCACCGGCGACGTGGTGTTCGTCAACACGTTACTGGCCCAGCTTTTCCGCCCGCTCGACATGCTCGGCATGGTCTATCGCACCATCCGTCAGGGGCTGACCGATATGGCGGCGATGTTCGACCTGATCGACACCGAGCGCGAGATTATAGACAAACCAGGCGCAAAACCGCTGACGGTCAGCGGCGGCGCGCTGGTGTTCGAGGATGTCCATTTCGGTTATGACCCCGACCGCGCGATCCTGAAGGGCGTGAGCTTTGTGGTGCCGCCCGGCGGAACGCTGGCAGTTGTCGGGCCTTCGGGGGCGGGCAAATCGACGATCGCGCGGCTGCTCTACCGCTTTTACGATGTCACCGGCGGGCGGATATTGCTCGATGGCCAGGATATCCGTGACGTCACCCAAAGCTCGCTGCGCGCGAATATCGGCATCGTGCCGCAGGACACCGTGCTGTTCAACGAAAGCATCGGTTACAATGTCGGCTATGGCCTTGAGGGCGCGAGCCAGGCGCAGATCGAGGATGCGGCGCGCGGTGCAGCGATCCACAATTTCATCGCCTCCTTGCCCGAGGGCTATGCCGCGCAAGTCGGCGAGCGTGGGCTGAAACTGTCGGGTGGCGAGAAGCAGCGCGTGGCGATTGCCCGGACACTCCTCAAAAACCCCCCGATCCTGATCCTCGACGAAGCCACCAGCGCGCTTGATAGCCGGACCGAAGCCGAGATTCAGGGTACGCTCGACCGCGTGGCCGAACGCCGGACCACCATAATCATCGCCCACCGGCTATCGACGATTGTCGATGCCGATGAGATTGTCGTGCTGGAGGCTGGCCGGGTTGCCGAGCGCGGCACGCACAATTTGCTTTTGCGCAAACAAGGGCTTTATGCCGAAATGTGGGCGAGGCAGCAGTCGGAGCAGGATGAAGAGGCTGAAACCGTAGCCTGAAGACTTATCCGATTTCGAAGATCGAATAGACCGGACCCGTTGCAGTCTGCTCACCGGTGCCAACGGCGATGACATTGTTGAGCCACCCATATCGTTCGTCGCCGCATTCGAATCTTGCGACAATAGCGAGCGAGTATTCGGAAAGGTCGAGCAGCGCTCCCTTAGCAAATCGCGCCATCGCATCTGCGTTGGCCAAAAAGCGGCCTTGGTAAGTCAGGTAAATCAGCGCGCCATCGTCGGTCTTCAGTGTCAGACGCACGTCGATCACCATCACGCCGTCTGCGCGATTGACTACCCAGTCGCTGCCACCCGGCAGCACGGTTCCACTAAACCGATCGCCGGTGAACGTGCCGCCGGTGACTGGTGCAATCCGGCGCAGACCTGCTGGCGTTTGGCCGATGCTGACGATCCCTGCAAAATCGACGGTTAGTGTCAGCTTTATGAGCGGGCGGGTTCTCAAATCGGTCATTGCGACAAGGCTAGCATAGCGGCTGTCTGGCTGCAAACGGCACCGATATGACGGCGACGTAAAGTCTTGCGCTAGACATGCGATACTTGCTCACTAAAGCGAAGCGATGTCCACTGCACCCGAAATACTTCACACCACCTTCGGATTTCCCGAATTTCGCGGCGTGCAAGAGCAGGTTGTGAGCCGAGTGCTTGCTGGCAAACGTACGCTTGCGGTGATGCCCACGGGGGCTGGCAAGTCGTTATGCTATCAATTGCCGTCGGTAATGCTCGACGGGACAACAATCGTCATATCACCACTAATCGCGTTGATGCACGATCAGATGCGGGCGGCAGACGCGGTCGGTATTCGCGCCGCCACGCTGACCTCGGTTGACGAGAACCGCGCCGAGACCATCGAGCGGTTTCGCGGCGGCGCGCTCGACCTGCTTTATGTCGCGCCCGAGCGCGCATCGGGATATGAATTTCGCGGGCTTTTGCGCGAGGCAAAGATTGCGCTGTTCGCGATAGACGAGGCACATTGCGTTTCCGAATGGGGGCATGATTTCCGTCCTGATTACCGGCTGCTTCGGCCTTTGATGGATGACTTCGCCGATGTGCCCAGACTGGCGCTGACCGCAACCGCCGATGCGCTCACTCGCGACGATATTGCCGAACAATTGGGTATCGATAAAGACGGAATGATCGTCTCCGGGTTCGACCGGCCGAATATCCGCTATGCAATGTCGGGCGGCGCAAAGAGCGGCATTGCCGCGCTGGTGCGGACGCTGAGCGGTGCGGGCATTGTCTATGCCCAAACCCGCGACCGCACCGAAAAAATTGCAGCGCAAATCGCCGCCGCTGGACGCACCGCACGTTTCTATCATGCCGGGATGGAGCCGAGGGCAAGGGCAAAGGCGCAGTCAGATTTCGTTGCGTCCGAAGATATGGTGATGGTGGCGACTGTCGCGTTCGGCATGGGGATCGACAAGCCCGATGTGCGCTTTGTGGTGCATGCGGGGCTGCCCAAATCGATCGAAGCCTATTATCAGGAAAGCGGGCGTGCGGGCCGCGATGGTGACCCGGCGATGGCGCATATGCTCTGGTCGCCCGGCGATTTCACGCGCGCACGCGAAAGATTGACCGAGCTGCCGCCCGAACGGCGCGAGGCCGAGCAGGGGCGGATTGCGGCGCTGTCGCGTCTGGTCGAAACGCCTGGGTGCAGGCGGGCGGTATTGCTCTCACATTTTGGCGAACATCCCTCTGAGAATTGCGGCAATTGCGACAATTGCCTCGACGCGCCGGGCGTGCATGACGCGACCGAAGTGGCGCGCAAGCTGCTCTCCGCCGCCTATCGCACCGGCCAGATGTTCGGCGTCGGCCATCTCGAAAAGGTGCTGACCGGCAGCGGCGATGAGCGGATATTCAAATTCGGCCATGAGCAGTTGTCGGTGTTCGGTATTGTCGGCGGTGACGATGCGCATATCATCAAACCATTGGCGCGTGCGTTGCAGGCGCGCGGTGCGCTGGTTGCAAACCAGCATGGCGGGCTGAAACTGGCGGGCGATGCGCGCGCCATCATGCGCGGCGAGAAGAAGGTCGAAATCGCGCTGATCCCGCAGGGGAGGAAGCGGCGCGAGCGTGGCGCGGCGAACCCGGTTGGCGATCCGTTGTTCGAGGCGCTGCGTGCCAAGCGGCGGGAGTTGGCGGAAGCGGCTGGTGTCCCACCCTATGTCATCTTCCACGACGCCACCTTGCGCGAAATGGCGCAAGGCAGGCCAGACAGCCTGTCGGCGCTGTCTGGGATAACCGGCGTCGGTTCGCGCAAGCTCGATGCCTATGGCGACGCTTTTCTTGCGGTATTGCGCGTGTTCCAATAAGGTCGGCCAATGTTTAGAAAGCTGACCGAAAACGTTCTGGTCGCCCCGCAAATCAGCCTCGATGCCGTTACGGCGGCTGCGGCTGATGGCGTGACGCTAATTATCAACAATCGCCCCGAAGACGAATCGGCGGACCAGACGCCCGGCCCGGATATCGAAGCGGCGGCTCGCGAGTGCGGGCTGGATTATATCGCCATTCCGGTGACGCATGCCGGTTTTGCCGAGTGGCAGGTGACCGCGATGGCCGACGCGCTGGAAGGCGCCGACGGCAAGATACTGGCTTATTGCCGCTCCGGCACACGCTCGACCTTGCTATGGGCGCTGGCGCGCGCGTCGAAGGGCGATCATCCGGCGGTGTTGGCTGAGCAGGCGGCAGATGCCGGATACGATCTGACCCCGATCACCGCGATGATGGACTTGGTCAGGGGACGGGCCTCTTGACCGCGCAACTGCTGCAACTGGGCGGCTCGATTGCCGCGATATTGTTTCTGGCGTGGCTGGCACACCGGCTCGGGCTGGGGGGCGATTTGCGGATTCGCGATGAGGCGCATGCGCGGGCGCTCGCCGACGAAGTCTATTGCGGTTTTGATCCGGTCGATGTGGTGATCGACAGGGCCGGAATCGCGGCGTTGCTGAAGGACGCTCAAGGCCGTCACCTGGTTATCCGTCAGCACGGCGTTCAGTTCGCCGGACGCCTGCTCGACCGACACAGCGAATCGCGCCTGCACCAAGGGTTTCTGACCATCGGCACCGGTGAAAAAACCTTCGGCAAGATCACACTCAATCTCGGCCCCGATGCGCAACATTGGGCATCGGGTCTGCGGCACTTGCAGGTCTGATAGGGGACATATGCCCGAGCTTTTCGACCCTGTCGTATATGCGATCCCCGCATTTGTCATATTGGTGATTGCCGAAATGATCTGGGCAAAACGCCGCGCGCCGGAAAAATACGAGCCCAAGGACACGCTGACATCGCTGGCACTCGGCACCGGCAGCACGGTCGCTGGCGCGCTCAGCGGCGCGCTGGTGTTCGGGCTGGCTTTGTGGCTTTACGATTACCGGCTGTTCGACATCGGCTGGGCCTATTGGGCGTGGCCTTTGTGCTTCGTGCTTGACGATTTCGCCTATTATTGGGCGCACCGCACCGGCCACAGGGTTCGCTGGTTTTGGGCGAGCCATGTCAATCACCATTCGAGCCAGCACTACAATCTGTCCACCGCGCTTCGGCAAAGCTGGACCGGATTTATTGCACTGAGTTTCATCTTCCGGATACCGCTGGCTTTCCTCGGCTTCCATCCGGCGATGATATTGTTCTGCGGTGCGATCAACCTGATCTACCAGTTCTGGATCCACACTGAAGCAATCGGACGATTTCCGCCTTGGTTCGAAGCGGTGATGAACACGCCGTCGCACCACCGTGTCCACCATGCGACCAACCCGCGCTATCTCGACAAGAATTATGCAGGCACTTTCATCGTCTGGGACAGGATGTTCGGAACCTTTGCCCCCGAAATCGACGGCGAGTCGATCCGTTACGGCATCGTCAAGCAATTGGGCACATTCAACCTGTTTTGGAGCGTATTCCATGAATGGGTCGGCATTGCCCGTGACGTCTGGTCCGCGCCCTGGCGACATAAATTTTCTTATACCTGGCGTCCTCCAGGTTGGAGTCATGATGGAAGCCGCGATACGTCCGATACCATTCGCGCGCGTTGGGCAGAGCGGCATCAGGCGACACCTGCAGAATAGTCCTGTTTACACTGTTGCAAGTACATTAATCGTGTGATTAAATCCTCGCGCAAGAGGAGATAGCATGAACGAATTCGACATTGTCGTCATCGGCGGCGGTTCAGCAGGGTGTGCTGTGGCAGGTCGTTTGTCGGAAGGCGGCAAGTTCAGCGTCTGCCTGATCGAGGCAGGTGGCAGCAACAATAACATGCTCATCAAGACGCCGGGGTTCATGCCGTTCATCCGCAACGCCTCGAACTGGCAATATGATACCGTTCCACAAAAAGGCCTGAATGGCCGCATCGGATACCAGCCGCGCGGTCGCGGGCTAGGCGGGTCGAGCGCGATCAATGCGATGGTTTATATCCGTGGCAACGCTTACGACTATGACAATTGGGCGGCTTTGAGCTGCACCGGCTGGGCCTATGACGATGTCTTGCCCATATTCAAACGCTGCGAGGATAATGAGCGCGGGGCCGGTCCGTTTCATGGGGAAGGCGGTCCGCTGTCGGTGGTCGATCAGCGATGGCCCAACAAGGGCAGCGCCGCATTTGTCGAGGCAGCCGCCGAGCTGCAACTGCCGCGCAATGCCGATTTCAACGGGGCCAGTCAGGACGGTTTCGGCCTCTATCAGGTTACGCAAAAAAGTGGCGAACGCTGGTCGGCAGCACGCGCTTACGTCGAACCGGCGCGCGACCGGATGGAAGTGATTACCGGCGCGCTGACCGAAAAGATCATCATCGAAGAAGGCCGCGCGACGGGCGTCGTCATCCGCCAACGCTGGGGCCGCAAGCGAACGGTCAAGGCGCGCGGCGCAGTGATATTGTCGGCGGGAGCCTTTGGCAGCCCACAGTTGCTGATGCTCTCGGGCATCGGTCCCGCAGCCCACCTAAGAAGCGTGGGAATTGATGTTCTCGACGACAAGCCAGCGGTCGGCAGCGATCTGCAAGACCATATCGATTATGTATCCTGCTTCGAATCGGGCTCGCAGGATTTCTTCGGTGATTCGATTCCCGGCACGATCAAGATGGCCAAGGCGTTTATCGAGCACCGGATAAAGCGCACCGGCATACTGACCACCTGCTTTGCCGAGGCTGGCGGATTTTGGCGGTCGCTGCCCGATTTGCCCGCACCAGACATCCAGTATCATTTCGTGCCCGCAATGCTGGAAGATCACGGACGAACAAGGCTCAAAGGCCACGGGTTCAGTGGTCATACCTGCGTCCTGCACCCAGAAAGCCGTGGTACCGTGCGATTAGTTTCATCCGACGCGCGTACCGCGCCGCTGATCGACCCGGCCTTCCTGACGGACGAGCGCGATATAGCGGCACTGCGACGAGGAGTCCGCGAACTGCATCGTATTTTCGCAGCGCCATCGCTCGCTGCGTATAATGGCAAAGATCGGCAACCAGTTGATTTGAGTGACGATGCCGAACTTGGTACTCTCCTGCGTAGCCGCGCCGACACCGTTTATCACCCCGTAGGCACGTGCCGGATGGGGGCGGATGGCGACGCGGTCGTCGATCCGCGTCTGAAATATCGCGGACTGGAGGGGCTGTATGTTGCCGACGCCAGCATCATGCCGCGCCTTATTTCGGGCAATACCAATGCGTCCAGTATCATGATCGGCGAAAGATGTGCCGATTTTGTCCGTGCCGACTTGCAATAATCTTGCGGTAAACGCCGGTCGCCGCTAACCGCGTGCGCGATATGGCCAATAACAGCACAGATTATATCAGCACCAGAGGCAATGCCGACGCGCTTGATTTTGCAGGCGTAACCCTGACCGGGCTTGCGAGCGATGGCGGGCTTTATGTTCCGCGCGTCTGGCCGCGTTTTACCGATGCCGAGATATCCGCGATGCGTGGGCTGTCTTATGCCGATCTCGCAGCACGCGTGATGGCACCGTTCACCGCAGGCGTTCTGAGCGAGACTGAATTGCAGGAATTATGTGCCGCTGCTTATGGCCGCTTCGCGCATTCCGCCGTCACTCCGCTGGTCCAACTCGACAGCCAGAACTGGCTGCTTGAACTGTTTCACGGCCCGACCTTGGCGTTCAAGGATGTTGCATTGCAATTGCTCGGTCATTTGTTCGAGCGCTTTCTGACCGGAACCGACAGAAAGCTAACCATTGTCGGCGCGACCTCGGGGGATACCGGCTCTGCCGCAATCGATGCTGTTGCCGGACGCGAGCAGATCGAAATTTTCATGCTTCATCCGCATGAGCGTGTCTCCGACGTGCAGCGGCGGCAGATGACGACGATGCTTGCGCCCAATGTCCACAATATCGCGATAGAAGGCAGCTTCGACGACGCGCAGGCGATGGTCAAACGGATGTTTTCGGACCGTGAAGTCAACGGGCCGCTAACCCTGTCGGCGGTCAACTCGATCAACTGGGCACGGCTGATGGCGCAGGTCGTATATTATTTTGCTGCAGCACTTCGCCTTGGCGCGCCCGAACGTGCGGTCGCCTTTTCTGTGCCGACCGGCAATTTCGGCGATGTTTTCGCAGGCTATGTCGCTGCACAAATGGGATTGCCGGTCGAACGGCTGATCGTTGCCACCAACGTCAACGATATCCTCCACCGCGCTCTTGCCAAGGGCGATTATTCGATTGGCGACGTCACGCCCACAGCAGCGCCGTCGATGGACATCCAGGTTTCGAGCAACTTCGAACGATTGCTGTTCGATCTGGAGGGACGTGACGGGTCGACCACTGCTGCGCGGATGAAATGGTTCGAACAGATGGGCAAAATGGTGCTGTCCGCCGATATGCGCAAACGTGCATCGTTCTTCGCTAGCACGCGCGCCGATGCCGATGAGATGGCGCTAGCCATGCGCTGGGCGTATGAAAATTGCGGCCAGATTATCGACCCGCATACAGCAATTGCGCTGCACGCCGCGCGCGCGGCGGACATCGCGGCCGACGTGCCGGTAGTGACGCTGGCGACCGCGCATCCGGCGAAGTTCCGCGATGCCGTGGAGCGCGCAACCGGCATCCGGCCGTCTCTGCCCGCCCGGGTATCGTCGTTGTTCGACCGCGAGGAGCGGTTCGACGTTCTGCCCGGTGATTACAATGCCGTGCGCGACTATGTGCTGGCGCGCGCCGTTCGCTGATATGCGGCCCGACTTTGTCACCCTGATCAGCGAACCGCGCGATGATTATACGCTGATTGATAGTGGCAATGGTCGCAAATATGAACGCTATGGAGATCGCCGCTTCATCCGCCCAGAACCGCAGGCCATGTGGGCACCGGCGAGCGATGACTGGGACGCCGACGCCGAATTCGTGCCGGGCTCCGACGATGATGGCGGCGGACGCTGGTATAACAACCGACCCGTGCCAATCGACGGCTGGCCGCTGGCATGGGAAGAGGTGCGCTTCAACGCGCAATGCACGCCGTTCCGCCATTTGGGTTTCTTTCCCGACATGGACCCGGTCTGGCGCTGGATGCGCGGGCAGATAGCCGATGTTGCCGAGCCGGTTGCGATGAACCTGTTCGGCTATACCGGTGTCGGCACGCTCGCTTTGTCTGCGGCAGGTTCGCAAATGGTGCATGTCGACGCTTCCAAGAAATCGGTGGCGCAGGCACGGGCCAACGCCGAAATGTCGGGCATGGCCGACCGCCCGATCCGCTGGATTGTCGACGATGCCGCGAAATTCGTGGCCCGCGAAGTGCGCCGCGAGAAACGATATGACGGCATCCTGCTCGACCCGCCCAAATATGGACGTGGCCCCGATGGCGAGGTGTGGCGGTTGGAGGAGGACCTGCCGGGTCTGATTGCTAATTGCCGCCAACTGCTCGATGCGAATTCGCGATTCTTATTCCTGACCGTCTACGCAGTGCGGATGTCTGCGCTGGCGTTGGGCACTTTGCTGGAATCGCATTTTAAAGACCTTGGCGGTAAGGTCGAGTTCGGCGAACTGGCGGTTCGCGAAGAAGCGCGCGGGCTGCTGCTGCCAACCGCGATTTTTGCGCGCTGGGCGCAATAGGGAGCACGATGTCCGATAGCCTGACCCTTGAAATGCATGACTTGATCGTCAATGTCCTGACCGGCATTTACAGTCAGGAAACACATCTGCCGCAGCCGCTGAAAATCTCGATCAGCGCGACACTGGATATGGCCGATCATTATGCGCCCGATACGCCGCTGTCGGCATCGAAAAACTACATGAAACTGAAGGAAGCAGCTACCGGATTACCTGAGGGCGTGCACTTCATGCTGATCGAGGCGGTTGCCGAGCATATTATGGACCGGCTGTTTGCCGGAGATGCTCGAGTTAGCCATATCATGGTCAAGATCGTCAAACTGGCGATTGCCGAGGACGGCGAGGCCATCGGCATCAGCATGGCGCGCAGCCGCAAATGAGCGGTAACCGCCCCCTTGCGCTGGTAACCGGTGGCATGCGGCGGCTCGGCGCGGCGATTGCCAAGCGGCTGGCGGATGCAGGTTATGACCTGGCACTGTCGAGCCATGTCGATGGCGGGCCGGATACCGAATTTGGCTTAGGAACGAATTGGCATTGCTTCATCGCTGACCTCGCTGACCCGGCGGCTCCGGCAAAGCTGCTCGATGATGTCGCCGACCATTTTAGCCGCACACCCGATCTGCTGGTCAACAATGCTGCGATGTTCGGGCAGGATGACTGGGCGGCGATGGATGCGAGCACACTGGACGCACATTTTCGCCTCAACACATTTGCGCCGCTGCTGTTGTCACAGGCGCTGGTAAGGGCAGCACCTCAGCAAGTCGCCATCATCCATATCGCCGATCAGAGAATTGCAAATCCGCATCCCGACCAGATCAGCTACACGCTTTCCAAACAGGCGCTCGCCGGGTCGGTTCGCACCATGGCCGTAGCTTTTGGTACCAGAGCCCGGGTCAACGCGGTCGCTCCGGGGCTGGTGATCGTCACCGACGATTATGCGGCTGGTCAGGGCGAACGGTTGGCGAAATTAATGCCGCTCGGCGCGCTGCCAGAACCTGACGCTGTGGCGGAGGCGGTGTTGTATCTCGCCGGTGCCCGGCATGTGACGGGACAGACATTATTTGTGGACGGCGGCGCACATCTGAAGAGCTTCGACCGGGATTTTATCTACCTCTAACGAACGCGCCAGACTTTGATGCCCTCGCCCATATCGGACAGCGGTTCCAGCCATAATGGCACATTGCCCTTCGAAAGCTCACCCCAAAGACCGCCGGGATCCTTGCGCACATAATATAGCATTTCGGCTTCACCCGGACACGCGACCACATGCGTTATGCCGCGCTTTTCGATAAGCGCCCTTGCTTGGCCGGGCGGCGACCGAAATATCTCGATATGATCGCGCATTCCGACCCGGTTGCGATGATGGCTGCTGGCAAGCACTTCATGCGGGGTCGTCAGCAATATCGTCGGCCCCATATCGAACGGTGCAACAAAACGGGCCCTCGGCAGTGCGCTGAGTGCCGCAACCGAAAGCGGCCCCTCACAAACATTGGCGGCCGTCTTTACCCTTTGTTTTTCAGGATCGGATTTCGGGCCGACAAGCCTTTCACCCGTCGCATAAAGCTGCCCGACAACCGGTCCGGGGACCAGAAGAAATAGCATCAACGCGACCAAGGCGATACGTCGCGCCGGGATGTGTGAGCGGCGGTATTGTTGGAAGATGTTGTTTATCCATACCGCGATAAGCGGAATCGCGAAGGCAGCCGCGACTGCCACGGTTCGGAATACCAGCAACGACAGCAATGCGGCATAAATCAGAAAATATCCGGCCAGTCGCAGGTCTTTTGTGGCGCTACCGACAGCTTTGGATTGCACCGCAAACAATGCCGCTAGCCCGCAAAGCGACGTTGCCATCAGCACCAGCGCATTACGCCAGCTTTGGCTCCATACCGGCAAACCTTCATTGATATGCACATACCAATATTCGCGCACCAGCGGGTCCAGTCCGCCGAAAGCCCCGCCTGCGCACGCTGGCGCGATCAGCAATATCGCCGAAAGCGCAGCCGCGCCAGCCGCGAGCGCAGCTGCGAACCGCCAAGTGCGCTGCTCGGGTTTCGCCGAAACCGACGGCAGCATTATGGCGGCGGCCAGCAATATGCCGACGATATGCGGCGCTGAAATGCTGTCGCAGTGCACCGCGAGCAACTGCCTTTGCGTCCCGAGAAACAGGATGAAACTGGTGCTGGCAAATGCCGATATCGTCCAGATCAGTCGCTTGCCATGCGCCTTTTCGACAATCCAGCGCCAGCCGAGGAGGACGAAAAATGCTGCCGTCAACGGTGCACCCTCAAGCGAGATGTGCAGCCAGACCGCCAGCGCGATCCCCAATGTCAGCCCGCCACGGCGCTTGTCAGGCCAGAACATCGTCCACAATGCCAACACCGCCAACATAATCTGCCAGCCGTGATGGTCGATCCGCATCGGGCGAAGCTGGAGCAAAATTGCCGGAGAAAACAGCGTTAGCAAAACGGCGACAAAACCTGCCTCTGGGTTGGCCAGCTGCGTTGCGATCCGGCCCAGGATATAGGCTGTAGCGCCCAGCAATAGCAGCGGCACCGCTGCTCCTGCCACCATTTCGGCAACCGGCTGGCCGGTCAAAGGCGCGAGCAACAGCACAATCAACGCGAGCGGAAGTTCGGTTAGCCGTGACCAGTGCATTGGTGCTCCGGCTGGCGCATTCATGCGATACTGGGTCGTGTCGAACCAGCTTTGTCCGGCCAGAAAATCGCGCAGCTGCACAAGCCGCAACTGATCGTCGGGATCCCAGCCCGATAGCGTCATGATCTGGGTCCATCCGGACCAAAGCAAAATTGCCGAAACCACGAGCCAGAGCACGAGCACCGGCATCAGCGGTAATGATTTGCGTCCCATGTGAGCCCCCTCGCGTCGCTCTCTAGCGGACGCCCGTGGACTTGTCTTCCCCATCTTTGCGACGCAGATTGAGCCAAGGGACATGCTCGGGGTCGAACTGTGTCCGGTGGTGCCTGTCGAAATAGGGCGGCATGTGATCGCCGACCAGAAGGATATCGGTGTCGGGGAAATCGGCGGCTGTTATCTCGCTGGCGAGTGCAATCTGAATATCGTGATAGATTGCAAACTGACGGCAGATTTGCGGGAACTCGGCGGCGAGATTGGCAGAAATCCGCCCGCAATTGTCGGCATTCAGATTCAGCCCCGTTGGCACCGGCAGATGCGAATTGAGCGTGAGCCAGTAAAGGAAGGTCGGCTTTTCGGCGGCCTTCAACCGCGATGCGATCTGTTTGGGGATGTGCCGGTCACAGGCACCGGGGAAAACACCGCCGCATTTTTCGGCGCCTGCTTCCTGCATGCTGTCGCCAAACTCGCGCGTCTGGAAGCCGATATTAGGATACCAGTCTTCGCGTTTGAAAAATGTACCGGTAAAGCTGTGCATCGCGTGCGTGGCATAGCCCTGCCGCGCCAGCCGGGCGGGCAGGCACTTGGTATCCTTGCGCTCGAGCAGTTCGTAATAATCGCCCCAGCGACCGCATAGTTCACGAATTTCGCCAGCAGTGGTGCTGTTATAATAAGGTGCAGTGCCTTGTTTGAAATCGAACCGCGACTTTACCCCCGGATCGTTCAGCAACGGCGCGAACAACAGCCTGTCCATCTCGGGATTGCCACGCGGCACGCCCATCGCCTCGACTACGATCAGTAACAGGTGGCGTTTGCCATCGGCGCGCGCGGCAAAACCGCTGCTACCGGTGGCTGAACCGAATGCGGCACCTTCGGGTGCGGCGCGGAAATAATGCCCCCGCATATCCCTGCCGACCCAGATATCGGCAGCCGCAAGACCGAAGAACAGGACGCCTGCACCGATTATCAGCAGTGGACGCTCGAAATTCGCGTCGCGCTTCAACAGGCGAAATGCGAGGCCGAAAATGAAGAGAATAGCGAGCGCGACCGCGATATATTCAAAGGAGTTACCGGGTTTGATCTCGGCGAAGAACTGGATCGAGTAAAACAGCGATGAGAGCGAGAGATTGAACAACCCACCGACGAACTTCAAAGCGGACCAAGTCAATATCCCGACAAAGCTGAGATAACGCAGCCAGAACGGAAAGCGTTTGGCGATCAGCCCGACAAACCCCGCGACCACAATGTCGAAGTGGCGCGGCGGCGCGCCTGCCAACCACAGCACCATGAAACCGGCATTGGCAAGGACGATCCAGACCAGCACCCAGTTGCCGAAGCGTTTGAGATCGGCATCGGCCTGCCAAAATGATTGCGGGGCGGCTTCAGCAGCAATTGTGGTCACCGGAAAACCCCCCATTTGCGCATCGCGTAAACCGCGATGAAACTTCCGCCGACGGCCACACCTTTTGCGGCAACGGCATGAAAACTTGCACGGCTGAGCAGTTCGACCGTGGCAACGGTAATCGCCAATCCGACCAGTGCCGAGCCTGCGAACAGCGCCCGTTGGATATGCAGCGCAGCACCGTCTCGCGTCTTGCCGGTAAAAACGACATTGGCGCTCACCATCCAGTGAACGACGATGCCGGCGCAATAGCCGACCGCCGAAGCAATCGTCGGGTCTCTGCCCAGCGCTACGATCGTGGAGAAAAGCGCGACGTCGAAAGCCAGCGCGATGATGCTCGCCGCGAGATAGCGGGTGATGGTAAAACGGCGCCAGATGCCGAGTGCGGAGGAAATCGCGCGTTCCACGAAATTCAGGCCGCCTTGCTGATCTTGCGATTGTCCTCGGCATCGGTGCTGGCATTGATGCGCTTTGGCACTTCGCGTTCGGAGGTCAGCGCGGCAGCTTGGTCTTCGGTCACCTTGGCGGCGATTGCGATCTGCTCGCCTTCGTCGCCCGCTTCATGATATTCGGCGTCTTCGTTGACGTTCCAGATATTGTATATCCGCGATCCTGCGACAATATTGTCAACCGTCAGCATTGCGGTCATCATCGCATGGTCCTGATTGTTATACCGGTGCATGCCGTTGCGTCCAACCATATGCAGCGTCGGATAGCGCGCTTCGAGTTCGGCGCGCATCGCCTCGACATTGGCGGCATATTCATCGTCGTAAACCGGGTAGGCCTTTTCCTGACGGACAACCGCGCCGCCAACGACGTCTTCGGCTTTGCACAGGCCAAGGATCGCCATTTCCTTTTTGGCGAGTTCGATCAAGTCGGCATCGCTCGACGACCAGAGACCATCATTTTCGAAGCAGAAATATTCAAGACCAACACACGCAATCGAAGGGTCGGGCACCATTTCAGGCGACCAGCTGCGGAAGTTTTGCACACGGCCGACCTGCACCTTGCTGTCATGGATATATATCCAGTTGTCGGGGAACAGATCGTCCGACTTGATCATCAAGGCGACGGTCAGGAAGTCACGGTACCGCAAGTTATTCGCCTGCAAAAATGTTGCCGGCAATGGGTAGGTGCGGACAGAAAGCTCACGCATCGGTGCGCTGCTGATCACATGCTTGGCATTAATGACGATTTCGCTGCCATCGGCGCGCGCCGCCGCCAAACGCAAGTTGCCGTTTGCATCCTGCGCCAGTTGTTTGAAGCTATGACCCATCAGCACATGGTTGCCGTTGGCGACAACAAAATCGCGCGCAGCATCCCACATCATCCCCGGCCCAAGCCGCGGATAGCGGAAGGTTTCGAGCAATGTTTTGGTTTCCATGCCGTCATTCGGGCGTTTGTTGAGGCCAAACGAACGTTTCAGACCATCCATCACTGCCGCGCCAAGGCTCAATCCTTTGATACGCTGCGCCGCCCAGTCGGCCGACATTTCGTCGCAGGGCATACCCCATACCTTTTCGGTGTAGGTTTTGAAGAAGATCGAGAATAATTTGTGGCCGAACTGGTTGACCGTCCAGTCCTGAAAACTGCGGACATTCTTGTTCGGGAACATCTTGGCCTTGGCGTAGCTCACCATGCACAAGGTCGAGCGGATGATGCCCAAATTGAACAAAGCCTCGAACGCGCGCAGCGGATAGCTGTAGAATTTGCCTTCATAATAGATGCGGCTCATCCGGGGCCGTTGTATAAAATCGTCAGGCAATATCTCGTTCCAGAGATCGACAACCTCTTTCGATTTCGAGAAAAAACGGTGGCCGCCGATGTCGAAACGATAGCCATCGACTTCGACGGTCCGGCTGATGCCGCCGACATAGCGCTCGTCCTTTTCGATGACGGTGACGCTGTATCCCTTTTTGGTCAGCAAATAGGCGGCGGTCAGACCCGCCGGACCTGCCCCGATAATCGCTACATCAACGTCATTTTTGCCCTGAACCATCGCACTATTTCCTCCGGCGAAATGCTTTCGGGAAATCTGTGAACGAAATGCCCTAATAGATGGTTAACAAGAAGTTGCAGATCGCGTTCGCACGCAAGATTCTTGCTGCATTGCACAAACAACTTGCTTTTGTGCGGATTCATGACCATATGGCCACCAAGCGCATGAGGCGAGCGGATAGTACCGCCGCAGTATTGGCAGCGTGAGGGCTTGGAATAACAGGCTCCGCCGATCGAACAAGATGCGTCAAGCTTAGAGGCTTCCCATATCACGCAGGGTTGTTTCCAACGGGTCGGCATAAGCTGTTCCCGAACACCTGCTGTTGCGCCCGTGCGGTCCTGATTGAAGGGTCGCCGCTCATAAGGCTGCGACAATTTATTTTGAAAGTTATACATGTCTTATTTTGAAGACCTGGGCCTTGCCCAACCCATCCTGAAAGCGCTTGAAGCCGCAGGATATGATACCCCCACGCCGATCCAGCAACAGGCAATCCCGCCCTTGCTCGAAGGCCGCGACCTGTGCGGTATCGCACAGACCGGCACCGGCAAGACGGCGGCGTTTGCGCTGCCCTCGCTCCACCATTTCGCCACCAAACCAAAAGCGCGTCAACAATATAGCTGCCGGATGCTGGTGCTGTCGCCGACCCGCGAACTCGCGGCACAGATTGCCGAAAGCTTCCGCACTTATGGCAAGTTTTTGGGCCTGAAGACCGAATGCGTTTTCGGCGGCATGCCGATTTTTAGCCAGAAGAAGAAACTGGCTGGCGGTGTCGATATTCTCGTTGCCACGCCAGGCCGTTTGATCGACCTGATCGAACAGCGCGCGGTGACGTTAAAAGACGTCGAAATCTTCGTGCTCGATGAAGCCGACCAGATGATGGACCTTGGCTTCATCCACGCGTTGAAGCGAATCGATCAGTTGCTGCCCAAACAGCGCCAGACATTGTTCTTTTCGGCAACGATGCCGAAGGCGATTGCCGAGCTTGGCAACCGTTTCCTCAACAATCCGGTCCGCGTTTCGGTCGCGCCTGCAGCGACTACCGCAGAGCGTGTCGAGCAGTTCGTGACCTTTGTCGAACAGCGCGAGAAGCAAACTTTGCTGACGCTCAAGCTGAAAAGCGAAGAGATCGACCGCGCGTTGGTCTTCACCCGCACCAAGCACGGTGCCGACCGCGTCGTGCGTGGGCTTGCTGGTGCTGGCATCAAGGCGGCGGCAATCCACGGTAACAAATCGCAGGGTCAACGTACTGCTGCGCTGCAATCGTTCCGTGACGGCCAGATCAAGATATTGGTCGCAACCGACATTGCGGCGCGCGGCATCGACGTCCCCGGCGTCAGCCATGTGTTTAATTTCGAACTGCCCAACGTGCCCGAACAATATGTCCACCGCATCGGTCGCACCGCGCGTGCTGGCCGTGAAGGCATCGCGATGAGCTTTGTCGCCGGTGACGAGCGTGGTTACATGAAAGATATCGAACGGCTGACCGGCGTTCGCGCCATGACGCTTGGCCTGCCCGAAGGCTTCCGTGAAGCGGTTGCAGCACTGCCGCCGCCAGCCAAGGACGAACGCAAGGAGCAACCACGCGGTGGTCGCGGTGGCGGTCAACCGGGTGGCGGACGCACCAACTATGCCGGCAAGAAATTGGGCGGCAACAATGGCGGCACCGGTCGCAATGGCGAAACCCGCCAGCGCACCTTTGCACCGCAGGGCGGCTGGCAGCCTAACGCTGGACCCCGTGATGGGGCCAGCGAAGCCCGTCCGCGCAACGACAACCACGCAGGTGGTGATCGCCGTCCGACCGCCGACCGCGCACATGCCGCACGCGGCGATGGCCGTGGTCGCGATCCGGGTGCACCGGCGCGTAACTATGGTCCGAAGAAATCAGGCGCAGGCCGGTTTCGCGGTGACGTGAAGCGGGCTGGCTAAAACCAACCGCTTTTTCGAAGGCAGCTTATGTAACCAAATACCGTCATGCGGAACTTGTTTCAGCATCTTACTTTTTCTGCACCGGTGAGAAGTAAGACCCTGGAACGCAGTCACCGGAGGTGAAACAAGTTCAGGGTGACGGCGATATTGGGCTAAATCGGCTTAATGCCTGAAATGCCGCATGCCGGTGAACACCATCGCCAGCCCAGCCTCGTCAGCGGCGGCGATTACTTCGTCGTCGCGCATCGACCCGCCGGGCTGGATGACTGCGGTTGCCCCTGCTTCGGCGGCGGCGAGCAGGCCGTCGGCGAACGGAAAGAACGCGTCGGAGGCGACTGCTGAACCAACGGTGCGGGGTTCTGGCCAGCCATAGGTTTCAGCGGCTTCCTTCGCCTTGATCGCGGCGATCCGCGCACTGTCGCGGCGGTTCATCTGGCCAGCGCCAATGCCAGCCGTCGCGCCGTCTTTGGCATAGACAATTGCGTTCGATTTGACATGCTTCGCCACCGTCCATGCAAAGCGGCAGTCGGCCAGCTCTTGCGCTGTCGGTGCGCGCTTGGTCACAACCTTCAGGTCGCTGTCGGCGACATAGCCGTTATCGCGCGACTGGAGAAGCACGCCGCCTGATATCGTCTTCAGCATCATACCGCCACGCTTTGGGTCGGGCAGACTACCGGTCAGAATGAGCCGCAGATTTTTCTTCTTGGCAAACACTGCCTGGGCTTCGTCATCGGCATCGGGTGCCGCGACCACTTCAGTAAATATCTCCGATATCGCCTCTGCCGTCGCGCCGTCGAGTGGCCGGTTGACCGCAATGATGCCGCCAAAGGCCGACACGCTGTCGCATTCGAGCGCGGCACGATACGCCTCGATCAACGTCTCGCCAGTCGCCACCCCACAAGGGTTGGCGTGCTTGACGATCACTACCGTCGGCGGACCGTCGCGGAATTCGCTCACCAGTTCGAGTGCGGCGTCGGCGTCGTTCAGATTATTGTACGACAGCTCCTTACCCTGAATTTGCTTATGGTCGGCGAGCGAACCGCCGGGCGCAAAGGCGGGCAAGTATAGCGCTGCTTTTTGATGCGGATTTTCACCATAGCGGAGCGACTGGCCAAGTTTAATCGGTACGGTGAGGCTCTCCGGAAACATCTGCTGCTGGTCGGCAAAGGCGAACCAGCTGGCAATCATGCTGTCATATTCAGCAGTCGCGGCATAAGCCTTTGCTGCCATTGACCGGCGGAAGGCCAGGCTCGTCGCACCGCCCTTTTCTTCGAGTTCAGCAACCAGACTGTCGTAATCCGACGGGTCGGTGACAATCACCACCGCGTCATGGTTCTTTGCAGCGCTGCGCACCATCGACGGGCCGCCAATGTCGATATTCTCGATAATCTCATCACGGCTCGCACCCTTGGCAACGGTCGCCGCGAATGGATAGAGATTGACCACGACCAGATCGATTGCGCCGATTGCGTGCTGTTTCATTGACGCCACATGCTCGGCATTGTCCCGCACCGCCAGCAGGCCGCCGTGGACCGCCGGGTGCAGCGTCTTTACACGCCCGTCCATCATCTCGGGAAAGCCGGTCAGCTCGCTGACGTCCTTCACCTGCAACCCCGCCTCGCGCAGCGTCTTTGCCGTGCCTCCGGTCGATACCAGCTCGACATGCCGCGCCGCGAGAGCATGGCCGAGTTCGACCAGTCCGGCCTTGTCAGACACCGACAAAAGCGCGCGTTTGATGATCACATTTTCCATTATCTTATCCCAAAAAGCGGAGCTGCCATCCGATGGTGAGGCCGCCCTTACCAGTATCGGCCGCAATCACAAGCTGGCGCGTCGGGTGCGGTCGGCCTTCTTCATCGACCCACAGGCTGTCGTCGATGGAGAGCGTCCCGCCAGCCGCCGCAAACGCCCAGTTGCTGCCGTCGTCCATACGCAGCAATGCGGTTTGCACTTGGTCGGTCGGCGTGATTTCGATATTCGGCCCCAAGTGGAAGCGGACATGTACCGGCGTGCCGTCCTTCGGCTTGCTCCGCGGCAACAGCGTATCCTCGCCGCGCAATTCCATACCGTCCGCGCGCAAAATCAAAAGCCGCGAATGAGTGTAGCCGTAGGCCCGGGCATAGCCGTCATGGCTGGCCTCTATCCGCGTGGCGTTATCGACGTCGCGCCGGTCGAGCCCTACCTCTGCCACCCCTTTTCCCAATTGGCCGCCAGCGAGGATCGCGGTCGAGTTGCTGTTGCCAATGCACAAGGTCGAATGCGCCGCAGTGGTGCGCAACCCCCGCGCCAACGCTGCCGGTATCGTCGCCCCGACCAATGCCGAGCCGCCGCAATTGACGATGATCCGCTGCTTTCCGCGCGACAGTTCAAACGCCAGAGTCGACGCACAGCCCGATGCCGATTGCCGTGCCAGCGGCGGCGGGCCGGCGTCGATAAGCAATACCGAATTGCCCGCCGATACCCTCTGATAGCCCCAATCGCGCGCCTGCCGCTGCGGTCGTGCACGCACGCCGCTGGCCGCGACCAGCGCCTCAATCCGTTCTGCACCGATATGCGCCGAACCCTGCCACGCGCCGAGGCCGCCATCATTATGTGTCAGGCCCAGCAACGCTGGCACCGCTCGGCCCAGAGCGTCAAGCACAAATTCCGGTACCATCTCGCCCCGCGCAGAGTAGCATTGCTTCAGTACGCTCAGCAGTCCGATCAGCTCCATCAGCTGCAACGGCGAACGCGAGACAACGCCGCCATCGGCAAAGATGGCAAGGTTCAAAGTCTCGGCCAGGCCGTTCTCGCCCACGGCGCGCCGGGCTTTGCCGTCGGGCAGCAACAATGACGCAGCTACCACGCCTGCCCAGCCCAGCGCCTTGGCAAAATGGGTGGCGGCACGTGGTGCGGACTGGTCGAGATGCCTGGCGGCTCGGGCAAAATGGTTGATAACGCGCGAACGGTAAATCGGGTCGGTGCTCGACAGCAGAAACGGCGATGCCGATGCCATATTGACCAGCCGCCACGCGGTATTGTCGACCCGCCATGCCGGTTCGCGTGTTTTCATACCGTTGGCGATCAGCCAGCTCTCGGCAATTGCGGCTGCCACCGGAGCGCCCTCCGCCCGGTTGGTCGCCGCGCCCAAATCGCGCAGCCAGTCGAAACGGTGGATATAGTCGGTCATCGCGGGCGGCATGGTGAGGCGCGCGTAATCCAGCCCGTCGATTGGCTGCTCGAACCCGTGATAATGAAACTTGCCGATGCGCAACGCTTGGCCGCGTGCGACATCGCCCGCCAGCGGATCTTCGGGCACGGCGAGCAGGCGCAGCGGTACTTTCCCGCTCAATCGCCCTTTGTGCAGCGGCGTTCGCCATGTCAGCTTGTAAAATTGGAGAGACAGTCGTTCGAGCAAATTCTGGCCCGCACCCTTGGGCCTGACGATCAACGCCGCCTGTCGATTTTCACTTTGGCCTTCATTATTGGCGGTCATTCACCCCTCAGCGCCCGGATATTGGCGACATAAGCGTCCGGCCCGCCCATGAAGGTTGCGGTGCCTGCAACCAGCGTGTCTGCTCCTGCAGATATCGCGAGCGGCGCGGTCTCGACCGTTATGCCGCCGTCGACTTCCAGCCGGATGTCACGTCCTGTCTTTTCGATCATCCTGGCGACAGCTTCGATCTTGCGAAGCTGGCTCGAAATGAAACTCTGTCCGCCAAAACCGGGATTGACGCTCATCACCAGCACAAGGTCGATGTCTTCGATCAGATAATCGAGCATCTTGGCAGGCGTCGCCGGATTGAGCACGATGCCCGCCTGCTTACCGAGCGATTTGATGAGCTGCACCGTGCGGTGCGGGTGCGGGCCGGCCTCGGGATGGAAAGAGATTATATCCGCCCCCGCGTCAGCAAAATCCTTCACATATTGGTCCACCGGCGAAATCATCAGATGGACGTCGAACGGCTTGGCACTATGCGGACGCAGCGCCTTTACGACGGCAGGACCGATGGTAATGTTGGGGACAAAATGCCCGTCCATGACATCGACATGGATCCAGTCGCAACCCGCTGCATCAATCGCGCGCACCTCTTCACCCAGCCGGGCAAAATCGGCAGACAGGATGGAGGGCGCTATGCGGACAGAACCGGACATATTCGGCGCTTAGCCGCCAAAACCGGCACGGGCAACCCGAGCAAAGCCGTTATGCACAGCTTATCGCCGTGCAGAGTGTCTCGCATAGACGAACAGTTCGCCAATCACGTCGCGCGATTCGGCAATCTTCGCAAAACCCAATTTGGTGGCGACATTGTGCGATGCGGCGTTATCAGGATCGATGATGCAGCGGGTTTCGGTGGCAACAAGTGTCGCGTCTGCCCATCCTAAAATCGCCGCCATTGCTTCGGTCGCATAGCCCTTGCCCCAAGCGTCGGGCGCAAAGGCCCATCCGGCCTCCGGAAACCCTTCCAGTTCAACGATACCACGTTCGAATTGCGCCAACCCGCCATTGCCCAAAAATGCGCCGGTTTCGCGATCGATAAACGCCCAGTAGCCGTAGCCGAACAACGTCCACAGCCCCACGCCTTGCAGAAACTTGCCCCAGCTTTCATTCCGCGTCCGGGGGTTGCCACCGATAAACTCGGTCATTCTGGGGTCGGCCCAAGCGACGGCATATTCTTCCCAATGATCGAGTGTCATCGGGGCGATGATGAGGCGTTCGGTGGTGAGGGTTGGCGCGATCATTACGCCCCCTTAGCCAGCGCGGACAAACCTAGCCACGAAAAATCCGTCGAGTCCGCCTTGGTCAGCGAGCATCGGCGGCATCGTGCGGATATGGCCTTGTTCGTTCGCTGCGACACCTGTTGGCAGCTCGTCCGCCATCACAGCCCGCGTCGAAAATTCGGGATGCCTTGCCAGAAACGCTTCGGCCTGCGCTTCGCCCTCATGCGGTTCCAGCGAGCAGGTGGCGAATACCAGCAATCCGCCGGGCTTCAGCCACCCAGCTGCGCGGTCGAGCATCGCGCTTTGGATCGCGGCGAGATTGTTGATCTGTTTGATGTCGATCCGCTGCAACACATCGGGGTGACGGCGCATCGTGCCGGTGGCGCTGCACGGCGCGTCGAGCAGGATCGCGTCATAAGGCGAGGACGGCTCCCAATCCATGATGTCGGCGGTGACCCGCTCGGCATTCAATTGCGTGCGTTCAAGATTGGCCATCAACCGGTCCATCCGCCGCGCCGAATTGTCGAGCGCGGTGACGGTGAAACCAGCGGCGGAAAGCTGCATCGTCTTGCCGCCGGGTGCCGCACACAGGTCTAGCGCGCGCCGTCCCGTGCCAGCCCCGAGCAACCGCGCGGGCAGCGTCGCCGCCAAATCCTGCACCCACCAAGCGCCCTCGTCATAACCGTCGAGTTCCTCAACCGCAGTGCCGCGCGGCAGGCGGATATGACCGGGCATCAGGCTGATACCGCCCAGCCGTTCGGCCCATAGCGACGTTGCCGCCGGATCACGCAACGCCAGATCGAGGGGCGGCGGTTCGGCCAGCGCAGCTTGCGCGCCTGCTATCATCGCATCGCCCCAAGCCGGTTGCCAGCGCATCGCCACCGCATCGGGAAGCGACGGCAATTCTGGCAACATGACCTCAGCGCGCAGCAGTGAGCCCAGCACGCCGTGCACCAGCCGCCGTGGCCCCTTGTCGACCAGCGGCAAAGCCGTAGCGATCACCGCATGGGGCGGTGTCCCCAACCGCAATATCTGTGCCAGCGCAAGCCGCAACACCGCCCGCGCCTTGGCATCATCGGGCAGAGTCTGCTTGGTTTTGCTATCGATCAAAACATCCAGATCAACCGACCAGCGCAATGTTTCCTGCGCAATCGCAATCGCCAGCGCGCGGTCAGGAGGCGACAGACCTTTGGTGGCGTTTGCGGTTGCCTGATCCATCGGTGTGCCCATCCGCATCACCGCATCGAGCAAACGCAGCGCCGCACGGCGCGTAGGGAGGCCGGAAATTTCGTCATTCATGGGCATGCGCTTTACGCCGCAGCGCGGTCAATAGAAAGGCCGCTTGAAGTTGAAAGCAAAATGGCGGATTATTGCTGTCACCAGCTTAGGAATTCCGTCATGGGTAAACGCCCGCCGTACGTCAAAGCACCAGCGCACCTGTCGAAAAGCCCGCCGGTGCCCGAACCCGAACCGATGGTGCGCGGCGAGGAGCCCGACCCCGCGCGCCCGGACCCGGTGCGCTATGGCGATTGGGAATTGAAGGGCGTCGCGGTGGACTTTTGAGCCCGTAGTGCTCCTGCGAAGGCAGGAGCCCTGTTAAAAAAGCGCCGCCGGTTCCTTCCAGCACTCCTGCCTGCATCGAAGATGCTGTTTATCCTGAGCGGCTGCAAGCCAGCCGAAGGGCAGGAGCACATAATGCTCATAATTTGTGCAGGTGCGAAGTTACTTGTTATCTGCACTTTAATTGTGCAATCTCCACCGCAATGCCAGCCAAACCGCCCTGCTTCGACGAAATGCTGAAAGAGGATGGCGCAACGCGCGCCGCATATGCCGCCTATCATGAATGGTTCGGCAATCAGGATAGCAAGCTGCTGCGCGGCAAGGCGCGCGAGGCGGAGCAGTTCTTCCGGCGTACAGGTATTACATTTGCTGTCTACGGCGATAACGAGGCCGAGGAGCGGCTGATCCCGTTCGACATTATCCCGCGGATCGTGTCGGCGCGCGAATGGGCCAAGGTGACACGCGGCATCGAACAGCGGGTGCGTGCGATCAACGCGTTTTTGCAGGACATTTACCACCGGCAGGAAATCGTCCGCGCCGGACGGTTGCCGATTAGCCTGCTTCAGAACAATTCCGCATTCCTTAGCCAGATGATCGGTTTCTTGCCGCCCGGCGGCGTTTACACCCATATCGTCGGAGTCGACCTGGTCCGCACCGGACCGGACGAATTTTTCGTGCTGGAGGACAACGCCCGCACCCCGTCGGGTGTGTCCTACATGCTGGAAAACCGCGAGACGATGATGAACATGTTCCCCGAACTGTTCAGCACTATCCGCGTCCGCAACGTCAGCGATTACCCCAAAAACCTCCGCCAATCGCTGAACCGCGTCGCCCCGCCCGCGTGCAAAGGCGATCCGGTCGTCGCGGTGCTCACCCCAGGAATCCACAACAGCGCTTATTATGAGCACGCGTTTTTAGCCGATCAGATGGGCGCTGATCTGGTCGAGGGGCATGATATCAGGATCGTCGATGGCAGGGTGGCGATGCGGACTACACGGGGGTACACGCCTATCGACGTGCTCTACCGGCGCATCGACGACGACTATCTCGACCCACTGATCTTTAAGCCCGAATCCAGACTGGGAATTCCCGGCGTTTTCGATCTCTACAGGGCAGGCCAGATCACCATCGCCAACGCGCCCGGCACCGGCATTGCCGATGACAAGGCGATTTACAGCTATATGCCCGATATCGTCGAATTCTACACCGGTGAGCGGCCTATATTGCCCAACGTGCCGACTTGGCGTTGTTCCGAACCCGATGCGCTCGCTTATGTGCTCGATAATTTGGCCGAACTGGTGGTGAAGGAAGTCCACGGCTCGGGCGGTTACGGCATGCTCGTCGGCCCTGCCGCCAACCGCCGCGAACTGGCCGATTTTGCCACCAAGCTGAAGGCCAAGCCCGCCAATTACATTGCGCAGCCGACGTTGGCGCTGTCGACAATCCCTATTTTCACCAACGCTGGTCTGGCACCACGCCATGTCGATTTGCGGCCGTTTGTGCTGGTCTCGCCGAACAGCATCGAGATTACACCCGGCGGCCTTACCCGCGTGGCACTGAAACAAGGCTCGCTTGTGGTCAATTCGAGCCAGGGCGGCGGCACCAAGGATAGCTGGGTGCTGGAAGATGATTAGTGTGACAAACTTCCTATCCCCGTTCGTGTCGAGCCCAGTCGAGACACCCATCGGCGGCGCACGACCTAACGGCATCTCGACTGCGCTCGATGCGAACGGATTTAGGGTGTGCGGCCATGCTCGGTAAAACCGCAGGCGGCATATATTGGCTGTTCCGTTATCTGGAGCGGGCGGAGAATATCGCGCGGCTGGTCGAAACCGGCCACCGCTTCACGCTGACACGCGGCGCGGGCAGTGCGAGCGAATGGCGGTCGATCGTCAAGGCGCTCGGTATGGACGCGGCATATGTCGCCCGGCACGGTGAGTATGAATCGGGTCAGGTCGTCAACTTCCTGCTGCGCGACAAGGGCAACGACGCCAGCCTGCGCGCGATCATCGATGCGGCGCGCCAGAATGCGCGGCTGACCCGGACCGCGATCACCCGCGAAGTTTGGGAGGCGGTCAACGAAAGCTGGATCAACGTCAACGAGATGCTGAAACGACAGGTGCGTGAAGCCGAACTGCCGAACATATTGGAAAGCATCAAGCGCGACAGCGCCATGGTGCGCGGTGCGATGCACAACACAATGCTGCGCAACGACGTGTATAATTTCGCGCGGATCGGCAATTTCATTGAGCGCGCCGACAACACCGCACGGCTGCTCGACGTCAAATATTATGTGTTGCTTCCCTCGGTCTCGTTCGTCGGGTCATCGCTCGACAATGTGCAGTGGGAGGCGATCTTGCGCTCTACCTCTGCTTACAGCGTTTACCGGTGGTTGTATCCGGGTCGTACGAGCGCGCTGGGTATCACCGAGTTCTTGATCCGCGACCACCGTTTTCCGCGCAGCCTTGCTTTTGCCTATTGCAAGCTGCGTGACAATCTTCGCTATCTGTCGGCAGATTATGGCCAGCCTTCGGCAGCACTAGGGGCAACCGAAAAATTGTACGCCCAACTGCAGGACACAACTGCGGCCAAAATTTTCGAAGACGGCCTGCATGAATTTCTGGTCGATTTCCTGGGTACAAACCGCAGTATCGGCGCGCTTGTCGAACAGGATTACCGGTTTACCGCATGACCACCGCTCGCCTCCTGATTTCGCACAACACCCATTACCGGTTCGACCGGCCGGTGACCTATGCGCTGCAACGGCTGAAGCTCCGGCCAAAGGACAATGCCGGGCAAACGGTGGTCGATTGGGACATCGACATCGACGGCGGGCGCATCCAGTCGGCGTGCGAGGACGCGCATCTGAACCATGTCGCTTTGGTCTCGGTCGATAGCGGCCGGACCGAGGTTTCGATCCGGTGCAGCGGCACGGTCGCGACCGAGAACAGCGATGGCATCATCGGCAAGCATCGGGGTCATATTCCGCTCTGGTGCTTTCTGCGACCGACCAGATTGACGACTGCGGGCAAGGCGCTCAGTAAAATGCTCGGCAGTTTCAGGGTCGATCCGGACAATGCCCTTGCCGGATTGCATACGCTGTCCGATTTGATCCGCGATCAGCTGCCTTATGAAGACGGGCATACCAATTCTGCCACTACCGCCGAACAGGCGCTCGGTATCGGGCAAGGAGTGTGTCAGGACCATGCGCATATCTTCATTGCGTCGGCGCGGGCGATGGGCATACCGGCGCGCTATGTCTCGGGCTATCTGTTGATGGAAGGGGTCATCGACCAAAGCGCCAGCCACGCCTGGGCGGAGGCGCATATCGAGCCATTGGGCTGGGTCGGCTTTGATATTTCAAACGGATACAGCCCCGACCAGCGCTACATCCGCGTCGCCACCGGCTTTGATTATCAGGATGCTGCCCCCATCACTGGGCTATCTTTTGGCGCGCTTGACGAAAGCATGGTTGTAAGCTTGCGGGTCGAACAGTAAGCATAATGTAATATTAGGTCGGGGATTGCACGGGTAATGACATATTGTGTCGGGATGATGCTGGACAAGGGCATGGCGTTCATGTCGGACAGCCGCACCAATTCGGGTGTCGATAATGTCTCCACCTTCCGCAAGATGTTCCATTGGGAGGTGCCGGGCGAGCGCTTCATCACGCTGCTGACTGCGGGCAATCTGGCGACAACGCAGGCGGTGATCGCGCAGCTTGAGGAACGCAGCAAGGCACCCGAGAACCGCAAGCCGGCAATCATGGAAGCGCCGACGATGTTCGAGGTCGCGAGCTATGTTGGCATGTTGTTGCGCGAAACGATCCTGGCGCGCGCGATGACCGGCGCGACCGCCGCTTCGCCATCGTTCAACGCGTCGATGATATTGGGCGGCCAGATTAAGGGAATGGAGCCGCGGCTCTACATGATCTACCCCGAAGGCAATTTCATCGAGGCTAGCCCCGACACGCCGTTTTTCCAGATCGGCGAAACCAAATATGGGCGACCGATACTGGTGCGCGGGTTCGAGGCGCAAATGGACTTTGCCGACATCGTCAAATTGCTGATGGTGTCGTTCGATTCCACGTTGAAGGCCAATTTGTCGGTTGGCCTGCCGCTCGACCTGATGCTTTACAAAACAGGCGACTTTGCACCGTTCCACGAGCGGCGGATTACCTCGGAAGACCCCTATTTCGAAAGCATCTCGGAAAGCTGGAGCGAGGCGCTGCGCGCAGCATTCCACTCGCTGCCGGATTATGAGTTGAGCGAATAGAGGGGACTAAGCCCGCAAATCGGCGGGCGCTAGCTCGTCCGCTTCGTAAATCTCCATCGACGGCAACTCAGCCGACAGCGCGCTGATCGCCCGGACGAAAGCACCGGACTCCGGTACTGCGAAATGCGCGAGCAGCGCCGCCGTATCCGCCCATTTTTCGACGAACACCAGCCGGTCGGGCTGCTCGCAATCGGCATGGACATGATGCGATATGCAGCCCGGCTCGGCGCGCGACCGCTGGCAATGCGCGATACTCTCGGCCTCGATAGCCGCGCGGTTGTCGGCATTGGTCAGCACGCTGCCGGTGACAATGATCATCCCTGCTCTCCCACAAAAGGCGCGGCAATTTCTGGCCGCACGCGTACCAACCGCCCAGTCGCCTTATCGAGCATCGCCCAAGTCGTATTGGCCCGCACAATGACTTTGCCTGCGCCATCAACAAAATCCACCCGCCGGTCGAACTGCGCACCCTTTGGCTGCGTCTCGATCCACGTCCGCCCAATCACACTATCGCCAGCCGCGATATTGCCACGATAATCGATCTCGTGCCGGGTCACCACCCAGATATAGGCGGCGATATGCTCGGGCGCCGCAACCGCGTTCCAATGCGAAGTCGCCATATCCTGTATCCACCGCACCCACACCGCGTTGTTGACATGGCCAAGCTCGTCGATGTCGGATGGGATTGCGGTGAAGGTTCGGGTGAAGGGCGTCAAAGGCAATCACCCTGCGAACACGCAAGCAAAACGATGCTCCAGAAAACAAACGGCGGTAGCAAAATGGGCAACAAAAAAAGAGTCGCCCAGTGCCGATGTCTCCAACAGGCAATGCCAACCGCAACGATGCCTAGTAAACTAATCGATAAGAATCCAACACCATCACCGAAATCTACCTGAGGAACGAAGTACAGAATGATCACTAGGAAAGCGCAGGTAACAGCAAGATAGGATGCCCAAAACTGCCGCCAGTTGCTCACTCCACCATCCCCAATTGCCACAGCAGGAACGCCGCTTCCTCGGCATTCTCCCGCAACCGTTCGAACCGCCCGGATTTGCCGCCATGCCCCGCGCCCATGTTGATTTTCATCAGCAGGATATTGTCGTCGGTCTTCATCGCGCGCAGTTTCGCGACCATTTTCGCTGGTTCCCAATAGGTTACGCGCGGGTCGTTCAGACCGCCGGTGTAGAGCATCGGCGGATAGGCTTTGGCTTCGACATTGTCGTAAGGGCTGTAGCTGCGCAGCAGTTCGAACGCCGCCTTGTCCTTGATCGGTTTGCCCCATTCGGGCCATTCGCCCGGGGTCAAAGGCAGACTCTCATCCAGCATCGTGTTGAGCACATCGACGAACGGCACATGCGCCGCGATCGCGCCGAACAGTTCGGGTGCCTGATTGGCGACCGCGCCCATCAGCTCGCCACCCGCGCTCCCGCCGCTCGCGGTCAGCTTGCCCTTTGATGTATAGCCCTGCTCGATCAGCGCGCGGCCGACATCGACGAAATCGTTGAAGGTGTTAGTCCGTTTTTCAAGTTTGCCGTCGAGATACCATTGATAGCCGAGGTCATCGCCGCCGCGGATATGCGCGATGGCATAAGCGAAACCGCGGTCGAGCAGCGACAACCGCGTGGTCGAAAAATTGGGCGGCGTGGCATAACCGTACGCGCCGTAGGCATAGAGATGGAGCGGCTGGCTGCCATCTTTCTTGAAGCCCTTTTTATAGACCACCGACACCGGCACCATCGCCCCGTCGCGCGCCTTCACCATCAACCGCTCGGTCACATATTGCGCGGCGTCGTAACCGCTGGGGATTTCCTGCACCTTAAGCGTCGTGAATTTGCCTGAAGCTACATCATAGTCGAACACCGTGTCGGGCGTGACCATCGACTCGTAACCCAGCCGCAGCTTGCTCACATCATATTCGGGATTGTCGCCAAGGCCTGCGTCATAACTCGCCTCTGGGAAGGGAATCTTCTGCACCTTCGACGCGTCGGCGTAATCGCGGATTTCGATCTGGTCCAGACCATCGATGCGCCCTTCGGTGACATAGAAATTCTTGAACAGGTCGATGCCAGTCAGATAATGCTGGTCCGAGCCTGCGATCAGCGTTTTCCAGTCGCCGGGCTTGTCCATCGACGCGGTGGCGACGCGGAAATTGACGTGGTCGTCGTTGGTCAGAATGTAGAGCGTACCGTCCCTGACATCGACCGAATATTGCCGTTTCACTTTGCGCGGGGATATCATGATCGGTGTCGCGGTCGGGTCGTTCGCTGGCACCAGCCGGATTTCCGAGGTCGCATTGTCGCCGGTCGCGATAACGATCCAGTCCTCCTGCACCGTCAGCCCGACGCCAACGCCGAAACCGATATCGGCTTCCTTATAGAGCAATTTCGCTTTCGCCGGATCGTCGCCCAATTTGTGATAGTGCGCATTGTCGGTTCGCCAGTTCTCGTTGGCGAGGCCGTAGACAAAGCCCTTGCTGTCGCTGGTCCATACGATGCTCGACAGGGTGCCGGGGATGACGTCGGGCAGTTCCGCGCCGGTCAACAAATCGCGCACATGCGCCTCGAACCGCTCGGAACCGTTGTCGTCGTACGCATAAGCCATCAAGGCGTCGTCGGGACTGATCGACAGCACGCCCAAACGGAAATAATCCTTGCCCTTGGCGAGTACGTTTTCGTCGAGGATAAGTTCGTCACGGCCTTCGCGTTCCTGCGTGACGGTCAACTCACCGAC
The DNA here is from genome assembly GCA_031406495.1 of Sphingomonadales bacterium. GTDB lineage: Bacteria > Pseudomonadota > Alphaproteobacteria > Sphingomonadales > Sphingomonadaceae > Sphingorhabdus_B. Next base: position 128,594 of record JANOHL010000103.1, on the reverse strand, counting down.
TGTCCACGTCCCTGCGGCATGTTTGCGATAATGCTTTTTATACTGCGCGCCTTCATCGAATTTCGACCAATAGATATAGCGGCCATCCTTTTGCGGTACCGACGAATCATCCTCCTTGATCCGCCCCTTCATCTCCTGAAAGATTGTCTCGACCAGCGGCTGGTGCGGTGCCATTTGCGCCTCAAAATACGCATTCTCCGCCTTCAGATAGTCGAGCACATCGACGTCATCGACCACCGGATAGCTCTGGTCCTTCAACCAGTAATAATCGTCGGTAATCGTAATTCCGTGATGGGTCGAACTGTGCGGACGCTTTTCGGCGACGGGGGGCTTGAGGGCGGCTTTTTCGGTCATATTGTCTTTCGTGGGTGAATCTTCGGCAAAAGCTGGAGGCGAAATTATGGCAAGCGCAAGGGATAGGGGCAGCAACGCTTTCATGTGGGCACTTCCTCGCTTATATCAATGCCAATCTCTTAAGAATGGGAACGCCCGATGTCCACCTATGAAGCCCGTCTCAGCGCCCTCCGTGTCCAACTAAAAAAGGACCATCTCGACGGTTTCGTCGTGCCGATTTGCGATGAGCATATGTCCGAATATGTCGGCGATTATGCGCAGCGTCTGGGTTGGCTGACGGGCTTTGGCGGGTCGGCGGGGAGCGCAGTTGTGCTCAGCGAAGAGGCCGCTATCTTCACCGATGGGCGTTACACTTTGCAAGTCCGCGAGCAGGTTGACGGCCACAACTGGCAATATGTCGGTGTGCCGCAAACGAGCATTTCGGACTGGCTGAAGGAGCATGCCCCCGCAGGCGCGCGGATCGGTTATGACGCGTGGGTCCACACCAAAGGCTGGGTCGAAAGCGCGACCAAAGCACTCAAAGCCAAAGACGCGGAGCTGGTTGCGGTCACCAGCAACCCGATCGACGCGGTTTGGGCCGATCAGCCGGACAAGAGCGATGCGAAACTGATGGTCCATGGCGACCAATATGCCGGGCAGAACTCAGCCGAAAAACGCGCCGCCGTTGCCGAATGGCTGACCGCGAACAACCTCGACAGTACGGTCATTTCAGCGCTCGATTCGGTGGCATGGCTGTTGAACGTGCGGGGCAAGGATGTGTCGAACACGCCTGTTGCGCTGAGCTTCGTGCTCGCTCATGCAGACGGCACCGCCGACCTGTTTGTCGCGCCCGAAAAAGTCGGCGACGACGTTCGCGCCCACCTCGGCAATGCCGTCCGCCTGCGCACCCCACAAGAGTTCGTCCCCGAACTCAAGGCGATGAGCGGCAAGCGCATTGCGGTGGATCCCGACCGTGCGGTGTCGGCGATTTTCGGCGCGCTGAAGGATGGCGGGGCGACGATCATCGAGGCCCGCGACCCAACCATATTGCCCAAGGCGGTCAAGAACCCAATCGAACAAGCCGGCCACCGTGCCGCACAAGCCCGCGATGGCGCGGCGCTCAGCCGCTATCTGCACTGGCTTTCGCAGGAAGCGCACAAAGGCGAGCTGACCGAACTATCCGCTGCTGCCAAGCTGCGCGAATATCGCGAAGCCACCGGTATGTTGAAGGATCTAAGCTTCGACACCATCTCCGCCGCCGGGCCCAATGGCGCTTCCCCTCATTACAAAGTCGATGAAAAATCGAACCGGCGCATCGAGCCGAACAGCGTCTATCTGTGCGACAGCGGCGGGCAATATCTCGACGGCACCACCGACGTCACCCGCACCATCTGGGTCGGCCCGGGTCAGCCGACCGCAGAAATGAAGGACCGCTTCACCCGCGTGCTGAAGGGCCATATCGCGCTGGCCTTGGCGACCTTCCCCGAAGGCACAAGAGGCGCGCAACTCGACACGCTGGCCCGCGCCTCTCTATGGCAGGCAGGCGTCGATTACGCCCACGGCACGGGCCACGGCGTCGGCAGCTTCCTCGCCGTCCACGAAGGCCCGCAACGCATCGCCAAATTTTCGGGCGGCCAGGCCGGCACCGACGAGCCGCTGCACGCAGGCATGATCCTGTCGAACGAGCCCGGTTACTACAAGCAAGGCGAATATGGCATCCGTATCGAAAATCTCGTGTTGGTCGAGGAGCGCAAGATTGCAGGTGCAGAAGGGCGCTATTTCGGGTTTGAAACGCTAACGTTTGCGCCGATTGACAAGGCGTTGGTGGATGTAAGCCTGCTGGGCGCGGATGAACTGCGCTGGTGGGATGATTATCATGCCAAGGTGCTGGAGGTGGTCGGGCCGCAGCTGGAAGGTGAGGCGCTGGCTTGGGCGATGGAGGCTTGCACTCCTCTGTCCAAGGGCACTCACCGCCAATAATCGCGTCGCATCATCCCATCGAAACCGGCCTGACGACAGGCAGCATTTCCTGAACCGTTTGCCCGAGTGGCAAGGGCACGGGTCATTGCGACCAAGCCGCTCCAGCAGCTCGATCTGACCGCCCTTGATGCTCCGCAGTCCGCGTTTGACCCGCGTTTCGCTAGGGAAGCCTTTTCGGCGTTTGGCGGTGCGCTCGAAAGCAGGGCTGGTCGTCATGATGTCTTTTCACGGAATTTCTTCTTTAACTTGAAAAGCTCGCTCCCTCGAAAGGGAGAGAGCCGGTTTATCGTCAGCACCTGCTGACCGGCGTCCAGCGTCCCGGTTTGGCGACGACCTGATAGTCGTCGCGGTACAGGATCTGGCCCGGATGCTCGGTCCGCAGGCGTTCGATCAGCACGCCGCAATCACGAAGCAGCGATGCAAGCACATAGGCATGACCGATCATTTCGCGCGCTTCGGCGCGAAACCAGCAGATGCCGTCATCATACCAGCGCTTGCGCGACTTGATCGCGAAGTGACGGCCTTTCGGCACCGGCAAATTCCCATTGAACCAGTCGAGTTCGGCGCGAATGGCGTGCCGGATGAATTCGGCATTGGCATGGTCATAGCCGCAGCCACCTGCAGCATAGAAAATGCCGAATGCGCCGCGCCCGCGCCCGGCGGGCAACGACGAAACAAATCGCAAATACATGAATAGCCCTCAGACGCGCAGACGCCCGTGGCGCGATGCACGCTTTTCTATCGAGAATTTGAAAGGGCTCTCGCCGATATTCGGCGAAAGCAATTCAGGGGCCTACCGCCCCTGTTGTTCCGAGGGCGGAGGCGTAAAGACGAGTCTGATAAACATCGTGGACCTCACTAGATATAAAACGGACCGCGCCGATAGCGTCAGAATTGCGTTCTGTAAAGCTTGCATGATTCGAATATGACGAAGAGGTAGACCTACGTGAAATTTTTGAAGCAATCAGGTTTTGAGGAAAGACAGCGATGCACATAACCCCATCAGGCCAAGCATGCGGCGCGAGCGTTTCAGGCATCGACCTAAGCCAACCGCTGTCCGCCGATCTCGTCGCCGCCATCCGCGCCGCTTGGCTCGAACATCATGTGCTCGCCTTTCCCGACCAGGACCTGACCAACGACGATCTCGAACGCTTTACGCTATCATTCGGCGACTTTGGCGAAGACCCGTTCATCGCGCCAATAGAGGGCCGCAAGCATGTGATTGCGGTCGAGCGGCTCGCCGACGAGACTTCGCCTTTGTTCGCGGAGAACTGGCACAGCGACTGGAGCTTTCAGGCGCGGCCTCCGGCTGGCACCTGTCTTTATGGCATCGAAATCCCGCCGGTGGGCGGCGACACGCTGTTTGCCAACCAGCATGCCGCGTTCGACGCGATGCCCGATGCCTTGCGCGCAAAAGTCGAAGGAAAGATGGCAATCCATTCGGCCAAGCGCGCTTATGCGCCCGACGGATTCTATGGCGAGGGCGACCAGGCCAAGCGCTCGATGGATATCCGTCCGTCGAAATCGGCCGAGGCGACGCAGCTTCACCCCTTCATCCGCCGCCACCCCGAGACGGCCCGCGAAGGCCTGTTCAGTTGTTTCGGCTATATCATCGGCTTTGAGGGGATGGACGACGAAGAGTCGCTGCCGCTGCTCATCGAACTCTACCAATATCAGGGCAGCGAGCAATTCCAGTACCGCCACAAATGGCAACCCGGCATGCTGATCATGTGGGACAACCGATCGGTGCTGCACAAGGCCACCGGCGGCTATGACGGGCATCACCGGTTGCTGCACCGGACGACGATTGCAGCGGCCTGAGCCGGACAAGAAGATTTCACGCGAAGGGCGCGAAGATTTTGAAGAGGGTAGCATAAACCGAAGGATCGGTTGCCGACGGCAGAGCAGGATTCTATTTTTCAACTGCCCTCTTGAAAATCTTTGCGTCCTTTGCGTGAAACAAAATATCCAATCATCAAACCTTGTGATGTGCCCCGATACTCGCCCTGATACGGTCAAGCGTTCCTTTCCGCAGCGCGTTCTTGTTCCACGCATACGCCTTGCCGGGTAGCTGCGCCAATTGTCCGGCAACGGCCAACGCGGTGGCCTCGACCTTTTCCGGCGCCACCGCCATATCGAGATAACCTGCCTCGACCGCCCCGTCCGGATCGTAAATGAAACCCTGCACCATAGAACGGGTCAAATGCTGCGGATTCATCCGGTCGCGCGCCAGTTCAAGCGCGAAGATTGGCAAGTTCATGCCGGTCACCGCCTCGTTCGCGCCGATCTTGAAATCGCCAGCGGCCCCCACCCGCGTGTCGCACGCGTTCAGAATGAAGACCCCCATCGCGATCGCATGGCCAGTGCATGCGGCGACCACCGGCAACGGCCCGCCATAGAGCCGCAGCAAAAGCTCCGCGCCCTCATCAAGCAATTTGTAAACACCGTCGCCGCCCAATGTCGCAAAAGCCTTCAGGTCGAAGCCGCCCGAAAAGCGCCCTTCACGACCGCTAAGAACAATCGCCTTCGCTCCTGCCTCCGCCTTATCGAGCGCATCGTTCAACGCCGCGACTATCTCGAAATTGATCGCGTTGGCCTTGCCATCGTCCATACGGATCAGCGCCACGTCATTCTGAATTTCTATAGTGGCGGACATAGTGGCTCTCCCTATGGCTATTAATCGCGCGATTAAAGCTATCGTTTACGTAAACGTCAAGCTGAAAGTTTGTACCACGCTCCACAGCCCCATTTGTCATCCCCGACTTGATCGGGGACCCATGGCCTAAGTCCTCATTTTATACTGCCTGTTCAGACCATGGAACCCGCTTTCGCGAGGATGACACAAAAGTGCGCCAATATGTGCACGCCTTGACGCACTGCTTCGTGGACCCCACTATATCATTCAATACACACAAATACCGTCAGGAGTCTTCCCGCCATGACCCAGAAGCTATCCGACTACACACCGCCCGCCGTCTGGACATGGAACAAGGAAAATGGCGGGCAATTTGCCGCTATCAACCGCCCAACCGCGGGCGCGACACATGACAAGGATAGCCCGGTCGGCAAGCATCCGTTGCAGCTTTATTCGCTCGCCACCCCCAATGGGGTGAAGGTGACGGTGATGCTGGAGGAATTGCTGGCGCTGGGCCACGCAGGCGCGGAATATGACGCATGGCTGATAAACATTCGCGACGGCGACCAGTTTGGTAGCGGCTTTGTCGAAGCCAATCCCAACTCGAAAATTCCGGCGCTGGTAGACCATAGCACCGAAACGCCGACCCGCGTTTTCGAGTCGGGTTCGATCCTGCTTTATCTCGCTGAAAAGTTCGGCGCGTTCCTGCCGACCGATCATGCGAAGCGGACCGAGGCGCTCAACTGGCTGTTCTGGCAAATGGGTAGCGGGGCGTATCTGGGCGGCGGCTTCGGGCATTTTTATGCCTATGCGCCGGTGAAGATAGAATATGCCATCGACCGTTTTGCGATGGAGGTGAAACGGCAACTGGACGTACTCGACCGCAATCTGGATAACCGCGAGTTTATGGCAGGCGACGAATATAGCATCGCCGATATGGCAATCTGGCCTTGGTACGGCGCGCTCGCCAAAGGGCTGGTTTACGAGGCAGGTGAGTTTTTGGGCGTCCAGGGTTACAAAAATGTCATACGCTGGACCGAACAGATTGCCGCACGCCCCGCCGTCAAGCGCGGCCGCATGGTCAACCGGGTGACGGGCGATCCGGCGAGCCAGCTGCACGAACGCCACGACGCGAGCGATTTTGACACGCGCACGCAGGACAAGCTTGCGCCGGTAGAGTGATTGACAGAGAATTATTGTTCTTGTAATGTTCTCATCTGATTAGGAGGAGTGATTCGATGATTGGTTATGTGACTTTGGGTACCAGCGATTTGCCGCGTGCTGCGAAATTTTACGATGCGATTGCCGCTGAAATGGGTACCGGGCGGATGATGGAGTTCGACGGCTTTATCGCATGGGGTACGCCCGGCGGCGGTGCGGGGATCGGCCTTACCAAGCCGTTCGACGGCAACGCGCCGAGCGTCGGCAACGGCGTGATGGTTGCATTGCAAGCCAAGGACAAGGATCAGGCCCACCGGCTTTACGATATTGCGCTCGCCAATGGCGGCAGCGACGAAGGCCCTCCCGGACCACGCGGCGATACATTTTACGGCGGCTATTTCCGCGATCCCGATGGCAACAAACTGAATGCGTTTGTGATGGGGTGAACACGGTTTTGGTGTGACTTTAGTGTGACCTTCCGCAGATTTCTGCCGTTTTCCGATGTGGTCGAAGGAATGATCTATGCCCGAAAATCTCTTCACCCACCCCATCCATTTGGGCTTAGGTGCAAAGGCGCTGGCGCAACCGGCCTTTACCGGCATGGAATGGTATGAAAGCTATGGCGCGCGCCATGCAGCCGACGGTGCGGAAGGGCGGCTGGTTGCGCTCTATACTTTCACCGAAAGCTGGGACAGTTGGGAAATGCACCCCAAGGGCGACGAGGTTGTGCTTTGCACCGCAGGGCGGATGACGCTGCACCAGCAACATGCCGACGGCACGACGGCGACGGTTCATATTGGCCCCGGCGAATACATCATCAACCCGCCCGGCTGCTGGCACACCGCCGATGTCGACGGTGAGGCGACGGCGTTGTTCATTACCGCAGGGGAGGGTACGGAACATAGGCCACGATGAATTCGCGGCAATTTTAGATCATCGGGTCGATATCAACCGAGCGCACGGTTAATTCAGCCCCAAGCTGGCCGCTTCCACCGGCCAATTGGAGGGCCAGTAACTGGTTTGGACAGGCCGCATCGACGGCAAATTCCTGCACGGACGCCGAGCGGCCTTTACGCACCGGTGTGGTGGTGAACCAAGCGCCGCGATTACCGTTCGCCGAAAGGCAATACATATCCCAACGGATCTCGGAATCAGGCGCGCCTTCTGCCGCATCGTAACTAACTGAAAAGCGATATCGTCCAGATGTCAGAAACAGATGTTTGCGCATTAGTTCGCCGCGCTCGCCCGAGCCTGCAAAGAGCGAAATGCTGTGCCGCCCTGCCCGATCTGCAGGTGAAAACGCACCCCCGCTCGCCGGACTTTCGACGATCTGCCACCCTGCGGCTGGGTAGCGCAAATTGACGGTGTCTTTGTTGAATGCGACCGAGCGCAAAGTAGCGGTGCGACTTCCGGGCAAGCTGAGATAATATTGCCGGAATGCCGGAAACTTCGATTTTGCCGCCAATTCGTTCAGCAGAGCATTTGCTATTCCTGCATATGCTTCGTCATTGGGCAGCCCACCAGCCTTAATCAGCACCTCTGCAACATTTGCAGGGTTCTCGCCGGCAGAAATCGCCGAGTTCAGAAAGCCTGGCAACCAGGGCGGTGCCTGGCGAATATAACGCGCGAGACCCTTGCGTACCTCCGGATCGTCCAGAGCGCCAACAAGTGTCGGGAACAGTATCTGGTGACTGTTCGGTATTGTTCGCATTGCGATGTCGTAATGATACAGCGCTCTTGTCTTGTCGCCACGCGCCACCGCATCTTCGATTAGCCATAGCTGGGTGCCAAAGTCCCGCCGCGAAATTTTATGGGCGAGCAACATCAATTCACGCGCCTTAGCATTGTCACCGCGGACATCGGCAACGTAACCAAGCAAACGTACGGCAACGGCGTTCAACGGCTGCCCCCTGAGCGACTGCTTCGCCCATTTCTCCACCTTTGCCAATGACGCAGGACTTTGCGACTCCGCGAACTGTATGTCGGCCTTCAGCGACAAAGCCAGTGGATGATCGGGCACAAATCTAAGCGCCAAATCGGGATTCTGCTGCCACGCGATATTGGCGATGGCATGCGCGGCCGATTGATAAGCAACGAAGCCGACCAACGAGAAAAAGGCCACAAACTTTACCCAATAAAGCGGCGGCTTCGCGCGCAGCGCATCAAATCGCGAATTGCCTTTTCTTTTTCTGGACATAGTCGTCGCGATTTCACCAAATGATGTGCACAATGGCGGAGACGGAGGGATTCGAACCCTCGGTACCGGATTTACCAGTACGACGGTTTAGCAAACCGTTGGTTTCAGCCACTCACCCACGTCTCCAACGCGCTTGGCATCGGCGGCCTATAGCGGCGCATTTCGGGGGCTGCAATGCCTATTGAGCAGCCGAATTTCTCTTTGACACCGCTTTCTCGATTCGTTCTGGCGCAAATAGGACTCGGGTTGCCGCCCGTTCATTGTGCGCTCATCGCAGTAAACCATAAGGTCCGCTTTGATTTGCAGGAGGGTTGCGGCATGCGCAAATGGCACAAAAAACTGTCGCTACGGGCAATCGGCGCGCGAATGATGCTGGCAATTGCAGCTGTGGCATTGGTTGCGTCACCCGGCAGCGCGCAGATTACCAATGTCGATCCTAATGAGGCCATCGACGCCGATCTGGGCGCACCGCCCCCTGCACAAACCCCGCCTGCCGAAAGTGACACCTCGGTGCAGGATGGCATCCCAACCGATAGCACGACGCCTTTGCCTCAGAGTACAATACCGCAAGATAGCGCCCCTGCGGTTGCAACAGGCGCGGATCAAGCGACTTATCAGGAAGATGATTTGATAGGCGCTGCCGAAGGTGTTTTTGGCAAGGGTGCTCAGGGGCTAGGCAAGCTGATCGAGGACATCCTGAAAAAACAGGGTCGTCCCAACGGCTATATTGTCGGTCGTGAGGGCGGCGGCGCTTTTGTCGTCGGACTGCGTTACGGCTCAGGAACTCTAAATCACAAAATAGAAGGGCAAAAGCCGGTATATTGGACTGGCCCTTCTATCGGCATCGATGCCGGGGCCAACGCAGGCAGCACTTTCGTGCTGGTGTACAATCTATACGACAGCGAGGATCTGTACCGGCGTTATCCGGCTGGCGAAGGTGCGGCCTATCTGGTTGGCGGGTTCAACGCGAGTTACTTGCGACGCGGCGATGTCGTGATGATACCGATCCGGGTGGGCGGCGGACTGCGGCTAGGGGCCAATGTCGGCTATATGAAATTCTCGAAAAAACAGCGCTGGTTGCCGTTTTAGGCGGTCACCTGCAAATCGTTCATCCGCTTGAGATAGCGCGCCAGAACGTCAATCTCGAGATTGACTTCGCGGTCGATTGACACGTCGCGTAACGTTGTCATGTCCGAAGTGTGCGGTATGATATTCAGGGTGAAATGCACGCGACCGTCGTCCTGATCTTCGACCGTATTGACAGTCAGCGACACGCCATCGACGGTGATCGAACCTTTTGCCGCAAGGTAGGGTGATAAGGCTGTCGGGGCGCTAACAGTCAGTTTCCAACTATCGCCGATATGCTCGGTTGCCATAATTCGGCCAACGCCATCGACATGGCCGGTGACAATGTGCCCGCCCAGCTCGTCGCCCACCTTCAACGCGCGCTCAAGGTTGAGACGGGTTCCGGCGTGCCACATGCCTGAGGCGGTTCGCGCAACGCTTTCGCCAGAAACATCGACGGCAAACCAGCCATCAGCCTTGTCGACCACCGTCAGACACACGCCCGAACAGGCAATCGACGCGCCAATCGCAACGCTTCCCATGTCATAGCCACAACCGACAACCAGCCGCAGATCACCGCGTTGCTCCACGCTGCTGATTGTGCCGATATCGGTGATGATGCCTGTAAACATAGTGTTGCCTTAAGATGGTTCAGCTTTTCGCGTAGACTTCAACCCGGTCGTTGCCAAGCCGTCGTGTATCGGCCATCTGCCACTGGCCATGCGCGTCGTCTAGCTGGGCAAGACCGATATCGCCGAGACAGGGCATCCCCCCGCCAATCAGTATCGGCGCGCGATAAAGCAGCAAACGGTCGACCAGCCCTGCGCGCAGGAACGACGTTGCCGTAGCCGCCCCGCCTTCGACCAGCAGATTGTTACAATCGAGGCTGGCGATGCCATCGGGCGAACGGATGGCTTCCCATCCAGCAGGCGCATCGCCACTGCCGAGCATGATCCGGCGGGGGCTTCGGTCCTCAAGCCCCACCAAACGAACATCGAGCCCGGGTTTATCGTCCCGGACGGTGCCAGACCCGACCAATATCGCGTCGCAGCGCGCACGTTCGATATGCGCATGCGCACGTGTCGCCTCACCGGTTATCCAACGGCTAGTACCGTCGGCCATGGCGATCGCTCCGTCGAGCGACGTTGCCAGCTTCAGCGTGACATGCGGACGGCCGCGTTCGATTCGCGACAGAAAGCCACCAAGCGAAACCTGCGCTTCTGACGCCATGACGCCCAAATTCACGTTAATGCCCGCTTGCCTAAGTGCCGCAATGCCTTTGCCTGCGGTCCGCGGGTCGGGATCTTCGATAGCAACAACGACCTGAGAGGGGCAGGCTACAACCAATATCTCGGCACAAGGCGGGCCACGCTCCGAAAGATGCGCGCATGGCTCCAGCGTTACATATATGGTTGAATTGGTCGCAGCATCGCCCGCTTGATGCAAAGCCATCGCCTCGGCATGCGGACGCCCGCCATATTGTGTCCATCCGCGCCCGACGATCTTGCCATCGTTGACGATAATGCAACCTACAGAGGGATTGTTGCCGGTCATTCCGACACCGCGTTCGCCCAAGGCCAGCGCCGCCGCCATGAATCGTGGGTGGTCAGATAATGTTATTACGCTGCTCCCCGCTTATGACCGCCACATCCCCCTTGTATCAATCACTTGCTTGTCTTTCAACATATCCGAACGGATGTCGCGGAACGAACGATGATCTACGAGCAATAGAACAATATCAGCACGGCCTATTGCGACGTCGGCCGATTGCAATTCTACGCTTCCTATCAGGCCCTCCGGAAGCTGTGTCACGTTAGGCTCGACGGCCAACACTTCGTAGTTGCCACTGTTGGCCAACGACCGGCATATTTCTACTGCCGGACTTTCGCGCAAGTCGTCGATGTTGGCCTTGAACGCCAAGCCCAAGCAGGCAACCACTGGTTTGTCGGCAGATCCGGCTATTTTTGCTGCTGCTACTGCAACCTGATCCACAACCCATTGCGGCTTGCTGTCATTGACCTCTCGCGCCTTCCTGATGAGCTTCGCCTCCTGCGGTGTGGCGGATACGATGAACCAAGGGTCGACCGCAATGCAATGGCCGCCAACGCCGGGGCCTGGTTGCAATATATTCACGCGCGGGTGCAGATTGGCAAGCGACACCAATTCCCATACATCGATTCCCAATTTTCCGCAGATGATCGAAAGCTCGTTGGCAAACGCAATATTGACGTCGCGAAAGCTGTTCTCGGTCAGCTTGCACATCTCGGATGTGCGCGCGCTGGTCGTAATGCAATCGCCCTCCACAAAAATTCGGTACAAGGCTTTGGCATGGTCTGAACATTTGGGCGTTAGCCCGCCAATAACGCGGTCGTTGGATACGAGTTCGCGCAACACATGGCCCGGCAGAACGCGTTCGGGACAATGTGCAACACAAATATCGGCATCCTGTCCGCCAATTTCCGGAAATTTGAGATCCGGACGGGCTTTGGCAAGCCAACCGGCCATCATTTCCGTGGTACCGACGGGCGAGGTAGATTCCAGAATAACAATGTTTCCCTGCTGCAAAACCGGAGCAATCGCGTTGGCCGCCGCTTCCACATATTTCAAGTCAGGCTGGTGATCGCCCTGAAATGGCGTGGGCACCGCGACCAGAAAGGCATCGGCAGGCTCGGCAGTCAGCGTCGCGCGCAGATACCCCTCGGCAACCGCAGTTTTGACCATTGCGTCCAGATCGGGCTCGCAAATGTGAACCTCGCCGCGATTTATGGTGGCGACGGTGTCGGGATTCACGTCCAAACCGATCACATTCTTTTTGCGCGATGCAATAATTGCTGCGGTGGGCAGGCCGATATATCCTAGGCCTACGACACATATCGTGTTGAATTTCATGATGCCCCCATCACCTTTCGTTTATGTGGCTGTCTCGATGCTATATCTGGCGAGACGCTCGACAATCCGAGCGCACGCGTTTCCATCCCCATATGGATTGTAGCTCGCGCTCATCGCGGCGTATGCAGCTTTGTCGGTCAGCAAACGGCGGGTTTCGCCGACTATGCGATCGACATCGGTCCCTACGAGAATCACCGTTCCGGCGGAAACTGCCTCCAGTCTCTCGCTGGTATCTCGCAGAACCAGCACCGGCTTGCCGAGCGACGGTGCTTCTTCCTGCACACCGCCGCTATCGGTCAGGATCAATGTCGAGCGGTTCATCAGGTAAACAAAGGCCAGATATGGCTGCGGTTCGATCAAATGAACATTCCGTATGTCTTTCAGCAACCGGTTGACGGGTTGTTGGACATTAGGATTGAGGTGCACGGGATACACGATGTCGATGTCGGGAAACATCGTCGCAATCTTGGCGAGCGCTTCGCATATCCTCTCGAAACCGCCGCCAAAACTTTCCCGTCGGTGCCCGGTTACTAGCAAAAGCGGCGCGTCGTGACGCAGCATCGAAAACTGCTTAGCAAACTCTGCATGATGATCACCGCCGACCTCTAACCTTTCGACGGTCATTAACAACGCATCAATGACAGTATTACCCGTAATTTCGATCGAACTTCCATCCGCCGATTCCGCCAATAAATTATCCGCCGTCGCTTGTGTGGGTGCAAAGTTCAGCGTCGCGAGCGCGCCGACCAACTTTCGGTTCGCTTCCTCAGGCCAGGGTGAATAGAGATTGTGGGTGCGTAGTCCGGCCTCGACATGGCCAACGGGAATTTGCTGGTAATAAGCAGCCAGCGTCGCCGCCAAAGTCGTCGCGGTGTCGCCGTGCACCAGCACCATATCGGGGCGCCAATCGCACAAAACTGTTCGCATGCCTGTCAAAATGGCGCACATGACACCGGTCAGGTCCTGATTTTCGCGCATTACATCTAGGTCGAAATCCGGCTTGAGATCGAACAGCGTCAGCACCTGATCAAGCATTTCCCGGTGTTGCGCGGTTACGCACAGCTTCGCCTCGAACCGGTCGTCATTGCGCAATGCGACACATAGCGGTGCCATTTTTATCGCTTCGGGGCGGGTACCGATGACGGTCAGGACTTTCAAAGACTTACAATCCCATTGTTCGCAAAACTCCAATTTGCGATATCATCCGGGGCTTTAGAATTGATTACTGACGAACGACCGTTGGACGATTCGTGTCTGCACCCTTTGCCTTTTCAGCGGCGCGATCAGCCTCGGCTTCGCGTTCGATCCGGTCTACATCCATACCAACGGCTCGGCCAAACGCCTTGTAAGCCTCTTTTTCGCGCTTGATCATTTCGTCTTTGAGCTTTTGTCGCTCGGCAATCGCGGCCTTCGATTCTTCGATCGTCCGTGTCGCTGGCCAGCTTTCGAAATAGGTGACCGTCGGCGGTGGCGGTTTTGCTTTTTCGAGCGTGTCGAGGTAAAAGGTGTAGATAATGATCGCGGTCGGAACGCACGCCGCCAGCAACAGCCAGGGACTATGCTGTCCAGGCGTGCGCAAAAACCCGATAAGATCGGCGCCCGCGTTGCGCAATGAGACATCTCGAAAAAACGACATGCATATTCAATAGGGCGAGCGCGGCGCAATTTCCAGTGATGGAATCAGCGCCGCACCCTATTGAGGTCCCCAATCAACTGATATCGAATCGTACCGTCAGCGTCTGCCAATCCTCTACCGGCTTGCCATCGCGTGTCGCCGCTTTGAAACGCCACGCTTTCAACGCCTGTCGCTCGGTCGCCTTGGCAAAGTCGGGATCGGTTGCGTGCAATATCGACACCTGGCGAACGCGGCCATCGGTGCCGATCAATACCCTAACCGTCACACTGCCCTCAATTTCTTGTCGCAGCATGCCGACCGGATAATCCGGCTGATAATTACGGGCAAAGCGTGCATCCCGCTCGGCGGCCTTGAAAATGGGCGTCGGCGGTTTCACAATATCGCGGACGATTTCGGTCATATCGTCATCGCCGCCGCCGTCCATGATTGGGCCGGTGATCTGCTCGTCACTCGACGTCGTAATTTCCAGATCATCATCGAGCACTTTCGTGACCGGCTTTATATCGAAAATTGGCGGCAACTCACGCGCTTCTTTCTGATCGTCTTGTTTGGGCTCAGGCGGCGGATCGAGCGGGATCGGTCGGCCCATAGTTATCGGACCCGGTAATCTTGGCTCGACCACCAACGGTGACAACGCAACCGCCAATATGATCGATCCGTTGAAAAATATGGCGGCGGCCATTCCGGCTGGGCTGGCGCGTTTCTGTTCGTTTGCATAACTCATGTTGGGTCTCCTCTTCCCTCAATGAAAAGCAGTGAGGTCTCAATCCCACTGTGCTAGTTATGATATGCTATAACATCTATTATGTCTCGATTTATTTTGTGATGAAAGGAGCAGGTGATTTACAAGCATCAATTGCCCAGACCCGCTTGATGACATAAGGGCGCACCAAGGGAGTTTTGTTTTGCAGACCGGTTTGTTCGTTACCATTTTGAACCTTCCACGCCGTGCCAAACGCGTTGCAGCTTTGTCATTCGATGTAACGCTTTGCATTGGTGCCGTTGCGCTCGCTTATTACCTGCGGTTGGGCGAATGGAGCTGGCCCTATAGGGCACAGTGGTTATCTTATGTGGGGGCGGTTTTGATCGCCATCCCGCTGTTCATCCGCTTTGGGCTATACCGCGCGATTTTCCGTTATGCCGGATGGGGGGCGCTGATGGCGGTCGCTAGCGCCTGCGCAATCTACACATTGCTATACGGGTCAGTATTCTTTGCTTATGGCATCACCGGAATTCCGCGCACGACTGGCATAATCCAGCCGATACTGCTGTTCATAGCCGTCGGCGGATCGCGCGCAATAATCCGCTATATGCTCGGCGAAGGTCAAAGCTTCATGTCGCTGGGCGAACGGCGGCGGGTGATGGTCTATGGGGCCGGCTCATCAGGCCGCCAGTTGACCGCCGGTCTTGCCAACAGTCATGAAATGCAGATCGTCGGCTTCATAGACGATGATCCCAAACTGTGGGGTAACTCGCTAAACGGCAAGACAATTTATTCGTCCGAAAAGATTCGAGCTCTTCTGGAATCGCTTGATGTTTCCGACATATTGCTGGCGATACCGTCGGCATCGCGGATGAGACGGAACGAAATTCTGAACCGATTGCGCGGTACTGCGGTCAGTGTCCGTACGCTTCCCGGATTGCTGGATTTGGCACAAGGCAAGGTCACCGTCAGTGACCTGCGCGAACTGGACATCGATGATCTGCTCGGCCGCGATGCGGTGCTTCCCGACCGCGAACTGCTCGAAAAGCGGATTGCCGGAAAAGTCCTGCTGGTCAGCGGAGCCGGTGGATCTATCGGCAGCGAACTGTGCCGACAGATACTGAAACTGGAGCCACGCACACTCCTGCTGGTCGATATCAACGAATATTCGTTGTATGCCGTCCACCATGAGCTAGAGGCAAAGCGTGAGGCGATCAACGCGTCGAGTATCCAGATCATTCCATTGCTGGCATCGGTGCAGAACGAGGCGCGGATGGAAAGTATCATATCGGCATGGAAACCCGATACGATTTTCCATGCTGCGGCGTATAAGCATGTGCCGTTGGTCGAGCATAACCCTGCAGAAGGCATAAGAAACAATGTGTTTGGCACATTGACTATGGCAAGGATGGCCGCGCGGCATGCCGTCGCCGATTTCGTCCTGATCAGCACCGATAAGGCGGTGCGTCCGACCAATATCATGGGGGCGAGCAAGCGGCTTGCTGAAATGGTGCTACAGGCATTGGCAAACGAAGCGCACCAGACTCGCTTTTCAATGGTGCGGTTCGGCAACGTGCTGGGGTCAAGCGGATCGGTGGTTCCGCTGTTCCGCCAGCAGATCAGAAATGGCGGTCCGATCACCGTGACGCATGAAGAGATTACCCGCTATTTCATGACCATTCCCGAAGCCTCTCAGTTGGTCATTCAGGCAGCGGCGATGGCGGAAGGCGGCGAGGTTTTTGTGCTCGACATGGGCGAACCGGTGAAGATCGTCGATTTGGCGCAGCGGATGATCGAACTGTCCGGCCTGACACTCAAAAACGCCGAGCAGCCCGAAGGCGATATCGGCATCGACATTGTCGGACTACGCCCCGGCGAAAAACTGTACGAGGAACTGTTGATCGGCGACAATCCCGAAGCCACGCAACATCCGGGCATCATGAAGGCGAACGAGCATTTTCTGCCGCTACACGCTCTGACGACCGAACTGGAGAGCCTTGATGCCATCTTGCACGCTAATGCGACACCTGCGATCATTGCCAAATTGGGCGATTTGGTGACCGATTATGCCAGCACCGGCGGCGCTGTCGATTGGGTCTATCTGCACCTTGCAGGGGTAGGCATCCCGAAAATGCCAGATCCATAGGAAGCCTGCAACGAGACGGCGGATTAGATTCAGCCGGTCCGGAACTTGTTCGTAATCGGATAACGCCGGTCACGGCCGAAATTGCGCGTGCCGAGCTTTACCCCCGGCGGCGCTTGGCGGCGCTTATATTCGGCGATGTAGAGCAGGCGTTCGATCCGAGTCACATCGGCCCGGTCGAAACCGCGCGCTACTACCTCATCGACCGACAGTTCCTCCTCGACCAATGCATGAAGCATTTTATCGAGTACCGGATAATCGGGGAGCGAGTCGCTGTCCTTCTGGTCGGGGCGAAGTTCGGCGCTTGGTGGTTTGGAAATTATTTGCGGCGGGATGATTGGTCCGTCCCGACCGAGGCCGATGCGCGGCTTATGCTTGTTGCGCCATTCGGATATGGCGAACACCGTCATCTTGTAGGCATCCTTCAGCGGGTTGTAGCCCCCCGCCATATCGCCATAGATCGTCGCGTAACCGACGCTCGTTTCGCTCTTGTTGCCAGTGGTCAGCAGCATGTGACCGAATTTGTTGGAGAGCGCCATCAGCGTAACGCCGCGTATCCGCGATTGCACATTCTCCTCGGTGATGTCGACTTGCGCGTCGGCGAAGCTGCCTGACAGCATGACGTCAAATGCCTCGACCGCAAAGGAAATCGGGATCGTATCAAGCTTGCAGCCGATCATCACCGCACATTCTGCGGCGTCATCGAGGCTCGACTGGCTGGTGTAACGGCTAGGCAGCATCACGCACCAAACGCGTTCTGGTCCCAAAGCATCGGCAGCAATCGCAGCACAAATCGCCGAATCGATCCCGCCCGACAGCCCAAGCACGACGCCGGGAAAGCCGTTGGTGTCGACATAATCGCGCAACCCCAACACCATCGCGCTGTAAATATCGGCAGGGTGCTCTTCCCATTCGGCAAGCGCCCCCGGCTCGCAAGACCACCCGTCCGCACTGCGTTTCCAATGGGTGACGCGCAGTTCTTCGCTCCAGTCGGGCAGTCGGTGCGCAGCTTTGCCATCGGCATTCAGCACGAACGAACAGCCGTCGAACACCAGCTCGTCCTGCCCGCCCACCCGGTTGAGAAAGAGCACCGGCAATCCGGTCTCTTCGACACGCGCGGCAAAGACGAGGTCGAGCCGCCGCTGGTCCTTGTCGATCTCGTAAGGGCTGCCGTTGACCGAAATCAGTATATCAGCGCCCGCGTCCGCCAAATGTTTGGACACCGCCGAAAGCCAGCCATCCTCGCAAATCGGCAAGCCGAGTCGAACCCCGCGAAACTCGACCGGTTCGGGCAGCGGCCCAGAGGCGAATATCCTTTTCTCGTCGAAGGTGCCGTAATTAGGCAGTTCGCGTTTATAACGGACAGCAGCAATCCGACCGCCGTCGAGCAAAGCAACGCCGTTATAAAGCAGACCGGCATCGACAAAGATCGAACCGACCAGCATCGCCGGGCCGCCATCGGCTGTGGCTTTCGCCAGCTCCGCCAGCTCCACCGCTGCCCGCGCAGCAAAGGCAGGCTTCAGTACCAGGTCTTCCGCCGGATAGCCGATAAGCTGCTGCTCGGGATATACAATCAGATCGGCACCCGGTGCCTTTGCTCTCCATTCCAGCATCGCCTTGGCGTTGCCGGCAAGGTCGCCGACCCGTTGGTTGAGTTGCGCCATCGCGATGGTCAGTTGGTCGGTCATTCTGCCTGTTTATTGCTACACCTTAACCGGAGCAAGGCGATTGTCAGCGCGGGCTGCCAAGGCTAGAGCGACCGCACGAATCAAGTGCTGCGCTAATCGGGGAACTATCACATGAAACTGATTTCGGGCAACGCCAACCTGCCTCTCGCGCGTGCTATTGGCGCTTATCTCGAATTGCCGCTGACCGACGTTGCTGTCCGTCGCTTTGCCGATGACGAGATTTTTGTCGAAATCCATGAAAATGTACGCGGCGAAGATATGTTCGTCATCCAATCGACCAGCCATCCAGCGAACGACAATCTGATGGAACTGCTGATCTGTATTGACGCACTGCGGAGAGCTTCGGCCAAGCGGATTACCGCCGTGCTGCCTTATTTCGGCTATGCTCGTCAGGACCGGAAACCCGGCCCGCGCACCCCGATTTCGGCCAAGCTGGTTGCCAATATGATTACCGCCGCGGGGGCTGACAGGGTGCTCACCGTCGATCTCCATGCCGGACAGATCCAGGGATTTTTCGATATCCCGACCGACAACCTCTATGGTGCGCCGGTGATGAGCGCCGACATATTGTCGCGTTATGGTGCAGAACCGTTGATGGTTGTCTCTCCAGACGTCGGCGGCGTGGCGCGTGCGCGTGCGCTGGCCAAACGGCTCGACGATGCACCTTTGGCCATCGTCGACAAGCGGCGCGAAAAAGCTGGCGTGTCCGAAGTGATGAACATCATCGGCAACGTCGAAGGCAAATTCTGTATCCTCCACGACGATATGGTCGATTCGGGCGGGACATTATGCAACGCAGCGGCGGCGCTAAAAGATCATGGCGCAACTGAGGTTGTCGCTTATTGCACCCACGGTGTGCTTTCGGGCGAGGCAGCATCGCGGGTGACCGCTTCGGTACTGAAAGAGCTCGTTATTACTGATTCGATTCAGGCGACCGATGCGGTGACCGATGCGCCCAACATCCGGCATCTTCCGATTGCGCCTTTGCTCGGCGAAGCGATCCGCCGGATTGCCGACGAGAGTTCGGTGTCGAGCCTGTTCGATTGATCACACCTGCCGATATCTTGTTGGCCAACCGCCTCGCCAACGCCGCAGGACAAGCGATCCGTCCATTTTTCCGTTCCAATTTCGCGCATGAGACCAAGGGCGATGCGTCGCCGGTCACCGAAGCCGACCGCGCTGCCGAGGCTGCAATCCGAGCGATATTGGACACCGAATGC
Organism: Sphingomonadales bacterium; assembly: GCA_031406495.1. Lineage (GTDB taxonomy): Bacteria > Pseudomonadota > Alphaproteobacteria > Sphingomonadales > Sphingomonadaceae > Sphingorhabdus_B. Next base: position 108,944 of record JANOHL010000103.1, on the reverse strand, counting down.
CCTCATGACGCCATTACCGGCGAAGAATATGGCGAGAAACCGGGCACCAGCGGGCGCAGCTGGATCATCGACCCGATTGACGGTACGGTCAGCTTCATGGCGGGTCGCCCGATATTCGGCACACTGATCGCACTCTTGAAGGACGGCTGGCCGGTAATGGGCGTGATCGACCAGTGCATCGGCGGCGAACGCTGGCTGGGGGCGGCGGGCCGCGACACGACGCTCAACGGCCAGCCCGTTCGCACACGTTCCTGCCGGTCATTGGCAGTGGCGGTGAGGGCCAGCACCGGGCCGCAATATTTCGACGACCACAATGCCGAGCATTTCATGGCGCTCACTGCCAAGACCGCGCACAAGCGGATGGTCTGGGGTGGCGATTGCTATAATTACGGCCTGCTTGCCGCCGGACATATCGACCTGGTGGTCGAGAGCGGCCTGAAACTCCACGATTTTGCAGCCCTCGTCCCTGTCGTCGAAGGCGCGGGGGGCATGATGTGCGACTGGAACGGCGAGCCTTTGCATGCTGCCTCCGAAGGCGATGTTATCGCGCTCGGCGATCCAGCCAGATTAGAAGATGTGCTGGAGGCGCTTGCTTGTCGGCACTAAGCGAAATCGGCCGATACGGCTTCATCCTGCCGACACCGGCGTTGCGTAAGTATATCACGACCTATTATTTCTTCGAAATCGAGGCTGCCGACGGGGCCGAGTTGGCCGATGTGCTGCACCCTGAATGGGCAAGCGCGCGGTTTATGCTTGAAGGCAAGATCGACGCAAGCATCGTCCCCCACCCCCCGCAGCATGTCCCGCCCGCCAGCATTACCGGGCCAACCTCGCGAGCATGTCATATCAGCTGTAGCAAAGCGAAGATGGCAGGCATTGGGCTTTTGCCTCTGGGTTGGCACCGGCTGATCAGCGCTGATGCGAGCAAGCGGGCCAATCAGGTGCTTGATGTAAACAGCGACCCCGCATTCGCGGTTTTTGCTTCGATCTGGCAGCAGATAAAAGCGATGACCGACCCCGAACATATCGTCGCGGTCTTCGATGCCCATTTGCTGGCTGCTCTTAATGCGCCCGACACGCGCGAAGACGAGATCGAGGCGCTCCACCGGGCACTGACAAACCCCGATATAGCGGACGTAGCGCAGCTCGCCGAAACGTTGAACATGCCCAGCCAGCGCGTCGAACGGCTATCACGGCGGGTTTTTGGCTTTCCGCCGAAAAGACTGCTCAGGCGGCAGCGCTTCTTGCGTACATTGGGGGTTCGTCTGCTCGACCCCGAACTGCGGTGGTCGAGCGTGATCGATGCGCAGTATCATGATCAGTCGCATTTCACCCGGGACTTTCACGACTTCATGGGCATGTCGCCGCGTGTCTATCTTGATATGCCGCGCCCGATCAGTCGGGCAGCAATCCGCGCCCGCATGGAGGCGCTCGGCCAGCCACTGCAAGTGTTGCAACGCCCAACGTAGGATGACAGGCGATAAAGCTGCCTTTCGGCTTGCTTTCTCCACGAATCCGGCTAAAGGCCGTCGCTTCCGAATAAGCAGGCTGGCCAAAAGGGCTGCCATGTCGGCTTGATACGGACTTCCAAAGGAGACCAAAATGCCCAAGCTAAAGACCAAAAGTGGTGTGAAGAAGCGATTCAAAATCACCGCGACCGGCAAGATCAAACATGGCGTCGTTGGAAAACGGCACCGTTTGAGCAGCCACAATGCCAAATATATCCGCCAGAACCGCGGCACCTCTGTGATCTCCGATCCGGATGCCAAGACGATCAAAAAATGGGCGCCATACGGTCTTTGACCGGCTGCGACATTTCGGACATTTCTGAAGGGATATAGACTATGGCACGCGTAAAACGGGGTGTTACCACCCGCGCCAAACATAAAAGAGTATTGGAGCAGGCAAAAGGCTATTATGGCCGCCGCAAAAATACCATCCGCATTGCACGTCAGGCTGTTGAAAAAGCTGGCCAATATGCTTACCGCGACCGCAAGGTCAACAAGCGTAATTTCCGCGCTCTGTGGATCCAGCGCATCAACGCCGCTGTCCGCGCCGAAGGCATGACCTACGGCGTGTTCATGCACGGCGTTAAGCTGGCGGGCATCGAACTCGATCGCAAGATCATGGCCGACATGGCGATGAACGAAGCGGCGATGTTTAGCACGATCATTGCGCAGTCGAAGGCGGCGCTAGCGAAAGCAGCTTAAGCCGTCAATTCCCGCGCAGGCGGGAACGATATTGCGCAAAAGGGCGTGGGCGGCACTTGCCGTTCGCGCCCTTTTGCTTATGCAGGCGAACGACATGACCGACATTTCCAAACTCCAAACCGAAACCCTTGCTGCGATCAATGCGGCCGATGGCATAGAAGCGCTAGAGGCTGTGCGGGTGGCCGCGCTGGGCAAGCAGGGCAGCATATCGAGCCTACTCAAGACGCTTGGCAGCATGTCAGCCGAGGAGCGGCAGGTGCAGGGGCCTTTGATAAACGGCTTGCGCGAAGCCGTGGCGGAGGCGCTTGCGGACAAGAAGGCCGCGTTGGAAACCGCCTTACTAAACGAACGCCTCGCCACCGAACGTGTCGATATGACTTTGCCTGCGCCCGCCCTCCCCCAAGGGTCGGTGCATCCGGTCAGTCAGGTGATGGACGAACTCGCCGAGATCTTCGCCGATATGGGCTTTGCCGTCGCCGAAGGTCCGGAAATCGAGGACCAGTGGCATAATTTCACCGCGCTCAACATGCCCGAAACGCATCCCGCGCGTGCGATGCATGACACATTCTATCTGCAAGCAGCCGATGACGAAGAGCCCAAGGTACTGCGCACGCACACATCGCCGGTGCAAATCCGCACGATGATGTCTCAGGAACCGCCGATCCGCATCATCGCGCCGGGCCGCGTCTATCGCAGCGACAGCGACGCGACGCATACACCGATGTTCCACCAGATCGAAGGGATGGTCATCGACAAGGGTATCCATCTGGGTCATCTCAAATGGACGCTGGAGACATTCCTCAAAGCATTTTTCGAGCGCGATGACGTGACAATCCGCATGCGCCCCAGCTATTTTCCGTTCACCGAACCTTCGGCGGAAATCGACATCGGTTACACGCTGGTGAACGGCAAGCGCGTGGTCGGCGGGTCCGACCACTGGATGGAAGTGCTGGGCTCTGGCATGGTCCACCCCAAAGTGATCGCGATGTGCGGGCTCGATCCCGACGTCTATCAAGGCTTTGCCTTTGGCACCGGCGTCGATCGGTTGGCGATGCTTAAATATGGCATGGATGATCTGCGCGCCTTCTTTGACGTCGACCTGCGCTGGCTCAAACATTACGGCTTCGGCGCGCTCGATGTGCCCACGCTCAGCGGAGGAGTGTCGCCGTGAAATTCTCACTAAGCTGGCTTAAGGAACATCTTGAAACGCAAGCCGACATCAATGCCATTGCAGACCGGTTGAACCAGATCGGGCTTGAGGTAGAAGGCATTGAGGATCCAGCAGAAAAATTGTCTGCGTTCCGCATCGCCAAGGTGCTGACGGCCGCGCCGCATCCGCAAGCCGACAAGCTGCAGGTGCTGACGGTCGATGCAGGCGGTGAACCTTTGCAGGTCGTCTGCGGTGCCCCTAATGCGCGCGCCGGAATGCTGGGCGTGTTCGGACCCGCAGGCGCGGTCGTGCCATCGAATGGCATGATATTGAAGGTCGCGGCCATTCGCGGCGTCGAATCCAATGGCATGATGTGTTCGATTGCCGAATTGGAGTTAGGCGATGACCATGACGGGATTATCGAGCTTTCCGCCGACGCGCCGGTCGGTCAGCTCTATGCCGAATGGGCGGAGCTCGACGATCCGGTCATCGATGTCAGCGTCACTCCGAACAGGCAGGATTGCATGGGCGTGCGCGGCATAGCGCGCGACCTTGCCGCTGCTGGGCTGGGTACACTCAAACCGCTCGCCGAAGTTTACCGAATGACAACTCTGACACCGGTGGCGGGCGACGATCTGACACCCAAAGTGCGCACCGACGATCCCGAGGGCTGCCCGGCATTTTATGCCCAAGCCGTCTCGGGCCTAACCAACGGGGCGTCGCCGGAATGGATGGCTGCCAAGTTGAAGGCGATCGGCCAGAAACCAATTTCGGTGCTGGTCGATATTACAAATTTCGTCTCGATCGATCTGGGGCGTCCGCTCCATGTATATGACCGGGCCAAGATCGCCGGACCGCTCGTTGCACGCAAGGCCAAGAACGGCGAGCAAGTCGTCGCGCTTAACGGCAAGACTTACACCCTCGACGCGAGCATGACGGTGATCGCCGATGATCTGGCGGTGCACGACATCGGCGGCATTATGGGCGGTGAGCATTCGGGCGTGTCCGACGCCACTACCGACGTGTTGATCGAATGCGCTTATTTCGATCCAGAGCATATCGCGCGAACCGGGCAGAAGCTGGCGCTGACCTCGGATGCACGCACGCGGTTCGAGCGCGGGGTCGATCCGGCTTTTCTGGAAGACGGTCTGGCAATCGCGACAAAGCTGGTGCTCGACCATTGCGGCGGGACAGCAAGCGCTGTCGTTCGTTCAGGCACGCCGCCAGTTGCGCCGCGCAACATTTCCTATGATCCGGCGCATTGCTTGCGGCTTGGCGGGATTGACGTCAAAGCGGCTAAACAGCGTGAAATCCTTGAAAGTCTTGGATTTTCGGTGAACGACGACTGGCAGGTGACGCCACCCACTTGGCGGCGTGACGTCGAAGGCAGCGCCGATCTGGTCGAAGAGGTGGTGCGAATTATCGGGCTGGATCATGTGCCATCGACGCCGCTCAGCCGCGACGATGGCGTGGCCAAACCGACCGCAACGCCCATGCAGAAGATCGAGCGCAAAGTTAGGCGGACTGCTGCTGCGCGGGGTCTAAACGAAGCCATCAACTGGTCGTTTATTCCCGAAGCAGAGGCTGCGGCTTTCGGCGGCGGTTCATGGGTGGTCGCCAACCCGATCAGCGAAGACATGAAAGTCATGCGGCCATCCTTGTTACCCGGAGTGCTATCGGCTGCGCGGCGTAATATGGATCGCGGGGCTGACAGCGTTCGACTTTTCGAAATTGGTCGCCGTTATCTGGCAGATGCCGAAAAGCTGACCGCCAGCATCGTGCTAGCTGGGGAAAAGCAGCGGCGCAGCTGGGCCAACGGCAAAGCCACCACGTTCGACGCATTCGATGCCAAAGCCGAGGTTCTGGCTTTGCTCGCCGCCGCCGGCGTCGCTGTGGACACGCTTATGGTGATGGGCTTTGATGATTCTGGGCAAGGCGCCCATTATCATCCCGGCCAATCGGCCACGTTGCGCATGGGGCCAAAAAATGTCCTCGCGGCATTCGGCGCGGTGCACCCGGCAACTGCCAAAGCGTTTGATCTGGATGGGCCGGTGATGGCCGCCGAAATCTATCTGGATGCGATCCCGACAAAAAAAAGCAGTGGTTTCATGCGGCCGGACTTCACCCCGCCAGTGCTGCAAGCCGTAACCCGCGACTTCGCATTCCTCGTGCCTGCGGGTTTAACCAGCGGCGATCTGGTGCGCACGATTAAGGGGTCGGACAAGGACAATATCGTGGCGGTCCAGCTGTTCGACCAGTTCGCTGGACAGGGTGTTCCCGAAAGGCAGAAATCGCTAGCAGTTGAAGTGACGCTACAACCAGCCAACAAAAGCTACGGCGATGAAGAGCTAAAGGCGATTTCGGAAAAGATTGTTGCTGCGGCGGCAAAATTAGGCGCAGTCCTGCGTGGCTGAACGGACGTCGATTACGTCGGGCCTCCTCACTGCCATAATCGCTCACCAAGGTGCCGAACTTCAAAGCCTGACCGACAATCATCACCGCGAGCTGATGTCCGATGGTGATCCGGCGTTCTGGATCGGTCGTGCCCCGCTGCTATTTCCCATCGTCGGACGGTTGAACAACGACATGTTGCGGCTGGGCGATGCTGTTTATCCGATGCAGAAACATGGCTTTGCCCGCAAATCGAATTTCGAGGTCGTCGATGCGGGTGAAAGCGAAACGTTGTTGCGTTTGGCCGAAAGCGTTGAAACCCTTGCGCAATACCCCTTTGCTTTCGAGCTTGATGCGCATTTCCGGCTAAACGAAACAACCGTGCACAAGACTGTGGCTGTCCGCAATACCGGCGGTGCCGCCCTGCCCTTCAGTTTTGGCTATCATCCCGCCTTCGCGTGGCCGCTACCTTTCGGCGGCACACGCGAAGCCCATCAGATCCGCTTCGAATGCGATGAGCCCGCGAACCTCTGCCATGTGACACCTTATGGCACCATCGGCCATGACGCAGTGCCGACGCCGGTTTCTGGCAACTTGCTTGCGCTAAGCGACGCATTGTTTGACGATGACGCCTTGGTCTGGCGTGAACTGAACAGTCGCCGCCTCACTTACGGCGCGCCCGGCCATCCGCATCTCGATATCGCTTTTCCAGATACGCCTTGGCTCGGGATTTGGAGCAAGCCGGGAGCAGCATTTGTCTGCGTCGAACCCTGGGCCGGAATGGCCGACCCTGAAGGCTATCTCGGTGATTTCTACGGCAAGCCCGGAGTCATTACACTGCCCCCCGGCGATGAGCGTTCGTTCCGTATGGACATCACGCTCACCGCCTGAGAGGCAAACCTTAGAACTTTAGCCCTGCAGTCACGAAAAGCTGGCGCGGGTTGCCGTAAAAGGCGGTCACAATGCCTTCGCGGCCTAGCGACGGTATCACGTTGCCAGTTGTTGCATTGCGGAGGGGCGTGCCGTCGGGCGCGACCGACAGGAATTGGTATCCTGATGTCTTGTAGCGCTTGTTGGCGAGGTTCTTGCCGTGCAGACCAATCGACCAACGGTCGTCGTCCGAGGTCCAGACGAGATTCGCATCCCACAGCGCGTAGCCCTTTTGGTCAAGGAACGGGCTTGGCACTTCGAACTGATTGGTCTTGCTGCGGAAAGAGACCGTAGTTGATGCGTTGATCATGCCCGATGCAGCAGCAAAGCTTCCTGCAAGCGTCGTCGAACCGGTCCATTCGGGCGTGTTTTGAATCGCACGGAGATTGGCGACATCATTGTTGAACGCATCGATGAAGCTAAGATACTTCGCGTCGATATAACCCAGCGTCACGCCCAAGGTGACAGCCGATCCGTCGCCCGCAAAGTCACGCGCCAGCGTGGCGGTCGATTCGAATTCGATGCCTTTCATCCGCGCCTTGGCGGCATTTGTGGTGACACCGATGAACGTATCGTTGGTGCCGTCGCCGTTCGAATCGAAGCCCGCCGACCCCGGAATCTGGACGTTCTGATAATCCGAATAGAAGCCGGTCAGCGCAAGCCGCAGGCGGCGGTCTAGCATCGAAGCCTTCCAGCCGAGTTCATAGGTCGTTACTTTTTCGGGTTCAAAGCTCAGGAACTCATAGATTTCCTCATAGCTGCGGACGCCGTCGCGATTGGTATCGGGGGCGGCGCTCGAAAGCCCGCGTGGATCAAAACCCCCGCCCTTGAAGCCCTTCGAATAGGATGCGTACAATGTATGATCGGGCGTTGGCTTGAAACTCAAGGAGGCACGCGGCGTAAATTCCTTGAAGCTCGCATCGCCGACAAAATTGGACGTCGTCGCAAGAATCGTCGGAGTTCCACCGAATTCCGCCGACGTCCCGAGCTTGGTCTGGCGCAGGATCTTCGCGTTGCGATTATCGACCGTGTAGCGGCCGCCCAGCGACAGCGCGAGTTGATCGGTGAAATCATAAGTGAAATCGCCGAACACAGACCAGGTGTCGGTCTTGACCGTTCCTGATGTGTAAGCGTTGAGATTGGCGACCGTCGTGCTCAGCAGCACGTCGAACGAGGTGATCGCCTTGGCATCGAGATAGTAGAAGCCGATCAGGCCGTTCAATTTGTCGCCTTCGTAAAGAAGCTGGAATTCCTGACTAAGCTGCTCATTCTGGTAGAGGCCCGGGACATCGACATCGACAGCGGGAAGCGCGTCGAAATCGATCGGGCCATAGGTCGTGTCCTTGCGCCATGCGCTGATGCTGCGGAAGGTGACGGTGTCGGACAGATTGACCGAGACGTTCATCGCAAAACCATAGGCCTTGATGTCCTGCTTCGGATTGTTGAGCGCACCGCGCGTGTCAAATTCATCGGTGAGGACAGGCGTATTCGTCAGGAGGCTGGTGATCAGGCGATGACCGCCGCGCTGGCTCGACTTGTCGCGGGTATAGTCACCCGACACCCGGATCAGCACCGGCGCGCCGTTGCCGCCAAACTCGACCGTGCCGCGCGTCGCCCAGACATCCTTGTTGTAATTTTCCAGGCCCGTGGTGAGGTTGTCACCAAAGCCGCCACGGCTGAGCCGCGCGAGCGAACCGCCGATGCGAAACTTGTCGCCAATGGGAGCGCTGACGCTGACGATGCCATCGGCCTGCTTGTAAGTGCCGAGCGTGGCCCGTGCTTTCAGTTCAAAATCGTCGGGCAGTCGGCGGGTGACATATTTCACCGCGCCGCCAATGGTGTTGCGGCCGTAAAGCGTACCCTGCGGCCCGCGCAGCACTTCAATCCGCTCAACATCATAGATATCGAGCACGGAGGCTTGTGGACGGTTGAGATAGACATCGTCGAGATAGATGCCGACCCCGGCTTCAAACCCGCCAACCGGATCTTGCTGACCCACACCGCGGATGAACGCAGACAGCGTCGAGTTGGTCGCACGCGAATTTTCAAGCGTAACGTTGGGGGTGGTTTCCGAAATGGCGGTGATGTCGATAGCGCCCGACTGGGCTAGCGCCTCTGCCGAATAAGCCGTGATTGCAATCGGCACATCGAGTAGATTTTCCTCACGACGACGCGCGGTAACAACGATCTCGCCATTGTCCGCTTCTTCTGCGGCGGCATCTTGCGCAAATGTCGGTGCGGTCGTCAAACAACCGGGAAGCGCGATGCCTGCAAGCAGCAACGCACGGAAAAACGGACGATTATGGGATATCATTGTTCACTCTCCTGCAGAAAAATTGCGGGCTTTACCCGTTCTGATATCTGCCTATAATGAAAGTTGAACCATGTTTCAACTTACTTGGCCTAGGAGTGGATAAATTTGCCCGATCGTGACATATCAGCAACAATGACATCCGCCGCCAAAGCTCCGCGTACCGAACGCGGGCGCAAAACCTTGCGCCTGTTGCTAGATGCAGCGGCTGCGGAGTTTGGTGAAAAGGGCTTTCACGAGAGCTCGGTCGTCAGCATTACCCAGCGGGCTGGCGTCGCGCTCGGCAGTTTCTACACCTATTTCGATTCAAAGGATTCGCTGTTCCACGCCCTCGTGCAAGACATGAGCGCTATGGTCGGGACGGTCGGTGCCAGTGCGGTTCGCGGTATCGACGGAACATTGGCAGGCGAACGCGCGGTGCTTACTGAATTCATCACCTTTGCGCGCGCGCATACCGAATTATACCGGATCATCGACGAAGCCGAGTTCGTCGATCCCGCCAGCTACCGTGCCCACTACAATAATGCGGCAAAACGAATTCAGGCACGGTTGGAAGCGGGTGCTGCGACCGGCGAACTGCGGAATGATGTTGGCGAAGTGCATGCTTGGGCACTGATGGGAATGAACGTCTTCCTGGGAATGCGCTATGGTGTTTGGAGCGATGATCGGAATTCCTCCGAAATCGCCGACATTATATCCGACATGCTCGCGAACGGCTTGCGACCCTGAAGCCGTTTGCGGTGGACGAATGCGGCGTTCATTCATCGTTTGTTTGCCGCGATTTCTTAACCGTTAAATGTTCCATTCAACTCGAAATCGCTCTAAGCGCCGCGCATGACGCAAAACTCCGAAACGCAGGGGCGCCGCACCTTTGCCATTATCTCACATCCAGACGCGGGTAAGACGACGCTAACCGAGAAGCTGTTGCTGCAAGGCGGCGCGATCCATCTGGCGGGCGAGGTCAAAGCACGCGGGCAAGCACGCCGTGCGCGGTCGGACTGGATGAAGATCGAGCAGCAGCGCGGTATTTCGGTGACCTCGTCGGTGATGACGTTTGCCAAAGACGGCATCATCTTCAACCTGCTCGACACGCCGGGCCACGAGGATTTCTCCGAAGATACATACCGCACGCTCACCGCCGTCGACAGCGCCATCATGGTCATCGACGCCGCCAAGGGTATCGAGCCGCAGACGCGCAAATTGTTCGAAGTGTGCCGGTTGCGCAGCGTCCCGATCATTACCTTCATCAACAAGGTTGACCGCGAAGGGCGTGAATGTTTCTCGCTGCTCGACGAGGTGGCCGACGCGCTCGCGCTCGATGTCTGCCCCATGAGTTGGCCGGTCGGCATGGGCGGCGAGTTTGAAGGTATCTATGATTTCTACACGAACAAGCTGATGCAACCGACCGGCGGTTCCAAAGAATTTGAGGGCAAGACGAGCCAGCACAGCGGTCTGGACGACCCGACTTTGGCCGACAAAATTTCCGAGCGTGGTCTGGCCAAGCTGCGCGAAGAGGGCGGATTGGCGCAGGAAGGTTACGCCTCATTCGATCTGGACGCCTATCGTGCCGGGGATTTGACTCCGGTGTTTTTCGGCTCTGCGCTCAAACAGTTCGGCATCGACGAGATGATCGCAGCCATCGCCGATTACGCACCTCCGCCGCGTCCGCAGCCATCGAGCATCGGCACGATCATGCCCGAGCGCAAGGATGTCACCGGTTTCATCTTCAAGGTGCAGGCCAATATGGACCCGCAACACCGCGACCGGATCGCGTTCATGCGGCTGTGCTCGGGCACGTTCAAGCGCGGGATGAAGCTGATTCCATCGGGCCACGGCAAACCCGTCGCAATCCATTCGCCGATCCTGTTCTTCGCGCAGGACCGCGAGATTGCCGATACCGCCGAACCCGGCGATATCATTGGCATTCCCAATCACGGCACGCTCAGGGTTGGCGACACTTTGTCAGAACGCAACGATGTGCGCTTTACCGGCCTGCCCAATTTTGCCCCGGAAATATTGCGGCGCGTTGTTCTCAAAGATCCGACCAAAACCAAGCAATTGCGCAAGGCGCTCGATGACCTCTCCGAAGAAGGCGTTATCCAGGTTTTCTACCCTGAGATTGGCTCGAACTGGGTCGTCGGCGTCGTCGGCCAACTACAATTGGACGTGCTGGTATCGCGGCTGGAGGCTGAATATAAGGTCGAGGCTGTACTCGAACCTGCGCCATACGACACCGCGCGTTGGCTAGTCGGCAGTGACGCCGCGCTCGCCACATTCGTATCGTTCAACGGTGGCAACATGGCGAAGGACCGCGACGGCCACCCGGTATTTATGGCGCGCTCGGCATGGGATGTCGGCTATCAGCAGGAAAGACATCCCGAGCTGGCATTCAGCGCCACCAAAGAACGATAGTTGCCACACAGCTACGCCACCATGACGTCATGATATAGGACGACCTGATCGGAAGCGTATCGGCGGAACGCCAGCCAGTACGCTGGTGTTACGAGAGACACGCTGGATTGGCACGCTCAGCGTTAGGCGAGGATATCCTGCGCCAGCGCCAGCGCGCCTAGCAATCCCGCATCATCCCCCAGCGCCGGTGCCACAATGACGTCATCTGGATTTCCCCGAAAATAACCTTTGCCAAGCTCTTTGGCTATCTCACGAGCGCGCCCGATAAGGCCCGGCGTCGCCATCACACCGCCACCCAGGATGATCCGGCCCGGTGCCATGAACGATTGCAGCGTCACAACCAGCTGCGCCAGATACCAGCCGATCATCGCGTGTGCCGGGTGATCGGCGGGCAGTTCTGACAAAGAAGCACCCCAGCGCGCCTTGATCGCAGGGCCGCTCGCCAATCCTTCCAGACAGTCGCCATGGAATGGGCAAACACCGGCAAAATCGAGATCGTCGGGGTGACGCGGCACATTGATATGGCCCATTTCGGGGTGCGACAATCCGCGCACCGCTTTGCCATCGATAATAGCCCCGCCGCCGATCCCTGTCCCGACGGTCACATAAATGCTGATTTTCTGTCCTTGCCCCGCTCCCCAACGCGCCTCGGCAAGCGCCGCACCGTTGACGTCTGTATCGAACCCCACCGGTAAGTCGAACGCACGTCCGACGCGGGCGGCAAAATCGCTGTCGCTCCATCCGGCTTTGGTGGTTGCAGTGATGTAGCCCCAATCCGGTGCGGCCCGATCGAGTTCTAAGGGTCCGAAGCTGGCGATACCGAGTGCCGCAAGCACGCCGTGCCGCGCCTGTGCTCCCTTAAGCCAGTCAATCGTCGCTCCGATTGTTTCATCGGGACCGACGGTATCAAACCGCGCGGTCTCCAGAATTTCCTGCGCGGACGAGACAATGCCAACGACAAATTTGGTGCCGCCCGCTTCCACGCAGCCATAAAGCCGTTCGGTCATGCAGGTCCTTCAGGCATAATCGTGATTTGAATTTGCAGCATCGTGCCTCGGAATTTCGACCCGTTCAAGCGGTTCAGTCGGGCGGCAGGTCGGTGCCTCGCCTCATTATCCACGCTTTTTGCCATTATCTCGCCATCTGCGATAACTAAGACCCTAGCAACATTCGCATTCATGAAGTGTAGCACTTATATGTCCGACATGGCCATCAACCAGCAAATCGTCGCGCCGCTGGCGCTTTCCGAAGATGACGTCGTCGCAAAAGCGGCGCGGTTGAAACGTGCGCCCGATGATATGACGATGATTCGCGCAGCCGCAGAGCTGACCCGCGACTTGAATGTCGCCAATCCGCGGATTTACTGGGCAGATTTTCTCGGTTCGGCGCTGCTTGGTTATGCCGCATTGGCGGTTGCGATTTTCGCAGCCGTGGTCTGGATCAAGGCAGTCGCGGTGATCGTAGCGATTCTGGCACTTTACCGCGCAGGAAGCTTCATCCACGAAGTTACCCACATCAAACATGCGTCAGTTCCGGGCTTCCGTTTCGGATTCAACATGGTCGTCGGAGTGCCGTTGCTGGTGCCGTCGTTTATGTATGAAGGCATCCACAACCTTCATCACGCGCGGACACGCTACGGCACCGATCAGGATCCCGAGTATCTTCCGCTAGCTTTGATGAAGCCGTGGACGTTACCGCTATTCATATTGGTTTCGCTGCTCGCACCCGTGGCTTTGCTGTTTCGTTACGGCGTGCTGGCGCCTTTGTCGCTCGTCATCCCGGCGTTGCGCAAAGTGGTGGTCGAGCGCTATTCCGGACTTGTCATCAACCCCGTTTTCCGCCGCCGCGCCGTGGAAGGCGAATTGCGCCGAAACTGGATCATCCAGGAAACCACCGCCAGCATCTGGGCAATCGCGCTGCTGGCAGGGGTCGCGACCGGTTTCATTGCCTGGCAGGGCTTTCTGATCTTCCTCGGCGTCGCCTCTGGCGTTGCCGTCCTCAACCAAGTGCGGACTTTGGTTGCGCATCTTTGGGAAAATGACGGCGAGCCGCTGAGCGTCACTGCCCAGTTCCTCGACAGCGTTAATGTCCCACCGCCCGCGTTCTTACCGATTCTTTGGGCGCCCGTAGGCCTGCGCTACCACGCGATCCATCATTTGCTCCCTGGTGTGCCATATCACAATCTGGGCGAAGCCCACCGCCGCCTGAGCGGAGCGTTGGAGGAAGATTCCTCCTACCACCGCGCCAGTTACGCCGGGCTGCCCGGACTGGTTGGTCGTATCGCCAGAAGCACGATGATACGCCGCGCTGCGTAGGCAGCGTCGCTAGATTTGGAAGTTATGAAAACTGGAGCGGGCGAAGGGATTCGAACCCTCGACCCCAACCTTGGCAAGGTTGTGCTCTACCCCTGAGCTACGCCCGCTCGGCGGTCGGAAATACATGATTCCCGACAGGTGAGGCGCGCCGTTAGCATGGGGCATACACCCCCGCAAGCCCCAAATGGTGAGTTTTCGTGACAAGGATTGCGCGCAGGGGTTGGCAAATGGCGGGGTTTACCCACATAGGCAGGAGCGCGATTCTGCAAAGCACAGTACCGGAGACATAATTTGGCAACGATGGGCCTGACCACCGAAGAGCAAAAAGCGGTCGAACAGTTCCGCGAAGACGTGGTGACACCGTCAATGGAAAAGCTCGTCATCCTCGATTTTTGGGCCGACTGGTGCGGGCCGTGCAAGCAGCTGACGCCGATCCTCGAAAAAGTCGCCGCCGATTATGCCGATAAGGGCGTGGTGCTCGCCAAGGTCGACGTCGACGCCAACAAATTCATCGCCGCGCAGTTTCAGGTTCGGTCGATCCCGACGGTCTATGCAATGTTCCAGGGGCAGCCAGTCGCCGATATGACGGCTGCGCGCACCGAGCCACAGATTGTCGAAATGCTCGACCAGTTGCTGGCAAAACTTCCGGTCAAGGCGGGCGGTGGGGTGTCCAATCCGCTGATCGAGATCGAGCCGCTGGTTGCCGCTGGGGAGGAATTGCTGTCGAGCGGTGGCCAGGAGCAGGCTTACGGGCTGTTCGCCGATGCGCTGGGCGCGGTGCCCGACCATTTACCTGCTTTGTCGGGAATGATCCGCGCGCTGGCGGCACTCGGTCGCCGCGAGGAAGCGCAGGCGATCTACGACAGTCTGGATGAAAGCGCGCGCGCCGATCCGCTGATAGAGAAAGCGGGTTCTGTGCTGACGATTGCTGCTGCAGAGCGCGACCCAGAGGAACTGGCCGCGCTTGAGGCTGCGGTTGCGGCAAATACCGACGACCATGCCAGCCGGTTCGATCTTGCCAATGCCTTGATGGCTTCAGGCGACCGCGATGGGGCCGCAGACGCGTTGCTTCACATCATCGCCGCGGAGCGCGAATGGAACGAAGGCGCGGCGAAATCGCGGTTGCTTGAGATATTTGCTATGATCGGGTTGGAAGACGCTTGGGTGGCGGCGACACGGCGCAGATTATCGGCTATATTGTTCGGATGACGACCAAACGTATCTCGCTGTTTCCGCTCGCGGGTGCGATATTGTTCCCCGGCATGCAGTTGCCGCTGCACATATTCGAGCCGCGATACCGCGCGCTGGTGAGCGACGCAATGGCGCGCGACCGGATGATCGGGATGGTGCAGCCGAAGGATCGCGGCGACAAATCAGGGCTGTTCGGCGTCGGCTGCCTCGGCCGGATGGGTGAGGTCGAGGCGCTCGACGACGGTCGTTACAACATCATCCTCGAAGGCCTGCAGCGGTTCAATATTGTCCGCGAGCTCGACGTCAAAACCGCCTTCCGTCAGGCCGAAGCCGAGTTGTGGGAGGAAGACGAAGTCGGCGACGTGTTGTCGATTGCCGAGCGCGCATCGCTGGAAATCGAATCGCGGCGCTTTGCCGATACACAGGGCTATGCGGTCGACTGGAACGCGGTCAGCCAGCTCGACGATTATTCGCTGGTGAACGCGATAGCCCAGATCGCGCCGTTCGATTCTGCGGCGAAACAGGCGTTGCTCGAATCGCGCGGGCTATCGGCGCGGTCGGATATGATCGTCCAGTTGATGCAGTTTTTCGGACGACATGACGGGTCCGACGACCGCGTTACGTTGCAGTAGCCGCCAGGGCAAAACTCTCCCGCAAGCCGTCGATCACAAATTGCGCCGCAAGCGCGCCAAGCAAAACACCTAGCAGGCGCGTGATGATCGCCTCGGTCTGCTGACCCAAAACCCGCATGATCGGGCCGGCGGCGAGCAATGCCAGCAGGGTTAGCAACAATACAGCACCCAATGCCGAAAGCACCACCACCGCGCGGTCCATCCCGTCGTTCTGGCCGGTGAGCAGCATCACCGAAGCAATCGAGCCCGGCCCGGCGATCATCGGCATTGCCATCGGGAAGATCGAGACGTCTTCGATTTCGGGCGTGTCGATTATCTTCTGCGCGCGCTCTTCGCGGCGCTGCGTGCGTTTTTCGAACACCATATCGAGCGCGATCAGGAACAGCATGATGCCACCCGCGATGCGGAAACTGTTGAGCTCGATATGGAGCGCGCCCAGAAGTTGCTCGCCGAACAAGGCGAAAACCAGCAGGATCGCGCCTGCAACCAATGTTGCGCGGATTGCCATGCTGCGGCGTTGCGCCGCATTCGCGCCCTTGGTCAGGCTGGCATAGATCGGCGCACAGCCCGGCGGATCGATAACCACGAAAAAGGTGATGAAAGCCGAGAGGAAGAGGTCGATCACTTTGCAGCGGCGACCCGGTCGAGAATGACGACCTCGGTTGCCTCGCCGTTCCAAAGCTGCACGTTGAGCGTGCGCGCACCATCCGGCTGCACCACCCACGTCCAGTTCAACGACTGATCGCGCGAAAAGCCCATTTTCATTTGCGCGCCGACGGGCGGAGCGTTCAGCGCGGCGGGAGCCTTGCCCTTGCAACTGGCGACTTTGGTCTCGATCATCTCTGTGGGCTGACGCTGCGCAGTTATCAGGTCGCCGTGGTCGAGCACCCATTTCCACTCGCCATCGCCACGTGAACCCTCTTCAAACCACTGCCAGACGGTCGTGAAATATCCCGATTGGCCGCCGGGCCACTGCGCTGCGCCCGTCGTCACGCCGGTCTTGCCATCGCACGACATAAACGCCTTATGCGGTTGCCATTTGACCGACTGCGCCGGATCGGCCTTGCCCTTCAGCCAGCTTTGCGCATTGGTCGGTTGTGGCAGGAACATGATCGCGTCTTTTGCCGCGGTTTCGCGGAACGCGGTCCACTGCCCCTTCTCCTGCGCCAGCCGGTTGAAAGCTATCTCGGCGGCAATCACCGCGCTGGGATTGGCGAGCTTCGGTTCGAAATTGCGCGGGCCATTTTGGCCGCCAGCACAGGACGCCAGCGCCAATCCTACCAACAAAACAGCAAGCTTTCGCATTAAATTCCCTCCGGCGCGGCCAGCCCCACACGTCGGTGTGCGGCAACCACCGTGTTCCTGAGCAGGCAGGCGATGGTCATTGGACCGACCCCTCCCGGTACAGGCGTTATCGCAGCAACATGACGCTTCGCCTCATCAAAGGCAACATCGCCGACAAGGCGTCCCTTGGTCTGGCCATCGGTAGGCGCGAGCCGGTTGATGCCGACGTCGATCACGACCGCACCCTCTTTTAGCCAGTCGCCTTTGACAATCTCGGGGCGGCCAACCGCCGCCACGACAATATCGGCGCGGCGGACGACCTCGGGCAGATTCTGTGTGCGGCTATGCGCGATGGTGACGGTGCAGCTTTCGCCGAGCAATAACTGTGCCATCGGTTTGCCGACGATATTGGAGCGCCCGACGATCACTGCTTCCAGCCCCGACAAATCGCCCAGCCTGTCCTTCAACAGCATCAGGCAACCGAGCGGCGTACATGGCACCAGCGCATCTTCGCCAACCGCCAACTTGCCTGCATTGACGACATGGAAGCCATCGACGTCCTTTGCTGGATCGATCGTCGCGATCACTGCCTTGTCGTCGATATGAGGCGGCAATGGCAGCTGGACGAGGATGCCATCGACATTGTCGTCCGCATTGAGTTGTTCGACCAGCGCAATCAGCTCGGCCTGGCCGGTATCGATGGGCAAAAGATGTTCGAAACTAGCCATCCCGGCCTCGACCGTGGCCTTCTTTTTTGAACCGACATAGACTTGGCTTGCAGCATCGCTGCCTACCAGAACGACGGCAAGCCCGGGCACACGTCCGGTCGCTGCTTCGAAACCCGGAACGGTCGCGGCAACCCGTTGCCGCAAACCCGCAGCGAAAGCCTTTCCGTCAATGATCCGGCTATCGCTCACAAGCCCCCGACATAGAGGTCGTTATAAAGCCCGGCTAGCAGCATCTGCAATATCCGCAAACCGATGAGCAGCACCATCGGTGAAAAGTCGATCATCCCGGTGTCGGGCATGATCTTGCGGATCGGCTTCAGAAACGGATCGAGTATCATATTGAGTGCCTGCCATATCGACGCGACAATATTGTTCGACAGGCTGACGACGTTGAAGGCGATCAACAGGCTGAGAATGAATTGGACGATGACGACCGTCGACAGGATGGTCATCAAATAGCCAAGGATCGAAATAAGCGCGAGCAGCATCGGGTTCTCCACGTAAGGGACAGGTCGCCGGATTAAACGACCCGCGCCGCTGTATCAACTGCATAAAACAGCTTATTTGTGGATCAACGTTCCCGCGCCCTTATCGGTGAACATTTCTATGAGCATCGCGTGGCTCACCCGGCCATCGAGAATGACTGCAGCATCAACGCCTGCCTCGACCGCATTCACACAGGTTTCGATCTTGGGGATCATCCCGCCGCTGATCGTGCCGTCGGCTTGCAACGCGGTTATTGCTTTGGGATCGAGGTCGGTCAGCAATTGCCCCGATTTGTCGAGCACCCCTGCAACATCGGTGAGCAGGAACAACCGCGAAGCACCCAGCGCGCTGGCAATCGCGCCCGCCATCGTATCGGCATTGATGTTGTAGGTATGGCCGTCTTCGCCGACGCCAATCGGCGCGATGACCGGAATCATCCCTGCGCCGCTGATCGTATCGATCACGCTGCGGTCCACCGTTTGCGGCTCACCGACAAAGCCCAAATCGATGCTGCGTTCGATATTGCTGTCAGGGTCTTTCTGTGTTCGCTGCACTTTGGTCGCGCGGACGAAGTCGCCGTCCTTGCCCGATATACCAATCGCCTTGCCGCCTGCGGCGTTGATCCAGCCGACCAGTTCCTTGTTGATCGCGCCCGACAGCACCATTTCGGCGACCTTGGCGGTTTCGGCATCGGTGACACGTAGCCCATCGACAAACTCGCTTTCAACACCCAGCTTTTTCAGCATGGCGCCGATCTGCGGCCCACCGCCGTGGACGACGACCGGGTTTATGCCGACGGCTTTCAGCAAAACAATGTCCGCTGCGAAGTCCTGTGCCAACGCAGCGTCACCCATTGCATGGCCGCCATATTTGACGACGAAAGTCTTGCCGGCATAACGCTGCAAATAGGGCAGGGCCTCGGTGAGTGTTTCAGCTTTGGCGAGATTTGCGGGGTCGATGGTCATGTTGGCGCATCCTGATCGAGCCTGCGTCCAATGCGAACCACCAGCGCGATGACGACCGGCACCATCACCGCCGACAGAACGATCTTCGCCACCATCTGTCCCAACATCAGGTCGGCAATCGGTCGGACGCCGTAAAAAGACACGGTGATGAAGATCAAAGTATCGACAATCTGCGACAACGCCGCCGCCGTGAAACCGCGAAACGCGAGGAAGCGGCCCGACGTGCCTTTCAAACGCGCAAACAGCCAGACGTTAAGCGACACCGAAACACCGTAGGCCAATATGCCCGCCGCCATCATCCGCCCGCTTTGGCCGACGATGATCGGGAAAGCTTCCTTGGCCGGTTCATACATTCCCGCGTCGGTTGGCAGTTGCAGGACAAAGAACGACAGCAGGATGGCAATGAAAAGCGGCACAAAGCCATATCGAACCAGCTTATCAGCAACAGACTTGCCGTGCAGTTCTGCAATAGCGCTCGACACAGCAATCAACGTCAGGAACGGGAATATCCCGGCCTCAACCGCTAGCGGTCCCATTGCGACCTGCTTTGCGCCAAGAAACCCGCCAAGCGGAACCATGCCGCCATAGAATATGGCAAAGACGAAAAGCGAGCGGGGGATGGCGCTAAGAGATGTGCCGGATGTGGTCTGGTCGGTCATGGACATTGACTAGCGGCTATTTTCATTGGCGCAAGACTATGGTTGGCGCTAGGCTGGCTCCAATAACTGGGGTCGGGAGCATATATGCAAATTTTGATGAGCCTTGCGGGCATGGTCGTGATTTTGGCCATCGCGGTTTTGCTGTCTTCGAACAGGCGGGCCATCAGATTTCGTGTTGTGGGGGCGGCGTTTGCCTTGCAGGCCAGCCTCGCTGCGCTGGTGCTCTACGTGCCGTGGGGCAAAACCGTGCTTCAGGTTATGTCGAACGGCGTGTCGAATCTTCTCGGTTATGCCAAGGCCGGAACTGACTTCATCTTCGGCCCGCTGGCGTCGCCAGAAATCGGCGGCAACAGCTTTGCGATTGCCGCATTGCCCGTCATCATCTTCTTCGCCTCGCTGATTTCGATTCTCTATTATCTCGGGATCATGCAATATGTCATCCGCTGGATCGGCGGGGGCCTTCAGAAAATCACCGGCATTTCCAAAGTAGAGAGTCTCTGCGCTGCGGCGAATATCTTTGTTGGACAATCGGAATCTCCCTTGGTGATCCGACCCTATCTGGCGGGTTTGAAACCCGAACAGCTCTTTTGCGTGATGACCGTTGGCATGGCGGGCGTCGCCGGAACTATCCTCGCGGCCTATGCGTCGATGGGCATCCGTATCGATTATCTGCTCGCCGCCGCGTTCATGTCGGCCCCTGGCGGCATATTGATGGCCAAGCTGATGATGCCCGACATCCCGCCGATGCCGGTAGGAGAAAGAGACCCTGCGCTACCCAATCCACATCCTGACGATGAGCCGGTGATCGTAGCGGACGATGACGAAGAAAAACCCGCCAACATCATCATGGCCGCCGCCCAAGGCGCGCAGACCGGCGTGAAACTAGCCGTCGCGGTCGGAGCGATGGTGCTGGCGTTTGTGGCATTGGTCGCTTTGGCCAACGGAATGTTGGGCGGTATCGGCGGCTGGTTCGGGCAGCCCGATCTCAGCTTCCAGCAAATCGTCGGTTATGTGTTTGCGCCGATCATGTATCTGCTCGGCGTGCCGTGGAACGAGGCGATTCAGGCGGGTGGATTGTTCGGTACCAAGATCGTGCTCAACGAATTTGTGGCCTTCATCGACCTCGGCGCATTGACGACACTGTCGGCGCCGACAGTGGCCATCGTCACCTTTGCGCTGTGCGGATTTGCCAATTTCTCGTCGATCGCGATCCAGATGGCAGTGACCGGGGGGTTGGCTCCGAGCCAGCGGCCGATGATTGCCAAGCTGGGGCTGAAAGCGTTGGCGGCAGGATCGCTGTCCAACCTGATGAGCGCGGCTTTGGCAGGGTTGTTTTTGTCTTTGGCTTAAGAAAATTGTAAAAGAGGCAATGAGGTAAAGAGGGGTGAGGTTTCAACTGAGCCCTCCCGTCCTCTTGCCTCTTTTACATCAATTACTCTTCGCCTGCGGCGCGTTTCAGTTCGTATAGCAAGTCCAACGCTGCTCTGGGGCTGAGCGCATCAATATCGAGGCCCGTCAGCTTCTCGCGCAACGCATCGACCTTGGCTTCTGCTGCATTCAATGCAGCGCTGAACAACGGCAGGTCACCCAGCCCCGCCGCCAGCCCACCGGTTTCGGCACGGCCCTTTTCGAGCTTTTCCAGCACCGTCTTCGCGCGCGCTACCACTTGTGGGGGTAGGCCTGCCAGCTTTGCGACTGCGATACCGTAGCTGCGGTCGGCGGGGCCATCGGCGAGTTCATGGAGCAGGACCAGATCGCCCTTATATTCCTTGGCGCGGACGTGATGGAGCGAGAGTGCATCGAGGCTGTCGGCCAGCCGCGTCAGTTCGTGATAATGGGTTGCAAACAGGCAGCGGCAGCGGTTGGCTTCGTGGACGCCCTCGACCACCGCCCATGCGATGGCTAGGCCGTCATAGGTCGATGTCCCGCGCCCGACCTCGTCAAGGATGACGAAGCTGCGCTCGGTTGCTTGTGCGAGGATCGCCGCAGTTTCGACCATCTCGACCATGAAGGTCGAGCGACCTCGCGCCAGATTGTCCGACGCACCGACACGGCTGAACAATCGGTCAACCAATCCCAGCTGTGCCGAGGTGGCGGGGACATAGCTGCCTGCCTGCGCCAACAAAACGATCAGCGCGTTCTGCCGGAGGAAGGTCGACTTACCACCCATATTGGGGCCGCTGACCAGCCATAGTCGGCTGTCGGGCGCGAGGTTGCAGTCATTCGAGATGAAGCGGTCACCCGATTTGGCCAGCGCGCTTTCGACCACCGGATGCCGTCCACCCTCGATATGCAGTTCAGGCGTCGCGACAAAGCTAGGCTGGCACCATCCGCCCTCTGCCGCACGTTCGGCTAGCGCCGCAGATACGTCTATCCGCGCCAGCGTGTCTGCGCTCGCCGCAATCGCATCGCGGCGTTCCATGACATGCGCGATCAGTTCTTCCAGATGCGCCGCTTCTGCGGCAAGCGCATGGCCGCCTGCTTGCGTGATGCGGATCGCCTCTTCGTGCAGCTCGGGCGAATTGAACCGCACCGCGCCCGCCATCGTTTGCCGGTGGGTAAAGCCGGTGCCGGGCGCCATCAACGCGTCGCCATGTTTGGCAGGAACCTCGACAAAATAGCCAAGTACGGCGTTGTGGCGGATTTTCAGCGCAGCAACGCCGGTGGCATCGCGGTAGCGCGCCTCCAGTTGCGCAATCGCCTGCCGTCCATCGCGGCCCGCTGAACGCAGCGCATCTAGTGCGGCATCATAGCCCTCCGCGATATAGCCGCCCTGCCCGGTATCGGTCGGCGGCGAGGCGACCAGCGCACGGGTGAAGAGATCGACCATCGCGCCATGGCCGTCGAGCGTTGGCAACAACCGATCGAGCAGTTCGGGCGGGTCCGCTATCGCGCCCAGTCGCTCGCGCAATGCCCGCGCGCCGTCCAGCCCGTCGCGTATCTGACCCACATCACGCGGGCTTCCGCGCCCGGCAACCACACGGCCAAGCGCGCGGGCAATATCGGGCAATTGGCGCAGCGCCGTGCGCACCGCGTCGCGGAGCAACGGCGCGTCGTGGAACCACTGCACCAGCGAGAGCCGCGCCTCGATCTTGGCTTTATCCATCAATGGTGCCGCCAAGTCCGCTGCCAACTGTCGCGCACCCGCGCCGGTAATCGTGCGGTCCACCTCGGCCAGTAGCGAACCCGAACGCCCGCCTTTGCTCGCCGTGTTGATTTCCAAGCTGTCGCGCGTAGCCTGATCGATCAGCAAATGCTCGTGCACGTCACGCCGCAGGGGCATTTTGAGGAAAGGCATCTTGCCCTGTCCGGCATGTGCCAGATAAGCGATCAGTCCTCCAGCAGCTGCTAGCTCGGCACGCGACAAAGTCCCAAACGCATCCAAGCTCGCAACCGCAAAATGATGCCTCAACGCAGCTTCACCGGCCACGCTGTCAAAATCTGATCGTGGACGGGCTATCGAATCGAAGTGTGCGCCATCAAATCCCTCCGGCACCACCAACTCGCTTGCCGACAAGCGCGCCAACTCTGCTTCGAGCGCACCCGGCGACACAGTCACAAGCTCGAAATATCCCGTCGAAATATCGGCTGCGGCAACGCCGATAGCCTCACCGACCGGTGCCAGCGCCACAAGCATGTTCGACGCCCAACTGTCGAGCAGGCTATCCTCGGTCAGCGTTCCAGCGGTGACAAAGCGGACGATGTCACGCGCGACCAAAGTCTTTGATCCGCCCCGCGCTTTCGCTGCCTCGGGATTTTCGGTCTGCTCAGCAATCGCGACGCGGTGGCCGCCCTTGATCAGCCGCGCGAGATAGCCTTCGGCGCTGTGCACCGGCACACCGCACATCGGGATTGGTTTTCCGTCATGCTCCCCGCGCGATGTCAGCGCGATGTCAAGCGTCGCCGACGCCGCGCGGGCATCATCAAAGAACAGCTCGAAAAAATCGCCCATGCGGTAGAACAGCAGGCAATCGCCCGCTTTGGCCTTCAGGCCCAAATATTGCACCATCATCGGTGTCGGTGTGCCGTTCCCCGCCATAAGCCCCCGCGTTAGCGAACGAGATGCAGTGGGGCAATGCTTGCCCTTACGTTATCATCGGGTTAGGGCAATACGATACCCAAAGAACGAGACAGGGCCATTTGATGAACGACAGCGACGTCCAGTTTACCGCCAAAGAGGCATTGGATTTCCACTCAATGGGTCGCCCCGGTAAGATCGAAATCGTCGCCACCAAGCCGATGGCAACGCAGCGCGACCTGAGCCTCGCTTATTCCCCCGGGGTCGCGGTACCCGTACAGGCCATCTTCGACGATCCCGCAGCCGTTTATGACTATACCGCCAAGGGCAATCTGGTTGCCGTCATTTCCAACGGCACGGCCATTCTTGGCATGGGCAATTTGGGTGCGCTGGCTTCAAAGCCGGTGATGGAGGGCAAGGCAGTCCTGTTCAAGCGCTTCGCCGATGTCGATTCGATCGATATCGAGGTGAAGACCGAGGATGTTGACCGCTTCATCGACGCCGTTGAACTGCTTGAACCGACCTTTGGCGGCATCAATCTGGAAGATATCGCGGCACCTTCGTGTTTCATCATTGAGCAAACGCTCCGCGAGCGGATGAACATTCCGGTGTTTCATGATGACCAGCACGGCACCGCAATCATCGCTGCGGCTGGCCTCATCAACGCCTGCATGCTGACGGGTCGGTCGTTGAAGGACGTTAAGGTCGTGTGTAACGGCGCGGGTGCGGCAGCGATTGCCTGCACTGAACTGATCAAGGCGATGGGTGTGCCGCACGATAACGTCATCATGTGCGACCGTAGCGGTGTCATTTATCAGGGTCGCACTGCGGGCATGGACCAGTGGAAATCAGCCCATGCCGCGCGAACCGAAGCCCGGTCGCTCGCTGAAGCGATTGTCGGCGCCGATATTTTCCTGGGACTATCTGCGGCGGGAGCACTGTCGGCGGATTTGGTCAAGACAATGGCACCCGAACCGATTATCTTTGCCATGGCCAACCCCGATCCGGAAATTTCTCCGCCAGCCGCCCGCGCGGCGCGGCCCGATGCGATTATCGCTACCGGTCGTTCGGATTTTCCCAATCAGGTCAATAATGTCCTATGTTTCCCCTTCATCTTTCGAGGCGCGCTGGATGTGCGCGCGACAACCATCAACGAACCGATGAAGATTGCCGCCGCCAACGCACTGGCCCAGTTGGCCCGCGAGACAGTGCCGGAAGAAGTTGCCGCAGCTTATGGCGGAATTGCATACAAGTTTGGCCGAGATTATATTATTCCATCGCCATTCGACCCGCGACTGATGGAGATTGTTGCATCGGCGGTGGCGAAAGCAGCAATGGATTCAGGCGTCGCGCAGAAGCCGATTGCCGATATGGCCAGTTACCGCGCGACCTTGCGCGCCCGGCTCAATCCGACGACGTCTGTCCTAACCCAGGTTTATGAGGCGGCACGTGCCCAGCCGAAACGCGTGATTTTTGCCGAGGCGGAAGAGGACGTGGTGTTGCGCGCGGCGGTGCGGTTCAAGCAGGATGGCTACGGCATTCCCGTGCTGATTGGCCGCGATGCGCGGGTTGTCGAAATGCTCCGCGAATTGGGTGAAGACCCCGACAGTTTTGAAATCCACAATAGCGTAACCAGCAATCTGGTTGAGCGGATGGTGGACCGGCTCTATCTCCGCCTACAGCGACGCGGCTATTTACGCCGCGATATCCAGCGCATGGTCAACCGCGACCGCAACATCTTTGGCGCGTCGTTGCTGGCGATGGATCAGGCCGACGCGATGATTACCGGCGTCACCCGCACTTTCTCGCAAACCATGCGCGAGTTGCGCCGCGTGCTCGATCCGAAGAAAGGGCAGACCCCGTTCGGTATCCATGTGATGGTCGGCAAGAGCCATACCGTGTTCATGGCCGATACCACTGTCAACGAGCGGCCCAATTCCGAGGAACTCGCGTATATTGCCGAACAAACCGCGATGGTGGCAAGGCGGATGGGGCATACGCCGCGCGTCGCCTTCCTGTCTTATTCGACCTTCGGCAATCCTCACGGCAACTGGCTCGATAATATCCGGCAAGCCGTCGCATTGCTCGACCAGCGCCAGCCGAACTTTGAATATGAAGGCGATATGCCACCCGATGTGGCGCTTAATCCGGCACTGATGGCAAGATACCCGTTTTGCCGACTGTCGGGACCAGCCAATGTGCTGATCATGCCCGGTCTGCAATCGGCCAATCTTTCCGCCAAGCTGTTGCGCGAACTGGGCGGCGACCATGTTATCGGGCCGATGTTGGTCGGCATGGAACGCCCGGTTCAGATAGCAACGATGGCGTCGAGCGCCAGCGATCTGGTGACCTTGGCGGTGCTGGCAGCAGCAGGGGTAGTCGAGTAAAGTCTAGTTAGGGCTGTTCGGTGTGCTGCCTTGGCCGGTGCCAGCGCCAACCGCACCGATATTGCCGAATATCTCTTCGAAGAAGCTCGTATTGCGGCCGAGAGTCGGCGTTTTGTCGCCATTGGGGCTGATACTGGCGATGCTTTCGACCCCTGATTGGGTGGACGAAACAACATTTCCCGCAGGATCGAACCGGACAAGCAGCACATATTGGCTGGACGCCTTGGGCTGGGCAAAGGCCAGCTGTTTGGTGTCGCGGGCATAATAATACCAGTCGTTCTGGTCGAACTGGCCAACGAAAGTAGGCCGGCCGAGCGATGCCTGCACCGATTCCTTGTTGTCGACGCCCGGCTGTACCGCCGCCAGCAACGTCTGGTCGCCGACATATCCCTGATGCGCGCGCAACCGGGTGCAACCCGACGTCACCACCAGAGCGGCAACCAAAGCGGTCAGGCTGATCATTTGCGGCACGCGCATAATATTCTCCGGCATTTGCGAAACTTCCAAGGCTTTGCCATTGCATCCTTGGGTCACAAGATCAATATGCAAGTCCATATGAACATCTGATGAGTAGGACGAAGCGGTTCCATGTCCCTATTGAAGCGCCTGTTCGGTCAATCGGCTCCCGATCCGAAACACCGGCTTGTGCCTTTATACAACCAGATCGTGGCCAAGGCGCGGCAACCGCATTGGTATGAGGTGGGACAGGTGCCCGACAGCCTCGACGGTCGTTTCGATATGGTGTCGGCCGTTCTCACGTTGGTCCTGCTCAGGCTCGAAGACGCAGCCACGCACGCGCAGGATATGGCGTATCTCACCGAGGTTTTTGTCGACGATATGGACGGCCAGCTGCGCGAGTCCGGTGTTGGCGACGTCATAGTCGGCAAATATATGGGTAAGATGATGTCGGCGCTCGGCGGGCGGCTTGGCGCATTTCGTCAAGGTTTCGACCAGCCCGATGTACTCGACGATGCCATCCTGCGTAATATCTATCGCGGCGAAACGGTCGATGCGGCTGCACTGGCGCATGTCAGGCAAGGACTGATCGACCTGAAGCGTTCGCTGGCGGCGCAGCAACCCGATATGATCGTTGAAGGGGTCGCGATATGGTGAGCGCCAACGAGTTCAGCCATATCGTTAAACTCGATGAAATTGGCGCTGGCGCTTCCAATGTGCGCCTATCTGCCGATCTGGCGGCAAGGGACGGGCTGGTTGTCCGCTTCGATCTGGCGGCTCTCGATAGTTTGGACGCCGACCTCGCAGTGTCGCGTGATGCCAAGGGTGTGCTGGCGAAAGGCCGGATTCGCGCGGCGCTTTCGCAATTTTGCGTGGCAACCGGTGACCCGGTACCTGTCGTGCTTGATGAACCGATGATCATCCGCTTTGTGCCAGAACCGGCTGTCGGTGCCGATGCCGAAATCGAGCTTGAGGCTGATGATTGCGACAGCATGTTTTACGACGGGCAGGGCGTCGATCTCGGCGAGGCGGTTGCGCAATCCTTGGGGCTGACACTCGATCCCTATCCGCGCAGCCCGGACGCGCAAGAACGACTGAAGGCCGCGGGCGTTAAGGCCGAGGATGAAGTTGGGCCATTTGGGGCCTTGGCCGGGCTCAAGGACATGCTGGCGAAGAAATGAGCAGCGTCAGATATGCTTGATGCCCAGCTGAGACGGGTAGTCGATCCGGCGCTTGGTCGGGTCGCGGCAATACTGTCCAAAAGCGGCATCGGCGCAAACACACTCACGATATTCGGGGCAGCAATCGGTTTGGCCGCTGCGGTTGCGATCAGCCAGAACAGCTTCGGACTGGCGCTCGCGCTCATCATAGCGAACCGTGTGGTCGACGGACTGGACGGCGCGGTCGCGCGGATCAATGGCCCGACCGAGTTCGGCGGATATCTCGACAGCCTCGCCGATTTTCTGTTCTACGTATCGGTGCCGGTCGGCTTTGGATTTGTCAGCCCCGCCAACCAGATGGCGGCGTTGCTGCTGGTCGCCAGCTTCACACTGACCGCTGTCAGCTTCCTGGCCTTTGCCGCCATCGCCGCGCGCGGTGGCAGCAACGAGGGCGTGCATGGCCGCAAGGCATTCATTTATTCGACCGGCCTGATGGAAGGCGGCGAGACCGTCGTCGTCTTCATATTATTTTGTTTATTGCCGAATCATTTCCCGACGCTGGCGTTGGTTTTTGCCGTCTTATGCTTGCTGACGGTCGCGCAACGCGTGTTGATGGTGGCCAAGCAGTTTGGTCGCTTAAGGTGACATGGGTGACATGGGTGACGCCTATTCGGGGGTAAAACGAACCCTCTCTGCTGACAATATTTCCCATGTAGGAAATTTTGTTACGCCGTATTCGCCATGTTGCATGGCGCAAGCGGGTAGCAATCGATCGACCATTTCAAAGAGCGCGCCGCCATTTTTGACGATCACGCTGATTCTATGCCAAGCGACATGCTGTAGGACAGCGAAATCTTTATCGGTCGCTACCGCCGCATCCAGCGGAACCATCGCTCGGCCCATTTGAGCAGGCGTTCAGGTTTGCGCTCAAGCCCATATTGCCCTGCGGCATATTTATTGGCCTCGCCCCATGTCGGATAGGGGTGGATGGTCTGCAAGATTTTGCGCAGACCGAGATTGTGGCGCATGGCAAAGGTGATCTCGGCCAATGTCTCTCCGGCATGCGCACCGATGATGGTCGCGCCCAAAATATTGTCGCTGCCTTTTGCCGTCAGGATTTTGACGAAACCTTGGCCCTCGCTCTCGGCAATCGCGCGGTCAAGGTCGTCGAGATCGTAGCGCGTCACGTCATGGGCGACGCCCTGAGCTATCGCCTCGGCCTCGGTCAGGCCAACCGCCGCCAATTCGGGTTCGGTATAGGTCACACGCGGCAGCACGCGGTAGTCGGCGCGGTATTTTTTGAACGGACGGGCAAGCGCATTGACGCTGGCATACCAAGCTTCATGGCTGGCGCCGTGGGTCAATTGCTGACGCCCGGCAACATCACCTGCACACAGGATGTGCGGCATGTTGGTGCGCAGGAAATCGTCGGTTTCCAGACTGCCCTCGACGATCAACCCAAGCCCTTCGAGGCCGAAGCCGGTGACGCGTGGCTTGCGGCCCACGGCGATGACGATATCATCATATTCCAACACCCGCTCGCCTGCCGGGCCGACAATCACCAACTTTTTGCTACTTTCAAAACGCAGCGCTTGATGGCCCGTAAGAACCGCCACACCGTCCGCTTTCAAGCTCTCAGTCACCAACGCAGCGGCATCCGCCTCTTCCTTTAGCAACAACCGATCGGCTATTTCGACGACCGTCACTTGGCTGCCCAGACGCTGAAACGCCTGCGCCAGTTCGCAGCCTATCGGCCCACCGCCCAATATCACCAGCCGCTTCGGCGCTTCGGCGCGGTCGGCCATCGCGTCCCACAGAGTCTCGCTGGTCAGATGGCCGCTATCCTCCAGCCCCGCGAGTAGCGGGATGAGTGGGGCTGCTCCCGTGGCGATGATGAAGGCCTTGGCCGTCATCTGCATTTTGCCGCCGCCTGTATCCGAAATCTCGACCGTCCACGGATCGACAAAGCGCGCATAGCCTTTGACGCAATCGACACCCAAACCAGTGAACCGCTCCACACTGTCGTGCGGCTTGATCGCCGTTATGACGTCACGCACGCGGCGCATGACTGCGGCGAAGTCAACCGTGGCAGGTGGCGCATTGACGCCAAAGCGTGCGGCGTCTTTAACCGCATGGGCAACCCGCGCACTCTTGATCAGCGTTTTAGACGGCACGCACCCGGTGTTCAGGCAGTCGCCGCCCATGTCGTGCGCTTCGATCAGCGTCACCTTGGCCTTGACCATCGCCGCGATATAAGCCGAGACCAGTCCAGCCGACCCCGCGCCGATGACGATCAGATTGCGATCGAAGCGTCTGGGCTTTTTCCAGTGGTCAGCCACGGCGCCGGTTCACGAAACCGATCAGCCCCTTTGCCGCCCAGGGGAAAAGCGCCAATGCCACGAACGAGGCAATCAATGTCGGCGACAGCAAACCGGCGGTGGATTCGAGTTGGCTGATCTGCGTGCCCGCGTTCACAAAAACGATGGTAGCGGCGAGCATACCCAGTTGGCTGACCCAGAAAAATGTCCATGTCTTGATCCGTGTTAGCCCCATCAGCAGATTGATGACGAAAAACGGAAAGACCGGAATCAGCCGCAGTGTGAATAGATAGAACGCACCGTCTCTTGCCAGCCCGTCATCGATCGCGCGCAACCGTTCACCGAATTTGCCCTGCACCCAATCGCGCAACAGATAGCGCGAGCTGAGGAACGCCAAAGTCGCGCCGATGGTAGAGGCAAAGGAAACGATGATGGTGCCAAGGACCAACCCGAACAACGCGCCCGCGACCAGACTCATTATTGCCGCGCCCGGGATCGAAAGCCCGGTCACGGCGACATAGAGCAGGAAAAACCCCGCTACATAAAGCAGCGGGTTGGCATCCTTGGCGGCGATAATCTCCGCCTGCCGCGCCTTGAAACTTTCAAGGCTGAGATATTGGCCGAGGTCGAAGAGGAAATAAGCCGTAATCGCACCGAGGAGTATCAGGACCAGAAGCGCTTTTTTCATCCTGCCCTTGCTCAATGCTGATGGTTACGCGGTTGCCCTATTGCCGATCAAAACGGCACGTCATCGTCGAGATCATTATCGAAATCGCCGCCGCCAAAGCCCGACGATCCGCCGCTCCAGTTGCTACCCGACTGGCCGCCACCGCCGGCCGGTGCACCGCCGCCCGACGAGGCACCGCCGCCCCAGCCTTCACTGGAACCGCCGCCACCGCCCGAGCCGCCCTTGGCGCCGTCGAGCATCACCAGTTTGCCGTCGAAGCCGCCGATTGAAATTTCGGTGGTGTAACGGTCGTTGCCGCTGGCATCCTGCCATTTGCGGGTGCGGATCTGGCCTTCGATATAGACCTTGCTGCCCTTACGCAGGAAGCGTTCGGCGACGCCGATCAGCCCGTCCGATTGCAGCACAACCTGATGCCATTCGGTGCGCTCCTTTTTCTCGCCGGTCGTGCGATCCTTCCAGTCCTCAGACGTCGCGATCCGCAAATTGCAGACGCGGCCACCGTTCTGGAACGATTTAACTTCCGGGTCCGCGCCCAGATTGCCGACTAGTATGACTTTATTGACGCTGCCCGCCATATCGCTGCCCTTTATTTTCTATTGATTTGCTGGCTTCGCTATAAGCCGAAGGACCGTGCTGTCCAATAGGTTATGCCAGCCGCCACATATGCGAGCGCGAAAAGATAAGTCACCATGAAAGCGGGCCATTTCCAGCCATTGGTTTCGCGCTTGGCAACCGCGATGGTCGAAATACATTGCGGCGCGAAAACGAACCACGCGAGAAATGCGAGCGCGGTCGCCAGCGACCATTGCCCCGCCAGCCGGTCGCCGAGTGCCATCGCAGTCGCGTCTTCATCAGCGGCGTCTACCGAGTAGGCCGTCGCCAGCGCCGCCACCGCAACCTCGCGCGCGGCCATTGCCGGGATCAGAGCGAGTGCAATCTTTTCATTGAAGCCGATGGGCTCGGTCACCACCGCCAGCCCTGAGGCAATCCGTCCTGCGACCGAATATTCGCTTTGCGTCATGGGGCTGCCAATCGGTACTTTGGGGAAACTGAGCAAAGCCCACAAGATGATGGTCGAGGCAAAAATGATGGTGCCTGCGCGGCGCAGGAACACCCACGCGCGCTGCCACAGACCGATGGCTATATCGCGGATGAGCGGGAGTTGATAGCGCGGCATTTCGATGAGAAAGCTGCTGCCCGCCCCCTTTGCCACGGTGCGGCGGAGGAACAAGGCCGCGACCATCGCGCCGACTATCCCGGCAATGTACAACCCGAACAGCACCGTCCCCTGCAACCCGATGCCGGGGCCGATCGACGTCGCCGGAATGAACGCGCCGATGATAACGGTGTAAACCGGCAGCCTTGCCGAGCAGGTCATCAACGGCGCAATCAATATCGTCGTCAGCCGGTCCTTCTGGTCCATGATCGTGCGCGTCGCCATGATCCCGGGAATTGCGCAGGCGAACGACGACAGCAGCGGGATGAAGCTGTGGCCGGAGAGCCCTACGCTCGCCATCATCCGGTCCATCACGAATGCCGCGCGGGTCATATAACCGGTCGATTCGAGAATCAGGATGAACAGGAAAAGGATGAGGATTTGCGGCAGGAACACGATCACCGAACCGACGCCCGCCAATACGCCTTCGATCAGGAGCGAGCGAATGAAGCCATTGGGCAAGGCTGACGCGACGCCGTCGGAAAGTGCGGCGATGCCGGTTTCGATCCAGCCAATCGGAGCCTCCGACCAGGCGAAGACCGACTGGAACATCACGAACAACAGCCCGAACAGGATCAGCGGGCCTGCGAGCGGATGCAGCAGCACCTTGTCGAGCGTCCGCGTCCATTGCCGCGTTGCGGTTTCCTTGACGATAACGGCATTGGCGATTTTGTGGGCCTTGGCGGTCAGGATTTTGCGCTCTTCCATCGGAAGCGCCGCCACCGGCTTGATCCGCAACTGTGGTTCAAGCGTCTCGATCAACACATCCAGCCCGCGCTTGCGCACCGCAACCGTCGGGACCACGGGTACTCCCAGTTCAGCCGACAGCTTGGCAGGATCGAGTTCGAGCCCGTCACGCGTCGCCAGATCTATCATATTGAGCGCGACCACCACCGGCAGCCCGAGCGCAATCAGTTCGAGCGTGAAACGCAGATGGTTGTCGAGATTGCCCGCATCGACCACGATCACCAAGGCGTCGGGCCGACGATGTCCTTCCAGCTTTCCGAGAACGACATCGCGGGTGACCGCTTCGTCGAGGCTGTCGGGCGACAGGCTATAGGCACCGGGCAGATCGACCAATTCGACCGGACGACCATCCGAGAGAGCGATCCTCCCGCTTTTGCGCTCGACGGTCACACCGGGATAATTGGCAATCTTCTGCCGCGCACCGGTCAGCGCGTTGAACAGCGCACTCTTGCCCGCATTGGGGTTGCCGACCAACGCGACCAACGGCATTGCTTCGGTCATGCGGCCAGCTCGCAGGTGATTGCCGCCGCGACTTTACGGCGCAGCGCAATCGTCATCCGGCCAACACGCACCGCAATCGGGTCTTTCCAGAGCAATATACCCTTGTGCAGCGCCTCGATACCAACGCCCTCCTCCAGCCCGAGCGAGCGCAGCCGGTGGCCTTCGCCATCGGGCATCGCGGTCCAATCTATGGTCCGCACGGTGGCGTGTTTGTTCAAAGGAAGTTGGTCGAGCTGCACAAACGATCTTTGCAACCGATTCGCAATAACATCAAGAGCGACTTTGCTACCGTGCCGGGTAGCGCAGCCGACCGATAAAGCGTGACAAGCTCGGCACATGTTCACGCCGTTTTTTGACCTGCGCCTTCACTTTCTCGAATTGCATCACATTATCGATACGGCGGTCGAGAAAAGCACGGGCTTCGGCGAAGTCCTCGCTGTCGTCATTGACGAACACGACGAGCAAGCTGGCATAAACCGCCGATAAAGTCATTCGCTTGGTATAATGGTTGAAATCGGTCGCGGTATCGCCCGCCAGCCGCCAGTTGCGGTCCGCCGTGCGCCAGCCGATCTTCGCCGCCCGCACCAGATTTTGTGGGCTTGCCAGGACGCCCATCGCACGGCGGAGGCTTTCGCGGTCGGGAGCCATGATTTCCATGCGTGTCGCCAGCAGCGCAGTGATGCGTTCGCGGATTTTGATCGCATTCAGCTTCTCGGGCGGCAGGCGGCGCGCAACTTCCATATCTATGCTGTCGATCCACGCGTCGATCATCGCCATCGCACCGTCCTTAAAAGCCAATTGCGCGATATCGGCATCGACCCCGATTTCTGAGGCAGCCGCCGACACCGCAGCGGCGCTCCACCCATCGAACGCCGCATTGCGGCCGATAGCAGGGGCAAGTGCCAAACGAATTTCGTCGAGCGTCGGGTCGGCGGGAAGGGGTTTTGCTACCATGGATCGAATGTAGGCTTAAGCCGACCCCAAGAAAAGGCCTATTGCTTGCGCACCAAAACCAGCGCCGCCATCACCATGAAGCCGCCGAAGATGTCGAGCGCGCTTAATATCTCGCCGAACGCAATCCAACCCGCCCCAGCCGATAGCGCCGGCTGCAACAGTAGTGCGAGACCGATCACCAGCGGGCTAAAATGCGGGAGCGCGTAGGTCAGGCACCCTTGGCCGAAGAATTGCGAGGAGAAGGCCAACAGCAGCACCGCCCACCACACCGTCGGAATAATCTGTTCGCCCGCGAGCATTGCTGCCGGAAGCAAAACGACCGCCGCGACAAGGCTTGCCATTGCCAGTGCGCTCCAGCTTTCGGTGGTGTCGCGCACGCGGATCATGATGACGAGGTAGACGGTGTAGGCGAGGCCTGCGCCGAGCGAGAGCAGGTCACCGGCGAAATTTCGCGGCGAGAGTTCGAGGCTCTGGCTCATCAACAAAGCCGCGCCGACAAAGGCCAACACCACCGCCAGCATTTGCCACTTACCCGGCAATTTCCGCGCGATGACAACGCCGTAAATGACCAGCAACAGGCTGGCGCAATTGGCGAACAATGTCGCATTACCCAGCTTGGTTTCGAAAATCCCGATATGCCAGGCGATGATGTCGATGCCGAAGAACAGCCCGGCCAACGCGGTCCATCCGATAATCGACGTTTTTGTCGCCGATAACCGAAACCCCGCGCGCCAACCCATCAGCGCCAGAAACGGCACCGCCAGCGCCAGCCGCCAAAACCCCGTCGCAATCGGCCCGCTATCGGAATAGCGAACCAATAGCGGCCCGAACGCTATTGCAACATTGCCCGCCACCAACGCCGCAAACGCAAGCGGCGGAGCGCCTTGTTGATGGAAAATCTTGTCGGCCATAAACCTCCGTTGCAATTCGCAACGCTTATCCGCATCTTGGCTTCAAACCAAAGCCTTAATGACAGGATGATTTATGACAACGAGCCTTTTTGACCCCATAGACCTCGGCGCAATCAAAGCGCCCAACCGCATATTGATGTCGCCGCTGACCCGCGGTCGCAGTAGCGACGACCATGTGCCAATCACCGAACTGAAGGCCGAATATTATGGCCAGCGCGCCGAAGCAGGCCTGATCATTGCAGAAGCCACCGGCATCACACAGGAAGGCCTTGGCTGGCCATCCGCACCCGGCGTCTGGTCCGACGAACAGGTCACGGCGTGGAAGTTGGTGACGGACGAAGTCCACGCGCGCGGCGGACGGATAATCCTGCAGCTATGGCATATGGGCCGCCTCGTTCACCCCGACTTTTTGGGCGGCGCGCAGCCCGTATCATCGTCGGCGACCACAGCACCCGGCAAGGCTTTCACGCCGACGGGCAAGCAGGACTATGTCGAGGCCCGCGCGCTCGAAATATCTGAAATTCCCCGCATCGTTGCCGATTATGTCCATGCCGCCAAGAACGCGATTGCCGCCGGTTTCGACGGCGTACAAATCCACGGCGCGAACGGCTATCTGATCGACCAGTTTCTGCGCGACAACAGCAATTTCCGTACCGACGAATATGGCGGATCAATCGAAAACCGCATCCGTTTGCTGCGCGAAGTGACACAAGCGGTTGCAAGTGCCGTCGGCGCGGATCGCACCTCGGTGCGGCTATCGCCCAATGGCGATACGCAAGGTGCAAATGATTCGAACCCCGTGGCATTGTTTACCGCCGCAGCCGCTGCGTTGCAGGACATCGGCATCGCTTTCCTCGAACTGCGCGAGCAAAAGGACTTCGGCGATTTCGGCAAAACCGATGTGCCGCGCGTGTCGCCCGAGATCCGCAAGGTTTTCGACGGGCCGTTGGTGCTCAATCAGGAATATAACCACGAGCGCGCCGACGAAGATCTGGCGTCGGGCCTTGCCGACGCCATCAGCTTCGGGCGGCCCTTCATCGCAAACCCCGATCTGGTCGAGCGCCTGCGGACAGGGGCGGAATGGACGCCGCTCGATCCCAAAACCTTATACTCGCCCGGACCCGAAGGCTATATCGACTACCCGGTGCTCGAAATGGTAGGATAAGCATATGATCGACGCGGGGCTTGGCATTTGGAGTATCGCCATCCCCGCCTTGGTTTTGGCGATATTGATGGTCGCCGAGCTTTTCTGGCCGCGACGCGCGCTGGTGTTGGGGCGTTACCCCCGCTGGCTAACGCACGCACTCTTCTTCCTAACCAATGCTCTCGTTGGCCGCTTGTTAGCCCTTGTTCTGGTTGTTGCTGTTGCCGCCAATTGGGCAACGCAGAACCGGTTCGGGCTGTTCAACTATGTTGACATGGCTTGTTGGCTGGAGGCGGCTTTGGCCTTCATCATCCTCGACTTCGCGGTCTGGTTGCAGCATCTCGCGATGCACCGTCTGCCTTGGCTCTGGCGGATGCACGCTGTCCACCATAGCGACCGCGATCTTGACGCAACAACCGCGCTGCGTTTCCATCCGTTCGAACTGATCGTTTCGACGCTCTATAAATCGGCTTGGGTCGCCTTGCTCGGCGCGCCGGTGCTGGTCGCACTCGCGTTCGAACTGTGGCTCAACGCCAACGCGCTGTTCAACCACAGCAACATCCGCCTGCCCGGATGGACCGACCGCTGGCTGCGGAAGATACTGGTGACACCCGACATGCATCTCGTCCACCACAGCACCCTACCGGACGAGCAGCGCCACAATTACGGCTTTGCGCTGACGATATGGGACCGGCTGTTCGGCACCTACGCCACCGAGTCGTCCGCCGGACGGGAAAACCAGACAATCGGGCTTGCCGAGTTCACCGATGACCGCCCGGCAATGTTCAGCTGGAGCATGAAGCAACCCTTGACGTAACGTCAATTCATTCCGCCCGCAGATACTATTGACCGCTCGCGGTTTCCGGCGCAGCTTTCTGCTGGGAGACGGGGAAATGGCATCACTTCGCAAGATAGTCTTGGGCACGGTTGCGGTGGTCGCGGTCGGCGCCGCTTTGACCTATGGTTGGCGGCATTGGCAGGGCGAACGCGTCCTCACCGCCGCGCGCGAAGCACAGGTTGCATCCGACAAGGAAGTTACCGGCGGCATCGCGACCAAGCTCTTATGGGGCGACACGCATGTGCACACGGCGAATTCGATCGACGCCTTCGGTTTCGGGGTAAAGCTCGGCCCTGAAGAAGCGCTCCGTTTTGCCAGGGGCGAGGAAGTGACCTCGACCTGGGGTATCAAGGCAAAGCTCGACCGGCCGCTCGATTTTCTGGTGATCGCCGACCATTCGGGCGGACTGGGTGCAACCAAAAAGCTGTACGACGCGCCGCGCTTTCTGATCCGTGACGCGACGCTTCGGCGTTGGCATGATACGATGCACGAAGGCCCCGAGGGTATGCAGCGCATAACCGCCGAGCTGATCGACCGTGTCGGCCGCAACGATCTGCCAGCCGCACTTACCGATCCGGAGCAGCAGAAAAAGACCTCGACCAGCATCTGGACCAGCCATAGTACGACCGTCGAACGCTATAACGAACCGGGCAAGTTCACCGCGTTCATGGGTTTCGAATATACGTTGATGCCGGGCGGCAACAATCTGCACCGCGTCGTGATGTTCCGCGACGGCAAAAGCCGGACCGATATGGTGCTGCCTTATGACCCCGGACAGGGCGACACACCGGTCAGCCAGTTGTGGGACTATATGGATGTGTATGAGAAGAAAACCGGCGGCAAGGTCCTCGCGATCCCGCACAACAGCAACATTTCCAATGGCCTGATGTTCGAACTGGTCGGTCCTGGTGGCGGGCCGATGACCGCGGATTATGCGCGGCGCCGGGCGGCACGTGAGCCGCTGGTCGAGGTAACGCAGATAAAAGGCGATAGCGAAGCGCATCCTTTTCTTTCGCCGGGTGATGAATTTGCCGGTTTCGGCGTTGAAGGGTGGGAATTGGGCAACCTGACGATGCAGGCGACCAAAAAGCCCGAAATGTATGCGGGCGAATATGTTCGCGAGGCGCTGAAACGCGGGTTGGCGATCGAAGCGAAAACCGGGGTGAATCCGTATAAGTTTGGGATGATCGGCTCGACCGACAGCCACACTGGTCTGGCAACCGGGGATGAGAGTAATTTCTTCGGCAAACATTCGGGCGGGGAGCCCGGCGCAAAACGTGCGGCCGACGCACAGAATCTCGGCTCAAACCTGGGCCGGTTCGGTTGGCATTATCTGGCCGGGGGCTATGCCGCGGTTTGGGCGACCGCGAACACCCGCGCCGCCATTTTCGACGCGATGATGCGACGCGAAGTTTATGCAACCACCGGCCCGCGCATGGTCGTCCGCTTCTTTGGCGGCTGGGATTTTGCCGAAGCCGATTTGGGCGGCGACTTTGTCAAGGAAGGCTATGCGCGCGGCGTGCCGATGGGGGCCGACCTGAAAGCCGGAAGCGGATCGCCGCGATTCATGCTGTCGGCGCTCAAAGACCCGATGGGTGCCAATCTCGACCGGGTGCAGATCGTCAAGGGTTGGGTCGGCGGTTCGGGCAAGCTTCAGGAAAAAGTCTTCGACGTCGTCTGGAGCGATGCCGAGACGCGCAAGATCGGTGCGGGCGGCAAGCTACCCGCGGTCGGTGATACGGTGAACATCGCCAAGGCGAGCTACACCAACAGCATCGGCGATCCGGACCTGCGCACCGTCTGGGCCGACCCCGAATTCGATGCCGATATCAGGGCGTTTTATTATGTCCGCGTGCTGGAAATACCAACGCCGCGCTGGGTGCTGTTCGATGCGCTGCGTTACGGCGCAAAGCTGCTTCCCGGTACGATTTTGAAAGCGCAGGAACGCGCTTACTCATCGCCGATCTGGTATAATCCGAAAACCAGCTAGCGCTACTCTGCTTCGATTTCCGCAAGAATTGGGTCAGGATCAGCAATACCCATCAGGCGGCGCATCGCGAGCCTTGCCAATCGCTGCATTTCTACCTTTCGCCGCGCGGAGGCCAAGGGCACCAGCGCCGCTGGCCTCGCAATCTCTGCATCATAGGCATCGGCGATAATGAGCCCCGCACGTTCGGGCAGAAACGCATCGCCCTCCAGCGGTTTCACATCGAAACCGGCGGGCACAGCCCAGAAGAAACGGTCGCAAAAATCGAGATATTCGGGCCATTTCTGGTCACCCAGCAAATCTGCTCGCGAGCATTTGATCTCGACGATGATGATCTCGCCCTTCAAATTGATGCCCATCAGGTCGGCGCGGCGGTGGTTGCGCAAACCGACCTCGGGCTGGACCATGATCTGGTTGCGCAGGAACAGCCGCGATACGCCGCGCGCGACTGCGGGCGCACCAGAGAACATGTCGGAGAGAGGATTCGTCGCCATCACTCAGCGATAGAACAAGAAGCGAACAAAATAAAGGCCCCGTGAAGGGCCCTTATGCGTTTTATCTATCAGCGGTAGAAAACATGGTTGTCGACTGTACCCAGCCGCGTCAGCCGCCAGCCTGGCGAGACGCGCCGTGCATGGAAGAACAAAGCGCCTTCGACCGGGCTTTTCCAGCTGTTGTTCAGCGCGATCTTGCTGACCGCGACTGCATTGCGCCAATGCGCGCCGCCGGTATCAATCCGTGGCATGCTGTTACCGCGCACGAACGAAAACTGGCTTTTCTGATAGACAACGCCGCACAACGAGGACGGGAACCGGCCCGATTTGGAGCGAGCCATGACGACACGAGCCACGGCAAGCTGGCCGGGAAGTGATTCGCCCTTCGATTCGAAATAGACCGCTCCGGCGAGGCACTGTTCCTCAGCGCTGAGCGAGGTCCTGGTGTCTTGCATCCGCACCAGTTCGGCCAAAGACGATGCCGACATATTATCGGGGCTTTGGCCTTCGTTAACGGGCGCTTCGCCGTCCGTGTCCATTACCGGACCACCGCCATTGCCGGGAGTGAAGATGATATCGCCATTATCGTCGAGCTTCGCAGTGACCTTGCCCTCTTTGGCAAGCTTCGCGGTGTCTTGATCGGCAGCAAGCGTTGCCGGATCGATAACGATCATATCGGCGCTGAGCGCCATGCTTTGGCTGTCGCCAAAAGCAAAACCGGGATCTGCGGTGATTACGGCAGAACCGAGGGTAACAGAAATGGCCGCGACAGTCGCAGCCTTCAAATATTTCGACATTCAACTAACAATTTACAGCGGCGGCACCAGCAGACAGGCCGTTGTCTTCTTTATCTGGCCTGTCATTTGTTGCATCCGACTCGCGTGTTTGCCCGGGGCACCCCTATTTGTCACCCGCATCGCAACCTTCGCTACTCAGCTATTTGCCATTTATTGTGCGGTGCAGCAAAGTCAAGAGGCGGCGGCCAAAAGTCCGGCCAACCGTTCTAGCGATGCGACGTCCAGTTCGATTACCCACAAATCGGGATCGCGCTCGGCTCGTTTTTGCCAACGCTCTGTAATTTCTGTTTCATTCTCTGGCTCGTCGCTCCCGAGTTGCTGCCACGGCGAGCCGCCATCCAGTGATGGAAACCGCTCGAACAACACCGGATTTCTACCCCTAACCAGCCCGATAAGCAGGATCGCACCGGCGACGGAATCGCCTTTGCGCAGGACAGTGGCAAAATCACCGCCGATCCCGGCCAAACGGATGAATGCCGAAACCTGAACCGAACTGGCGAGCCGGGGTTCGGTCAACGCCCGCGCATGTTACGCTGCGTCGCGCTCTTCGATATTCGTGAGCAGCGCAAACATCGCGTCGGCGTCCGCAGCGCCGCGCAACTGCGTGCGGAACTTCTCGTCCCGGAACAGCCGCGAAATTTCCGCAAGCGCACGTAAATGCGACGCTCCGTCTTGTGCTGGCGATACCAAGGCGCACACCAGATCGACGGGTTCGTCATCGACGGCGTTATATTCGACCGGCTTTGCCAGCCGCGCGAATATTGCGACCGGCATGTCGATGCCCGCGACCTTGCAATGCGGAATCGCCGTGCCGCCGCCAAAGCCCGTCGGGCCCAGCCGTTCACGCTCGACCAGGCCTTCGTGCACGACATCGGCATCGAGGCCATAATTTTCGGCTGCGATCGCGGAAAGGCGCGCCAGCAGCTCGGATTTGCTCGGACAATGCACGTCCGCAGCGACGGCTCCTTCGACGAGCCTTGAAGAAATACGAATCATATCCTGTTTCATTGCGACCGGCTGGAAACCGGAAGGCAAACCCCAAATGTTTGAAAAATTTACGAAATTTTATAAATCAAGCCGAATTCTTAAGGTGTAGATTTTGGTTCAACCCACCCGATCGTGCCATCTTCGCGGCGGTAAACCATATTATGCCTGCCAGTTCCAGTGTTTTTGAACAGCAAGGCGGGCGTATTGCGCAAATCCATGAGCATAACCGCATCGGATACCGTTGATTCAGGGATGTCGACACTCATTTCGGCGACGATCACCGGCGCGTCTGGCGGCGCATCATCGGAATCGGTTTCAGCGAGATTGCCACCGTCGAAAACGGTATAGGCGGCTTCTTCTGCTTTGAGCGCATGCGCGGATTGGCTATGGTGGTCCTGAAGCCTGCGCATATAGCGGCGAAGCTGCTTTTCGATCCGGTCCGCAGCCTGATCAAACGCGACATGCGCGTCCTGCGCTTCGCCTCTGCCTTTAAGCACCAGGCCCTGCATCACATGCATCACGATATCGCTGGTGAAGCGCTCGTGCGGGCCGCGCCCGAAAGTGCCATGCGCCGAAAGCGCCTTTGAAAAATATTTCGAAGCAATCCCCGACAACCGTGTCGCGACATGGCCTTGCAGTGCTTCACCGGTCTCTACTTGATGCCCTGAAACTCTGATATCCATAGCCAGTCTCCTTCTTCTTAAAGCGCCCGCCCTTGTTCAAGCCAGAGCGCGTCCTGAATGTTCGCGATAAAATCGCGGTGTCGCGCGAGTTCCGCAGGCGAAGCGTTGTGAGGCCGTGGCTCGCGATAGGGTCTCGATGTCTGGATAATGGTCGTTGTGCTTATCTCTGTTGCAGGGGCTGCCGCGTCATCGACCAGCCCAAGACCGATCTGGCGACCACCGGTTAGTTCAATGTAGAGATGTGCCAAAAGTTCCGCATCAAGGAGTGCGCCGTGCTTCACACGGTGGCTGCGATCGATGCCGTACCGGGTGCAGAGCGCATCGAGTGACAGTTTCGCGCCCGGATGCCGGACGCGCGCCATAGCCACGGTATCGACCATCCGCTCCATACCTATGGGCGGACGTCCGCATTTCTGCAGTTCGCTGTTCAGAAAGCCGAAATCAAAGCTGGCATTGTGCGCGACCAGCGGGCTGTCGCCCAGAAATGCGATAAGCTCTTCGGCCTTCTGCGAAAAGAACGGCTTGTCCGACAAAAACTTGTCAGAAAGCCCGTGCACATTCTCGGCAGCGGCAGGCATTGGCCGTTCGGGGTTGAAATATGCATGATAGACGTTGCCGGTCATCACCCGGCCAAACATTTCGATGCATCCTATTTCCACCATCCGGTCCCCGGTGAGGGGATCAAAGCCGGTGGTTTCGGTATCGAAAATTATCTCTCGCATCTTGAGTCGAATATCGGAGCATTTTTGCCGTTACGCAAGGCCTGCTCGCAAGCTTTTGACAAGATTGCGCACTTGCGTCCTGGTTTCGGACAAAATTGCACCGGTATCGATAACATGATCGGCGCGCGCGCGCTTGTCGGCATCATTCATTTGCAGCGCCAGGATGTGTTCAAAACGTTCAACAGCCACCCCGGGTCGAGCCAACACGCGTTCGCGTTGCACATGGGCCGGTGCCGACACCACCACGGTCACATCGACACCCGTATGACCGCCTTTTTCAAACAGCAGCGGGATGTCGAACAGCAACAAATCTTCAGCGTGATGCTCTGCTAGAAACCGTGAGCGGCAACGGGCGACGGCGGGGTGGATGATAGCTTCGAGCTTCGCCAACTTATCCCGGTCGCCAAGCACTGCGGCGCC
Source organism: Sphingomonadales bacterium (assembly GCA_031406495.1). GTDB lineage: Bacteria > Pseudomonadota > Alphaproteobacteria > Sphingomonadales > Sphingomonadaceae > Sphingorhabdus_B. The sequence continues at coordinate 65,852 of JANOHL010000103.1, read as the reverse complement.
CAATGCCTTGCGATCGACGCCGTTTCCTCCGGTAGTGCCAGGAAACGCGGCTTCGATTTCGCTTACCAGTTCGCCGCCTGCGGCCTGCATCGCATGGACCGCAGCATCGGCATCGAACACTGATATCCCCTCGTCGGCAAACATTGCCGCCACCGTTGATTTACCCATCCCGATCGAGCCAGTCAGACCGATGATCAGCGGCTTTTTCATACAAGCAACTTCGCGCGCAGCACGTCTTCGCCATCACTCGGCGGCGGCGCGCCGAAGAATAGTTCAAAGGCAATCGCGGCTTGCCCGACCAGCATCTCAAGCCCGTCGACCGTTTCGAGTCCGCGCGCGCGCGCTGCTTTCAGCAACGCTGTTTCGATCGGCGCATAGACCAGATCATAAACCAGCGCGTCATCGGGCAATGATGCCAAATCGAGGCCGAGCGGATCTTGCCCTTTCATACCGAGCGGACTGGCGTTGACCAGCAACACAGCCTCAGGTAGCCGCGCATCCATCGGCAGCACCCGGCCCTTCAATCCGAAATGCGCCAACAACCCGGCGGCGCGCAACGCATTGCGTGCCAGGATAACGACCTCACCGATATCGGCCTGCGCCAGTGCGAACAGCACCGCTCGCGCAGCACCGCCCGAGCCGACAACGACTGCAGTTTCACCGACTAATGGCAAGTCCGAAATCGGCCCGTAAAATCCGCCGGCATCGCTGTTGGTGCCAGTCAGCACACCCATCTTATCGCGAAACACCACGTTAATCGCGCCAATCGAATTGCGCACTTCTCCGGGGTCGGCAACATGATCCAGTGCCGCTAGCTTGTGCGGAATGGTGATGTTGCACCCGCGCCATGCCGGGTCTTCGCGCCGCTCGGCAAAATAGTCGGCCAGCTTTTCAGGCGCGATGTCGGTGGCCTGATAGCGCGCGACAATGCCCAACCGGTCGAGCCAGAACTGGTGGATCAGCGGCGATTTGCTGTGCGCAATCGGATGGCCGATAACTTCTGCATAAGGGGTCATGTCGGCAGTTTCCCCCTCACCCGCAAATAGTCAAGCACCGGCAGCAATGGCAGGCCGATGATCGTGAACTGGCTGCCTGAAACGCCTGTAAAAAGCTGCGCGCCCTCAGCCTCGATGCGGTAACAGCCGACGCTGTGCCGGATATGCTCCCAATATTGCGCAACATAATTGTCGATGAACTGCTCGCCCAAAACGCGCATCGTCATCTGCGCGGTATCGACAATCCGCCAGACCGGCGTGCCACTTTCGCACATCACCGCCGCGCTGATCAGACGGTGGCTATTACCCGATAGCAGTTTAAGATGCGCCGCCGCGACTTCGCAACTTGCCGGCTTATCGAGAATCATGCCATCGGCGGTTACCAATATCTGGTCGCATCCGAGCACCAGACTGGTTGGAAACTTGCGCGAGAGCTTGACTGACTTCGCTTCGGCCAAGGCATCGGCAATATCGCGCGCCTTCGCACCTTCCGCAATCATCGCCGATTTGATGCTGTCTTCGTCAACCGACGACGACTGCGCTTCGACATCGACTCCGGCTGCCCGCAACATTTCCAGTCGTCCCGCGCTTTGCGACGCCAATATCAGTGTCATGCTTGCTCCGTTTGCTGGAGTTCGCGTTCGTTGAACAGGTTGATGATCGCCGCCGCTGTCTCCTCAATCGACCGCCGCGTGACGTCGAGCACCGGCCAGCCATTGTCGGCAAACATCCGCCGCGCATGTGCGACCTCCGCCTTTACCTTTTCCTCGTTCACATAATCGGTGTCGGGTGCCTGATTGAGCGACAGAAGCCGGTTGCGCCTGACCTGTATCAGCCGGTCGGCACTGGTAATCAAGCCGACGATCAGCGGATGCTTAACCGTGAACAGGCTCGCAGGCGGTGGTGCTTCGGGCACGAGCGGAATATTGGCGGTTTTGTATCCGCGATTGGCCAGATAGATGCTAGTCGGAGTCTTCGACGTGCGCGATACACCTGCAAGCAATATGTCGGCCTCCTCCCAATTCTGGGCATTGAGACCATCATCGTGCGCAATGGTGAACTGGATGGCATCGACGCGCGCAAAATAGGCTGCATCCATAACATGCTGCCGCCCCGGCCGCGCCTTCGCCTCTTGACCGAGCATGTTAGATAAAGCGTCGGATACTGCATCGAGCGCGGCAATCGCAGGTAGCCCTAGCGCACGGCACCGGTTTTCAAGCTTTCGCCTGGTATCACGGTTGACCAGAGTGAACAGCACCAGCCCGGGATTGGCAGCAACGTCGATCAAAATGCGGTCAAGATGCGTTTCGGACCTGACCATCGGCCAGAAATGCTTGACCACATTATCGACCCCGTCAAACTGCGCAAGCGCCGCCTTTGCGATATTCTCCAGCGTTTCGCCGGTCGAGTCCGACAAGAGATGCAAATGAAAGCGCTGGCTCATCGGTCAACTGTGTTGGCAGGCTGGGGATAAATCAAGGGACAAATATTCAGGTGTGATTGCATCCCCGTTGCCACCGATTAACCTCTCGATTCGGACACAGCCTGTCCACATGGGCAAAGCACTATCCACAGGGTGTGAATAACGGGGACGGGCCCCAGCGAATCGTGGAGTCAATCTGTGGCAAGCACTTTGTCGCTGTTGGCAATTTCCGCAAAAGCTTTTAGAGCGCAGCTTTTCCACGCCCCATCATCTCTCATCATTTATTTAATACTATATATTTTGATTGGACTGCTTTCGATGTCAGCGCCTAGCCCCAAGAAATTGCTAAACGTCTTGCACGGCAACCAAGAGGGTGTTCCACCGGTTTGGTTGATGCGTCAGGCTGGGCGCTATCTGCCGGAATATCGCGCGCTTAGGGCGGAGAAGGGCGGGTTTCTTGAGCTCGCTTATGACAGCGATTGTGCAGCCGAGATTACCTTGCAACCGATCCGGCGCTTCGGCTTCGATGGCGCGATCCTGTTTTCCGACATCCTGGTTATCCCGCACGCGATGGGGCAGGATTTGTGGTTCGAAACCGGAGAGGGACCGCGACTAGCGCCGCCGCTGAAAGATCATGACTTCACCGCTCTTACACCGGTGCCCGAACGGCTTGCACCGGTTTATGAAACGGTGCGCAAGGTGCATGCTGCCCTGCCACCCGAAACAACCTTTCTGGGCTTCGCTGGAAGCCCGTGGACGGTCGCAACCTACATGGTGGCGGGTCAAGGAAGCAAGGATCAGTCGGACGCCCGTCGCATGGCCTACGGGCATTCTGAGCGCTTCGCTTTGCTGATCGAGGCGATCGGCCAAGCGACGGTCGATTATCTGTCGGGGCAGATCGAGGCCGGGGTCGATGCGGTGCAATTATTCGACAGCTGGGCCGGGTCATTGTCGCCTGCGCAATTCGAGGATTGGGTGATTGCACCCAACGCGAAAATTGTGGCGGCGCTGAAGGCGCGCCATCCCGACACGCCAATTATCGGCTTTCCAAAGGGTGCGGGTGGAAAACTGCCCGATTATGCGGTTCGAACCGGCGTTGACGCAATCGGTGTCGATGAAACTGTCGATCCGGTTTGGGCGAACTCTGTCTTGCCCGAAGGAATGCCAGTGCAGGGCAATCTCGATCCGCTCGCCCTAATTGCCGGTGGCGAGGCACTGGAAAGCGCGGTGGCGCGGATATTGTCGGCCTTTGCCGAACGCCCGCATATCTTTAACCTGGGCCACGGCATCTTACCCGACACACCCATTGAACATGTTGAAAAGCTGCTTACTCTGGTCCGCAAGGGATAACCCCAGGAAAGCCGCCAAATGACGGAAACACTCGCTGTGCTTTATATCTGGCTCAAATCGGCCCATATTATTTTCGTGATTTTCTGGATGGCAGGGCTGTTCATGCTGCCGCGTTTCTTTGTCTATCATCAGGAAAGCGCGGAAGGGTCGGACGAATCGTCCAAATGGGTTGATCGTGAGGCGAAGCTTATCAAGATCATCCTCAATCCGGCGATCATCGTCGTGTGGGTCGTAGGTCTTGCGCTTGCGTGGCACATCGGTGCGATGACCCAAGGCTGGTTCCACGCCAAGCTGCTGTTCGTGTTTGGGCTATCGGCATATCACGGCTGGATGATCGGTTATGCGAAAAAGCTGGCCAGAGGCGAGCGGACGCTGACGGGCAGACAATTGCGGCTGTTCAACGAAGTGCCGGGAATAGCAGCCGCGATCATTGTTGTGTTGGTGGTTGCTAAGCCGTTCTAACTATTATCTTTTAATCCTATGCGCTCTGCGCCTCTGCGTGGAAAAATTTGTTCGCGCAGAGGCGCAGAGAACGCAGAGTTTAAGCGCCATAAGAAAACGCTGTCCTACACATAACAGAATCAGACATACCCTGCCTGATGAAGAATTTGGCCTTTCTTTCCCCAACCACTGCTCCGTGCTGCAACGGCCTCTACGAACGGGCATCCGTGCCGTTTGGGTGTGACTTTAGTGTGACCTTCCGGCATTTTTCGACAGCACGCCGCAGCGGGGCTGCTTGGCGCCACTGCTGCGCAACGGTTGACGGCAGGCAGTTTGCGGACTATCTGCAATGCCAAGCCCGTTCTGGGCGTGAGGTGCGATCTTCCAAAACAACCGCGCCAGCCAACTTTCCAACTCCAACCGGTTGTCTTTCTGAAACCGGCTGTCACATCGGACCAAAGGCCATTCAAATTACGGGCCTAAGGTCCACCCAACGGAAAATATTTATGCATTTGAAAGAGCTGAAAAGCAAAAACCCCGCCGACCTCGTATCGATGGCCGAAGAACTGGGCGTCGAGGGCGCGTCAACGCTGCGCAAGCAGGATTTGATGTTCGCGATCCTGAAAGAACTCGCCGATGACGGCGAGCAGATCATGGGTCTGGGCACGATCGAGGTTTTGCCCGATAGTTTCGGGTTTCTGCGGTCACCCGAGGCCAATTATCTGGCGGGCCCAGACGATATTTATGTTTCGCCAAACATGGTGCGTCAGTTCGGTTTGCGCACCGGCGATACGGTCGAAGGTGAAATCCGCGCGCCCAAGGATGGCGAGCGCTACTTCGCGATAACCAAAGTCATGAAGATCAACTTCGATGATCCCGAGGCCGTCCGCCACCGCGTCAATTTCGATAACCTGACGCCGCTTTATCCTGACGAGAAGCTGACGCTCGATTCGCTTGACCCGACCAATAAGGATAAGTCGGCACGGGTCATCGACATCGTTTCGCCGCAAGGGAAGGGCCAGCGCGCTCTGATCGTCGCGCCGCCGCGCACTGGTAAAACCGTGCTGCTGCAGAATATCGCGAAGGCGATTACCGACAACCATCCAGAGGTGTTCCTGATCGTATTGCTGATCGATGAACGCCCCGAGGAAGTTACCGACATGCAGCGCAGCGTGAAGGGTGAGGTCGTATCCTCGACCTTCGACGAACCCGCCACCCGCCACGTCCAGGTCGCCGAAATGGTGATCGAAAAGGCCAAGCGTCTGGTCGAGCACAAACATGATGTTGTCATCCTGCTCGATTCGATCACGCGTCTCGGTCGCGCTTACAACACGGTCGTTCCAAGCTCCGGCAAAGTGCTGACCGGCGGTGTCGATGCCAACGCATTGCAACGCCCGAAGCGCTTCTTCGGCGCGGCGCGAAACATCGAGGAAGGCGGTTCTTTGTCGATTATCGCAACCGCCTTGATCGACACAGGCAGCCGGATGGACGAAGTTATTTTCGAAGAGTTCAAGGGTACGGGTAACTCTGAAATCGTGCTCGACCGCAAGGTTTCCGACAAGCGCATCTTCCCCTCGCTCGACGTCGGCAAGTCCGGTACGCGCAAGGAAGAATTGCTGGTCGAAGGCGACAAGCTCAAGAAGATGTGGGTGCTTCGCCGCATCCTCATGCAGATGGGCACCGTTGACGCGATGGAGTTCCTGCTCGACAAGATGAAGGATTCGAAGACGAACGAAGACTTTTTCGATTCGATGAACCAGTAATTTCCATAGGCCGGAGCTTGACCTGTGATTGACTTCGTAACGATTCTTGCCGCCACGGCGTCCACCGCTACATCGCTCGGCGGTCCCGCCGATATATGGGCGGCAATCGTCAAGGATTTTTCCAACATCACCGAACCTGCGGCTTTCGCGGCGTTCGTGCAGGTTTTATTGATCGACTTGGTGCTTGCGGGCGATAACGCGATTGTTGTCGGCGCTCTGGCGGCCGGTTTGCCCGCCGATCAGCGCAAGAAGGTCATCCTGATTGGCGTGCTGGCGGCGTTGGTGCTGCGAGTCATATTCGCGCTGATGGTTAGCTGGTTGCTAGGCATCGTTGGTCTCGTTCTTGCCGGCGGATTGCTTCTGCTCTGGGTCGCATGGCGCATGTACCGCGACATTCGCGGTCACGCCGAGGGGGATTCTGTGGGCTCGGAAGAAATTTCCGGGGACGAGCATTCAGGCATGCGACCCGCGAAAAGCTTTGCTGGTGCCGCTTGGGGCGTCGCTATCGCCGATGTCTCGATGAGCCTCGATAATGTCTTGGCAGTTGCAGGTGCTGCTCGCGATCATCCGGGCATAATGATCGTCGGGCTGATTGTCGCCGTCGCGCTGATGGGCATCGCCGCCAATATCATCGCCCAGTATATCGAGCGGTACCGCTGGATTGCGTGGGTTGGTCTCGCCGTTATCGTCTATGTCGCATTCAAGATGATCTACGAAGGTTGGACCGAGGTGCAACCGGTGCTGTTGGCGTTCGCGGGAGTCTAAGTTCGGTTCTCGCATATGCAAGAACCGAACCTTCTACCCCAAATGCTCGGCAAAGAACGCCGCTGTCCTTGAATCTGCCAATTGTGCCCCGGCGTCATCGCGACGGTCGCCCATTTCGGTGGCGAAGCCGTGGTCCAAGCCTTCATAATCATGCAGCGTCACTCTTGGGTGGCCATCCAATCCGGCGTGCATTGCCGCCTGCGCCTCGGGTCCGACAAAATGGTCGGCGGTCGGGATGTGGAGCATCAGTGGCTTCGCGATTGCGTGGCTTTCCCCCAGCATCTGATCGATCATCACACCATAATAGCCGACCGACGCGCTGATGTCGGTCCGTGTCGCGGACATATAGGCTAGTCTGCCGCCCAGACAATAGCCCACACAGCCAACCTTTGCGACCGGAGCCTGCCCGCCGAGTCCGCCTCGAATGGCATGGATGACGGCCTCTATGTCCTTGACCCCATCACCTGCATCATATTGCCTAAAAAAACCGAATGCCTGTTGCAGTTCGGCCTCGACATCGGGGTTAAGTTGAACGCCGGGAGCGAAGCGCCAGAAGATATCGGGTGCGACGGCCAGATAACCTTCAGCCGCAAGTCGATCACATTTCTGACGAATGCCTTGATTCACACCGAAGATTTCCGGAATGACAATGATGGCTGCTCCCGTATCGCCAGTGGGCCCCGCCATATAGGCGGGGAACAGGGCATCTTCGCCCAACGCGCTGATACTGACCATCTCACCCATATGCTTGCTCCTTCGCTCGGCAATTGCTTGATTCGGCTTTACCATTATAGTGACCCATACAGCAGGACAAAGCGTCACGCTTTCACCTGAGGGGAGAAGGAGGGCCTCGCCCATGAAAATGAATATCGAAATCGACTGTTCGCCTGAAGAAGCGCGTGCGCTGTTGGGTTTGCCCGATGTGACGAAGGCGAACGAGGCCTATGTCGAGAATGTCACAAAGCTGATGAAGGGTGCGGGCGGGATCGAGCAACTCCAGGAAATCGGTAAGCAGATCGCTCCTATGGGCCAAATGGGGCTGCAACTGTTCCAGCAGCTTATCGAAAGCGGCGCTAAAGCAGCGATGTCGGGATTGAACCCCAAGGACAAGAAATAATCCAGTAAGATGATCACCGCCGACACGATCTTCGCGCTGTCGAGCGGTGCGCCACCGGCCGCGATTGCGATTGTCCGGATTAGCGGGGCCGCGGCTTTCGACGTAGTGCGGAGCTTGGCTGGGCGTTTGCCCGCGCCGCGCCGGGCATCGCTCGCGCAGTTGCGCAATCCGGAAAGCGGAGAAGAGCTGGACCGTGCATTGGTGCTTACCTTTGCGGCGCCGGATACCGCTACCGGCGAGGATCTGGCGGAGTTCCATCTCCACGGCGGACGTGCGGTGGTGCGTGCAGTCGAATCGGTGCTGGCAGACATGTCGGGGTTGCGCCGGGCAGAGCCGGGTGAGTTTACCCGCCGTGCATTCCGGAATGGCCGGATGGATTTGAACGAGGCCGAAGGTTTGGCCGATCTGCTCTCGGCGGAAACTGAATGGCAACGCCGCGCGGCGTCGGCGATGATGGGAGGAGCATTCAGTCGGCGGATCGAGGAATGGCGGGAAGAGGTTCTGCAACTGTCGGCACTGGCCGAGGCAGAGCTCGATTTTTCCGATGAAGATGACGTTGGAGCGCCAGAAAATAACGAAATATCAGATGCTTGTAGCAGACTTCATGACGCCGTAACGGTGCTTCTAGCCAGCCCACCAGCGGAAAAGCTGCGCGACGGCCTCCGCGTTGTGCTGGGCGGGCCGCCCAACAGCGGCAAATCGACCTTGTTGAACGCGTTGGTGGCGCGTGATGCTGCTATCGTCTCCGAAATTGCTGGAACCACCCGTGATATGATCGAGGTGCCGGTGGCGATTGAAGGCATCCCGCTGCTGTTCATCGACACCGCAGGTGTGCGCGACGGTACCAAAGACACCATCGAAGCAATGGGTATCGATCGCAGTCATGCCGCGATGGCGCTTGCAGACATTATCTTGTGGCTTGGGGGTGAAGGCGAGGGACCGGTCCACCCGCAGCTCTTGGAGATCGACGCAAAGTCGGATGATTGCATGCGGATTGGTAAGAAGGATACTGTCTTTCGGCTGTCGGCCAAGACGGGTGAGGGTATGACAGAACTGGTCACGGCCATTACCGCGCTCGCCAAAACGCTACTGCCACCGCCCGACCAGTTTGCAGTCAACGCACGTCAGCGCACGCTGTTGGCTGATTGTGCCGACGCCGTGGCCGATGCGGCGGCGGCGAGTGATTGGTTGATCGTCGCTGAAAACCTCCGCCAAGCTCGGCTGTCGCTTGATGCGCTGACGGGTAGGGCGCATACCGAAGATATGCTAGACATGCTGTTCGGTCGATTTTGCGTCGGGAAGTGAGTTGTTTCACGTGAAACAAAAGACCAATCTTTGACGGCTAGCAGTGATTCAGCTATGCGCGTGGCATGAATCGAGACTTTGACATCATTGTGGTGGGCGGCGGCCATGCCGGTACCGAAGCGGCGGCAGTGGCCGCGCGGATGGGCCTGCATGTCGCGTTGGTCAGCTTTGACCGTGATACCATCGGTGCAATGTCCTGCAATCCCGCGATTGGCGGGCTGGGCAAGGGCCATCTGGTGCGCGAAGTCGATGCCTTTGATGGGTTGATCGCGCGTGCCGCTGATGACGCGGCAATTCATTACCGGATGCTCAACGCGTCGAAGGGTGCGGCAGTGCAGGGACCGCGAACGCAGGCTGACCGCAAGCTGTTCAAGGCGTCTATCCAGCGGCAGTTGGCTGCGACACCGAATTTGGAGATCGTTCAAGGCGAGGCTTCTGCGTTGCTGTTTGCCGATGAGAGCGAGACAGTCATTGCTGGTCTGGCGCTGGCCGACGGCAGCGAAATCCGGGCATCTGCGGTCATTCTCGCCACCGGCACATTTTTGGGCGGCAAATTGTTTCGCGGGGAAGAGCGCCTGACCGGCGGGCGGATCGGTGAAAGTTCGGCGTTGAAGCTGGCCGAGCAAATTCGCGGCGCGGGTCTGCCAATGGCGCGGCTGAAGACCGGAACGCCGCCACGCCTTGACGGGCGCACGATCGATTGGGCGCGGCTTGAGCGGCAACCGTCCGATGACGGTGACTGGACGATGTCGATGATGACCCCGCGCCGCTATGTCCCGCAACTCGCCTGTGCAATCACGCGGACCCATTCCCAAACGCATGACATCATCCGTGGGGGACTAGAACGGTCGCCTTTGTTCGGTGGTGATATTGCGGGGCAGGGACCACGTTATTGTCCGTCGATCGAAGACAAGATCTTCCGCTTTGGTGATCGCGATGGGCATCAGGTTTTTCTCGAACCCGAAGGTCTTGATAGCCATTTGATCTATCCCAACGGCATCTCGACCTCGCTTCCGACCGATATTCAAGAAGCCATGGTCCGATCAATGGCGGGGCTGGAAGATTGTGAGATCATCGTTCCCGGCTACGCCGTCGAGTATGATCATATTGACCCGCGGGCGCTTGATTCAACGTTGGCGGTGCGCGGATTCGTGGGGCTGTATTGTGCCGGACAGATCAACGGCACTACAGGCTATGAAGAGGCGGCCGCACAGGGGCTGATCGCCGGAATGGGCGCAGCGGCGCGTGTGCAGAAACGCGACATGCCGCCACTTGATCGTTCCAACAGCTACATGGCCGTTATGGTGGACGACCTGACGTTGCAGGGTGTAACAGAGCCGTACCGTATGCTGACCGCGCGCGCCGAGTATCGGCTGCGATTACGCGCAGACAATGCCGCAACGCGGTTGACACCTATGGCGATTGAGGTCGGTGCCGTAAGCACGGAGCGCTGTCAGGCGTTTGGGGCACACCAAGCGAGCAAGACCGAACTCGAGAGCGAACTGAGTGCCCTCGCCAGCGCTGAGCGCCTCATCAAAAACGGTTTGGATGTAAAGCGCGATGCCGGAAAAATGCCGCTCTACGAATGGCTGCGCTATCCCACCGTTAATGTGCGGCAGCTCCTCGCTCTTTCGCGCGAAACCGGTGTCGACGCAGTTTCCGATGGTGCGCTTATTTCCGAGATCGAACAGGATGGTCGCTATGCGCCTTATCTAAAGCGCCAGGAGGCAGAGGTACGTGATCTTGCCGCCAATGAGAGAATTGTGTTGCCTAAGGCACTAAACTACCGATTGGTGGCAGGCCTATCGAACGAGATGGTTGAACGCTTGGGTGCAGCCCAACCCGAGAACCTCGCTGCCGCCGCGCGCGTTCGAGGGGTAACGCCAGCGGCTTTGGCGGCAATATTGGTGCATGCGAAGCGCGCCACATCCGACAGCATTGCTGCATGACCGAAGATGCGGCGCGGGAATGGCTGCGCATCAATCTCGATGTTTCACGTGAAACATGGGAGCGCCTCGAGGTTTTTGTAGCTTTTCTGCGGCGTGAGGCATTAAGCCAAAATCTGATAGCGGCATCCACGCTCGATAGCGTTTGGAGCCGTCATATCGTCGATAGCGCCCAGCTTTTGAAATTGTTGCCCGCCGCTGCGCCTCAAAACGACAGCTGGATTGACCTTGGTTCGGGGGCCGGATTTCCGGGCCTAATTATCGCGATCCTGAGCGTATACAATGTGACCTTGGTCGAATCGCGAGGACGGCGGATCGATTACCTTGCCCGTGCTGTTAAGTTGCTGGAATTGGAAGGTCGCATAACACTTGCGGGCATGCCATTGGAGCGCTTGGAAACTGCCCCATATTCGGTCATCTCCGCACGCGCTTTTGCCCCTTTGCCGCGATTGTTCGAGCTTGCGGCGCGATTTTCCACAGATAAGACAATCTGGCTGTTACCAAAGGGCCGAAATGCGGTTAAGGAATGGGAAGAGGTTCAACCGGCTTTGGCTGGCAACTTTCGCATCGAACCGAGTGTGACCGACGTCGATTCGGGGATATTGGTCGGGCAGCTGTCCGCAATGAGGCAAAAAGCAGTATGATTCGCATTGCCATAGCAAATCAGAAGGGCGGGGTCGGCAAGACCACGACGGCAATTAACCTGGCAACTGCCTTGGCGGCGAGCGGCTGGCGCTGTTTGCTCATTGATCTCGACCCGCAGGGTAACGCATCGACCGGTTTGGGGCTGAAACAAGTCGATCGGATTCACAGCAGCTATGATTTGCTGCTCGGCGATGCTTCTTTGAGCGACGCCGCGATCCCGACGCTCATTCCCGGGCTCGATATAATTCCCGCCACCGTCGATTTGTCGGGTGCCGAGGTTGAGTTGGTCGAGTTTGAGGATCGCACACACCGGCTGCAGGCAGCATTCGAGAAATCGACGCGTAATTGGGACATTTGCCTGATCGATTGCCCGCCATCATTGGGTTTGCTGACGATCAATTCGATGATTGCGGTCGATTCGGTGCTTGTCCCTCTCCAGTGTGAGTTCTTCGCGCTTGAAGGATTAAGTCAGTTGTTACAAACAGTTGAGCGCATACAGAAGCGTTTTAATCCCCAGCTTTCAATTATGGGCGTCGCGCTCACCATGTTCGACCGGAGGAATCGTCTGACCGATCAAGTCGCCGACGACGTCCGCAGTTGTCTCGGGCCTTTGGTGTTCAACACAGTTATTCCGCGCAATGTTCGGTTGTCCGAAGCGCCTAGTCATGGCCTGCCAGCGTTGGTTTACGATCATAAATGCAGCGGGTCGGAGGCCTATATGAAGCTTGCGGGCGAACTGATCGGTCGTTTGCCTGCCAAAGAGCTTGCCGCATGACGCCGCCCGAGGAATCGATCGAAAAGTCGCCTTTGCGCAAAAGGATGGGGCTTGGGCGCGGGCTCGACGCGCTTTTGGGTGAGGCGTTGCGCGGTGAAGTTGCGCCTCAGCCTGCCAGCATCTCTGGAAGTGGCGGGGGGCAGGGCGTAGCGACGATACCCATTGCCGACATCCATCCCAATCCCGACCAGCCCCGCCGCCATTTTGCCGAAGAGAAGCTGGTCGAGCTGGCTGCCAGCATCGCCAGGCACGGCATTATCCAGCCGATAGTCGTTCGCCAGCATGAGGGAGGATACCAGATTGTTGCTGGTGAACGCCGCTGGCGCGCGGCGCAGCGGGCGCAACTTCACGATATTCCGGCGATCGTCCGCAACTTTGACGATGCTGAAACGCTCGAGATTGCGCTGCTGGAGAATATCCAGCGGCAGGATCTGAACCCGATCGAAGAAGCCGAGGCCTATAGGAAGCTAACCGAGATGTTCGGTCATAGCGCCGCAGCTTTGGCCGAACTCGTTCACAAATCGCGTAGCCATGTCGCCAACATGATGCGGCTTCTGGAATTGCCGCCCGCGATTCGCGATCTGGTGATCGAGGAAAAGCTCAGCATGGGCCACGCGCGTGCGCTGCTCGGCAGCGACGATGCTGTGCGACTGGCGATGGTGGTCATCAAGCAGGGCCTGTCTGTTCGCGCGACCGAGGCTTTGGTCAAGAAGGGGCGAGCGCCGACCGCCGCAAACCGGCCAGACCGGAATAATCCGGCAAACGCCGATATCCGTGCGGTCGAAACCCATCTGGGCGACCTGCTCGGTCTTAAAGTCAGCATAAGCCAGAAGAAGGCAACGGGGGCCGGAGCGGTAACCTTTGAATATAACAGTCTCGACCAGCTCGACATGCTTTGCCAGCGGCTCACCGGCGAAAAATTTTAGCAAAGCCAATTTTTTTGCCCGACCCTGCTTTCGCGGTTAACCAAATTGCCTAAGCTTCGTGAGGCGACAGCCGCAGAAATACGCGAGTTTAAACATATTAACCAGCTTCGTTAGCCGTTTGGCGAGTCACCTCCGTTAACCATGACAGACAGCAAAGCCTTATGATTCGCGGTGCATAAGCGATCATGAATGCAGTGGGGCATTCCAAATCTGCTTTTGTCACGAAGGACCAGAATATGTTGAACAAATCTAAAATCGCCCTGATTGGCGCGATCGCTGCTGCTGGCATGGTTTCGAACGCCGCCAACGCTGCAACGGTTAATGCCGACGCGGAAGTTGATATCCTTGCACCCGTAGAGTTGCAGCAAATGGCTGTACTCGACTTCGGCGTTGTCGCGCCGGGCGCTGCCGCAGGAACTGTAACACTTACCAGTGGGTCGGACGTCCGCACCTGCTCAGCCGGTATTGCCTGTATTGGCGCCGCGCAGCGCGGTCGGCTCGACGTTAGAGCCGCGGCTGGCTATGCCGTCGACATCACCGTAGCAGCATCGACCACCCTTATCGGTGCGGGCCCAGCGATGAACCTTAACCTTGATCCATCGACGACCGGGGTTGTTGCGACCGGTGCTTGGCAGACCTTCCATGTCGGCGGCGTATTGACCATCGGCGCAAACCAGACCGCTGGCACCTACACCGGACAGTATAACGTTTCGGCTGACTACCAATAATCGTCCGCGCTTCGGCGCAGACTTTTCGAACCCCCGGTAGCCAAAGCGCTTCCGGGGGTTTTTATTTGGCCAAACCCATCGTCGTTAGCCGCTTGGTAACCATATTCAGGCAACATCGCTGCTGGACCAGTGCGGCTTGACCGAGCCGCGCGCAAATATGTGGATGGAATTATTATGCGCAATCGGCTTGCAACAGCCTGTTGGCGTCTGGTGGGCCAGATTGCCGCTTCTTCAATTGCATTGACCGGAGCAGCGTTGTCGTTATCGACGCCCGCGCATGCAGCGGGTGACCTGTTGGTCGCGCCGACCCGGATCGTGCTTGATGGCCGCCGGGGTACCGAGGTAATCCTCAACAACACCGGCAACGAAGAGGCAACATACCGGATTTCGCTTGAGCTGCGGCGAATGAACGACATCGGCAGGCTCGAGGATGTCACTGTTGAGGGCGCCAATGACACCGAAAAGGCGGCTTTGGCGGTTATTCGCTATGCGCCCCGGCGGGTGACGTTGCCGCCCAACCAACCACAGTCTATCCGCATCGGATTGCAACCGATGGAAAATCTACCCGACGGCGAATATCGTGCGCACATGCTGTTTCGAGCGATTCCAAAAGCGCAACCGGCTACAGAAGCGCTAGATGCCGGTAACGGTTTGAAAATTCAGCTTATTCCTATTTACGGAATCACCATTCCCATCATTGTCCGCAAGGGCAATCTGGAGGCGACGGCTACACTGGCCAATGTCAAGATTGCGGCCGACAACGAAGGCCCGACCCTGCAGTTCGATCTGGCGCGAAAAGGCGCACGTTCGGTGTTTGGCGAGATCCACGTGACAAAGCCTGGCGTTGCCGAGCCGCTGATGATTGCAAAGGGAATCGCAATCTACCCCGAGGTTTCGAGCCGTCAGGTCTCGCTGCCTTTCGGCGACGAGCTCGCGGCCAAGATGCACGGCGAGGTCGTCATCTCCTATTATGAAGCGCCTGAAGCCGGCGGCGGGCTTATCAGCCAAGTGCGCTCGGTTTTGCCCTGATCGACTGACGGGCGGGCTGATTGTAGCCAGCGATGCGCAACATCTATCACAAGGGGCGAAAGGCCCTGATGGCATTGGCCATAGCAGCGGGGATCGTAATGGTCCCCGCTGCGCCGTCGTTTGCGGCGGGCTGGCAAGCCAGTGAGGATGATGCGCTGCTGTTCGACGTGCGCGTCGGGCAGTACCGCGTTGGCGACGGTGTTCGCGGCTATCAGACCGACAAAGGCATCTGCGTTGATTTCGCCGATGTAATCATTGCGTTCGACCTGCCCGTCCGGCTCGACAAGAAGTCGCGCCGCGCAACTGGCTGGTTGTTCGAAGAAAGCCGGACGATCACAATCGACCGTGAAGCCAACACAGTACAAATCGTGAACAACAATCAAATCCTGACCGAGAACGATGTTCGCGATGCGCCCGAAGGCTGGTGCGTCGACACGCAGACATTGGCGCGATGGTTGAATGTAGAGGTTGTAGCAGACCAGTCGAACGCGTTGCTGATTATCAAGGCTGATCGAAAGCTGCCATTCGAAATGGCAGAAGAACGCAAGGCTAGAGCGGGTAGGGTACGCCCGGCCACGCAGTTCGACCTCGCGAAGCTGCCGCAAGCCAAAGACCCGTACCGTTTCTGGCGAACGCCATCAGTTGACGTCGTGACGTCAATGGGGGTCAGCCGCGATAAAAGGAGCGGCAATCGTTTGGACGCGCGATACGAAGTGTTTGCCAGCGGCGAAATCGGCGGAGCGTCGTTCGATGCGCGGCTTTCGTCGAATGATCGCGGCGTTCCGCAAAGCCTTCGTTTGCGCGGCTATCGGACCGATCCCAATGCCGGTTTGCTCGGCCCGCTTAACGCCACTCACTTTGCGTTAGGCGATGTTTCCACCAATTCGACCCCGCTCGGGATGCATACGACAGCAGGGCGTGGCGCGTTCGTTACCAACCGGCCCTTGGGTCGCGCCGAAAGCTTCGACCGCACGACATTCCGTGGCGAACTACCCGTCGGCTGGGATGCCGAGCTTTACCGCAACGAGCAATTGATCGGCTATTCGCAAAGCCGCGGTGACGGGCGCTACGAATTCCTCGATGTTGCGTTGCTCTATGGGCAGAACCGGTTCGAAGTCGTGCTCTACGGGCCGCAAGGGCAGATCCGCCGCGATGTCCGGATGATCCCGGTCGGGCTCGATTCGATCCCGCCGCGTGATACTTATTATTGGGCGGCGGTTCAGGACGCGGGGCGCGACCTCATTAACTTCGGCGGCGTCGATCCGGCAGATTATCTCGGGCTGCGCGGCGGCTTCGGTCTGGAACGCGGTATTGACGCCAGAACGTCAGTTGCGGGCTCATGGTTTACGTCGATGCTGCGCGGTCAGCGGCAAAACTATCTCGAAGGGTCGATCAGGCGCGCTATCGGGCCGACGCTCGTCGAACTCGCAGCGTCGAGCAATCTGGCACGCGGCTATGCGTTCGGCGGCAAGCTGCTGGCGCAGGTCGGGCAGACGTTGATAAGTGGCGAAAGCGTGCGGCTGATCGGTGGTTATCAGAGTGAGCGGTACGATCGTGACCTTCGGCAACTCAACAGCCTGTCGATCGACCAAAGCTTCAAACTGGGTCGGCAATATATTCCATTGCGCGCCGAAATACGTCACAGTACGCGCGCCGATGGCAGCAGCCGGATTGAGGCAGGATCAAGACTATCATTTAATATCAAGCAGTTAAGTGCAAGCGCAGAACTGACGTGGCAGAAGGACAGTGTTCGCGGCGGGATAAACCCGCCATCGCGGCTTGATGCGACGGCCAGGCTGTCGGGCCGGATTGGCGGCGTGCGGTTGCGCGGCGAAGCGCAGTTCGGGCTGACCGGCGACAGCGGTTTCCGTGAATCGAAGCTTACCGCCGAGTGGCGCGCCGGCGAAACTTCGGATTGGCGCGCAGAACTGGGCTATTCGACGGCGGATACGCGCGGGCGCCTTTCTGTCGGGCATACCAAGCGCTTCAAACATTTTGCGCTGACCGGCCAGGTCGAGGCCGCGAGCGATGGCTCGGTCGCGGCCGGTCTAAGCCTCGCCTTCAGCCTGGGTCCCGATCCGCGCAGCGGCGGGATACGCGTCGCCGTAGAAAAGCTTGCCTCCTCCGGTCAGGCGCTAGCTATCGTCTACCACGACGAAAACGCCGATGGTATCCGTCAGCCGGGTGAGCCTTTGGAGAAATCGGTAGAGCTGACCGCAGGACTTTTGGCGCGGGGCGACCCGACCGATACCGAAGGACGCACAATTATCGACGGGTTGCAGCCGTTCGAGCCGGTTCTGGTCGGCATCGATGCATCGAGCCTGCCCGATCCGTTCATTCAGCCAGCAACCAGCGGGGTAGTTGTCACGCCAAGACCCGGCGTGCCGATCACGATCGAGCTTCCTTTGGTCGCCGCAGGCGAAATCTCCGGCAACTTGCAGCGCGAAGGCGGCAAAATATTGAGCGGCGTCGATCTCGAACTGCTCGACAAGAACGGTCAGGTCATAAAAACGACGAGATCCGAATATGACGGCTTCTTCCTGTTCGAATTTGTGCCTTACGGGAAGTACAAGCTGCGGGTTGCGGCGCTGTCAGCGACGGTTATCGGGGTTCAGGCCGACCTGCCGTCGCTGGCGGAACTCGGTCGCGGCAAGCCGGTGGCCGACCTCGGGATTATTACCGCCAAACCGGTCGAGCGGTTGGCCATCGTCGCGCAACCGCAAGGCCCGTAGATGCAAGCGATTTGCATCTAATGATGTAACCAAAGCGTATCTGTTGTCGAACTCGCTCACGCGGTCTAGGTCCTGACCCTAGCTTGCCGCGAGGTGGAACCGTGCAATGACAACCAGTGATGCAACGACAGCCGACGAACCGCTGCAACCCGGCGATGTGATCAAGCGGCACCGTTTATCGACGCGGATCTGGCATTGGCTGAACGCGTTGACGTTGCTGGTTTTGTTGATGAGCGGCTTGATGATCTTCAACGCGCACCCGAGACTCTATTGGGGCGAATATGGCGCGAATGCCGATCCTGCCTGGCTGGTGATCGACGATGCTGGTGATACCGGATTCGTCGAGTTCGCAGGCACACGGCTGGAAACGACGGGCGTATTCGGCATTTGGAACGATGCCGAAGGGGAGGTCCGGCGGCGCGCCTTTCCCTATTGGATTACGATACCGTCCAATTATGATTTGCAAGCTGGCCGCCGCTGGCACCTTAGCTTTGCCTGGATATTGTCGCTGGCGCTCGCCTTCTACATGATACGCTCGCTGTGGAACGGGCATGTCAAAAACGACCTTCACATACGCAAAACCGAATGGTCGCCGAGGCATATCTGGCACGATATCAAAGAACATGCGCGGTTGCGGTTGCCCACCGGCGCGGCGGCTAGAAACTATAATATATTACAGAAAATCAGTTACATAGGTGTCATATTCGTTTTGCTGCCGCTGATGATACTGACCGGTCTGACGATGTCGCCTGCAATGGACGCGGCGTGGCCTTGGCTACTCGATATATTCGGCGGTCGCCAATCGGCACGCTCGATTCACTTCATTTGTGCCTTTGCGCTGGTGGCATTCTTTTTCGTGCACATCGTCATGGTGGTGCTGGCAGGGCCGATCAACGAGATCCGCTCGATGATCACCGGCAAGTATAAATTGCCCGGCAAAGTGGAGACCGAACTGACAGAAGGAGAGGGCGTGCGCCCATGACCGATGGGAATATCATCATGCCGCGCAGGCGTTTCCTCACGGGAGCAGCGCTGGGCGGTGGCGGGCTGCTGTTATCGGGGTGCGATATGCTGACCGAAAATGAAGGCTTCCGTTCGGTGCTGCGCAGCGGCGAAGCGTTGAACAAGACCGCGCAACGCCTGATTTCCGACAGGTCCGCGCTCGCACGCGAATTTTCCGAAAGCGATATCTCGCCGACATTTAAGCCCAATGGCTCGATCAGTGGTGCGACGCCCGAATATTCCGCGCACGTCGCTGACAGGTTTGCCAACTGGCAATTGAAAGTCGATGGTATGGTCGTAAGGCCGCTCAGTCTTAATCTCGAACAACTGATGGCGATGCCGTCGCGCGAGCAGATTACCCGGCACGATTGTGTTGAAGGCTGGAGCGCGATCGGCAAATGGCGCGGCACGCCGCTCGGAATGCTTTTGAAGCAAGCAGGGTTGTCGACCAAGGCACGCTATGTTGTGTTTCACTGCGCCGACAGCTTTAACGCTGACCCTTATTATGAATCGATCGATCTGATCGATGCCTTTCATCCGCAAACCATATTGGCGTGGAGCATGAATGGCGGGTTGCTGCCCGAGCGCCACGGTGCGCCGCTGCGGCTCAGGGTAGAGCGGCAATTGGGTTACAAGCACGCCAAATATGTAATGCGGGTGGAGGCAACCGATGATCTCAAAAAATTCTACGGCGGCAACGGCGGCTATTGGGAAGATGCGGTTGACTATGACTGGTATGCCGGAATTTAGGGTTGCGATTCTGGCGGTGTGATGGTCAAAGCCTTGGCGTGAACCAAGGAGAACTCCCCCGATGAAGACTCGCGCTGCCGTTGCCTTTGAAGCAAAGAAACCGCTGGAGATTGTCGAACTCGATCTGGAGGGGCCGAAAGCCGGTGAGGTTTTGGTCGAGATCATGGCGACGGGCATCTGCCACACCGATGCCTACACATTGGACGGCTTCGATAGCGAAGGTATTTTCCCGAGCGTGCTTGGCCATGAAGGTGCAGGCATTGTGCGCGAGGTGGGCGCGGGCGTTACTTCGGTGAAACCCGGCGATCATGTCATTCCGCTCTACACACCGGAATGTCGCCAGTGTAAAAGCTGTCTTTCGGGCAAAACCAATTTGTGCACCGCGATCCGCGCGACACAGGGCAAGGGCCTGATGCCCGACGGGACATCGCGCTTTTCGTATAAGGGGCAGACCATCTTTCATTATATGGGTTGCTCGACTTTCTCGAACTTCACCGTGTTGCCCGAAATCGCGGTTGCCAAAATCCGTGAAGACGCACCGTTCAACAGCGCCTGCTATGTCGGCTGCGGCGTTACGACAGGCGTTGGCGCAGTGGTAAACACTGCCAAGGTCCAACCCGGCGACAATGTCATCATCTTTGGCCTGGGCGGCATCGGCCTCAACGTGTTGCAAGGCGCGCGGATGGCAGGTGCCAAGATGATCGTGGGCGTGGACATCAATCCCGACCGCGAGGAATGGGGCAAGAAGTTCGGGATGACCCACTTCGTCAATCCAAAGGATGTGGACGGAGATATCGTCGCGCACTTGGTGGCACTCACCGATGGCGGCGCGGAATATACTTTCGATTGCACCGGCAACACGACTGTCATGCGCCAAGCCCTGGAGGCCTGCCACCGTGGTTGGGGCACGTCTATCATCATCGGGGTTGCAGAGGCGGGGAAGGAAATCAGCACCCGGCCGTTTCAGCTCGTAACCGGTCGCAACTGGCGCGGGACTGCGTTCGGCGGGGCCAAAGGCCGCACCGATGTGCCGAAGATTGTCGATCTGTATATGGATGGCACAATCGAGATCGACCCGATGATCACCCATGTTTTGACATTGGATGAGATCAACAAGGGCTTCGACCTGATGCATGCGGGCGAAAGCATCCGCAGCGTCGTGGTTTTCTAAATCGACCTAAACCGAAGGAGATAAGATATGTACAGTCATATGATGGTGGGCAGCAACGACATTGCCGCTTCGAAAAAATTCTACGACGCAACATTCACCGCAATGGGCGGTAGGGCGGGTTCGGAAGATCCGAAGGGCCGCTTGATTTATGCGCATAATGGTGGACTGTTTCTGGTTACGCCGCCGATCGACGGCGCACCCGCGACGCCCGGCAATGGCTGCACGATCGGTTTTGCGATGACCCCGGAACAGGCCGATGTCTGGCATCAGGCCGGCATCGAAAACGGCGGAACCGCAATTGAAGATCCGCCCGGGGTGCGTGAGGGTTCGGGCATGAAGATGTACCTCGCTTATCTGCGCGACCCCGACGGCAACAAGCTCTGCGCACTTCACCGCATACCTGCCTGACCGGCTGAGCTTGCTCGTGGAAACCGTATCGACCAACAGGGCCTTTGGCGGCGTGCAGGGTGTTTACAAACATCATTCGACGGCAACGGGGACCGAGATGACATTCTCGGTGTTCGTGCCGCCGCATGAACAGGGCGCGAAACTACCGGTCATTTGGTATCTCTCGGGCCTGACCTGCACCCACACTAATGTCACCGACAAGGGCGAATATCGCAAGGCCTGTGCGGAACTGGGGCTGATATTTGTTGCGCCCGATACCAGCCCACGTGGCGAGGGGGTGCCGGATGATCCGGAAGGTGCATATGATTTCGGGCTGGGCGCGGGCTTCTACGTCGATGCGACCGAGGCACCATTCGCGCAACATTACCGGATGCGAGAATATATCGAGAGCGAGCTGCCTGCGACTATCGGTGAGAACTTCCTCGCCGATATGACCCGACAAGGCATTATGGGTCACTCGATGGGCGGGCATGGTGCGTTGACCATCGCTTTGCGCAATCCAGGACAGTTCAGATCGGCCTCCGCCTTCGCGCCGATTGTTTCACCGATGAATTGTCCTTGGGGCCACAAGGCTTTGGCCGGATATCTCGGGCCGGACCAGTCGGCTTGGGCCGAATATGACGCTTGCGCGCTGATCGCGGCTGGTGCGCGCTTGCCCGACTTGCTCGTCGATCAAGGCGACGCCGATAATTTCCTCACCGAACAGCTGAAAACGCATTTGCTGATCGAGGCTTGCGAGGCGGCTGACCAGAAAGCAACAATTCGGATGCAGCCCGGTTACGACCATAGCTATTATTTCATCTCGACCTTCATGGCCGAACATCTGGCATGGCATGCCGAACGGTTAAGAGACTAGCCAATTTGCCACGCGGGCGTTAACGGCACTCGGACGAGCGGGTGTAGCTCAATGGTAGAGCTTTTGCTTCCCAAGCAAGTGACGAGGGTTCGATTCCCTTCACCCGCTCCATATTTCCGCTATAGCTAGGGCGAATGATCCCCACCGACAGCCCTTATGTTCTACTGGACGATGCACGCGTGTCGGGTGCGTCCCCAGCGCGGCTTTATGCAGACCCGGTTGAATTCCTGACGGCGAATACAGCTGAGGAGGTGACACCGTTGCTCGATGAACTGCGCGCAGCAACCGCGCGCGGGCTGTATGCGGCGGGGTTTTTGGCTTATGATGCCGGGGCAGCACTGCTGCCGCATTTACCAGAGCCTTCTGAAGGCTTGCTAGCATGGTTCGGACTATTTGAGCGATATCAAGAGTTTAGTGCAGACGCCATGCCGTCAATTTTGCCTGATCCCGCAGGGGCGTGGCTTTCACCCTTACGTCCAGAGATATCGCGCGCCGACTATACAAAGGCCTTTGCCAAAGTGCAGGATTATATCCGTGCGGGCGACATTTATCAGGCCAATCTGACCTTCCCGCTCTCTGCCGGTTATGTCGGAGACCCGCTCGCGCTGTATGCGGCGCTCCGTCCGCGCGCGGCGGCGGGCTATGGCGGGGTGATCTGGACCGGAGAGCAGCATTATCTCTCCTTCTCGCCCGAACTGTTCTTTGCGTTGAAAGACGCCCGCGTCACCACAAAACCGATGAAGGGGACAGCGCAGCGTCGCGCCGACCCCGAAGCCGACGCAGCGGAGGCCGAAACGCTTAAGACTGACGCGAAACAACGCGCTGAAAATCTGATGATCGTCGATCTGTTGCGCAACGACCTGTCGCGCGTGTGCGTACCCGGTTCGGTCGCGGTGCCCGAGCTGTTTCATGTCGAAAGCTATCCGACGGTTCACCAGATGACATCGACCGTTACTGGGCTTTTGTCGGCGGGTAATGACGTCGTTGACGCCATAAAGGCGCTTTTCCCGTGCGGATCGATCACCGGCGCGCCGAAAATCCGGGCGATGCAGATCATCGACGAGGTCGAAGCGGCCCCGCGCGGCGTTTATTGCGGGTCGATTGGCCGGATCGATCCGAACGGCGATGCCGCATTCAATGTCGCCATCCGCACTTTTACCTTGTGCGAAGCGACCAAGCGGGGTTCATTGGGTCAGATATCATTGGGTCTGGGGTCGGGCATTGTCGCTGACTCGGACGAGGCAGGCGAATGGGCCGAGTGCCTAGCCAAGGGAGATTTTGCGCAGGTGGACAGTTACGGCTTTGACTTGATCGAAACGATGCGGTTCGAACCGGCGCGTGGGATCATGCGGCTGGAGGCGCATCTGGAACGGATGAAAGCCAGCGCGCAGCTGTTCGGGTTTGAGCTGGATCGGCATGCGATCCGAAACCAGTTGCATGTGGCAACCTTTCACCTCGGTACGCTGTCGAAGGTGCGGCTGCGGTCGTCGAAAAGCGGGGCGATTGCGATTGAGGTCCGGCCACTGGCCGATATGATCGAGCCCTGGCGCGTGGCCATCGCTCCGCTG
The DNA here is from genome assembly GCA_031406495.1 of Sphingomonadales bacterium. Lineage (GTDB taxonomy): Bacteria > Pseudomonadota > Alphaproteobacteria > Sphingomonadales > Sphingomonadaceae > Sphingorhabdus_B. The sequence goes on along the minus strand of JANOHL010000103.1, from coordinate 42,157 downwards.
CCCGTCGACAAGGCCGATTTCCGGCTGCATCACAAAACCAGCGACCGCGCGTTCCACGATGAAGCGCGCAAGGCATCGGGTGCAGACGAAGTCGTGTTCGTCGACGCCGAAGGCTTCCTGATCGAGGGCAGCATCACCGCCATTTTTGTCGAACGTAATGGCACGCTGTTGACCCCGCCTTTGTCGCGCGGTGCTTTGCCGTCGGTGCTGCGCCGCGAGCTGATCGGCGAAGGCAAGGCGATAGAGGCCGATCTGACGCCCGAAGATCTCGACCAGGGCTTCTTCCTCGGCAACAGCGTTCGTGGATTAATCGCGGCCAAACGGGTTGCGTAATTTTATGTAGGTAGCTACGGCGACGCCGCAACTTGCTTACAAAAAAGCCCACGAAAGTAATTTTATGATCGACCGCCTGTCTGCCGCTTTGGGCCGGATCGCACCCTCTGCTACGCTCGCCATGACGGGCCGCGTGATCGATTTGAAGGCGCAAGGCGTGGATGTCATCGGCCTGTCGGCAGGTGAGCCCGATTTCGACACGCCCGATTTTGTCAAAGACGCCGCGATTGAGGCGATCCGCAGCGGCCAGACCAAATATACCGCCGTCGATGGCATCGCGCCTTTGAAGGCCGCCATCGCCGCCAAATTCAAACGCGACAATGGCATCGAATATAGCGCCAAGCAGATCACCGTGAACGCGGGCGGCAAGCACACCCTGTTCAACGCGCTGGTTGCAACGGTCGACAAGGGCGACGAGGTCATCATCCCTGCGCCTTATTGGGTGAGCTATCCCGACATCGTCCAGTTTGCGGGCGGTACGCCGGTTGTCATCATGGCGACCGCGGCGCAAAACTACAAAATCACGCCCGAGCAACTGGACGCCGCGATCACGTCGAAAACGCGCTGGCTCATCCTCAACTCGCCCTCGAACCCGACCGGCGCTGCCTATAGCGCCATCGAGCTGGAGGCACTGGGTCAGGTTCTTATCAAACATCCACATGTCATGCTGCTCACCGACGATATGTACGAGCATATCTGGTACGCGCAGTCGCCCTTTGCGACGATGCTGGAGGTCTGCCCCGAACTGTACGACCGCACGCTCACCATGAACGGCGCGTCGAAAGCTTATGCGATGACCGGCTGGCGCATCGGCTATGCGGGTGGTCCCGAATGGCTGATAAAGGCGATGGGTGCCCTGCAATCGCAGTCAACCAGCAACCCCTGTTCGATCAGCCAATATGCCGTGCTCGCCGCACTCACCGGGCCGCAGGATTTCCTGAAAGAGCGCAATGCCACGTTCAAGGAACGCCGCGATCTGGTGGTGGCGATGCTGAACGATGCACCCGGGCTTTTCTGCCCGACGCCCGAAGGCGCATTCTATGTCTATCCCGACGCCAGCGGCGTGATGGGCAAGACCACGCCGAAGGGAAAAAAAATCGAAACCGATGCCGATCTGATCGATTATTTCCTCGACGATTACCGCGTTGCGGCGGTGCACGGCGCGGCTTTCGGCCTCTCGCCGGGCTTCCGCATTTCCTATGCAACCTCGACCGAATTGCTCAAGGAAGCCTGCACCAGAATCCAGTCGGCGTGCGCAGCACTCGTTTGACCGCAGCTTAACCTAATAAAACGAGACGTTAAGTCGTACTTAACCGGCGACCTGCGAAACCTTTTTGGCCGCAGTAACGTATCTACTGCAGCCACCGAATAGGCAGCACCAACCAAGAGATTTTATGACCGGTATTTTCAACTTTGTGCGATCGGAACTTTTCCTCAGCCTCGCGGGCGGTTTCGCCCTCGGTGTTGCCGGATTGGCAGTGATCAAGCCTGCAAGCGCCGACATCGGCCACGCAGAAGTATCAAGGGTGATATCGGTCGGAGCGCCTGTTTATGAAGAAGCCACGCCAAACAAATAAGCCTGCCCTTCGCTCGGCTGCGATTGCGGCAGCTCTAGCCTTTACCGTCGCTTGCGGACCGGAAGCGGCCTCCCCCATAGCCACCGCGCACGCCGCCGAGGGCATCCGCATTGCAGCACCTGTTGCCTCTATCGTTGAAGCCAAAGGCACGCAGACTGCGGTCTTCGCCGGAGGATGTTTCTGGGGCATCGAAGGCGTGTTCGAACACGTCAAAGGCGTGACCAGCGTCGAATCGGGCTATTCGGGCGGAACCAAGGCGACCGCCGATTACGAAACCGTCGGCGGAGGTCGTTCGGGTCATGCTGAATCGGTACGGATCAAATATAATCCGGCGGTCATCAGTTATAACGACCTGCTGCACATCTTCTTTTCGGTAACGCACGACCCAACGCAATTGAATCGCCAGGGCCCGGACACCGGCAGCCAATATCGCACCGCCATCTTCCCAGCCAATGCAGCGCAACGAACCGCGGCCAAGGCCTATATCGCGCAACTCGGCAAGGCGGCCGTCTGGAAAAAACCAATAGTCACGAAGATTGAAGGCTACAGCTTCTTTCCGGCAGAAACCTATCATCAGGACTTCATGGCAAAGAACCCGACGCACCCGTATATCGTGCGCTGGGACAAGCCGAAGGTCGCGAATCTGAAACGGCTGTTCCCGACGCGCTATCGCTAGTGGGAAGGCGACCGCCGCTTTTTCGCTGCCTCGGCATCAAGCAACCACGCTTGACGGACAATCCATGCCTTGACTGCCTCGACATCGACTGGCGTTGCGTTCCAGGCGGGCCGACGGACATCCGCCTGCTTTTTGTGATAAGCAAGCACACGAATCGCGTCCTCGACGCTCTTCACGGTGATGTCCGCAGGCACTGCAGTATAACCGTTTTCTAAAAGCTCGCTGGCATCATGAAGCAGTCGCAGCTCGAGCGCGTCCACACCGTTTTTAAGCGCCACTTTCCACTCGGCGGCAAATCCCGGCCAGCGCAAACGCCGCTGATATGCGGCGCTGGGGGTTACGCCCGCCATGCGCGCGGCAGTGGTTACAACGCAGGTCGAGGCAAGCGCGTCGAGAAAGTTCTTTTCCTTGGCGCGAGTCCAGCCGTTTGCGCGGGGTGCGCGCAAATGCGGCCTGCCGGTGCGCGTGCAGAACAGCACCAGCTCGCCGCGCACGGCGTCCCCGGTGCATTTGGCGAGCGAGGGCGAGGGGCTGTCGCCCAGCCGCTTCGCCGCCTCGGCGCGCGCCGCATCCATCGCGCCGGCAAATTCGGCGTCCTTCCTTCGCAGGCGATAGACATGGCTATAATGCACAGGCGCGCGCTCCGCAGACAATTTCACATTGCCGGTCCGGGAAAGCGCACGCAAAAACGAAGCCCGCCATCGCGGCGGACGGGGGATGCGGGTTCGCATAAGGGTTATCCTTGGATGTTGGGAGGGCATTGGACAAAAAGCCGCAATGTTCCTGTTATGTACCAGATTAGCGTTGCGCTGTCAAGCTTTGACGAAGGGCAGAATCGGTATCGGGGCAGTAAGGCGAGCGCAACCGTCCGCAATTTGTGGATTGCGGACAGTCCACTTTTGGCTGACAATTGACAACACTTATGAATGATATACTGTATCAATCGTGAACAGGTTTCTACTTTTTCTGATGTCGTTGGCGGTGCAGGTTACCTACTGGGCAACGATGCTATCCGCGTTTGACCTCAACTTACGCGAATGTCTTTGCTGGCCTCGCGGCGGCGACCCTATCGCCATCAAGTCCGAGGAAAAGCTCTCGGTCGTGAGCCTTATTCCTCCAACACCTGCAATCAGGCTGAGTTCAAAGCCGGATAAAAGACCACCCTTTTGTTTAGGCGCGTCAGATCTTAGTGGTCCGATGCCCAATAACATTCACTTCCTCGATCCGGAATTAGAGCAGTTGCTGAAGCGAACAAACGCCAGAGTGGCGATTTGCGTTGAGTTTGGCGCGGGCAACTCGCTAATTTTGCTCAAAACAAAATCACAAGAACTGAGTAAATCGGATCGCACCTTGATATCGAACTATCTCACCAAAAATCTGCCAATTGATCTGCTAGTAAAATCAGGTTCGATGAAATCTGGCGAGAGATATCACCTCCTTATGGAGGTTTTGTTTACGCCGCAGTCTCGCATACCAAAGGAATGAAATATTGGTGGGCTTCTATCTTTGCGTTTGCGGGAGGCAGTTGCAGCAATGTGGACGAAGAAGCCGGATTGACTGGGTCAAACCCCGTTGTGTCCGTTGCGTATGAAACCGGGTCACATGATCCCCCCACTAATATTCGACTGTCAGTTGCCACTGGTGGGAAATTGCAGCTCTTGGCAGAGTCGGAATTTGCTGGTGTCGTAGACCGCAAGCGATTGGTTGATCCCGCCTCATTCCAGACTCTTGCCAAAACAATGCGTGTGTTGCGTGTTCCAGCGGGAATAAGCGATAATATGAACTGTGCTCAGCCAGTTCATCGGCATGCCCCCAGAGTGAAATTAATTTGGACATATCGCGACGGACGGGAAGGCAGCCTTCTTTCGGATGAATGCGCGGACAATGCTAGTGCTGAGTTCAATGAAGCAGTTCATACCTTCAAACGAGAGCTCTATGACCGGCGTTGGCTCGATGCACTACCAGAGCTTTACGCGAACGCCTTGCGGCCGAGAAATTGAATGTCCGCAACGTTGACGGCTTCAGACATCCCGGAGCATCTGCTTGAGCGGCAGCTTTCGCGATTGCTGCCCCTGAGCAAACGCCACCTCAAGCCGCCACCAATCCCACAACCATCGGATAAAGCGACGCGACCAGCAACAACGCGGCAACGATATTAAACGCCTTCAACCGCACCGGGTCGCTCAGGAACCGCCGCATTTTTGCGCCCATCACCGCCCATGCGCCAGTGCTGGGCAGGTTGATGATACCGAATACCGACGCCACCACGACTACGCCGACCCAGCCTTGCGATTTCGGTGCATAAGCCGAGATTGCGGTTAGCGCCAATGTCCATGCCTTGGGGTTCACCCATTGGAACAACGCGGCCTGTATGAAGGTGAAGGGTTTTGATTTGGCTATAGCCGCGCTATTTTCGGCGGGCGATGTGTTGGTGGTGGCAATCTTCCACGCCATGTACAGGAGATACAGCCCGCTCGCGATCGTAATGACCAGATAAGACCCCGGCACCGCCTCGATCACCTGCATTATGCCAAGTCCGATCAATGCGATCATCAATGTGAAGCCCAGTGTCACGCCCAGGATATGCGGCACGGTCCGGCTCAGGCCGAAATTGATGCCCGATGCCATCAGCATCAGGTTGTTCGGCCCCGGCGTAATCGAGGACACGAAGGCAAAGGCGGCAAAAGCGGCGAACAGTTCGGTTGTCATCATTCCCATGAAGATAACTCAAAGCGCGCCGAATGTGCTTGCGTTATTGCGTAATTTTGCCAGAAATCTGCAACTAATGAGCGAGATTGATAACATAAACGCAAAAATATTGCGCGAGCTGACGCATGACGGCCGGATCAGCAATATCGATCTGGCTGACAGGGTCGGGCTGTCGCCCTCCGCCTGTTTGCGGCGCGTGCAGGATCTTGAGCGAAAAGGTGTGATCGCCGGTTATCGCGCGGTGCTCAACCCCCAGGCGTTAGGCGTCAGCTTTATCGCATATGTGATGGTGGGACTTTCAAAGCACACCAAGGAAGATCAGCTTGGTTTTGAAGCGGCGATGGCGTCGGCACCCGAGGTGCGCGAGTGCCATAACATTACCGGCACGGTCGAGTATTTGCTGCGCATCGAGGCACGCGATCTTGCGGCGTACAAGTATTTTCACACCGAAGTGCTCGGCACCGTCCCGCAAGTGTCGAGCATCGTGTCGTACATCGTGATGGATTCGCCCAAGGACGAACGGGCGTAACGCAAAAAGTGACTGTCACTTTTTCTGTCGTCGTCGTTGACGTGCAATCAGCATCCAGAAGGCGAGCAGCAAAGTGACGAGCGCCAGCGTGGCGAACAGGATCAATATCGGGTGGTGGGTGTCCTCGCGGGTTTGCAAGTCCATGATATGCAGGCCCCACATGAAATCGAAAACCCGCCACTGGTCGGTACGTAGCGCGAGCAGGCCGCCGGTATCTTCGTCGATATACAAGCGCGTGCCATCGGCATAGTTCACCTGCCAACTCGGGCGATCTCTCCGCAGATCGAGCGGTGCCTTATCGGCGACGAATTTCCGGGCCGACACCTGCCGGGTCTTGCCAGCATAATAGCTATCCGCCAGCGCTGCCGCCTCGGGCGCACCTATCTTTGGCAGCAACGCGCCCGTCGCCGGGTCTGCACGGCGCAGATCACCGCCCGGATACTGGATTACCCAAACCGGGCCGCTCGCGCGTTGTTCAAGCGTGAGTTTCTCGACCGGACGCCCGCTCAACAATGGCGCGACGGGGTTGATGGCGGTCAGCATCAGCGGTTCTGCGCGTAAATGTTCGCCGCGCACCTCCTCTATCGGTCGCACGACCATGAACAGTCCGCTCGCGGTCCACAGGATCAACGGCACCCCGACCAGCCAGCCCAGCCAGATATGCCATTTGTGCAAGGTCCGATATTTCATGCTTACCCCCGATAGGCAGGGATCGCCCAACCCTTCCATATCGCCATTGCGCGGAGGGCAAAGCCTGCTGCTGCGCTGACGATGGCGGCAATTAATACCGGTATTTCCAACCAGAGCAACAGCACGAACAGCCCCGATGCCAGTGCTGCGGCTGTGACATAAATTTCTGGCTTCAGCAAAATCGACGGTTCACCCGCCAGCACGTCGCGGATGATGCCGCCGACGCAGGCGGTGATCACCCCCATCATCATCGCAGGCAGCATCGGCACGCCTAGCGTCAGCGATTTCCACGCGCCGAACACCGCGTAAATCGCAATACCGATGGCATCGAACCAGTCGAGCGCACGGGGCTTCCAGAAGCTTTTCGGCGTTACCCAAACCAGCCCCGCAGTCACCAGACAGGTCGCGGCGAAGCGCCAGTCCTGAACCCAGAACACCGGCGCACCGATCAGCAGATCGCGCACCGTCCCGCCGCCGACGCCGGTGATCAGCGCGAAGAAGGAGAATGTGACAAGTGTCTGGCCCCTGTGCGCCGCCGCGAGCGCACCCGACGCGGCAAACACCGCGATGCCGAACAGGTCGAGCCAGGCCAGCAAGATTATTTCAGCTTCGCCAGCCAGTTGAGTATCTCGGTCTGTAGTCTAATCCGACGATCCGACCAGCTATGATCGGTCGTTACGTGGATTGTGGTTACCTGAGCGCCACCCGCTTTACCGATAGCAGTAACAAGTGCATCGGTTTGCGGAGCAAGGCCATCGTCGGAGCTTAAAACCAGTAACGGCTTATCGGCTAAAGATCCGGCACTTCGCAGAAAGTCATTTGGCTCGGCATTGGCCTGAACTTCCTCGCTCAGTATAGCCGGTGTTGTTCCGGCAAGAGATTCCATGCTGTCAGCCATTATTCCAGTTACGGCGGCAGTGGGCAAGCGCCCGACTGCACCAATATTCGCAGCCGAAATCAGAATGACGCCGGCTAGGTCCTGGTCGCGCGCTCCGGACATGGCGGCGGCCCAACCACCCATGCTGTGTCCTGCAATTACCAGCCGCGAGGTGTCTACGCCCAACTTTTCTGCATTTGCGGGTACACGCAAGTAAGTAAGCACCGCGCCTACATCCTCCGGATTCTGGGCAAAACGAAATTTTCCGGGGCTGCCCCACGAACCTCGATAGTTGAAGGTGATAGCGTTCCACCCTGCACGGCGCAGAGCTTGAGCCAGATCAAGATTCTTCTCGTTGCCGGGAAGCCCGTGGCAGATAATGATAGTCGGATGCCGTCCGGTCCCCGCTGCGAGATAAGCGACGCTATTGATCTGAACATCGCCGCTCGGAATATGTAGCACCTCCATACGCGCTGGATGCGCCGGGTCGCGCTCCGGGTCGGTATAGATGGCCGGAGGAATGGGTGACGTTATACTTGCCGGATTAGCGGCGACTGCGGCAAAAAATAATGCGGCCATCAACATCACTTCTCTCCTTATCACATATGGATCGGCTTGCCCGTCACCGCCATTGCCGCTTCCTTCAGCGCCTCGGCATGCGTCGGGTGCGCGTGGCAGGTGTAGGCGATGTCTTCCGATGTTGCGCCGAATTCCATGGCGAGCGCGGCTTCGGCAATCATGCTGCCCGCGATCGAGGCGATGATGTGGACGCCCAATACGCGGTCGGTTTTGGCGTCGGCGACTACCTTTACAAAGCCGTCGGTGTCGCGGTTGGTCTTGGCGCGGCTGTTCGCCATCATCGGGAATTTGCCGACCTTGACCTCTCCGCGTTCCTTGGCTTCTTCCTCGGTCAGGCCGACGCTGGCGATTTCGGGATAGGTGTAGACCACGCCTGGAATGACGTCATGGTTCACGATACCGGTGTGTCCGGCGACGAAATCTGCCGCAGCAACGCCTTCGTCTTCGGCCTTGTGCGCGAGCATCGGGCCGGGGACGACATCGCCGATTGCATAGATGCCGGGGACGCTCGTTTGGAAATCATGGCCGATTTCGATCTGACCGCGGGCGTTGGTGGTGAGGCCAGCTTTGTCGAGCGCGAGGCCTTCGGTATTGGGCTTGCGACCGATGGCGACGAGGACGCAATCGGCTTCGATGGTTTCGGAAGCGCCGCCTGCGGCTGGTTCTACGGTCAGTGTCGCCTTGCCGCCTTTGACGGTCGCGCCGGTGACTTTGGTTCCGGTACGGATATTGAAGCCTTGCTTCTTGAAAATCTTCGCCGCTTCCTTGCGGACCTCGCCGTCCATGCCGGGCAGGATCTGGTCGAGATATTCCACCACGGTGACCTCAGCGCCAAGCCGCAACCAGACGCTGCCAAGTTCCAGCCCGATCACCCCACCGCCGATGACGACCAAATGCTTCGGCACCTTGGGCAGCGCCAGCGCCCCGGTTGAATCGACGATGACCTTCTGGTCGATTGTGACACCGGGCAGCGGCGTTACCGACGAGCCCGTGGCGATCATGATATTCTTCGCGGTGTATTCCTTACCGTCCGTGCCATCCTGAGCCTGTCGAAGGACCACACTGTTGGCGCTGGTGAAAGCGGCATGGCCCTTCAACCAATCGACCTTGTTCTTCTTGAACAGGAACGCGATTCCGCCGGTCAACTCGTCCACCGCCTTCGTCTTTTCGGCGTGCATCTGGTCGAGATTCAGCGCGACGCTTTTGAAGTCGATGCCGAATTTGGCCAGCGCGCCCGAATGCGCTTCATGAAACATTTCCGACGCGTGCAGCATCGCCTTAGACGGGATGCAGCCGACATTGAGGCAGGTGCCGCCGAGCGTTTCGCGCGATTCGACGCACGCGGTCTTCAACCCCAATTGCGCCGCACGGATCGCCGCGACATATCCGCCAGGGCCCGCGCCGATGACGATCAGGTCGTAATCTTGTTCTGCCATCTTCGCGCTCCTTAAAGGTCGATCAGCAACCGGGTGGGGTCTTCGATCGCCTCTTTGACGATCTTAAGGAAAGTCACCGCCTCGCGCCCGTCGATCAGGCGGTGGTCGTAGCTGAGTGCCAGATACATCATCGGGCGGACGACGACCTGGCCGTCGTGAACCACGGCGCGGTCTTCGATGCGGTGGAGGCCGAGCACGGCGGATTGCGGCGGGTTGATGATCGGGGTCGACATCAGGCTGCCGAACACGCCGCCGTTGGAAATTGTGAAAGTGCCGCCGGTCATGTCTTCCATGGTAAGCGTGCCCGCCTTTGCTTTCGCGCCGAAATTGCCAATCGCCTTTTCGATTTCTGCAAAGGACATCGCGTCGGCGTTACGGATGACGGGAACAACAAGGCCGTTGGGCGCACTGACCGCGACCGATACGTCGAGATAATTATGATAGACGATATCCTCACCGTCGATCTGCGCATTGACCGAAGGCACATCGCGCGCGGCGAGCGCCACCGCCTTGGTGAAGAAGCCCATGAAGCCCAGACGAACACCGTGCTTCTTTTCGAACAGATCCTTGTAGGTCGCCCGCGCCTCCATCACCGCGCTCATGTCGCAATCGTTGAAAGTGGTGAGGAGCGCCGCCGTCTCCTGCGCCGCCTTCAGCCGCTTGGCGATGGTCTGGCGAAGGCGGGTCATGCGGACGCGTTCTTCCTGACGGCCAGCGGTGGCAGGTGCGGCGACCGACGCGGCGGCGGGTGCAGCCGTTGGAGCAGGCGCACCCTTGGCAGCGGCGACAACGTCCTCTTTGGTCAGGCGGCCATCTTTGCCGGTGCCTCTGATCTTCGACGGATCGATACCCAGTTCAAGCACCAGACGGCGGACCGCAGGTGACAGCGGCAGGTCGGCGTGTTCGGCTGGCACAGGCGTAGTGGCGACCGGCTCGGGCGCAGCAGCAGCGGCTGCCGGCGGCGGTGTAGCCACCGCACCCGACCCCGCCTCTATCGACGCAATCACCGCGCCGACATTCACCGTCGCACCCTCTTCGACGACATATGCACCCATCACGCCTGCAACCGGCGAAGGCACTTCAATCGCGACCTTGTCGGTCTCAAGGCTGGCTATCGGCTCATCGATGGCAACCGCATCGCCCGGCTTTTTCAGCCATTGGCCGAGAGTGGCTTCGGTGATCGATTCGCCCAGTACAGGGACTTTGACTTCGGTGCTCATTGCTACTTCCTCACGAGGATGGAGGGGTGACTGGTTTGGTGCCGCCGGTACGCTGCCTTCTGATTTCGGCGCGGACATTGTGGCCCAGCGCATCGGCGACCAAAGCCGCCTGTTCGGCCTGGTGGCGTTTGGCAAGGCCGGTTGCGGTCGCGGCTGCGGGCTTGCGACCGGCATAGCGCGCGCGGGTTGGTGTGGTGTTGGCGGTGGCGAGGCATTCTTCGATGAACGGATCGACGAAGAACCAGCTACCGGCGTTTTTCGGTTCTTCCTGCGCCCACACAACCTCTTCGAGATTGGTCATGCGCTTCAGGCGAACCGCCAAGGGCTCACCGGGGAAGGGATAAAGCTGCTCCAGACGCACAATCGCAGTGCCCTTGTCGCCCGCCGCATTGCGCGCTTCGAGCAGGTCATATGCGACCTTGCCCGAACATAGCACCAGCCGCTTCACATCCTCATCCGCGGGCGCCCACGGGTCCGACAAGATGCGCATGAAGTGGCTTTCGCCCTGGAAATCTTCGGCCTTCGACACCGCCATTTTGTGACGGAGCAATGATTTCGGCGTCATCACCACCAACGGCTTGCGGAACGACCGTGCCATCTGGCGGCGGAGCAGGTGGAAATAGTTGGCAGGCGTTGTGCAATTGGCGACCTGGATATTATCCTCCGCGCAAAGCTGCAAAAACCGTTCGAGCCGCGCCGAACTATGCTCCGGCCCCTGACCTTCATAGCCATGCGGCAGCAACATCACGAGCCCGTTGGCGCGCAGCCATTTGGCCTCTCCTGCGGCAATGAACTGGTCGATCATCACCTGTGCGCCGTTGACGAAATCGCCGAACTGCGCTTCCCATAAAACGAGCGTTTTCGGCTCGGCCCCGGCATAGCCATATTCGAAACCGAGCACACCAAATTCGCTCAGGGTGCTGTCCAGAACTTCGAACCGGCCATGCGGAACGCTGCAAAGCGGGATGTATTTTTCCTCGGTGTCCTGGTCGACCCACACCGCATGGCGCTGGCTGAATGTGCCGCGTCCCGAGTCCTGGCCGGACAGGCGGACGCCATAGCCTTCGGACAGCAGCGAACCGAACGCCAATGCCTCGCCGGTCGCCCAGTCGAAATTATCGGACGCAGTGAACATTGCCTTTTTGGCTTCCAACACGCGGCCCAATGTCGGGTGGATGTTATGGCCTTCGGGTACCGTGGTCAGTGTACGGCCAAGGCTGTCGAACAATTTCTTCGACACCCCGGTTTCGACATTGCGCCGCGCGCTTTCGGGATCAGCAGGCTTGGCAAGGCCCGACCATCGACCGCCGAACCAGTCGGCCTCATTGGCTTTGTAGCTCGATGATGCGCTGAACTCCTGTTCGAGCTGGGCCACAAAACGGGTGATGTGCTCGCTGGCCCAATTGCCGTCGATCACGCCTTGATCTGCCAACCGTTTGGCATAAATCTCGGCAACACCCGGATGGGTTTTAATGACCTTGTACATCAAAGGCTGGGTGAAGCTTGGTTCGTCGCCTTCATTATGGCCGAAGCGACGATAGCACCACATATCGATCACGATATCGCGGTGGAAGGTCTGGCGGAACTCGATGGCGATCTTGCAGGCAAAGGTTACCGCTTCGGGATCGTCGCCATTGACGTGGAAGATCGGTGCCTGCACGCCCTTGGCCACGTCCGACGGATAAGGCGAGGAGCGCGCAAATTGCGGGCTGGTGGTAAAACCGACCTGATTGTTGACGATGAAGTGGATGCAGCCACCGGTGTTGTAACCACGCACGCCTGAAAAGCCCAAGCACTCCCAAACGATGCCCTGTCCGGCAAAGGCGGCATCGCCGTGGAGCAATACCGGTAGGACCTGCTCATGCTTTTCCAAATCATCGCGGGCGGTCTGGTTGGCGCGGGCCTTGCCGAGGACAACGGGGTTCACCGCCTCCAGATGCGACGGGTTGGGGACAAGGCTCATATGCACCTTGATGCCGTCGAATTCGCGGTCGGTGCTGGTGCCGAGGTGATATTTGACATCGCCCGAACCGCCGACATCATCGGGGTTGGACGAGCCGCCCGAAAATTCGTGGAAGATGACGCGGTAAGGCTTCGCCATCACATTGGCGAGGACGTTCAGGCGGCCGCGATGCGGCATGCCGTAAACAATTTCGCGCACGCCAAGGCTGCCACCATATTTGATCACTGCTTCCAGTGCAGGGATCATCGACTCGCCGCCGTCGAGGCCGAAACGCTTGGTGCCGACATATTTGCGACCGAGGAATTTCTCGTACTGCTCGGCTTCGATCACCTTGGCGAGGATCGCCTTCTTGCCCTCTGGCGTAAACTGGATGGCGGCGTCCTTGCCTTCCATCCGGTCCTGCAAAAACCGGCGTTCCTCGACGTCGGAGATGTGCATATATTCAAGGCCAACAGGCCCGCAATAATTGGCGCGTAGCGTATCGACCAGCTCGCGCACCGTGGTCCATTCCAGACCCAGCGTGCCGCCAACATAGACGCGCTTGTCGAGATCGGCACCGGTGAAACCGTGATATTCGGGGGTCAGATCGGCCGGGATTTCCTGCTTCGAAAGCCCCAATGGATCAAGGTTCGCCGCCAGATGCCCACGCACGCGGTAGGTGCGCACCAACATCATCGCGCGGATCGCATCGCTCGCTGCTGATACCGCGTCGGCCTCTGCCACCGGCTTACCCGCCGCTTTGGCCGCAGCCTTGATCTCGACCGCCATCTGTGTGGGGTCAAGCGCGCCGGTCAGGTCGTCGGTCAAGCCCAGCGGCCAGTTCGCGCGTTCCCAGCTCGGTCCGCGTTCTGTTTCGAAATCCTGGTTTTCTAATCCCATGATACTGCCTTCCGTGGGGAGGATTTGGCTAATCAACCATTCCGTTCGCCTCGAGCGCAGACGAGAGGCCAGTCAGTACTGCACGGTGTCTCGTCTTCGCTCGACACGAACGGGAACGGGATTTTTCCCAATCAATTACCCTTCAAAACTTCAACCAATGTCCGGCCGAGGTCGGACGGTGACGGCGAGACGCGAATACCCGCCGCTTCCATCGCCGCGATCTTGCTTGCCGCGTCGCCCTTGCCGCCTGATACAATCGCCCCGGCATGGCCCATACGGCGGCCCGGAGGTGCGGTGAGGCCAGCGATGAAACCGGCCATCGGTTTCTTGCGGCCCTTCTTGGCTTCGTCGATCAGGAATTGTGCAGCTTCTTCTTCGGCGCTGCCGCCGATTTCGCCGATCATGATGATCGATTGGGTTTCATCGTCGCCGAGGAACAGTTCGAGCATATCGATGAAGTTGGTGCCGTTGACGGGGTCACCGCCGATGCCGACTGCGGTCGTCTGGCCAAGGCCTTCTGCCGTGGTCTGGAACACTGCTTCATATGTGAGCGTGCCCGAACGCGAGACAACGCCAACCGAACCTTGGGAGAAAATGCTGCCGGGCATGATGCCGATCTTGCATTCATTCGGCGTCAGCACGCCGGGGCAGTTCGGCCCGATCAACCGTGACTTCGAACCCGAAAGCGCACGCTTGACCTTGACCATGTCGAGCACCGGAATGCCCTCGGTGATGCACACGATCAACGGCACTTCGGCGTCGATGGCCTCAAGGATCGAGTCGGCCGCAAAGGGCGGCGGCACATAAACGACGCTCGCATCGGCACCGGTCATCTGCACCGCCTCGGCGACAGTGTTGAACATCGGCAAACCGATATGCGTCGTCCCACCTTTACCCGGCGTAACCCCGCCGACCATCTGCGAGCCATAAGCCAAAGCCTGCTCGGTGTGGAAAGTACCGGTGGCACCGGTCATGCCTTGGGTGATGACCTTGGTGTGTTTGTTGACGAGGATGGACATTCAATAACTCCAGTTCTGACCTTCGGCCGGCTTCTTCGTTTGGCCGCCAAATTCAATCATATCGATCTGCCGTCTTTTGCTGTTCCCGGTGCAGGCAAAAGCAATTTCCGGTCTGCGGTTTGACGCACTCAACACAAAGTCTCCATTGGGTGCGATGTCGATGCTGCCCGATTCGTCATCGTCTGATTCCGGCGAATTGGGTATCTCATTAATCGAGGGAAAGACCGTTTCAATCTTCTCGCCACAAGCGACGAGGACCGCCATTTTGGCTTCTTCTTCAGCCGTCATCTCTCCGCAGCCCGCGAGCAAAAGGACCAACCAAATTGCGGGAGCTTTGGCAATCACTTCAAACTCGAATCGATAGCCTTACATGCCACCAGCAGTTCCTTGACCGCCTCCACCGACACAGCAAGGTTCGCCTTGGCCTCGTCGTCGAGTTCGATTTCGACGACCTTCTCGACCCCGTCCGCGCCGATGACTACCGGCACACCAACGTAAAGATTGTCGACGCCATATTGGCCGGTCAGATTGACTGCGGCGGGAATGACCCGTTTCTGGTCGTAAAGATAGGCCTCGGCCATTGAAATCGCGCTGGTCGCTGGGGCGTAATAGGCCGATCCGGTTTTGAGCAGCGCGACAATCTCGCCGCCGCCGCTGCGCGTGCGCTGAACGATCGCGTCGATCCGCTCCTGCGTCGAAAAGCCCATCTTGATGAGGTCGGGAACGGGAATGCCCGATACCGTAGAGTAACTGATAACCGGCACCATCGTGTCGCCATGGCCGCCGAGCACGAAGCTGGTGACGTCCTTCACCGAAACCTGGAACTCTTCGGCGAGGAAATGGCTGAAGCGGCTCGAATCGAGCACGCCCGCCATGCCGACGACCTTGTGATGCGGCAGGCCGGAAAATTCGCGCAACGCCCACACCATCGCGTCGAGCGGATTGGTGATGCAGATCACAAAAGCGTCGGGAGCGTTCGCGGCAATGCCTTCGCCGACCGCCTTCATCACCTTCAGGTTGATGCCGAGCAGATCGTCGCGGCTCATACCGGGCTTCCGCGCGATACCGGCGGTGACGATGATGACATCGGCGCCCGCGATATCGGCATAGTCGTTCGAGCCGGTGATCTTTGCATCAAAGCCTTCGACTGGCGCGCATTGCGACAGGTCGAGCGCCTTGCCCTGCGGAACGCCTTCGACGACGTCGAACAGGACGATGTCGCCAAGACCTTTGATTGCTGCGAGGTGAGCGAGGGTGCCGCCGATATTACCGGCGCCGATAAGCGCAATCTTTTTGCGAGCCATGAAACGATGTCCTTCCTTGGGCCTGGGTACGGAATTGCGGCGGCGTTACGCCGAATCGCGCCGCACGACAACCCATTAAAGTGCCAAAGTTAAGGCTTTTTATGATATCAGTTCGCAATAGCGATAAAGCTTGATTGCGGATGAACATATATGCGTTCTCGGTAACAATTTTGACAACTTTGGATGCGAACCGGTGGTTATTGCCCACAACCGCCGCAGATGATATCACACGCAGCGGATGGGCCAGACAGCAAGGAGAATGTTATGGCGCATTTGTTTGTGGCCCTGCCGGAAAAGCACGGGGCCGTTCACCTTTTCGATAGTGCAGGCAAGAAGTTCAGGCAGGTTCTGTGGGGCGACTGGCTGACCATAGACGATGCCGACGACGGCGTGTCGCAGTGGGTTAAGGTCCGCTGGGCGTGGAACGACCCCGACCCGGCAAAGCGTAAAGATCTGAAGATCGAGCGCCAATATACCGTCGAAAAGCGCCCGTTGGAGATCGTTTTCGTCGATGTCGGCCAAGGCGATGGCTGCGTGTTGATCACTCCGGAACGCGATGCTGGCGAACGGATCATGGTCATCGACGCTGGTCAGGGCGATCACATGCACGACTTCCTGACGGGACGTTTCGGCAGCTATAGGCTGAAATCGCTATTCCACGCCGCCGTCATCACCCATCCCGACGAAGACCATTATGGCGGCTTTGCCAAGATCTTCGACAGCGGCGTCATATCGTTCAACCATGTTTATCATAGCGGGTTGGTCGAGCGGCCGGGCGGGGAGAAGTTCGACAAGCTCGGTGGCCTGACCACCGATTCCGCTACCAACATCAGCTATATAGAAAATCTGGTCGAGGACCATGCCGGGCTGCAAGCCGCCTTCGCGCCAGCGGGCAGCGGCGAATATGCCGATATGATCCGCACCGGCCTTGCGGGCGGTGGAATCAAAAACTCCGCCATGCTTTCCACCCAGCACGGCCAGATGCAGGATAACAAGTCATGGATGCCCGGCTTCGCGCCTGCCGACAGTCGCGGCTACACCATACAGATATTGGGTCCGTTTGTGGAGAACAAGGCAAACGGCAAGAAACGGCTGCGCAAGATCGGCGATTATGGCAAAACCAAAAATGGCCATTCGGTCCTGCTGCGACTGAGCTTTAATAATTTCCGCGTGTTTTTTGGCGGCGACCTTAACCTGCCAGCCGAGAAATTCCTGCTGATGAGCTATGCCGGCATCGACAAATGGCCGACCAAGCCTGCCGACCGCGAAACCATGATTGCGGCGGCAAAACCGTTCTTTCGTTCGGAGGTGATGAAGGTCTGCCACCACGGCGCCACCGATGTGACCGACGAGTTTCTGGAGGCGGTCAATCCGGCGGCATTCGTCATTTCGTCGGGCGACCAAGAGGGTCATGTCCACCCCCGCCCCGATCTTTTGGGACGATTGGGTAAGCTTGGTCGCGGGTCGTCGCCGGTGTTGCTGTCCACCGAACTGCAAAGATCGACGCGCGAGAAAGAGGATGCCAAACTGGTCAAAGGATTGCTGAAGGCGGTAAAAGACCAGACCCTGGCGCCCACTGCGGCGCGCGAAACCAAAATGTTGGCCGATGTTGAAGCGCTCGGGCGTTCGAACGTCGATGTTGACGGCGCAATCTATGTCAAAACCGACGGTGACCGGCTGATTACCGCTTTCAAAAAAGAAACCGGCTCTGCCACCGATAAGTGGTTCTACTTCGAATATGTCCTGCGCGACGGAAAGCTCATCATGTCCGACGGCTAGCCCGCGACGCGGCGGAGCATCTCCATCCAGATTGGCACCTGACCATGAAAACCGTCCACCAGCACGCGTTCGTCGAGGCCGTGCGCACCTTCCTGCTCGCCAGCGATCCCCCATAATCCGCCGAAGCCGTAAACCGGGATGCCCTGACCGCGCAAAAAGGCTCCGTCGGTCGCGCCCGCCGACATTATCGGAACAATCGGCGCGCCCTTAAAGCGGGTGGCGACAGCTGCACGATAGGCGTCCACGATATCGGCGCGGATCGGGCTGGGTTCTGTCTCGGGTGAGCTATATTCATCCATCTCGATCTTTATATCGGGGCCGGAAAGCGTCTGCAACTGCTGGCGCACCTCCTCTTTCCTGACGCCGGGGAAGATCCGGCAATTGACATTGGCTTCGGCCTTTTGCGGCAGGGCGTTCGGTGCATGACCACCCGACAGCATCGTCGCGACACAGCGCGTCCGGGTCGAGCCGGGTTCGACACTTTCGAGGAGATCGGCAGTTTCGCGGTCGTCGGGATCTTTCAGCCATTTGCTAACCAGGTCGCCAAAGCCGCCCTTGTCGATCTGTGCAATGCCTTCAAAACCGGCGCGGCTGGCCGCATTTATCATTGGCGGGAACCGGTGCGCCTCAATCGCCTTCAACGCACCCGCCAACGCATAAATGGCGTTATCGGGCCTCGGTGCAGAACTGTGTCCGCCGCGATTGGTCGCGACCAGCTTGTAGTCGGCATAGGTTTTCTCCGCGATCTGCATGCCGAAACCCTGGACGCGACCATCCTGGAAGACGCTACCGCCGCCGGCATCGCCGTTGAGCGCATATTCGGCGTCGATCAAGTCGCGCCACTCGGTCGCCGCGCGTCGCGCGCCATTGCCGGTGGTTTCCTCGTCGCCAGTGAACAGCACGATGATATCACGAGTCGGCGCGAAGCCTTCCTTGCGCAGATTTTGCAGCGCGAGCACTATACCCGTCAGCGCCGCCTTGTTGTCGTTCGATCCACGCCCGAGATAATAACCGTCCTTCTCCCGAAACTCGAACGGCGGGTTCTTCCAGTCGGATGCCTTGGCCTCGACCACGTCCATATGCGCCATCAGCAGGATCGGCTTCTTGACCGAAGGTTTAGCGGCAGGCCAGCGCGCAATCAGCGTCTGCGTGCCGTCATGATCCTTGACGATGACGTTACTGATACCTGCCTTGCGAAATTCGGCGGTAAGTAGCGCCGTCAGTTTCTTAAATTCCGCAGTTCGGCCCGCGACGGTTGGAACTTCGACGATTTTTTCGAAAAGCTGACGTTCCGAAAGACGGCGTGCCTGATCGTCCGATTGCCCGTAAGCCGGTGCCAACGCCAGCAATGTCGCCAATATGGCAGATCCGGTTTTTATCATCGTCTCTCTCCCTTACGCAGACCCTAACGCTCGCCATGCCCTTCTGCCAGATACTCTTCCGACTGCATTTCCAGAAGCCGCGACACGGTGCGGTCGAACTCGAAACGGCCATCGCCTTCAGGATAAAGCGCATCGGGCGAGGTATCTGCACTTGCCAATAGCTTGACCTTATATTCGTACATCGCGTCGATGAGCGTGACAAAGCGCGCGGCTTCGTTGCGATTGTGGACACCCAACACCGGAATGCCGACTATGATGGCGGTATGGAAGCGGCGCGCAACGCTGAGATAATCCGGTGCACCCCGCGCCTCGGCACAAAGCCGTTTGAACGAGAAGACCGCCACACCTTTCAGTGCTTTGGGCACGTGCAGCATCCGGCCGCCGCCGACATCTAGTTCCATCGAGGGCACATGCGCGCGGTCCTCCGGTGGATAATCGGTCAGCCGGAAAAAGGCCTGCGAAAGCGCAGCGGTTGCCTCCGGCCCGTTGGGCACGAGCCAGGTCTGGGCATTGCCAAGCCGCTCGCGCCGGTAATCGACCGGGCCGTCGAGTGCGACGATACCTAGTTCCTGTTTGATCAGTTCGATAAAGGGCAGAAACAGTTGCCGGTTGAGACCATCTTTGTACAGATCGTCGGGATGGCGGTTGGAGGTGGTGACCACGGTGACGCCCGCTGCGATCAATCCGGTGAACAACCGCGACATAATCGCGGCATCGGCCATGTTGTTGACCACCATCTCGTCAAAACAGAGCAAACGCGCTTCGTCGGCGAGGGCGGCTACCACTGGCGCGATAGGGTCGCCTTCTTCCTTGTCACGCTCGACCTTTAGCCGCGCATGGATATCGAGCATAAATTCATGGAAATGCGCGCGACGTTTGCGGTGGATATTCAAGCTGTCGAAGAAAAGGTCCATCAGCATCGATTTGCCGCGTCCGACCCCGCCCCATAGATACAACCCGCGCGCCGGGTCGGGCTTTCGCCCGAGAAAACGCCACAAGGTGCTGCCGCGCGGTGGGACGGCTTCGAGTTCGGCCTGAACTTTGCCAAGCGCCATTGCCGCAGCCGCCTGATCGGGGTCCGCCTTCAGTTCACCGGCCGCGACCAACGCGGCGTAGCGTTCCGTAACCGACCGGCTGCTCATTTCTTTGCTGGTTTGCGGATGGTGCCCGAAAACCCGGCAATCCGGGTTTCGCCTTGCACAACCAGCCCGCGCATGAACAGCAGCTGCCCCGTTTCCTTGAGCAATTCTACCTCGGCATCCATCGGCTCACCAATAAGGCCCGCGCCGATAAACTGCACTGACAGATCGAGCGTCACGGCGGTCCCCGCGTCGATCAGACCGAACATCCGCGAAGCGCCGAACATTGCGACATCGATGAAACCCAATGTCACGCCGCCATGCACCGCATTGGCCAGATTGCTATGCCGGTGCTCGGGGAATATCCGCAGTCGCGCCTTGCCCTCTCCTTCGCTGCGCACCAGCATCTTGCCAAGCACCGTGCCGTTGTAACGGCTGGGATCGGTCATCTGCCATTTATGCCAGCCCGGATTATCGGGATCAGGACTGCTGTCGAATGCGGGTGTGTCCAACTATCGTTTCCGCTGGTCAGATATGCCGTTCGGCAATCATCTTCTTGGTTTCGGCAATCGCTTTTGCCGGATTAAGACCCTTGGGGCAGGCGTTCGAGCAGTTCATGATCGTGTGACAACGATACAGGCGGAAGGGGTCTTCGAGTTCGTCGAGACGCTCCCCGGTCATCTCGTCGCGGCTGTCGGCGAGCCAGCGGTAAGCCTGCAGCAATATCGCGGGGCCAAGGAACTTGTCGCTGTTCCACCAGTAAGACGGGCAACTGGTAGAGCAGCAGGCGCAGAGGATGCATTCGTACAGGCCATCGAGTTTCGAACGGTCCTCAGGGCTTTGCAGCCGTTCCTTGCCCGATGGTTCGGGCGTTACCGTCTGCAACCAGGGCTTGATCGACGCATATTGTGCGTAAAAATGGGTGAAGTCGGGAACCAGATCCTTGATCACTTCCATATGCGGCAGCGGGGTGATCGTGACTTCGGATTTGCAGTCTTCGATTGCTGTGGTGCAGGCGAGGCCGTTCTTGCCGTCGATATTCATCGAACAGGAACCGCAAATGCCTTCGCGGCACGAACGGCGGAAGGTAAGCGATGCGTCTTGCTCCGACTTCATCTTGATCAGCGCGTCGAGCACCATCGGCCCGCAATTTTCAGTATCGATCTCGAATGTGTCGTAGCGCGGGTTTTCGCCGCTGTCGGGATCGTAACGATAGACCTTGAATTTCTTCGCCTTGCCGCCAGTCGGCGCAGCATGCGCCTTGCCCTTCTGGACTTTGCTGTTCTTGGGAAGGAAGAAATCGGCCATGCTTATGTCCTGTAATCCGCTATTTGCTTGGCTGCCCTAACCAAAGTGCGGGGTAATCACAAGCCTGCAACTGCCTTAACTCTGGGTGCCTTTTTTGCAAGATGCACGCGCAATTTGTCGATCTTGCGCCCGTCCATATCGACGACTTCGAAGTGCCAGCCTTGGTGGTTGAAGGATTCACCCTCCACCGGCAGGTGACGCAGGACATGAAGGACATGACCCGCGGCGGTTGCATAATCGCGGTCCTCGGGCAGGTCGATATTCAATGCCTCCGCCATCGCGTCCGCCGCCATCGCGCCCGATACCAGCATCGACCCATCGTCGAGCGTGATGATATTGGGCGCGCTGCCCTGCGCCTGGTCCGACGCAAATTCGCCCGCTATCGCTGCCAGTAGATCGTTAGGCGTCACCAGCCCCTCGAAATGCCCATATTCGTCGTGCACCAGCAACATCGGCACCTCCGACGATCGCAGGATTTCGAGCGCATCCATAGCGTCGAGTTGATCGGGGACGATCTCGGCGCGGCGCATCAAAGACCGCAGGTCGAGTGGCAACCCCTGTATCTGCGCGGCCATGATGTCTCGCGCCTGTACCACCCCTATGATGTCGTCGCTATCTTCGCCCGATACCGGCAACCTTGTGTGCAGCGAGTTTATGAGCGCATGTCGCACGTCGTCGGCGGAGGCATCGACCGCGATCCTGTCGACATCCGTGCGCGGCGTCATCACTTCGCGCACCGGGCGGTCGGCAAGCCGGACGACGCCTGCGATCACCTTATGCTCATGCTCTTCGATGATCCCGGCATGCGTTGCCTCGGCGAAGACCATGCGCAATTCTTCGGTGGTCAGCGCCTCGCGGCTGTCGCGGTGCAGGCCGAGCATCTTGAAAATCGCGGCACTCGACCGATCGAGCAACCACACAATCGGGGCGGTTATCCGGGCGAGCAATTCCATCGGCGGGGCCATGACGACGGCAATGCGCTCGGGCGCGATCAATGCGAACTGTTTGGGCACCAATTCGCCAATAACCAACGAAAAATAGGTGGTAATGCTGATAACGATGCCAAAACCGGCAGTCGCCGCCCAATCGCCTGGCACACCCAGTGCCGCCAGATAGTCGCCAACCGGGCGGCCCAGCGTCGATCCCGAATAAGCACCGGCGATAATCCCGATCAGCGTGATACCGATCTGTACGGTTGAAAGAAATCGCCCCGGATTCCGAGCCAACCGCAACGCCGCAAGCGCTCCACGGCTGCCATCGTCGGCCATGGCCTTCAACTTGGCGGTACGCGCCGAAACGATGGCGAGTTCGGACATCGCAAAAACGCCATTGAGCGCAATAAGCGCCAATATCGTTGCGGCATCGAACCAGGGGAAAGCGGGAAGTGGTTCCATCTGTCGACCGCGTCATATCGTGGATGTCGGGTGTTTGGCAACAACGCGCTTGATTGCCCGCCAACACCCGCAATATCAACTTATGACTGCGGTGAATGGATCATCCTGCGTTCAGCATCGTTTATGCATTGAGTCTAAGCATATTGGAGGATGTTCATATGAAAAAGAACCAGATTATTTCGTTTGCCGTAATGGCATCGCTGCTGCCGTTGTCGGCTTGCGTGACCGACCCCGAAACCGGGAATCGCACCATTTCCAAGGCAGCGATCGGCGGTGTCGGCGGCGCGCTTGGTGGCTATCTGCTCGGCGACTTGATCGGCGGCCGCCGCGACCGGACCGAGAAAATAGTAGGCGCAGGCATCGGCGCGGTCGCAGGTGCGGGCGTCGGCTATTATATGGACGAACAAGAACGGAAACTTCGCCAGCAAACCGCCGGCACCGGTGTTAATGTCATCCGTGACGGGGATAATCTTGTGCTCGATATGCCGTCCGGCATCACATTCGCGGTTGATAGTTCTACGGTACAACCTGCGTTCCAGACTACGCTCAATCAGGTTGCGCAAACGCTGACACAATATGAAAAAACCTATGTCGATGTGCTCGGTCATACCGACTCAACGGGTTCCGATACCTATAATCAGGCACTGTCGGAGCGGCGTGCTTCCTCGGTCGCGAACTATTTGAGCTCGCGCGGTGTGCAACAAGCGCGTCTGGCAACGCGTGGTTATGGCGAAAGCCAGCCCAAAGCGAGCAATGTCGATGAATCGGGGCGCGCTGAGAACCGCCGGGTCGAGATTCGGTTGGTTCCGGTAACCGAAGGCTAGACCCGGACACCTTTCAGCAATTTGGGCAGCGCGCCGCTTTCGCCTCGCGCCTCGGCCATGAAAAACGCCTTGGCCGGGGGGGTGCGCTGCACCATCCGCATTCCGAACCGACGAACGGCAGAGGCGGTTTTGCCGGGAATCGAGAACAGCCGGTTCAAACCATCGGTGGATGCCGCGACCAGCAACGTGTCGACACTGCGCCACCTTGAATAGCGGTCGAGCAATTGCGTATCGCCAAAATCGAGCCCTAGCCGCATCCCATCGACCAGCACTTCGGCCAGTGCCGCGACATCGCGCAGCCCCAAATTCAAACCCTGTCCCGCAATCGGGTGAATGCCGTGCGCGCTGTCGCCGATCAGCACCAGACGCTCGGCGGTGATCGAGGCGGCATGGTGGAAGCCCAGCTTGTAGGTGGACAACGGCGCCGCGAGTTCGACCGCGCCCAATATCCCGCCCATCGCTTTCTCCAGTTCTGCTGCGAACCCGCGCGGCGAGAGCTTCAGATAGCCCGGCGCGTCGGCCTCACTGACCGACCAGACGATGGCCGAACGGTGGCGCCCACCTTCTCCGTCAAGCATCGGCAGCACGGCAAATGGCCCACTGGGATAGAAAATTTCATAGGCGATTTGCCCATGCGGCTTTTCGTGAAAAATCGTTCCCACCATCGCGCTGTGGCCATATTGCCAATGCGCGATTTTGATGTTGGCCTCATCACGTGTCGCGCTTTGCCGACCCTCGGCAACGATCATCAACGCGGCGGACAATATGCTGCCACCCTCCAGAACCACGTGCGCACCTGTCCCGTCACGCGCCTTACTGACGATATGCGCGGGCATATGCAGGGTGATTGCGTCACTGGCCCTGGCCGCTTCGTAGAGCGTCTGCCGCAAGAACCGGTTTTCGAACATCTGCCCCAAAAACCCGTCATGGGCTTCGGGGACAAAATCGAGCGCACCGCGTTGCAATCCGTCGCTGACCCAGATTTGTTTTATCGGGCAGCCTTTGCCCGCTATCGCGTCGTCCAGACCGATTGCGGCCAGCATTTTCATGCTGGAGCTGGAAATTGCGGAGGTTCGACCGTCGAACCCGGCGGCGGCCATGCTGGCTGGATCGGCGCGGTCGATCACATGGCTGGTGATGCCGTGTGCCGCCAGCGCCAAAGCCTGCGTCAGACCAATTAGCCCGCCGCCAATGATGATTACGTCTGCGCGATCCGTCATGACCTGCTTATGGCGCAGTTATGAGGTCTGTTCAAAGGCGATTTTGTGAGGGCGCACTTGACGGCGAGTCCTCTGCCAGCGCAAAAGACCGTATTAACCAACTACGGCACTTATTTTATGGCTTCGCGCACCCCGAGAGTTTCACCCAAAGCCGGAATGGCCAATTGGCGGCAGATGATGCGGCTGTCGCTTTTGCGCAGCAGCGCGCTGGCCGGGGCGGTAGTGCTCGGCCTGTTTTCGGCTTTTTATGGACTAGCATTGCTGACGTACGAGCCGGGCGACAGGGCATTTAACAGTGCGGCCGCCGACGCTCAGTACAACTGGATGGGGCAAAGCGGCGCGTATCTCGCAGATGCGGCGTTGTTTCTGTTCGGCTTGCCCGCGATCCTGCTCCTGCCGCTCATGCTGGTTTTCGCGCGGCGGCTTTGGCGCGATGTTCCGCAACCGCGTTGGAAGCGACAACTCGTTTATTGTCTGATCGGCATGCTGCTCATCGGCTTCGGCATGGCGTATTGGCAGCATGGTAGCGACATTGGTTTGCCAGCCGGATGGGGTGGCACTTTTGCTTTGTTGCTCGACAATGGTGCGAACCTGCTGATCGACCGAACCGAAGGTGGCCTGCGAACGCTTTTGCGGCTGCTGCTCATTGTCGCCGCGATTGTCGGAGGCATAATACTTGCAATACGGTCGTTGGAACTGGAGCAACCCTTGTTCCGGATTCCGGTGATGTCGCTGCCAAGGATTGGCGGAAAGAACGGGTTGTCCGCCGATGGCGATGACTACATCGCTGCGCCTTTTGTCGAGCCGAAACCGCCCCGTAAGGCGGTCGAGCCCGATAACCGCAAACCGCCGGTAATCGAAGACCGCTCGCTTGCGCCGAAGAAAGCCGCATTCTCGACCGGCGCGCGGCAGGGCGATTTTTTTGGCAGCTATGCGTTGCCCTCGGTCGATTTGCTCGACCCGCCGCCCGCAGTTTCGGTGCCTAAGCTTGATAAAAGCGCGCTGGAGGCCAATGCGCGATTGCTCGAATCGGTACTCGATGACTTCCATGTAAAGGGGCAGATTGTCGCCGTCCGCCCCGGCCCCGTGGTCACGATGTACGAACTCGAACCGGCAGCAGGCATTAAATCGAGCCGCGTTATCCAGCTGGCCGAAGACATTGCACGCAACATGTCGGCGCTGTCCGCGCGCGTTTCGGTCATTCCGGGCCGCACCGTGATGGGTATCGAGCTGCCCAACGCCCACCGCGAGCCGGTGGTGTTCCAGGAAATGGTCGGTTCGGACGCGTTTGCCGAGCAAAAGGGTGCGCTGCCGATTATTCTTGGCAAGAATATCTCGGGCGATCCGGTAATCGCCGATTTGGCACCGATGCCGCATTTGCTGGTCGCGGGAACCACCGGCTCGGGTAAATCGGTTGGCCTGAACTGCATGATCTTGTCGCTGCTCTACCGGCTGACCCCCGATCAGTGCCGGATGATCATGATCGACCCGAAGATGCTGGAGCTCAGCATCTATGATGACATCCCGCATCTGTTGTCGCCAGTGGTGACCGAGCCTGCCAAGGCGATCCGTGCGCTGAAATGGGCGGTCGAGCAGATGGAGGATCGCTACCGGATGATGTCGTCCCTGTCGGTGCGCAATCTGGCCAACTTCAACGAAAAAATCCGCGCTGCCAAGGCCAAGGGTACGCCGTTGGGGCGCAAGGTTCAGATCGGCTACGATCCGATGACCGGCCAACCGCAATATGAGGAAGAAGCCCTAGAATACGATATCATGCCGCAGATCGTGGTGGTGGTGGACGAGCTTGCCGACTTGATGATGACAGCAGGCAAGGAGGTCGAATTCCTGATCCAGCGGCTGGCGCAAAAGGCGCGGGCGGCGGGTATCCATCTGATCATGGCAACACAGCGGCCGTCGGTCGACGTCATTACTGGCGTGATCAAGGCGAATTTGCCGACGCGGATTTCCTTCAATGTCACTTCCAAAATCGACAGCCGGACCATCTTGGGCGAACAGGGTGCGGAGCAACTGCTCGGCAAGGGCGATATGCTCTATATGGCGGGCGGTAGGGTGTTGACGCGCATCCACGGGCCGTTTGTTTCGGACGACGAAGTCCGCCGTGTTGCCGACCATTGGCGCGGACAGGGCAAGCCCGAATATATCCAGGCAGTGACCGAAGAGCCTGAAGATGGTGGCTTCGACTTCGGCGGCATGGGCGGCGATGATGACCCCGAGGACGCGCAGTATCGCAAAGCCTGCCAGATCGTCTTCGAAAGCCAGAAGGCATCGACCAGCTGGATACAGCGGCAATTGCGCATCGGCTATAATAGCGCGGCGCGGCTGATCGACCGGATGGAAGAGGATGGTTTTGTGTCGGCCCCCAACCATATCGGAAGGCGCGAAGTGCTGCGCGACCGGAATGGCGACCCGCTTTAGCGTTCACGCGACATTCAATGCGCGGTCGCCAGTGACACGACAAATTATAGAGGAAGTTCAATCATGAAGTTTCGTTCATTCGTCTGGATGACGGCGCCTGTCGCATTAATGATGACGGTGCCGACATCTGCGCAGACACAAGGCGACAAAATGGCGCGGGTGGTGGCGCATATGAAAGCCGTGGGCACGATGACGGCAAATTTCACGCAGACCGACCGTAACGGCCAGTCGCTTTCCGGTAAGCTGCTTTTGAAGCGTCCCGGCCATATCCGTTTCGAATATCAAAAAGGCGTGCCACTGCTCATCGTCGCCGACGGTCGCGCGCTGACCATGATCGATTATGAGGTAAAGCAGGTGCAGCGTTGGCCGATCCGCAACAGCCCGCTTGCGGCATTGTTGGACCCGGGTCAGGATCTGGCTCGCTTTGGCAAGCTCGTCCCGACGTCGACCGACGATGTCATCAGCGTGGAGGTGCGCGACCGGAAACGTCCCGAGTTCGGCCTGATCACGATGGTGTTTGTGAAGCAGGCGGGGGCACCCGGCGGGCTGACCCTCAATGGCTGGGTAGCGCTCGATTCCAAAAACAACCGCACCAGCATCCGACTCGCAAATGTAAAATTCAATGGGGCTATTGCCGACGCGAGCTTCAAGTGGAAAGACCCGCGCCCGGTTCGCCGCAAATAATACAACGAGGCGATGAAGCGATGCTTGACGCCGACCAACCGTCTTTCTGAACAACCTTGTTCATCTGAGTGACAGGAAAGGCTTGTATAAATAGGTCATCAGCGGTTGGCAGTTTGTGTGGTTTTCCCCCTGTTGCCCACAACGCGACGTCGGCCTCTGGTATCCGCGTGACGAACGCAAGCTTAGCCCTCATCCCAAATGCCCCCGGGATGAGGGCTTTGCTTTAACCGCCGCCAACATTTCGAAAATTGCTGCGAAGCACGCGCTTGCCGACACCGTCCGCGCGCTATAGGGCGGGGAAATATGGCTCAAACTCTCCGCATCGCTTCCTGGAACATCAACTCAGTCCGCGCCCGTCTAGACATCGTCGAACGCTATCTGCGCGATGATGCACCCGACATATTATGTCTTCAGGAAACCAAGGTCATCGACGGGATGTTTCCCGAAGGCCTGTTCCGTCAGCTTGGCTATCGTCACATGATGATAAATGGTCAGCCGATGCACCACGGTGTCGCGATCATCAGCAAGGTGCCGCTCATCAACCGCAGCGTTGAAGACTGGCAGGCGAATGGCGAAGCGCGGCATATCGGTGCCGAGCTTGGGTTGGAGGGCAGGCCCGGCATAAGGCTCGACAATGTTTATATTCCTGCCGGCGGCGAAGTGCCCGACCGCGATGCCAATTCGAAGTTCGGACAAAAGCTCGACTTTCTGCGACGGATGATCGACTGGTCCGGGTCGTTAAAGAGCCCCACAATATTGACCGGCGACTTCAACGTCGCGCCGCTCGAACAGGATGTCTGGAGCCACAAGCAACTGATCAACGTCGTCAGTCACACCGCGATTGAAATCGACCTGCTGGCGCAGATGAAGGCCGCAGCCAATTGGGTCGATGTTGCCCGGCACTATATCGACCCGTCGCAAAAGCTTTACACATGGTGGAGTTATCGTGCGCAGGATTGGGAGGCCTCCGATCGTGGTCGCAGGCTCGACCATATGTGGGTGACGCCCGATCTGCTCGACAACACGGTTTCGCATCACGTCGACAAAAAATGCCGCAGTTGGGGAAAGCCGTCCGACCACGCGCCGATCGTGACAGAATTCGCTTTTTGAACGCAGCAACTGCCTCGGTCGGTGATGCCCGGCGCGCGGCGCGGGCAATCGACGCGCTGCGCCGGGGCTGGGCGATACGTATTCAGGGAGCCGACTCGGCGATCGCGTTGACCGCGATTGAAACCGCCACAGATATAGAAGGCGCATCGGCTTTGCTATTGTCGTCGAGCCGGGCGGCAACGTTGAAGCTAGCAAACCAGATTGCGGCAGCCGATGTTGCCCTGCCGGTCATGATCGTCGCCCCCCACGACCTCGATGCCCGTCTGGCTTTGGCGATTGCCGACCCGACGCTCGATCTGCGTTATCCGATGAAGGGGCCTTTTGTCGCAGAAAAACTGCCCGATGCGGATGCGGCGAAGGCAGCGATGGAGCTGGCGCGGCTGGCGGGATTGCTACCGGCGTTTCTTGTGCAGCAACGCGGCGCAGCGGATCTGGATGTGGTCAGCGCGGCGGACGTGGCGGCATTTACCGATAACACGACGCTTCAGATTGCTGCGCGCGCCAGGCTTCCCGTGGCCGCCAATGCCGAAGGTGAAATCATCGCTTTCCGCACCGATGCCGATGCCAGCGATCATGTCGCGCTGGTGATCGGCAACCGCGACCAAAGTCCGCCGCTCGTGCGGCTGCACAGCGAATGCCTCACCGGCGACGTGATGGGCAGTCTGAAATGCGATTGTGGCCCGCAATTGCACGAAGCGTTGCACCAGATATCGGATACGGGGTGGGGTATCTTGCTCTACCTGCGCCAGGAAGGCCGCGGCATCGGCCTTATCAACAAACTGCGCGCCTATGCGCTGCAGGATCAGGGTTTCGATACAGTGGATGCCAATATCCGATTGGGCTTTGCCGTCGATGCGCGTGATTTTGGCGTGGCCGCGCGAATGTTAGAGTTGCTTGGGGTTAAGGAAATCAGGTTGCTCACCAACAACCCGGAAAAAGTAAAAGGACTGGAAAACGAAGGGTTGTCGGTCGTCGAACGACTGCCGCTCAAAATTGCGGCGAATCCGCACAATGCCGACTATCTCGATACCAAACGCGACCGCACCGGGCACCAGCTTTAGGGTCTGGACCCTAGTACGACGACAATCCGTTCAACGAGGCGGCGGCAACCGGTCGGGCGCCAGCTCTTCCTCCTGACGACCGATCGCCCTGTCGATCCAGGCTTCGTCAAGCGGCTCGGGTCCGCCGGGCTCGCCGGGCAGACCACCCTCCTCGATCACCGGGTCGCTCTCGATCGGCATACCGTTCTCGTCGAGCAAAACGCCCTCTTCGCCTTCGAGTAACGGGTCTTCATCTTCAAGCCGCTCGGGGAAAGTAACCTCGGTGTCGAAATTCTCTACAGGCCGCCCGGAAACCGCGACCCGCATGAACGCCGCCCATGCTTGCGCAGGGGCACGTCCGCCCTCGAGCCCGCCGACAGCGCGCGCATTATCGCGGCCCATCCATACGCCAGTGGTAAGTCCGCTTGAAAAGCCCAGAAACCAGCCATCCTTGTTGCTGCTGGTCGTCCCCGTCTTACCGGCAACCGGGCGACCGATATTCGCAGCACGACCAGTGCCGGTGGCGACCGCGGTTTGCATCAGATCGGTCATGCTTGCCGCAACCCAGGGTTCGACCAGCTGTATCGAGTTACCGGGCTTTGCGGTGTATATCACGTCGCCTTCGATGGTTGTCACCTTGACGATCCCATAAGGCGCAATGCTGCGTCCTTTGGCGGCAACGGCGGCGAATGCTCTGGTCATATCGATAACGCGCGCTTCGGAGGTGCCGAGCACCATCGACGGATGGGTGTTGATCGGCGTGGTTATGCCGAACCGGCGCGCCATATTGGCAATGCTGCTGGTGCCCACCTCATTACCGATCTGCGCGGCAACGGTATTTTTGGAATAGGCAAAGGCAGTGCGTAGGGTAATCTCTCCTGCATAGTTGCCGCCACTATTCTTCGGGGCCCAACCATCGATTTCCACAGGTTTGTCCACAACCTTGTCCTCAGGACGAAAGCCCGCTTCAAGTGCAGTGAGGTAAACGAACAGCTTCCATGCAGAACCAGGCTGACGCACGGCAGTTACCGCGCGGTTATAGTTGCTGCTGACATAATCGGTGCCGCCGACCATCGCCTTTACCGCGCCGTCGCGGTCAATCGAAACCAGCGCGCCTTGTGTCCCGCGGGGAGCATTGGCAGCAATCGCAGCGGTCGCCGCACGCTGCATTTTCAAATCGAGCGTGGTCCAGACATCAATCGGCTTTTCGGTTTCGTCGATCAGCCCGTCGAGCTGCGGAAGCACCCAGTCGGTGAAGTATCGAACGCTATCCTGCGGCGGTTCGGCTGCGAGCTTGACGGTTGCGGGTTTGACCGACGCCGCTTCTTCGGCGGTAATCATGCCCGCGTCCTGCATTACCTCGACCACGACGGTCGCCCGACCCAGCGCTGCTTTGGCATCCGCAGTCGGTGAATAGCGCGACGGTGCCTTCACCAGTCCCGCGATGATGGCGGCCTCAGCGAGGTTCAGGCTTTCAGCCCCATGATCGAAGAATTTGCGCGAAGCGGCATCCACTCCGTAGGCCCCGCCGCCAAAATAGACCTTGTTCAGATAGAGTTCGAGTATCTGCTCTTTGGAAAACTTGGTTTCCATCGCCATCGCCAAGATCCATTCGCGGACTTTTCGACCGAACTCGCGATTGTTGTTCAGATAGACGTTGCGCGCCAGCTGCTGCGTTATTGTCGATCCGCCCTGCGCCCAATAGCCGCGCTGCAGCCGCACCCACAATGACCGGGTGATGCCGATGGGATCAACGCCCGGATGCATGTAAAAACGCCGGTCCTCGACCGCGACCATCGCGTCCTTCATTTCGTCGGGCAATTGCTTGACGGTCAGCCAACGGCCAAAACTGGGGCCAAGCGATTGAATAACCGTGCCATCGGCAGCACGAACACGTATCATCTGGCCGTTGGGCGACGCCTTCAAATCTTCAAAGCTGGTGATCTCGCTGCGCGCAATGGCGACAAAAATACCGACGATCATCAACAGAAAAAGCGTTGAAATAATGCCGATTTTAAGAAGTCGGACGAACCAGATTCGGAACCGTCCCTGTTCATCTGATGCTGAGCTTGCGCGTGCCATTGCTGGCGGTGTTAATGATAATCAGCGGTCGTCACAAGCACCATTCTACCGACGTTATTCCGGGTCGAATTCCAGCGCGGCGCTGTTGATACAGTAACGCAGGCCTTCCGGCCCCGGCCCATCCGGGAAGACATGGCCCAAATGCCCGTTACATGCGGCGCAGCGCACTTCCGTGCGCGCCATGCCGTGCGAGACATCGCGGTGCTCGCCGACAGCGGCGGCAATTGCGGGGGCGGTAAAACTGGGCCAGCCAGATCCGCTGTCAAACTTGGTATCGGATGCGAACACGGTGGTGCCACAGCCCGCGCAACGGAACTCGCCTTGGCGTTTCTCATCGGTCAACTTGCCCGCAAAAGCGCGCTCGGTGCCGGCCTCGCGCAGCACATGATACTGCACGGGGTCGAGCATAGCGCGCCATTCGGCGTCGGTTTTTTCGATCTTTGGCATAAGGAACCTTTCAATATTCGATGTGGGGTTCGTCCTGGCTGAGGTCAAGGTTACAATCTTAACTACTCGTTTACCATCCCGCGTTATGGCTGCCGGGGATATGACAGGACCAGGTCATATGCTACGCGCTGTGGGGGCGTTGGGGCTTTTTCCGTTGCTTGTGGCAACGGGGGGAGAAGCGTGCCGTTTGTGCAAGCCAAACGATGCCTCCACAGTTGTCGTCGAAACACGCGAAATACCGATCAGTATCGACATCACGACGCAGCTCGATTTCAGCCGCGCCGCGCTTTCCGGCGCCAACGGCGGTGCGATTGAGGTCGATCCAAATAATGGAGATCGCCGCGTAGATGGCGGGCTTCTGGATTTGGGCGGGTCCTCGCTTGCCGGGTCTGCGGTCATCCGGGGTGAACCGGGGCGTCCGGTGCGGATCGACATGCCGACAACGATCAGGATGACATCATCGACCGGTGGTTCAATCGATATCTCGGGGCTGCGCACCAATCTGACTCGTGCACCGCAGCTCGACTCAACGGGGCGGTTGAGTTTCTCCTTCGGCGGACGATTGGTTGTTCGCGGCAGCACCGCTGGCACATTTCGCGGACGCATTCCGATTACTGCGCAATATGAATAAAGCGGCTAAGCCCGTCGTGCCGCAGCACGCGCGATGCGAAGCAGTTCCTCTTCCAGTATCACGTCGCCAAGACCTTGCTTGACCGACATCAACCGGGCCTCGACCTCGATTAGATGGCCGTTCAACCCCGCCAATCGCTCGGGTGGCCACCGGCCCAGCTGGCGGACGAAATCATCGGCTTCTTTCCAGAAGATCGATCGCGTTGCCTTCACCACTGCGCCCGGATTCGATCCTCTTTCAACTTTCGCACGCAACGACGCGAGTACATTGACCCGCCGCTGCAACGCCCGAACGATACGGATGGCATCGACACCGATATCGCGCGCTGCCGTCAGTTCGATCCCCAGCTTGCGCAGGTCACCATTCATCACCTGGTTGATAAGGCCGCTTACATTCTCTTCGCCTGTCTCCGCCGACAACGCCTCAAATATCGCGACATCGACGGCAGCCGGGCGTTCGGGCGAAGCATCATAATATAATGCGAGTTTCTCGACTTCGGATGCGCCCAGTTTACGGTCCTGCCCGGTGTAGCGCGCGATCCGCGAAGCCAGCGCACGGTCCAGTTTCAGACCGCGGGTGGCCGCCGCTGCCATGATCGCGGCTGCTGCATCGCCCTCTTCGGGCGCATAACAAATATGCGCCATTGCCCGCGGCGAACTCTCGGCAAGCTTCCTGAGCTTGCTCGCTTTGGTCAGGTTGCCCGCTGTCGCAATGACAGGATTTGCGTCACCGGTCAGCGCCAGCAGATTTTCGACCGCTGCCAGCCCCTCCTCACGCCTGAAATTGAGCCGGATATAGCGCTTGTCGCCGAAAAGAGACAACGCCGAGGCCTCGTCGGCGAGCAACGCGGGGTCGCTCCGAATCCGGTCGCTGTCAATATCGATGCGCTCAACGCCTGGCCCCAGTTGCGCCGCCATTTGCTCGGATATGTCGGCAATCGCCGATTCGTCCTGACCGAAGATCAAGAAGAACCGGATGTCGGGTCGCGCGGAAATCGCGCCGATGAAACTGCGCTCCTTAGGGCTGCTCATTCGGCGGGGTTGGTTTGCCGCGCGTAAAGCGACAGACGGGTAACGATCTGGTCGGCGACGCGCTGCGACAGGTTTTCGAGCGCGCTGTTCTCGCCAGCAATCGTCGCATATTCCGAACTGACGACATCGATACCCGCGTCGGAACCCGCGGTTGCATCAACAACTGTCGTACCGGTGGTGTTGTCGATAAGCTGATAGCGCGCGCGCAGCGTCCGCCGTTCGCGCGTGATGGTATCGTCGGCGCGCACGCCAAAACCCTCGATATTATCATCAAGCGCCACCACCAACCGATAACGCGCGTTGTCATTCCTGTCGGCGCGCAGCTGGTCGTTCAGCGCATTGCGCATCAGCCAGCCCGCCTTGCCCTCGATAGGCTCGACCGAAACCGATCCCAACGTGCTGGCAACTACGCCCGTCGAGCCACCGCTATAGAGAGGTTGCAACCCGCAGGATGCGAGCGCGAGGCTGAGGCCGATAAGGGCGAACGCGCGTTTCATATGACGATATTGACCAGCCTGTCGGGCACCACGATGACTTTGCGGATCGCGGCATCACCCATGCTACGCTGCACCTTCTCGCTGGCCAAAGCAAGCGCCTGCAATTGGTCTTGCGGCAGACCCTTGGCAACGGTCAGCGTATCGCGGAGCTTGCCCATGACCTGCACGGCAACAGTGACTTCGTTTTCCACCAGAAGTGCCGGATCGACTTTCGGCCATGCCGCGTCTGCGATCAAGCCTTCGCCATCCAATGCTTCCCATGCCTGTTCGGCGAGATGCGGGACCATCGGCGCGGACAGCAGGACGATCGTGCGGATCGCATTGTTGCGACTGGCGCTAGGCGCTGCTTTTTCGATGGCGTTGGTAAGGTCGTAAATCTTGGCGATCGCCTTGTTGAACGCCAATGCATCGATGTCGGCGGCGATCCCGGCGATGGCTTGATGTGTTTTGCGGTCGAGCGCAGCGTCGCTGCCCGTCGCGTCACCCGTTTGCCCGACCAGTCGCCACAGCCGCTGAACAAAGCGCCAGCAGCCCTCGATGCCGCTTTCCGACCATTCGAGATCGCGTTCGGGCGGACTGTCGGACAGCATGAACCAGCGCACCGCGTCCGCACCATATTGGTCGACGATATCGTCTGGATCGACGACATTCTTCTTCGATTTCGACATCTTTTCGATGCGACCGGCCGCCACCGGCTGCCCACTGTCGATGTGAATCCAATCATCGCCCCCATCCGGTCCTTTGGCGCAGCGGACTTCGTCCGGGCTCAACCAACTACCGTCGCCTGCCTTGTAGGTCTGGTGGGTCACCATTCCTTGCGTGAACAGGCTAGCAAAAGGCTCTTTCACATCGATCATGCCGATGTGGTTCAGCGCCCGCGTCCAAAACCGCGCGTAGAGCAGATGCAGGATCGCGTGCTCAACCCCGCCGATATACTGATCGACCGGCAGCCATTTCTCTGCCGTTTCACGGTCGAACGGCCTGTCCTTGGGCTGGCTCGCAAAGCGAATGAAATACCAGCTTGAATCGACAAAGGTATCGAGCGTGTCGGTCTCGCGCCGTGCGGCTTTGCCGCAAGCTGGACAATCGACCTTGCTCCACGTCGGATGGCGGTCGAGAGGGTTGCCGGGGATGTCGAAGCTGACATCTTCTGGCAATACCACTGGCAATTGATCGACCGGCACCGGCACCGCGCCGCAGCTGTCGCAGTGGATGACCGGTATCGGCGTGCCCCAATAACGTTGCCGCGAAACGCCCCAGTCGCGCAGCCTATATTGCGTCTGCCCCTTGCCCCAGCCCTCGCTTTGCGCCTTGGCAATGACATCGGCTTTGGCTTGGTCGACGGTCATGCCGTTCAGGAAATGCGAATTCACGATTTCGCCGGGGCCGGTGTAGGCGATTTCGCCGTGAAAATCGCTGTCGGTCAGTTTGCCGTCGGCGACCACCCGCGTGACCGAAAGATGATATTTGCGAGCGAAATCCAGGTCGCGCTGGTCGTGTGCCGGGCAACCGAAGACAGCGCCGGTGCCATAATCCATCAGCACGAAATTGGCGACATAGACGGGCAAATGCCAGCTTAGGTCTAGCGGATGTTCGACGGTCAGCCCGGTGTTGAAACCCTTCTTATCGGCGGTCTCGATATCCGCCGCCGTCGTCCCACCTTTACGGCATTCCTCGATAAACGCGGCGAGGTCGGGCGCGTTGGCGGCAAGTTTCTGGGCGACCGGATGGTCGGCGGCAATCGCAACAAAGCTCGCGCCGAACATCGTGTCTGGCCTCGTGGTGAATACATCGATGCCGTCACCACTGCTGCCGGGAAAGGCAAACCGGCATTTCAACCCTTGCGATTTGCCGATCCAGTTTTCCTGCATCAGCCGCACCTTGTCGGGCCATTCGTCGAGCGCGCCGAGCCCTGCGAGCAAGTCCTCGGCAAAATCGGTAATTTTCAGGAACCACTGGCTCAGTTTGCGGCGTTCAACGGGGGCGCCCGAGCGCCAACCCTTGCCGTCGATCACCTGCTCGTTGGCAAGCACGGTCATATCGACCGGGTCCCAGTTTACCGCCGATTCCTTGCGGTAAACCAGCCCTGCCTTCAGCAGCGCCAGAAACAGCGCCTGCTCATGCCCGTAATAATCAGGTTCGCAGGTCGCGAGTTCGCGGGTCCAGTCGATGGCAAAGCCGATGCGCTTCAGTTGCGAACGCATGTTGGCGATGTTGTCGCGGGTCCAGCCGCCGGGATGGACACCCTTTTCCATAGCGGCATTTTCGGCGGGCATCCCGAACGCGTCCCAACCCATCGGATGCAACACTTCGTGACCCGTCATCCGCTTGTAGCGCGCGATCACGTCGCCCATCGTGTAGTTGCGAACATGGCCGATATGGATGCGGCCCGACGGATAGGGAAACATTTCGAGCACATAGGCGCGCGGTTTTGGCGAAGCGTCGTCGGCGACAAACGTCGCCTTCTCATCCCAAATCTTCTGCCACCGCGCGTCGGCGACGTGCGGGTTAAAACGCTCCGTATCGCTCATAAAATTTTACCCGGTGATGGCAGACCGGCGAAGATCGCGCGCCTTGGTCAGGATAACGCCTTCCAGTTTCTGGACGGTGGCGGCGCGGACGGGTGCTGCGACCCATTGCCCGTTCTGCGAGACTTCGCGGGCAGCGGCGACGCGCAACGCGTCGGCGCGCAGATCCTGATCGAGGATCGATACCGTCAGCTTCATCCGCTCATTCGGGCTTTGCGGGTTCACATACCAGTCGGTCACGATCACGCCGCCCGCCGAATCGGTTTGAACCAACGGCATGAACGACAAGGCATCGAGCGAGGCGCGCCATAGATAGCTGTTAACGCCAATGGTTGTGACCTGGCTTGCGGCGATGTCGGCTTTAGGCCGCGCAGTGTTGCCGCACGCGGAAAGCAACGCGGTGCTAGAGGCGAGGATGAGGGCCAGACGGGTGAGGCGCATAAGTTGTCCTTGATGGTAAATAATGACGTGACGTCTCTATATAAGCTTTGCTGGCTTGGGCAAGCTTTCTGGGTGCTGAACCACTATCGGTCGCACCCAAGGCAACAGGCAGTTGTGGGTCTTATGCAACAGATTGCGGGAAAACAGCTTTACCCGAGTCAAATGCCTTTTTTGTGAAACGAATCGGGCGTATGTAAAGGAAGAACAGGGAGTCGTTTTGACCAGCTTATGTCGCTGAAGCGATCATACGTGCACAAATATGCCGCTTTTGCAGCCGTGTCGCTTGCAGCGGCTTCGCTCGTCCTGTCGCCAATTGTCGCACCCGCTTTTGCCGCGAAGTCTACGGGAAATGTTCGCGCTGCTTCGCAAAACTGGCTTGATACGTTCACTCCTGCCGGGGTGGATAGCAGACTGGCCGCGAAATTTGCTGCGATTAAAAATGGTGGCAATCGGCGCTTTCCCTTTACACCTGCCGGTATCGACGAAAGCCGCAGCCGGACAATGACCGTCGCCGCGCGTACCGACTCGCCGCTCACGGCCGGGGCGGTTTCGATCCGCAATGTGATTGGTACGCTGGAGTTAGGCACTGGCAAGACGCTGCGTTTGGCAAAATCCGATTACCGTTTGACTGCGTCGCGCGGATGGCAGGGCTTTGTGTTGCCGTCGGCGGCGAAACTTGCGGCACCGTTGCCGGTTAGCGAACTGGGTAAAGGCGATTTCCGGCTCGATGAAAAGGGCAAACGCCCAAGTCGTTTCTCTACCAATATCAAGCTCGACCAGAATGCCGGTGTAGCGCCACCGGCGCGTGGTAACGCGACACCCGGCGATTATAAACTGGACGTGGGCGGAAGCTTCTCGATCAGCCGCAAGATCGATGTGACTGCGGGTGTCCGCTATGCGAGCGAACGTGATCGCGTGATCCCCGCTACCGATGACCGTGAAGACAGCGAAGCCGTCTACGTCGGCACCAAAATCCGCTTCTAAATTTTCTAACGTCTGAACGCATCGATCGCGGCCCAGCCGTGGACCACGCGCTTGTCGAGTGTCACCGCTTTGCACGCGGTCATCCCGCCCAACGCGATCACCTTGATACCCGCACACTGCCGCGCCAACGCCATGAAGCTTGAGCGCCCGAGGGGTCTGGCCTCTAAATGCGATGCAGTGGCGAACATCGGTGAGATCAGCACCAAATCGACCACGCTAAGTGACGCTTGTGCCAGCTCGCGTCTGTTGTGCACAGGGGCGCTATGAATCATCCGTTTCGATTGCTTCGGCGTACCTCGCGCATGAAAGCCATCGGCATGCCAGCGCCGTGCAGTGCGCTCGTCTCCGGCAAGCAGGAGAATGTGGCCCCGTCTCGCACATATTCGCTGAATGTCTCGAAACAGCGCAAGCCGCGCGCCATCTTCCAAATGATAATGCCGGAAAATTACGCCCGAGCCTGTCCGCAATCGCTTGATGGCGGGGAGCAGGTCCGCGCCGAAACGCGGGTCGGTCATCAGCCAGATGCGCGGGGCTCGTTTTGTCGGTCGCGGGGTCTGGCGGCGGCTCATTGCCTCGCCTATAGCCTGCACGCATGGAAGAAGCGACAACAGACAATGCCGCGATGCGGCTGGGCGAGGTCAACGCCGAAATTGCGGCCGCTGCAAAGTTGGCGCGCCGCGCGCCGGGTGATGTAACGCTCATCGCGGTGTCGAAAACCCGCAGCACCAACGATATCGAACCGCTGATTGCTGCTGGCCAGCGCGTCTTCGGCGAAAACCGCGTGCAAGAAGCCGCCGATAAATGGCCTGCGCTGAAAGCGGTGCATGCGGGGATTGAACTGCATCTCATCGGGCAATTGCAATCGAACAAGGCCGACGAAGCCGTGGTTTTGTTCGATGCGATCCATTCGGTCGATCGGTTGTCGCTGGTCAAGGCGCTGGGCAAAGCGATGCGCGATCAGGACAGACAAGTGCCGTGCTTCATTCAGGTCAACATCGGTGCCGAAGATCAAAAAGGCGGATGTGCAATCGATGCCCTGCCTGATCTGCTGGCGGCAGCGCGTGACGCGCAAATTCCGGTGGCCGGCCTGATGTGCCTGCCCCCCGCCGACGTCGAGCCTGCACCGTTCTTCGCGCTGCTCGCCGAACTTGCCGCGCGCAATGACCTCAAAGGGTTAAGCATGGGCATGTCGGGCGACTTTGCCACCGCAGTCATGCTGGGTGCAACACATGTGCGGGTTGGCACGGCTTTGTTTGGGTCGCGCGGCTAAGCTGCCAATGCAAATTTGGCTAGTCCGCCGTTCACCGGCACGAGCGCGGCCATCTGGTCGTGCTTTGTTAAGCCGCACGCTTTGCGTATCGCGACATCGGCGGCATCCATCCCGCCGGTGAGTGTCCCAAAAGCAGGCATGATGATCTTGCTGGCGGTCTGCACAAAACACCGCCGCGATACCATCCGCTTGCGCATCATCGCGCGATATTTCGGGTGGAAGTGACCCGATATTTCGGGGGCGGGATCGGCAGGATCGGCCTCATGCCGTAACACGATTCCAGCCTTCACTATTTCCAGAACCGCCTCACCACCCCAGCTTGCGGAAAGATTGCGATCGTGGTTGCCGGTGATCCACGTCCAGTCGAACCGGCTCGTCAATTGCCGCAGCAAGGCCGCAGCAGCGCCGCCCAACCGGCGCTCGCCATCGTCATCATGAAAATTGTCACCAAGGCAAATAATCGCCTGTGCGCCGCAAGCGTCGGCCAATCCGGCAAGCTCCTCCAGCGTCGACAGGCTATCATAGGGCGGCAACATCTGCCCGACCAACGCATAAGCGCTTGCCTTCTCCAGATGCAGATCGGCAACCAGCAATGCCCGTTGATCTGGCCAGAACAACGCTGCGTCCCCTGCGACCTCAAATATTTGCCCGCCGAAGGAGAAGTTGCGCGTCATCGCCGCGCCTATGGCGAAGCGCCCGGCAACTGGCAAGCGCGGGGTTTACCGCACCAGCGCCAGCCGCGAAAAGGATTTTCGCTCGACCCCGCTCGGCAGGTCAAAACCGACGCGCCGGTTACCAAAGTCTATCATCACCCGGTCGAACAATCTGAGCGCATCCATGCCGAGCAGTATGGCTGGACGATCATTCAGTTTGAGCGCAGTGAAGGCGTAATTGTTGGCGAAGGTTATCGGCAAATCCCTCATCGTGAGACCGCCGATCTCAATCTCCTGGATTTGCGTAAAATCGCCCGTTAACATCGAACCGGTTACGCTGCGCATTCGCACCGGAATATAGTCTATCGTACGGTGACGACGGCGCAGTTTGTCGCGCAATGCGGCGTTGCCCATGCTCGACTGCGCGCCGGTATCGAGGATGATGTCGACCCGCATGCCATCGATTTTCGCGCTGGAGATAATCATCCGTCCGGCTTTCTTTTTCGCGGTGACCACGATCATGCCGTTTTCAAGCTTGCTCTTGCCGCGTCCTCTGGGCGAGGGCAGCACATCCATCGTTTGCTTGACGAAATCGAGGAGTACGCGGTTGTCTTCAAGGCTGTCGATGCCGAGCAGACCATAAGCGCCGAGATTCGACCGCTCAAGCCCCGGTGCTTCCAGGCCTTCAAGGTTGACGGCTGCGGTAGTAAGCTTGTCTATGAAAAACGAATTGACCTCTGTCTTGCCGGATATCGTCGCCAGCGTGAGTATGGGGCCGGACTCCAACAACAAGCGTTTGGCCAGATCATTGGCGATGACTGTGCGTTCGGCGCCCGTATCAACGATGAACGGCACCGCAGCACTGCCATTGACTTGCACCTGCACCGTCATCCGCTCGCTGCGGTCGATGGCAAAGTCCTGCATGATGCTTGCTATCGGTTCCGCCGTTGCTTCGGCACCCTCTTGTGCGAAGGCGGGGTTGAGCGCCATAAAGCTTGCCAGCAATGCGCTGCAAATCTTTGTAAACCTGTTGGTCATCTCCTGTTCTCCCGCAACCATGATATGCCTGTTTTGGTGCTGCGGCAAGCGAATGAGGGCTGCTGGATATGCGGGCTATCCACGCCGGTCGAAGCATATCTGCGTTTAATCGAAGTCAGCCACAAAGACGCGTTGTTGCATGGGCCATGCTACGCTAGCCTGCCGCCATCACAACTCAGCCCGATGGGGGATCGCCGACATGAAGAAACTTGCCTTTTTATTGGCACTTGCGCTGCCGGTTGCACCCGTCTTTGCCGATGCGCCAAAGCCCGACGCATTGGTTGCCGACGGCATTCCGGCGGTGCCCGACGAGCTGCCGGTCGAAACCCGCCCCTATATGGAATTTCGCACCGCAGGTTTTGTCGGCTGGCATCCGACCGACAAATCGATGCTGGTCGCCACCCGCTTTGGCAACACTGCGCAGCTGCACCGCGTTGCCGGGCCGATGATGGACCGCCGACAGATCAGTTTCGAGGCAGAACCCGTGGGCAATGGCAGCTGGGCACCG
>JANOHL010000096.1:0-1544 GCA_031406495.1 Sphingomonadales bacterium | reverse complement strand
GAGGAAGTGCGGCAGTCGGTCCGCATCATGAAACAGTGCCTGCAACAAATGCCCGAAGGCCCGGTGTGCAGCGACGACCGCAAGATCGTGCCGCCCAAACGCGCGGAGATGAAGCAGTCGATGGAAGCGCTGATCCACCATTTCAAGCTCTACACCGAAGGCTTCAAGGTGCCCGCCGGCAGCGTCTATGTCGCGACCGAAAGCCCCAAAGGCGAATTCGGCGTCTATCTGGTGTCGGACGGCACCAACAAACCCTATCGCTGCAAAATCCGCCCGACCGCCTTTTCGCATTTGCAGGCAATGGACTTCATGTCGCGCGGCCATATGCTGGCGGACACCACCGCGATTTTGGGCGCGCTCGATATCGTTTTTGGGGAGTGTGACCGGTGAAGATGATTCTCCTTCCGGCAGCACTTGCATTGGCATCTTGCGAAAAGGCGGCAGATGTTGGACCTGCTCAACCCAGCCATGTGACGGCGGCAAAAATAACAGATCCGGCTGCTCCGACCTTCGCAGACCTTCAGCGTCGTGGACTGGTCCGAATAGCCGATGAAGAGGCGGGTTGGACGGGGCCAGCAGGCGAAACAGTTGATGGCTTCACGGCGATTTATGTTGGCAAAGATTTGCCGCGCCCGACTGAAAGCGACCGCCAGTTTATCTGCCCGGTTGGGGATGGAGATATGGCAACGTGGAAGTGCGTTCCATATGAAAATCCTTTGAAAGAAACTAATGGCTGACACCGCCCACATCCCCGACGATACCAAAACCCGCCTCGCAATCGCCGAGCAAATGATCGCGCATTACAACGCGCAGGACGCTGACTCTTATGTGTCGCTGATGACCCATGACGCGGCAGAGGCTGGTTATCGCGGCGCTGTGGTACGCGATGGCAAAGAAGGCGTGCGCGCTGGCCTGAAGGCGATGTTTGCCGAATTCCCCGAAAATCGGGCCGAGATACTCTCTGGCTATGCGCTGGGCGAATATGTCGCCTTGCATGAAAAGGTCTATCGCTCAACTTCGGCCGAACCGTTTGAAGTCATGTCGATTTACAGTTTTGAAGGCGACAAAGTGTCGCGTGTGGAGTTTGTCCGCTGATGGCTGATGCCGCTCACATCCCTGATGAAGCCGAAACCCGCGCCAAATGGGGCGGATTTGCCTTCAGCGATGCAACCCGGAAAAAGGCCGACATCTATATCGGTCGCTACCCCGCCGGGCGTCAGCAATCGGCCGTGATGGCGCTGCTCGACCTTGCCCAGCGGCAGGTGGGTGAGGAAACCAAGACGCAAGGCTGGTTGCCGGTGCCGGTGATCGAATATGTCGCTGGCTATCTCGGCATGCCGTACATGCGCGCTTATGAGGTTGCGACCTTCTACACCATGTACAATCTCGCGCCGGTCGGCCGTTTCCATGTGCAGGTGTGCGGCACGACGCCGTGCATGTTGCGCGGGTCCGACGATATCATCGCGGCATGCAAGAACCGCGGCCTTGTCAAAGGCGCGACCACGCCCGACGGGCTGTTCACGCTGACCGAAGTCGAGTGCATG
>JANOHL010000066.1:0-6708 GCA_031406495.1 Sphingomonadales bacterium | reverse complement strand
CTCGAAGGCGCCGGCCAAGCCAAACACGGAAAACCCGGTCGTCGTGTTCAGGTCGGTGTCGATCCAGATCGTAGTGTTGGCACCAACAGCAGTGCCTGAGGGCGCTGAAATGGCGAAGTAAAACGATCCACCA
Source organism: Sphingomonadales bacterium (assembly GCA_031406495.1). Taxonomy (GTDB): domain Bacteria; phylum Pseudomonadota; class Alphaproteobacteria; order Sphingomonadales; family Sphingomonadaceae; genus Sphingorhabdus_B. The sequence goes on along the minus strand of JANOHL010000066.1, from coordinate 6,575 downwards.
TCGCCCTGACCATAAAGCGCGTAGCCGGGCACCCCAGTCAACGCAGTATCGAGCCGCGTCGCAGACGACCAGTCGGCAAGCGAACCATCCAAAATGGGCGTCGGCATCGAACTATCCCTTACTCAAAAAAAATTCTAGAACCTAAAAGAACAAGGAAGGATTGTAAAAAAATGGCTGCGCGGCAACCTCTCATTCGGATGAGACCATTTGGCTGATTTCAAGCAATCCGTTGCAAAGAGATAGGCCATTTGGCTTAGTTCCTGATCCATGGGTTCGGGACCATTTTCCTTTTCTTGGGGCCCAGAAAAAGCATTTGGGGCTGTTCGGAAATGGCGGGACGACAGCCCGCCTTAGATCATGGCGGGCCGCTGCATTATGCTGCCTTTGAACCTATCTGGCTTGTCAGGTCAGAGACCTTTATTCGTGATTTCGGCTCTGATGCTCTTCTGTCAGTTGAGAGTATCAAAACATATGCCTTAGTCGTCGGCTAAGGCCGCAGTCGCAGGTTTGCTCCCGAAACGTGAGGCGCAAAAGCAGATCAGAAAGCCCCGACCAATTTCCTCGGAAACAAAGGCCGCCACCATCGGTACGCTGTCTGGTCGCCACCTTGCGCACGGCCATGTTCAATCGCTTTTTGAGAGTGCGGCCTGGTTTTTTGCCACCCGAGCGCGATCAGACAAATCGCCTTCCAGTCCTGCGCCACGAGCGTCTGCTACAACTTTGCGGACAAATATGACCGGACCTACCAGCGAAGGAAAAGCCGCACGATTTCAGCCGCTTTTATGATGGTGTGCGCATATGGGGAATTGGCGGAGAGACAGGGATTCGAACCCTGGGTCGGCGCAAACCGACAACGGTTTTCGAGACCGCCGCATTCGACCACTCTGCCACCTCTCCGCGGTAGGGATCGTTGCGGGGATTTAGCGGGGTCGGGCGGGGCTTGCAACCCTGAAATCAGTGACTTCTGACGGGCTTGATGCGGCATCGAGAATAGTCTGTTCACTGAAGCGTGGTTTGGTGTGACTTGGCAACGGGCCGGACAGGGGCTAATCGTGGACTGGTCAATGTTTTTGAAAGCTATCCAGATGAATTTACGCGCCCTTTTTGGTTTGATGCTGGTGTGCTTTGGGGCCGGGCAGGCATGGGCCGAAATTCCGGCGCCCCGGGATCATCGTGTTTTGCCTTTGTCCGTTCAGGCGACGGTGCTGGGCAAGGCGGCCGAGCCTGTTCTTCAGCTGTCAAAGACGATGCAAATCGGGGCGATTTTGGAAGTGATGCGCGAAGAAGGGCTGGACTACGGCACCACGCTTGAGCCCGATCTGTTTCCCGGCAAAGGGGGTGCGGGCTGGATGGCGCAGGTTTCGCGCATTTACGATGTTGCATCCATGCAGGCGCAGTTTGACGAAAGCCTGATCGCGGCGCTGGCCAATGAAGATGCGGCTGCACTGGACGTGATGGAAGGGTTTTTCGGGTCTGATCGCGGGCAGCGCATCCTTATGCTGGAAATCGAGGCGCGACGTGCGCTGCTTGATGATGCCACCGAAGATGCAGCGAAGCTTAATGTCGAGGAAATGGAAGCCGAGGGCGACCCGCGTTTGGCGATGATCCGCAAGTTTGCGGCCTCCAATGACCTGATCGAAATGAATGTTGCAGGGGCGCTGAACGCAAATCTCGCGTTCTTCAAGGGTATGGCGGAAGGCGGGGCATTTGACGACGAAATGACCGAAGATCAGATGCTGTCAAACGTCTGGTCGCAAGAACCAGATATCCGCGGTGAGACAGAGATTTGGCTTTATCCTTATCTGGCGCTCGCCTATCAGCCGCTGTCTGATGACGATATGGATGCCTATCTGGCATTTTCCGAATTGGACGAGGGTAAGGCGCTGAATGCCGCTGTGTTTGCGGCGTTTAATGACCTTTTCATCGCTATCTCGGCAGATCTGGGGCGGGCGGCGGCCCGGCAGATGCGCGGCGAGGATATCTGATCGCCGGATGGTGGCCGGTGCTACCCTGCGGTTGCCTTGTTAAATAGGCCTCAAACGCAGGTGATCCTTGGTTAAGCGGCGCTTGACAATACCCCAGGCTTTGCCAGATAAGCGCGCTTCTTGGCGGGATGCGAATCCCGGCATGTTTAATTTAATGACGCCCAGTAGGGCGCGTTGTCCGAGGCGGGGAAACCCGAAACACCCAACCGGGGGCCACAGGATGCGGAGCAAGAAAAGGAAAGACCATGTTCGCGGTCCTGAAAACAGGCGGCAAGCAGTATAAAGTCCAGGCCGGTGATATCCTGCGTTTGGAAAAGCTGGCTTGCGTTGCTGGAGATAAGATCCAGTTCAATGACATTATTATGGTGGGCGGCGAGACGCTGACCATCGGCGCGCCCTTTGTGGCAGGTGCGGCCGTGCAGGCCGAAGTGATCGAACAGATCAAGGGTGAAAAGGTCATCCACTATGTCAAGCGCCGCCGTAAGCATTCTTCGCAGCGCACCAAGGGCCACCGCCAGCATCTGACGCTGGTGCGGGTGACCGACGTGCTGGCCGCTGGCGCCGACAAAACCGGCGTGACCGAAGCTGTTGGCACCCAGATTGCCCGCCGCATCGCCCATAACACTGCTGCGGCACCTGTTGCTGTCGAAGTCCCTGCAAAACCAAAGCGCGCTGCCAAAGCCGCTGCTGCGAAGGAGTAATACCTTATGGCACACAAAAAAGCAGGCGGTTCATCCCGCAACGGCCGCGATTCAGCCGGTCGTCGTCTTGGCGTGAAGCTGTTCGGTGGCCAAGCGGCCATTCCGGGCAATATCATTGTGCGCCAGCGTGGCACCACTTGGTTCCCGGGTGACGGCGTTGGCATGGGCACCGACCATACGATTTTCGCCAAAGTCGTCGGTCACGTGACCTTCAAGAAAGGCATGAAGGGGCGCACCTTTATTTCCGTGCTGCCAGCCTTGAAAGCCGCCGAATAAGCCGAACCGTTACATTTCAAATGTAGTCAAGGGATCGGCCGAAAGGCCGGTCCCTTCGCTTTTGGGGCTCGGCTCCAACGGCAGATTGAAAGTTCCACCCTGCATCGCCACTTACGTGACGCAGGGACACCAAAGAAAAGCCGTCTAGCTGTGCCACAGGCCGCAAGACGGGAAGTCAAAGTGAGATTGCCATGACGTTACATGTACCTGCTGATATCCTTGATGGCCAGATTGCCGCCGGTCGTTTGGTTTTGCGTCCTGCGCGCCTGTCGGATACCGGGTTGTTTGCGCTTTACGCTGGCGACGAACGTGTGGCGCGTGGCACGCAATCCATCCCGCACCCCCTGCCGCCGGGCGCTGCCGAAGCGTTTGTTACCCGCGCCATGGTGCACGGTGTGGACGAAGATATCTGGGTGATGGATGGCACCGCATCGGGCTTGGCCGAAGTGATGGGCGTCATTTCGCTAAAGCGCATGGACCGGGGGCAATCGGAGGTTGGCTATTGGGTAGCCCCGTCGTTCTGGCATCTGGGCTTTGCGTCCGAGGCCGTGCGCGGCTTGGTGGCCGCCAACCCGCAAAAGAACCGCACCATGTTCGCCGAGGTGTTTCAAGACAATCCGCGGTCTGGCCAAGTTCTGACCAATGCGGGGTTCAAGTATCTGGGCGATGCGGAATCGTTCTCCGTGGCCCGCAATGCCCGGGTTCCAACTTGGACCTATACTTTGAAACTGGACTAAACGGGGCAGGCTGCGCCCCGACCTATCCCTAGTCGCATCGCCAGAATGCCGGCACCGCTTGAGCCGGGCGGCTGTCTGCTGTATCGGCTGATCACCTCTGTTTGAAAGCGTGTCTGCGATGAAATTCCTTGACCTCTCCAAAGTTTATATCCGCTCAGGCGGCGGCGGGGCAGGGTGCGTGTCGTTCCGGCGCGAGAAGTTCATTGAATTTGGCGGCCCCGATGGCGGCGATGGCGGTGGCGGCGGTTCGGTTTATGCCGAAGCGGTTGAAGGCCTGAACACGCTGATCGACTTTCGCTATCAGCAGCATTTCTTTGCCAAATCCGGCCAACCCGGCATGGGGGCGCAACGCACCGGCAAAACGGCGGATGATGTGATCCTGCGGGTGCCGTTGGGCACCGAAATTCTGGACGAAGACGAGGAAACCGTGATCGCCGACCTTGTGACCGTGGGCCAGCGCGTGCAACTGGCGCGCGGCGGCAATGGCGGCTGGGGCAACCTTGCGTTCAAATCCTCGACCAACCGGTCGCCGACCCGCGCCAATCCGGGGCAGGAAGGTGTTGAACGCACCATCTGGCTGCGATTGAAGCTGATCGCCGATGCGGGGCTTGTGGGGCTGCCGAACGCGGGGAAATCGACGTTTCTGGCCGCCGTTTCCAACGCGCGACCCAAAATTGCCGATTATCCCTTCACCACATTGGTGCCAAACCTTGGCGTTGTCGGCATTGACGGCGCGGAATTCGTGATGGCCGATATTCCGGGGCTGATTGAAGGCGCGTCAGAAGGGCGCGGTTTGGGGATGCAGTTTCTGGCGCATGTGGAACGCTGCAAGGTGTTGCTGCATCTGGTCGACGGCACGTCATCGACCATCACCAAAGATTACCGCACCATCGTGACGGAACTTGAGGCCTATGCCGAAGAACTGGGCGATAAGGCGCGGGTGGTGGCGTTGAACAAGTGCGATGCCTTGGATGCCAAGACCATCACCACCCGGCGCAAAGCGTTGGAAAAAGCCTCTGGCGGCCCGGTTCATGTAATCTCCGGCGTGGCAGGCATGGGCCTGACCGAGGTGCTGCGCGTGCTTCATGCCCAGATCAAGTTCGAGGCGCCTGTGGTGGATGATGCGCCATGGCAGCCCTGACTCCAATGGTGGCCCCTGATATCAGGGCGGCAAAACGGCTGGTGATCAAGATCGGTTCGGCATTGCTGGTGGATCAGCAGACAGGCCTGAAACTGGATTGGCTGCGCGCGTTGGCGGCTGATGTGGCCGAGGCGCGGGTGCGCGGTGCGGATGTTGTGATCGTGTCGTCCGGGTCTATCGCCCTGGGCCGCAAGGTGCTGGGGCTGGCAGACGGGCCATTGGCATTGGAGCAAAGTCAGGCGGCGGCGGCGGTTGGGCAAATTCGGTTGGCACGGGCCTACGAAGAGGTTTTGGCCCCGCATGGCATCACCACTGGGCAAGTTCTGGTGACACTGGAAGATACCACCGACCGGCGGCGCTATCTGAATTCCCGCGCGACGATGGAGACGTTGCTGGGTCTTGGCGTCGTGCCGATTGTTAACGAAAACGATACAGTCGCGACGGATGAGATAAGATTTGGCGACAATGATCGGTTGGCCGCGCAAATTGCGGTGACGGTGGGCGCCGATCAGTTGATCTTGCTGTCCGATGTCGACGGGTTCTATTCGGCCAATCCAAAGGAAGACGCGTCAGCGCAGCGGTTCGATCTGGTTGCGGCGATCACCCCCGCCATTGAAGCGATGGCAGGCGATCCGATATCCGCCATGTCAAAGGGCGGCATGAAGACCAAAATCCTAGCCGCCAAAACCGCCGTGGCGGGCGGGTGCGCGATGGCGATCATGGAAGGGTCGGTGTTGCGGCCTTTGACGGCGCTTGCGAATGGCGCGAACCGAACCTGGTTCGTGGCAAAAGGTGATCCGCAAGTGGCGCGCAAGCGGTGGATCAACGCGATGAAGCCAAAGGGCGAAGTGCGGCTTGATGCGGGGGCCGCACGGGCGCTGGGGCAGGGCAAGTCTTTGTTGCCTGCTGGAGTTCTGTCGGTCACAGGCAGCTTCGGGCGGGGCGATCCGGTGTCGATCCTTGGCCCTGAGGGCGAGGTTTTAGGCAAGGGGCTGGTGCGCTATACGGTGGCTGAAGCCAAAGCAATTGCCGGGCATAAATCCGGACAGATCGAGGCGATTTTGGGCTATGCGGGGCGGGCGGCGTTGATTCACCGGGATGACATGGTGGTCTAAAGTGGTGCTTGGGGCAACTTCAGATGTCTCCGGCGGGAGTATTTGGGCGAAAAGGAAGCGGGTGTCGGGATGGATGTGCAGATCACGGACATGATGGCCGAAATCGGTGCTGCGGCGCGGGCTGCGGCGGCGGAGCTTGCCTATGCCTCGCCGGAACGGAAATACGCGGCGCTGATTGGCGCGGCACATGAGGTTTGGGCACGCCGCGTGGCCATTCTGGATGCCAATGCCGAAGATCTGGCCTATGGCGCTAAAAAAGGCCTGTCGCTTGCCTTGATGGACCGCTTGACGCTGACCGAAGATCGTCTGCGCGATATTGTTGATGGTCTGCGCACCATCGCCGAGCAGCCGGACCCGGTGGGGCGGGTGCTGGCCGATTGGACGCGACCGAATGGTTTGCACATTCAGCGGGTTGCAACGCCTTTGGGGGTTGTAGGCGTAATCTATGAAAGCCGCCCGAATGTGACGGCGGATGCGGGGGCATTGTGCCTGAAGGCAGGCAATGCGGTGATTTTGCGGGGGGGATCGGAAAGCTTTCATTCCTCAACCGCCATTCATGCCTGTATGGCCGAAGGCTTGCGGCAGGCAGGGCTGCCTGCAGCCGCGATCCAATTGGTGCC
>JANOHL010000064.1:0-30057 GCA_031406495.1 Sphingomonadales bacterium | reverse complement strand
CCACATTTCAGGCCGAGGACGAGATCGCCGCCATCGCGTCGGCCATCGGCGCGAGCTACGCAGGGCAGCTGGGCATCACCAGCTCTTCGGGTCCCGGCATCGCGCTGAAGGGCGAGGCGATGGGGCTGGCGATCATGACCGAGCTGCCGTTGATCATCGTCAACAGCCAACGTGGCGGCCCTTCGACCGGCCTGCCGACCAAGACCGAGCAGTCCGACCTTTATCAGGCCGTCTATGGCCGCAACGGCGACGCGCCAATGCCGGTTATCGCGGCGCGTTCGCCCGTTGACGCCTTCGATTGCGCAATCGAGGCGGTGCGGATTGCGACGCAATATATGACGCCGGTGATGCTCTTGACTGACGGCTATATCGCCAATGCAGCCGAGCCGTGGAAGGTCCCTGACCTCACCACTTACAAGCCATTCCCGGTCGAGTTTTTGCAATCCGTCCCCGAAGGCGGGTTCAAACCTTATAGCCGCGATCACAAGCTCGCGCGCCCTTGGGTCAAGCCCGGCACGCCCGGTTTGCTGCACCGCATCGGCGGGATCGAGAAAGAGATCGACACCGGCCACATCAACTACTCGCCCGAAAACCATCAGGCGATGACTGACATCCGTTCAGCGAAGGTAAACGGCGTTGCCGATAGCATTCCGCCCCAGGAAGTGATGCTCGGCAATGTGGGCGCGAAACTGGCGGTCGTCGGTTGGGGCTCAACCTACGGCCCGATCCATCAGGCGGTCAAACGTAGCATCGCCAAGGGCTTGGACGTCGCCCATATCCACATCCGCCACATCTGGCCGATGCCGAAAAATCTGGGCGAGTTGCTGCACGGTTTCGACAAGGTGATCGTGCCCGAAATGAATACAGGCCAGTTGAAAACACTGCTGCGTGACCAGTTTCTGGTCGATGCAAAGCCGGTGAACAAAGTGTCCGGGCAACCGTTTACGATTGCCGAGATGGAAGCCGCGATTGAGAGTGCGTTAAAATGAACGACATGACCCCCGTCACCAAAAGCAGCCCCAAGGACTGGGAAACCGACCAAGAGGTCCGCTGGTGCCCCGGCTGCGGCGACTATGCGATATTGAAGGCGGTGCAGCGCACCATGCCCGAAATCGGCGGGACGCCAGAAAACACCGTGTTTATAAGCGGCATTGGCTGCTCGTCGCGTTTTCCTTACTATATGGAAACATACGGTTTCCACACCATCCACGGTCGCGCGCCTGCGGTGGCGACGGGGGTGAAGCTCGCCAATCCCGACCTCGATGTCTGGATTATCACCGGCGACGGTGACGGTCTGTCGATCGGCGGCAACCACACGATGCACCTGCTACGTCGCAATCTCGATTGCCAGATCATGCTGTTCAACAACGAGATTTACGGGCTGACCAAGGGCCAGTATTCGCCCACCAGCCGCGTTGGCACGACCAGCCCTTCGACGCCTTACGGCTCGGTAGATCGACCCGCGACACCTTGTGCGTTCGCGCTCGGTTCGGGTGCGCGGTTCGTTGCACGCGGGATCGATATTTCAAAGCACTTACCCGAAGTATTGAAGGCAGCACACGCACACCGCGGCGCCGCATTTATCGAGATATTTCAGAACTGTATCGTTTATAATAAAGACGTTTTCGGGGAATTTACCGAAAAAGCCAACGCGGATGAAGGCCAGCTTTGGCTGAAGCATGGCGAGCCGATGCTGTTTGCCAAAGGCACCAAGGGCATCGCGCTCGATGTCGAGGCATTGGACTTGAAAGTCGTCGATGTCGTGGGCGGTGACCATGCTGCGGCGGGTGTCATCATTCACGATGTCACCAATCGTTCCGTCGCGCACATGCTCGTGGAAATGCGGTTCGGCGAATTCCCGATGGCGCTCGGCGTCCTCTACGACGACCCGCGTCCGACCTTCAACGACGCGGTCGTCGCGCAGAACAAGGCGGCAAGCGAAGGCAAGACCGCCGATCTGGGCAAGCTGCTGGCCAAGGGCCAGACTTGGACGGTCGCTGAAGGTGGTCCTGAGCTTTAGATTTTTCGCGCAAAGACGCTAAGACGCAAAGAAGGAAAGTTTTAGTGAGCGTGGATATTGAATCACTCGCTAAAATTACCGTAGATTGCGGCTTTCAAATCCATAAGGAAATTGGTCCGGGCCTTCTGGAATCGGCATATGAATTGTTGATGTTTGAGAGCATTCTGGCCCGTGGGTTGCACGTCGAACGTCAAATTCCGATATCGATAAATGCTAATGGCATTGTCATCGACAATGCTTTTCGGGCCGACATGCTCATCGAGAAAAAGCTGCTCGTCGAAATAAAATCAACTGAGCAACATGCGCCAGTTCATGCCAAGCAGGTCATTACCTATCTGCGATTGATGAAACTGCCGCTGGGGTTGTTGATGAACTTTGGCACCCCCACTTTCAAAGAAGGCGTCCGCCGCATTGCCAACAACTACGCGGAGACAAAATAATCTTCTTTGCGTCTTTGCGTCTTTGCGCGAACAAAATATCCAACAGCTATAAGCCGGTATTGCAATGCGGGCGTCACTCCGCCAGCTAGGCGGCATGGATAACCTGACCCACAGCCTCGTCGGCGCGCTGCTCGGGCAGATGGGGCTGAAGCGCAAGACCGGGCTTGCGATGCCGACGCTGATCATCGCGGCGAATATTCCGGATATCGACGCGGTGGCGGTGCTGCTTGGCGGGCATCAGCATCTGGCGATCCGGCGCGGGATTACGCATGGGCCGATTGCTATGGTGATCCTGCCGTTGCTGTTGTGGGCGTTGATGCTGCGGTTCGATGCGTGGCAGACAAAGCGGGGCAAGCGACCTGAGAAGCGGTTGCCGGTGCACAATGGCTGGCTGCTGGCGCTGGCCTTTATCGGTTGCCTTAGTCATCCGCTGTTCGACTGGTTCAACAGCTACGGCGTGCGTTTGCTTGAGCCATTTTCCAGCCAGTGGTTCTACGGCGATACGCTTTTCATTATCGACATCTGGATTTGGGCAGCATTGATTGTGGGTGTGTGGCTTTCGCTGAGGCGAGAGCGTTTCGGCGCGGGCAAATGGCAACGTCCGGCTTGGATCGGTTTTATGGCAACCTGTCTCTATATTGGGCTAAATCAAAGTATCACCATGCGCGCGGAAAAGCTCGCCAGCCATCAGATTAGCAAGGAGTTACGTAGCCCACCTACACTTGTGGTTGCCAATCCAATGCCTTTCACCTTCTGGAAACGAGAAATTTTATGGCGAAACGGCGAGGATTACGGCCGAGCGCAGTACGGAGCATTCGGTGAAGGGCTGAAACTCGATCACAAATCCTTGAACGTTCTTTGCCTGCCCAACTGCAAAATACCCAGTATTTTGGTTTCTAGGCCACATTATATGCACGACTTGCGTGCTGCTGGGGCTGGGCGTGGCCACCCCGAAGCCGAGGCTTTCCTATTCTGGTCGCGCATGCCCGTCGCTAAGGTACATGGCGAGAATGGTCAGCAAAAGCTGGTGATCTTCGATCAGCGTTTTGACGATCCACGTGTGCGGAGCAGTTTCACTGTTTCGATCCCTTGGAAAGAACGCCGCAAATGACGGTCATTCTCTGGCTCCGCCGCGACCTCCGTCTTGCCGACCAGCCTGCATTAGCGGCTGCTGTCGAGAGCGGTGCGCCGGTCCTTCCGGTCTATGTGCTCGACCACGAAACGGCCAAGCACCGCAAAATGGGTGGGCCTCGCGGTGGTGGTTGCATTATAGTCTGAAGTCGCTTGACGCCGATTTGCGTGAACGCGGTTCGCGGCTGATACTGCGGCGCGGAAAGTCCAACACGATTCTGTGTGAACTTGCGCAGAAAACCGGGGCTTCGGCGGTGCATTGCGACCCCCATTACGAACGGCCTGCGTGCTTCGACAAGCTCGGCGCTACGGGTTCTTAGTCAAGGACCAACCGATGACCCGTTTCGAACTCACCCGCCAACAGCGCGACAATCGCATCCGCCACCACCGCCGGCTCCTTGACCGTTGCGGGGTCTTCGCCGGGATAGGCAGCGGCGCGCATTCTGGTGCGGGTGCGACCGGGGTCGACAATCGCGGTGCGAACGGCGGACAGGTTCTTGACCTCCTCGCCGTAGCTGATGACCAGAGCCTCCAACGCCGCCTTCGACGCGCCATAGGCGCCCCAAAAAGCGCGCGGATTTGCACCAACCGAAGAGGTGAGGGCAACCAGCCGCCCCGCATCGCTCTTGCGCAGCAAAGCGTCGAACGAGGCGATCATCACCTGCTGGGCAATGACGTTGAGCGTCAGAACGCGGCTCAATTCAGCGCCGTCGATGGCAGGCACCGGCGCAAGCGTGCCGAGCATCGCGGCGTTGAGAACCAATATATCGAGCTTGCCCCAACGTTCGGTCACCGCCGCCGCCAGCCGGGCGATGCTGTCGCCGTCGGTCAGGTCAAGCGGCGCAATCGTCGCACTGCCGCCTGCGATGAAAATCGCATCCTCAACCTTTTCTAAATCTTTCGCATTCCGCGCGGTCAGGACAACATGCGCGCCTTGCGATGCCAAAGCCGTGGCGGTCGCCGCGCCAATCCCGCGGCTGGCCCCGGTGACCAGCGCGATTCTGCCATCAAACGCGGCAGTCATGTTCAGGCTGATTTCCGCTCGCTGAGCAAAATCAATTCGCTCTGTTCGGCCTCGTCATGATCGGTCAGGCTGGTTGGATAGTCGCCGGTAAAGCACGCGTCGCAATATTGCGGTTTGCCTTGATGCCGCGCATCTTCGCCAAGCGCACGGTAAAGCCCGTCGATGGAAATGAACGCCAGGCTGTCGGCCTGAATGAACTCGCGCATCTGCTCGATATCCATATTGCTCGCGAGCAGCTTCGACCGCTCGGGCGTATCGACGCCGTAGAAGCAGCTGTTCATCGTCGGCGGGCTGGCGATCCGCATATGGACTTCGGCAGCACCAGCCTCGCGCATCATCTGCACGATTTTGAGGCTGGTGGTCCCGCGCACGATCGAATCGTCGATGAGGACGATTTTCTTGCCAGCTACCAGATGGCGGTTGGCGTTATGCTTGAGCTTCACGCCCAGATGGCGAACACCATCGCCCGGTTGAATGAAGGTGCGGCCCACATAATGCGATCGGATGATACCGAGCTCGAATGGGATACCGGCTGCTTCGGCATAACCGATGGCAGCAGGTGTGCCGCTGTCGGGAACGGGAATTACATAATCGACATCGACGCCGTTCTCTTTTGCGAGTTCGGCGCCAATCGCCTTGCGCACCGAATAGACACTGTTGCCGTCGACAATCGAGTCAGGCCTCGAAAAATAGACATGCTCGAAAATGCAGGGCCGCGGCGACAGGGTGATGAACGGCTTGTGCGACGTCGCGACCCCGTCGCGAACGACAACCAGTTCGCCGGGCTCGACCGATCGGATAAATTCAGCGCCGACTATATCGAGCGCAACGGTTTCCGAAGCAAAAATGATCGATTCGCCAAGCTTGCCCATGACCAACGGCCGGATGCCCAGCGGATCTCGGCAAGCAATCATGCCTTCGTTGGTCAGGCAGATCAGCGAGTACGCACCCTCGACACGCTTCAACGCGTCGATCAGACGGTCGAGCAACGTCCGGTAACCCGAAGTCGCGACAAGATGGATGATAACCTCGGTGTCCGAGGTCGACTGGAATATCGAACCGCGCCGCACCAGATCACGCCGCAGCGTCATCGCATTGGAAATATTGCCATTATGCGCCACCGCAAATCCGCCCGATACGAGATCGGCGTAGAGCGGCTGGACGTTGCGCAGCGAGGTTTCGCCCGTGGTCGAATAACGGACATGGCCGGTGGCGCTATTGCCCTTTAAGCCGCCAATCACTTCTTCGCGGTCGAAATTGCCTGCGACATGGCCCATCGCGCGGTGGGTATGGAATTCTTTGCCGTCAAAGCTGGAAATGCCTGCGGCTTCCTGGCCCCGATGTTGGAGCGCATGCAGCCCGAGCGCGACCATGGCCGCCGCCCCTTCGATATCGCAGACGCCGAAAATGCCGCATTCCTCGCGCAGTTTATCGTCATCATATGGATTGGTGGTCAGCATGTTCATATCGAATCCGCTCGAGCTTCGCTGGCTGGCATATAGGGGCCTCGATACCGATTGTCTTCCCCTTGTCACAAAGAAAGTCACAAAGAAAATGTTGGCGGCGTTGGCCGTTGCGCTTCCGGCGATGCGCAGTTAGTCAGAGTGCATGGACGATACACGCGATACCGGCTTGGAACTGAACCCGAAATATGACGGCAGCGGTTTGCTGACGGCGGTGGTGACCGATGCGATCGACGGGGTGGTACTCATGGTTGGACACATGAACGCGCAGGCGCTGGCGAAATCGCGCGAGACCGGGACCGTCCATTTTTTCTCGCGCAGCCGACGGCGGCTTTGGCAAAAAGGCGAAAGCAGTGGGCATTTCCTGCACATTGTCGAGATGCGGATCGATTGCGATCAGGACGCAATCTGGATTGTCGCGCGGCCCGATGGCCCCACATGTCACACCGGCGTTCGCAGTTGCTTCTATCGGCGGATCGGCCCGGATGGGCTTGAACCGGTATGAAAGCGTTGCTGGCATTGTTGGTTTTGGTGGCATTGTCAGGGTGCGATGGGAAGGCGCCTGCCGTTACGGGCAATGCCACCGATGCCGGGTCAGCACTCGACCAACAGGCGATCGATGCGGGAATATTGCCGGATCCCGACAATCTTGAATTTTCCGGGCGTTTTGAAACGAGGAGCGACTTGGGAACCGACAAATTCTGCGCGGTCAGCGAGGGAACAGCGGAGTTCAGGATCGGGGTGCTAGCCGTCTCCGGTGCGGAAAGCAAATGCGAGGGGCGGGGGACTGCCAAGGTGGATGGCGGCAAGGTCCGGATTTCGCTGAAAGGCAAAGGCGCTTGCGAATTCGACGCCCAATATGACGGTGTCGAATTGCGTTTTCCCGGATCGATCGACGACGGGTGCGCGACCTATTGCACGGCACGGGCGAGCCTGTCTGGAACGCATTATTTCATGGTCCAAAACGGCGACGAACCGGCGCGCAGGACGCTGGGCCGAGACATCGAAAAACTTTGCGATTAAAGGGTTTTAACTTTGGACCGATATACAGGCCTGACCGGTCGCTTTTACCTTGCTGCACATGGCATCCGCCGCGCTGCGCGTAGAAAACGGACCGGCCTGTAAGCGCGTTATATTGCCTGCGGCTTTCAGATATGGCTGCAATCCGGCCAGATCCGCGATCTTCATCTCAAGCGTAGTCCATAGTTTTTTGGCGTTGCCTTCATTGCCAAACGCGCCGAGTTGGATCCGCCAGCTGCCGTCGACCTTTGCTGGCTTGACCGGAGCTGCCTTTACCGGTGCGGCTTTAACGACGGCGGGCTTTGCAGGCGCGATGTCTGCAGGCTTCACCGGTGCTGCCGGAATGTCGGCAGGAAAACCGGGGGCAGTAACAGGCTTACTTTTCGACGGCGGCACCGTTATCGGTTTCGCGGCCTTTGCTGGGGGGGTAGTATTGATCGGGAAGCCTGCAACCTGAGCGGCGCGAGCGCGACCAGACACTTGTTCGAGTTCGCCCGCCAGTACAGTGGCTTGTTGGCGCTGTTCGATCGGGATATATTGGTCCATCTGCGCCAGACTGCGTGATGCCGGGCCCATGCCCGCCGACGATGCCCGTGTCATCAGCGCATAGGCGCGTACCCAGTCCTTTTCGATATGGACGCCGTTGAAAAGCTCGGTGCCGAGCAGATATTGCGCCCGCGGATCGCCGCGTTCTGCTGAGGTTTGGAGATTGGGGAGTGCTTCGCGAACTTTGCCTTGATAATGAAGCAGATGGCCATAGCTGTCGGCCGCTTGCAAATGGCCTTGCGCTGCTGCTCGTTTGTACCAGTCAAGCGCCACGTCCAGGTCGGCTTTTACACCGCGCCCCATCTTGTAAGCCTGACCCATGTTGAATTGCGCGTCCGCATCGCCCTTCAGCGCTGCCTCGCGCCACTGTTTAACAGCGGCTTCAAAGTCACCGCGAGACCATGCGTCGACACCCGCTTTGACATCGGCATGTGCTGGCTGCGGCATTGAGGACAGCAAAGCCGCGCCCAGCACCATTTTTGCAACTTGTGAGCTCCTGGCCATTACCGACTCTCCATAATCTTCAATATCTGCGCCTTAGGACACAGACCACTGCAAAATGGTAAACAATGGCGCTTAATAGCTTAACCAGCAACCGGTCGCAAACGGCGCGGCATTGCTTGGCTTCGACGTTAAGGGATATGCGGCGCTTCGCCATAGTTGACGTCAGCAAATCGTCCGCAGCGTTAACGGATTTTTAGCCCTGTTCTGTCACATCCCCATTTGAAACATTTGCAAAGGGGATTGATGTGAGGGTTCTCGCATTAGCATCACAAAAGGGCGGATCAGGTAAAACAACCCTGGCAGGCCATTTGGCGGTACAGGCGCAGCTTGCTGGCGCAGGTCCGGTCGTATTGATCGACATTGATCCGCAAGGTTCGCTGGCCGATTGGTGGAATGAACGCGAAGCTGAGCTTCCTGCGTTCGCGCAAACGACGGTAGCCCGGCTGGCCGCCGATTTGGCGGTATTGCGCCAACAAGGCTTCAAGCTTGCGGTTATCGATACCCCGCCTGCCATCACCATGGCAATTCAAAGCGTTATATCGGTATCCGAACTGATTGTAGTGCCAACCCGCCCAAGTCCGCACGATTTGCGGGCGGTCGGTGCGACCGTCGACCTTTGCGAACGCGCAGGCAAGCCGCTGATTTTTGTGGTCAATGCTGCGACGCCCAAGGCGAAAATTACCTCGGAAGCCGCTGTCGCGTTGTCGCAGCATGGCACCGTTGCTCCAATCACACTGCATCATCGTACCGATTTTGCGGCATCGATGATCGATGGCCGCACAGTTATGGAAATCGACCCCAAGGGCCGATCTTCGCAGGAAGTGATCCAGCTTTGGACATATATCTCGGATCGCCTGGAAAAGAATTTCCGCCGTACCGTGTTCAGTGCGCCCGCCGCCGCTACCAGCCAACAAGCCGCTTCAGCGCGGCCCATGGGTGGATTTGGCCGTCGGGTTTTCGGCTCTTAAGCGCGGCAGGGGGCGAAAATCATGGCAGAACCAAAACCACTCGCATCTCTCTCCGGCATATTGCTGGCGCGCAAAGGTACCGCGCGTCCCGCGATGCGCCGTCCGACAATGACAGGTCAGCAAGGCTCGGCTGCACTAGCGCACGACGACCTTGGATGGAACGACATGGGTTATGATGTCGATCCCGATCCCAATGCGCCGATGGATTACGAACACGACTATCTCGGTCATAATCCGCTGGCAGCAGCAGTGCCAGAAGCGAAAGCGGAAGTACGCCACCAGCAGGAACGCATTTCGGAGCAGTATCAATCCGAACCTGAAGTCGGGTTTGATAGCCTAGAAGGCGAACACGAGCCTTCGTCGCCGGCACTGACTGTCGTGACGATGACGCCAGAGGCCGCTGTTGTGCCAATTACTGCGTCGGCCAAAGCTGCCCCGGCAAAATTGAAAACCCGCGCGGCACCCGGCCTGAAGGAAAAAGCGGCATTCACCTTGCGGCTTGATCAGGAACGCCATCTAAAGCTTCGGCTGGCTTGCGCTGTGCGCAACAAATCGGCGCAGATGCTGGTGACGGACGCGCTCGATGCGTTTCTCGAGATGATGCCTGAAATCAGCCAGCTCGCGGCCCACGTGCCAGCGCGGAAACAATAATGTTGAACCCAATGCAATTTTTTGAGGTGTTATCATGAATAGCAATTTCATAGTGAAGCTTGCGCTGTCGACCGCTTTTGTTGCGGTGCCGACCTTGGGCTGCACGAGCCTGGGGATCAGCAGCACATCGAAAGTGTCTTCGGCGAAAGCCGGGCCGCAGAAAGCTTATGGCTGGGCGCGGAAGGCTGAAACCTACTTTGCCAAAGGCAAAGTGGACCGGGCTTTGACATTTGCCGAGCTTGCGGTCGAAGCAGACATGCATAACCGCGATTATCGGGCCTTGCTGGCGCGCGTCTATATGGCCCAAGGTCGCTTCGCCTCAGCGGAACGCACGTTGATGGACGTGATGGATCTGGGGCAAATCGATGCCCGAACCGTTGTCAGCCTAGCACTAGCCCGCATCGCGCAAGGTCAAACTGATTCGGCGATTTCTTTGATTGAAGCAAACCAGTCGATTATTCCGGTTAGTGATTATGGCCTTACACTGGCGCTTGCAGGACAGTCCGGTCGCGCAGTTGAGGTGTTGGCCGAAGCGATCCGTATCGACAACGCTTCAGCAAGGACTCGCCAGAATTTGGCGCTTGCTTATGCGCTTGACGGTCGCTGGCGTGAAGCCCGCATCATGGCGGTGCAGGATATGTCGCAGGACAAGGTCAACGAACGGATCGCTGAATGGGCGCAATATGCTCGTCCGGGTGCCTATCAGATGCGCGTTGCAGGCCTGCTGAATGTTACGCCACGTGAGGATGCAGGCCAGCCCGTACGTCTGGCGCTAAATGCGATTCCGGCTGGACTGGCACAAGTGCAACCCGACGTAGCACCAGCTGCTATGCCTGCTGTCGAGGCTGCGGTCGAACTGGCCGCGATCGGCCCGGCACCTGTCGCTGACAGCGCCGGTTTTGCTGCCGTCGAGACCGATGTGAAGATCGCCAGCGTTGCGCCTCAACCCGTTGTTGAAGCACCGCTGATTGCGGCACCCGTCGAGCCTGTCAAAACCGTAGCTTCCGCGCCGATCAAAATGGCGATGGTCGATGTGCCCGCGTCAACCGTTGCGGGAACGCATCAGGTTCAGTTGGGCGCATTTTCGTCGGCTGCCAATGCGCAGAAGGCATGGAGCTTCTACAGCAAGCGCTTCGGAGTGCTGAACGGCTTTAATTCAGCCAATTCAAATGTCACCGTCAATGGTAGGAAGCTGGTTCGTCTGGCTGCCGCCGGTTTCGGCGATCGGGCGGCGGCCGTCGCGGCTTGTCGGCAAATCAAGTCGATGGGCGGCGTGTGTCTGGTTCGCAGCACCGGCGGTGAACCCGTCCGGATGGCCAGTGCAAAGGGTCGTCGCGTCGCTGCGCGCTAATCTTTACTAAGCAACACCGATGAGGGGCGGCGGGTCAGATGACCTTGCCGCCCTTCATCATTTTACGGACACGGCCTTGCACCGGAAGCCTGTCGAACGGCGTATTGCCCGCGAGGGCAGCCATCCGGTCGCTATCGACCTGCCACGGCGCGTCGGGATCGATGAATATCAGGTCGGCCTCCAACCCTTCGGCAACCTGACCCGCCTCGATATCCAGAATTTTGGCCGGATTGGCGGCGAGTAATTCGAACAAACGGCCGATGCTGATATGACCATCGCGCACCAGATTGAGCGATAACGCCAGCAAGGTTTCGGCACCCGCCATGCCCGGCGTGGCTTCCGAAAACGGCAGGCGTTTGTCTTCGGGACCGCGCGGGTCGTGACCCGATGCGATGACGTCGATCGTGCCGTCGGCAATCGCCGCGATACACGCCAGCCTGTCATTCTCGGACCGAAGTGGGGGCGAAATCCGTGCAAATGTGCGGAAATCCGACACAGCGTTGTCGGATAGGAAAAGATGTGCGGGCGTAATACCGCAGGTTATTCGCAGTCCTCCCGCCTTCGCGTCACGGATCAGGTCCAGCCCGCGGGCCGTCGTCACTTGCCGGAAATGTACATGCGCGCCGGTTTCCTCGGCGAGTAGAAGATCGCGCACAATCGCCAGAGCTTCGGTTACTGGCGAAGCACTCGACAGGCCGAGCAAAGTCGCAGTTTCGCTATCCGTAGCAACCGCATTACCGGCCACTCCTGCATCTTCGCTATGCACAAACACGGGCAGGTCGAGTGCCTCGCAATATCGCATGATCCTGAGCATGATGCCGCTGTCGGCGATCCAACGCCTGCCGGTTGCAACGCCGCGCGCGCCTGCTTCCTTCATCAGCGCGATTTCGCCCATATGCTGGCCGTCGAGCGCGCGCGTGGCGGCGGCGAGCGGATGGACCCATAAATCGGGTTTGCCCTTCAATCCTGCATAGCGGATCGCCGCCGGATCGTCGTGAACCGGCGACTGGTCGGGCATCAACGCGGCGCGGGTAATTCCGCCGAAACGGAATGCCGGCTTATCGGTCGCGAACACGCCAAGGTCGATTATGCCGGGTGCCACCACCAACCCTTTGACGTCGAGTTGTTCCGCCAACGGCGATGCTTTGCCGACTGAGGCAATTTTGCCGTCCTCGACATGGATGTGGAGCTCCTGGATTCCGGGCTCGCCGGGCAGTATCGCATGGCCGCCCAAGATGCTGATGCCGGTCATACCCAGCCCTCCTGCCCACGCGCCTTGCGGGTGAGGATATCGAGGCAGGCCATCCGTACCGCGACCCCCATCTCGACCTGCTCGGTAATCGCGGAGCGTTCGACATGGTCGGCAATGTTGCTGGCGATTTCGACGCCGCGATTCATCGGCCCTGGATGCATGACAAGCGCGTCGGGTTTGGCCTTTGCCAGCCTTTTGTCATCAAGCCCGTAAAGATGGAAATATTCGCGCGGGGAGGGGATGAAATCGCCCTGCATCCGTTCGCTTTGCAGCCGCAACATCATCACGACGTCGGCTCCGTCGAGCGCCGCATCGAAGTTCGTGAAAGCCTTTGCGCCGAAAGCTTCGATACCGAACGGCATCAGGGCAGGGGGGGCGACCACGCGAACTTCCGCCCCCAATGTCGTCAGGCATAACAGGTTGGAACGTGCGACGCGGCTGTGGAGCACATCGCCGCAGATGACGACGCGCTGACCCTCGATCCGGCCCTTGCGGCGCATGATGGTCAGAGCGTCGAGTAACGCCTGTGTGGGGTGTTCATGGCTACCGTCGCCAGCGTTCAGTACCGGGCAATCGACCTTGCCAGAGATCAGCTGCACCGCACCCGAACTGCCGTGGCGGATCACAATCGCGTCGGCGCGCATCGCGTTCAGCGTCATCGCGGTGTCAATCAGCGTCTCACCTTTTTTGACGCTCGACTGTGCCGCGTGCATATTGACGACATCGGCTCCGAGTCGCTTTCCGGCAATCTCGAACGACAGCAAGGTCCGTGTCGAATTCTCGAAAAACGCGTTGATGATGGTCAGCCCGCGCAGCCGGTCGTCATGCTTTGCCGCGCCCGAACGGTTGAGCGCAACCCAATGCTCGGCCTCCTGCAAAATATATAAAATTTCCCATGGCTGCAGCCCGGCGATGCCAAGCAAATGCTTGTGCGGAAAGGCTGCCGAGCCAGCGGGGAAGCGGTCGGCGACGGTGTGCGGTGTCGATGTCATTAAAGCCAGTGCCTTAGAGGGAAAGGGGAAGATAGGCAAGTGGTCCACCCCCCTCTCCTTTGGGAGAGGGTTGCGAAGAGTTAGCAGCTCGCTGCTTACTCGTAGCTGGGTGAGGGGTTATGCCCTTTCGATAGCGTACAACCCCTCACCAACTGCGCCTAGCGAGCAAGCTCGCAAGGCTTCGTATCCTCCCCCCTGGAGAGGGTTTAGCTCGTCAACGCATCGATTGCGCCCTGCAATATGAACGCCGCTGCGCCGCTATCGATTTTTTCTGCGCGTTTTGCCCGGCTCATGTCGGCGGCGATCATGTCGCGTTCGACGGCTTGGGTGGACCAGCGTTCGTCCTTCAGCAGAATCGGCAGGCCGATATCCTCAATGTTGCACGCAAAGGCACGGGTCGATTGGCTGCGCGGGCTTTCGCTTCCATCCATGTTGAGCGGCAGGCCGATAACAATGCCTTTGGTCGCCCGGGTTGCGATGGCGGCGATTAAGGTTGCCTTGTCCTTCGAGAACTTGCTTCTGACAATCAGGTCGGCGGGCGATGCAAACGCCCAGCCCGCATCGCAAAATGCCGTGCCGATGGTCTTGGTGCCGAGATCGAGTCCGATCAACACGCCTCCATCGGGCAGAGTCTTACGAAAATCGGCAATGTCATCGGTAGTCATACTGTACGTTTAACCCTCGAATGTCGTGCAAGTCGAGAGCAACTCCGCCGTCTCCGCGTGATACATAGCACTGGTAAGGTTCACGCGGAGACGCGGAGGCGCGGAGCAGCTTTACTATTTCGCCATATATTTCTGTAACCGCCATAACGCGTCGGCGCGGATATTGGACCAGAACAGCGGAATATCGTAAACATGATAATTGTTGCCGGGCAGGACATAAGGCCCCATTTTGACGGGGTTGCCGATTAGGAGAAATCCCTTCTCATCGCAGCGTGCGGGAACGGTCGCCGGGATCAGTTCGCCGGTGCTCATGTCGCCCGATGGCTTGAGCGTGCCAAGATTTGCGGCCGCTAGGGCGTCTGTCTCGCTGCCGCCGGTCAGCGGATTGGTGCACAAGATCGGTGTGCCTTTGCGCGAAACGCCGTCAAATCCGGTCGTGCTATCATATAGTTCCAATATCTTGCGGTAGCGAGCCGGTTCAGCATAGCTTTCCCAACTCATAATGCAGCCCGTCATGTCGGGCGAGGTGCAGGCGGGAAGGCCCATCTGCGGCAAATCGGTTTCGACAGATACCGGCCAGCCGACGATGTATGTGGCGACAATCCGTTTGGCGATCGGCTTTCCGGCGATCCGGTCTTTCAACAGATGCGTCAGGTGCAGCGCCCCCTGGCTATGTCCTGCCAATATGATCGGCCGGTCCTTTTGCACCTTTTTGACAAAATGGTCGAAGGCCAGCAGAATGTCCTGATACGCATCGTCGAGCGCGGCAGTGCCTTCGGGCTTGGTTGTCAAAAACGCACCTATGCCTGCCTGTCGGTAACGCGGCGCCCATATTTCGCCCGATGCCGCAAAGGGCGTTGCCAGCCCGCGCAGGAACAATCGTGCGCGGTCCTGCGATTCCTGATCATCGAGCGGCGCGTTCCAGCTAGTTCTTGCCATGAACGATGTTGGATGGATGAAGAATGTTGCCGCTGGCCCGGGCACCTCTGTCTTGGGTGCGCCGACCGGTTGCCATAATGTCGGATTGTCCTGACGCTGCCCGCCGCGTGAGAACCACATTTGCGGATCATCGTAGACATTGGTGGCAAGTGCCGCCTGCTTTTCGAACTTGACGGTCGGTTCCATTTTGCTGATCGCAAAATCGGTTAGCTCGTCCTGATAGATGCTGAATGCGAAGCCACCGGCGATAACCAGCACGATGAGCACTGCGAAAACATAAAGAAACTTGCGAGCCAATACCAATCCGATCCGTTTTTTTGCGCCATTAGACGATTTGGCGGGAATAGCACCGCAAATTTGAACGTGCGCTGACAAAGCCGTTGAAGCGGGGCAGGGGCGGTGCTAGCGGCGGCTGTATGAGCGTAGATACCGAAACAGTGAAGAAAATCGCGCGGCTTTCCCGCATCGCGATCGACGATGCAGAGGCCGAAAAGATGGTTGGGGAGCTGAATGGTATCCTCGAATGGGTCGAGCAATTGGGCGAGGTCGATGTGACCGGCATCGAGCCTATGACTGCGGTAATCGCCAACAAGACGCGGCTGCGCGACGATGTTGTGACGGATGGAGACGTACGCGACAAGGTGTTGGCGAACGCGCCCGCGAAGGAAGGCAGCTTCTTTGGCGTGCCGAAGGTGATCGAGTGATGTTGCAAAATATGTTCTTCGCGTCTTCGCGTCTTCGCGCGAACCAGAATCATTTTTGTTAGCGCGGAGACGCGAAGACGCGAAGGGACCAAGCGTGGCTGTGACCGACCTAACCAACTTAGGCGTGGCCGCCATTCGTGATGGAGTCGCCTCCGGCGAATTCACGGCCGTCGAAGTTGCCACCGCCTTCAACGCCAACGTCGCCGCTGCCAAAGCACTCAACGCGTTCATCGTTGAGACTCCTGAAAAGGCGATCGAAGCCGCCGTCGTCGTCGATGCCGACCGGGCCGCTGGTAAGCCGCTCGGCAAGATGGCGGGCGTGCCGATCGGCATGAAAGACCTGTTTTGCACCGAAGGCGTGCAGACGACTGCCGCCAGCCATATCCTCGAAGGCTTTGTGCCGACCTATGAATCGACAGTGTCAGGCAAGCTTTGGGCGGCAGGCGCAGGGATGCTCGGCAAGCTCAATATGGACCAGTTCGCGATGGGATCGTCCAATGAGACCAGCTATTTCGGCAATGTGATTTCTCCGTGGCGGCGCAATGACGGCGGCAATGTTGCACTTGCTCCGGGTGGTTCATCGGGTGGTTCGGCGTCGGCGATTGCCGCGCGGTTGTGTCCGGCGGCGACCGGCACCGATACCGGCGGCTCGATCCGCCAGCCTGCGGCCTTTGTCGGCATTAGTGGGATCAAGCCGACCTATGGCCGCTGCTCGCGCTGGGGCGTGGTGGCCTTTGCCAGCTCGCTTGACCAAGCCGGACCAATGGCGCGCGACGTGCGCGACTGTGCGATCATGCTTGAGGCGATGGCCGGTTTTGACCCCAAGGACGCCACTTCGCTCGAGTTATCCGTCCCGGCGTGGGAATCGGGCTTAAACAGCGATTTGCGCGGAAAAAAGATAGGAATTCCAAAGGAATACCGCCTCGACGGCATTGACGAAGACATAGCGAATATGTGGGACAATGGCATCGCCTGGCTGAAGGACGCTGGCGCCGAAATCGTCGATATCAGCCTGCCGCACACCAAATATGCGCTGCCCGCTTATTACATCATCGCGCCCGCCGAAGCCTCGTCGAACCTCGCGCGCTATGACGGTGTGCGTTACGGTTTGCGCGACTTGCCCGATGGCGCTGGCTTGCAAGACATGTACGCCGCCACCCGCGCCGCCGGATTCGGAGCAGAAGTGCGCAGGCGGATCATGATCGGCACCTATGTGCTGAGCGCCGGCTTCTACGACGCTTATTATACGCAGGCACAGAAAGTCCGTGCCTTGATCGCTCGCGATTTCGAGAACGCGTGGGGCCAGTGCGACCTGATCCTCGCGCCAACCGCGCCGAGTGCTGCGTTCGGCCTAGGCGAGAAAACCAGCGACCCGCTGTCAATGTATCTGAACGACGTGTTCGCGGTCCCTGCTTCGCTGGCCGGTTTGCCTGCCATGTCGGTGCCGGGTGGCCTCAGCAAAGACGGGCTGCCATTGGGCTTACAGATCATCGGCAAAGCACTCGACGAACAGGCCGTGCTCAACGCAGGCCTAGCCATCGAACTGCGTTCAGGATTTACGGCCGAAGCGGAGCAGTGGTGGTAAAGCAAGTTGCTAGGTGAACTGTTCGTTGAGCTTATAATAAAGCCTATTCTTGCGCTGTTTCTATGGACGGTTTGGGGCGCGTGGTTGTGGATTTATTGCCTGCTGACGTTTCAACTTAATAATTTTAGAAGATACTTTGATTGGTGGCTTACTCTTCTGACCGAGGGAAGGCTAAAGCGGAAGAACCCTTATGACTGAATCAACATATCGCGTCCAAGGCAATACCGGCGAATGGGAGGTCGTTATCGGCCTTGAGGTTCATGCGCAGGTTACGTCGCAATCGAAGCTCTTCTCCGGCGCCTCGACCGAATTTGGGGCGGAGCCGAACAGCCAAGTGTCGCTCGTCGACGCCGCGATGCCCGGAATGTTGCCTGTGCCGAACCGCGAATGCATCCGTCAGGCCGTCCGCACCGGTATGGCGGTGGGTGCGCAGATCAATCGTTGGTCGCGGTTCGACCGGAAGAATTATTTCTACGCAGATTTGCCGCAAGGGTATCAGATTTCGCAGCTTTACCACCCGATTGTCGGCGAAGGCGCCATCGAGGTTACGCTCAACGAGAAAGACCCCGACAGCGACACGCGGACCATCGGGATCGAGCGTATCCATGTCGAGCAGGACGCGGGCAAGCTGATGCATGACCAGCATCCGACGATGAGCTTTGTCGACCTCAACCGTTCGGGCGTCGCGCTGATGGAAATCGTCTCGCGCCCAGATATGCGTTCACCGACCGAGGCAGGGGCCTATGTCAAGAAACTGCGCTCTATCCTGCGCTATGTGGGTTCGTGCGACGGCAATATGGAGCAAGGCTCAATGCGCGCCGACGTCAATGTCAGCGTGCGCAAGCCCGGAGGTGAGCTTGGCACGCGGACCGAGACCAAGAATGTGAACTCGATCCGCTTCATGATGCAGGCGATCGAATATGAGGCGCGGCGTCAGGTCGACCTGATCGAAGATGGCGGTTCTGTGGTGCAGGAAACCCGGCTGTTCGACGCCAACAAGGGCGAAACGCGGTCGATGCGGTCGAAGGAAGACGCGCATGACTACCGCTATTTCCCCGACCCCGATCTGTTGCCTATCGAACTCGACGACGCGTTTCTGGAGGAATGTCGTGCGTCGTTGCCCGAACTGCCCGATGCAAAGCGCAAGCGTTACGAGGAAATGGGCCTGACTGCCTACAACGCCGCAGTCCTGACCGCAGAGGCCGAAACCGCGTTCTGGTTTGAGGATTTGCTCGCGGCGGGCGTGGACCCCAAACAGGCGTCGAACTGGCTGATGTCCGAACTGTTCGGCGCGCTCAATAAACTTGGCAAGACGCTCGATGAAAGCCCGGTCAGTCCGGCACAGGCCGCAGAACTCCTCGGCCTCGTCGCCGACGGCACGATCAGCGGCAGCATATCCAAGCAGGTATTCGAAATCATGCTCGAAACCGGTCAGGGCGCCGCCGCGATTGTCGAGGAAAAGGGCCTCAAACAAACCAGCGACACCGGCGCCATCGAGGCAGAAATCGCCAAAATCATGGCCGCCAACGAAGACAAGGTCGCCGAATACCGAAGCGGCAAGGACAAGCTGTTCGGTTTCTTCGTCGGCCAGACGATGAAGGCAATGCAGGGCAAGGCCAATCCGCAGGTTATCAATGACCTGTTGAAGAAGGCGTTGGGCTGATTTTGAGGCTGGCAGGGCATAGGAAACTATCAACCGCTTCCCCCTTGCCCTGCTGCGGCTTTCCCGTTAGAGGCACGCGTCGTTTGGGAAATGGCGGCTCTTCGTAAGCGGGCGTGGCGGAATTGGTAGACGCACCAGATTTAGGTTCTGGCATCGAGAGATGTGGGGGTTCGAGTCCCTTCGCCCGCACCAACTGAGTAGCCGCCGTCATGGAACCCGAACCTATTATCAACATTTATTGCGGACAGCAGTCCCGCAAGGATTAGAGAAGTTTTTATGCAGACCGTCGAGACACAGAATGAAGGCCTGAAACGCGCATATCGCATGACGATCACCGCCAAGGACGTAGAGGCAAAGATCGATGCCGAGGTGAAGAAAATCGCCCCGCAGGTGCGCATGCCCGGCTTCCGCCCCGGCAAGGTTCCCGCCAATCTGGTCAAGAAAATGCACCGCGATTCGCTTCTGCAGGATGCGCTCAACACCTCGATCCAGGACGGCGTGCAAAAGGCGATTGCCGACAACAAGCTGCGCCCCGCAACCCAGCCGCACGTGCATCTGGGCGACGATTACGCGCCGGGCAAGGATGCTGTCGTCGATTTCCATCTCGAAGTGCTGCCGCAAATTGCGGCACCGTCGATCGACGGCATCACGCTGGAACGCCTTACCGTAGACGTCAGCGACACAGCGGTTGACGAGGCGATCATGAAGCTCGCGGCTGGCCAGAAAAGCTTTGAAGCTGCTGACAAGAAATACAAGGCCGCGATGGGCGACGTTGTCGTCATCGATTTCGAAGGCAAGGTTGTCGGCGTACCGTTCGAAGGCGGCAAGGGCGAAGGCATGTCGGTCGAGCTTGGTTCAGGCCAACTGATCCCTGGGTTCGAAGACCAGTTGGTTGGCGCGAAAGCCAATGACGAGAAGCTCATCAACGTGACCTTCCCTGACGACTACAATTCCGAAAACCTGAAGGGCAAGGCCGCCACCTTCGACATCGTTGTCGGTGAAGTCCGCAAGCCTGTCGAAGCGAAAGCCGACGATAATCTCGCCAAGGGCTTCGGTCTGGACGGCATCGAAAAGCTGCGCGAAATCATGAAGGTTCAGGTCGAGCAGGAACATAACGGCCTGACCCGCACCTATATGAAGCGCCAGTTGCTCGACCAGTTGGCCGCCGATCATGATTTCGAAGTGCCGCCATCGATGGTCGAAGCCGAATTCGAACAGATATGGGCACAACTTGAGCAGGAAGCTGCCCGTGAAGAAGACCCCGAAGCCGCGAAGAAGGAAATGGAAGCCGAGCGCGCCGACTATCACGACATCGCCGTCCGCCGCGTGCGGTTGGGGCTGCTGCTGTCGGAAATCGGCCAAGCCAATGGTGTTGAGGTCAATGCCCAAGAAATGAACATGCTGGTTCAGCAAGCGGCTCAGCAATACCGCCCCGAAGACCGTCAGAAGTTTGTGCAATATCTGCAGGAAACCCCGATGGCGGCCGCACAACTTCGCGCACCGATGTTCGAGGACAAGGTTGTCGACTTCCTGTTCGACAAGGCGACCGTCACCGAAAAGACCGTGACCAAGGAAGCGCTGGAAGCGGCTATTGAAGCCGAACCCGAAGCCAAGCCTATCGCGAAGGAGAAAGCGCCTGCCAAGAAGGCTGCGGCGAAACCTGTCCCGAGCGAAGCCGAGGGGGAAGAGGCTCCTGCGAAGGAAACCAAGCTAGCCGCAAAGAAAGCTGCTGAGCCTAAAGCAAAAGCCGAACCTGCGGCGAAGAAAGCTCCGGCCAAGAAGGCCGCTGCGAAGAAATAGTTTCGCGCTAGCGATAAGAATTTAATGGGCCTCGGCGAAAGCCGGGGCCATTTTATATGGTTTCTATCGTCGGTTGCTTTCATTTAGCAACAAGGGTGCTTCTCTAAAACTACCAAGGAGCGATAGGGTTGCGACGAGTGAATTCTAACCTTTTTATATACGTTCTATAGCCGTTGGCCCTTTCCCAAGACTTTTGCTCTCCCGTCGGACTGCTCCGGATTGCCAATCTCGCCCCCGGCAACCCCATCTTAATCCTTTTGCGCTTGAAACTTGGAGCCTCCACGCCGATGTAGGCGTCAACACAAAACTATAATCCTCAGAGGTATTTCATGCACGTTCCGTTCGAGACAGTCCAAGCCCTTGTTCCCGTCGTTATCGAGCAATCGAACCGCGGCGAACGCAGCTGGGATATCTTCTCAAGGCTGCTGCGCGAGCGGATCATTTTTGTGACGGGCGAAGTCGAGGACGGCATGGCCTCGATCATCACCGCGCAGTTGCTGTTCCTCGAATCGGATAATCCGAAAAAGGATATCTGGATGTATATCAACTCGCCGGGCGGTGTTGTGACCGCTGGCATGGCGATCCACGATACGATGCAATATATCCGACCGCGCGTCGGCACGGTGTGCGTAGGGCAGGCCGCTTCGATGGGTAGCTTCCTGCTGGCGGCAGGTGAGCCGGGGATGCGCGTGGCGCTGACCAATGCACGGATCATGGTGCATCAGCCATCGGGCGGATCGCGCGGCATGGCGTCCGATATCGAAATTCAGGCGAAGGAAATTTTGCGGATTCGCAAGCGTTTGAACGATCTTTACGCCAAATATACCGGCAAGCCGTTGAAGGAAATCGAAAAGGCGATGGACCGCGATACCTTCCTCGAGGCCGATGAGGCCAAGGCGTTCGGACTGATCGACGAGGTTTTCGACAAGCGCCCGACTGTGGCCGAAAGCGAAGCCGACAAATAGAGGATCACACGCTCGTTAGCTATTCATGCACCTTGTTTGATAAGTCAAACCGGACAGCTTTTGGGCTATTGCCAAAATCGACCGCTCCTTTAGGATGACGGTTCAATGACACTTTCTGCAACCAATGCGGAAATACGGGACTAAATATGACGAAGTTGAGCGGATCGGATACCAAGAGCACTCTTTACTGCTCGTTCTGCGGCAAGTCGCAGCACGAAGTCCGCAAACTGATTGCCGGGCCGACTGTGTTCATCTGCGATGAATGTGTCGAGCTTTGCAACGACATCATCCGTGAGGAAACCAAGGGAACTTTGACCGGCCGCAAGGAAGGCGAGGTGCCCACGCCGCAGGAAATCTGCGATGTGCTCGACGATTATGTAATCGGCCAGCCTCAGGCGAAACGCGTGCTATCGGTGGCTGTTCATAACCATTACAAGCGCCTCAACCACGGGGCAAAAGGCGCCGATGTCGAGCTTGCCAAGTCGAACATTCTGCTCGTCGGCCCAACCGGTTGCGGCAAGACCTTGCTTGCGCAAACGCTCGCCAAAACCTTCGATGTGCCGTTCACCATGGCAGATGCCACCACGCTGACCGAGGCCGGTTATGTGGGTGAAGATGTTGAAAATATCATCCTAAAGCTGCTGCAGGCGTCCGACTATAATGTCGAAAAGGCGCAGCGCGGCATCGTCTATATCGACGAAATCGACAAGATCAGCCGCAAGGCCGAAAACCCTTCGATCACCCGCGATGTGAGCGGCGAGGGCGTTCAGCAGGCGCTTCTGAAGCTGATGGAAGGCACCACGGCGAGCGTTCCGCCGCAGGGCGGCCGCAAGCATCCGCAACAGGAATTCCTGCAGGTCGATACGACCAACATATTGTTCATTTGCGGCGGTGCGTTTGCCGGGCTTGAAAAGATCATTTCGAACCGGCTCGAAGGCAAGTCGATCGGTTTTGGCGCGCATGTTGCCGATCCTGACGAGCGCCGCACTGGTGAGGTGCTTAAGCAGGTCGAGCCCGAAGATTTGCTGAAATTCGGGCTGATCCCTGAATTCGTGGGCCGTTTGCCGGTTACCGCGACGCTCGAAGATCTCGATATCGCAGCTTTGGTCAAGATATTGTCCGAACCGAAGAACGCGCTGGTGAAGCAATATCGCAAGCTCTTCGAAATGGAAGATGTCGGCTTGAGCTTCACTGAAGATGCGCTCGAAGGCATTGCCAAGAAGGCGATCCAGCGCAAAACTGGCGCGCGCGGACTTCGGTCGATTCTCGAAGCAATCCTGCTTAACACGATGTTCGATCTGCCAGCCTTTGACGGCGTGGATGAAGTTGTCGTCGACAAGGATGTGGTTGAGGGTCGCAAGGACCCGGTTCTGGTTTATGCCAAATCAGCAAAAGCCGGGAAGGAAGACGCCGCTTAAGCGTTTTTCTTAATCACTGTTGCGCCGTTGCAACAGCTACCAAAATAATCATAAAATCCGCCGCTGTGCACAATTTGCTGCGCTGCAATACTTTGCGTGAGCCATG
This sequence comes from Sphingomonadales bacterium, assembly GCA_031406495.1. Lineage (GTDB taxonomy): Bacteria > Pseudomonadota > Alphaproteobacteria > Sphingomonadales > Sphingomonadaceae > Sphingorhabdus_B. The sequence goes on along the minus strand of JANOHL010000064.1, from coordinate 6,850 downwards.
GGTGCGGCTAAAGCCGAATCATTCGCTGACGGGGTGTTGAAATTGTCATTTAACTGACATTTTCAAGCTTCAAGGGGGCGCTACGATCAAATCCGCTGGACCGATTCGACAATTTTCGTCGGCAATCACTTACGGCCGCTGGAATTATAAGGGGTGTACACATGAAAGTTCGTTATTGTCTCGCTGCGAGCGCCGTTGCGCTATCGGTTGCCAGTTTCTCAACCGCGGCGTCGGCTCAGTCGACCGGTTCGCAGGATTTCGAAGAGGAAATCATCGTTACGGGTTCGCGTGCCAGTGCAGGCGTAGGCGGCGTCGTCGCGCCGGATACTACCAAAGCAAAGGCGGTTTTGACGCAGGAATTCATCGAACGTCAAGTCCCCGGCCAGACGGTCAATGACATTATCAACCAACTTCCAGGCGTAAGCTTTCAGAACAACGACCCGTTCGGCTCGGCTGGCGGCAAATTGTCGATCCGCGGCTTCGACAATACCCGTATCAACCAGACGTTCGACGGTATCCCGTTGAATGACTCGGGCAACTACGCGCTTTATTCGAACCAGCAGCTCGATTCTGAACTGATTGAGCAGGTCAACGTTAATCTCGGCTCGACCGACGTTGATAGCCCGACGGCTGCCGCATCGGGTTCGACCGTAAATTATCGTACGCGCACGCCGAGTGAAGAATTTGGTGTAAAAATGGTTGGTTCTGCGGGCGATTTCAGTTTCTTCCGCATTTTCGGGATGATCGACACCGGCGTGTTCACGCCGTGGGGCACCCGCGCGTTCTTTTCCGCCAGCTCCGCCACGAACGACACGGTTTTTGGTAATGACGATCAGCCGGCATTTCCTGCGATTGCAGGCGTGGTTGCCGCGCGGCCAGCGTTTACGTCGCGGACGGGCGGTATTCACAAGCAACAGTATAATGCCAAGATTTATCAGCCGATCGGTGCCGACGGTGATTTCATTGCGGTTTCGGGTCATTACAACCAGAACCGCAACAACTTCTTCGGTTCGACCGGGTTGCGTAACGTCCATAACGTCGCCACCAACTTCGTCCCGAATATTTTTCCGCAGAACGAGGATGATCGCAGCTATGGCATTGCGCGCTGCCAAACCAACCAAACTGCAACTCCCGGCGTAGCCAATCTGGCGAACACTTGCGGCTCGACGTTCGATGAGCGCTTTAACCCATCAAACACCGGCAATGTTCGTGTGAATTCGAAGTTTACGCTTGCTGACGGCCTCGTGCTGACCGTTGATCCGAGCTTCCAATATGTGAAGGCAAATGGCGGCGGTACGGTTGTCGGCCAGGAAGTCCGTCGTGACGTAAACCCCGCAGGCGGCGCTGCGAACTGCAACACCACGGCGAACAGCGCCACGGTAAGCTGCCAGACCGGCTACATCGGCGGTGTGCCTTATTACGGACGCGACCTTAATGGTGACGGCGACCTACTCGACACCGTTCGCGTGCTGGCTCCCAGCCAGACGCAAACCCGCCGCATCGGCGTCATCGCTGGCGTGCGCTATGACATCAATGATGACCACACCGTGCGCCTATTTTACAGCTTTGACCGTGCGCGTCACCGCCAAACTGGTGAAACCAACTTCCTGAAATCCGACGGTTCGCCTACGGACGTTTTCGCGGTCAACGATCCACTAGCCGATGTAAACAGCAACATCCTGCAGAAGCGCGACCGGAAATCTATCGCGAGCCTGAACATGTTTGGTGGTGAATATCGCGGCGAATTCGGTGGACTGACTATTCAGGTTGGCGGCGCGTATAAAATGTTCAAACGCGATTTGACCAATTTCTGCGCCACATCGAGCGTCACCGGTTTTGTCGAATGTTTCGGTACCAATTCCGCTGGCTTGGCAGCATTCCTTGCTGCAAATCCGACTGTCTCGACTGGTCCCGGTGTGACCACACCGATACAGGGGCCTCAACAGCGTATCCGCAAATATAACAAGTTCACCCCGAACCTGGGTCTGACCTACGATCTGACCGACGACATTTCGGTGTTCGCCAACTATTCAAAGGGCGTGCAGGTCCCGGGTACCGACAATCTGTACAATGCGTTCTTCTTCCCGTCGGCCACGGCTTCGGCAAATCCGATCCCGGAAACGACTGACAATTTCGATCTTGGTTATCGGGTAAGCACCGGTATGGTTCAGGCGCAGGTCGGACTTTGGTACACCATCTTTCAGGATCGTCTGGCATCGTCGTTCGATCCTGAAACCGAGCGTAACGTGTATCGGAACCTTGGTCGCGTGGACAAATACGGGATCGACGCCAGCGTTTCGGTTCGTCCAATTCCGGAAGTATCGCTTTATGCGTTCGCGTCTTACCTGAAATCCGAAATCAAGGATAACGTGCAGATAGGCGGTACCGCCGCGGCGCCAATCTTTGCATTGACGGCCGGCAAGCGCGAATCGGGTTCGCCAACTTTCACTTGGGGTGGTCGTGCGCAGGGCAGCCTCGGTCCTGTCGACTTGGGCGCGCAGATCAAGCGTACCGGACCGCGCTACGTAAACGACCAGAACATTCCGCTTGTTCAGACCGTTAACGGCATCGCGAATACCGTCGTCTATCCGAGCAAGACGCCTTCCTACACGCTGGTCGATCTCGATGCCCGCATCAACCTCGATTGGGTTGGCCTAGGCGAAAAGACCTATCTGCAGTTGAACGTCAGCAACGTCTTCGACAAATTATATGTCGGTGGTTTCGACGGCCAGTTGGCGGCCAACTCGGTGCCGTTCGTGCAGATCGGTTCGCCACGGACATTTATCGGGTCGATCATCGTCGGCTTCTAATCCGGTAATCAGGGCAAAAAAGGCGCGGAGGGCAACTTCCGCGCCTTTTCTATTTGTAGATGCAGTTATCCAGCCCGTCGCGCTGGACCACCCTGATCCGTGCGGCGATGCTGTTGCCATAGCGGCGGGTGAAGCCGCTGGCGCCATTGACTGCGCGCTTCTTGGGCAAGGGTAGGGCGGCAATCAGTCTGGCCGCCTCCACGCGCGAAAGGTTTTTTGCGCCCTTCTTGAAATAACGCTGCGCCCCCGATTCGGCGCCGTAGGTTCCAATGCCGGTTTCGGCGACATTCAAATAAACCTCCATAATCCGGTGCTTGCCCCAGATATTCTCGATGAGGAACGTGAACCAGATTTCCGGAACTTTGCGGACATAGCGAGAATATCCGCTGCCTTGCCACAGAAACACGTTCTTGGCGGTCTGCTGGCTTATTGTTGACCCGCCGCGCATCCGTCCGCCCCTGGCGTTGCGTTTTATCGCCTGCTCTATGGCGTCGCGGTCGAAGCCATTGTGGCTACAGAACTTACCGTCCTCGGCAGCGATGGCCGCGCGCACCACATTGGGGGATATGCCGGAAAGCTGCGTCCAGTCGCGGGTCGCGCCATTGGTGTCGAACAGCATGGTCAGCGTCGTCGGTACCGGCACCACGGCATAGATGAGCACCAGCGCGACGCTGCCAACGACAAAATAGATGATGGATTTGAAGAGAAAACGGAAAAAACGGGCAGGAAACGAGCGCTGCTTTTTGGTCATTTCCAGTAGCTAGCGCAGCGATTCCCGCTCGTCATCAAAATTTTGTATGCCTGCTTAACCAGCGATCAACAGTCGCTTTTCACCGGCAATTCGCATCATCGCCTTTTGCAGCTTTTCAAATGCGCGTACTTCGATCTGGCGCACCCGTTCGCGGCTGACACTATAGGTCTGGCTAAGCTGTTCGAGCGTTTTTGGCTCGTCAATCAGGCGACGCTCGCTCAGAATGTGTTTTTCGCGATCATTCAACGTGTCGAGTGCTTCCGACAACATCTCGTGCCGCATGTCGCCTTCCTGCGCTTCGGCAACGCGTTCGTCCTGCAATGGTTCGTTGTCGACGAGCCAATCCTGCCACTGACCATCACCATCTTCGCGCATAGGCACGTTCAGCGAGGTATCGCCGCCCATCGCCATACGACGGTTCATGTTGTTGACCTCGTCTTCGGACACACCTAAATCGGTTGCTATCTTGCTTAGCGTGTCCTGATTTAAGTCACCTTCTTCAAAGGCTTGCAGGTTATTTTTCATACGGCGTAGGTTGAAGAACAGCTTCTTCTGTGCCGCCGTGGTGCCGATTTTAACAAGGCTCCAGCTGCGCAGGATGAATTCCTGCATCGACGCACGAATCCACCACATCGCGTAGGTCGCGAGGCGGAAGCCGCGGTCGGGATCGAATTTCTTTACACCCTGCATCAGGCCGATATTGCCTTCCGAAATCAGCTCGGAAACCGGCAGGCCATAGCCGCGGTAACCCATTGCAATTTTGGAGACGAGTCGCAGATGTGAGGTCACCAGCTGTTCGGCAGCTTTCGGGTCGCCATGTTCCTGAAAACGCTTGGCAAGCATATATTCCTGCTCTGGCTTCAGAACCGGGAATTTGCGGATTTCACTCAAGTAACGATTGAGGCTTACATCCCCCCCAAGGGCAGGGATTGTCGCCGGAACATTCTTCTTATCAGACATGTTTTCCTCTTTCATTGTGCTCGCCGCCGGGCCTCATCAAGCACCCTTTGGCAGAACGGTTACTTTCGAAACTTCATATACGAAGCGCACTTAACAGAAGCTGCATATCTTCTGGTAAACTGCTTTCGAAACACATTGTTTCTCCAGATATCGGATGAATAAACCCCAGCGACGCGGCGTGCAATGCCTGTCTGTCGAATTTGGACTGATTTGGTCCGATTCTATAAGGGTTTTGTCGATTAGAATAAACGGAATCGCCAATCAACGGGTGTCCAATATGCGCCATATGCACCCGAACCTGGTGCGTGCGGCCCGTTTCGAGCGTACATGTGACCAAGGCCGCGCTTTTGAAAGTCTCTTCGGTTCTGAAATGGGTGACCGCATGCTTGCCCTTGTTATCGGGCAGCACCGCCATTTTCTTGCGATTGCTAGTCGAACGGCCGATTTGGGTGCGGATCGAACCGGCGGGCGGAGCAGGGATGCCGCTAACAATCGCAAAGTAGCGCCGTTCGATGTCATGCGTGGCGAACAGTTTGGCCAGTCCTTCATGTGCAGCATCGCTTTTTGCGGCCACGAGCAACCCCGAAGTATCGCGATCGATGCGGTGAACGATACCCGGACGCTGCACCCCGCCAATCCCCGACAATTTGCCGCGACAATGGTGGAGCAAGGCGTTGACCAACGTGCCGTCAGCATGGCCAGCGGCGGGATGGACGACAAGTCCAGCCGGTTTGTCGACGACCAAAAGATGATCATCCTCATAGACGATATGAAGATCGATATCCTGCGCTTCAGCCTTATCGGGGCGTGGGGCAGGGACGGTCAGCACGAACGACAGTCCTGCATATTTTTTGCTGGAGGCGTCAAGCGCGAGCTTATCGCCAATCATCAGCGCGTCTTCAGCGATCAACGCCTGAATGCGCGCGCGGGAAAAGTCGGGCAGGGCGCTGGTGAGCGCGCTGTCCAACCGCCCTTCGCCCAAGATGCCTGTAAATATGGAATTTTCCCCGCCCATCCGCTACATGTGGGTTATGGGGCTTTCTATATCAAGACTGCATTACGACCAATTGCTTGAGTGGGCGCGCAGTGCGGCGCAGCAAGAATGTTGTGGGCTGATATTGGGAAACGGCGGTCGCGTCGAAAAATTGCTATTGGCCCAAAATGTAGCGCCGCAGCCGAAGACGCATTTCGAAATCGATCCAGCAACCCTGATTGCCGCTGAAAAAGCGGCGCGGCGGGGCGAACTGCCGATTCTGGGCTATTTTCACTCGCATCCCAATGGACGAGCCGAGCCATCGGCCACCGACGCGGTTATGGCAGCGGCAGACAACCGAATTTGGCTCGTTGCCACTGCCCAAACAATTACAGCATGGCGCGCTTCAGCCGAAGGTGTCCTGCATGGTCGTTTCAATCCGGTTACGCTTGCCGTTGACGGTCATGCACAGGGTTGAAACGTTGCGCTTGTGCGTCCATTAGCGCAGCATAATTTTTTAGTTATTTGCCCGAAGGTTCTAAATTAATGACCGAGTCAGAAGTCGATCTCGCCAGCCTGCTTTGCTCGAGGCTTTGCCATGATTTGTTGAGCCCAGTGGGCGCGATGAACAACGGTCTTGAATTACTGGCCGACGAGCATGACCCCGAGATGAAACAACGCTGCATGGATTTGCTGGCCGAAAGCGCCAAATCTGCAGCAGACAAGCTGAAATTCTTCCGGCTTGCTTTCGGCGCTGCTGGTGGCTTTGGGGACGAGGTCGATCCGGCAGAAGCAAAGGCAGTGATCGAGCCTTTGGTAACCGCCAGCGGTCGAACTGTGCTCGAATGGGCAATTCCTGCCGGATTGATGCCAAAACGTGCGGTCAAGATTCTGTTGAATCTGGTCCTGCTGGCGAATGATGCGCTCGTTCGCGGCGGAACCTTGTTTGTCGGGGCAGAAAATCGCGATGGCGAGCAGGAAATTGTCATTCGCGCAAACGGCCCGAGAATTGTCATGGATGCCTCCATTCGGGATGCCTTGGCCGGTAATCTCGATCCTTCAATGATTGATTCACGCACTGCGGCGGCGTGGATGGCGCGTAATTTGTCGATGCGTGGTGGCGGGTTGGTTCAGATTGCCGAGCCCGATGCCGAGCATCTGATCATAGGTGCGGTCGTGCGGGGACATTAGGGTCAGGATCTATTAAATGCGCCTTCGAGGCGTCAAAATGGCAAAGATATCGGAGGAAAATGCCCGCCGCCGATAGCCGTTCTACCGGCAAGGGCATTTTGCTTCGAGATCGAAGCCATTTTGTCGTCCGAAGGATTTGACCGATTTTGTCCATTGCTACGTTGG
>JANOHL010000034.1:0-6072 GCA_031406495.1 Sphingomonadales bacterium | reverse complement strand
GCCCGCCGCCACGGTCAGCACGAACATCGCGAAAACCTGACCGGTGAGGTCGCCCAGAAACGCGCTGAACGCGACCAGGTTGTTGTTTACGCTCAGCAATATGAGCTCGATTGCCATCAGGATGATGATGACATTCTTCCGGTTCAGGAAAATGCCGAGCACGCCCATCACGAACAGGATCGAACTGACGACGAGATAATGTTCGATGCCGATCATTTGCCTTCGACCTTCCAGTTTCCGTTCGCCTCGAGCGAAGACGAGAGGCCGTGAAGGCGCGCATGACCGATGGGTGTCTCGTCTTCGCTCGACACGAACGGGCCTTGGAGTTTGGCCGCTATAATCACAACTCCACCCCCTGCCCGACAGGCGGCTGCATGTTCCGCGTCGCATCCTGTGGCCTGCGCTGGACCTGGCGGCTGATATTCTGGGCCTTTGCGCTATGGCTCTTGCGATGCGTCAGCACAATCGCCCCAATCATCGCCACGAGCAAAATCAGCCCCGCGCTTTCGAACAGGAAGATATATTTGGTGTAGAGCAGTTGCCCGATGGCCTCGATATTGGGCACTTCGTTAACCGCAGCAGCGCCATCGGGCGTGCCCAGCTTCACCGCGCCAGCGCGATAGGCGCCGATACCAAGCACCAGTTCAGCCACAAGCACCACAGCCAGCAACAACCCGAGCGGTACATTTTTCACAAACCCGGCGCGCAGTTCGGCAAAGTCGATGTCGAGCATCATCACCACAAACAGGAACAGCACCGCAACCGCGCCGACATAAACGATGACCAGCAGCATCGCGATAAACTCCGCGCCGACAAGGACCATGAGGCCCGCCGCATTGAAGAAGGCGACGATCAGCCACAGCACACTATGCACCGGATTACGCGCAAAAATCACCATCGCAGCCGACGCGATTAAAATCGACGCAAACAGATAGAAGGAGATGATTTGGATCACTTCTTAAATCCTCCCCGGAACGGGGAGGGGAACCACGAAGTGGTGGAGGGGTCCCACCTGTCAATCACCGCGCGTACGGAAAGGTGGGCCCCCTCCGTCTCGCCTTTGGCGATCCACCTCCCCGTTTCGGGGAGGAATTTTATGCCCTGTTGAATCACAATCCGCGCCCCTTACCGATAGGCCGCATCGGCGGCAAGGTTCGCGGCGATGGCGCGTTCCCATTTGTCACCATTGGCAAGAAGCTTGTCCTTGTCGTACAGCAATTCCTCGCGCGTTTCGGTCGCATATTCGAAATTCGGCCCCTCGACGATGGCGTCGACCGGGCAAGCCTCCTGACAGAAACCGCAATAGATGCACTTGGTCATGTCGATGTCGTAACGCGTGGTCCGCCTGCTGCCGTCCTCACGCGGTTCGGCCTCGATGGCGATCGCCTGCGCCGGACACACCGCCTCGCACAGCTTGCACGCGATGCAGCGTTCTTCGCCATTGGGATAACGGCGCAGCGCATGTTCACCGCGAAACCGCGGGGACAGCGGGTTCTTCTCGAACGGATAATTCACCGTCGCCTTGGGCTTGAAAAAATATTGCAAGGTCAGCCAGTGCGCCTTGACGAATTCCCACAAGGTGAAGGATTTGATGAGATGGGCGATCATTTCGCAGCTCCTTTGGACGCCTGCACCGCTGACACGTAATCGCTAACTCTGCACTTCCCGCTAAGCCGGTATGTCGAAAAAACAGTTGTCGATTTTGAGTTTTGATCATTATCGGATTCGGACTCAACAAGATGGCTGGTCATCACTAGCTGATTGGTGGGTGCTATCGGTTCAAACTGCATCACAATTGTAAGTTTTTCGCCAAGCGCGGTAGTTATTGCAAAGCCTTTATCCGGCCCGTCAAAACTTATGATCTCCTGACCCACACCCATAAGAATATCAGTCGGGTCTGACACCTCGATGCCTGATCCGTAGCTCGTAAGTCCTCCAAATTTGTCATTGGACTTTTTAGAGTAGTCTTTGATCCGTATATCAAAGGTTCTGTCGTACTTGATCGGTACCCGTCCAAAAAAAGGTGTTCCGTCGGGCACTGTACCCACGTCGCAGCTAACCCATGTGAATGTTTCAGACCACAGCTTTGAAGGCGCAGAATTTGAGATAGTAGCTGCAGCCATAAAAGGCGCAATTTGCAAAATAAGAAGCGTAGCTACCATCACGCGCCATACCTCGTTAGCATCAAATACCCGCTAACCAGAAATACCCAGAACAGTGAAATCGGGAGGAACACTTTCCAGCCCAAACGCATCAACTGGTCATAACGGTAACGCGGCACAGTGGCTTTGACCCAGGCGAAGATGAAGAACATCATAAGGATCTTTCCAAAGAACCAGATGATTCCCGGCACCATGTAAAGCGGTGCCCAATCGACCGGCGGCAGATGCCCGCCCCAGAACAGGATGGCGTTGAGCGCGCACATCAACAACACATTGGCATATTCGCCGAGCCAGAAGAGCGCGAAGGCCATTGAGGAATATTCGGTCTGGTAACCCGCAACGATTTCGCTTTCAGCCTCGGTCAAATCGAACGGCGCGCGCGCGGTTTCCGCCATTGAGCTGATCAGGAACATGACGGCAATCGGGAACAGTAGCGGGTTGAGGCCATAGGCGTTGATGAAGCCGAAAATATGCCCCTTCTGGCCTGCGATAATTTCGCCCATGTTGAAGCTGCCCGCCCACAGGACGACGCAGATCAGAATGAAGCCGATTGAAACTTCATAGGAAATCATCTGCGCGGCGGCGCGCATTGACGAATAGAACGGATATTTGGAGTTCGAAGCCCAGCCCGCGATAATGATGCCGTAAACACCAAGACTGCTGATCGCCAACACGTAGAGCAGGCCTACATTGATGTTGCTCAGCACCACGCCATCGGCAAAGGGAATGACCGCCCATGCCATTAATGCGACGGTGAAGGTGATGATCGGCGCGATCAGGAACAGGCCGCGGTTCGACGCGCTCGGGATGATGGTTTCCTGAAGGAATACCTTGAGGCCGTCGGCGAAGGATTGCAGCAAGCCGAAAGGGCCGACAACATTGGGGCCGCGCCGCAGGGCAAAGGCCGCCCATAATTTGCGCTCGGCGTAAATGATCATCGCCACCGCCAGCATCAGCGGGAAGGCGATGAGCAATATGCCCGCGATGGTCGCGGTGAACCATGCGGCTTCGTAGGACATGCCGAGGGTTTGGAAGAAGGCGGTCACAGGGCACCCCCTACTTTCTCAACTTCGTCATTCCCGCGAAGGCGGGGGCCCATCACCGGCACGTTCAGCTCAAACCGACCGCGCAGGAGATGGATTCCCGCCTTCGCGGGAATGACGATGGTTGGAGTGGCGAGGACCGCGCTCATTCCGCCGCCTCCAAAAACTGTTCGCCGTGGACGAGCTCAGAAGAGCAGCGCTGCATCGTTTCTGATGCGCGGCAGATAGCGTTGGTCAGGTAGAAATCCTTGATCGGATAATCGGCGATCTTGCCGCTTACCGCCAATGGCAGCTTAGGTTCCGACCAGCCATAATCGGCGAGGCCTTCGATGCCCAATGCAGGCACCGCCTTCGCCATTTGGGCGCGGAGTTGCTCCAGTGTGTCGAATGGCAGGCGCTTGCCCAGCACATCGGATAGCGCGCGGAAAATCGCCCAATCCTCACGCGCATCGCCCGGCGGGAATACCGCGCGTTCGCCCCGTTGTACGCGGCCTTCCAGATTGACGTAGGTGCCCGATTTCTCGCTATACGCCGCACCGGGAAGAATGACGTCGGCATGGTGCGCGCCATTGTCGCCATGATGGCCGACATAGACTTTGAAGCTGTTTGCGAAGATGCTGTAATCGACCTCGTCCGCGCCGAGGAAGAAAGCCAGCTTTGGCCTCTTCGCCGCCAATGCTTTGATACCGCCGTCATGCGCATAGCCGAGCATCAACCCGCCCATCCGCGCTGCGGCGAAATGCAGGACGTTGAAACCGTTCCAGCCATCACGAACAAGCTTGAACTTGTTCGCCAGAGCCAGCGCCGCGCCGTGGACGCCGTCGTAGCGCAGCGCACCGCCGCCAACGATAATCGCTGGACGATCTGCAGTTTTCAGCGCATCCGCGAGAGCCTTGGGTGCCTTCGCCAGCGCAGCCAGATCATCGCCCAGCCATCCGACCTTGTAACTCAAATCGCTCATAGGCCCGATGGCAAAAACCTTCGCCCCGCGCTTGCGCACTGCCTTCTGGATGCGCGTGTTCACCAATGGAGCCTCGCGCCGCGTATCGCTGCCGACCAGCAAAATCACATCGGCATTTTCGATGCCAGCGATGCCGGTATTGAAATTGACCGCGCTCAGGCTCGACGTGTCATAAGCCAGCCCCGTCTGCCGCCCTTCGAGCATCGCGCCCCCAGCCAACTGGCGCGCCGCGAACATCGTTTCGCAATCGACCTGGTCGCCCGCAACAACCGCCGCTTCACCGCTCCACTGCGCCTTGATCGCATCAAACGCCTCGACCCAGCTTACCGCAACCAGCTTGCCACCGCGCCGCAGATAAGGCTTGTCGAGCCGCCGATGCATCAAGCCATCAACCGCATGGCGCGTCTTGTCCGACGCCCATTCCTCGTTCACATCGTCATTGATCCGCGGCAAAGCGCGCAATACGGCCCTGCCCCGACTGTCGAGCCGGATGTTGGTGCCGACCGCGTCCATCACGTCGATGCTCGGCGTTTTCGTCAGTTCCCAAGGCCGCGCTTCAAACGCATAGGGCTTGGACGTCAGCGCACCGACCGGGCACAAGTCGACCACATTGCCCGAAAGTTCGCTCGTCACCGCGCGTTCGAGATAGCTGGTGATCTGCATATTCTCGCCGCGCCCGATCGCGCCGATTTCTTCGATGCCCGCCACTTCCTCGGCAAAGCGGATGCAGCGCGTGCACTGGATGCACCGCGTCATCACCGTCTTGACGATCGGCCCCATATATTTCTCGGTCACGGCGCGCTTGTTCTCGTCATAACGCGACGCGCCGCGACCATAAGCGACCGACTGGTCCTGCAAATCACACTCGCCGCCCTGGTCGCAAATCGGGCAATCGAGCGGGTGGTTGATCAGCAGAAACTCCATCACCCCTTCGCGCGCCTTTTTGACCATCAGGCTGTCGGTTTTGATGATCTGCCCCTCGGTCGCGGGCAGCGCACAGCTTGCCTGCGGCTTGGGCGGCCCGGGGGCAACCTCGACCAGACACATGCGGCAATTGCCCGCGATGGACAGGCGTTCATGGTAGCAAAAACGCGGGATTTCCTTGCCCGCCAGCTCGCACGCCTGCAGAACGGTCGCGCCTGCCGGAACTTCGATTTCGAGGCCATCTACGGTGACTTTAGGCATCGGTGTCTCCCGCACGAATATTCGGCCAGTGCTCGTTAGCTAGTTTCCAAAGAAACAGTACGTTCAGAAAGGGCACATAAAGCCAGTATGCACGCTTTGGATTCAGACCCAGCCGTCTAAACATTTTACGCAAGGGAACGAATGCGCCGACTGCTGCAACAAATGTTGCAACAAAAACGAAAGGAAAAACCATGAAGAGCAAGACGAATGTTGGAGGCATTATTCCGCCGCCTCCAGCAAACCATCGCCGCGCTTCTCGTTGATCCGTCGCTCCATCTCTGGACGGAAATGCTTGATCAGCCCCTGGATCGGCCATGCCGCCGCATCGCCCAGCGCGCAGATAGTGTGGCCTTCGACTTGCTTGGTGACTTCGTACAACGTGTCGATTTCCGACACATCGGCGTCGCCGGTGCGCATCCGTTCCATCACGCGCCACATCCAGCCTGTGCCTTCGCGGCACGGTGTGCATTGGCCGCAGCTTTCGTGTTTGTAGAAATAGCTGAGCCGCGAAATGGCGCGGACGATGTCGGTGGATTTGTCCATCACAATGACCGCTGCGGTGCCAAGGCCTGAGCCGACGTCCTTGCAGCCGTCGAAATCCATCGGCACGTCCATCATCATCGCGGCAGGCACCAATGGCACCGACGATCCGCCGGGGATGACCGCGAGCAAATTGTCCCACCCGCCTCTTATGCCGCCGCAATGCTTTTCGATCAGCTCG
>JANOHL010000061.1:0-73913 GCA_031406495.1 Sphingomonadales bacterium | reverse complement strand
TGGTGCGGACGGGGGGACTTGAACCCCCAAGGGCAATGCCCGACGGATTTTCTTACCCGCTACGGCTTTCGCCGCCGCCCGTAAGGGCGTTTGGAGTCTGGACTATCCCTTCACCGTGCCACGGCAAGCCGTGGGTTAGGTGCTGCCCGTCTAGTCTCTACACCTTCCGCAGTGCTTTCGCACTGCGGCTTGGCTCGGGATTGCCAGTTGAGAGGTTTCCCCGAATTTGAGCAGTTCTGCATCGCGGGTTTCCCCGCGAGCACTCAAGATTGGTCTAAGTCCGTTGCGTCTACCGATTTCGCCACGTCCGCATTTCCAAGGCGACCTATAGAGGGGCAATGAATCTTAGCCAAGCGAGATAATGGTCAGCCGTCGCTGCGCGATGATGTTTTTTTCAATAGCTTGGGCTTCCTAACATTGACTGCCGCAGCGTCGATAGTGTTCTTCAGATGCCTTCCATAGTATTTCTCGATCATCTCAACACTGGTTCGACAGTTCTTGGCGACCTGATAAATGTCCGCGCCTTCCAGCAAGCGAAGGCAGATATAGGTATGCCGCAGACTGTAACAGGAGCGGACATGGCCATCGCGGTCGAATTTCAGATTCAGCTCACCTAGGACCGTGTTCATCAACTCACGGGGTGACTTTCCAAATATCCGGTCGGTCGGTTTGAGCTGTTTGCGTTTGCGAACCCGCTCAAAGGGAAGAATCGCACCGGGCATCGATTTGCAGAAGCCAACGCCGCGCTTGCCGCGCACCTCAATTTCCAAGATGCGCTCGCCGGATGATTCATCGTTTACGATCTTGACGTCCCGCAGCTCAAGCCGTGCGGACTCGTCGGGGCGAAGCCCTGTGTTCCCCATGAACAGAACATAATCGTGAAAGGTCTCACAGACTTCACGCCAGCGCGGCTTGGGCGGGTTCTTCGCCCGCTCGCGCGTCGCTTCATAGAGCATCTTATATTCTTCGGGCGAGAACCACGCGCGATGTTCCAACTTGCCCGATGTTTTATAGGGTGCGGTCATATCGGGCAGCGCTACAATCCAGCCTTTACGATTGGCAGTCTTTAGTATCTGACGCAGCGTGACCATCTCACTATGCAACGTTGCTCGGGCCGGTTTCTTCGGCTTGCCAGTTTTTGGATCAACCCGCGAAGTTTGGCGGTGCGCGCGGTACTCCTGCACCTTGCCAGCCGTGATGTCGGCAAGCGCGGTATTGCCGAAGAACGGCAAGAGATGGATGCGGACGTGCTCGGACTTCGAGTTTACATATCTCGGATTGCGTTCGCCCAACGTGATAATCTCGAACTCGCTGGTGAACGCCTTAGCGGCATCTTCGAAACTGGGACCAGTTGGAGTTTGCCGCCGACGACCATCGGTTGACGCGCCGGGTCCGGCGATTAGAGGCTGGGCAGAGCTGTCCAGCAAAGCAACGCCACCGCGTCGGCGTTGGCGATCCTCGACGCACCGCTCCATGTACCAGTCGCGCGCAAAATCCTTGGCGGCAGCAAGGCTGGACTCCTTCGTTGTCTGTCGATGATTGCGGCTGCCCAGATAGGTCGAGCATTGCCAGTAGCGGCTGTTCTCACGTCGATAAACGTGAAGCGCTCCATCCATCAGCAGATGGCTTTCTGTCGGCATTGCGAGAACTCCAAAATGTGTAAGACATGTGTAAGTCTTTTTGGAAGTCTCGTCCTTGCTCAAACTGTTGGTTTTATACGGTTTTTCCCTACTTTTGTAAGGCAAAACGCAATTTTAAGTCTGTAGCGTCTACCATTTCGCCACATCCGCTTGCGCGCTTGCCAAAGCCGATGCGCGGAGGCAGGTCAAGGCATATGGTACCGATTCTCCAAATTTCCGGACTTTCCAAAACCTATGCCGGTGGCCATCGGGCGCTCATCGACATCGACCTGACCATCGACAAGGGTGAGATTTTCGCGCTGCTCGGGCCGAATGGCGCGGGCAAGACCACGCTGATCAGCATCATCTGCGGTATTGTGAAACCCGGTCCCGGCTCGATTCTTGTCGAAGGCCGCGACATCGTGCGCGAATTCCGTAGCGTACGGCAGATGATCGGGTTGGTTCCGCAGGAACTGCACACCGACGCGTTCGAGAAGGTAATCACCACGGTCAAATTCAGCCGCGGGCTTTTCGGCAAGGCTCCTGACCCAATCTTTATCGAGCAACTGCTCCGCGATCTGTCGCTTTGGGATAAGCGCGATTCTACCATCGCCGAGCTATCCGGCGGGATGAAACGCCGCGTGATGATCGCAAAGGCGCTCAGCCACGAGCCCGAAATATTGTTCCTGGACGAACCGACCGCAGGCGTCGATGTCGAACTGCGCCGCGATATGTGGGCGATGGTGCGCAGGCTCCGCGACCGCGGTGTCACGATCATCCTGACCACGCATTACATCGAGGAAGCCGAGGATATGGCCGACCGGGTAGGGGTCATCAGCGATGGCAGGTTGGTTGTTGTTGAAGATAAAAATGTGCTGATGAAGAAGCTCGGACGCAAGACGCTGACGCTCAATCTTGCGGAGCCGCTAACCGATATGCCGGATGGTCTGGCTGACTGGGGCTTGACGCTCGCCGCTGACGGCCACGAACTGGTCTATGAATTCGACACGCAGGCCGATGCGACCGGCGTGCCGTCATTGTTGCGTCGGATGAGCGATCTGGGCCTTTCGTTCAAGGATTTGAACACGAAACAAAGCTCGCTGGAGGATATTTTCGTCGGGTTGGTTCACCGCATGGAAGACGCGGAATGATCGGTAATTTGCGCGGCGTCTGGTCGCTTTACCAGTTCGAGATGACGCGGTTCGGGCGGACGTTTTGGACCAGCCTGATGCTACCTGTGGTCATGACATGCCTGTACTTCGTCGTCTTCGGCTCGGCCATCGGCAGCCGGATGACCGAAATCGGCGGCGTACCCTATGGCGCGTTCATCGTCCCCGGCCTGATGATGCTGACGATGTTTACCGAAAGCATCAACAATGCGTCGTTCGGCATTTATCTGCCGAAATGGACGGGTACGATTTACGAAATGCTGTCGGCACCGATGTCGCCGCTCGAAATGGTGATTGCCTATGTCGGCGCTGCGGCGACCAAATCGATATTGATCGGCTGCATCATATTGGCGACGGCCAACCTGTTCGTCGATGTCCAGATTGCGCATCCGTTTCTGATGGCATTGTTCATGGTGCTGATCGTTGTCACCTTCTGCCTGTTCGGCTTCATCATCGGCATCTGGGCAAAAAGTTTCGAGCAGTTGCAGGTCATCCCGTTCCTGGTGGTGTATCCGCTGACCTTTTTGGGCGGCGCGTTCTACTCGATCGATATGTTGCCGCCGCTTTGGCAGAAGCTGACCCTGTTCAATCCTATGATCTATCTGATCAGTGGGTTTCGTTGGACGTTTTTCGGCAAGGGCGATGTAGCGATTGAAGTCAGCATCGCCGCAATCACGATTTGCCTGACCCTGTGCCTGGCCATGATTTTCTGGATGTTCAGGACAGGCTACCGCCTGAAAACCTGACCTACTTGTTCAACCGCTCGCGGACTTCTTTGCCAGCCTTGAAATAAGGCACGCGTTTTGATGGAACATCCACCGAAGCGCCGGTTCTGGGGTTTCTCCCTTTACGCGGGCTCCGGTCGCGAGTCGAAAAAGCACCAAAGCCTCTTAGCTCGACACGACCGCCATCGGCCAACCGGTGCGTAATCTGGTTGAAGAAAAGATCGACGATTTTCTCGATCTCGTCGGTCTTCAGATCGGCGTTTTCGCTCTCCAGCTTCTTTATCAACTCGGACCGGATCATTATAATGTCCTTTGCGCATGTGTTCTGGTCGATAGCCCGTCAAACGGATGCCAAGCGACCAGAGGCATCTGTCAGTGGACCTAAACGGAATTCTGACAGAAAATTATCAATTTTACAATGCCGTTGCACATGCAGGCCGCCCGCCAGCCAAGAAAAAACCCGCCCTTTGGTGAAGGGCGGGCTATTCTGTCCCAAAATCGGGACATTATGAGCGCGAATGGCGCTTATTTGTCGCGCTGCTTCAACGCTTCGCCAAGGATATCGCCGAGTGATGCGCCCGAGTCGGACGAACCATATTGCTCGACCGCCTGCTTTTCTTCGGCGAGTTGCAGCGCCTTGATCGAGAAGTTCGGCTTCTTCGAACGGTCGAAACCAGCAACCTGCACGTCGAACTTCTGGCCAACCTGAAAACGGTCGGGGCGTTGTTCGTCGCGGTCACGGCCAAGGTCGGCGCGCTTGATGAAGCCGGTGGCACCGTCGTCACCCGCCTGCACTTCAAGGCCGCCATCGCGGACTTCAAGCACAGTGACGGTAACAGTTGCACCCTTTTTCAGGCCGCTTGCAGACGCCGAACCGGCGGCCGATGGCGCACCCTTTTCAAGCTGCTTGATACCAAGCGAAATGCGTTCCTTGTCGCTGTCGATGTCGAGCACGATCGCTTTGACGGTTTCGCCCTTGCGGTGAAGGTGCAATGCTTCTTCGCCAGTGATGCCCCATGCGATGTCGGACATATGGACCATTCCATCGACGTCGCCGTCGAGGCCGATGAACAGGCCGAACTCGGTCGCATTCTTGACTTCGCCTTCGACGGTCGAACCAATCGGGAAGCGGTCGGCAAACGACGCCCATGGGTTGTTCTGCGCCTGTTTGAGTCCAAGCGAAATGCGGCGTTTTTCCATGTCGATGTCGAGCACGACAACTTCGACCTCTTGTGAAGTCGAAACGATTTTGCCCGGATGGACGTTCTTTTTGGTCCAGCTCATTTCCGACACGTGGACAAGACCTTCGATCCCTGCTTCGAGCTCGATGAACGCGCCATATTCGGTGATGTTGGTGACGGTGCCGTTGAGGCGTGTGCCAACCGGATATTTGGCAACCGCGGCATCCCAAGGATCGCTTTCCAGCTGCTTCATGCCGAGCGAAATGCGCTGCGTGTCCTTGTTGATACGGACGATCTGAACTTTCACAGTGTCACCGATGTTGATGACTTCGCTCGGGTGGTTGATCCGTTTGTAGCTGATGTCGGTGACGTGCAGCAGGCCGTCGATGCCGCCCAAATCAACGAACGCGCCGTAATCGGTAATGTTCTTGACCACGCCGTCGATGACCTGGCCTTCGACGAGGTTGAGGATCAGGCCAGAACGCTGTTCAGCGCGGGTTTCTTCAAGGATTGCGCGGCGCGATACGACGATGTTGCCACGCTTGCGGTCCATTTTTAGGATGACGAAAGGCTGCGCGATATCCATCAGCGGAGCGACGTCGCGCACGGGGCGCACATCGACTTGGCTGCCGGGCAGGAACGCCACGGCACCGCCAAGATCGACGGTGAAGCCACCCTTGACGCGGCCGAAGATCGTGCCTTCGACGCGGTTGCCGGCGTCAAATTCGCCTTCCAAAACGTCCCAAGCAGCTTCACGACGTGCGCGGTCGCGCGACAGCATCGCTTCGCCGTTCATATTTTCTACGCGGTCGACGAAGACTTCAACTTCGTCGCCGACTTTCAGGTCTGCTTTCTGGCCGGGCATTGCGAATTCACGCAGAGCCACGCGGCCTTCCGATTTCAAACCGACGTCGATGACCGCATGGTCATTGTCGATTGCGGTGACGGTACCTTTGACTACGCGGCCTTCAAAGCCGCCATCTGCTCCACCGAGTGATTCGTCGAGCATTGCCGCGAAATCGTCGCGGGTCGGGTTTGGCGAAGTTGCCATGTTAGAGAATTCCTTACTTACATTTTGTCCGGCCAATCGGTTGGTTCCGATGGTCTTTGACCAGAAATGCCCCATTGCCCGAATAGCAATAAGGCGTTCGTTTTAAGAGGGTTACAGCAACAAGCCCGTCACCCTGAACTTGTTTCAGGGTCTTACTTTTCAACGGCATTGGCCAAAGTAAGATGCTGAAACAAGTTCAGCATGACATGTGTTTGAAATTGCAACACACCCGCCGGTCAACTTTGATTGAGGCGAGCCTCCACCAACGCTATCGCGGCTTGAACGGCTGCGCCTATAGTCAAATCGCCGGTATCAAGCAAGATGGCATCGTCGGCTGGCTTCAAGGGTGCATCGGCGCGGCCCATATCGCGCTCGTCGCGGGCGTGGATGTCGGCCAATATGTCGACAAAGCTCACGTGCATCCCATGCGAAAGCATCTCGGCATGGCGGCGTCTCGCGCGGATTTCGGCAGGCGCGGTCACGAACAGCTTAACATCGGCATTGGGAGCAATCACCGTCCCGATATCGCGCCCGTCGAGCAATGCGCCATCCGGTTGATTGGCGAAATCGACCTGGCGCTGGTTGAGCGCGGCGCGGACGACCGGATGGATAGAAACGCGGCTGGCGAGCCCGCCGATTTGCTCGCTACGCAATATCGCATCGTCAAGCAGGCTGTTTTGAAAATCACAAGCTACCAAGGCATCGCCCGCATCATCAGGATCGCCACCATTCAACTGCACTTGCCGCCCAACCGCGCGGTACAGCATACCGGTGTCCATAAACGGCAGCCCGAAACGCGCCGCCAATGCCTTGGCAAGCGTACCTTTGCCCGACGCGGTGGGACCATCGACCGCGATGATCATCCCGCAGTCTTACTTCGCGTCTTTAGCGCCGCAACAATTCCGGCAATCGCGATGCCGCCCCAAGCAATCTCCAACAGCACCGCTGCCAGATTAAAATGCACCGATAACGAAATCAGCAGCAGGATTGCGCCTGCCAGATTGGCGATATTGAACCACAGCTTGTTCATCACCTTGGCCATGTTCGCATAGGCAAATCCGGCAATAAACAGAACGCTGCCGCAAATGCCGATAATGTCTGCCGCCAAGCCGCTCATGCTCGCAATCCTTCGATCATCGTCTCAAAAGTCGGAAAGCTGGTCGCAATCGGTGACACATCATCGACCGTCACCCCAGCATAGCAATGCTGTCCGGCCACCACAAAACTCATCGCGATTCGGTGGTCGAGCGCGCTACTGACGGTTGCTCCGCCTTCCAGCGGTTCGCCGCCGCTGCCTGCGATAACCAGCCCGTCTTCGCGCTCTTCGATACTGGCACCAATGGCTTTCAGGCCCGCCGCCATCAACGCCAACCGGTCGGATTCCTTGACGCGCAGTTCGTCGAGACCGCTGGTCACCGTCCGCCCCTGAGCCATGCTGGCCGCCACAAAGAACACAGGAAACTCGTCAATCATGCTTGGCGCAACGTCCGGCGGTACCTCGATGCCGCGCAAAGCTGAATGCCGCGCAGTAATGTCGGCGACCGGTTCGCCGCCGACTTCGCGTTCGTTTGCATAAGTCAGGTCGGCGCCCATTGCCTCCAGCATCTTGTAGATGCCGGTGCGGGTCGGGTTCATGCCGACATGGGTGACGGTGACCTCGCTGCCCGGCGTAATCAGCGCGGCGACAATCGGGAAGGCGGCGGATGACGGGTCGCCGGGTACTTCGATGACTTGCGGCTTGAGTTCCGCCTCACCGACCAAGCGGATATGCCGCACGCCGTCGGCATCGACCTCAACCGACAACTCCGCACCAAAGCCGCGCAGCATCCGCTCGCTATGGTCGCGCGTCGGAACCGGCTCGATGACTTCGGTAATGCCCGGCGTATTGAGGCCCGCCAACAATACCGCGCTTTTCACCTGCGCCGACGCCACCGGAAGGCGGTAGCTGATAGGCACGGCAGGCACCAACCCGCGCACCATGAGTGGTAAAGTGCCGCCGGGGCTGGCGGTAAATTCCGCACCCATCAGGCTTAGCGGATCGGTGACGCGGCCCATCGGACGTTTGGAGAGACTGGCGTCGCCGATGAAGGTCGCGGTGATCCGGTGGCTCGCGACCAATCCCATCAACAACCGCGTCGATGTGCCGCTGTTACCCATATCGAGCGCGCCCGCCGGTTGCATCAATCCGCCAACACCGACGCCGTGAACGATCCATATGCTGTCGCTTGTGCGCTCTATCGTCGCACCCATCGCCCGCATCGCGGCGGCGGTGGCCAAAACATCCTCGCCCTCCAGCAATCCCGAAATCCGGCTTTCACCAACGGCCAGCGCGCTGAGCATCAATGACCGGTGCGAAATCGACTTGTCGCCCGGCACTTTAACGGTGCCGCGCAAGGGGCCGCTGGCGGTGAATGTTCGGGGTTGGGGCGTGGATGCGTGCATAGGCGGCTGCTTTGCTGTGGGTTTGTCCCCAAGTCAACAATCCCCCTCTCTAAGACTTGCTAAGCGCTAAAGCGCAAGCCAAGTCTTTTCTCTCCCGCAAGGGGAGAGAAGTTTGAGGCCGACACTCGCAGTATCACACTTATTTTTGACAGCGGCCTTTCGCTGTGGCAATGGCCGCTCCGATATACAGCGAGTCTCCCTTGTGAGACCGCTTTTCAAGCAATTTTGTAAAGGATTTAGGCCTCTCATGATCAAGGCTGAATGGGGAACCAAGCGCACCTGCCCGAAATGCGGCACGCGTTTTTACGATTTGACCAAGGACGCACCGGTTGAGTGCATCGAATGCGGCAACCAGTGGACGCCCGAGCCTGTGCTGAAATCGAAACAGCCTTTGCCGTTTGAAGAGGTTGAGAAGAAGAAAGATGACGCCGATTTGGTCGATGACGATCTCGATATCGACGTCGATGCAGTCGATGGCGATGTCTCGCCGGACAACGATGTCGATCTGGGCGGCGATGAAGATTTGGGCGTTGCCGGCACCGAAGGCGATGCCGACGAGCAGTAAGATGTGCGCGCGTCGCGGACGCGAACTTCGCGCTTGATATATAAGGGAGCGCCCGCTAGTGGCGCTCCCCACCACATAGCCGCCCTGGTTGCGGCAGGATGGGGCCTTAGCTCAGCTGGTAGAGCGCTACACTGGCAGTGTAGAGGTCAGGGGTTCGACTCCCCTAGGCTCCACCATTCTCCCGATCCCGATCTTCCATCTGGCTTTTGAGCTTTCTTGCGACGTCCTCCGGCGAGCCGGTATATTTGGCCAGTCGGGAATAGATGATGGGTATCAGCACTAACGTGATGAGCGTCGCCAATGTCACCCCGAAGACAATGACAACACCGATTGCCGACCGCGCAGCACCCCCTGCGCCTCCCGCAATTGCCAACGGGATGGCGCCGAACACCGTCGCAATGGATGTCATCAGGATGGGTCGCAGCCGCCGGGTGGCGGCCTGCTGAATCGCGTCGATGATTTCCTTGCCTTCGTCTCGGAGCTGATTGGCGAATTCCACGATCAATATGCCGTTTTTGGCAGCAAGCCCGACCAGCATGACAACCCCGATCTGGCTGTAGAGGTTCAACGTCATCCCCGCCAAGGCAAGGCCGATTACGCCGCCGCCAACCGCTAGCGGGACCGTGGTAATGATCGTGGCTGGATGGACGAAGCTCTCGAATTGCGCAGCGAGCACCAGATACACCAGAATAATCGTCAGGAAGAAAACCAGCACAATCGATCCACCGGTTTCCTTGAACGCCTGACTTTCGCCGCGATAGCCGACGGCCAGAACTTCGGGCGCCGTCTGCGCCTGCTCCTCTAGGAAAGCCAGCGCTTCGCCCATGGTGTAGCCGGGGGCGAGGCCGCCAGACAAGGTAATGGCGCGCAGCTTGTTGTACCGGCCAAGATCGCGCGCGCCGGCGGCTTCCTCGATCTTGACGAGGTTGGCGAGCGACACCAAAGCGCCGTCGCGTCCGCGCACCTGAATGGCGGCCAGATTTTCCGGCGAAGCGCGGTCGACCGCATCGGCCTGAACAATCACACGGTATTCTTCACCCCGGTCGACATAGGTCGACACTCGGCGCGAGCCTAACAACGACTGCAATGCCTGGCTGACCGCCTCAACCGATACACCGAGATCGCCGGCGCGAACGGTATCGACGTCGATCTGGATCTGCGGCTTGGTTTCCTTATAATCGGAATCGAGGTTAACGATGCCGGGGTTGTCTCGTGCAGCCGCCAATATGCGATCGCGCGCCGCGCTCAGCCCTTCATAGCTGGAACCTGCGATAACGAAACTCAGCGGCTGCCCACGTCCGCGCCCGATTGACGAACGCGCGGTCGCATTGCCCCGCACCGCGGGCAGATCGGCCAATATCTTGTTGACCTGATTGACAACATCCTCGGTCGTTTCTGTGCGTTCTTCCCACGGTTTCAGAAACACGACAAATGTCCCGCCATTGAAATCGTCGCTCGCCGAAAACCCGCCTGGTGTCCGCTGGATGATCGAGCGGACCGTGCCCTTATCGACCAAGGTCAACATCGGCTTCGAAGCGTCGAGCATATATTTGTCCATCGCCGCATAGCCGGTGCCTTCGGGGGCGGCGATATTGGCGTTCAGTATCCCCACGTCTTCGGCGGGAACGAGCTCAGATTGCAAAGTGGTAAACAGAAAACCGCTGACCGCCAGAAATGCCACGACGCCGAGAATTGCAGTCAAAGGCTTGGCGATTACCCGCGCGAGCAGGTCGGCATAGCGTTGTTCGACCCGCTGAAACCGGTCGTCAACCCAGCGAGCGAGCTTGCCGCGTTCTTCGTTACGCAGCAATTTTGAGCACAGCATCGGTGCCAGGCTGAGCGCGACGAAGCCGGAAAAAGCGACGGCTGCGATCATCGCCGCGGCAAGTTCGCGGAACAATAATCCGGTTTGACCGGCCAAAAACATGACAGGCACGAACACTGCACAGACCACTATGGTCGTTGAAATCACCGCAAACGCGACCTGCTGGGTTCCCTTGACCGCAGCAACCAGCGGTTGTTCGCCTTGCTCGATCCGGTGGTAGACATTTTCCAGCACTACGATCGCGTCATCGACCACCAGACCGATGGCGAGCACCATTGCCAGCAAAGTCAGCAGATTGATTGAAAATCCGAGAAGCCATAGCACCGCAAAAGTTGCCAAAAGACAGATCGGTACCGTAATCGCTGGGATCAGCGTCGCCCGCCAGCTTCCCAGAAACAAGAAAATGACCAGCACAACCAAGGCCGCCGCCTCAGCCAACGTCGTCCATACACCGTCGATGGCGCGGCTGATAAACAGAGAGTCGTCGGCCCCAACGGTGATCGTCATGCCTTGCGGCAATGTCGGGCGGATCTGTTCGGCCAGATTTTTCGCGCCCTCGGCAACTGACAGCGTATTGGCACCCGACTGCCGGACAATGCCCATGCCAAGGGCGGAGTCCCCATTTAGCCTGAATGCCGAATAAGGGTTTTCGGCACCCGTCTCGACGCGGGCGACGTCGCCGAGCCGGACCAGATAGCCATCTGTGCCGCGCGATACGACAAGCTGCGCGAACTGTTCGGTCGTCGCGAAAGGACGATTGACGCGCAGCGTTATGTTTTGCTCGACCGATTCAAGACGCCCTGCGGGAAGCTCCACATTCTGTGTCCTGAGCGCGGTCTCGATGTCGGCGGGTGTCAGGCCTAAAGCCGCGAGCCGGTCTGGTTTCAGCCAAACACGCATCGACGGCCTTGCCTCACCGCCGATAAAAATGCGAGCAACACCGTCCAATGCGGAAAACCGGTCGGCAAGATTGCGGTCGACATAGTCACTCAATTCGAGCCGCGACCAACCGGGTTTCGATACCACCAGAAACAATATCGGCGAGGCGTCGGCGTCTACCTTGCGGACTTCAGGGGCCAGAACTTCCTCGGGCAAGTCATCGGCGACGCCGCCAACCCGGTCACGCACATCATTGGCGGCGCTATCTACGGTTCGTCCCGGGGCGAATTCGATGGTGATGTCCGAACTGCCATCGCGTGATCGCGAGGTGATGGTTTGGATACCTTCGACGCCCGCAAGCGCGTTTTCCAGAACCTGCGTCACCCGAGTTTCGACGACGCTGGCAGCGGCGCCAGTATAGCTGGTGCCGACCGAGACAATCGGCGGTTCGGTATCGGGATATTCGCGGACTGGCAGATTTAGAAAGCCGACGATGCCGACGAGGACCATCAATATTGCAATGACCGATGCGAAAACTGGTCTGCGGACGGAGAGATCAGAAATCGTCATTTGGCCGCGATATCAACCGGGAGACTTTTTTCGGGCGGGCGAAGTCTGCTTGCCGGTGCGCACTTTTGCACCGTCGGTCAGTTTTACCACGCCTTCGGTGACGATCCTGTCACCAGCAGCCAAACCTTCGGTAATTTCGACCAGATTGCCGTCGCGACCGCCGGTCTTTACCGGCAACCGCTTCGCCTTGTTATCTGCGCCAATGACATAGACAAAGCTGCTGTCGCCTTCGCGCACCAACGCGAGTTCAGGAACCGCAACCGATGACCGCGCGCGAGAATCGAGCGTTACGCTCATCAACATTCCCGGTTTGAACCGCCCGCCACGATTGGGCAGGACGGCTCGCAATGTCGCGGTGCGAGTTTGCGGATTGACCACCGGATCAATCGCCTGAATCCTGCCGACTGCCTCGACATCGGGAAACGCGGCTACCTTGGCGGTGACATTCTGCCCCGCCCGCACGCTGGCAAGCATTGTTTCGGGGATACTGAAGTCGAGCTTGATCGAGCTGATATCGCTAACCACCGCGATTTCATCGCCCGCAGTGACTACCGCGCCAACAGATATTCGGCGTAAAGACACCTGTCCGGCAAAAGGCGCACGCACCACGCGGTCGCTTATTGAGGCGTTGGCCTCACCGGCGGCACCGCGCGCTGCCGCTGCAACGGCTGTCTGCGCATCAAGACTGGCATTGGTCGCAAAGCCGCGCCGGTGTAATTCCGCCATGCGGGCAAGCTGCTGATCGGCCTCGCGCGCGCGCGCTTTGGCGCTGGCAAGTGACGCCGTTTCCTGGCCCTGCGCCAATACCGCCAGCATCTGCCCTTTTGCGACAAACGAACTATCGGAAAAACCCAGTTGCGTTATCCGCTCGGTAACCGGCGCACGCACCGAAACCTGCTCATTGGCGTTTGCCGTGCCGACGGCCACATAGCGATCGACAAAAACATGAGGCGCCACTGCTTCGACCGTGACCAAGGGAGTCGGCCGCTCACGCTTTGCCTCGCCTCCGCCGCAAGCGGAAAGCGTGAAAAACGCCACAAAGAACAAAGCTAACCGCATTCACCACCGGGAGAGTTTCGAAACAAGCGCCTAAGTGCAGAAGTTTGTGCCGCGTGAACAGCAGAATAATGTAACATTGTTTGTTAGACCGGAACCGCAATCTGGTTGCCACCAAACACAGATTGCCAGTTTTCGATTTTGGACACCACCACATCATCGACCGCATGCGCAAGATCGGCGATTTGCGAGTAACGCAACTCGCCTTTTGGCACGCTCAATAATGTTGCGATCCGCATTTCGACCTCTGTGAGCTTTTCTGCGGTGACCTCGGAAATCGCGGCGAAGCGTTCGAAGTCGCCGAAATAGCGAATGCGGGCAAATGCACCGCCCAGTGTCGGCAGGATGACCCGTCAAATCTAAGGCGCCGACTTGCGTCAAGCTGGCGTTGGCCAACGGTGCAAGCCATTGAGCAAACTGCTATTTTCAGCAAAGCCCAAATAAACTTAAAATAGTTTTCTCATCACTATTGCAATGTCGGAGTTGTTCCTATTTTGTTCGTATCCAAGCAAAGGAAATTGAACATGACTTTAACCACCATATGGCAGCGAGCTTGACCAAGGCATTGATATCGGAGCCGCGTTTGCAGTCAACAGCAGCCCGTTAGAACCAAAGGGCGCAAACACTGGCCAAAACCGACATCCTCGACTATGGGGCACCCCATGCATTTTCTAGATCAAGCAAAAATCTTCATCCGTTCGGGTGCGGGCGGCCCCGGCGCCGTCAGTTTCCGGCGTGAAAAATATGTCCAATATGGTGGTCCCGACGGCGGCAATGGCGGCAAGGGTGGCAACATAATTTTCGAGGCTGTCGCCGGTCTCAACACCCTAATCGATTTCCGTTATGCCCAGCATTTCAAGGCGCAGCGCGGCATACAAGGTATGGGACGCGACCGGCACGGAGCTTATGGCGAAGACCTTGTGATCAAGCTTCCGGTGGGTACGCAGGTGCTGGCCGACGATGAAGAACGCAGCTTGCTGCTCGACCTGACCGAGGTTGGCCAGCGCGTGGTGTTCCTGCGCGGCGGCGATGGCGGACGCGGCAATGCGAGCTATAAAACCTCGACCAACCGCGCACCGACGCAGCACGGCCCCGGTTGGCCCTATGAAGAAATGTATGTCTGGCTGCGGCTGAAATTGCTCGCCGATGCTGGTCTGGTCGGGATGCCGAATGCAGGCAAATCGACCTTTATCAATCAGGTGTCGAACACCAAGGCGAAGGTCGGCGCCTATCCGTTCACCACAATCCGTCCGCAACTGGGCGTGGTCAGCCACAAATCGCGCGAGTTTGTGCTCGCCGATATTCCGGGCCTTATCGCCGGTGCCGCAGAAGGAGTAGGCATCGGCGACCGGTTCCTGGGGCATATCGAACGCTGCCAAATTCTTATCCATCTGGTCGATGCGACGCACGATGATCCGGTATTGGCGTGGCAGACTGTGTGTGACGAACTCGCCGAATATGGCGCGGGTCTGGAAGACAAGCCGCAGATTGTTGCGCTCAACAAGGGTGATTTGCTTGATGCCGAATTGATGGCGGATATCACGGCGCAGCTTGAGGCAGCGGGTGCCACGGACATTGTGTCGATTTCGGGCGCAACCGGACAAGGCGTGCCCGCAGTACTCGACCGGATACTGGCAGCACTTCCGGAAAAAAGCGGGCTCGAATCGACGCAGAACACTGGCATATCGGAAGATGGGACATGGTCGCCGATTTGAAACTAAAAAAAACAGATATGATTCACGCGTCTCCGCGTGAACAATTGCAAGAGCTTTGGGAGTCTTTATGACCAATGCTTCGCATTTCCCGAACGCCAAGTGCCCGTTGCTCGTGGTCAAGGTCGGGTCGTCCTTGCTGGTTGAGCCCGACGGCGGTGTGCGGCGGGATTGGTTGGCAACATTGGTTGCCGATATCAGCGCGCGGCATCAGGCAGGGCAGCGGATCATAATTGTGACCTCTGGCGCGGTGGCGCTGGGTGCGCGGCGGATGGGTTTCGACAAAGGCGGACGTGCCAGTCTGGCCGATGCGCAGGCAGCGGCCTCGGTCGGGCAGATTATCCTTGCCGGGCTATGGGCGGAACTCCTCGGCGCGCAAGGGCTGGCGGCGGCGCAAATGCTGGTGACGCTCGACGATCTGGAAGACCGGCGGCGCTACTTGAATATTGCGGCGACTTTGGACCGTTTGCTGGGTGCGGGCGCGGTGCCGGTGATCAACGAAAACGATAGCGTTGCTACAGAAGAAATCCGCTTTGGCGATAATGACCGGCTGGCCGCGCGTGTGGCGCAGGCGGCGGGCGCGACGGGGGTGATCCTGTTGTCCGATGTTGACGGCCTTTACGACCGCCCGCCATTCCAGCCCGGTGCGCAGCTTGTGCCAGAGGTTGCGCGGATCGATGGCCGCATCCGGATCATGGTCGCTGAAGGTTCCTCATCGGGCATGGGTTCGGGCGGGATGGCTTCGAAGCTCGATGCGGCAGATATCGCAACGCGGGCAGGCATCGGCCTGACGATCACTTCGGGCCTAAGCGATCATCCTTTGGCGGCGCTGGAGGCGGGCGGTGCCTCGACCTTTTTCGCGCCGCGCGAAGGCGGATCGGCGCGCAAGAGCTGGCTAGGGGGCAGGCTGACAGTAAAGGGCCGTATCCGCGTGGACGCTGGCGCAGTCAAAGCTTTGAAAGCAGGCAGTAGCCTGCTTCCGGCAGGGGCACTTAGCGTCGAGGGCGAATTCAAACGCGGTGACGTGATCGACATCAGCGGCGATGACGGCATCGCGGTTGCGCGCGGCCTGTCCGAATATGCCGCCGCTGATGCCGCGCGGATTTGCGGCCACCGGAGCGGCGAGCTGGAGGCCATCCTCGGCACCGTCCCGCGCTCGGTCCTTGTCCACCGGGACCAATTGGTGCTTTTGTGATAATGAAAACTACCCTGTGCTCCTGCGAAGGCAGGAGCGTTGGAAATAGGGAGATGTGCGGACCTTCTAGCGCTCCTGCCTTCGCAGGAGCACAGATTTGACGGGTAAGGTCGTAGCGCTGACCGGCGCGACCGGTTTTGTCGGCAAGATGACGCTCGACCGGCTGCTAGAGGCCGGATGGCAAGTGCGGGCTTTGACCCGGCGGGACCAGCCGAAGCGCGCTGGTGTCACGTGGGTGCACGGTAGCCTGGACGATGCGGCGAGCCTTGCGACACTCTGCGACGGTGCAAACGCGGTGTTGCATGTTGCGGGCGTGGTCAACGTGCCTGACGCGGCGGGTTTTGAAGCAGGTAATGTGGCCGGCACTGCAAAGATGCTCACAGCCGCTAAAGACGCAGGCATCATACGCTTCGTCCATGTCTCATCGCTCGCGGCCAAGCACCCCGAATTGTCGATGTACGGTGCGAGCAAAAAGCGCGGCGAGAAGCTGGTCGGCACCTCGATGCTCGACTGGACCATCATTCGTCCGCCCGGCGTCTATGGCCCCGGCGATCATGATGTGTTTGACATGTTCCGGATGGCGGCAAAGGGCTTCGCGTTGCTGCCGCCGCGTGGGCGTGGATCATGGATTTACGTTGATGATCTGGCGCGGCTACTGGTGGCGCTGCTGCCAGCCCATGACGATGCCACCGCGCGGATATTCGAGGCGGACGATGGCACGCCAAACGGTTGGAGCCATGACGGTTTCGCCCGTGCCATCGGCTGGGCCTTGGGGCGGCGCGTGACGACCATCCACGCACCGCGTTTCTTGCTCAAACTCGCGGCACATGGCGACCGGCTTTTCCGCAAGCGAAAGGCCAAGTTGACGCCCGACCGCGCCAGCTATCTCAGCCACCCAGATTGGACCATCGACCAGACAGCCGCACCCCCCGCCGCGCTTTGGACGCCGCAGGTGGAAACACGCGCTGGCCTCAAGGAAACCGCGCGCTGGTACAAATCACAAGGGTGGCTATAATATCGGTCCGGCAAATCGTTCATAGACGAACGTCACAAAAGTCGTGACCAAACCAACCAAAAAGGCGCGATAGGCCCAGCCCAGATAACGGTATTTTTTGGTCTGGAGGATGCAGCCCATTTGATAGATATCATGCAACATCGCCTTGAAGACATCTTCCGGTTCGCCAAGGTTCCCCATTATTTTTTCATGAAATACCGATTCTTCAACCTGGGCAAATGTGCCGAAGAATAGCCAGTTGCTGCCCCTCGAAGGTTTTGGCACGGTCGATGGCATCACCGCCATTGTGGCCAGGCCAGCGGACATAAATGCCGACACCGCCAATATGACCAAGGGAAGCGAAAAGCTGCTGCTTTGGCTTTGCCCGATGGCGAGTGTCAAAACGACAAAGGTCGCGCCGATCAGCATATTGGCCTTTTGATCGGCCATGATGCTTAGCTGCACATGATGCTGCTGCATGGTGCGGACCATATATATGGCTTCGCCCGGCCATTTTTTCCCGTCGCTCATTTGCCTCTCCCGAAATGCCCTCGATTGGCAAAGCATGACAGCTTTGCTTTTGCACAGCAAGGCTTGGCCAGCGGGTGCCTGTCTGGCACTATTGTCGCCCAATTGCGGCCTTAATCGCTTGCCATAGGCGACCCTGAAGCGGCACAAGGCCGCAACCAAATTATAGGAATGCACCATGACCGACCGCAGCGAGATGTTTGAGGGGTTGAAGGGCTTGATCGAACCGTTCAACAAAAAGGGCGTGACCATCGCCGACGCGACGACGTTTGCCGGTGACCTCGAATGGGACAGCCTGACCGTTATGGATTTCGTTGCCGAGGTTGAAGATGCGTTCGACATCGTGATTACGATGAACCTGCAGGCCGAGATCGAAAATGTCGGCCAGCTGGTCGATGCTGTGATGAAGCTGACGGATTAACTCAAACCCGTTCGTGTCGAGCGCAGTCGAGACACCGGGCTTCTGGGCGCGAACTAGAGGTATCTCGACTTCGCTCGATGCGAACGGAAACTTGGAAGAAATATGACAGACCTGTTTTCCAAATTCGACCCGCTGATTGCGCAACGCGAAGGCTTGCTCTCGACTGGCGTGATGGACCCGTTTTCGCTGGTGATGGAGCAAGTGCTTTCGCCTACCGTCGCGGTCTGCAACGGCAAGGAAACGATCCTGCTCGGCACGTACAATTATATGGGCATGACCTTCGATGAGGATGTCATCGAAGCGGGCAAAAAGGCGCTCGACGAATTTGGCGCTGGCACCACCGGCAGCCGCGTTCTGAACGGCACATTTCAAGGCCACAAAGAGTGCGAAGAAGCGCTCAAAGAATTCTACGACATGAAACACGCGATGGTATTCTCCACCGGCTATCAGGCCAATCTGGGGATTATCAGCACGATTGCGGGCAAGGGCGATTATGTCATCCTCGATATCGACAGCCATGCGTCGATCTATGACGGCTGCAAAATGGGCGATGCCGAGATTGTTGCGTTCCGTCACAATGATGTCGAGGCGCTGGAGAAACGTTTGAAGCGTTTGCCTGCCGATGCGGGCAAATTGGTGGTGCTGGAGGGCGTGTATTCGATGATGGGCGACGTTGCGCCGCTCAAAGAAATGGTCCGTGTTTCGAAAGAAGCGGGCGCGATGGTGCTGGTCGACGAGGCGCACTCGATGGGCTTTATCGGTGAAAACGGACGCGGCGTGGCCGAGGAGCAGGGCGTTCTGGACGACGTCGATTTCGTCATCGGCACGTTTTCTAAGTCGGTCGGTACGGTCGGCGGATTTTGCGTTTCGAACCATCCGAAGTTCGAAATCATGCGGCTGGTGTGCCGCCCCTATGTGTTCACCGCGAGCCTGCCACCTGCCGTTGTCGCCTGTTCGGCGACCAGCATCCGCAAATTGATGCACGGCGGCAACAAGCGCGCGCATCTGTGGGAAAATTCAAAGACGCTGCACAAGGGCCTGCGCGATTTGGGCTTTCAGCTGGGCACCCCCGAAGCGCAAAGCGCGATCATCGCGGTCATCATGCCCGACCTCGAACGCGGGGCCGCGATGTGGCAGGCGCTGTTGGAGAACGGGCTCTACGTGAACCTGGCGCGGCCACCGGCGACCCCGGCTGGCATGACGCTGCTGCGCTGCTCGCTTTGTGCCGAGCATACGAGTGAGCAGGTGTCGGATATTCTTAGCCGGTTTGAACGTGCGGGTAAGGCTGTGGGGATTATCTGACGGCGCCCTTCACCAGCAACTTCGGCACGAGAAACAGCGCAGCCACCAACGGCCATTTCCGCTGCCACGGCTTGATTGCGATCTGCGTTCCGGCGTGGCGGTTTACCTTCCAGGCGAGGTAATCGATGCCGCCTGCATAGGTGAAGGCCGCCTTCGCCAGCCTCGCCACGGTCAGCATCTTGCCGCGACGCCTTAAGGCGGGCCAGCGGCCCCGTTCCTGCATGATCCGGCCTTCGGGGTCGGGGAGGATATGGATTTTGTCAGCCCGGAGTTCGTTTGCGATCATCGTGTGGTGGAGCGCGGCGCGGCCGAAAGTCTCGTAACGCTCGGGGTCGAACTCGATCACCGATGCAGGCCGGTCGTTGCGCTCGGCACGCAGTTCGGCGTCGTAGGTCATCCGGAAACCCGATTGCCACAGATCGAGGACATCGACCTCACGTTCGACAAAGGCCAAGGCGGCATTGAGCAATGTCGGTGCCGCACCCGATATCGCGCGCGCCGCCATGTGCCGCGCCGCCTCGTCCGCCGCCCAGACCAGCCGCGCAGGCTGGGCAAAGCGCGCCCAGACCGACACTGCCGACGCGGCGGGGCGGTTGAGATCATGGAAATCCTCTTCGCTCAACACCGCGACCTTGGCCATCAGGCCCTCATGTTGGAAGGGAAAGACATTGGGCGGCAGCCGCCGGTTCCATTTTGCCAGCCATTTCTTGTCATAGGCGGCGTCATAGTCGGATACGATTAGGTAGAAATCGAGCATCTGGCCTTCAAGTTGCTCCGACCTTAGGCAAGACCCGTAAAACAGAACCGCCCTTGCCGCGCCCGGATACTGCCCCGCGATACGCGCGGCAAAGTCCTGAACCTGCGGCAAGGCAGGCACGGCCAATTCATCGGCTACCAATTGGGTGAGCGAGAGCATGCGCAGCCCTTAGCGTTTTTCGAGCGTGGTTGTTAAGCGATTAAGCCGCAAGCCGCAGGAACGGCACCGGCGCGGTCGAGCGTAGCACGATTGGCGCGCGGCTGTTCGCCTCGAACACCTCACCATCCAGAACGACGCTGCTTTTAACGCTGTCGATGCGAATGGTATCGCCTTGCTCGATGTGAATACCCTCGACCGCATGGCGGCCAAGACGACCGATTATCGATTCGAATATCACGCGGATCATCGCCCAAGGGCGTTGGTCGACGGCCATGAACTTCATTTGGCCGCGCTTTTTCATCTCCGTCGTACGTCCGCCAAGCAGCAGCTTTTCTAACGTGGTAACGATCAGCACGGAGAAAATGCCCTGCAACTCGCCTTTGCGGATGAACGATATGCTCACCGGTTTTGCGCGCGCGGGCAGAAAATCGGCCTTCAGCCCGAAAATAGCGGAAAACATGACCGCCATTGCCGCAAGGAAATGGCTCAAGCCATTGGGCAAGCCGAGCGGGTAGATTTTGTGGCGGCAGTACAGGATGGTTTCGGCGAGACCCGCGCCACCCAGGAACATTCCCAGCACCGGTCGCGCACCCTCACTACCATCGCTCAGCGCAATCAGTTCGCGCACGACAATATGTTCGGATAGGTCGCCCTTCGCGACTTCGACAATCCGCTCAAGCGCCTCAAGCGCGCTACCCTCGGCACCCAGATCGAGCGCGATCAGGTTGGTTTTTCCATTGGGCAACACGGCCACCGGCGGTGGCGTGCCTTCAAAATGGCCGCCATGGTAAAGCTCGGTCAGCGCCGATTGGACCGTACCGTCGCCGCCGTTGATAACCAATACCTTGGGCTTGACCCGCGCGATCATCTCCAGCGCTTTCGCAATCTGGCCCATTTCCTCGACTTCATAATGAAAGATGTCGGGGTTCTTGGCGCAGTAGCATCGAACCGCCGGCAACAGCGACCTGTTGCCGGTTGAATTGGGGTTCGAAAGGAGCGCGACTAATGCCAAATGTTGTCCGTCACATATATTTCAGGTTGATCGTGATCTTCGTCACACCGGTGCCTGCGTAAAACGCAACCTTGCCGACCGAGGGTTTGCCAAGGTTGAGGATATTGATGCTTGGATTGTTCGAAAACCCGCCGCCATCTTTGCTGATGTCGGTTTTGCCGTTGGCATTGCGATCATGCCGGACGGCGATGCCATATTTACCGGCCGCAGGAACGGGCACACAAAAGTTCATCGTGCCGGCATTGGCACGGCTTTCGACGCGGTTGATCCACCGGCCCTTTGCCAGCCACGCGCCACTGGTTGCAGGATAAGACTGCACGCGAATGCGGCCCGCCGCTTCCTTCACGCCGTGCACGCTGACCAACACGGCTGGCCCATTACCGGCGCTACAGCGGCTCAAGTCGTTGTTGATTGCAGTACCCGCAGCAGCAGCGCCCGAAACGAGCGCAACAGCGGCGACGGCCACAAACAAAGGTAGTTTACTCATCTTGATACTCCTGGAACTCATTTCCGACGCATGTGCTTTGCACGCGCCATCGATATTGCCCCTGAACCTAGATGCGTCTATCGGTTTAGTTTGCGGCCAAATTACGGTGACAGGGCGACCATAAGTTGAAATTTATCACTGCCACGGACCGCTACATCTTCCGGCTTGTTATGTTGCCACTGTTGGCGACGCTGGCGATTGCCGCTTCATTGTTGCTGCTGGAGAAAATGCTCAATCTGTTCGACTTTGTCGCAGCAGAGGGCGGACCGGTCAGCGTGGTGTGGAGGATGCTGGCAAATTTGATTCCCGAATATCTTTCGCTCGGCATCCCTATCGGCTTGCTATTGGGTATATTGTTGGCGTTCCGGCGACTCGCAACCTCTTCGGAACTCGACATTTTTCGTGCCGTCGGCATGAGCTATTTCCGGCTGCTTCGCGTGCCTTTCATGTTCGCTATCGGCCTCGCCATTGTCAACTTTGCCATTGTCGGCTTCATCCAGCCCAGCGCGCGTTACCTGTATGAAGAGCTGCGCTTCGAACTGCGGTCGGGTGCTTTCGGGGCTAAGGTCAAGGTTGGCGAGTTCAACAATGTGGGCAAAAATCTGACGATGCGGATCGAGGAGAGCCGCGACAAGGGCAATGCGCTGTCGGGGCTTTTCGTCTTCGCGGAAAGCAAGAGCGGGCAGTCGATTGCGGTGACTGCGGAACGCGGGCAATTTTTACGAACCGATGACCCCGACACGATAATATTGCGGCTGAGCAAGGGCACGCTGGTGCACGATGCGCCCAACTACAAGACGCCGCGTGTGCTGAGCTTTACCAGCCATGACGTGCCGATCCCGTTGCCGCAGATCGAAAATTTCCGGGCGCGGGGGGGGAAGGACCGGGAATATTCTTTAACCGAACTTATCCGCATCGGCGGCGATGCCACGGCGGACAGCCAAGCGCGAAATATGGCGCAGGCCAATTTCCATTTCCGCATGGTCGAAGTGGCGATGATGCTTTTGTTGCCGTTTTTGGCAATCGCCCTGGCGATTCCGCCCAAAAGATCGACATCGGCGCTGGGTGTGTTCCTGTCGATCGTGATGGTGGTGACCTATCACAAGATCAACGAATATGCGGCCGGCATCGGTGGCATGGGGGTTATCGAACCGGTCATTGCGCTATGGCTGCCGTTCCTGTTCTTTGCCGGCCTGATCCTTTGGATGTATCATGTGATCGCGCATGTGCCGGGGGGACAACCAATCGGAGCGCTCGAGATATTCGCCGACAAGGCAGGCAAGTCGATACGCAAGCTGTTCCGCTTTGGCCGCAAGTCGCGGCTGGGTACGATCGGTCTCGCGGAAGCGGAAGCGGAGGCGTAAGCGGTGCACTTTTTCCCTTCACGTAACATCACCTGGTATATGGCACGGCTGTTCATCATCCGCAGTCTTGCGGTGCTGGCGATGCTGGTGCTGATCTTGCAGACGCTCGATTTGCTTGGTGAAAGCGGAAAGATTTTGTCGGTGGCGGGTAACGACCAGGGCGACGTGCTGCGCTATGTCGGGATGCGCGCGCCGCAACTGATCGCCCGGTTCATGCCTTTTTCTGTTCTGCTCGGTACGCTGATTACGTTCGCCGCGCTAAGCCAGAATAGCGAGGTGGTCGCGATGAAGGCGGCGGGGCTTTCGGCGCATCAGATATTGGCACCGATGTTCGTCGCCAGTCTTGCCGTCGCGGCGTTTTCGTTTGTCTTCAACGATCTGGTGGTGGCACCAGCGACCGCCAGACTAAAAGTTTGGCAGGAGGTCGAATATGGCCCGGTACCTCCCGATAACGGCATCAAAACCAATGTCTGGGTGCGTGAAGGAGGGGATTTGATCAACGCCGGAACCGTGACCGGCATGGGCGACGCAACAAAGTTAAGCGATGTCAGTATCTACCTGCGCACCAACGGCGGGCTGCGGCAAGTCGTCAAGGCCAAGGAAGCAAGCTACATCAACGGCGCATGGCAGTTGAAAGACAGCACAACTTTCGACGTTGCGACCACCGAGCAGAAACGCTTTGACGGGCTAACCATCGGCAAAGGGATTACCCCCGACCGGTTCAACTATGTCAAGGTCGACGGCGATAGCTTCGCGTTCATACCGTTGATGAATGCGATCGGCGATCTAAAGGCGGCGGGCAGGCGGACCGATAGTCTGGAAGCATCATTGTGGCATAAATTGTCGGGGCCATTATCGACATTGCTGATGCCATTGCTGGCCGCGGTGGCCGCGTTCGGACTGGCACGGTCCGGGGCGTTGTTCTTGCGTGCGGTCATCGGCATGGCGTTGGGTTTCACCTATTTTGTCGCGGATAATTTCGCACTCGCAATGGGTAATCTGGGTGCCTATCCGCCGTGGATTGCGGCATGGGGGCCGTTCCTGTTGTTTCTGCTGATCGGCGAGACGGTGCTGGTTCGCACAGAAGAATGAGCGGCGGGGAATGAGCGGGCCGATCGAAGACGCACTGGTGCCGCCGGCACCTGCGGTCAGCACATCGGAGGTAGCGAAAGGCGCGGGGTTGGCCGCATTGTCGCGGCTCGGTGCGCTTATCGAAGTGGTCGCGCAGCCGGCATATACCTGGATGTTCGGGCTGACCGGATACGGCGTTTATGTCGTGTTATGGGCTGCAATCAACATATTGGCGAACATCCTAGACCTTGCCATGGGGCAGGCGTTGCAGCGGATCGTTCCTGCCGAAGATGACCGTGTGCGGCAGCACGGAGCGGTGCGTTTTGCCTTGCTCACCGGCACCGGCCTCGGGGTGCTCGCAGCACTGGCAATGACATTGTCTGCCGATTGGCTTGCCAGCTTCGTCGCATCGGCGCCCAAAGAAGCTGCGCGACTGCCGCAGGCGATTGCCATATTCGCGTGGAGCCTGCCTTTATGGATATTTGTCGAAATTGCGACAGCGGCGGCGCGGGCGAAGCGTGCTTTTGGTCCCGAAATCCGCCTGCGGATATTCTGGGAGCAAGTCGCACGGCTGGTTTTTGCCACCGGATTTTTCCTTATCGGATTTGACCTTATGGGGTTGCTTTTGGGCCATATGCTGTCGCTGGCGCTGACCGCGATATTATCGGCGCAGTTGCTTGGGCGTTATTATGATTTGGGGCTGCTGTGGCGCGCGCCGATGCCGCGCCTGACGCGCAGCGCGGTGTTGGCTAGCGGTGCCGCGATGATGCCTCCAGCGATTGCCAGACGGGCCTATAATGACTTGCCACCGATCCTGCTGAACCTGATGATACCCGGCGCCGCAGGGGCGACAGCCGCCGCCTTGTTCGGTATCGCGCGCAAGATTGCCTCGATCCCGCTGATCGTGCGGCAATCGTTCCTCTACGTCCTTTCCCCGCTGGCGTCGGCGCAGTCGGCGGTCGATCGAGGCGCGATGCTGCCGATGTACCGCTTCTCGACGCATATGTCGTTGTTGCTCGCCGTGCCGCTGGCTGGCTTCATGATCCTCATCGCATCGGACATGTTGAGCGCTTTCGCGCCGGGGTCGGCTGCGGCTCTGCCGGTGCTTGTCATATTGCTGGCCGCGCGCGCGGGTGAGGCAGTCATCGGTCCTGCAACGCCGATTGTCGAGATGGTTGGCCACCGCGCGCTGCCGCTGTTGAACAGCATGATCGGTCTGACACTGTGGCTGCTGCTCGCGCTTTGGCTGGTGCCTGCTTACGGTGCGTTAGGAATGGCGCTGGCGGTATCTGTGGCGGTAGTGGTGACGGCGTGGGCCGCTGTGGTCGAACTTAAGGTCAGTGATGGTCTGTCTCCGTTTGGCTCCGGCTTTTGGCGTGCGGTTGGGCTCGGTGCAGCGACCATCGGGCTGCTTTGGTTGGCAGGCATAGCGCTTGCACCACTCGGTGCACCCATCCGCGCTGTCGGGTTGTTCGCCCTGTTCTGGCCGCTGCTTTGGGCTGGATTGAAATTGGGACTAGAGCAGGACGACAAGGCGGCGCTTGGCAAAATGGGCCGCAGGTTAAAGCTCTGACTATTGACACTGCGCTGCCTAGTCATGAGTGGGGGAGTATGACCGATATCATCATCCGCGCCGTCCGCACGAAGGCCGACAAAACAGCGTTTATCGACCTGCCATACCGGCTTTATGCGAACGATCCGAACTGGGTGCCGCCGCTCAGGAACGACGTCAATTCGCTTATCACGCCGGGCAAAAATCCCTGGTTCGAACATGGCGAGGCGCAGCTGTTTCTGGCCGAACGCGGCGGTCAGGTCGTTGGCCGGATATCTGCGCATATCGACCATCTTGCGCTCGTCCAACCGCCCGAACAGGGCATGGGGCCGGGCGTCGGCAATTGGGGACTGTTCGAGGCGGAGGATGCCGCGGTTGCCACCTTTTTGTTTGCCGCAGCCGAAACATGGTTACGGGGCAAAAACATATCGCGCTCGCTCGGGCCGTTGAGCCTGTCGATTTGGGATGAACCCGGTTTGCTGGTGCAGGGCTTCGATCATCCGCCGACGGTTTTGATGGGGCATGATCGTCCTGAATATCAATCATGGATCGAGGCTAGCGGCTATTCGGGGGTCAAGGATTTGTTCACCTACGCGATCCCGATCGAAGACTCATTCCCGCCATTGGTCGAACGTATTATTGCGTCGGGAGAGCGCAACGAAAGGATAGTCATCCGCCGCGTCGACAAGAGCAAATTCGACGCCGAAGCCGCGCTCATCCTCTCTATTCTGAACGATGCGTGGAGCGATAATTGGGGTTTCATTCCGTTCACCGATGCCGAGGTTGCCTATGCCGGTAAAACCCTGAAGCCGATCGTCTATGAAGACCTGATTCGCATAGCCGAAGTGGATGGAGAGCCGGTGGCGTTCATGATGACCCTGCCCGACCTCAACGAGAAGATTGTGGAGTTCGGCGGTTCGCTGTTTCCGTTCAATTGGGTAAAGCTGTTGTGGTGGCTGCGCGCGCCGAAAGTCCGGACGATGCGGGTTCCGCTGATGGGAGTTGTCAAAAAGCTGCAATCGACGCGGATAGCGAGCCAGCTGGCCTTCATGCTGGTCGAGCATATCCGTCGCGACGCGGTCGCCAAATTTGGTACCAAGCGCGGCGAATTCGGCTGGGTGCTGGAAGATAACGGCCCGATGCGCTCGGTCGGCGAGGCGATCAACGGCGAGATTAACAAGATCTACCGGATTTACGAAAAGCGGCTCTAATCTCTCGACATTCCGGTAATCGAATTGTTCGAGCGCATAGGGTTTGGGCCTTAGCTTGGAACCGCAGGCGGGCTAGCGGCGTTCATCCTTGACCAACCCCAAAAGGACAAGGATGCCCGAAATGATTATCTCCGACATATCCGGCGTGGCCGATGACGGAAGGCCCGACGAGTTCAACGAAACCGCGCCGGTTCAGCCGGGTACCGAGGTCGAACCGAATGCGCCTGCCGAAACTCCGGCGGCACCCACTCCCTCGCCTGCGATCCCCGATGCGCCGACTGACAACCGCGAGCAGGAAGACGAAAGCGCGCAGGCGCAGACGGTCGCCGACGATGCGGTGCGCGGTTATGCTGCCGACCAGATCCAGAACGAAGACAGCGAGCATGGCGGGACCACCAATCCCGCCCAGATCACCCCCGATGACGAGCAGGATGTTGTCGATCATATGGAGCAGATGGAACGCAGCGGACGGATCGACATGGATGCCTACCGCGGCGAGCGCAATGACGACGACGAGGCCGAGATGCTCGGCGACGGCGGAATGGAGCCCGGCGATCTGGACGAGCACGGCAACGCACGTCGCGGCGAGGCGCAATATACTGGCGTCGAATAAACGCGCTTTTGCACTCGCAATAGCTTGCGGGATACGCAATAACGCTTTTTATGTGCGTTGTTGCAATAGCTTGGGAGGCGCATCCCGAATGGCGGCTGATCGTTGCAGGCAATCGCGACGAGTTTCACGCGCGTGCTTCTGCGCCGTTGGCGCGGTGGGAGGATGACGCCGGAATTATCGCAGGCCGCGATCTGGTTTCGGGCGGAACATGGATGGGCGTGTCCGACGATGGACGTTTTGGAGTGGTCACCAACATCCGCGATGCCGACGGCCCCGATCCCGACAAGACATCGCGCGGCGCGCTGGTCACCGACTGGCTGATAGCAGGCCAGCAACCCGGCAATGTGCTGGACTTCAATCCGTTCAACTTGATTGTCACCGAAAGGCAATCCGCATGGTTCGCGTCGAACCGCCCCCAGCCCAAGCAGGAAGCGCTGACGCCTGGAATTCATGGTCTGTCGAACGCGATCCCTGATGAGCATTGGCCACGCAAAGATCGGCTGATCGAGCAGATGCAATCATGGATGGCGCAGGCACCAGAACGCCTCGAGCTGTTATTGGACTTGCTCCGCGACGAAGATAAGCCCGACCGTGACGCCCACCCCGTCTTCATCCGCAGTCCGGTCTATGGGACGCGGTGCAGCACCGTTGTTGCGGTCGATACCGAGGGGCAGGGGCAGATCATCGAGCGACGCTTCGATGCGGACGGCGTCTGCACCGGCGAGACCGCGCTTCGCTTCGTCTGGCCGCAATGATACGGCATCCGGCGGAACCCGAGACGCTCCCGACGCGTTAACCTTCTCCAACCCCCATTGGAAAAGGATGCCAGACAATGACAGATACCAACAACGCCCGGCCCATCGACACGACCTATCCCGCCGACGCGTCCAAGGTCAGCAGCAACGCCGATTTGCGCGTGGCCGAAGACGATGATTTGAGCGACGCGGCGATGAGCCCGACGGGTGCCGATATCGACAACGACCATGCCGACGAACGCCCGGTCGACCGCTCGCAGGATGCGCCCGAAGAGAAGAAGGACGAGCAGTTCACGCCGGTCGAATAACCCTCGCGAATGCCAATGCGGTGCCGGATGGGTCCGTCTTCCAACCTGCGGAAGGCGGGCCTATTTTTGTGGGGACTTTGCCTTGGCCTTATGCGCCGCAATGTCGGCATCGATTGTGGCGATGCGCTGACGTTCGGGCGAATCCTTGGGCAGACCTTTGAGCCGCGCGGTCGCCCACAGGCTGCGGCGTTCGGATTCGAGTGCTTTCAGGTAGAGATCGGCCATGGCACCCATCTAGGCGAAAATGCCTACAAAGCAAAGCACCCAAAACCGGCAGAGTTCTGCGCAAGTTCACACAAAAATGGAGGTTCGCGGCGAGCTACTGATCACATCGCCCAGGGTGACATGGGTGACATAAGTTACGCCTATTCGATGTTAAATCGCACGCGCATTCCGGGGAAAATGCCGCAAGCCCGATGACGTGCGAAGCTGATTGTCATGCCCCCTTCGACAGGCTCAGGGCAGGCTAACAGCTATTCGGGCGGATAACGATGTCGGGTATTACAATGGCGAGGCAAATCCTACATTGCAAGCTCGACCTGGCTGACCGATGCCCGGATCGGTTTCAACCGGTTTCCGTTTGATCGGCGATGGCATTGCGGGTTACGAAGGTGGCAATGACGGCAGGAGACGTGGGATGAAGCAGATACTGGCATTCACATTGGCGGTTTGCGCGACATCGGCGGCAAACGGGCAAACACCACCGCCCGCCGCACCGTCCAGCCAGGCCGAAGCATTGGGCCGTGAGCTGGCCGAACAGGGGATGTTGTCGAAATTGTTGCCGATGGTGGCGATGAAAGAGACCGAGGATATGATCGCCAACACCCCCGACCTGACCGATGCGGAAGGGGAAGTGTTACGCACCACCGCGCGCGAAATTTACGAGGCGGGTATGGCCCGGGTGATCGCCGCGCAGGGGCAGATTTATGCCGAAAAGCTGAGCCAAGCCGACTTGCAGGCGCTGGTCGATTTCAACCGCAGCCCCGCGTCGCAGCGCCATCAGGCGATCATGCCGGAGGTGATCGAGGGCACGGTCAAGTCACTGGACGGCATCGATTACAAGGGCGAGACGATGGCGGCGTTCTGCAAGAAGACCGGCAGGGGGTGTGAGGTGGCGGAGTAAAACCCGCTCAAATCAGCCCAAGTTCACACTGAATTGCGCTCCCGGATGAGCCGCTAAGTGGTCAAAGCTATCCTGAGCGTGTCGAAGGGAGCGATGCGCGCAAACGGCGAGCGAGCCGGAAGGTCACACTAAAGTCTCACCTGAACGGTTTCGGCGCAGTCAGG
This sequence comes from Sphingomonadales bacterium, assembly GCA_031406495.1. Classification (GTDB taxonomy): domain Bacteria; phylum Pseudomonadota; class Alphaproteobacteria; order Sphingomonadales; family Sphingomonadaceae; genus Sphingorhabdus_B. The sequence goes on along the minus strand of JANOHL010000061.1, from coordinate 44,103 downwards.
GGACGGATCTGCCCTGCAGGTTCTGGCGAACCGGCGCGTAGCCAGCATGAGGGCGGTTTCAAAGACAATTTCAAAGAGCAGCGCCGACCCTTGCGAACCGACCGGATGACGGTCTCAAATCAAATCCTACATTGCAATGGGAAAATGATAGCCGTTGGCACATTGTGCAGCGAGTCTGACACGTACACTTTGGCCGAGGCTAAAGAACAGCTAAGGGACGCTCGCAGATTGGCCACGAGAAACTGCCGTTATTGGATCGATATTGTTCAACAACCCGTGAGCGGTTCCGGGAATTCTCAGTTTCCGTAATAAGGTTCGCAGGCGACACCGTCGCCATCGCCGTCCATATGTTCGCCGTAGCCGGGATCGCCGCGATAGAGCGGAGCCTTGCCAGCGGCGCGGACTTCGTTGCAGCCGCTATAGTGGATGGACTGTTCGACCGCATCCCGCGCCGCCACTTCTTCCTGCGTGATTGCGGGCAAGTTATAGACGCCGAGGAAGGTCAGGACGACCAAGGGAGCAGCGGTTTTCAGGAACGAGGCGCGGGCCATTTGTGGAGAATGGCATGGAGGTGGTTAAGGGGAGGTTGAATTGAGGGCGCTCGCCTGTGGCGAGCAAGGCGCAAAGGCGCAAAATTTAGCTCTTGCACGTCATGCTGAATTCGTTTCAGCATCTTACTTTTAGACGTTGAATAGTAAGACCCTGAAACAAGTTCAGGGTGACAGCTGTGGGTGGACCGCCGTCTTTGTGCCTTATTTCCTTTGCGCCTTGCCCGCCTTTGGCGGGCCAATTCTATCTCAATTTTGAGGAGCTAGCGGCCAATTAGTATTGTGTCCCCGAAACTCCTGGAGCTAGCGGCTAATTAGTATTGTGTCCCCGAAACTCGTGTCCCCGAAACTCCTCCCTGTCCCCGAAACTCCTCCCCCGAAACTCCTCCCGAAACTCCCTTGCCTGCGACCAGCTAACTTTACATGATATCGAAAGAGAAGTTCGCAAAACTCTAGAATGGCTTCCGTTGTTCGATAACAGTCAACGTGATGCTATCGCAATGGCATCGGAGTTCGATAGCTGGGCTTACTAGAATCCACAGCTGTCCTTGGCCCTTCGGCCGGATATAAAAGTTATGCTGTTCAAGGGACGTATGCATCTTTGCATAGTCTTGGGCACCTTTGATCAAATTGTATAACTGCCCTAGCCGGGAGTTCTCTTCCGGAACTCCTCCTCGCCAACCTTTTATTTTCATGAAGGATGCCCCTGAATTTCCTTGGACTTTATCAAATCTGTAAAGATATTTGGTCTACTATAGCAATGTAGCGATTGTCCAGCGTCTTCCGGTTTGCGGCATATGACCTAGATATCGAACGATACCAATGAGCGACATAAATGGTCATTGCTGGCACACACGCCAATAGCACATAAGAGGCAAACTTCAATCCAGAAGACATTTTTGCTTGTGGTATTTCGCTTGCATATATCAAAAGCACGAATCCGGCTATCGAAGCACCAAAAGCAAGCATCTTAAGTATCGGAAACTTAACTTGGTCATTGGATTCACGTATTATATTGTCCAAATAATTGTCAATGTCGTTTGACAGAGACTGAATCTGATCTTTTTCTACATTTCCAATGGATGGATATCTGTTTGAAATCGCTCGGGTTCTTTTACTTAGCGCAGCTAGCTTTTGAGATTCTTTGGATAACGGATCATCAAAAAGCGATATTATACCCGAAAAACCAATTGAAATTCCGGCAACTAATTGGAAGATACTTTGATAGTTCGAAAACATTGACATAATACGTTTCCTTTTCGATCAATTACTCCGCCGCAACCCCTGCCTGTTCGAACATATCCACGCCGTCATTTTCCGCCGCGGCCTCAATGCCGATGATCTTCTTCTTCCGCCCGTCGAAGCTGTCCCACACTTCGCTCCAGTTGCCGCGCGTTGCTGCCTTGGCGTATTCGGTCGCGCGGGTTTCGAAGAAGTTGGCGTGCTCTACGCCGTTCAGCAAAGGCGCCAGCCAAGGCAGCGGGTGGTCATCTACCATGTAGACTTGCGGCAAACCAAGCTGCCCCAAACGCCAGTCGGCGATGTAGCGGATATAGCGTTTGATTTCCTTTGCGGTCATGCCGGGCACGGGGCCCATTTCGAACGCGAGGTCGATGAAGTTGTCCTCCAGCCGAACGACTTTCTGGCAGCAATCGATGATGTCTTCCTTGACCGATTTGGTCAGGCAGTTGCGTTCGGCACAAAAGGCGTGGAACATCTTGGTGATGCCTTCGCAGTGCAGGCTTTCGTCGCGGAACGACCAGCGGACGATCTGCCCCATGCCCTTCATCTTGTTGAAGCGCGGGAAGTTCATCAGCATCGCGAACGACGCGAACAGTTGCAGCCCTTCGGTAAAGCCGCCGAACATCGCGAGCGTGCGCGCGATGTCTTCGTCGGTGTCGACGCCGAACTGGTGCATGTAATTGCACTTCGCGGCCATTTCTTCATATTCGAGGAAGGCCGAATATTCGCTTTCTGGCATGCCGATGGTGTCGAGAAGGTGCGAGTACGCGGCGATGTGGACGGTTTCCATGTTGGAGAACGCGGTCAGCATCATCTTGATCTCGGTCGGTTTGAACACCCGGCCATATTGTTCGTGGTAGCAATTCTGCACCTCGATATCGGCCTGCGTGAAGAAGCGGAAAATCTGCGTCAGCAAATTGCGTTCATTGTCCGAAAGCTTCTGCGCCCAGTCGCGGCAATCCTCACCCAAAGGCACTTCTTCGGGCAACCAGTGGATCTGCTGCTGGCGTTTCCAGAAGTCATAGGCCCAAGGATATTCAAAGGGCTTATAAGAGTTGCGGGCTTCTAACAGGGACATCTTCGTTTCCTCGGTCTAATTCTTTTTCCCTCTCCTTTGGGAGAGGGTTGTGCAGACTTGCGAGCTTGCTCTCGCTAGTCGTAGCTGGGTGAGGGGCTGTGCGCCATCGGCAGGGCAGAACCCCTCACCAACTTCGCCTAAGCCTATCGGCTAAGGCTTCGTATCCTCTCCCACTGGAGAGGGGGAATATCACTGGCACGCCAAACACTCATCATAATCCGTCGTCGCCAGCTCAATTACGGGCGCTTCCGCCGTATTGTCCGCTTCCACCCCACCGGCAAACCCAGCGCGCTGGATGCTCTTCGAACGCAGATAATATAGCGACTTCACGCCCAGTTCCCATGCGCGGAAGTGGAGCATCAGGAGGTCCCATTTTTCCACATCGGCGGGGATGAACAGGTTCAAGGACGTCGCCTGATCGATATACGGTGTGCGGTCGGCGGCGAGTTCGACGAGCCAGCGCTGGTCGATCTCGAAGCTGGTTTTGAACGTATCCTTTTCCTCATGGCTGAGGAAATCGAGATGCTGGACGCTGCCGCCCTTTTCGAGGATGCTGTTCCAGACGTTATTGCTGTCCTTCGCCTTGTCCTGCAGCAGCTTCTCCAGATACGGGTTCTTGACGACGAAGCTACCCGACAGTGTCTTGTGCGTGTAGATATTGGCCGGGATCGGTTCGATGCAGGCGGACGTGCCGCCGCAGATGATCGAGATCGACGCGGTCGGCGCGATTGCCATCTTGCAGGAGAAACGCTCCATCACGCCCATGTCTTCGGCGTCGGGGCAGGCACCGCGTTCGTTGGCGAGCATCATCGATGCCTCGTCGGCAGCTGCGCGGACATGTTTGAAGAACTTCATGTTCCACGACTTGGCGAGTGCGGATTCGAAGCCCACGCCGCGCGATTGCAGGAAGCTGTGATAGCCCATGACACCCAGGCCGACCGAACGCTCGCGCGCTGCCGAATATTTCGCACGGCGCATCTCGTCGGGCGCGCGGTCGATAAAGTCCTGCAGGACGTTGTCGAGCATGCGCATCACGTCTTCGATGAACTGCCTGTCAACGCTCCACTCATCCCATTTTTCGAGATTGAGCGAAGAGAGGCAGCAGACCGCCGTGCGATCATTACCCAGATGGTCGCGACCCGTGGGCAAAGTGATTTCACTGCAAAGGTTGGAGGTAGACACTTTCAGGCCCAGATCGCGGTGATGCTTTGGCATCGCGTTGTTCACGGTGTCGGAGAAGATGATATAGGGTTCGCCGGTTGAAAGGCGGGTTTCGACGAGCTTTTGGAACAGGCTGCGCGCATCGACGGTGCCGCGGATGCTGTTGTCCTTCGGGCTGCGCAGGTTGAATTCGGCGCCGTCGCGGACGGCCTCCATGAACTCGTCGCTGAGCAATACGCCGTGGTGCAGGTTCAGCGCCTTGCGGTTGAAGTCGCCCGATGGTTTCCGAATTTCGAGGAATTCCTCGATCTCGGGGTGACTGACGTCGAGATAGCAGGCGGCAGACCCGCGACGCAGACTACCTTGCGAGATAGCGAGTGTCAGCGAGTCCATCACCCGGACGAAAGGAATAATGCCGCTGGTCTTGCCGTTGAGGCCGACAGGTTCGCCGATGCCGCGCACGCTGCCCCAATAGGTGCCGATCCCGCCACCGCGACTGGCGAGCCAGACATTCTCGTTCCAGGTGTTGACGATGCCTTCAAGGCTGTCGTCGACGCTGTTCAGATAGCAACTGATGGGCAGGCCACGTCCGGTGCCGCCGTTCGAGAGAACGGGTGTTGCGGGCATGAACCACAGCTTCGAGATATAGTCGTAAAGCCGCTGCGCATGCGGTTCGTCATCGGCATAGGCCGACGCAACGCGCGCGAACAGATCCTGATAGCTTTCGCCCGGCAGCAAATAACGGTCCTGCAGCGTGTCCTTGCCGAATTCGGTCAAAAGCACATCGCGCGATGAATCGGTGGTGACCGCAAAGCGGCGCACGTCGACGGTCTTGCTGTCGCTCTCGGCCTTTTCATAGGCAGCGTCGGTGTTCGTTGCGGCCTTTTTAGGCGCAGCTTTCCCCTCTGCTTTGGGAGGAGATTTTTCCGCTATCTCGCTTTTCGCTTCTGTCACCAATTCTGCTTCCAGCACGTCCATCATATCTGCGCCCATATCCGTTTCGGCCCCCCGGCCAGTGTCCCTGAAATCCATGTTGCCCCTAAGCTCCTGTTCCTGGCGATTCGCGGGGAACACCCCTCACCGCTTGTCACCTGTTCTACTGCATCGAAGAGATGTTCTCTTCTTGTTCGACTCAGGGCACGAAAGACCCTGTTAGCATTTTTTGTGGGTCGCAGGGTGCAAAATTCGACTTGTCCCCAGCTTATCGACGGGAAAATCTCCCCCGCCGGCAGAATCGTGTTCTGCAGCTCAAAGCACAATGTGTGGTGATGCCCCCTACGGCCAACCGCTACCTATAGTGCCTCAATCATTTTCGAACGCAAGAGGGTAAATCGTTAATTTACCATTCCATTCGTCGCTATTGTGATTCCTCTCGTCGCACGCCTGACGGTGCTGCAACGCAGCGACGCGTGGAGTTGCTAGGCATTTTTTCGGGCGCAAGATGGAAAGCGACGAGAGGAAAAATTAATTGAAAATTGCTCTGGCGCGATCGGGGCGACGCAATATGCTGTGGATCAATCGCTCAAAAAGAATCCTGATTCATCGCTTGCGGTCGAGCGCGGACAGTTCCTGGGCGAGGAAGTCGAGCACTGCGCGCACGCGTGGCTCGTGGCGCAGGCGTTCGTGTGTCAGCAGCCACATGCCCGTCGAGTCGCCCTCCTTTGGCGGCAGGCAGCGGACGAGTTCGGGGTCGCGGTCGGCAACAAAGCCGGGCAGCACCGCAAGCCCCAGCCCCGAGCGGACGCCGGACAACAGGCCGGCCGCCGAATTATGGTGCAGCACGACCGCATCCTCCAGCCCATGGCGTTGCAGCCAAGCGCGATACGGCGGCCACATGCCGCCACCGCCACCGATGAAGGGATGGAGCGCCAGTTCGGCCCGTGTCTTCGGAATGCCGCGCGTCGCGGCATAATCGCGGCTGCAATAGAGCGTCCACGGATTGGCGGCGATCCGCCGGCCAACCAGCCCGCCGCCTTTGGGCTCGCTGGTGCTGCGCAGGGCAATATCTACCGCGCCTGCGGCAAGGTCGCGCGACTCGTCGGTGGTATCGAGTTCGATATGGATCTCCGGATGCGCGGCGTGCAGGTTGCGTAGGACCGGCGCGAGCACGGTGACCGCGACGATCTCCAATGTGGACAGCCGGACCGTGCCGCTGATATCGCGCGCCTGCGCGCCAGCGACCTCGTCAAAACGGTTGGCGGCGGTGCGAACCGCAAGGGCATGAGCCAGCATCGTGTCGCCCACCGGGGTGAGCGCATAGCCCGCCTGCCGTCGCTCGAACAGGCTGAGCCCGATGGCATCTTCAAGTGCAGCGACACGGCGTGCGATCGTGGTCTGGCTGACGCGCAGCGCCTGCGCGGCGGAAAGCGTGCTGCCCGTTTCCGCGACGGCGAGAAAGGCCTTGAGATCATTCCAGTTGAACATAGCTAGTCCGTGCCACCTAACATGAATTTGTGCATTCTGCACTTTTGCAGAATGGGTGCGCAACATCGTGGCTCTTTTTGTGCTGAGCCAGAGATTATCTGGAATCCAGGTCGGCAATCTCTCTCCCCTTGGCCGGCCGTGGAGATGCATGATGAAAAAGCTACTGATACTCGCCGGTCTCGCCGCCGCCTTCGCCACCTCTGCCGTATCTGCTCAAGACACCGCAGCGCAGTCGTCGTCCGTCGTCCGGTCGCAGATCATATCCTATTCCGATATCGACCTTGGAACCAAAAAGGGCGCCTCTGAACTCAAGCGCCGGGTACGCGTCGCGGTCGAAAATGTCTGTGGCACGGCTTCGTCCTCGGATTTGACCGGACAGAACAAGGTGAACCGCTGCTACCGGGATAATAAGCATCGCACGTCGGCCGAGGCTGCTGCGGCAATATCGCGCGCGACGCCCCTATCAGGGGTCCGCATCGCCGATAAAAAATGACGCGGATGAATATGGGCAGCCAGCTGTCCCCATTCGCACCCGCGCAAAAGAAACGGGTCCGGAAATCATCCGGACCCGCCTTGATCAATCAGCATTTGCTGACGATCTTACCATTTAGCCAAGCAGGAACTTGCCCATTTCTGCCTTGCTGATCTTTTTGCTCTTGTCGGCGTCAGCCGATGCAAAAGCAGCCTTTGCCCATTTGGCTTTGGCAGCGTCATCCAACTTCTTGGCATTGGCATCAACTTCTGCCGCCTTTGCCTGAAGCGCCAATACCCATGTAGTAAACTCGGGTTGGCTAAGCTCGCCGGTCTTGTCGGCATCGTAGCTCGGGAATTCGGTTTCAACCAGCGCTGCTACCTGGGTTTCCTGCGAGGGAGCAGCGGCTGGCGCTGCGGGCGCAGGTGTCGCCGGTTGGGCCGAAGGCTCGATAAGTGCCGGGGCTGGCATAGTTTCCGGCTGAGCTGCAACCGGCGACTCTGGCACAGGTGGCTGTGCCATCGGATCCGCCTGCTGTGCTACGGCGGGAGTGGCTACGGCCAGCGCCAGTGCGCTTGTGATGGTCAATAAACGGGACATGTGATTCTCCTTATGTTGCGACCCGCGAAATATCCGCAGAAGTCTCATAAAAACTGACAGTTATTTAGATCTGTCTAAAGCCTTTGGTGTCGGCTCGTAATATAAATGGCGATGTTGCACAAAAGTTTCACCCCCAAAAAAATCATACTATCAGCCTGACAGTAAAACGGGTTCGCTTGGCCGCTTTGTTGTGTAAATAATGCGACAAAGTGCCGCAAATCGCGTCAATTATTACTTTAACGCCAGATGAACGGGAGAATGTTGCCTTATAAATTGACACCCAGCCATATGATATGCCGCGAACCGGATTTGCCCTTGTTTGCTCTGACTGGCACCTCATCGACGCTGAATCCGGCATTTCGCAGGCGAGATGCAAATTTGGCGTCTCGCGCTGCCGACCATACGGCCAACACCCCGCCCGGACGGAGCGCAGTCTTTGCTGCGGCAAGTCCTTCCGCGCTGTAGAGATGATCGTTTGCATCCGCGGTCAGGCCATCGGGGCCGTTATCGACATCGAGCAAAATTGCATCGTAATCCGATTTGGCTGCCCAAATGCAGGCCGCAACGTCATCCAGAACGATACGGGTGCGCGGGTCATCTATGCTGTCGCTGTGCAGTTCGGCCATCGGGCCTTTTGCCCATAGGACGACCGCCGGCACCAGTTCGGCGACGGTCACCTGAGCGTCATGCGCAAGAACCGCCAATGCGGCGCGCAGGGTAAATCCCATGCCGAGCCCACCAATCAAAACGTGAGGCATTGGACGCGAAGCGATCTTGGCGCATGCCAATGTCGCCAGCGCTTCTTCCGAACCACTGAGGCGGCTGTTCATCAACTCGTTGGCACCGAGCATGATCGAAAACTCGGCTCCGCGCTGGATCAGGCGGAGCGTTTCATTGCTGCCCGGTATCTCTGCGGTGTCGAGAAGTCTACGCGGGATCAACGGGTTGACCGATCGCGGCGCGTGTTATTTGCGGTTTTTGCGGGCGGCGTAACGCGCATCGCGCGCGGCCTTTTGTTCGGCAGCGGTCAGCGCTGGCTGAGCTGCCTCGAATGCGGCCTTAGCGTCGGCTTCAGCCTTTTTCGCGGCCTTTTCGGCTTCGCGCGCGGCGATTTTCTCGGCGCGGGCGGCGGCGGCGGCGGCTTCTTTCGCAGCAGCAGCAGCAGCGCGCTCTGCTGCGACGGCAGGGTCGACCTTCGGTTTGGCCTTCAATTGCTGGAGTGCTTTCAACTTGGCCGCTTTGGCGAGAGCAGTGCGTTCCTGAAAGCCGGGGTCTTTATACGAAGCCATATTGGGTAACATTTTCCTGTTTGCAATTCACAAATGAAAAGGGTGCGGACAACCCGTTGGCCGTCCGCACCCTAATCTTAGCAATTAAGCAGCTGCGATATTCACAGCCGACATCTTGCCGCGTTGGTCTTTTTCAAGATCGTAAGAAACGCGTTGGTCCTTATCGAGCGTGCTCATGCCTGCGCGTTCAACAGCCGAAATATGCACGAATGCATCTTCGCCGCCGCTTTCAGGTGCGATAAAGCCATAGCCCTTGTCCGCGTTGAAAAATTTTACTGTTCCGATAGTCATATGGGTATCCTTTGCCCAATTTAGTACAGGCATGGGCCAAAAGCAGCTCATCCTGGCTTCGACGAGTTTAGAAAGGGACAAAGGGAGCCATAATAGAGCCCCGTATCCGTCGCAAACGACGTTAGCCCTGTCTGCTTACACTATTAATACTGATAATGCAAAACATGCCTCCTTCATGATGCAGATAGCGGAGTTTGCCGATGTAAATCGGAAGCACCGTCTATTGTTCCTTGGCCGAGTTGAATTTGGCGCGGGCATTGGATAGGGGCGGGGCTCACCCTGTCAGGAGCGCCAAATTGATGACCGTCACTATCCGTGAGGCCGACCTGATCGAGAGCGTCGCCGACGCATTGCAATATATCAGCTACTTCCACCCGATGGATTATATCCGCGCGCTGGGCGATGCGTATGAGGCCGAGCAAAGCCCCGCTGCCAAGGACGCCATCGCGCAAATCCTGACCAACAGCCGGATGTGCGCCGAGGGGCATCGTCCGATCTGTCAGGACACCGGGATCGTCAATGTTTTCGTCAAATGGGGAATGGACTGCCGCCTCGACGACACATCGAGGTCGCTGCAAGAGGTCGTCGACGAAGGCGTACGCCGCGCCTATCTCCACCCAGATAACAAGCTGCGCGCATCGGTACTGGCCGACCCCGCCTTCACCAGGCGGAATACCAAGGATAATACGCCCTGCGTGCTGCATGTCGAAATGGTGCCGGGTGCGAAGGTTTCGGTCGATGTCGCAGCCAAGGGTGGTGGCTCCGAAAATAAATCCAAGTTCAAGATGATGAATCCATCGGACAATATCGTCGATTGGGTGCTCGAAATGCTGCCGCAAATGGGCGCAGGCTGGTGTCCGCCGGGGATGCTGGGCATCGGCATCGGCGGGACGGCGGAACATTGCGTGTCGTTGGCCAAGCAGGCGCTGATGGAGCCCATCGACATGGGGCCGTTAAAAGCACGCGGGCCACAAAATGATATCGAGGCGATGCGCATCGAGATTTTCGACAAAGTGAATGCACTCGGCATCGGCGCGCAGGGGTTGGGCGGGCTTTCGACCATCCTCGACGTGAAGATCATGGACGCGCCGTGTCATGCCGCAGGTAAGCCGGTGGCGATGATTCCCAATTGCGCCGCGACCCGCCATGCGCATTTCACGCTGGATGGTTCGGGACCGGTGTTTTTGGAGGCACCCAAGCTTGACGAATGGCCCGATGTGAACTGGCAGCCGGATGCGGCGGCGAAGCGTGTTGACCTCGACATGCTGACCCACGCAGATGTGCAGGGGTGGAAGCAGGGCGACCGATTGCTCTTGAGTGGCAAGATGCTCACCGGCCGCGATGCCGCGCACAAACGCATCGCCGACATGCTGGCAAAGGGCGAGGAATTGCCGGTCACCTTCAAAGGCCGCGTCATCTATTATGTCGGTCCGGTCGATCCGGTCGGCGAAGAAGTCGTCGGCCCGGCTGGCCCGACCACCGCCACCCGCATGGACAAGTTTATGGACATGATGCTCGAACAAGGCCTGATGGCCTGCGTCGGCAAGGCCGAACGTGGGGCGGCGGCAACGCAGAGCATCGCAAAGCACAAGAGCGCTTATTTGATGGCAGTCGGCGGTGCGGCATATCTGGTGGCGCGGGCGATTAAGGGCAGCAAGGTTGTCGGGTTTGAAGATTTGGGCATGGAAGCGATTTACGAGTTTGAAGTCGCCGATTTCCCGGTGACGGTGGCGGTCGATAGCGAGGGGGCGAATGTGCATCAGTTGGCCCCGGCGTTATGGCAGAAGCGGATTAAGGATGAGGGGTTGTTGGAGAAAGCCTGATTTCTGGAGGCTTTAGCGGGTACGTCCCTCCGCAGCGATTCAACTCACTCGGGAATGTACATACAGGAACTGTTCTTCAATGGAGAACACAATGCCCGACGATCAAACGCCCCGCAAAGATTGTTTGAGAAGCCCACCGCCCGAAGGCGAAGAAGCCCTGTGGATCAAAGAGCGCAGCCAAAATAATCGGCGAGCAAAGTTTCAATTGCGGCGACGTGTCGCGTGACGCATTTACTGCCCCGGCGCTTGCCCCTGTTGCTGCATCTGCTGGTCAATTTGCTGCTGGATTTCGGGAGGCAGGCCTTGCGGTGCACCGGCAGCGGCTCCGCCTTGCTGCTTCTGCATTTCCTGCATCTGGCGTTGCATCGCCTCGATTTCGGCGCGTGATTTATATTCGAGCAGTTCAACGTCGAAGATCAGGTCGCTGCCGCCGGGGATCGCGACTTCGCCGGTTTGCGGGTTCTTCTGGTCTTGCGGACCGTAACCCAGCTCTGACGGTATCCACAGGCGATATTGTCCACCGCGCTGCATGATCTTCAGGCCTTCCGAAAAGCCCGGAACCACGCCGCTCACCGGAAACCCAGCCTGATCGTTTTTGTCGAAGATAGTGCCGTCTTTCAACGTGCCGGTATATTTGACCAGCACAACATCGTCGTCGGTCGGCGATTTGCCTTCGCCGCCCTTGACGATTTTGTATTTCAGGCCCGATGCAGTGGTGACGACGTCGCCATATTCCTTACGCACGCCAGCCGTTCCCCAATAGGCGAGCCCCGCCGCCACAGCCAGAACGAGCGCAATACCGATCCAGTATTTCAGCAGCGAGCCCTTTTGGATGGGTTGGATCGGAACAGCGGTAACGGACATATGGGGGATTTCCTGTCGGGTAAGATTGCGCGCTCACTAGCAGAAAGCGCACTGGATTCCAGATACAAAAAAAGCGCCCATCGCGGGGCGCTCCCTTTGTCGGATGCATCAGCGCCTATTTCGCGCCGTCACGTTCCTGTTGCTTGCGCTCCATCTTGCGGGCGCGGCGGACAGCGGCGGCCTTTTCACGGGCGCGCTTTTCCGAAGGCTTTTCGAAATGACGACGCAGCTTCATTTCGCGGTACACGCCTTCACGCTGCAACTTCTTCTTCAGCGCGCGTAGGGCCTGATCAACATTATTGTCGCGAACCATGATCTGCATAAAAAACTCAACTCCGCAATCGAATCGGCAAAATGACTGAAAACCGCCATTTTGTAAGGCTAAAAACAAAAAGCGCCGCACATGAAAGCGGCGTATCGCAGCGCGCCTTAGCGTCGCTTCACGCGAATATCAAGCAGAAATGGCGCTTTTTCGCCCTCTTGCCCACCGCGCACTTTCATTTCATAATGCAACCCAAGCAGAATAAAAAGAGGATTATCCCGATGGCGACGCAACTCAGACACAACAGCCCGTATAGTGAGACCGAATGGACCGCTAGGCAGGAACTCGCGGCTTGTTACCGTATTTTCGCGATGATGGGTTGGGACGAAATGATCTACAACCACATCACGGTAAAGCTCGACGATCAGGAAGGCGCGTTCCTGATCAATCCTTACGGCATGCATTTTAGCGAAGTGACCGCATCGAGCCTGATCAAGATCGACATCGACGGCAACAAATTGGACGCTGACAATCCGTGGCATGTGAACAAGGCGGGGTTTGTCCAGCACAGCCTGTTCCACCGCACGCTGCCCGATGCGCACGCGATTATCCATACACATACCACCGCGACGGTGGCGGTCTGTTCGCTCGAAGGCGGGTTGCAGCCGACCAACTTCTACGCCTGCAATTTCATGGGGCAACTGGCCTATCATGATTTTGAGGGCGTGACGGTGCGCGAGGAAGAGGGCGTTCGGTTGGTCGAGAATTTGGGCGACAAACGGATATTGATGCTCAAAAATCATGGACCCGTGGTGATGGGCAAGAGTTTGCCAGACGCGTTCATCAAATATTGGGCGCTGCAGCGCGCCTGCGAGCACCAGCTCGCGACGATGAGCATGGGGCAGCCGATAATGGTTGGGCAAGATGTGATCGCGGTGCATCAGCGCGACTTGTATATGACGCAAATCCCTGGCGGTTCGGGCCGTGCCGAATTCGACGCGATGGTGCGCAAGGTCGACCGGATGGATTCGAGCTGGCGGGATTGATTGCAGTGGGCTTAGAGTCTAGCACCGTTGCATGACCAAATTCACCGTCAATGACCGCCCGGTCCGTTACAAGATGGACCCGGCAACGCCTTTATTGTGGGCGCTGCGCGATGCGTCGAATCTAACCGGAACCAAATATGGTTGCGGCACCGGCGATTGTGGCGCCTGTATGGTCGAAATCGATGGTGAGGCGATCCGGTCGTGTCTGGTCACAATAGCCGAGGCCGAGGGGCGGTTTGTCACCACGATCGAAGGCTTGAGCCGCGACCGCAGCCATCCGTTGCAACAGGCGTTCGTCGGCTCCAACGTGCCGCAATGCGGGTTCTGCATACCCGGTATCATCATGGCGGCGTCAGTCTTGCTCAAGAAAAGCAGCAACCCGACCGACGCGGAAATCGACGCCGCAATAACGAACCTATGCCGCTGCGGCGTCTATCCGCGTCTACGCGATGCCATCAAGCGCGCAGGTCGCGTGATTCGGGGCGAAGAGCGCATCGCCGCCGCGCCACCGCCGGGGATTACGCCGGAGGATGCGGCAAGGGCGGTTCCGGCGTTGACGGTTACAGAGTAGCCCTCAAGCCTCCAGTTCGATATCCCAATACAACCAGTCATGCCAAGTTTCGTGCAGATGGTTCGGCGGAAAGGCGCGGCCTTTGTCTTGTAACTGCCAACTGGTCGGGCGGATTGCGGCCATATTCAGTTGCATATGCGCTTGCTTGGGCGTGCGACCGCCCTTCTTCAAATTGCAGGGCAGGCACGCGGTCGTGACGTTTTCCCAGCTTGTCCGGCCGCCCAGACGGCGCGGGACGATGTGATCGAAGGTCAGGTTGTCGGCGCACCCGCAATATTGGCATTCGAACTTGTCGCGCAGGAACAGATTGAACCGCGTAAACGCCGGATATTCGGATGGCTTCACATATTGGCGCAGCGCGATAACCGACGGGATTTGCATATCGACGCTCGGGCTGTGCACATGCCGGTCATAGCTTGAGACGATATCGACCTTGTCGAGGAACACCGCCTTGATCGCGGTCTGCCACGGCCACAGGCTCAGCGGATAATAGCTAAGCGGTGTATAATCGGCGTTCAGCACCAGCGCAGGGCAATTTTCCGGATGCCGCGCCCGTCCCGCTGCTTCGAAAGTTCCGGTGTGCAACATTGCTTCGACCTTCTCCCTCTGTTGTCATAGCGGTTTAAGCCTATCGGCGTTACAGCATTTTGACATTCGCCAACCTATTTGCGGATATTGTGACGTCAAGAGGGTATGGACACTAAATATGGTATCTTTGCCGACTGTGGATTTTGGGAAACAGGGCGCGCCGTACACGCGGTTTGCGCCCAGTCCCAACGGCGCGCTGCATTTGGGTCACGCTTTTTCGGCAATGTGCGCGCATGATTTTGCCAAGGCGCACGATGGCGCGTTTCATCTGCGGATCGAAGACATTGACGGTACGCGCAGCCGGGCGGAGCATGTCCGGGGGATATTGATCGATCTGAAATGGCTTGGGCTGCAATGGGATGGGCTGGTTCAGTATCAGTCGGCCAACGTCGCGCGCTATGTGGATGCGCTTGAATGTCTGAAAGATATGGGCATCGTTTATCGCTGCAACTGTTCGCGAGGCGACATTACGGCGGCGCTGAAACTGACAACGGTCCCGCACGGCCCCGATGGGCCACAATATCCCGGGACTTGCCGCGGGCGTGACGTCGCCGACGACACGCCGCATAGCTGGCGGCTGGATATGGCCAAAGCTGTGGAGCTGGCCGGCCCGCTGTGCTGGACCGATCTGGCGGTGGGCGAGCAGCATGCCGACCCCATGCTGTTTGGCGATGTCGTGCTGTGGCGCAAGGACGCGCCTGCTTCCTATCATCTCGCGGCCACGGTCGATGACGCAGCAGACGGCATCGGCCACGTCGTGCGCGGCAAAGACCTGTTTGCCTACACCGCGATCCACCGGTTGCTTCAGGAACTGCTCGGGCTGCCTGAGCCCGTCTATTGGCATCATCCCTTGTTGCTCGACGGGTCGGGCGAGAAACTGGCGAAAAGCAAATCATCGCCTGCCTTGGCAGTGCTGCGGGAAGCGGGTGAGGACGGACCGACACTATTGGCGAATTTGCGAAATGGCGCGCTTCCGCTTGGCATTTCGCTCTCCAATGCCTAAATGGACGGCGCAGGGTATAGCCCCTGCCATAAGGACATTTTCCCATGACATTCTTGCTGGTATTGTTGATCGTTGCCGCCGCCGGTGGAGTGGTGTTTGCGCTGGTGCGCGGGCTGCACGCTTTTGCAAATATGCGCCCCACCGAGGTTGACGAAAACGGCATACCGAACTCTCTGAACGTACAGAACAAGATGATGTTCGCACGGGTGAAGTGGCAGGCGATCACGATATTGCTCATCGTCGTTTTGTTGCTTTTCTTTAAAGCAGGCTAAGCGCGCTTCATGGTAAAATTGAACAAGATTTACACGCGCACCGGCGATGACGGCACCACCGGGCTGGTCGATGGCTCGCGCGTGTCGAAAACCGATGCGCGGCTGCATGCCATCGGCGAGGTAGATGAAGCCAACAGCGCGCTTGGTTTGGCTATCCAGGCGCTAGAGACCGACAATAATGATGCGGCGCTGGTGGCCGGATTGCGGCGCATCCAGAATGATCTGTTCGATTTGGGCGCGGATATCGCAACTCCCGGTGAGAGCTTTGAGCCGTCGCCGATGGAGTTACGCATCGTTGCAGCACAGATCGACTGGCTGGAGTCGGCTATTGATGCTGCCAACGACCAGTTACCGCCACTGACCAGCTTCATCCTGCCGGGCGGAAGTGCGGAGGCAGGGCATATGCACATGGCCCGCGCGATTTCGCGCCGGGCCGAACGGGCGCTGGTGGCGGCATCGCAAGCCGTAAGCATCAACCCACAGGCTGTTACCTATTTGAACCGCCTTTCGGACTATCTGTTCGTGCTGTGCCGCCTGATCAACGCCAGTCGCGGTGGAGATATATTGTGGGTGCCGGGCGGATCGCGGTGAACGCGGACCTGAAGGAACGGTTCTTCGCAACGCGCGCATTGACCGCCGCGCTAGCTGGCCCTCTTTCCGATGCCGATGCGACCGTTCAATCGATGGACGATGCGTCGCCAACCAAATGGCATCTGGCGCATGTGACCTGGTTTCTGGAAACTTTCGTGCTGCGCGATCATGTCGCTGGGTACCGTCCT
This sequence comes from Sphingomonadales bacterium, assembly GCA_031406495.1. Taxonomy (GTDB): domain Bacteria; phylum Pseudomonadota; class Alphaproteobacteria; order Sphingomonadales; family Sphingomonadaceae; genus Sphingorhabdus_B. Next base: position 27,790 of record JANOHL010000061.1, on the reverse strand, counting down.
TTCGATGACAGCTTCGCTTATCTCTTCAACAGCTATTACGAAGCCGAAGGTTCGCGCCACGCGCGGCCAATGCGCGGGATGCTGACGCGCCCATCGCTAGCCCGGATATTGGACTATCGCGCCCATGTCGAGACGGCGATGGACCATGCGTGGAACAATCTGCCCGAACCGGCATTTGAAATGATCGAGCTTGGTATCCAACATGAGCAACAGCACCAGGAATTGCTGCTGACCGACATATTGCACTTATTCTCGCTAAATCCGACACTGTCCGCTTATTGGTCGGAGTCAGCAATGCGCGTTGCGTCGAAACAGGACGCGGCTCCGTTCGGCTGGATCGACGGACCAGCGGGCATTCAATCCATCGGGCATGACGGCTCCGGTTTTGCCTTTGACTGCGAAGGCCCGCGTCATGAAATACTGCTGCAACCTTTTGCCTTGGCCAACCGAACGGTGACCAATGGCGAATGGATGCAGTTCATGAACGACGGCGGTTATGTCGAGGCGCGGCATTGGCTGTCAGACGGATGGGGCTGGCTTCAGCGCGAATCTATCGCTGCGCCGCTTTATTGGCAGCAGGGTATTGACGGTGAATGGTCGGCGTTCGGGCTGAGCGGCCTGCGCCCAATCGATCTCACCGCGCCGGTTACGCATATCAGCCTGTATGAAGCCGATGCTTATGCCGCTTGGGCGGGTGCCCGTCTACCAACCGAAGCGGAGTGGGAGGTGGTGGCAACGAGCCATCACCCGTTGGAGGGCAACCTGCTTGACGCCCCCGCCGCGATCAGGCCTGAGCCATCAGAGAGCGGTGACTTTTTCGGCAATGTGTGGGAATGGACCGGCAGCGCCTTTCGCCCCTATCCGGGCTTCAAAACCGCCGAGGGCGCAGTCGGCGAATATAATGGCAAGTTCATGAGCGGACAGTTTATCCTGCGCGGCGGCAGTTGCGCGACGCCGCGCGGGCATGTGCGGGCGAGTTACCGCAATTTCTTTTATCCGCATCAACGATGGCAGTTCACCGGATTGCGTCTCGCCAAAGATGCGTGATGCCTGAGGCTGATCCGCAATTCCGTGCCGATGTTTTGGCGGGGCTGGTTGGCCCGCGCCGAGCCATCCCTGCACGCTGGTTCTATGATGAGCACGGATCGGAGCTGTTCGACGACATCACGCGGCTCCCCGAATATTATCCCACCCGCGTTGAAACCGCTTTGCTCGAAGACTGCCGCACCGATATTGCCGCACGTGTGGGCGCAGGCCACGCGGTGATCGAATTCGGTGCAGGAAGTGCTACGAAAACGCCACTGTTGCTGGAGGCGGTCGCGCCATCGGCTTATGTGCCGATAGATATCTCGGGCGATTATCTGCGTGATGCTGCGGCTATCCTTCAGGCTAAGTTTCCCACGCTGCCGGTCTATCCGGTCGAGGCCGACTTTATGAGCGGCGTGGATTTGCCGGTAGACATCGACGACGCCCCACGGCTTGGCTTCTTTCCGGGATCGACCATCGGCAATTTCATCCCACGCAGCGCAGTCGATCTGTTGCGCCACATGCGTGCCATATTGGGACAGGGGGCGTTTCTGCTCATCGGCTTTGACCGGATTAAACCGCTGGAAGTGCTGATCCCGGCCTATGACGATGCAGGTGGGGTTACTGCGCAGTTCAATCTCAACTTGCTCGACCGGATCAATCGCGAGCTTGACGGTGACATACAAGTTTCGGCCTTCAGGCATCGCGCGATCTGGAACGATGTCGAGGGACGGATCGAAATGCATCTGGAAGCAATTCGCGACATCGCTTTCGTCGTGGCCGGTCAGGAATTCGAGATGCAAGCGGGTGAAAGCATCCACACCGAAAACAGCCACAAATTTGATCTTCGCGGGCTACGCCTGTTGCTGCGCGCGGGTGGCTGGACGTCAGTTAAGGAATATAGCGATACCGCCGACTGGTTCACGCTGGTTCTGGCGCAAGCCACGCCGTTTCATAACGCGCCGTAAATATGTGTCCTAACGCTTGCGACCGCATGGCCCCAGGCTTTCGATGACGAATTTATAATCCGCCTGTGCCCGCGCGACATTGTCGCCTTCGCCAGATTCAACGCTTTCCGCTGACAGGTCACGTGGCAGACCGCAAGCGAGCCTGTACCACAACAGCGTGTGTTTGGCCGGGGCGGACGCCGAATCGTCGATCACTTCGCTGGTCGATACCGCCCAGCGTTTGGCCTGACCCGGACGGCTGATAATCGACAGCGAAATCGGCTGATTTTTCTCGGTGCGCAAAAACACCTGCGTTTCTCCCTCGCCGAGCACGGTGCCAGCGCTGTAAAACGCGCTGATGATGCCGGTTATGCGCTGCGGCGCATCGATCTGTACAGATTCCTTCGTTATGGCACGGATCAGCGCATCATTGGCCGCGCTAAACTGGACGAGTGCGTTGGGGCGTGCGAGGCGGATTTCGCCCGGCTTTCCGGCCACGGCGCTGCCGAGCAAGAACATGCGTTGCTTCTTCAGTTTCGGAACTTTGCCTTTGGCGTCCTTTGGCACGTCGAGCACAAACAGGACCCGCGGCGAGACCCCGCCAGACCCGCGAATCAGCGCCAGGACGTCTGCCTCGACGAGCATTCGTTGCAAATTTGCAGGAACGCCAATCGCCTGTTCGGGCGACACTTTCCGCGCGTTGCGTATTGTTACGTCGATGATTAGCGGCGAGATGACGACCAAATCGGCAATATCTGCATAGGCCGCGCCCTCGGCTTGCACCGCCAAAGCTGGCGGCATTACCGTAACGGTTTGCGCCACTGCAATGCCGCCCAAAGCCAGCAAAATCGTTGGAAAAACTGTCCGTATCAATGTGAATTCCATTCCGGCTTCTTCATTGTTTCCGCGCAATCATCATGCTCACGATCATATCGCCACAGTGCTATTATGATAGCCCAATACATGAATTGCGTATGAATCGCAGAATCTAGATTGCCTGCCTGTTGCGGCTTGGCTAAAGCTTCGTGGAATCGAATATAAAAAACAAAAATTCGATATCGCGGGGGGCTTCGGGTGCATCTTGAAGATGCGCTCGGGGAATCTGTATCACATGGCGAAGTTAGGAGAGTCGTTTCCGCATGGCATATGCTGACCAACAAGGGATGAGTACGAACCGTTTGGTTTCGATTATCATCGTCGTCCTTTTGCATGCTTTTCTTGGCTATGCGCTCGTCACCGGCCTTGCCTATGAGGCGGTGCAGCAGGTTAAAGCAAAACTGAACGTCGTTGACGTAAAAGAAGAAGAGCCACCTGAAGAAGAAGAGCCACCGCCCGAGCCGGAAAAGCAGATCGAACCCCCGATCGTTTCACCGCCGCCGCTGGTCAAGACAGTGACGCCGCCGCCGACGGTGCAAACCGTGCAGGTGCCGCCACCGACGATTACGATGCCGCCGCGCGCTGCACCGCCTGCGCCCGCCGCACCGCCACCGCCACCGGTAGCCAAGCGCCCCAATCCTTTGCCGAAGGGCAACCCTGGTAACTGGGCAAACACCAACGATTATCCGTCGCGTGCGCTTCAACAGGAACGTGAAGGAACCACCGGTTTCCGCGTTACCGTTGGCCCCAATGGCCGTGTGACCGATTGCCAGATCAGTTCATCGAGCGGCCATCCCGATCTCGATACGGCCACGTGCACCAATGTCACCCGTCGGGCCCGTTTCGATCCTGCTTTGGACGGCAATGGTCAGCCGACTACGGGGACATATTCCAACCGTGTACGTTGGCAGATACCGAAATAAGTTTTTTGGCCCGGCCAAAGGGGGAGCCTTCAGGTCGGGCATATTGCGAGCAACTCAATTTTTCTGAGAGGAAAGTAAAATGTCGATTCTAGTTCTTACCGCAGCAGCAGGCGGCGAAGCGGCCGCCGCCGCAAAATTCGGACTTCTGCCTGCGCTTAACGAAGGCGGCCCGATCAGTTGGTCGATTTTCATCGTTCTGGTGATCATGTCGGTTTTCTCGTTCTACATCATGTTCACAAAACTGTTCGAACAGCAGAAGGTTTTGAACCAAGCGAAGCAGGTTCAAGCCGGTTTCTGGCGCGCCAATACGCTTGAAGAAGGTGCCGCAAAGCTCGACAAGAACAGCGCGTTTCGCCAGGTCGTTGATGACGGCATTTCTGCGCAAAAACAGCATGGCATGCTGACCGATCCGGTCGAAGCACATGACTGGCTGCACGGCGCGATGTCGCGTTCGGAAGAATCGATCAACAACAAGCTTGCCGGAGGCCTGCCTTTCCTCGCGACGGTGGGCGCAACCGCACCGTTTGTCGGACTGCTCGGTACGGTTATCGGCATTTACTCGGCGCTGATCAAAATCGGTATCGCCGGACAAGCCGACATCGGTAAGATTGCGGGTCCGGTTGGTGAAGCACTGATCATGACCGCCATCGGTTTGTTCGTTGCGGTGCCTGCGGTGCTTGCGTACAACTGGTTGCAAGCGCGCAACAAGTCGATTGCCCGTAACCTGTCGTCATTCTCCAATGATGTGCTTGGCTACATTTCTTCGGGTGGCCGTTTGAAGCCTGCCGCTGCTTCTGCCCCGGCGAGGCCTGCGACCGCAACAGCCGCACCGGCAATGAAGAAATAAGATTGGGTCAGGGCCGTCCTTTGCGGCGGCCCAGTCCGTCGATCGCATCGGTCGGCACTCGATACCGGCCCAATTTAGTTAGAGAGGATTAGCCAATGGCAATCAGTTCAGGCGGCGGCGGCGAAGACGCCCCAATGTCCGACATCAACACGACGCCGCTTGTGGACGTCATGCTGGTGCTCCTTATCGTGTTCCTTATCGCTATTCCTGTGGCCATCCAGACCGTCAAAATGGAAATACCCGTTGTGCCGTTCGAGCCGACCAAGGCGAAGCGCGAGAATGTTCTGCTGTCGATCACCACGACCGACTCGCAAGGTCGTGACCCCGGTACCGAAGGTTATGATGGTGCCAATCCAGGCGGTGAATGCCGTGTTTACTGGGGCACTTCGCCTATCGATTCGACCGAATTGGTTGATCGTGCAGCAAAGCATCTGAAGCGTGAATTTGATGCTTTGGGTGGCGAAAAAGCAGCCTTGGCTGGACTCATCGAGCCCGATCAGCTTCCCGAGGCGCATATTCGCGGCGACGTGAACACACCCTATCGCTGTATTGGCGGTGCAATTTTCTCGATGCAAATGGCCGGTTTTGCCCGTGTCGGGTTTATTTCTTCGCCGTTCGTTATTGCCAACGCGCAATAACAGCCAAGCTTTTGAGGAGTATTTAATATGGCAATGAGTGGCGGCAAGGATGATGGCCAGCCGATGATGGAAATGAACACGACGCCGTTGATCGACGTCATGCTCGTTCTCCTCATCATGCTGATGATCACTATCCCCCCGGTAACGCATGCGGTGAACATCGATCTGCCGGTGGCGGACGACACTATTGTTGATCCGCCGTTGATCGATCCTGTGATCAACAAGATCATCATTCTGCCCAACAGCGAGATTCAGTGGAACGGTACGCCGGTTTCACTGCAGCAAATGGCGCAGTTTCTGGGTCAGACCAAATCGATGAACCCCGAGCCAGAGCTTCAGTTCCAGCCCGCGCCGACCTCGCCTTACGACACTGTCGACAAGGCATTGGCCGAGGTGAAACGCAGCGGCATCACCAAATTCGGATTTGTCGGCAACGAACAATATCGCGTGTTCGGCAAGGCAGATGCACCGGGAGGCTGAGCAGGCAACGTGTAAATTGAAAAGAAAGGGGCGGTCCGATGGGCCGCCCTTTTTTTTGGCCGAGTTATTTGATGGTGAGAACGACCTGTGCCCAGGCGAGCTGAAAGCGCGTCGAATGGAACCTAACCCCCATCCGCCCGTTATCCACGGTATAAACATAGCTTTGGGAAAGAGGTTTATCATGAACAAGCATATCCTGACGGCTGGCGTTGCGCTTGCCATTCTCACTCCTTCGGTCGCAATGGCCGATGATGGCTGCCGACGCGACAGTTCGGGCCGGATAATCGGCACGGTTGCCGGTGCGGGTGCTGGCGGTGTCTTGGGCAGCGTAATTGCCGGACGTGGCGACAAGACCGAAGGTGCCATCATCGGTGGCGTGATCGGTGCGATTGTCGGAAATCAGATAGCCAAATCCGACCGCGGCGATTGCCGCCAAGCCTATGGCTATTATGATCAGAATGGCCGCTGGCACGCAACGGGCGTCAGCACGACCGACGCGCGCGGCTATTACGACCGCGATGGTAAATGGGTCGAAGGCGCGCCCAGAGGTTATTACGACAGCAACGGTCGCTGGGTAACGATGACCGGCGACAATGACAGCCAAGGCTATTGGGATCGCGACGGTCACTGGGTACCAGCTACATCAAGCGGCTACTACGACCGTAACGGTCGTTGGGTTGGCGGCAGCGCGAACGGATATTACGACTCGCGCGGCCGCTGGGTCGCTGGACCAGTCCGCGGCCGTTATGACTCGCGCGGTCGGTGGATTCAGGACGATACCGGTAGTTATAACGAAAATAACGGCAACTGGACCTCAATCGAGCAGCCGGGATATTACGAGAACGGTCGCTGGCGTGAAGGCCGCGCCTACGGCTATTATGATGCCCGCGGACGCTGGGTTTCGGTGCGTAATAATGAAAGCGGACGTGGCGACGATTATGATCGCGGCAATGGTGGCTATAATATGAGCCAGATGCCGACCGACGTTCCCACGCGGATAAGCTGGTTGCGCGAATATGTCCGCTCGGGCGAGTCAGCCCGTCGGATCAATCGCGCCGACGCGAATTATGCGCGGAGCGAGCTGAGCGCGATTGCCAGCCAGTATCGTATGTTCGACCGCGACGGCGACTTCACTCAACGTGAGCAACGACAGGTGGATAAACGGCTGGATCGCCTGACCCGTCGTCTCGACCGGACTTGGCAGCAAGCCCGGGCATACTGAGCCGATAATGTCCAAAATAGGCCCGGTGGTGAACCTACCGGGCCTTTTATTACCCTGACTGTACCATGAAGATGTCGCCGTCGAAATCGACGATGAACAGGTTGCCCGCATTGTCTTCGCCGAATGACACCAGCTGGTTTATCGTACCGACATCGGGCGCAAAATCTTCGTTGCGTCGCTCGAACTGGCTGGATGTCAATGTCTGACCAGAAACGAGGGTGGCGAGCGGTACGGCCCAGATATTGCCGGTAATGAAATCGGCAAAAACATAGCGGTCGCGGAGCGACGCCACCGGCCCGCGATAGACATAGCCGCCCGTTATCGATCGGCCCTGACGCGGTCCAGACCCGTGACCATATTCGGCGACAGGTGGCGTCAGCCCGCCGGGCGCTGAACCGCTGAACGGCATCGTGCCCTCCAGAAATCTCCATCCGAAGTTCCGGCCCGGCTGCGTCGTGCTGACCATGTCGATCTCTTCAACGGCATTTTGGCCGACATCGCCGATCAACAGCAGCGACCCGAAAAATGATGCCCTAAACGGATTACGCAGCCCAATCGCGTAAACATAGGGGTCACCGCCGCTGCTGATGAACGGGTTTCCGGGGGCAGGAATATAATAGACCGGGCTGGCACCGGCAAAGGGATCGGGGTTGATCGCAATCCGCAAAATTTTGCCGAGCCGTGAATTTGTGTTCTGCGCATTGTTGCCGGGGTCGCCCGCGCCTCCGCCATCACCGATGCCGACATAGGCATGGCCATCGGGGCCAAAGCCGATCCAGCCACCATTATGGTTATTGAAATCGCCGTGCGGCGTCCGCAACGCGACCAGATAAGCGGTCGATGACTGTGGCAGGCCAAGCGTATATTCGCGTATCTCGACCGCCCCATCGGGTGCAGTCGCCACCAGCAGCAGCTTGCGCGATGTCGCATGGTCAGGACGCGGCGCCAGACCCAGTAGCCCGCGTTCGCCATCGGTCGATAGACTACCGATACTCAAAACTTGGGTGCGCGTGCCCGTGGCGGGGTCGAACAGATGCACGCCGCCGGTCTTCTCGACGACATATACGCGGCTGTCGCCTGGAATCGCCGATACGAATAACGGCTGGTTGAAACCAGTAGCGATACGGCGGACGGCAATTCCTTCGCGGCTGTTCAGGACCGTGATATTGACGGTTTGATCGACGCTATTGCGACCGTCCGAAACGCGCAACTGGACGGCATAGACATTGTTGCCATCGCTATCGCCGGGTAAATCGAAATCCGGAGCTGGGGCAAAGCTGAGAGCGCCAGCGGCGGTTATCGAAAAGCGCGCGGCATCTGCTCCGCCGGAAATCGAAAAGGTCAGCGCGTCGCCCTCGGTATCGCTCGCCCGCGCCTGATAGGCTGCGGTCAGATTTTCGACCACGCTCTCGGTTTGCAACGAGGTGAATTGCGGGGCCGCGTTCGGCGCTGGCGGGCTGGAACCGCCGTCTCCGCCGCCGCAGGAGGCCAGAAGAAGCGCGAGGGTGAGATATTTCGTCCGCATGCGATAATGCTAACAAGCGTGGCATATCTTGTCGAACCGAAATAAAAAAGCCCGGCGGTCCCCCAACCACCGGGCTTATGCTACTGATCCGAATATTGCGGATTAATAGCTGTAATACATATCGAACTCGACCGGGCTTGGCGTCATTTCCCAACGGGCGACGTCATCCATTTTGAGTTCGATATAGGCTTCGATCTGGTCCTTGGTGAACACATCGCCCTTCAACAGATAGTCGTGATCCGCTTCGAGGCATTCGAGTGCTTCGCGCAAAGATCCGCAAACGGTCGGCACTTCGGCCAGTTCTGCAGGCGGCAGGTCGTAAAGGTTCTTGTCCATCGCTTCGCCGGGGTGGATCTTGTTCTGGATGCCGTCGAGGCCCGCCATGAACAACGCCGCATAAGCGAGATACGGGTTCGCCATCGCGTCGGGGAAGCGGACTTCGACGCGTTTGGCTTTCGCGCCTGCGCCATAAGGAATGCGGCACGATGCCGACCGGTTGCGCGCCGAATAAGCGAGCAAAACGGGTGCTTCATAACCAGGAACCAGGCGCTTGTAGCTGTTGGTGGTCGGATTGGTGAAGGCGTTTACCGACTTTGCGTGCTTGATGATGCCGCCGATGAAATAGAGGCACATATCGGAAAGACCGGCATAACCGTTACCCGCAAACAATGGCTCTTTGCCCTGCCAGATCGACAGGTGGGTGTGCATGCCCGAACCATTATCTTCCTTGATCGGCTTCGGCATGAAGGTCGCGGTTTTGCCATAAGCATGCGCGACCTGATGCACGACATATTTGTAGATCTGCATACGGTCGGCGGTCTGCGTCAGCGTGCCGAAGGTCAGGCCCAACTCGTGCTGCGCGGCAGCGACTTCATGGTGATGCTTGTCGCAAGGCAGGCCCATTTCGAGCATGGTCGAGACCATCTCGCCGCGAATGTCCATGCAACTGTCGACTGGTGCCACGGGGAAATAGCCGCCCTTGGCGCGCGGGCGGTGGCCCATATTGCCGTTGTCATATTTGGTGCCGGTGTTGGTCGGCAGTTCGATATCGTCGATTTTATAGTATGAGGTGTTGTAGCTGTTTTCAAAACGCACATCGTCGAACATGAAGAATTCGGCTTCTGGGCCGATATAGATGGTGTCTCCGTTGCCGGTGGTTTTGAGGTAAGCTTCGGCGCGCTTCGCGGTCGAACGCGGGTCGCGGCTGTAGAGTTCACCCGTCGAAGGCTCGACGATGTCGCAGAACAGGATCATCATCGGCGTCGCCGAGAACGGATCGATATAGCAAGCCTCAAGATCGGGCTTCAGGATCATGTCGCTCTCGTTGATCGCTTTCCAGCCCTCGATCGACGAACCGTCGAACATCAGGCCGTCTTCCAGCTCGTCTTCGCCGATCACGCCCGAACACATGGTCAGATGCTGCCACTTGCCCTTGGGATCGGTGAAGCGGACATCGACCCACTCGATCTCCTCATCCTTGATACGCTTAATAATGTCCTTGGCGGTGACGGCCATTTTGCTTTCCTTCTTCGGTTTGGCTTTTTCGGGGGATTTGGGTTTGGATTTAGACGGCATCGTTGTCACGCTCGCCTGTGCGGATGCGCAGTGCGGTTTCTACGGGAATCACAAAAATCTTACCGTCACCGATACGGCCAGTTTGGGCTGCTGCTGCAATCGCCTCGACCACACGGTCAGCGAGGGCATCCTCGACGACGACCTCCAGCTTCACCTTGGGCAGGAAATCGACGACATATTCGGCACCGCGATAGAGTTCGGTATGGCCCTTTTGGCGGCCAAAGCCTTTGGCTTCGGTGACGGTGATGCCCGACACGCCAACTTCGTGCAGCGCCTCTTTAACTTCGTCGAGTTTGAACGGTTTGATGATCGCTTCGATCTTTTTCATGATATTCCCCTAGATGGCGCGCATATGCCAAATGCTCCGCGCGCGCGGATTATGGCTTTGGCTTATCAAGTATCGTGCCAGTTTGGCGGCACGGGTTAGCGCGATTGATAAGGCAAACCGGGCACTTGCGCTGCCTAAATATTAGGCAGATGCCAGATTCATGGGCAGCATTATCCTCGCCATCTCGCAGAAATGGGGAGGTGGAGTTCGCGTCGGATTGCTGGGGGCAATCCGACGCGAACTCGTTGCGATTAGCAACGACTGACGGAGGGGCCAGCACCGTCGAAGTCCCCTCCGTCACGCCTTCGGCGGGCCACCTCCCCATCTTTGCAAGATGGAGAGGATAAGTTATTTGGCCGTCTTTGATGGTCCTCCCAATACCGCATCATTCGCCTTGGCATAATGCGCACGGGCAATGACATAAGCGCGCATTTGCTCGGCCTCTTGGCGGCTCAGGACGCTCGCGAAACTGACCATTCCGTTGCCTTTCAATATTCCATTGATCACAACCGACTTCCACGTTTCCGCGTCGGCAATTGTGCCTGATTTGCGCAAGTCGGGCAGCACGCCGTTCCCAACCGCGCCGGGGCCATGACAGACCAGGCAGTAGCGTTGGAAGTTTGACAGGCCCGCCGCGATGTCGGCAGATGTGCCGACTTGCGCCGGTGGCTCCCATACATAAGGCGGCGTCGCGGGCAATGCGGGCAGTGCGCCCTTGCCGCCAAGTTTCAGCACGATCAGCCGTGGGATGTTCGGCACCGCCGAACTCGCGGATCCCGCATAGCCCGAGACCAAAGGAAACGCGCCGCCCTTGCTGGTCAGGAGCGCGACATATTGTTCGCCATCGACGGTGTAGGTCGATGCCCCCGATAGCACTCCGGACTGGACATCGAGGTTATACAGCTGTTTGCCGGTGTCGGCGGCATAGGCCCTGAACTGCCCCATTGCTGTGCCCTGAAACACCAGATTGCCCGCCGTCGTCATCGTGCCGCCATTCCACGACGCAGGGTGGTCGATGGTCCATTTCGCCTTGCCGGTACGTGGGTCGAATGCGACCAGCTTGCCCGTGGTTGCGGCCTTCACCGCCTTTACGAAATTGACGTCGTCGGGCAGATCAGCCGTCACCATCGCACTACCGACATTGAAGCCAAGCGCCTTGCGCTCCATCTCGTTGGGCGCAACAGGCGGCATATAGGCCCCGCCGATCTGCAGCGCTGGAATATAAACGAGGCCGGTCGCCGGATTATAGCTCATCGGGTGCCAGTTATGCCCGCCCAGCGCCGATGGGTTGGCGAGGTAAAGCTTGCCGGTTTTCTCGTAGCGCGCCTCCGGATTTTCAATCGGACGACCGCTAGCCATATCGTAACCCGTCGCCCAGGTGATCCCGTCGATATAGGGGTTGGCGGCCAGCATCTTGCCGTTGGTCCGGTCGATGGTAAAGAAAAAGCCGTTTTTCGGTGCGTGGTAGATGACCTTCACTTGCCTGCCGCCGCGGTTTTCGTTGGCGAGGATGATCGGCTGGGTCGCGGTGTAATCCCATGTTTCGGCAGGGGTTTCCTGATAATGCCAGACATATTTTCCGGTGTCGGGTTTCAACGCGACGATCGATGACAGGAACAGATTGTCGCCTTCGCCGTTCGAACGGATGCCGTGGTTCCACGGGTTGCCATTGCCGACGCCGATATACAGCTGGTCGAGTTCGGCATCATAAACGATTGCATCCCAAACAGTCCCACCGCCGCCACTCTCGCGCCAATCGCCCTTTTTGGGCTCGGTGCTCCATGTTTTCGATGCGGTTTTCAGGATGTTGTCGCTGGCCGCTCCATCGGCTTCGCCCTTCGGGTTGGGGACGGTGTAGAACCGCCACGCTTGCTTGCCGCTGTCGGCGTGATACGCGGTGATGAACCCGCGCGCGCCAAACTCTGCGCCGCCATTACCGATGATGACCAGATCCTTGACCACGCGCGGAACGCCAGTGATCGTGCCGTTGGACTGGAGATCGAGCGTCTGCGCGCTCCACAGTTGCTTGCCAGTCGCAGCGTCGAGCGCAATCAGGCGGCCATCGATGGTGCCGACGAACAATTGCCCTTTCCAAAAGGCAACGCCGCGGTTGACGACGTCGCAACAGGCTTTAACGCCGCGCGCCTTGTCGACTTCTGGATCAAAGCTCCACAATGGTTTGCCCGTCTTGGCGTCATAAGCGAACACTTTGGACCAAGCGGTCGAGATGAACATCTTGCCGTCAACGACGACCGGCGTTGCTTCCTGACCACGAGCATCGGGCAGGTCGGCGAACCATGCGATGCCAAGGTCTTTGACATTATCAGCGTTGATTTGCGTCAGCGGGCTATGCCGTTGTTCGTTATAGTTGAAGCCGGTCATCGCCCAATTGGAGCCATCACCGCCGATTTTCAGATAATCGCCATCGATTGCCGCGAATGCCGGGCTCGCGTCGCCGGCATCGGACTTTTTGCATCCACCCAGCAGCAACGTCGCACTCGCTGCTGCCGCGACCAGCAAAAGCCTGATATTCATAGCTCTCTCCTCTTGGCGAGAGGCTATGCCGCAAAGCATAGGAGGTCCAGCGCAAATTAATCGCTGGATTAAACGCCAAAGCTAGACGACTGCCTTAATCGCCGCTTCCAGTTGGCTCGCAGCATTTTCGTAGACCCGCTGACGCAGGTTGAAGAGGATTTGCTGAGGCGCCTTATCGGGTGTCCCGCCCGAAAAAGGCGGGGCAGGGTCATATTCCAGCGCCAACTGGATCGTCTGCGCCACGTCCTCGCCGGAAATCATTGCAATCAGTTCGAGCGCGAAATCGATCCCCGATGTTACCCCGCCCGCAGTCACGAGATTGCCATCGCGAACAACCCGCGCCGCCTCATGTGTCGCGCCGACCAGCGACAGCAAATGCGTATAACCCCAGTGGCATGTCGCGCGCTTGTCTTGCAGCAAACCCGCGACACCAAGGATGAACGCGCCGGTGCAGACGCTGGTTACCCACCGTGCCCCCGAGCCCTGCTGCGCCACAAAATCGACGATTGCTTTGTCGCCTATCGCTTCGCGGACACCGTGGCCGCCGGGAACGCAGATGATATCGGCCTGTGGGCATTCGGCAAAGCTGGTTGTCGGCAGGATCGAAAATCCGCAATCGGTGGTAACGGCCTTTCCGTCTTGCGATGTAACAAAGACCTTCGCCCCCGGCATCCGCGACAGGAACTGCACCGGGCCGGCAAAATCAAGTTGAGTGACATTATCGAATAGGATGAAGACGATGTTGATAGGTTCGGTCATGGCGCCATTGGTAAAGCCTTTCTCGGTTGCTGAAAAGACTTAAGCCCTTCCCCTAAAGGGGAGGGGCTTGAATATATTGACAAAAGAAAAGGGCCGCCGGATTGCTCCAGCGGCCCCAACGTTCCGGGAGGTTGGAACGTTACCAGTAAAATCCGCGATAGGCCTGAATAACCCTACCGGTGCGCGTGTTGACGAGCAGCACGTCATTATAGTGACGGACATAGGTCTGATAGCGACCGGGCCGCGGCAGGCGATAGTTCGAGTAATTGGTTACCCGATATCGCGGTGAGTAATAGCTCGCGCCGATGCTGACGCCGGTGTTGAACGTGCGATAGCGGAATGGCGCGTTGAAGCGGGTGCCTTGAAACGCCCGACGGTTGCTCTGGCGATAATCGCGCCAATCTTCACGGCGTTCCTGCTTGGCTTCACGCACGTCGCGGCGTTCCTCGCGGACATCATTACGGGTGCCGTAACGCTTGGCTTCCTCAAGGTCGCGCTTCTCTTCGCGCACTTCCTGACGGTCGCGCTGCAGTTCACGGGTTTGCGCTTGGGCAGCCATCGGCGTCAATGTGGCCGCGACGACCGCTGCGATCAAAAACTTGCTTTTCATGGTCTGTTTCCTTTCCTGTCAACATAAACGCATCAACTGCGTCGACGTTCCCTGATTAGGATCCAGAGCTTGAACGTCTGGCGAACAAGTCGTTCAGAAACCAGACATTAGTGTCGCAAATTGTATCGGGCGTGCTCCTGCGAAGGCAGGAGCGTTGGCAATGTTGTGCTACGCTTACAGCACCCCTGCCTGCATCGAAGATGCAGTTTATCCTGAGCGGCTGCAAGCCAGCCGAAGGGCAGGAGCACGGCGGTTAGACCAACTCGATCGCCAATGCCGTGCCTTCGCCGCCGCCGATGCAAAGCGACGCCACACCACGTTTCTTGCCGTGGCGTTGCAGCGCCGCGATCAGTGTGGTGATGATCCGCGCCCCAGACGCACCGATAGGATGGCCAAGCGCGGTAGCGCCGCCGTGAACGTTGATCTTGTCATGCGGAATGCCAAGATCGTGCATCGCAAACATCGCGACGCAGGCAAAGGCTTCGTTGACTTCGAACAGGTCGACATCTCCGACCGACCAGCCTGCTTTCGCCAAACATTTGGTGATTGCGCCGACAGGGGCGGTGGTGAACGCGGACGGTTCCTGTGCGTGGGCGGCATGCGCCACAATACGCGCAACGGGCTTATGGCCCTTGGCATCGGCAACCGATTGGCGGGTGAGCACCAGTGCCGCTGCCCCGTCCGAAATCGACGAGCTGGTTGCCGCTGTAATCGTACCGTCCTTCGCAAAGGCGGGGCGCAGGCCAGGGATCTTGTCGGGCATGCCCTTGCCGGGTTGCTCGTCGGTGTCGACCACGACGTCGCCCTTGCGCGTCGTGACGGTCACCGCGACGATTTCGTCCTTGAACGCGCCGTCGGCAATCGCGGTTTGCGAGCGGCGGAGCGATTCAATCGCGTAATCATCCTGTGCGGCGCGGGTCAGTTGGTATTCATTGGCGGTATCCTGCGCAAAGGTGCCCATCGCACGGCCTGCTTCATAGGCGTCTTCGAGCCCGTCGAGGAACATATGGTCATACGCGGTGTCATGGCCGATGCGCGCGCCGCCGCGGTGTTTCTTGAGGAGATAGGGCGCATTGGTCATGCTTTCCATCCCGCCCGCAACAATCAGGTCGATCGAACCGGCAGCGAGTGCCTCCGCACCCATGATGACGGTCTGCATCCCCGATCCGCAGACCTTGTTGACGGTGGTTGCCTGCACCGATTTGGGTAAGCCAGCCTTGATTGCGGCTTGGCGAGCAGGAGCTTGGCCGAGGCCCGCTGGTAATACGCAGCCCATATAGATGCGTTCGATATCATTCGCATCGACGCCAGCACGTTCGACCGCCGCCTTTACCGCCGTTGCACCCAAATCGGTCGCCGCCACATCGGCGAAAACACCTTGCATCCCGCCCATCGGGGTGCGCGCGTAAGACAGGATGACGACGGGATCGGTGCTGCTCATGGGGATATTCCTTCATGCCGTAGGGGAAGTTCGAGTCGCCCTTAATACTGTGCGACTATAATGACAAATGTGAAGTCGTATGCCGTGCCCAACGGGTTTTGATTTGCAACTTGTAGGCGGCAAGCTAAAGTCTACGATATCGTCATGCTGAAACAAGTTCAGGGTGACGGGGTGGGATGAGGAGATTATTATGACCACCAATATGCAGGCTGTGCTGGAAAAGCAGCGCGCAAGCTTTACCGCCGCGTTACCAGAAACGATGGCGGTGCGCCGCGACCGTATCGACCGTGCGATTGCGTTGCTCATCGACCATGCCGAGGATTTCGCCAAGGCGGTCTCCACCGATTTCGGCCATCGCAGCCGCGAACAGACGTTGATGACCGATATCATGCCTTCGGTCAGCGCAATGAAACATGCGAAAAAGCATTTCGAAAGCTGGGCCAAGGGCGAGAAGCGCAAGCCGACCTTTCCGCTAGGCCTGCTCGGTGCAAAGGCCGAGGTGGTCTATCAACCCAAGGGCGTGGTGGGCGTAGTCGCTCCGTGGAATTTTCCGGTTGGTATGGTGATGGTGCCGATGGCGGGTATATTGGCGGCGGGCAACCGCGCGATGATCAAGCCGTCCGAGTTTACCGAGAAAGTGTCCGCACTGTTCGCCGAAGTCGTGCCGAAATATTTCGCCGAGGACGAGATGGCGGTGTTCACTGGCGGGCCGGAGGTTGGCATGGCCTTCTCCAAGCTCGCCTTCGACCATATGATCTTCACCGGCGCGACCGGCGTTGGCCGTCACATCATGCGCGCCGCCGCCGACAATCTGGTGCCGGTGACGCTCGAACTGGGTGGCAAGTCGCCAACGATCATCGGGCGGAGCGCGGACCTGAAAAAAGCGGGTGACCGTATTGCATTGGGCAAGATGATGAATGCCGGACAAATCTGCCTAGCCCCCGACTATCTGCTGGTCGCGAACGAGCAGGAGGGCGATATGATCGAGGCGGTGAAGGCCGGGGTCAATGCGCAATATCCGACGTTGCTCGCCAATGACGATTACACATCGGTGGTGAACGGCCGGAACTACGAACGCCTTCAGGGCTATCTCGCCGATGCGCGCGAAAAGGGTGCCGAACTGATCGAGGTCAATCCGGCGGGCGAGGATTTCGCCTCCTCCAACGGCAACAAGATGCCACTCACCATCGTTCGCAATGTCACCGACGACATGAAAGTGATGCAGGAAGAGATCTTCGGACCCATTTTGCCAGTGATGACATATGCAAGCATGGATGAGGCGGTCGATTATGTGAACGCGCATGACCGGCCATTGGGGCTCTATTATTTTGGCACTGATAAGGCCGAGGAGCAGCGCGTCCTGTCGCGCACCATTTCCGGCGGGGTGACGGTCAACGATGTGATTTTCCATAATGCAATGGAGGACTTGCCGTTTGGCGGCACCGGCCCGTCCGGCATGGGCAATTATCATGGGAGCGACGGGTTCAAGACGTTCAGCCATATGCGCGCTATTTACCGTCAAACGGGGATGGATGTTGCCGGTATCGGTGGCTTCAAGGCCCCCTATGGCAAAGCGACCGCCAAGACGCTGGAGAAAGAACTGAAGAAATAACGATGGCCTTGCATCAAAGCGGGTGCTCGGTTAGAGGGAGCGCCGCTTCGCCGGGTTCTTGCCGGTAAGCAGTGCCCCAGTGGTGGAATTGGTAGACGCGCTGGACTCAAAATCCTGTTCCGAGAGGAGTGCCGGTTCGAGTCCGGCCTGGGGCACCATATAGCAGCTTGATGCGAATAAAGCCTGTCCTCGCGAAGGCGGGGATGGGAACCGGTTATTCGCTTCCAATCAAGCTGCAACAAATGGTTTCAACTGCAGCCAAAGCGGTTGTTTTATCTAAGGTCCGCCTGCTACAGGCCGTAGCGTCAATGACCCAAGCGCTCAGCATCACAGATTTATTTACCATCGGCATCGGACCATCGAGTTCGCACACTGTCGGCCCGATGCGCGCGGCGCGGGACTTTGCCGAGCGCGCGCTGATCCGGCATGATGTAGGGCAGGTGAAGTGCGAGCTGTTCGGCTCACTGGCGCTGACCGGGCACGGACATGCGACCGATACCGCGATCTTGTTGGGGCTGTCTGGTTATACGCCTGAAGGGGTTTGCCCCGATGCAATTGCCGGGATCGTGGCGGCTGTTCGCAATGCTGACACATTGAAGCTGGCGGACAAGGTCGATATCGGCTTTGTCGAAACGCAGCATCTGTTGTTCCACAAAGGCCAATTTCTGCCGGGTCACGCCAACGCAATGCGCTTCACCGCGACCTACGCCGATGGCAGCAATTATGAAGAAACCTATTTCTCCGTTGGTGGCGGGGCCATCTCGCGGATGGATGCCGATGCGCACCGCCTGAACTTTGAACTCAAACACCCCTTTGGGTCGGGTGAGCAGCTGCTGGAAATCGGCGACGCTACCGGGCTGACTTTCGGCGGCATTGTCGAGGCCAACGAAGCATCGTGGCGCAGCGAAGCCGAAACGCACGAATTTATCGATGCGGTGCGCACTGCGATGCTTGATTGCATCGTCCGTGGTTGCTCGAACGATGGCATCTTGCCCGGCGGCTTAAACGTAAAACGCCGCGCCAAATGCCTGCATGAACGGCTGTTGGCGCGCGGGCCGCGCAGTGATCCGTCGGCGGTGTTCGAATGGGTTAGCCTTTGGGCTCTGGCGGTGAATGAGGAGAATGCAGCAGGCGGCAGGGTTGTAACCGCGCCCACCAACGGAGCTGCGGGAGTAATTCCAGCGGTGCTCAAATATTATGAGGTGTTTACCGCCAACGCGACGCCGGAGGGTAGCCGGTTGCTGCTGACCACCGCGACCGCGATCGGCTTTCTCTACAAAACCAACGCCTCGATTTCGGCGGCAGAAATGGGCTGTCAGGGCGAAGTCGGCGTGGCTTGCTCGATGGCTGCGGCAGGGCTCGCGGCGGCGTTGGGCGGCACCAACGCGCAGGTCGAGAACGCGGCGGAAATCGGTATGGAGCATAATCTTGGCCTCACCTGTGATCCGATTGGTGGCCTAGTCCAAATCCCGTGTATCGAACGCAACACGATGGGCGCGATCAAGGCGATCAACGCCGCCTATCTGGCGCTGCAAGGCGATGGCGGACATATTGTCAGCCTCGATGCGGTGATTGAAACAATGCGCCAGACGGGTGAAGACATGAAGTCGAAGTATAAAGAAACTTCGCTAGGCGGGCTTGCCGTCAATGTGGTCGAGTGCTGACTACAGAAATTTTTTGATCGAATACGGCAGAGGATTGCTACATTGGGTATAGCTACTCAAAGGAATATGACATCGAACGGCTCTACCGCGACTCGATGTTCATGTGCATTGCCGAGGGTACGAATGAAATGCAGCGGATAATTATTTCGAAGCAATGGGTAAAGAGGAACCCCGCTTGAGCCAGCGGCTTCCATTGCAAGGCTTCCGGGTAATCAGCGCCGAGCAATATGGCGCTGGCCCTTATGGCACGATGTTTTCGGCGCAGCTCGGCGCGGACGTTATCAAAATCGAACCGCCAAAAGGCGGCGACACCGCGCGCCATGTCGGGCCGCATTGGTTGCGTGAGGGCGAGAGCCTCTATTTTCCGAGCTTCAACCTTAACAAACGCTCGCTGACGCTCGATCTGGCGACCGATACAGGGCAGGAAATCCTGCATAAATTGGTTGCGCATAGCCATGTTGTTGCCAATAATTTGCGCGGCGATGTGCTTGCCGAAATCGGTTATGACGCGGATAGCATTGCCCGACTGAGGCAATCCGGGGTCATCTAATGGGCAAGCTGTCGGGCATCAAGGTCGTTGACCTGTCGGTATTTCTGCCCGGCCCGATGCTGACGATGATGATGGCTGACCAAGGTGCCGAGGTCATCAAGATCGAGACCGTTATGGGCGACCCAGCGCGCGATCAGGCACCGTTTGAGGGCGGGAAATCGGTGTGGTTCCGCAACCTCAACCGCGGCAAGCAAAGCATTGTTCTCGATCTGAAAAGCGACGACGACAAAGCCCGACTTTGGGATTTGATCGCTGATGCCGATGTATTCGTCGAGGGCTTTCGTCCCGGTGTAATGAAGCGGCTGGGTTTCGATTATGCGACGGTTTCGGCACGCAACCCGCGCATCGTCTACTGCTCGATTTCGGCGTTCGGCCAGACCGGCGAACTCGCGCATCATCCGGCGCATGACATGGCGGTGCAGGCGATGGCTGGCTTTCTCTCGGTCAATGACGGACCGCCCTTCGACAAGCTCAGGGGCACACCGGTCGTGCCGGGGGTGCCGTCTGCAGACATGGCGGCAGGGCTTACTGGATTGTCGGCTGTGCTGATGGCGTTGATCGGTCGCGAGAAAAGTGGGAAAGGTGACTATATCGACTGCGCAATGTTCGACAGCCTGTTGCCATGGTGCGCGCATATTGCGGGTGACGCTATTGCGGGTGGCGAAGCGCCAAGTTCGAGCCAACAACGCTCGCTGGGTGGCGCGGCCTTCTATCAGGTCTACACCACCGCCGACGCCAAGCATGTCGTGCTTGGCGGGCGCGAGATGAAGTTTGTTACGAATTTGATGACCGCGCTCGAACGCCCTGACCTTATCACCGTTGCCGAGCGACCGGCTGGTCAGCAGGGGGCGCTTGTCGAATTTCTGCGCGAAACATTCCTGACCAAATCGCGTGATGAATGGATCGCGTGGTTCAGTGACAAGGACGTCGCCTTTTCGCCCGTGCTCGATTTCCGCGAGGCGCTCGACCAGCCGCATATTGCCGAACGTGGATTGATTGTCGAACATGACGGCGCTCACCAAATTGCGCCATCGGTCCGCTTTGTCAGCGAGACCTGGATGCCAACTGGTGCGCCCGAGCTGAACGCTGATGGCTAAGCGCTAAACATGCTAAAGCCAATTTTGACCAGATTTATGAAGACGATATTGAGGGTAATCCGATGATGATGTCACCGGGGCTTCAAAGGCGAAATATCGGGAGGCTTGGACGCATATGGGCGCTAGAACAGTTTTTTCACCACGTGAGGGCGCTTCAGGACGTTTGGGTCACAACCCGTCACAGCATAACGCAGCATCTGGCAGCCGTGGACCCGGCATGACATTGCGGCTCGAACGCGATGGCCCGATAGGCCGCTTGCTGATCGACAGACCCGAAAAGCGCAATGCGTTTACCCAGGAAATGTGGGAGCGGTTTCCGGTGCTGATCGCCGCCGCAATGGCCGACCGGGCGATCCGCGTGCTGGTGGTGCAATCGTCCACAGCAGGGATGTTTTGCGCAGGCGCGGATATCGGCGAACTGATTGCTCACAAAGCCAACGCTTTGTGGCGTGAGGATAACCAGAACGCAATCAACAGGGCTCAATATGAGCTCGCGCGGGCAAAGAAGCCGACTATCGCTTTTGTCGACGGCGATTGCGTCGGTGGCGGTTGCGGAATTGCGATGGCGTGCGACCTCCGCATTGCTACGCCGGAGGCACGTTTCGGGATTACACCCGCCAATCTGGGGCTGGTCTATCCGCTCCATGATACCAAGCTGCTCGTCGATCTGGTTGGTCCGGGGCAGGCGAAACGATTACTGTATAGCGCGCAGTTGATCGGAGCCGAAGAGGCACTGCGTATCGGCTTGATCGAGGAAATCGGTGAAAGCCCGAACGGTCTTGCGGGTCTGATCGCCGCGAAATCGACTTATAGCACGCAGGAGACCAAACTGTTGGTCCGCCGCATATTGGAAGGACAAAACGAGGAGGACACCGACAGCAAGCGCGTATTCGCCGAAGCATTTACCAAACCCGACTTCACCGAAGGCACCACCGCCTTTGTTGAGAAACGCAAGCCAGAGTTCAAATGAGCGATTTTTTTTCGCACAGACGCATTCTGCTCAAGCTTGTTGAGACCGGTTAGACTAACAACACCGTCGAACCGGTCGTCTTGCGACCTTCCAGATCGATATGCGCTTGCGCCGCATCCTCCAGTGCATAGGTCTGGCCGATATTGACCTTGATGATGCCCTGCCGGAACATGTCGAAGACATAGTCCGACCCCGCCGCACGCTCCGCGGCGTGGGCATAATAATCGAAAAGTGTGGGCCGCGTGTTATAGAGCGAACCCTTCTGCGCCAATATGCTCAGGTTGACCCCGCCCACCGGCGCGTCGGCATTGCCGTAGTTCACGATCATTCCGCGCCGCCTTGCGCTGTCGAGCGAGGTTTCCCACGTCGCCATGCCAACGCCGTCGAACACTACTTCGACACCCCTGCCGTCGGTCAGCAAGCGGACCTGCTTTGCGACATCTTCCTTGCCGTACAGAATGACATGATCTGCGCCAGCCGCCCGCGCCAATGCCGCTTTCTCTTCGGTGCTGACCGTGCCGATCACGTTCGCGCCGACATGCTTCAGCCATTGCACGAGCAGCAACCCGACGCCGCCTGCGGCCGCATGAACCAGTACATTCCATTTTGGCTGCACCTTGGCGCAGCGTTCGACGAGAAATTCGGTGGTGCAGCCTTTCAATATGCCTGCTGCTGCGGTTTCGTCGCTAATGTCGTCGGGAATGAGGAACAGGCATGCCGCTTCGATATTACGCGCGGTGGCATAAGCACCAAGCGTCGGCCCGAAACAGCACACGCGGTCGCCAACGCGCCAGTCGGTCACATCTTCGCCCACCGCCTCGATGACACCTGCCGCTTCGAGGCCCAAGCCCGACGGCAGGGCGACCGGATAGGTGCCTTTACGGTGGTAGGTATCGATGAAATTCAGGCCAACGGCGGCATTGCGCATTCGCACCTGGCCGCGACCGGGCGGTGGCAGTTCGACGTCGATCCAGCTTATAACCTCAGGTCCGCCCTGTGCCGTGATCTGTGCTGCGCGTTCCATTTTTATCGTACTCCTGCCCGTTCGATTCTCAATTAATAGCGGCAGATAATCTACCAGACCATTGCGCAAGCATTAGGGTCTGGACCCTAACCACATCATGACGCGCGATCACCGGCGTGATAGTTAACATACACCGAAAAATGTCACAGTTTGGGACAGTTTTAAATGGCACCCGAATTAACCACCTTTCGGCCTAGCTATCATGCCTAACAAATCGTTAACGTCTCATCATGTTAAAAAGAAGATTAGTTTGTCGCAACGAAGCCGCAGGGCACCCCTTTCGCCGGATGCTACCGCCGCCGACGCTTGATATGGCGTTGGTCGCGCCCAAGCCGCCGTCCTGGTGGAAAAAGGAAGACACGCATCTTTTTGTGGTAAGCTTCACCGCGTTCTTTGTGGTGTTCACCACCTTCATTGCTTGAGGTAGTTGCTGCTTTTTAATCGCAAGCCTTGTGCAATTGTTGGGCGAGCCAGGCCGAAATCAGGCACATTGCGGCACCCAGCAGCAACTGGTTGACGACCGCAATACCTGCGAAGCTAAGCCCCAGCGCGATCAAAGATCCGACCACCATAGCGCCCGAATTGACGATGTTGTTGGCGGCAACGGTGCGTGCGGTCTGGTCTTTGGGCACGGTGGTGGTGAGAAACGCATAGAGCGGCACGACGAACATGCCGCCGGCCACCGCGATCCCGAGCAGCGACAGCAGCAATGGCACCGCCCCCGGATGCCGCACAAATTCCGCAATACCGTATAAATCGCCATTGTTGTCGAGCACCCAAGTCCGGCAAACGATATGGAAAGCAACGACAAACAACCCCATCACGATAACGCTGGCAGGGGCATAACGCGCCGACACCTGGCCCTTGAGTAAGCGGTTGATCGCAACCGAGCCGATGGCGATACCAATCGAAAACACCGCCAGAAACAGGCTGGCGACTTCTTTGTCGGCGCCCAATATGTTTTTTGCCAGCGGCGGGAACTGGATGAACAGCACCGCCCCAATCGTCCAGAAAAAGCTGATCGAGGCGATTGCCAGAAACAGCTTTTTGATATGCATCGTGCTTCTGACGAGGGTTACCGAGGACCGGATGATGTGCCAGTCGATGCCAGTTTCAAAATGCTGCGGCGGTGCAGGTGGAACCTGACGGCTCGAAAAATACCCGATAATAGCAGTCAAAACGACACCGATGGCTGCCCATTCGACCGGGATGATGCCAGCCAGTATCGTTCCGAGAAGTATCGCAATGTAAGTGCCAGCTTCGACCAGTCCGGTGCCGCCAAGCACCTCGCCATCATGCAGATGCTGTGGCAATATGGCGTATTTGATCGGGCCGAAGAATGTCGAGTGTACGCCCATCGCGAACAAGGCGAGCATCATCAGCGGGATCGCTATCAGCGTTATGCCGAAGCCCAACCAGGCCATCACCAGTCCGATCGCGCCGACGAGCATGATCAGTATCTCGCAGAACTTCACGATCCGGATAATCCGCGCCTTGTCGCGCGTGTCGGCCAGTTGCCCGGCGAGCGCGGACAATAGGAAAAACGGCAATATGAACACAGCGGTCGCCACCGCGCTGAACAGCGTCTCGGTCGCCTCGTCATTGTAAATGCCGTAGACTACGAACAACACCATCGCGTTCTTGAACAAATTGTCGTTAAACGCGCCGAGCAACTGCGTTACGAACAGCGGCAAAAAGCGTCGCTTGTTCAGCAACGACAGTGATGTTGTCATGATGTGCGAGACCCTCTCAACTGTTTTGTTAGCCTTAGCGGCGCTACTTGGCGCGGCAAAGCGCTTTTCTGACCCTCATGAAATAGCTGCGTGATTTTGCTGGGGGATGACGCTATCGCAGCATGATGCTGAGCCTGCCCAATATCCTGACGCTGTCGCGCATCTTTGCTGTGCCGATCCTTGTCTTTCTGCTTTGGCCCAGCGCCAAGCCGGGCGGGGTGCAGCCTTTGCCGATCGATTATGCACTTGCCTTCATCCTTTACTGCCTGATGGGCATCACCGATTATTTCGACGGCTATCTTGCGCGGGCGCAAGGCGCGGTATCGCGGCTCGGGATTTTTCTCGATCCGATTGCCGACAAGATCATGGTCGCCGCAGTCATATTGATGCTAGTTTTCACCCGTGACGTTGATGGCTGGCATGTCATCGCGGCGCTGATTATCCTGCTCCGCGAGATTATCGTGTCGGGCTTACGCGAATTTTTGGCGGGGTTACAGATTTCGGTGCCGGTGTCGGCGCTGGCCAAATGGAAGACGACGTTTCAACTCGTTTCGCTCGGTGGGATCATATTGGCGGGTGTATGGCCCGACTGGCTCTTGCTCAAGCAAGCGGCGCTGGCGCTGCTGTGGATCGCGGCAGCGCTGACCATGCTGACCGGCTGGGACTATCTGCGCGTCGGCCTGAAGCATATGGATTAGGCCGGTGCTGCTCGTTTATTTTGCGCGGGTGCGGGAGGCGATTGGCGTTGATGGAGAGGACCGTGTGTTGCCTGCGAATGTCCTGACCGTGGCGGATTGTCTCGATTGGCTCGCGGACGAGAATGCGAACTATGCCGCCGCTTTTGCCAACCGCGACAAGCTCCGCTTCGCGCTCGACCAGCAGATGGTTTGGGAAGGCACCGCGCTTGAAGGTGCGCACGAACTGGCGATATTCCCGCCCGTGACCGGCGGATGATCCGCGTCGAAGTTACCGATGCAGCGTTTGACGGCGCGGCGGCACTGGCACCGCTTGGCTCGCTGGGCGGCGGTGCGGTGGCGAGCTTCACCGGTATCGCGCGCGATGATGGCGGCGTGACCGCCATCGAACTCGAACATTATCCCGCGATGACCGAAGCCAGCCTAAGTGCGTTGGTGGATGACGCGGTGGCGCGCTGGTCATTGCTCGGTTGCGTCCTGATCCACCGCGTTGGCAAGGTCGCAGTGGGCGAAGCAATCGTGCTGGTCGGCACCGCCGCCAGCCACCGCGCCGAGGCGTTGGAGGCGTGCGCCTTCCTTATCGACCGGCTCAAAACCGAGGCACCTTTCTGGAAAAAAGAACACCGCGCCGACGGGACTGCAACTTGGGTTGAGGCCAAAACGAGCGATGAGGATCGCGCGGCGGAGTGGCTTGCAGGGTGAGAATTACGGAGAGAAATATGCAATTGAGGTCAGCATTATTGAGCGTCTTATTGTTGACATCGGCTGCGCCGGTGCAAGCCGAAGCTGCACCGGTAAGCCGGGAGCAGGCGCTCACTATCGACAAGGCGCGGATCGACACGGCGCTCGCCAAGATGGTCGCCGATGGCCGCGCCGCCGGCACCTCGGCGCTGATCTGGAAAGGTGGGCGCGAGGTTTATTTCGGCACCAGCGGATTTGCCGACCGCGAAACAAAACGGCCGATGACGCGCGATACGATTGTGCAGATATTCTCGATGACCAAGCCGGTGACCGGCGTTGCGCTGATGCAGTTATGGGAGCAGGGGCGGTTTGGGTTAGACGATCCGATTTCGCGCTATCTTCCCGAATTTGCCGATATGCGCGTCTACGCGGGCAAGGATGCGAACGGTGTCGCGCAATATAGCGCTGCCAGCCGCCCGATCAATATTCGCGATCTGATGCGCCATAGTGCGGGCTTTGCAGGTGAGGGCAGCGAAACGCCGGTGCATGAAGCCTATACCAAGGCCGATCCTTCACGGTTGGATCATGAACTGGCCGAGCTGGGCCGACGGCTTGCCAGCGTGCCGTTGCTTTACCATCCGGGTGAGCGTTGGCATTATGGCATCGCCGTTGATATCCAGGCATTGCTGGTCGAGAAGATTTCGGGTCAGCCTTATGCCGATTATGTGAAGCAGCACATCCTCGATCCGTTGAAAATGGCGGACACTGGCTGGCGCCAGCCGGACAGCCGTTTGGGGCGCTTTGCCGCACTTTATAACAAGGAGAATGGCAAGCTTGTCCGCAACCCGGATGAGGTCAACAAAATGCTCAATTTCCAAGATAACAAGCTCAAGCCGGGGGCTTATGGCCTCGCTTCGACCCTGGACGACTATGTGCGTTTTGCGCGGATGCTACTCAATCGCGGCGAACTCGATGGTGCGCGGATATTGAAGCCGTCGACGATCAAGCTGATGACCACGGACCATCTCGATCCGCGGGCAACCGATCGCCAGTGGCTACCGGGCAAGGGAGCTGTTGGCTTCGGTTTCAATTTTGCTGTCCGTCACTCGCAGCCGCAAAGTGCTGATGAGAATCGCGGTGCCGTCGGCGAATATTTCTGGGATGGTGCTGCGACGACGTTGTTCTGGGTCGATCCAGCCAACGATATGGCGGTGGTCTATTTCGTCCAGAGCCGCCCATTCGACGGAACGCTTCACCATGATATCCGTGAGGCCGTCTATGGTCAGGGCTATTTAGGGCCAAAGGGCGACTGAGTTCGGCGACCTCCCACAGTTTCAGCGCTTGATACCGCGCTTCCAATAATCGGAGTAATATATGCCGACATTTTACGACGCCCCGAACCCGGCCCCTAACCCGCGCCGCGTCCGAATATATTTGGCGGAAAAGGGAATTACCGTTCCGACCAAAATAATGTCGATCATCGCAGGCGAGCATAAAGCACCCGAGTTCGTCGCAAAATATCCGCCCGGTCAGCTGCCCGTGCTCGAACTGGACGATGGCAGGATGATTGGCGAAAGCATCGCGATCTGCCGCTATTTCGAGGTGCTCAACCCCGATCCGCCCTTGTTTGGAACAGGTCCGGTGGAAATGGCCGAAATCGACATGTGGATCAGGCGCGTCGAACTGACGCTGATGAACCCGATTGCACAACTCTGGATGCATACGCACCCGTTCACTGCGCGCGTCGTGGTGCCGCAATATACCGAATATGGTGAGAGCAACCGGCCTAAGGCGCTGGCAGCAATGCGACGGTTCGACGAGGCGCTGAAGGACACGACATTTCTGGCAGGCGATGATTATTCGGTGGCCGATATCGCGCTGCTGACGACTATCGATTTTGCCGGTTTCATCGATGTGCCTTTGCCAGAAGATGTCCCCGCGCTTGGCCGTTGGCACGCCCGGGTGTCGGCGCGGCCCAGCGCGCAGGCCTAGGCTTCGTGCAGCCCTCTTAGCGCGGTCGCCAGCATTTCGA
>JANOHL010000060.1:0-31091 GCA_031406495.1 Sphingomonadales bacterium | reverse complement strand
CCACGATCACGATCACCACCAAAGCCGCCGCGTTCGCTGCGCTCTGGACGGTCGCTCTTGCGCATCATGACCGACGGGCCAGCTTCATGCGCTTCGACGCGAACGGTCATGTAACGGATGACGTCTTCGTTCATGCGTGTCTGACGCTCCAGCTCAGCGATGGTCGCTCCGCTCGCATCCACATCGAGCATTACGAAATGCGCCTTGCGATTCTTCTGGATTTTGTAGGTCAGCGTGCGCAGACCCCAGGTTTCGGTCTTTACAACCTTGCCTTTATTATCAGTGATGATCTTGGTGGCGTTTTCAGCCAGCGCATCTACTTGGGCCTGTGACAGATCCTGACGCGCCAAAAATACATGCTCGTACAGCGGCATGGGCGTTTCCTTGTTCCTACCGATCGCTGACGTCGCACCATGCGAGCGCCCCTCCGGCCTTCTTCGATTTCGCATAAGTTGCCCCACGCGAACCGTGGCGCTTAGGTGCGTTTTGCTGGAATTGCAAGCGATTCGGCGGGGGCTGCGAGGGCGGACGGACACACGCGAAGACGCAAAGGCGCGAAGGGGATTTTCGGGTCGGGTCGCGTTGCCCGAAATGCCGATAAGTGGCCAAAGTGGACACTCTATAAGGAAAAAGCGGAAAACATGGGTTTTTGGTGTGCGGAGGCCGAGCGGGAAAATCGCTTGGTAGGGCGGGGTGGAAATTGGAAGAAAGCGCATGATAAACATGCCCAACCATCTGACTGGAGATTTCCTACATTGCAAGGGTTAGGATGTCGGCTGCGGTCGTTGCACCATTGTCCAATTAACATGTCTCAAAAGGGCACGTTGTCATCCCAATCTTCAGCTTGTGCCATGTTTTCGTCATCGCCAACTATGAACTTTGCTCTGTTATACAATTCATCAAACGTAATGATCTCCGGACGGCGAATGTTGCGGCGGTAGAGCTCGAAGGCACGGAGTTTTTTTGTGTTAATCTTGCCCTGGTCGGTTACAAACTCTTCCAAAGATCCGATTACAATGAATGCCCTCGGTTCGATCACAAAAAGCGGTTCGCCGGTTGGTTCGCCGTCACTGTTAGTAAGTTCAAGTTGGTTCCCATATCTTTCGGTTGCCAACTGCACAGTTGTTTGAACTTGAGCCACGCCGCCAACCAGTTCCTTCGCTGGAATCCAAACATCGGCACGATAAGCGTCCTTATTCAACAGCGTGGTATCGTGCCTTTTAATTTCAACGAAGCACAGTGAATTGATTCTAGCTTGGCTCTTCAATATGGCATCGGCTCGCTTTCCGGCGCTTCCGAGGTCATGACCGACAACGTATTGCTCCATCTTATTTTCGTCAATTTTCCCTAGAAATTGATAGCATAATCCGTAACCAAAAATCCAAGTGTTTGCCTCGAAAAAGGACTGCCAAACGGCTTCACCAGTTTTTCCAAGTCTTTGCTTTTCCGCCTCGAAAAAGTTGGATTCCGACAACATTCTTTCAAAAGCATGCAGGGTTTTTCGACGATATCCCAACGCCTGCAGGTCGCGTTTGAGGTCACTGCTATTTTCAGCAACCGATAGAAAAAGTTCTTCGTGCTCGCCGAACAATCGCTCGGCTTGGGGAAGGTCGAGAGCAATTTTTCCCAACTCATCGGTTGTTAAATGAATTTTGTCGCCGCCATCAAGGGGATGCGTTTTTATCGCCTCCACGAACGCCAGCAGGCGGGCAATTTCCGCTTCTCCAAAAGCAAAGTGATACTTTTCTGATGGTCCGGAACTGGCATCATATTTTTGAATGACGAGAGTTTTAATTTTTCTATCGTCTTCAACGAGTGTTGCTCTAATTTCGGATCGGCCGGTCGGAGTACGGCGTAAAAGGACTTCGTCTTCAATTTTCGCGAAAGCAAGTCCATCGTCTTGATCTGTAACCTGAGATGCGTACCGCATTTGTGGCACGTTCGGTTTGTTGGGGAAGCCGCCGCTGATGTATATTTTCCGTGGATTCTTATTAAAGTGATATGCGCGGTCGGTGCCGTCATCATCAATTTCCATAATCAATCCCTCATCAAAAACTCGCCTTCGCCAACTGCTCCAATAGCTCGCTAGCAAAGCCGCTCAAAGTATCATCGCGTGCGCCCATGATGACTATCCGGTCGCCTGCCCGCGCCAGCTCGACGATGCGGTTGCCGCATTCTTCGCGGGTTGGGATATATTCGGCGTTTCTCCCTGCTGCGGCGACTGCGTCAGTGATGCTCTGGCTGCCCATGCTGCGGTCCACGGTGCCGCCGAAATAGACCGGGTCGCACAGGATCAGGTGGTCGTCCTCGCCCAACATCTGCGCGAAAACGGCGGCGAGTTCGCTGCCCATCACGCGGATCGGGCCGTAGCCGTGGGGTTGGAAGAAGGCGATGATCCGGCCCGGGAATGGCTTAAGGGTAGCGAGGGTCGCGGCAATCTTGTCGGGGTTGTGGCCGAAATCGTCGATGACGGTGATGCCGTTTTGCTCAAGAGCTGTGGTGCCGACAATGTCGAAGCGGCGGGCTAGGCCGTTGAAGGTTTCCACGGCTTTGATGGCCTGCGTTATCGGCACGCCGACCGCGATTGCGGCGGCAATTGCGGCCAAGGCGTTGGCGATATTGTGGCGGCCGGGGACTACCAGCGTGACGGGGTTGGTTTCGCCCTTTGCGTGCAGGGTGAAGCGGCTGCCGAGGGGTAGGTCGGTGATGTTGGCGGCGCGGATGTCGGCGGTGCGGGTGAAGCCAAAGGAGATGGCGTTGGGAGAGGCTTGGGTTTCTCTGAAGCCCCTCCTCTTCAGGGGAGGGGAGGAGCCGCGAAGCGGCGGAGGGGTGGGGGCTGTCGGCGTAGACTGCGCTTGAATGACAGCCCCCACCCCCGTCCCCTCCCCTGAAGGGGAGGGGCTTAAAGTTAGGCCGTCCATCAGCGCCACCGTTTCCGCATCATCTGCATTCCAGACGCAGCACTTGGCCCCCTTCGCGAAGTCGCCGAACAACTGCCGCAGTTCTTCGAGGCTCTTGTGGTCGAGACTGACATTGTTGAGCACCGCAACCTCAGGCCGGAACAACGCAATCGAGCCATCGCTTTCATCGACTTCGCTCACGAAAACATCACCCTGCCCCACGCGCGCACTGGCGAACAGCGCGTCGCCCGAAACAAAATTCTTCATCACCGCGCCGTTCATGATTGTCGGGTCGAGCCCCGCATCAGTCAATATCCAGCCGATCATACCGGTGACGGTCGATTTACCGCTGGTCCCGCCGACCGCGATGCTACGCGGGGAGGCGTTGAACAATTCCGCAAGCAATTCGGCGCGGGTCATGCGCTTGCAGCCCAGCGCGTTAGCTTTGGCGATATCGGGCACGCTGTCTTCAATCGCAGCGGATGCTATCAGGATTTGGTCGCCGCTGGTCAGGCCGCTGCCGTCTTGTGCGAACAGATCGATGCCTAAGCTTTGCAGCCATTCAAATTTCGGCCCCAACCGGCCCTGGTCGAGCGCGCGGTCAGAACCGGCGACGGTCGCGCCCGCATCGCGAACGATATTGGCCAAAGGCAGCATGCCCGACCCGCCAATGCCGCAGAAGAAATAGGATTTGTTTTTGTGCATGGGTGGCAGCTATTAGTTGGAGCGAGTTTTGGCAACACCTTCACCGTTCGTGTCGAGCTTAGTCGAGACACCCATCGGTCGCGCATGACCTAACGGCATCTCGACTGGGCTCGATGCGAACGGGTTTGGTGGTTTGGGTTATTAGAGAGGGTGTAAATTGAAAATCGGTATCTGCGCCCCCTCTACACCCTTCACCCGCGAAGACGCCGCGCGTGTCACCGCCCTCGCCGCCACAACCCACCCCACCGCCGAACTTGTCTTCCACGACCAATGCTTTGTCGAAGCAGGCCATTTCGCCGGACCCGACGCCGAGCGGATGGAGGCTTTTGTCGATCTTGCCAACGACCGCGCGTTCGACGCCATCTGGTTCGTTCGCGGTGGCTATGGCGCATGCCGGATGGCCGGGGACTCGGTTACCCGGTTGAAGTCGGCGGCGCGGGATAAGCTCTATATGGGCTATAGCGATGCCGGGAATTTACTCGGCGCACTTTACCGTGCGGGGTTTGGCCGCGTGGTGCACGGGCCGATGCCTGCCGATATCCGGCGCGAAGGCGGTGAGGCGGCGGTGAGGCGTGCGCTCGACTGGATGGTCAGTGCCAATCCGGCCTCGCTTGAGCCGCATGTGCAGGCAGGCTCCACCCATGCCGCGTTCAACCTGATGACGCTGGCGATGATGGCCGGAACGCCGCTGATGCCCGACCTCAAAGGCCATGTGCTGATGGTCGAAGAGGTCAGCGAATATCTCTACGGCTTTGACCGCGCATTCTTTCACGTCACCAGCCATTTGGCGGGCGTCGGGCTGGCTGGGCTACGCCTTGGCCGGGTCAGCGATGTGCCCGACAACGACCGGCCCTTTGGCGAAAGCGCGGAGAGCATTGCCAAGCGCTGGTGCCGGAAAAGCGGCATCGAATATCTCGGCCGCGCCGATATCGGCCATGATGCGGATAATAAAGTCGTGCCGTTCGGGTTGGCCACAACAAGCGCACCTTGACAAAGATTGGCAAACTTTGCCATAATCTGTTCATCCAAGGAGACACAACATGGCAACAATGAACATTTCGCTTCCCGAACAGATGAAAGCGTGGGTTGAGGCGCAAACTGCGGACGGACGCTATAGCAATTCAAGCGATGTGATCCGCGATATCATCCGCCGTGCACAGGAACGTGAGGAGAAAATCGCGAAATTCCAGCAGATAGTGGATGAAGCGCGGGCGAGCGGTGTTTCTAGCCGAACGTCTGAGCAGATACTTAATGACGCACTCGCGCGATTTGACGCACAGAAACAAGCTTAATGGGATATCGGTTTTCCGACAAAGCCGCCAAAGATGTTGATGGCATTGTATTCCAAGGTGCAGTTGACTTCGGGCGCGAGCAATCGATCATTTATCACGGCAAATTGATGCGCTGTTGCCAATTTCTGGCAGAGAACCCGCGTGCATCGCGGCTCCGCCAGGAAGTCCGCCCTCCGGTCCGTGCTTATCCCTGCCAATCGCACATCATCATTTACGAAATCGACGACGCGAACGACATCCTCATCCTGCGAATCCATCATAGCCGCGAAGACTGGCTTGACCTTTAGGGGGCTTGCAACATCGAGCGCCGCTTTATAGGCGTTCGCGGGCAATCAGGTGTCAGGAGCAAACATGCGCGCATTTATTTTTCCGGGACAGGGCAGCCAGGCGGTCGGCATGGGCAAAGCTTTGGCCGACGCCAGCCCGACGGCGCGCGCGGTGTTTGAGGAGGTCGATCACGCGCTGGGGCAGCATCTGTTCAAGCTGATGTGCGAAGGGCCCGAAAGCGAGTTGATGCTGACCGAGAACGCGCAGGCCGCGATCATGGCCAACGCGATTGCGACGTTGCGCGTGCTGGAGGTCGAAGGCGGCGTGCGGCTTTCGGAGAAATGCGATTTTGTCGCCGGGCATAGTCTGGGCGAATATACGGCTTTGTGCGCGGCTGGGGCGTTGCCCTTGGCGGTGACCGCGTCGTTGCTCAAACTGCGCGGGCGCGCGATGCAGGCGGCGGTGCCGGTGGGTATCGGCGCGATGGCGGCTTTGCTGGGTGCGGATATCGAGAAGGCGGAAAGCTTGGCGAAGGCGGCAGCCGAGGGCGAAACCTGCACCGTGGCCAATGACAACGACCCCGGCCAAGTCGTGATTTCGGGCCACAAAGGCGCAATCGACCGCGCTATCGAGTTGGTGAAGGATCATGGGATCAAGCGCGGCATATTGCTGCCGGTGTCGGCACCGTTCCACTGCCCGCTGATGCAGCCTGCCGCCGACGAAATGGCGGCCGCGCTGGCCTCGACGACTATTCTTGCGCCGCTGGTCCCGCTCTACGCCAACGTCACCGCCGCGCCGGTCGCCGATCCGCATATCATCAGCACGCAGTTGGTCGAACAAGTCACCGGCCGCGTCCGCTGGCGCGAATCGGCGATTGCGATGGCAGAGGCTGGCGTCGCCCATTTCGTCGAATTCGGCGGCAAAGTGCTCTCGCCAATGGTGAAGCGCAGCGCGGGTGAGGAAGTGGCCACGACCAGCGCCATCTCGATGGATGACATTGAAGCTTTGTTGAAGGAAATCTGATGTTCGATCTTACAGGCATGACCGCACTCGTCACCGGTGCGAGCGGGGGGATTGGCAGCGCGATTTGTCGAGCGCTGGCGGGTCAGGGCGCGCGGTTGGCGGTGTCGGGTTCCAACGCGGAGAAGCTGGAGGCATTTCGTGGCGAGCTTGGCGGCGATCATGTCGCGATCCCCTGCAACCTCGGCGACAAGGACAGCGTCGAGGCTCTGGTGCCCGCCGCGCTCGAAAAGCTCGGGCAGATCGACATCCTCGTCAACAATGCCGGGGTTACCCGCGACAACCTGACCATGCGGATGAAGGACGAGGAATGGGACGAGGTGATCCGCATCAACCTCGAAGCCGCATTCCGCCTGATGCGCGCGGCGACCAAACCGATGATGAAGGCACGCTTTGGCCGGATTATCACCATCACCAGCGTCGTCGGCACCACGGGCAACCCGGGCCAGGCAAATTATGCAGCGTCAAAGGGCGGCCTCACCGCGATGTCCAAGGCGATTGCGCAGGAAATCGCCAGCCGTAACGTCACCGTAAACTGCGTCGCGCCCGGCTTTATCGCGACCGCGATGACCGAAACCCTGCCCGACGCGCAAAAGGAAGCGCTCAACGCCCGCATCCCGATGGGCCGGATGGGCGAAGGCAGCGATATCGGTGCTGCAGTCGCCTATCTCGCTTCGAGAGAAGCCGGATATATCACCGGCCAAACCTTGCATGTAAACGGTGGCATGGCCATGTTGTAATCCACCGGGCAACGGTCACGCTCACTCCCCCCTTGCCAGCCGCGCATCGGGGCATTAGGGCGAAATGTGAAATTCATCCTCCCAACCTATAAGGGGCAAAAAAAATGAGCGATACCGCGGAACGGGTCAAAAAAATTGTTGTCGAACATCTGGGCGTCGAAGCCGACAAGGTGACTGAAGCAGCCAGCTTCATCGATGATCTGGGCGCTGATAGCCTTGACATTGTCGAGCTGGTCATGGCGTTCGAAGAAGAATTCAACGTCGAAATCCCCGATGACGCGGCTGAAAAGATCGCCACCGTCAAGGATGCAATCGACTTCATCAACAGCAATAGCTGATGGTCGGAGCGCGGGGCTTCTCGCGCTCAAACATACAGGATATAGCGGCTTTCCGGTCTTGGCTGGAAAGCCGTTTGCTTTTTGGCGTTAGTTGTTTTTATTGGGCGCAAATCAGACGGGTTTTGGAGATTGCATGATGCGTAGGGTCGTGGTTACCGGTTTAGGGCTCGTAACGCCTTTGGGGGCAGATGTCGAAACCGCTTGGGCCAACCTCATCGCGGGCAAGTCGGGCGCGTCACGGATCACGCGTTTCGACACCAGCGACCAGAAATGCCACATCGCCTGCGAGGTGAAACCCAAAGACCACCCGTGGGGCTTTGATCCTGATTTGCGCGTTGACCACAAGGTGCAGCGGCAGGTCGATCCGTTTATCATCTACGGCATCGATGCCGCAGGTCAGGCGATCGAGGACGCGGGCCTTACCGATATGAGCGAGGCCGAGCGGTACCGCGCCGGTTGCTCGATCGGTTCGGGCATTGGCGGGCTTCCGGGAATCGAGAGCGAATCATTGCTGCTCGCTGAAAAGGGTCCGGGCCGGGTTTCCCCGCATTTTGTCCATGGTCGCCTCATCAACCTGATCTCGGGTCAAGTCAGCATCAAATACGGCCTGATGGGGCCGAACCATGCGGTCGTGACTGCCTGCTCGACGGGCGCACATTCGATTGGAGATGCCGCGCGGATGATCGCGCTCGATGATGCCGATGTGATGCTGGCCGGTGGCGCAGAAGCGACCATCTGCCCCATCGGCATTGCCGGATTTGCGCAGGCGCGCGCGCTTTGCACCGCATTCAACGATGAACCCGAAAAGGCATCACGTCCTTATGACAAGGACCGCGACGGTTTTGTCATGGGCGAGGGTGCTGGTGTTGTCGTGCTCGAAGAATATGAACATGCAAAGGCACGCGGCGCGAAAATCTATGCCGAGGTTGTTGGCTACGGCCTGTCGGGCGACGCACACCACGTCACCGCCCCGCATCCCGAAGGCAGCGGTGCCTATCGCGCGATGGAAATGGCGTTGAAACGCGCGGGCATGGAGCCTTCGGACATCGACTATATCAACGCGCACGGCACTTCGACGATGGCGGACACCATCGAGCTTGGCGCGGTCAAGCGGCTGTTCGGCGACGCCATATCCGATGTATCGATGAGCTCGACCAAATCGGCTATCGGGCATCTACTTGGGGGGGCAGGGGCGGTCGAGGCGATTTTCTGCATCTTGGCAATCCGCGACCAGATCGTGCCGCCGACGCTCAATCTCGATAACCCCGATGAAGGCACAGAGGGCGTTGACCTCGTCCCGCATGTCGCCAAGAAACGCAAGGTCAAGACGGCGCTCAACAACAGCTTCGGCTTTGGCGGCACCAATGCCAGCCTTATCCTGAAAGCAATATAACAGGTGCGCCGCGCCGCCAAATGGGTGCTGATTGCGGCGGTGCTGTTACTTGTCTTGGTCGGCGGCAATTTCATCTACGGCTGGACCGCGCCCGGACCATCGACCCGCGAAGTGACGGTAGTCATCAAGCCCGGATCGAGCATCGCGCTTGCCGCCAAAAGCCTTGAGCGGGGCAAGGTTATCAAATCCGCCGACGCTTTCGTCAACCGCGCCAAAATTTTCGGCGCGACCAGCACGATCAAGGCGGGCGAATTCCTGATCCCCCCGCGCGCCTCGAACGCAGAGATTCTCGACATCCTGACCGGTGGCAAATCGGTGCAGCGGATGGTGACTGTGGTCGAGGGCATGCCGTCGATCATGGTTTATGAGCGACTGATGGCGAACAAGCAACTGACCGGCAGCATCCCGGTACCGGTAGAAGGGTCGGTCCTGCCCGATAGCTACGCCTTCGAAAAGGACAATACCCGCGCGTCTGTTCTGAAACGGATGCAGGACGCGATGACCAAAACGATGGCCGAGCTTTGGCCCAAGCGGAACCCCGACATCGTCGTCAAGACCCCCGCCGAAGCACTCACGCTTGCTGCAATCGTCGAAAAAGAGACGCAACTGGCAAGCGAACGCACGACAGTCGCCGGCGTGTATTCCAACCGTTTGCGCAAAGGCATGATGCTGCAGGCGGACCCGACGATCATCTACCCGATAACCAAGGGCAAACCGCTCGGCCGCCGCATCCGCCAATCGGAAATTTCCGACGTCAACGATTACAATACCTATGCGATGACAGGGTTACCCAAAGGCCCGATAGCCAACCCCTCGCGTGCGTCGATCGAGGCGGTGCTGAACCCGGCGGAGACCAGTGCGCTATACTTTGTCGCGGACGGCAAAGGCGGGCACGTGTTTGCCGATACGCTGGAACAGCATAACGCCAATGTCGAGAAATGGTACGCGATCAGGCGTGAGCGGGGGGAGATGTGAGACCCACGCGCCTCTCCCATAGGGAGAGGGGACGCGTCTTCAAGGCTCTACAATATTGAAAGGCCCCGGCATCGGGTCAAGCGCAGCTTGCAGTGCCTCAACATCCGCCCTGTCGCCCTCGATTTTCAACCCAGCGCTCTCAAGCTGCGCCAGCGGCATTTTCAGGAATAGCATGGCCAAAAACAACTGGCGTGGACCGGTAACTGTTGCGGTGCCATTATCATGCCCTACCCCCATTTCGCTGAACATCACGGCGTTGCCAACCGTCACTTTCGCTCGCTCGTTTCGGTCAGAAAACACGAAGTTCAGCGCCAGCGTCTTGTCGCCGATCACCGCCGGATCGATCCGCGTCGCTACCGAATCGAGCAGCAAGCTGGTGGGTATCGCCGAGATCATATCGATGCTCTGCGTCGTGATGCTGGCCTTCACGCCTTCGCGCAGGTCGCGCGCTGCCGAGAGGAACATATTACGCCAGATCGCTGATTCGGCCTGATAACCCTGCTGTTCGTAGCTATCGGCCAGCATCACGCGCGCGGCTGCATTTTTCGGGTCGGCAAAGACGAGGCTGTTCAGCAGATCCGATGACCACCGATAATCCCCCGCGGCAAACGCCTTCTTCGCTTCTGCCAGCACCTTCTTCGCGCCGCCCATCGCGGCCACCAACTTGCCCGCGCGTATCTCTGGCGGATGCGGGTTCAGATTGGCCGGAACCGCGTCATACCAGCCGAGATAATATTGATATATCGCCTTCGAATTATGGCTGTAGGTGCCGTAATAGCCCTTGTTGAACCATAGGTCGGAAATCGCGGGCGGCGCTTTCAGGCCTTCCGCAATCTGGGCCTGCGTCATGCCTTTGTTCATCATCCTGACCGTCTGGTCGTGGAGATAACGGTAATTGTCGCGCTGCCCCGACAGCCAGCCCGTAACCTCTTGCGTGCCGAAACGCGGCCAGCAATGGCTCGACGCGATGGTATCGCTGCGGTTCGCATAAAGGTTCACCGCCTCGTTCAAAAAGCCCGCCCAGGCATGCGCATCGCGCACCTTCGCGCCGCGCGGCGTCAATATATTATGCAGCGAACAGGTTGCGATTTCCGCCGACAAAAACGTCCGCGCCGCTGCCACATAGACGTTCATTTCGGCAGGAGCTTCGGTCCCAGGCACCATCTGGAATTCCAGTGTGACGCCGTCGATCACGCGCGTCTCGCCGGTCTTGACGATCTCGATAGCGGGCGAAATAAGCGTAATATCGCCGCCCGCAATCCCCTTGCCGATGCCGCTGCCCATCTGCCCCTGCGGTCCGGGCGTCAGATTGCCGCCGAACTGGTAATTGGCGCGCCTGCCCATCGCCGGACCCGCCATGACATTCTCCGAAGACGTCTCGGCGAGGAAGTGTTCGGGCGCGATAATCGCGACCTTGCCCGCTTTGACGTCTGCCTCCTCGACAACGCCGCGCACTCCGCCGAAATGGTCGCCGTGGCTGTGGCTATAGATGACGGCGGTGACGGGCCGCGCACCCAACTTTTCGTTGACCAAAGCGAGCGCTGCCTTCGCGGTATCGCGGCTGGTCAGCGGATCGATCAATATCCAGCCGGTGCCCCCACGAATGACCGTCATATTCGACACATCGAAGCCGCGCACCTGCCACATATTGTCGGACAGCGCGAACAAGCCGTGCTTGCGCAATATTCCCATATGCCGCCACAGGCTGGGGTTCACCGTATCGGGCGA
Organism: Sphingomonadales bacterium; assembly: GCA_031406495.1. Classification (GTDB taxonomy): domain Bacteria; phylum Pseudomonadota; class Alphaproteobacteria; order Sphingomonadales; family Sphingomonadaceae; genus Sphingorhabdus_B. The sequence goes on along the minus strand of JANOHL010000060.1, from coordinate 19,733 downwards.
CTTGCCATCCATCCACGCATAAGCGTCCAGATTCCAGACCGGCTTTCCGTCCTTGTTCTTGATTATGGGATCGGCAAGTGTGCCGACAAAGCCCCGCGCGGCAAATTCTGCATCGCGACCATCCTCTGCGGGAAGTGAAGCTTCTTGGCGCTGCTGTGCCTTTATGGTCGCGGCGGATGCAGGCTTGGGCGAGCTGTCCGTCTGCGCCAGCGACGCGGTCGAACTTGCGCCTGCCAAAAGCGCCAAAAGCAAATGCCGCATGTTCCCTCTCCTTTTGCGTCGAGAGATTGAGCTGGCACGACCGCCTTGTAAATCAACTATTTGGCAATTGGTAACCCGCTACCGGAGGCAAGCTTTAGCCGCCGACATTGGCGACATTGTAGCGCAACGCTTCCTGCGTCGTCAGACAGCGCCGTGTCGATTTGTCGCCATCGGTCTTCAACGCCTTTTGCCGGTACATGATGTCGGTGAGCAATTTGCGCGAGACCCCCATACGGATCAGGAAGTCGTTATCCTCGCTTGCCAGCAGCGCACTTTCCTGTTCGATCTCGCCGATCATTTCGATGGTGGAATCGGCACCTGCTGTCACGGTTTGGCCAATCGCGTCGCGGTCTCCGGTCATCGTGAACATGTGCATCATGAATTGCCCGCCCGGTTCGATAATCCGCGCGCGTCCGCCCATGAAGACGAAATTGCACGCGCTAAAGCATGTCCAGTGGGCGGGAATACGCGTAATTATCAACCCTTGCGATTGGCGGATGATCAGCCCGGCCTGATTGCCCGCAACGGCATTGCCGCCCGGTGATCGCAGCCAGATTTCGGAAATATCGGGATTATCGGCCAAAACCTTTTTAAGGCGCGCGGGCAATCCGGCATCGATTGCGCCTTCGGCCAGCAGCACTTTCGCGCCGTCCTTCGTAACCGGCGTCAGCTTCATCGTCCGGTTGGTCGACCAGTTCGAAACCTGCGGACAGGTCGGGTTGTCGGGGTCCATCTTTGCGGACGCATTGCCGCACAGCATTAGCAACAGTCCGGCCAGATAGAAGGGTTTGCCTTTGCGCATCATGCGTCAGGCCATGATGGCATAGCGCGATTGCCCGCGCGCCTTGCACATTCGCTTGGACACAGTGGTCTCTTCGCCATCGACGATCACGACATCGGTTAAATCCATACAGCTTGTTCCGTCGTCCAGCGCGGTTTTCTGGGTTACCGTCGAGCTACCCGATACATTTTCGCGGCTGTTGCTCGTCCATTCCGCGGTTGTCCCGATCTTTTCGCCGCGCGTTGCCTCAACGGTAGCATCGGCGGCCTGCACCTGTTCGTCAGGGTCGAGTTTGCACGCAATCGCATTGGTCAACAAACCCGCCACCTCGGCGCGCGGCACGAAGTTACCGACAACACCCATACGGCGCGTCGCCTGGCCGGTGATCTGACCCATCACCCCGCCCAGTATCGATTTGCCGACGCTGTTCTTCGATTTGGCCGCGCAATCCTTCGACTTTTGCTCCTTCGGCTGCGATTTCTTGCCAAGCAGGCCGCCGAACTGCGCGGTGGCAGGCGTCGGAGTAACAAGGCCAAGAAATAAAACCGGCAACAATAGCTTGCGCATCGGCATATCCGCTAACTTACTCATCATGTTCGTTATCCCGTTCCCGATGACTTTATACGCGCATCCGTTGCGAGTTACAACGAGGGTGAGGAACCCTGTTGCGCAGATAATTGTCAATCATTGGTAAAACAATCCGTTTGCCCTGCCGATTCCGACTTGCGCGTTAAAAAAAAGGAATAACCGATAAGTCACGCGCCCTCGCCCTTCTACTGGCTCAGGACGAACGGAAAAGGGATGTTTCACCCTTGCAATGTAGGATTTGGCCTGTCAGATTCCTCCACAATATCCCTAATCGCCATACTCAATCACTGTCACCGCAATATCCGATTTGGATATTCACATGTTCGCTCCCATATGCCCACTGTTGCCGGGACAGCAGCCCCTCCCTTACGTTGTTCCGGCACTCCTTTCACATCAAATCCCAAGGAAATATCAAATGATCGGACGTCATCTCCCAGACGTTACCCTGAAAACCCGTGTCCGCGACGACAGCGTCGGCGGCGACAATCCCTTCCGCTGGCAGGACGTAAAGGTCCGCGATCTTGGCCGCGACAAGCGCATTGTTGTGTTCTCGCTCCCCGGCGCATTCACCCCGACCTGCTCGAACGAGCAATGCCCTGCGTTCGATCGCTTTTATGACGAATTCAGGGCGGCTGGCATCGACGAGGTCTATTGCATATCGGTCAACGACGCGTTCGTCATGTATCAATGGGGCCAGCATCTGGGCATGAAGAATATCAAGCTGCTGCCCGACGGTTCAGGCGATTTTACCCGCCGTATGGGGATGCTGATCAAGAAGGACCATCTCGGTTTCGGCGAGCGCAGCTGGCGTTATGCGATGATCGTTGATGACAATGTGATCACCGGCTGGTTCGAAGAGCCCGGCATCAATGACGACGGCGTCGATGAGGACCCATATGGTGTGTCGTCGCCGGAGAGTATTCTGAAGTCGCTTGAGATGCGTAAGGCTGCATAAAACTTGATCCTCCCCGGCAGCGGGGAGGATTTTAGTAGCCCATCAAACTCAGCACTTCCTTGCGGCTGCGCTGGTCGTCGAGGAAGCAGCCGATAAGCTTCGACGTGACCATGCCGACGCCTGGCGTGCGGACGCCGCGCGCCGTCATGCAGCCATGCTGCGCGTCGATGACCACCGCTACGCCATGCGGTTTCAGATTATCCCAGATACATTCCGCAACCTGCGCGGTCAGCCGTTCCTGCACCTGCAGCCGCCGGGAAAAGCCGTGCAGCACCCGCGCCAGTTTCGATATGCCGACAACGCGGTCCTTTGGCATATAGCCGATCGAGGCCTTCCCGGTGATCGGTGCCATATGGTGCTCGCAGTGCGACTGGAACGGGATATCCTTCAACAGCACCAGCTCGTTATAGCCGCCGACCTCCTGAAAGGTGCGCGACAGGTGAATGCCCGGATCTTCGCCGTAGCCTTCGGTATATTCACGCCACGCACGACCGACGCGTGCCGGGGTGTCGAGAAGCCCTTCACGCTCCGGATCTTCGCCCGACCAGCGGAGCAACGTGCGAACCGCGTCCTGCACCTCGTCGGGGACAATCAGCTTGCCGTTGGCGTCTCGCCTGTCGGGTTTTGTGACCATATCCATCACCCGATAGCTTGCCCTGTTTTGGCCCAATCAGCAAGGAATCCTTCGATTCCCTTGTCAGTCAGCACATGCTTGAACAGGCCTTTGATGACCGCAGGCGGCGCTGTCATGACGTGCGCGCCGATCAATGCCGCTTGATGGACGTGTATGCCATGCCGCACGCTGGCCACCAGGATTTCGGTGCCAAAATCGTAATTGTCGTAAATCTGCTTGATGTCGGCGATCAGCGCCATACCGTCAAAGCCGTTGTCGTCGTGACGACCAACGAACGGCGAGATGAAGCTCGCCCCGGCCTTTGCCGCGAGCAGCGCTTGATTGGCCGAAAAACAGAGCGTCACATTGACCATGGTACCGTCGTTCGTGAGCTTTTTGCAAGTTTTCAGACCGTCGATGGTCAGCGGCACCTTGATGCAGACATTATCGGCAATCTTGCGCAGGATTTCCGCCTCTTTCATCATCGTTGCATGATCGAGTGCCACGACCTCTGCCGACACCGGGCCATCGACTAATCCACAGATTTCCTTGGTAACCTCCAGAAAATCACGGCCCGATTTCGCGATCAGCGACGGGTTGGTAGTTACGCCGTCGAGCAGCCCGGTCTCGGCCAGTTCTTTGATGTCGGCAATCTCGGCGGTATCTACAAAAAATTTCATGACACTTCATGCTTTCGTGAATTGGAATCGTTTGTCGCGTCATGGCAAAATGCCGGGGCAAAGGACAGATGAATCGCGCGGGTGACCGGCAATGGATGACGTGGGCATTTGTTCACCCTATATCTCCCCGATGAATCAACCTGTCCGCCGCGTCCGCGTCGTCCTTTTGACGCAAGCCATAGGTCCGCTCGACTATCGGTTGCCCGAAGGCATGGATGCGCAGCCAGGCTGTGTTGTGATCGTGCCCTTGGGCCCGCGCAAACTTGCTGGAGTTGTTTGGGACGATGGCATCTTTCATGACGAAGCCATCGATGCCAAGCGGCTACGCGCGGTGCTTGAACGCGTCGAATGTCCGCCGATCGGGCCGGGCCTCAGGCGACTGGTCGACTGGGTCGCCGATTATTACCTGACCAGCCATGCCGCAGTTTTGCGGATGGTGCTCGCGTCTTCTGCTGCGCTGTCGCCCGCAGGCACGATCACCGAATATCGCCGCACCGGATACGAACCGGCGCGGATGACACCGCAGCGTGCAGCGGCGCTCGATGCACTAGAGGATGCGCAAGGACTGGTCCGCGAACTGGCGGCGGAGGCTGGTGTCAGCGACGCAGTCATTCGCGGACTTATCAAGGCAGGCGCGTTCGAGCCGGTGACGATTAGCGTCGATACCCCGCTGCCCGTTCCTGACCCCGATTTCGACCAGCCCGAACTGAGCGAAGCGCAAAGCTTTGCCGCGACGTCGATGGTGGAGGCGGTGCGCGCAGGCGTGTTCGACCCCATCGTGCTCGACGGCGTGACCGGCTCGGGCAAGACCGAAACCTATTTCGAGGCGGTCGCCGAAGCCGTGCGGCTGGGTAAACAGGTGCTCGTGCTGCTGCCCGAAATCGCGCTTACCCAGCCCTTTCTGAAACGCTTTCAAGCGCGGTTCGGGGTCGAACCGGCGGTGTGGCATTCGAACATGCGCTCGACCCAGCGTCGGCGGGTGTGGCGCGCGGTTGCCGATGGCAGCGCCAAGGTTCTCGTTGGCGCGCGCTCGGCGCTGTTCCTGCCCTTCGCCAATCCCGGCCTGATTATTGTCGATGAAGCGCACGAGACCAGCTTCAAGCAAGAAGACGGGGTGCGTTACCACGCCCGCGATGTCGCGGTAATGCGCGGCAAGATGCAGAGCTTTCCGGTGGTGTTGGCGTCGGCCACGCCTGCACTGGAATCGCGGTATATGGTGAGCATCGGGCGCTATCGTGGATTGGAAATCCCTTCGCGCTTTGGTGCAGCAAAAATGCCGACGATCAAGGCAATCGACCTGACACTCGACGCCCCCGAGCGCCAGCACTGGATCGCGCCGACCTTGCTCAAAGCGCTGGAGGAGCGCATCGAACGCGGCGAGCAAAGTCTGCTGTTCCTCAACCGCCGCGGCTATGCGCCGCTTACGCTTTGCCGGACCTGCGGCCACCGTTTCCAGTGCCCCAATTGCACGAGCTGGATGGTCGAGCACCGGCTCGTCCGCCGTCTCGCCTGCCATCACTGCGGCCACGTCATGCCACCGCCCGACGAATGCCCCGAATGTCAGGAAAAAGACAGCCTTGTCGCATGCGGTCCGGGGGTCGAGCGGATTTGCGACGAGGTCAACCGGCTGTTCCCCGACGCACGGACCATCGTTGCCACTTCGGACACCCTATGGTCACCCGAAAAGGCTGCCGAATTTGTCGCGCGGGTAGAGAACAAGGCAGTCGATATCATCATCGGCACGCAATTGGTGACCAAAGGCTATCATTTCCCCGAACTGACACTGGTTGGGATCATCGACGCCGATTTGGGCCTTGAAGGCGGCGATTTGCGCGCCGCCGAACGGACGTTTCAGCAAATCGCGCAAGCCGCCGGGCGCGCCGGGCGCGGCGAGAAACCCGGCGAGGTCTTCATCCAGACGCGCAATCCCGACCATCCCGTCATCGCCGCGCTGGTCGCAGGAGAACGCGACAGTTTCTACGACGCCGAAACCGAACAACGGAAAGCGGCGGGCGCACCGCCATTCGGTCGGTTCGCGGCGATCATCATCTCGTCAGAAGACGAACGCGAGGCGATCGAGGCCGCCCGCGCCGTCGGCGGTGCCGCGCCGCAAGCCGACGGCATGGTGGTTTACGGCCCTGCCCCCGCCCCGCTCGCGATGCTGCGCGGACGTTACCGGCAAAGGCTGCTGGTTCACGCGCAAAGATCGGTCGAGGTCCAATCGATCATCCGCGAGTGGCTGGGCGGGCTCGACTTCCCGCGCGGCGTTCGCGTTGGCGTGGATGTCGATCCATACAGCTTTTTGTAATATAGAATCTGCTTTACCTTTGGCCGTCTTACAATGATAATACAGTAGATTATGTTTTTCCACCGCCCAGATAAAGCACCTGCAAACGACCTCGACAGCAGAATGGCGGCATTCGACAGCGCCTATGCGGGCCTGTTTCCCGACAACCCGCGCCCCTGGGACCAGCCGGAGCCACGGTCCGACGACCCGAACAAGCCCGCGCGGAGCCGTAAATGGCTGTGGATCAGGCGCGGTTTTGCTGCCGCATTGTTGCTGTTCATCCTGATAGTGCTTTGGCTCGCGATCACCGCGCCGCTTTCCAAATCGCTGGAGCCGATCGCCCCGCCACGCATCACATTGCTCGCAGCCGACGGCACCCCGATTGCCCGCAACGGCGCAATTGTCGATCGTCCGGTCAAGGCCGCCGATCTGCCACCGCATGTTACGCAGGCATTTCTCGCCATTGAGGACCGGCGTTTTTATTCGCATTTCGGCATCGACCCGCGCGGCCTTTTGCGTGCGGCGTGGAGCAATGCGACCGGCAGCGGCATTATGCAGGGCGGAAGCACGATTACGCAGCAATTGGCGAAGTTCACCTTCCTGACGCCCGAACGCAGCCTGACGCGCAAGGGACGCGAAATGCTGATTGCATTCTGGCTCGAAGGCTGGCTAACCAAGGATGAAATCCTCGAACGCTATCTGTCGAACGTCTATTTCGGTGACAATGTCTACGGTTTGCGTGCGGCATCATTGCATTATTTCTACCGCCAGCCCGAGCGGCTGACTTTGAGCCAATCGACAATGCTGGCAGGATTGGTGCAGGCGCCGTCGAGGCTGGCCCCCACCAAGAACCCGAAACTTGCCGCCAAACGCGCCAAACTGGTGCTGAATGCCATGGTCGCAGCAGGCTTTATCGATGAAGCCAAGGCAAAAGCGACGCCGATCCCGGCGCTCGACGTCCGGGTGCGCGATACGTTGCCGACGGGGACTTATTTCGCCGACTGGGCGATACCCCAAGCGCGTGCGCTGACCGAAAGCGGCTATGCCGACGTCAGAATAACCACAACGCTCGATGCGCGGCTGCAAAATATTGCGCGGCGCGTCACTGGTAACGCTGCGCTTGGCAACGCCCAGGTCGCGATGGTGGCGATGCGCACGAACGGCGAAGTCGTCGCGATGGTTGGTGGCCGCAGCTACAAGGCCTCACCCTTCAACCGCGCCGTACAGGCTCGACGCCAGCCAGGATCGACATTCAAATTGTTCGTGTATCTGGCGGCGTTACGCTCGGGAATGAACCCTGATTCGACGATTGCCGACACGCCGATCAACGAAGGCATGTATCGCCCAAAAAATTCGGGCGAGAGTTATCGTGGTGACATCAGCCTGCGGCAGGCATTTGCCCGTTCGAGCAATGTCGCCTCGGTTCGCCTTTATAATCAGGTCGGTGGCAAAGCGGTCGCACGCGCCGCCACCGATCTAGGCATAAACAGTCCTCTGACGCTCGATCCGAGCCTTGCTTTGGGTAGTTCGGGCGTCACCCTGCTCGAACTTACCGCTGCCTATGCAGGCGTCGCCGCCAACAGTTGGCCGGTCGAACCCCGCGCTTTCAAGGCAGAGGAACAGGGCTGGATCGAATGGCTGTTTTCGGGTGAAAAGAGCTTCGACGGGCGGACCCACAATATGCTGCTGGAATTGCTGGGTGCGACGGTCAGCGAAGGCACCGGCCGCGCCGCGCGCCTTGCCGTTCCCGCTTATGGCAAGACCGGCACCAGCCAGAACAACCGCGACGCGTTGTTCATTGGCTTTGCCGGTGATCTGGTGGTCGGCGTATGGATCGGCAATGACGACAACACGCCGCTCCGCGGAGTCAATGGCGGCGGCTTGCCTGCACGCATCTGGCGGGACTTCATGGCGCAAGCGGTCAAAGGCGCGGCACCAAGAGCGCCGATCCGCAAAGTCGAACCAAGGCCCGATCCCGAAGGCCCGGTCGAACCGCTCGACCTCCCCGATATGCCGATCAACATTGGCGATACCGATGTTCGGGTCAATGAGGACGAGGGCGTTACCGTTACCACCGATATCGATGGCATTCCGGTGGACGTTACGCTTGGGCGCGAAGGACTGAATGTCAGACCCGCGCAAAACAAAGACCGCCGCCAATAATCGCCGTTTCCAATAATCACGTTGATAGCAGCGTGCTTTTGTGTTCGATAGACGCATCTGGCATCGGGGAGCGAACATGCGGTTGATATTGGCCTTTTTGGCATTGCTTATACCGGTCGCGGCGGTTGCGGAATGGAAAGAAGTCAAGACCGACCATTTCCTGATCTACGCCAATGAATCCGATAACGAATTGCGACGCCGCGCAGAGCGGCTGGAAGCGGTGCATTATCTAATGCTAAAGGCCTACGGTCTTGCCGACGATCCTTCGCCCGTTCGCGTTAAAGTCTATTTCTATGGCGACATTCCGACCGTGACAAAGCTAGCGCGGATGACAAATGCTGCGGGTTATTATTACCCGACCTCTGCAGGAGCCATTGCGGTTGTTCCTGCGACTGACGACGCCGAGAGTATCGACACATTGTACCACGAGTACGCCCATCATTTCATGCTGCAATATTTCCCAGGTGCCTATCCGTCGTGGTTCATCGAAGGCTGGGCCGAAATTATCGGTGCCACGTCGTTCGAACGCAAAGGCACGATCAGCTATGGCAAGGCCAACAGCGGCAGAAAAGTCGAGCTTGATTATGGTGTCTGGACGCACGTTGGCGATCTTGTTTCAAAACCCCGCAGCGAACTGAAAAAAGCATCGAGCGAGTCCTTCTACGGGCAAAGCTGGCTGTTGACGCATTATTTGATGCTGTCACCCGAACGCTCGCCAAAGCTTAGAGCCTATTTGAACCACATCGGGCGAGGGCAAAGCCTGACAGACGCATCAAAGGCTTTTGGCGATCTCGACCAGTTGAACAAGGACGTTCGCAGCTATTTCACCAGAGCTGTGTTCGAATACAAGGCGGTGCCGATGCCAGAAGGCCTTGCCGCCGATCTGACGATGCGGCCGCTTGCGCCAAGCGAAATCGACCTGATGAAAGAGGAAATCCAGTACCGGAGCAGGATGTCCGATGATGAGAAAACCGTCTTTGCCGACACCTTGCGAAAGAAAACGGCGCGGTTCGGGCAAGATATTTATGCCCGGCAGTTGCAGGGAGAGGTCGAGCTAGCCGCAAACAATTACGAACAGGCCCGGACAATTGCCGATGGTTTGGTCGCCGATGCCCCGGACAATTCCCGGGCGCTATTGTTGAAGGCGCGGACAGAAATGCATTTCGCTGAAGCCGCGACCGACCCGAAGGCGGCAGTTAAGGCAGTGCGAGATTGGATCAGCAAAGCGAATTTGGCCGACCCCGAGGATCCTTTGCCCTTGGTTGCTTTCTTCGATAGCTTCGATATCGGCGGCAAGCGGCCTACCAAATTGGCGATCGAAGGCCTGCGAGAAGCGGTCCGGCGAGTGCCGCAGGACGACAGACTAAGGTTCCGCTTGGCTATCGCGCTCGCCAATGGCGCTGACGAGGATCAGGCCAGTATGCTTGAAGCCATCAAAATGCTGACACCGATTGCGTATGACCCCCACGGCGGTGACGGCGCGACTTCGGCGCAGAAGCTTATCCAGCAACTATTGCATGGGTCGGATATCAAACCGATAGAAGAAGAATCCGACGATGAAGCAGAGAGAGCGACAGAGTGAGATGAACTTTCCTGGAGTTCGGCCATTTCTTTTTGTGCTTTCGCTGCTTTCGGTGATCCCGATTGCACCGTCCTTTGGCGACGCGGCCGATATCAACGCGGCGACGCGCAGCGTGGTGCGCGTGGCGGTGTTCAGTTCAAGCGACGGCCAGCGGAGCTTGATCGGCCACGGCTCCGGAGTCGTTATCGCGCCTGACAAAATCATCACCAACGCGCATGTCATCAGCGAAACGCAATATGACGAAAGCGTCAGCTTTGTCGTCATCCCATCCGAGGGGACGAAAACCTACGAAGCCAGCCTGATCGCGGCATCCCCCGGCAAAGATCTGGCACTTTTGCAGTTGCGCGGTGATGCCCGACTGACTCCGGCCAGTCTTTACTCGGGCGTGATTGGCGACGGATCAGACGTCTTCGCAATCGGCTATCCCGCCAATGTCGATATCGCACTCGAACAGAATGACGACGACACGCTCCATCCCCAGACCCCGGTCAAGACACGCGGTACGGTTTCGGCGGGCCGGTCGGGAAAGGCAGTCGAATCGTTGCTCCACACCGCGCCGATTGCCCCCGGCAACAGCGGCGGGCCTTTGGTCGATGCATGCGGCCGCGTGGTCGGCATTAACAGCTTCGGATCGCTAGCTGATGGCGGCGGCGCCGAATTTTACTTTGCTGTGTCGATCCGCGAGCTAACCGCTTTTCTTCGCGCGGAAAATGTCAGTTTCAGCGTCGCCAGCAGCGAATGCCGATCGGTTGCAGAGATGACCCGGGCCGAAGCCGAACGTGAAGCACAGGCGCGTGCAAAGATTGAGGCCGAAAACCGCATCGCTGCCGAACTGCTGAGCGGGAAAGAGGGCAAAATCCGGCAGGCCGCCGAACACGACATTATCGCCGAACGCGAGAACCATATTGCCCTTGCAGGGCTTTTGCTGCTGTTGGGCACGGTCGCTGGTGCCGCCGCATGGCAATTCTTAGAACGTGGCAACCGCCAGCATATGAAAGTCGCCGCCAGCGCTGGCGGTATCCTGGTGGTGGCGGCAATCCTCATTTTTACGCTGCGTCCGTCGTTCAACCAGATAGATGACCGGGTCCGCGCGCGCATGACGTCCGACGATACGCCCGAAAAGATCGCCACTTCGGTTGTAGTTTCGGGCAAGAAAAGCTGTGTCATTCAGCCTGATCGCAGCCGGGTGACCGTGTCGGACACCGCCGATGTCATCTTCGACTGGTCGGATAAGGGCTGCATCAACGGTCGCACGCAATATATAGAGACCGCAGGTAAATGGTCGCGGAGCTTTGTTCCGAACAGCGATGCACAGGTTTCGCTAGTTAGCTTTGCGCCCGATAGCCGAACCTACCGCATCGAGCGTTATCTGTTGGGCATGGATGCGATGGAGAAGGCCCGCGAGGCGCGGCAACGCTACGACGTGCAATCCTGCGCCGCCGACAGTGTAACCCGCGACAAGCTGGATAACATGAGCAAGGCCATTCGCGAGGTGTTGCCGCCGACACCCAATGAGATACTGACATTCAGCTGTCGGGACGTGAAATAACCGGTTTGGTGCCGCTAGAATATGCCGACGTGCATCCCGGCACGACTTTGTTTAGGATGGCAAAATGCGATTCCGGTTATATGTTGCCCTGCTGACGCTCACCGTCCTCACCGGCTGTTCGCAAGGGGTCGATAACGCCCGCGTTCGCGTCGACATCATCGAAGACCGTCCACGCCCCTTTGCCATTGGCACGCTGCCGCTACCGACATCGTCGGCCTATCTGCGTGCCGCCACCGCGCAGGGGTTGGTGACATTCGATACCAAAGGCCGGATTGTGCCAGCGCTTGCCAACCGCTGGATCGTCACCGACGACGGTCTGAGCTACATCTTCCGGCTGAACAAAATACGGTGGAATGACGGCAAGGAGATTACCTCCGACGAGGTTGCAAAGCTTCTGGCGTCGCGGCTCAAGGAACTGCGCCAAGGGCGGTTCAGCGCCGAACTTGCGGTCATCGACCGGGTGGTGCCGATGACCGGCAAAGTGGTCGAAATCAGGCTGAAAGCACCGATGCCTTACTTGCTGGAAATGATTGCCCAGCCCGAGTTCGGTATCGTCCGCAAGGGCTTCGGTTCGGGGCCGATGCAGGCCAAAAAGTTCGCGCTGGCAATGCAATTGCGGCTGAAGGGCGCCGATGACGACGGCAATCCTGCACTCGAAAACGAAACCGTCACGCTGCGCAGCGCAAAGGCGTCGCTCGCCCTGGCCCGCTATATGGCAGGTGAAAGCGATCTGGTCGATGGCGGACGGTTTGAGGATTTTCCGTTGCTGGAAGCAGCGAACGTCGATGGCAACGAAATCCATTTCGATCCGGTGCCGGGTCTTTTCGGGCTGCTGTTCATTGAGGGCGGACCATTTTTGTCCGATCCCGCCAACCGCGAGGCGATAGCGATGGCCATCGACCGGCCGAAATTGCTAACCTCTTTCGACATTGTTGCCTGGCAGGAAACGCTGACATTGGTGCCCGAAAATCTGCCAAGCCGGGCGCAATCGCCGCGACCGATATGGGCGTCCGAAAGGATTGCAGACCGCAAAGCCAACGCGCGGCAGACGATATCGCGCTGGGTCAACGGCAACGGCCCCGCACGGACACTCCGCATCGCTTTGCCGCGCGGCACCGGTGCCCGCATTTTCTTCGCGATGCTGAAGGCCGATATGTCGGCCATAGGGTTGAACATCGAGCGCGTGACCCCTGACCGGCCACACGACCTGCGCTTGATTGACCGTGTCGGCGACCAATCGAGCCCGGCTTGGTATCTGGACCAGATGGCCTGTACCATAAGCCGGATATGCAGCGTTGACGCCGACAGGCTGGTGGCCGAAGCGAGAATGGCCGGCGACATCGCGACGCGTGCCGCCTTGTTGGCGCAAGCCGAGACTGAATTGCAGACCACACGCAATTTCATACCGATCGCCAACCCATTACGCTGGTCGGTCGCACGCAGCGGGCTGCTGGGTCATTCGGCAAATGGTCGGGGCTGGCACCTGTTGCAATATCTGGGTCGCGATACGACATAATGTCAAAGGAGTGCCGATAATGCCGGTTTCGCAGGAACAGTTCGACAAAATCGCCAAGGATTTGTCCGGCCAAATACCGGGTTTTGGCGGCAGCGATCCGCATTCGGTGCGGGCGCGGATCGAGGCGCTGGAGAAGATACTCGAACGCGCGTTCGTCATCCCCGGCACCAAAATCCCGTTCGGGCTCGACAGCATCATCGGGCTCGTTCCGGTGCTGGGCGATGTCGTGACCGCTGTCATGGGTGCCTATATGGTCTGGGAGGCGCGCAATCTGGGGATGTCGAAGTGGCAGCTGGTCCGGATGACTGCGAATGTTGGCGTCGATACGGCACTGGGCGCGATACCGCTGCTCGGCGACGCGTTCGACCTTGTCTGGCGCTCGAACAGCAAGAATTTGCGGATCATCAAGAAGCATCTCGACAAACACCATCCGGGCACAAGGGTGATCGACGCTTAACGACCCCGCCATATTTTGACCTCCGCCTTGTCGGTTGCGCCCTGCACAAAGGCGGGACAGCGGCGCGGTTTCAGGTCTTTGCCAAGACAAATCCGCAACTCTTGCAGCCAACCACGATCGTTGGTCTGGACGCGAATGGCATTGGCGGGCAGACCCTCGTTGTTCTCCGCAAAGATCGTGGCCAATCCAGCCGCGTTCAACGGTTTGCGCGAAAGCCGGTCCATGTCGGGAAACTGCAGCGCTCCGAACAACAGCCGCGCCGCGCCGAAATAGCTCTCGGGCTTTCGCGCCATACAGGTGCCATGCTTTGCCCATTCGTGCTGGATCAGCTGGGCCGACGGCGTCATACAGATATTGTCAGCGATAACCTTGCGCGGCAGCACACCGACGCTGCGACAATATTGCGGGTAGTTCTGTCCCTTCGCCTCCGGCCAAAGCCCGTGCAGCACGAAGCCGAAATCGCCGATTTGGCCCGAGCATTGCAGCCGCATCGCAGCGTCGTTTTCGCGACCTTTGCAATATTCGCGGCTCCAGCTGAGCGCGAGGACATAGCCGTCGATGGGCGTACGGCGAACCTCGCCTGGCTGCGGCAATTCGAGTTCGGGGCGCGGCAGGTTCTTGGGCGCGCGGCATTGCCATGCTTGCGAACTGACCGACGACGAAACGAGCGCCGTCAATAGAATGAGACTACTAAGCTTGCGCAAAATCAAGTCCGATGTCCGCTGCGGGGGCGCTCTGAGTCAGTCGCCCTACCGAGATAAAGGTCACGCCTGTTTCCGCCTTGGCGCGGATGGTTTCCAGCGTTACGCCGCCAGACGCCTCCGTCGGCACGCGACCGGCAACCAGCGCCACGGCTTCGGTCAATTTGACCACATCCATATTGTCGAGCAGCAAATGCGTCGCTCCCGCCGCCAGTCCCGGTTCGATCTGGCTCACCCGGTCGACCTCCAGGATTATGCGTTCGATGCCTGCATCTTTTGCGCGGGCGACCGCTTCCGCAACACCGCCAGCAACTGCAACATGATTGTCCTTGATCATCGCCGCGTCCCATAGACCCATACGGTGGTTGGTCGCGCCGCCCATCCGCGTGGCATATTTTTCCAGCATCCGCAGGCCGGGAATGGTCTTGCGCGTATCGAGCAGGATGCAGCCGGTGCCTGCAATCGCATCGACATATTTCCGCGTCATCGTCGCAATCCCCGACAGATGCTGCACCGTGTTGAGCGCCGACCGCTCCGCCGTCAGCATGGCCCGCGCGTTGCCCTTGAGCCGCATAAGGTCGGTTCCGGCTGTCACCGCAGCGCCTTCCTCCGCCAGCACCTCGATCTCCATCCCGGCATCGAGATGGCGAAAGAACGCCACCGCAATCGGCAGCCCGGCAACAATGATTGGGTCACGGCTGTCCATGACCCCGGCAAAGCGCATATCGGCAGGGATAACCGACTCGGACGTGACGTCGCGACCGGTTGGGCCGAGATCTTCGGCCAGCGTCGAGGCCACGAAAGCTTCAAGGTTGAACTGGTCCAGATCAAACGACATCGACGACGCTCCAGCAATGCTGATGGACACATATATCGTCCATGAAAATTTTCGTGATAACGCGCGTTTCTGCGGATGTTGGAATTCTGATCATCACGCCTGCTAATGCAAAGGCAGGGCTGTAGGAAAGAACAAACTTCACCGTCCGCCCGCCTCCAACCAATGTTTCCCCAAAACTGCATCCAGCGACACCGGGCGGAACTTGTCCAGCCCCGACCCCGGATAAAAGGTCATCTCGCCGAACAGGGGATGCCCGCCGACTTCGTAGAAATCGGTGCGGACAAAATCGAAGCCGCGTCCGAGCTTTTCGGCTGCAGATAGCATCTGCTTCAAACTCATCGGAGCTTCAGGATCGGCATCAGCGGTTGGCGCGGACACACGCCGCCAGTCGCGGTCGAACAATATCCAGCGGTGTTGTTTCTCCCGGTCCAAATGGACCTGAACATGCGTCGCGCGACCGCCGAAGGTGTAGATTTTGTAATCGACCGGCAGCGTGCCACCCTCACCGACAAACGGCTCGATCAACAGCCCGCACGGGATATGCGCGTAAATCCATTCGTCGAGCCATTCGCCATAGGGCCGTTTTAGCCAGCGCATTGCCCGCGATCGAGCGGCTGGCCAGCCGTCCATATTGTCACGGAAGAATATGTTCTGGTTGCAGCCGTGCCGCGATTTCAGCACGAATGGCAATGGCCATTCGTGCACAGCTGGCAGCTCCGCCCCTTGCCACCAGGTCGGTGTCACCCATTGTTGCCCGAGCGTTTCGGCAACAAAGGATTTCACCGCAAGCTTGTCGGCCAGCATCACCATTCGCTGGTCGCGGCCCTCGATCTTGCGACGTTGTACCAGTTCGGTGAATGTTGACGGTTCGGTCAGGTTGCCGAACCGTTGATGGCGAAACAGGTAGCAGAGACCCACCCGAAATTTGGCCCAGCGGTCGCGGGCCGGTGGTGCAACGTCGCGCGAATTGGCAAATCCGGCTGTAGGGATCGCTGTCAAATGCCCTGCCCGATTTCATAATGGATCGGTTTGAACGAGCCATTGTTAGATTGCAAAGCCGAACAGGCAGTCAACCCGATGATGAGATCGGCGTGCGCCCGAAACCGGATGCTGTCGCCAGCCTTGCTGAGCGGTGGTTCGACGCTGAGCGCGCCGGTCTGGCCATCAACGGTGACGTTCATGAAGCAGTTGAACGCGACCGGGATCATGTCTTCGCTAATGCCATAAGGCGAAAGCGCATGCGCCAGATTGCCAAAACAGCCGCGATGCGGATCGGTATCGCCGTAGATGATGCGAAACGTATCCTTGCTGCACGGGGTCAGCAGAAAATCATGCCGCCCGACATCGTCGGCGATAATTTCAAGCAACACATTGCTGCGGTTCGAATAGATCAGGTCACCCGTGGTCAGGAATATCTTGCTGGCATAATCGAGCGTACGCCCCGAGGAAATGACCTCCGCCACATCGGCGCGCGCGAATGCCAGCAAGTCGGCCACCTGCTCACCCATAGGATCGGTAATGGTCAGGATATCCCCCTTGTTCAGGGTAAAGGCCACCCCCGAACGCGGCTCAATCGTTGACGGCACGCAGGAAATCCTGATCGATATGCGTGCCGCTGCGAACATAGGGACAACGCCATTCTGGCCCCACCGCGCGACCGCTATACTGCCGTGCGGGTGAAATAACGCCATGTCTAGACAGCATAGGGTTGGCTGTCCCCGCCAGATCGATATCGCGTTCGATGATCGATGCGCGCAATTTTTCGTACCTGTCGGCTTCGCGCAGCTTTTCAAACTGGTCGTGCAGATTGAAGATCATCGTCGGACGGATGAACCGCCGCGCCGGGCGACTGGCCTGGGGATGCAAGCCCACGATAAAAAACGCCTCTCCGCCAAAGCTGACCGAAAATTCGGGATGGTTAGGATCATGCGCCACCCGGTCGTCTGGTCGTTGTCCGAGCCATACGTCCTTGTCGCTCAACGATTGAAGCCGAGCCCACAAAAGGCGTTCAAATCCGACCTCATCAAGCGCGTTTTCATCTTCGAATATGACGGCCAGCGAACGAAACGGGGCCGGATTTTTCCGGTAGAGATTGATGAGCTCCATCAGGCATTTGTGAATATTCAGGTCGTCCCACGCCGAACGGATATCGCGCGCGACGACATAGGTCATCTGCCGCTTCGAAAGCGCCGCTTTTGCGCCGACACACGGGAACAGTGGATCGCGGACGAATTCCTCGAACGCGGTGGTCAGAGGATGACGGAGAGTAGGGGTTGGCTGGTGCATTGGATGGTAACGCTTGGGGGCGGGAATGGTTTCAGGAGAACCGGCGATTGTTGCTTGCCGGACCTGTGTGAATCACATATACGTGCATATGGACATTGAGTTTGATGCGGACAAGGACGAGATCAACCGCTTCAAACACCGGCTGTCGCTGGCATTTGGCAAGCGGGTGTTTGCAAGCGAAGATCATATAATTCTACCATCAATTCGCGACGAGGATGGAGAGGAGCGGTACAAGGCGATAGGGCGGATCGATGATAAGCTTTATACTGCCGTACATGTTTGGCGCGGTGATACTGTCCGGATCATTTCAGTGAGGCGAAGCAATGCAAGCGAACGAAGAGACTATGATCGCTATTCCAGCGGACCCGAACGACCCCGAGGATTTTGACGTAAGCGTCGCGGGGTTGAAGCGGGGGCTGATGGGCCGCGAGGTCCGCCTGTTGCGAAACCGGCTGGGCATGAGCCAGCAGGAATTTGCCGAGACCTACGGAATACCAGCATCCAATATCCGACAATATGAAATCGGACGGCATATGCCGCCGCCCGCGGTGAGGGCGTATCTCAAAGCGATTGCTGTTGATCCGGAGGGAGTTCGGCGGGCGCTGACTGCACAAGCCGCCAAGGTGTTTGATATTCGTGATGTGAAAGCGGCCTAAGACTGGGCTTCGGCACCGATGTAGCTTGGAGGCGATTGAGGCAGAGCCGGAGATGGCGTCGCAGGGGTGGCGGAGGTAATTCTTAGCGCTTTAGCTGTTTGAGAATATTCGCTCCAAGATGTCGCGTATTTTTCTCGGCTCCCGATTCAAAAAGTAAATCAATTCCAAGCTCGCGTGCAACATCACGCAAATAGGGTTTTGCTGGCGTGACGACGTTGCCGTTGCGCAAAACCTGCATGGTGCCGTTTTCGTATTGTCGAATTTCCATGTCGTTGAAAGTCGCTGTTGCCACGATTTTCAAGTTTTCTAGTGGGCGAGCCTGGACGCGTGTCGATGGACTAAATCGAAAACCATCTTGCGCCTTTGCAAACCGCGTTTCGGCCTCTGGTGCTCTAATATCTTCGAGACATTCGATTGAAACGCCGTCTTCTATGTCAACATTCAAGCGAAGAATCATGATCCTATCGACTTGATCGAACGTTGAACCCTTGATTGAAACGTGCTGGCTTGAAGTGATCGTCTTTACCGAGATTCGTTCGTTTTCGGCACTGATGACATCATAGCCCCTCTGATTTGTTTCGAGGGCCATCTGACCGCGGGTTATCATCGCCGCATAAAGTTCACCAATACGGCCTGTTAGATGGCGTAATTCGGCTGCTTGAACACCCCAAGCCAATTCCTTTTCGAACCAAGCCAATGCTTCGCCTAAGGACTGGATAATCTGAACTTGTGACAAAGCCATCTCAAGCCCGGCCCAAATCGCCCTTGCCGACCGTCCCGCTCGCCATCTCCAGCATCCGGTCGAGGCTCTTCTTCGCCGCCACGCGCACTCCCTCATCCATCTCGATTTGCGGGGTCAAATCGCGCAGCGCGAGATACAACTTCTCCATCGTGTTCAGCGCCATATAGGGGCAGATGTTGCACGCGCAGTTGCCGTCTGCACCCGGCGCGCCGATGAAGTTTTTGTCCGGCAACGCCTTTTCCATCTGGTGGATGATGTGCGGCTCGGTGGCGACGATCAGCGTGTCGCCTTCGAAGGTTTTGGCGAATTGTAATATGCCGCTGGTCGAACCGACATAATCTGCATGGTCGATGATGTGCGGCGGGCATTCGGGGTGCGCGGCGACGGGGACACCGGGATGTAGCGCTTTGAGCTTCAGGAGTTCGGTTTCCGAAAATGCCTCGTGCACGATGCATACGCCGGGCCAGAGGAGCATTTCGCGGTTGAATTTGCGGCTGAGATAGCCGCCAAGATGGCGGTCGGGGCCGAAGATGATTTTCTGTTCTGGCGGGATTTGCGCGAGGATGGTTTCGGCGCTGCTGCTGGTGACGATGATGTCGCTAAGCGCCTTCACCTCGGCCGAGCAGTTGATGTAGGTCAGCGCGATATGATCGGGGTTCGCCTCGCGGAAGGCCTTGAACTTGCCCGGCGGGCATGAGTCTTCGAGAGAACAACCGGCGGCCATGTCGGGCAGCACCACGATCTTTTGCGGCGAAAGGATTTTCGCGGTTTCGGCCATGAACTTGACCCCGCAAAAGGCGATGACATCGGCATCGGTTTCCGCCGCGCGCTTGCTCAGTTCCAGACTGTCGCCGACGAAATCGGCCAAATCCTGAATCTCGGGCTTCTGATAATAATGCGCCAAAATGACAGCATTACGTTCCTTTTTCAGCCGGTTGATCTCGGCGAGAAGGTCAACGCCTTGCAGATTTTCACGGACGGGGGCGTTCATTTCAAATACTCCAGATATTTCCGGTTTACAGTTTTCGATTCAATCTTTTTGTGGACTCGGCTTCAATCGTTGAGCGACAAGGACGTA
>JANOHL010000059.1:0-2163 GCA_031406495.1 Sphingomonadales bacterium | reverse complement strand
TTGTCAGTGGGCGTTTCTGGGCGGCTTCGTTCCTCCGGACGGCGACTCCAAGACGCCCGACATGCGCACGTTTCTGGTCCCCCGCGCCGACTACGAGATCGACGACACCTGGCACGTCGCGGGGCTCAAGGGCACCGGCAGCAAGGACGTCGTGGTGAAGGACGCGTTCGTCCCCGAGCACCGCACCCACAAGCTCATCGACGGCTTCTTCCGCAAGAGCCCGGGCAACGCGGTCAACGAGTCACCGCTCTACAAGCTGCCCTTCGGTCAGAACCAGGTTTTCGTACACATCGGTAGACGCGTTGAAGCCCATGGTTTCGTCGTTTTCGCGAAGCAAATTGCCCGAGACAACCGCACCGTCGAACCCGGCGTTCGCCGCGATCTGGCGAAGCGGCGTAACGATTGCCTTACGGATGATGTCGATGCCGCGGGTCTGGTCGTCGTTGATGCCCTTCAGGCCTTCCAAAGCCTTGGTTGCGTAAAGAAGCGCAGTACCGCCGCCGGGGACGATGCCTTCTTCAACGGCTGCGCGGGTTGCGTGCAGCGCATCGTCGACGCGGTCCTTGCGTTCTTTCACTTCGACTTCAGTCGAACCACCGACCTTGATAACGGCAACACCGCCAGCGAGTTTCGCCAGACGTTCTTGCAGCTTTTCCTTGTCGTAATCTGACGTGGTGTTTTCGATTTGCGAACGGATCGCTTCGACGCGGCCCTTGATCGCATCGGATTCACCGGCACCATCGACGATGATGGTGTTGTCCTTGTCGATAGTGACGCGCTTGGCTTGGCCGAGCATGCCGACGGTTACGGTTTCAAGCTTGATGCCCAGATCTTCGCTGATCATTTCACCCTTGGTGAGGATCGCGATATCTTCGAGCATCGCTTTGCGACGATCGCCAAAGCCAGGAGCCTTAACCGCAGCAATCTTCAGACCGCCACGCAGCTTGTTCACAACCAGGGTTGCAAGTGCTTCGCCTTCAACGTCTTCAGCGATGATCAGAAGCGGACGACCCGACTGCACCACAGCTTCGAGGATCGGCAACATGGCTTGCAAGTTGCCGAGCTTCTTTTCGTGGATCAGAATGTACGGGTTTTCCAACTCAACCGACATCTTCTCGGTGTTGGTGATGAAGTAAGGCGACAGATAACCGCGGTCAAACTGCATACCTTCGACGACTTCAAGCTCCGATTCCCGGCCCTTGGCTTCTTCGACGGTGATCACGCCTTCTTTGCCGACCTTTTCCATAGCCTGTGCAATCATTTCACCGATTTCGTTTTCGCCATTTGCAGAGATCGTGCCGACCTGAGCGATTTCGGACGAACCGGCAACCGGCTTCGAACGCTTTACGAGGTCAGCGACAACGGCAGTAACTGCCAGGTCGATGCCGCGCTTCAGGTCCATCGGGTTCATGCCAGCGGCTACCGACTTCATGCCTTCGCGAACGATGGCTTGAGCAAGTACAGTGGCAGTGGTGGTGCCGTCGCCAGCGATGTCGTTGGTCTTCGAAGCAACTTCGCGGACCATTTGCGCGCCCATGTTTTCGAACTTGTCTTTCAGTTCGATTTCCTTGGCGACGGTAACGCCGTCCTTGGTGATGCGCGGTGCGCCGTAGCTCTTGTCGATGACAACATTGCGGCCCTTTGGCCCCAAGGTAACCTTCACCGCGTCGGCGAGGATGTCTACGCCGCGCAGAATGCGTTCACGCGCATCGCGGCCAAATTTCACGTCTTTTGCAGCCATGATTATGTTCCTTTTGTTTGAATTCTAAACCGTCACCCTGAACTCGTTTCAGGGTCTTACTTTCGACGGCGCAGTATTAAGACCCTGAAACAAGTTCAGGGTGACGACGGTTGGATGCGTTAGCTAACGATCCCCAGGATATCGGATTCCTTCATGATCAGCAGGTCTTCACCGTCGATTTTGACTTCGGTGCCGGACCATTTGCCGAACAGGATCTTGTCGCCAGCCTTGACGTCGAGCGGGGTTACCGTGCCGTCTTCGGCGCGCGAACCGGTGCCAACGGAGACGACTTCGCCTTCTTGTGGTTTTTCCTGGGCTGTATCGGGGATGATGATCCCGCCAGCGGTTTTTGCTTCTGCCTCGACCCGGCGGACGAGTACGCGGTCATGCAACGGACGAAATGCCATTTTTTGAACCTTCCT
>JANOHL010000006.1:0-49083 GCA_031406495.1 Sphingomonadales bacterium | reverse complement strand
ATCCTTGCCAGCGCAATTGAACCGCTCGACCCGATGGAAATTGCGATCCATGCAGCGGGCCGCGCGGAAGCCAGGCCAACCGCAACGTTGGCGCATAGCTTCGGCCTGCGGCCCGACCTCCTTGCAATGACCAACATATGGCAGACGGATGGCACATTTAACGTCGCCGCAAAGGGTGCGCCCGAAGCGATCGCCGAACTTTGCCGCCTTGCGTCAGCCGAACACGAAACGATGATGGCAGCCGTCGATGCGATGGCAGCGCGTGGGATCCGCGTTCTCGGTGTTGCGCGCGCCGAAACATCGGATGACACATGGCCAGCGTCCCCGCGTGATTTTAAGTTTTCGCTGGTTGGCTTGATCGGACTTGCCGACCCGCTGCGCCCTAGCGTTGTAGCCGCAGTGGCCGAGTGCCGGTCGGCAGGCATTCGCGTGGTGATGATCACCGGCGATTATGCTGCCACCGCCCGCGCCATAGCGTTGCAAGCTGGCATCGCTGATGGCGATGTGTTGACCGGAGACGATCTCGCAAAGCTTGACGATGCCGAGCTTGCCGAACGGCTAAAGACAGTCACAGTTTTTGCCCGGATCATGCCCGAACAAAAGCTGCGCATTGTCGAAGCTTTCAAGGCGGACGGCGAAATCGTGGCGATGACCGGCGACGGGGTGAACGACGCACCCTCGCTTAAATCGGCGCATATCGGCATTGCGATGGGCAAACGCGGCACTGACGTGGCGCGTGAGGCTTCTGCAATCGTCCTGCTTGACGACGACTTCGGGTCGATCGTCACGGCCATCGCGCTTGGGCGACGCATCTATGACAATATCCGTAAGGCAATGGCATTCATCTTCGCCGTTCACGTGCCCATTGCAGGTCTTGCTTTGCTGCCGCTGGCGCTGGGCCTTCCGATCCTGTTCGGCCCCATCCACATCGCGCTGCTTGAAATGGTCATCGATCCGGTTTGTGCCCTTGTCTTCGAGGCCGAGCGCAAGGAAACCGATATCATGAAGCGGCGGCCTCGCCCGCCGCTGGAGCCGCTGTTTTCTGGGCGGATGATTGCATGGAGCGTCTTTCAGGGCGGCGTTGCATTCACACTGCTAGCGACAATGTTTCTAGTGGCGACGCATCAGGAGATGCCAGTCGCCGAAGTTCGCGCACTGACGTTCTTCGGGCTCGTAGCGTCGATATTAGCGCTCATCCTGGTCAACCGTTCGTTCAGCACATCACTGGTGCAGGCATTGGGGCGTGGCAATACAATGCTGCGCTATGTGTTCGCGGCAGTCATTGCGATTTCCGCGCTCATCATGCTTGTCCCCCAAATCCAGACATTGTTGAGGTTCGGGCAGCTACGGGCAGCCGACCTCGGCATTGCGGTTGCTTTGGGCGTCACGGTGTTCGTAATCCTTGAAGCCCTGAAGCCGTTCGCCAAACGGGCGATCCTCGACGGTTCGGCACGGAGTTCTATTTCCCCCAGCGAGTCGGGAACATCAACATGACCCGGTACGACAAGCGCATACAAGCTTTGGCGATCGGGTTGTCGGCGCTGGCAGGTTATGTCGATGCCGTCGGTTTCATTCAGCTAGGCGGCTTTTTCGTATCTTTCATGAGCGGAAATTCGACGCGTCTCGGCGTCGGGGTGATCGAGCGGTCGCAAGATGCGGCTTTAGCTGGCGGACTGATAACAATGTTCATCGCAGGCGTAATCGCGGGATCGCTTGTGGGCCGATTTACCAAGGCACAGCGCCGCTTCGCCGTGCTGATGCTGGTGGCCATCCTGCTATTTGCGGCGGCTTCGAGTGCTGCGGCTGGTGCAACTGAAGTTGCAGTCATGGCGATGGTCCTCGCAATGGGCGTGGAAAATGCAGTGTTCGAGCATGAAGGCGAAATGCACATTGGATTGACCTATATGACTGGTACGCTCGTCAAATTCGGTCAACGCATCGCCGCTGCATTAATGGGAGGCCCTCGATTTGATTGGGCTCCCTATGGCTTGCTCTGGGCAGGACTCGTCGCGGGCGCGGTTGCGGGAGCCGCATCCTTCACTTGGCTTGGATTAGCCAGTCTGTGGATCGCTGCGGCTGTCGCCGGACTTTGTGCAATGATCGCGAGGAAGTTATGATGCAGCACAACGATCATGACCGCATAGCGATCATCGGCGCTGGCCATGTCGGCAGCACGGCGGCATACGCACTGATGCTGCGCGCGCTGGTCCGCGAAATTGTCCTGATTGATAGTGATTTTGGTCTTGCCGAGGCCGAGGCGACCGATATTTCCGATGCCAATGCACTCGCTCGCCCTGCCCGGATTTGGGCAGGCGACTATAGCGACGCGGCGACAGCAAGGCTTGCCATCATCACTGCCGGAGCCGCGACCTACGGAAAGGAAACCCGATTGTCCGTTGCGGATCGAAGCGCAAAAATAGTGAGCGAATGTGTGGATGCGTTGATGGCAGCAGGGTTCGATGGTATTCTTATCATTGCGTCGAACCCTGTCGATGTCATGGCGCATGTGGCGTTCTCACGCGCTGGCCTTCCGTCAAATCAAGTCATCGGCACCGGCACTTTGCTTGATTCCAGCCGGTTACAACAGGCTCTAGCGTCTCGTTTAGATGTCGCGCCCAACGCCATCGAAGCTGTCGTTATTGGCGAGCACGGTGACAGTGAAGTCGCGGTATTTTCGACAGTCAGAATCGGTGGGATACCGCTTAGCCAGTTCGCGCCGAATGAAACCCAGAACTCGGCAAAGCTCGCCGATGCGGTAAGGACAGCGGGCTACCGAATTATCGAAGGAAAAGGTTACACCTCGTTCGGGGTCGCCACCGCCATCGTGCGAATTTGCGAAGCCATATTGCGCAACGAGCGCACCGTCCTCCCCGTTTCGACGTTACTAACCGGCGAGTTCGGGCTTTCGGATGTTTATCTCAGCCTTCCCTGCATACTGGGAGCCGACGGTGTTGAACGTGTGCTGTCACCAGAATTGATCGACCACGAAAGCGCTCAACTCCGAACGTCTGGCGACAAGATTCGCTCGGTGCTGGCAGATCTGAAATTTGCAAATTGAAGCGCGACTCGTTTCTACGTCCGGCAGCTAGAGTATTTAGCGACTAAGCTCACCAGCCTTGCCTGAGTTACAGCTTGCCCGTTCTACTGAAAGGCTTCTTCAACAGCTCGACGATCATATTCAAATGATGAGGGATGCAGATACACAATGCGGCGATGCCATACTGGTTTGCCGCAGAATACTGTGGGTTTTAGAGTTCTTGTATGGCTCGCCACCCAAGGAGCCATACAGAATATACGTTCTAGCTCAACCACTTAGATGTCTCGGTATGGCATCCCTTTTATCTTGCCCTCCAAATTTTACGCTACATTACTCCGCTAGCTTACGATGTTCGAATTTCCGCAACCTTCATGTTCTGTCCCTCAAAGGGCATGCACAAGGAGTTCACTATCGATTTCTTGCATCTTACGAGCCTTAAAATGCATCCTCTAAATCGGCGATGCCGCATGATCTTTGTTGCGTTTCAGCGATCCGCTCAGCACACATGGTTTGGACTACGCGGCCTAGTTCTTGCAAAGTGTGCACGATGAAATTGACCGGGGTGTGCAAAGTTTTGTCGATTGCAAGTTCGCGGATTAAACGGTCATCGAGCTTTAGCCAGTAGTCAACCCGGTCGGTGAGCCGCTTGTCGTTGACGATAATCAGCAGGTCGAAATCAGACCGGTAGCCCTTCGCGGTGTGTGGTTCATCGACCCAGCCGCCGCGCGCATAGCTGCCATAAAGGATGATCTTTTCGATCCGCCCTTTCTTCTTCCACTCATGCTTGGCGAGCGCGAGCGCGTCCTCGAATTCTTCGAAGATAATCGCCTTGACGCGCTCAAGTTCGCGCTGCTTGTTGGCTGGAAGATGATCTAAATCTGTGCGCATGGTTCAGCAGCACAGTGTAATGTAAGAACAATATTGGCAAGCACGAACGCTCATTAAGCGTTCTGGAACTGTCACCGTTTTCGGATCGGAAGCGGTAGTGTTCGTCCAGCTTATTGGGTTTATCCAACAGTCAAACTTTTGGTAGAATGACCCCACGTCGCAAGCCAACTGGCAAGATAGTTGCGGCCAGGGCCGAAGCCCAAAACTTCGGCCCGCCCATTTATATAGCGTCAAACGGATCATATTCAGCGACGATGAGATCGGGAATGCCGTCATATTCGTAGAGAGGGATGACGTGATAGCCCTTGGGTGTGCGGATAAGGATGATGATAGTCATCAGAGTGCGCGAGAGGTTGAAGCCGAACTGGCGAGCGGTGGCGAGCGGCATGACAGGTGCCTTTCGATTGATGCTGTAAAGAAAAGGCCCCGCCGCAAGGCGGGGCCAGGGCCGGTCAGGCTGGCGGGTTCCAAATGATGACCTTCTTTTCGGGATCATTGCCGGGGGCATTGGCGATATTGCCATAGATCGTCCCGAATTCGGGGGCGGATAGCGAGACCGAGACATATTCCGCACCGGTCGACTGCGAAACCCGCTTCCAGCCTGCACCGAGTTCGAAGCCGTTCTTGCGGCTGACGACACGGTAGTCGGGTTCGCTGTCCTTGTTCTTGCTGTTGGGAAGGATTGCGATCTGGGCGGTGACGTTTAGAGTGGCAAGAGTGCCTTCGAAGCCATCGTCCTTGACGGTGAGAGTTGCGATAGTAGCCATTTCATTTACTCCTTGTTGCTCGGGGACCATTCCCCGATGGCACCAGGAGAAGGGCTCGGGAGCCGAAGTCACCGGAGCAAAGCGGAGGGCGAACCCCGTACGGGGTTGACTGTTCAGGCGGTTAGAGGACCGTAACAGGGTGACAAGAGGGGTTGGTGGCCGAGCTGGCGGAAGAGTCGCTGGCTCGCTAAGCATCGTCCTGATCGGATGACATTCCAGAGCATTGAACGCTGGACATGCCGCCCAAACATCGCGTTTCGGTTTTGACACGAAGCAGCATCCGCTCGGCGCGGGCCGCAATGTGAGAGTTGCGCGTAAGGCAGCGGTTGAAAACAGTTGCCGAGTTGCGGAACCTCCGCAAGACCTGCCCCCTTTTCCGGCAGCGCCTTTTCAACGCTGCAAGATCAGGTTTGTCGCGGTGAAGACACCAGCGGATTCCTCTAATGCTAGCCAGCTACGGCTAATTTCAAAGGGTGCTGGAACTTTGCTTCGAAGTCTATTTGGCAGAAATACGGAATGTTACCTGACATCAATTTCGGTGATTACCGGGTGATTGCCGGAGCAGTTCTCGACCACTCGAGATAGCGAAAAATGACGTAAGCTCAGACAGATACTTGAAGTGGCGCATAAAATCTGGTATTTCCGGTATCAGCGAGTTGGTAGTTAATAACCCCAATTCACCTCACGAAAACTGGGTTAGTTTGGAAGCCAGCGCAGGGTGAGCTTTGACAATGTGATCATATATAGCCGGGTACAGCGGGCGGGCAAATTCACAGCCATAAAGCCACTCGCTATGCCATGCGATCCTGGCCTCCATTTGGGCAAAACCGGGTATCGTCAAAAAAACCATGCGATCGTCCGGAATGTAGGTCAGGCATTCCATGCGGAAGCCTGTTTGCGATAGATCGACCACTTTAACTTTGTTGCGACCCCCGCTCGGGACGCGAATGTCGGCGACAATCGCGACATCGCCCCGGACATATTGACGCGCGACGTAGTGACAATCCTTCGCGGATTGATCGATTTCCAGCATGTTCATGACGATAGCCGTCCTTCAACAAAGCAATTCAGTTTTTTGCTGGTCCGGCAGAAATGCTCTTAGCAGTATAATGGTTAACAAGTTCCAAAATGTCGCATGACATCGATCAATAAATCATCCCCTTTTGACAAAAATATCGGGCGCAAACTACATAACGGTTCAGGCAACACGGCCTCCAGCCGCCAAATGACATTCCTCGCTTGCAATGTAGGATTTGGTTTGAGAGAGCTAATCATCGCTCTTTGAACTTGTTGATCTATTCGCATTCGCCGCGTCGCGGCACGGTCGCTGACACCTGCAAAGGTGACATAAGGTAACAGAAAGTGCCGTTTGCAAGTGGAACTTTGTCACCTTTAGCGTCGGAGAGCGGGCTTTTAAAAAAGCATCGAATAGGCGTCACCCATGTCACCCATGTCACCTTTGCGGTATGGCAAAAGTAGTGATTTACTGTGAACCCTTCGACAAGCTCAGGACAGGCTTGCGCAGTTTTCTGAAGGTTTCAGCGCGTCTTCGTACCCATTTCGACCTTTTCGACCCATTCGGGGTAGAAGCTCGGCGCGCGTTTTGACCAGCCAGGGGCGGTCGCGGCGGCTTCGCTGATCGATTGCAGCAAACCTTTCCGCCGTTCGGGCGGCAGATGCGGCATTGAGGCGGCAGCGCAGAATGCGGCCGGCAACCAGGGCCGTGCTTCTGCGGCTACCAGCCGCTCATAGAGGAACCGGAAAGCCGCAAAGCCGTCTATGCGCCCTTGCGCCAGATCGAACGCAGCAACCGTCACCAACGGGGCCAGAAACATCTCGGCATCCTCAATCGAACTGGAATCGGGGATAAGCGCGCGGATCTCGGGAAGCTTGTCGTAAAACACATGCTGCGCCTTGATGCTCGCCGCTTCGACCGCGTCGCGCGACCAAAGCTCGATGGCATCCTTACGGTCGAAGGCAACGTCCAAAGACCTGCGAATATAGCGCTGCGTGCCCGCGCTGAAGCTCGCAAATTCCTTAATCTCTGCCAGGGTCAACAGCCCCGGCCCGTCATTGTTGCTCTTCGTCATGGCTACATGCCCCTTGTTGCCCAGACCTGCAATGTGCTCCAAACATGGTTACCGCATCGTTAACGGTGTGGGAATCCCAAAAAGTTTCGACCAAATCGGGCGATGGTTCGACAAGAAGCGGTGGAAACGGTGCATTGGCGCAAAAATGCGCTATGTGAAAATGATGCAGTTCGCTTCCCCGAGAAAAGCCCTTGTCGGCCACCAGATGGCCTTCATGACCATTGCTGGCTTCTGGCTGTTCTATCTGGTTATCAACTCACTGCGGTCGGCAGTGATGGCCTTCCCCGATCAGGGGGAGCTAGCGTCGCGGCGTGTAGTGATAACTTTGCTCGGAATGTTGCTGACCTGGTTGCTTTATCTGGTTTTAAGACTGTTCGATAAGCGTCCACTGGGTGTGCGGGTCGCAGCTGCGTTTCTTGCAGCAATCCCCTGCGCCATCGCCTTTTCAACAGCCAATTATTACATCTTCAACATTTATGATCCGATCAGTCTATTTGCCGATCCGGATATCGGCAAACGGGTCGAGGAAGTCGAGGCTCTGCTCGGACTTTCCGCCTGGCAGGAAATTGCCGAGATCGCGATCACGCGCTATTTCTTCATCATCGCTTGGGCATCGCTGTTCCTGGCGCTCGGCTATGCCCGTGAAGTGCGCGAAGCCGAGCGCAAAGCTTCACGTTATGCGCAAGCGGCACAGGATAGCGAGCTGCGCTCGCTGCGTTATCAAGTGAACCCGCATTTCCTTTTCAACACGCTCAACTCGCTTTCCAGTCTGGTCATTACCGGAAAACCAAAAGAGGCAGAGTCGATGATCCAGAATCTGTCGAACTTCTACCGCACCAGCCTGAACAGCGACCCGCTGGAGGACGTGACGCTCGCCGAAGAAGTCGATCTGCAGCGGCTTTATCTGGAGATCGAAGCGGTGCGATATCCCAAACGGTTGAAAACGGTGATCGACATCGCGCCCGAACTGATGAACCAGCATGTGCCCGCGCTCATCCTTCAGCCGCTCGTCGAAAACGCGATCAAATACGGCGTGTCGCGTTCTGGCAGGCCGGTCACGCTGACTATCAAGGCCGAACACATCGACGATATGTTGGTGATCAGCGTTGCCGACGATGGCGAGGCAATCGGCCCCAACAAGGAAAGCGGCAGCGGCAGCGGCATCGGTCTGGCCAATGTCCGCGACCGGCTGGAGGCACGCTATCGCAGTGCGGCGACGTTGCAAACGCATGCCTTGGCTAACGGCGGGTTTATTGCGACTTTGAAATTGCCGCTTGGCTACAGGACAAAAGCATGACGCGACTGCGCACGATCATTGTCGATGACGAACCACTCGCTGTCGAGCGGCTTGAAATATTGTGCAGCGAACAGCCCGCAATCGAGATCGTCGGCACCGCGAGCGACGGCGTCGCGGCGTTGCGGCTGGCGCAGCAACTGATGCCCGACCTGATGTTTCTCGATATCGGCATGCCGAAAATGGACGGTATCAACGCGGCTCGTGCACTTGGCCTGATGGACCCGAAGCCCGCAATCATCCTGGTTACGGCCTACGATAACTTTGCGGTCGAGGCGTTCGATCTCGACATAGTCGATTATGTGTTGAAGCCGGTGTCGAGCGAACGGCTGGGCCGCGCGGTGTCGCGGGCCCAAGCCGGTCTCGAAGCCCCGGCGGCACAGGCCCCGGCAAAATCGGTCGACGGTTACGCTCATGAATTCTGGGTGTCGCACCGCGCCGAACTGATCCGCATCGCATCGGTCGATATCGAGCGGATCGAGGCCGAGCGCGACTATATGCGGCTCTACACCGGTGGACGGAGTTACCTGCTGCACCAGACGATCTCGACGCTGGAACAGCGGCTGAACCCTGACAAGTTCCAGCGTATCCACCGAAGCCACATCGTCCGCCGCGACCTGATCACCGGTCTGCGTCACGAAGGCGGCGGAGTATGGCACGCTCTGCTCGGCGAAGACCTGTCGATGCGGATCGGCCGGAAATATTTGGCTGACGTCAAAAAGCTGGCAGGCAAATAAAAAGTCCCGGCAATTTTATGCCGGGACTTGCTGTTCAATAGACTTTTCGGATTCAGTTGCCAACGATTGCCTCGCTCTCGTTGACGGCTAACCGCTTGGCGTCGTTATAGCGGGCAATAGTGCGTTCGGCCTTTGGCGTCGCGGCGGCCATGGCGTCCGCGACGCAACGTGCCAGATCCCGTTTTTCCGCAAGGCTGAAAGCGCTTGGGCTGCCGCAAACCTTTTTGACGGCATATTTGATCCGCGTGTGCAAGCGTGCCTGACCTTTTGGCGACGACAGATCGAGGTCTTGATAATCGACTGATGTGGTTTTCACGTCGGCCATTGCGGGCGTTGCGGCGGCCACCGCCGCAACAGCGGCACAGCCCAGGGCCAGTTTTTTCAAGGTAACCATGATGAACATCCTTTGTTTGTCATTCATGACCGCGGCCTTTTCGGCCATCAGCCAGTGGGAGAGGGTTGCAGGCGGACCAACATCTATAGCTGGGGAGCGTCGGTGCGAGCCCGGCCTGCAGGACAGCAAATAGCCCAACCGTGTTGCCCGTGCATGACAGTTTCGATAGACGGCGAAGACAATCGACAGTTCGACCAACGCATCGACGAACGATCAATTACGTCCGACCAATGTAAAATATTGTAATTTTATTACAGATTTAACGCCGTTCGTCGGTCAGTCAAATCAACCCCGCCAGCGGCGAGGATGGGTCGGCGTAGAGTCTTCGCCCCATACGCCCGGCATTATAGGCAATCCGCCCCGCCTCGACCGCAAGTTTCATCGCCTTCGCCATTGCCACTGGATCCTTGGCCTCGGCAATTGCGGTATTCATTAGCACGCCGTCGCAGCCAAGCTCCATTGCTACCGCCGCATCGGACGCAGTGCCCACCCCCGCATCGACCAGCACCGGCACCTTAGCGCCTTCGACAATCAGGCGGATGGTCACGCGGTTCTGGATACCCAGCCCCGAACCAATTGGTGCACCAAGCGGCATCACCGCGACAGCACCGGCTTCTTCCAGTTGCTTCGCTGCAATCGGATCGTCGACGCAATAAACCATCGGCAGAAAACCTTCCTTGGCCAGAACCTCGGTTGCCTTCAGCGTTTCGCGCATGTCCGGGTAAAGCGTCTTTGCCTCGCCCAGCACTTCGAGCTTGACCAAATCCCAACCGCCCGCCTCACGCGCCAGCCGCAATGTCCGGATGGCGCTATCAGCATCGAAACAACCGGCGGTGTTGGGCAGATAGGTATATTTCTTTGGATCGATATAGTCTGTCAGCATCGGTGCCTTGGGGTCCGACACATTCACCCGCCGCACGGCCACAGTGATAATCTCAGCCCCCGAAGCAACCAAAGCTGCCGCGTTCTGTTCGAAATCCTTGTACTTGCCGGTGCCGACAATCAGCCGCGAATTGAACGTCCGCCCGGCGACCGACCAGCTGTCACCTTGGCCACCGCCGACGAAATGCACGATTTCCAGAACATCGCCGTCGGTCAGCATCACATCGGCCAGCGTCGAACGAGGCACGATTTCCAGATTGCGTTCGACCGCAACCTTCGCCGGATCGAGCCCGATGTAGCGCACCAGATCGGCAACGCTGGCCCCTGCGGTAAAGCTCCGCAGATCGCCATTAAGAGTGAGGGAGATCGTATCCGCCATCGTGGAAAGGGTCATTTCATCTCGCTTTTTAGGATTCCGGCCATATAAATAGGGTGCAATTGCAATAGCAACCCCGGCTTGCCCAAAAAGGCTACCCTCCATGGCTCAGTATGTTCCCTCGTCGTTTGGACCAATTGCCGTTTTGATCGTTGCTGTAGGCTTAGGCTGGGGCGCTCCGGCTCATGCAGCGCTGCCCGAAGCAGCCAGGCAGATGATTACAAACGCAGCCCGCGAAGGTGGCAAGGCCGAGCTTGCAACAATCGTGAAATTTGCCCGCCGCAGTTATCCCGAGGACAGCGTGGAGATCGACAATCTGCTGCTGACTCTGGAAAATCTCCAAGCCCGACCCGAAGTGGTGACGCCAGCACCTCCTCCGGCGCCTGCGCCGCCGTCGGTGAAATGGTCCGGCCGGGGAGACCTAGGCGGGTTCCACACCAGCGGCAATACCGATAGCTTCGGCATAACCGTCGGTGCCAACCTGACCCGAAAAAGCACCAGTTTTTCACATCAGTTTCGGTTGCGCGGCGATTATCAGGAGAGCGGAGGCAGGAAATCTCGCGAATATCTGAACGCCGCCTATCAAGGCGACTGGACGATCAGCGATGAGCATTATGTGCTGGGTATCGTCGATTACGAACGCGACATATTGGCAGGCTTTAGACACCGCACGACGGGGAGCCTGGGGCTCGGTTGGCGGCTGATCCGCGAGGAAGCGGCGGCGTTGTCCCTGGAAGCAGGGCCGGCGTTAAGGTACGAATGGTACCGGAATGGCAATGAAAATTCCGACGTTGCCGCGCGCGGCGCGCTGACCAGCAGTTGGCAAATGAACGACAAGGTTCGACTGTCGCACAATATGGAATTGGTCAGTCAGGATGATAACAATACAATCCGGACCATCACAGGCTTGCAGGCGAAACTTACAGCACGTATTTCCTCGCAAATCTCCTATGACTTGCGCTATCAGGACCGGCCGTTGTTCGGCAAGCAGGAAACCGATACGATTACCCGGATTGGCGTCACATATGATTTCTGAACTTTGGCGGATAGATTGTGGCTGACGTCATCTTTGTCCTGAACGGCCCAAATCTCAACCTGCTGGGGACCCGCGAGCCGGAAATTTACGGCACCGACACGCTCGACGATATTGCTGGGCGGCTGGACGATCAGGCGCGGCTGGCCGGTGCCGAAATCGACTTTCGCCAATCCAATCACGAGGGTCATTTGATCGACTGGCTGCACGAAGCGCAGGCGTCGGGGGCCAAGGCGGTTTTGCTCAACGCAGGTGGCTTTACCCACACTTCGATTGCTATCCACGATGCGATAAAGTCGATCAAAGTGCCGGTGATCGAGGTCCATCTTTCCGACCCGCACAAACGCGAAGAATTTCGGCATCTGAGCTATGTCGGCATGGCTGCGGTGGCCTGTTTTGCCGGCCATGGCGCCAAATCATATGAACTGGCGCTGGACGCGGCGCTGCAACTTTGACATTAGGCCGGGTTAATCTGTGACGGAGCCGTTACAACCGGGCGCGAGGAGTAAAACATGGCGGTAAAATCTGGCAGCAATGGCGGAATGCAGGTCGATACCGATCTGGTCCGCGAACTCGCCGCGATGCTCGACGAGACGGGTTTGAGCGAAATCGAAGTCGGTGACGGCGAACGCAAGATACGCGTATCACGGACGATGACGGCTGTGGCAACACAGGTTGCAGCCGCTCCGGTTGCAGCGGTGCCCGCACTGGCAACAACCTCGATCGAAGCACCAACGACAGCGACAGCGGCCAATGCGCTTAAATCGCCTATGGTCGGCACCGCTTACCTGACACCCGATCCCGATACGCCTCCCTTCGTCGCCATTGGCCAGCAGGTGAAGGCTGGGGATACTGTCCTGATTATCGAAGCGATGAAGGTGATGAACCCAATTATCGCCGCCAATGCCGGAACTGTCACCGCCATCTATGTCGAGAGCGGACAGCCTGTCGAGTTCGACCAGCCCTTGATGGTGATCGAATAAATATGGGCATCGAGAAAATCCTGATTGCCAATCGCGGTGAGATTGCGCTGCGCATCCACCGCGCGGCGCATGAGATGGGGATCAAGACCGTTGCGGTACATTCGACCGCCGATGCTGAGGCGATGCATGTGCGGTTGGCCGACGAGGCGATCTGCATCGGGCCACCATCGGCCACCGACAGCTATTTGAACATTCCAGCCATCATTTCAGCCGCCGAGATCAGCCATGCCGACGCGATACATCCGGGCTATGGCTTCCTCTCAGAAAACGCGCAATTTGCCGAGATCGTCGAAAGCCACGACATCAAGTGGATCGGCCCCAAACCCGAACATATTCGCACAATGGGCGACAAAGTCGAAGCCAAGCGCTCGGCCGGCAAACTCGGGCTGCCACTCGTTCCGGGTTCGGACGGCGCAATCGAGGACGTCGCAGAAGCCAAGGCAATTGCCCGCGACATCGGCTATCCAGTGATCATCAAGGCGGCCTCGGGCGGGGGTGGGCGGGGGATGAAGGTTGTCAACAGCGAAGTCGACCTGGAAGCGCAGATGCAGCAGGCTGGCTCCGAAGCTAAAGCCGCATTTGGCGATGCCACCGTCTATCTCGAAAAATATCTCGGCAACCCGCGCCATATCGAGTTCCAGATTTTCGGCGATGGCAATGGCACCGCCGTCCATCTTGGCGAACGCGACTGCTCGCTGCAGCGCCGCCACCAGAAGGTGCTCGAAGAAGCCCCTTCGCCGGTTCTTTCAACCGCCGAGCGTGACCGGATGGGAAATATCTGCGCCAAGGCAATGGCCGACATGGCCTATCGCGGTGCGGGCACCATCGAATTCCTGTGGGAAAATGGCGAGTTCTATTTCATCGAAATGAACACGCGGTTGCAGGTCGAGCATCCGGTCACCGAAATGATCACCGGCCTCGATCTGGTTCGCGAACAGATCCGCGTTGCCGAGGGCAAACCGCTTTCGTTCACGCAGGACGAGGTGACCTTCACCGGCCATGCGGTCGAGTGCCGCATCAACGCCGAAGACCCGGTTACCTTCATGCCCTCACCCGGCACCGTTAGCTGGTATCATCCGCCGGGCGGGCTGTATGTCCGCGTCGATAGCGGGCTGTACCACGGCTATAAGGTGCCGCCTTATTATGACAGCATGATCGCCAAGCTGATCGTTTACGGCCAGACGCGCGAAGGCTGCCTGATGCGCCTGCGCCGCGCACTGGGCGAGTTTGTCATCGAAGGCATGAAGACCACGATCCCGCTACACCAGAAGCTACTCGAAGATCCTGATTTCCAGAACGGCGACTATACGATCAAATGGCTCGAAGAATGGCTGGCACGGGAAAACCCTTAAACCTGTCCCGCCGCGAGGTGGTTTGGGGGCTGGCGATCGTCCCGCTCGCAAGCTGTGTACCGGCAGGGCCCGACAAGGATGTACCCTTCGTTCCTGCCAAGAAAGCGGCGGCTCTATCGGCGGGTGACCCGCACCGGCTGGTTGAGCTGGCAAAGCTCGACCCATCGATCAGGCTCGACATGCGTTACGCGACCGCGAACAACTTCACAGGGCGCGTCCTCTATTCGGAAGCGCGCGCGTTCCTGACGGTTGCCGCTGCGCAAGCCGTCGTTCGCGCCAGTGCTGCCGCCAAGGCCGAAGGCTTCGGCCTCACCATTTACGATGCCTACAGACCCTGGCGTGTGACCAAGCAATTATGGGACGCGACGCCAGTCGGCCCGAAAAAGGACTATGTCGCCAATCCGAAACGCGGGTCCAAACACAATCGCGGCTGTGCCGTCGATTTGACTTTACACGACCTGAAGACCGGCGCGCTGGTTGAAATGCCCACCGAGTTCGACGATTTTTCAGAGAAAGCGCACCGCGATTACGCCGGTGCCAGCGCGGCCGCCATTGCCAACCGCGCGCGCCTGCAACGCTATCTGGAGGCGCAGGGTTTTATCGGCTTATCGAACGAATGGTGGCATTTCGATTTTACCGGGTGGGAAAATTATCCGGTCATGGATGTGCCATTTAGCCAAATTGGCTGATTTGCGCCGTTCATCTAAACGCTTCCTTTCATGAACATGTATGACAAGTTCAGCCAAGCTTCAGAACGACTCCGGCAGACATGACGTCAACGCAGAAGCATATTGCGACTGCCAATTGGAATTGCCCATGAAAAAATTTATTTTGATGACATTGGTTACGGCAACGGCGCTTTCGCCGATGGCCGTTTCTGCTGCTGAGCTTGCGCCGCAAAATGCGCGGGCGTCGGCAAACATAGGCGCAACCGCCGATTTTCAACGCGATGAACGCGGCGAACGTCGGGCCGAACGACAGGCTGCGCGCGGCGAAAATCGGGCCGAACGCCAGGGCGGACGCGGTGAAGGTCGTCGTAGCGAAGCACACGCCGAGCGGCGTGAAGCCGCTCCGGAAGCAAATAACCGTGCAGAACGCCGTCAGGCTGCTCCCGTCGCAAACAACCGCGGCGAGCGTCGCCAAGCTGCCCCGGTAACAATCAACCGCGGCGACCGCCAGCAAGCGAGAGCACAAGTACAACGCCGTGATGCCAGCCAGGACGGCCGTTATTACGACCGTAACCGCGACGGCAATCTCGACCGTCGCTGGGACCAAAATCGCGATGGCAACCTCGACCGGAATTACGACCGCAACCGCGATGGTCGACTGGATCGGCGAATTGATCGCAACGATGACGAGCGTATTGACCGTCGGCTGGACCGCGACCGCAACGGCCAGATCGACCGCCGCTATGACCGTAACAACAACAATCGCGTAGATCGTTGGAGCAATAACTGGCGTAACGACAGCCGCTATGATTGGCGTGGCCATCGTCAGCGTTACGGCAATTATTATCGTCCCGGCCGCTATTACTCGCCCTATCGCGGCCGCAGCTACAGCCGGATAAGCATCGGCTTTTCACTTGGCTCAGGCTATTATGGCTCGGATTACTGGATCAACGATCCAAGCTATTACCGTCTGCCACCGGCATATGGTTCCTACCGCTGGGTGCGTTATTACGACGATGTCTTGCTTGTCGATCTGCGTAGCGGACAGGTGGTTGACGTAATCCAGAATTTCTTCTGGTAAGCAAAACGCCAGAATAGGGGGCAGGCACTGCCCTCAGGAGCCGGACCGCGAAAGTGATCCGGCTCTTTTTTTGCTTGTAACATGAGAGCAAGCTGCCCAATCTCCCGCCATTATATCAGGGAGAGAAATTGATGATCCGCGCCGCATTGTTCGCCACCGCAAGCCTGTTGCTCGCCTCCCCGGCCTCTGCCGACACTCAGGTCATATTGGCAGGCAACCTGATCGCCGATGCCAACACCGGTCCGACCGGCCCGGCAACGATTACCGTTACCGATGGACGGATCACCGGCATCGCCAAAGGCAATGACCGTGCTACGCTTCCTGCCGATGCGACCGTCATCGACTTGTCCAGCCAGACCGTGCTCCCCGGCCTGATTGATCTCCACGTCCATCTGACGGGTGACCCTGGCGGCGATTTCCGCGACGAGGCGGTCGATCCGGATGAATGGGGCGTGGTGATGGGCGTCAAAAACGCCGCGCTGACGGTGAAGGCCGGTTTCACTACGGTGCGGGAGGCTGGTTCTGCGCAGAACACCGCGTTCGTGCTGCGCCGCGGTACTGCCGAGGGCAAGATTGTCGGGCCGCGTATCGTGGCCGCTGGCCCTGCACTGGCGATTGTTGGCGGGCACGGCGATGTCACCGGTTTCCGCAAGGATGTTCTGGCCGCGCTCGACGGCGGCTACACCTGCACCGGCGCGCAAGAATGCGCGGAGAAGGTGCGCAAGGCGTCACGACTCGGTGCCGATGTTATCAAGATTACTGCGACCGGCGGTGTCCTCTCACAACAGGGTCGCGGACTTGAGGCGCATTTCACCAGCGAAGAAATGACCTCGATAGCCAACACAGCGCATTCGTTGGGCCTGAAAGTCATGGCGCATGCCCACGGTGCGCGCGGGATCGAGTCAGCGGCAGCCGCAGGCATCGA
Organism: Sphingomonadales bacterium; assembly: GCA_031406495.1. Classification (GTDB taxonomy): domain Bacteria; phylum Pseudomonadota; class Alphaproteobacteria; order Sphingomonadales; family Sphingomonadaceae; genus Sphingorhabdus_B. The sequence continues at coordinate 32,576 of JANOHL010000006.1, read as the reverse complement.
CACCATCGACCATGGCACTTTCGCCGATGAAGCAGCGCTCAAGATAATGAAGGCCAAAGGCACCGCGCTGGTGCCGACATTGATGGCGCTCGAAGGTGTGCGCGCGAGGCTCGGCAAAGGCATCTACACACCGACGGTCGAGGTGAAGGCGAAACAGGCGCTGGAAGTGTCCGGACGGCAAGTCACACGCGCAAAGGCCATGGGCGTGACGGTGGCCTTTGGCACCGACGCCGGGGTGTTTGAGCACGGGAGAAATGCGAGCGAGTTCGCCTTGATGGTGAAGGCCGGCATGACCAACAAAGAGGCGCTGGCCAGTGCTACCACCGTTGCCGCCGATGTTTTGGGCATGAAAGGCGAAATCGGAAAAATCGCAGTCGGCTATTCGGCCGACATGATCGCGGTCGCATCCAATCCGCTCGACGACATTCGCACGCTCGAAAAAGTCGATTGGGTCATGGTAAGGGGTCGCGTCATCCAATGATTCGAAACCAAATTGGAGCCTGGGCATGATTGACGACACGCCCGTTACCAAATTCGACCCCAACAACGACCCGGCAAAGCTGGCGAAGATCGGTGCGCATGTCACCAAGCGGCTGAATGCCAATCCGCTGGTGCAACTGGTCGAGCACGCCGACGCCCAATTATACGTCTATCAGGGTTTCCTGAGCCTTGGCGACTGCAAAGGGTTGATCGACAAAATCGACGCCGAGGCGGTGCCTTCGACGCTGTACAAAGGTACTGAGCAAGCGGGTTTTCGCACCAGCTACAGCTGCCATCTTAACCGCTGGGATCCCTTCGTCAGCCGTGTCGAAGCACGGATGAGCGATGTGCTCGGCATCGACAACGGTTATGCCGAAACGATGCAGGGCCAACGCTATCACATCGGTCAGGAATTCAAATCGCATCATGATTTCTTCCACCCCAGCCAGGAATATTGGGCAGGCGAAAGACTGTCCGGCGGACAGCGCAGTTGGACAGCGATGATATTTTTGAACGAACCCGAAGAAGGCGGCACCACCGAATTCCCGCATTTGGGCATCGGTGTGCGTCCGCAAACGGGCATGATGCTGATCTGGAACAATGTGAAGCCCGACGGTACGCTCAACTACAAAACGCTGCACACCGGAACGCCGGTCAAGGCGGGGGTCAAACACATCATCACCAAATGGTACCGGCAGAATAACTGGCTGGAGATCAATACGCCCGCCAAGTGATCTTGGTAGGACTCATTTACCGTCCAGCACGCTCCGTACCTTGTTCGCCAGCGCCGCGCCGGTGTACGGCTTGGCTATAAACTCGGTGCCGGGGTCGAGCACACCGTTGTGGACGACGGCATTGCGGGTGTAACCCGTCGTGTACAGTATCTTGACGTCAGCACGCAGTTTCACGGCCTCGTCCGCCAACACCCGGCCCGTCATTCCGGGCATGACGATGTCGGTAAAGATCAAATCGACCTGCTCGTTTTCGGTCAGCAAGGCCAGCGCCGCCGCACCATCGCTCGCCTCAAGCACATTGTAGCCTAGATCGCGCAGTTGCTCGGTTGATACGTTCCTGACCTGATCCTCGTCCTCCACAACCAGAACGACTTCGCCAGGCTTGGCTTGTGGCCAGTTTTCGCCGTCGTTCGATGCGCTTCGATCACCCGCTTTTGCGCTGCCGAAATAACGTGGCAGATACAGTTTAATCGTCGTGCCTTCATTGTCCTCCGAATAGATCTTGATGTGGCCGCCCGACTGCTTGACGAAGCCGTAGACCTGACTCAGCCCGAGGCCTGTGCCTTTGCCGACTTCCTTGGTGGTGTAGAACGGGTCGAAAGATCGCTCGATAACGTCGGGCGCCATGCCCGTTCCTGTATCGCTGACGCATACCAACACAAATTCCCCAGCATCGACATCGGGATTGTTGGCTGCGTAATTTTCGTCGAGATGGCAATTGTGCGTTTCGATGGTCAGCTTGCCGCCTTCGGGCATTGCATCGCGCGCGTTGACGCACAGGTTCAGTATCGCGTTCTCGAGCTGCGGTGTATCGATATGGGTTTTCCACAAACCTCCTGCCAACACCGTTTCGATCTCGACCTGCTCGCCGATGGTACTGCGCAGCAGCTCTGACATGCCACTGACCAGCTTGTTCGCATCGACCGGTTCGGGCGCGAGCGGTTGTTGCCGCGAAAATGCAAGCAGACGCGCGGTCAGTGTCGCCGCCCGGCGCGCACCTTCCTCGGCATTCTCCGCAGCGATGATCGCACGCTCGGGGTCGCTGTGTATGCGGCGTTTTACGATCTCGAGCGATCCGAGCACAACCGCCAGCATATTATTGAAGTCATGCGCGATGCCGCCGGTCAGTTGCCCGATCGATTCGATTTTCTGCATTTGGCGGACCTGCGCTTCGGCGCTTTCGCGTTCCTCAACTTCTTTGCGAAGAACCCCCAGCGCAGTTTCCAGTTCCTGCGTGCGCGCCGCTACCTTGGCTTCCAGTTGCTCATTAAGCAAGGCAGCCGACCGGGCGGCCGCAGCATCAGCTTCGCGCAGTCGCTGCGCGGCTGCTTGCTCTACCTCCAGCAATTCGGCCTTCCCGTGTGCACGCGCAGCGGCAACCAACGTCAAAATCCCGAAACCCGCCATGCCAAGGATAAGCACCAGAAGCCCGACAACCAACAGGTCAGACTGCCGTGACAGCCGGTCATTCTCCGCTGTGCGCTCGCCCAGCAACGCGGTTTCGGTTCTGTTTATGCCGGCCAGAATAATCCGGGCTTCATCCATCAACACCTTGCCCCGCCCAGAGGCAACGAGTTGGGTTGCCCCTTCGCCGTCACCGCTTCTCTTCAACGAGATGCCCCATCGCAACAACTCCAGCCTTTGGTCGATGACGTCGGATAATCTGCTGAGGCTGGCTCGTTGCGCGGGGTTATCCTGCACCATGAACTGCAGACGTTTCAGTTCGCGCGGGACAGCGGCCAATCCGGCGTTATAGGGCTCGAGATATCGTTGCTCCCCGGTTAGTAGATAGCCCCGCTGCCCGGTTTCAACATTCTGCAATGCACTCAACAGGTCGCGCGTTTCGATGAGAACTTCGAACGTTTGCCGTTCCCACCCGGCAGCGACCTTACGCTGGCTGCGCGCATCCGAAACGGCTAATCCCAAAGCCAGCGCGGCGAGTATCAGGATGCCGCCCGCAATCAGCGCAAAATTCGGTATCCGGGGTAACCACCGGCGCTCTTGTTCGGGGGTATCCATTTCGTCCATACTACCCTCTTATGCCGCTGTTTTGGTCAGATCAGAACCATAATATGGTGCATGTTTTCATACGCCTGAAAAGGGCGCGCACGATAAGATGGTCAGGCAGCTTGTGCCAACGCATTTTCCAGTTCGCCGATGCCAAATGGCTTGGAAATCTTCGGAAAATTCAGCGCGGAAAAACGCTCATCGTCCGGCGAATAGCCCGTCATCAAAACCGCCTTTATATTGGGCCGCGCTTGCCGCGCCAGTTCGATCATTTCCAGGCCGTCCATGTCGGGCATGCGAAAATCGGTTATGATGATTTCGATGTCGTCGTTCTCCGCCAGCAACTGCAAGCCTTCTGCACCTGTCGATGCCTGAATTACGCGGTGATCGAGTTCTTCGAGCAACAGCGCGGTACCCATGCGGACCAGCGGTTCGTCATCGACAAGCAGAATGACGCGCACTGCTGTTTCTCCCTCTGCCGCTAGCATTATGCTCCCCGCGATTCATCAATATTGTCATCGACACGAGGCTGACCATCTACAACAAGTTGGCGGTTACAAAAGCAAAATCCGCTATTGTGCTTGCCACCCGCCCACCACGTATGCCGTCTGTCGAAATTTGTTTGCGTCTGGTCGTCGACAGCGCGAGACAAGCGCCATATCACGCTGCTTTGCGGCGTGTTCGCCATTTGGAGAAAATTCGCATGAAACCGCTCAAAATCGTTCTTCTTGCCACCGCTACTTTGCTGGCGCCGCTGGCGGTTGCTGCACCTGCCTTTGCCCAGACTGCCCCGGTTGAGGACGCGACCGTGGCCGAAAGCAAGCGCCTTGCTGCGCTGTTCGCCGCCGATGACGAGGCCAATTTGACGCGCAATCCGATCAGCGCCTTGTTTCGTGGCGATCTGCGTTACGCCGACAAGATCGGTGATTTCGGCACCGACGCCTATAATGACGCCGAACGTGCCGCCGCGGAGAAAAACCTCGCCGACTTGGGCGCGATCAATCGCAACGCGCTGAACGCGACCGACAAAATTGCCTATGATGTTTTCAAATATAATCAGGAACAGGCGCTTAGAGGCCTGACGCCCGAAATCCTGGCACTCACCGATGTCCGTCCGATCAATCATTTTTTCGGTATCCACACCTTTTATCCAACCTTCGCCAGCGGCAAGGGTGCGGCACCGTTCAAGACCGTTCTCGACTATGAGAACAACCTCAAGCGCCACCAGAACTTTGTCGAGATCATCGACCGGTCGATCACGCGCTTCAAGGAAGGTCAGCAATCGGGCGTCGTCGAGACGCAGCTGACGATCAAGAATGTTATCGAGCAGCTGGACACGCAGCTGAAGATTCAGGTCGAGCAATCGCCTTATTTCGGCCCGGTCGGCCAGTTCCCTGCCGATTTCAGCGATGCCGACAAGGCCCGCCTGACCGCCGCCTACCGCGCATCCATCAGCGACCAACTCTATCCGTCGCTCGCCCGCCTGCGCGATTATCTGTGCGACGAATATATGAAATCGGCGCGGCCCACGGTCGGCCTTTCGCAAATGAAGGGCGGCCCCGCGCTCTACGCGCTCGCCATCGAGCAGACCACGACGCTGCCACTCACCGCCGATGAAATCCACAATACCGGACTTGCCGAAGTCGCACGGATCAAGAAGGGCATGGAAGCGGTCAAGACCGAAGTCAGTTTCAAAGGCACGCTTGCCCAGTTCTTCGACCATCTGCGCACCGACCCCAAATTCAAGGCATCGAGCCGCGAGGACCTGACCCAGCGTTTTTACGACATCGGCAAAAAGGTCGATGCGCTGGTGCCGCAATATTTCTCGAACGTGCCCAAATCCAAGCTCGAAATCCGCCCCTATGAAGAGTTTCGCGAAAAGTTCGAGGCGGGCGGCAGCTACCAGTCGGGCACGCCCGACGGTACGACGCGCCCCGGCATTTTCTATTTCAACGCCTATGACCTGCCCAGTCGGACCACGCCGGGTAACATCTCGCTATTTCTCCATGAAGGCGCGCCCGGGCACCATTTCCAGATCAGCCTGGCGCAGGAAAACGAAGCACTCCCGGCGTTTGTGCGCTTCGGCGGCAATACCGCCTATGTCGAAGGATGGGCGCTCTATGCCGAAACGCTCGGCTACGATATGGGATTCTACAAGGACCCCTATGCCCGGTTCGGCACGCTGTCGGACGAGATGCTGCGCGCGATGCGGCTTGTCGTCGATACCGGGCTGCATAGCAAAGGCTGGACCCGCGATCAGGCGATCGAATATATGCTGGCCAATAGCGATATGGGAAGGACCGACGCCACCGCAGAGGTTGAGCGTTACATCGCGATTCCAAGCCAGGCACTTGCCTACAAGATCGGTGCGCTGACGATCCAGCGGCTGAAAGCCAAGGTGCAGAAACAGCTAGGTTCCAAATTCGATGTCCGCGCCTTCCACGAACAAATCCTCGGCACCGGCGCGCTGCCGCTTGTCGTGCTAGAAAAGAAGATAGACGACTGGATTGCGGCGTCGAAATAAATTCCCTAATGTCTCCCTCGCCTTATTGGCGGGGGAGCATTTATGGTCGCAACCGTTGTCCGGTTTTTGTCGAGCCTTTTATTGGTAGCTATTCCGGTTGCTGCGAGTGCCGAATGGCATGAAGCCAGCAGCGATCATTTTCTGGTTATGGCCGACCAGAATGAAAAAGATGTCCGCGAATTTACCGAGCGGCTGGAGCGGTTTCACAGCGCGGTTCTGTATGTCCTGAGACGAGAGGAAGCGCCTCCGAGCCCTTCCAACAGAGTGACCATCTATGTCGTGCGTAGCGCGGGCCAGGTGCGAAAGCTGGCTGGCGACAAGACGGGCTTTCTACAGGGGTTCTATCAGGCCCGCGCGGGCGGGTCTGTCGCCTTTACCTCCCGAGTTGAGAGCGACGGCAAAGACCTTACGCAAAGCGAGCAGATATTGTTTCATGAATATGCCCATCACGTCATGCACGGCGTCAGCGAGTGGGCAACACCGCGCTGGCTCAGCGAAGGGTTCGCAGAATTTTTCTCCACCGCGCGGTTTGAAAAAGATGGCGGAGTAGGTCTTGGCCTGCCGGCTCATCACCGCGCCGCGGAGCTGTTTTATGCCAAGGATGTACCCATTGAGGCGTTGCTGGATTCCGAAACATATAAAAAGCGGAAGACCAAAGCCTATGATGAATTTTATGGCCGCAGCTGGCTCTTGTACCATTATCTGCAGCTTTCCGGAAAACGGCATGGGCAGCTGACCAATTATCGCTTGGCGCTGGCCAAAGGATCAAGCGAAATGGAAGCTGCGACCGCCGCTTTTGGCGACTTGCAAGTGCTGGACAAGGAATTGAAAGCCTATCTCAATCAGTCTCGGATAAGCTATCTGCCAATCCCTGGTGACAAGTTGAAGGCAGGTGCCATCACCGTCCGCAAAATGCGCGAGGCCGAAGCTGAGATTATGCCGGTAATTCTGGAATCCAAACGCGGCGTGAACGATGAAACGGCCAAAATATTGCTGCCGCGTGCACAGGCCGTTAGTGCCAAATATCCGAATGACCCAGCTGTACTCTCGGCTTTGGCCGAGGCCGAACATGATGCCGGAAATTTCGCCTCGGCATTGGCAGCCGCAGACAAAGCGCTGACGATGTCCCCCAAGCTGGTTAACGCGCATGTACAGAAAATATACGCGCTTTCTCGCATCGCCGAAAACGCCGAAGATCGCGAAGCAGCTTGGAAACATGTGCGCAAGGCGGTGACAGCGTTGAATAGGGTCGAAACCGATCATCCCATTCCCCTCATTTTCTATTATCGAAGCCTGCAGGGGTCGGGCAAGGATATCACCGAGGTTGCGGCACACGGATTGGAACGTGCGCTTGAGCTTGCCCCTTACGACCAAAATGTCCGTTGGCAAGTTGTCCAACAACTGATCGACGAAGAGGCTTATAGCACGGCCTATAGAATGCTTATGCCGCTCGCCAACGATCCGCATAACCGCAGCGAGGACAATCCGGCGATCGCGTTGCTCGATGAGATCAAGCAGAAATGGGATGCGAAAGTTACCGAGTCGTCAGCCGCCAAAGCAAATATAGCACCTACGTCGTCGAAATAATTGCTCGGCTACGGCAATGCTTAGTTGCACCGTGAGGCTGTAGATATCGACGCGGCTGGGGTTGGCTGGAGAAAGCCGCCAAAAGGGCGGATGTCGCAGCGTCCAAATAACGCCGAAGCCATTCACCCGCTGTTCAAACCAAGCGGATCATCCTCTCTCAACCAAGGGAGGATGTTCATGCGCTTGTATCATTTGATCGCCATAGCCGCGCTGGCGGCGTCGCCTGTATTGGCTCAGCAAAACGCCGGTAGTCCGCTCATCAACTACGACGGCTATACCGAGATGGTGTCCGAGGTCGCGCCTGTTCGCCGCGAACGCCTGATTACGCTGGCCGACTTCAACGCACGGGCAGCGCGGCCAGACGTGCTGCTTCTCGACGCCCGGTCTGCACAAGCCTTTGCCGAGGGTCACATCAGGGGTGCGGTCAATCTGCCGCTGCCCGACTTCACCGCCGAAGCGTTGGCGGAGGTTATCGGAGCCAACCCCAACCGCGAAATCCTGATCTACTGCAACAACAATTTCCGCGATAATGTGCGACCGGTCGTCACCAAGAAAGTCGAGCTCGCCCTCAATATCCAGACCTTCATCAACCTTTACGGTTATGGCTACCGAAACGTCTACGAATTGGGCGAGGCTGTGAATATGGATGCGCCGGAGGTTGGTTGGGTCAAGGGTCCGATTGCCTGAAGAAAAGCGATTCCGTAGCGCGTTTGGAGTGGGCAGGGATTTGCGTTATTATGCCCACATGAACCGGAGCGAACAGAAATGCCTGCGGTAAAAGCCGCCGATCCGCGCAAGATATTTGCGCGTGACGATTGGGCCGCGATAACCAGCGTATCGCGCTGGCGCGGCATTTGGCTGGTCGTGCATTGCTGGGCGGTTATTTGCGGGATTGCAGCGCTGGCGACTTGGTGGGGCAATCCGATTGGTTATCTGGTCGCCATCATCCTGATTGGCGGACGGCAATTGGGGCTGGCAATTTTAATGCACGATGCGGCACACGGGCATCTGCACCCAGACCGCAAGATCAACAATTTCCTTGGCCAATGGCCGACGGGCGCGGCGGCGGGGACCGATTTGCAGGCGTACCGGACCTATCACCTGACCCATCACAAGTTCACGCAACAGCCCGAAGATCCTGATCTGCCTCTATCGCAGCCCTTCCCCACCAGCCGCGCAAGCATGGCGCGCAAAATAGTGCGCGACCTGACCGGCATGGTGTTTTTCCGGACACGCTATGCGCAAGCCAAAATGGCGATCAAGAGCGTAAGCCCGGCCGCCAAGGAACAAAATATCTTCATCGGTAAGGCGTTTCTGCGTTTTCTTGGCATACAGTTCATCCTGCTGGCATTGTCGCTGGCGGTCTATGGCTGGACGCCGTTCCTGCTGTGGTTCGTGGCGATGGCAACAACGTTCCAGCTGTTCCTGCGCATCCGCAACATCGCCGAGCATGCCTGCACTACCACCGGCAGCGAAGATCCGTTTACCCATGCACGGACGACCCGTGCCAATTGGCTAGAGCGCTTCACCGTGGCACCATATTGGGTGAACTATCACAGCGAACATCACCTGTTCATGGGTGTGCCCTGCTATCACCTGCCGCGCGTGCATCAGTTCCTCGGCGGCGGAAATTATCATCAGCGGATGACGATATCTCCCGGTTATGTCGACGTGATGCGGCAGGTCGTAGTATAATGACAGTGCATCGGCGCGAGGTGATTACCGCGTTGGCAGCTTTGCCGCTGGTCGGCGCTTGCAACCGTACGTCCGTTGCCAAGGCAGAAGTCGACAAGAGCGCCAAACGTTCGCTGGCGAACCTTTATGACTGCGAAGGTTGCGAAGGCGTGTTTGAACGTGACGCTGCGGTCATGAAGTGGGAGGCCGATGTTGCATCCCCGAACGAGCCGGGAGAGGTCTTTGTGTTTGAAGGCGTGGTGTATCAAGCCGACGGCAAAACGCCCGCGCCCAATGTCGTGCTTTATGCCTATCACACCAATGCCGACGGACTTTACGCCAATGGCACTAACGAAACCGAATGGAGCAGGCGGCACGGTCGACTGCGTGGTTGGATAAAAACCGGCGCTGATGGTCGCTATCGATTCCGCTCGGTCAAACCAGCGCCCTATCCCAACGACGAATTGCTCGCCCATGTCCACCTTACCGTGCAAGAGCCTGACAGACGGCCCTACTGGATCGATGACATTGTTTTTGATGGTGAGTTCGGCGTCACCGCAAAATATCGCAGACTAAGGACGAACAAGGGTGGCAATGGCATTGTGCGGCTGGCGCGTTCAGCCGACGGCGTTTGGCAAGCGCGGCGCGACATATTTCTCGAAACGCACCCCTAAAGCCATCCAGACCGCTTAAACCGCACGTAGAGCGTCAGGCAAACGGTCGCCATCACCCCGACCACGACATAATAGCCATATTCCCAGCGCAGTTCGGGCATGATGTCGAAGTTCATCCCGTAAATCCCGGCAATCGCGGTCGGCACCGCAAGGATTGCCGCCCACGCCGCCAGTTGCCGCGTTATTGCACCTTGCCGTTGCTGTTCGAGCAAGCCGCTGGTTTCGATCACCGAGGTCAGCGTGTCGCGCAGGCCCTCGACGCGATAAATGACGCGGCGGATATGGTCGAGCAGGTCGCGGAAATAGGGGTAGATATTGGCATCGATCTGCGGCAGTTCGAGGTGGATGAACCGGTTGGCCAAATCCTCGGTCGGTCCCAATATACGCTGCAACCGGAACAGTTCGCGGCGTAACATGAACACCCGACCGGTTTCGGCACGTCCCAAAAAGCTTGCAATCGCGCGGTCCTCCATCGCCAGCACTTTGTCTTCCATGGCATCCACCACGTCGGTATAGCCATCGACAATGAAGTCCAAAATGGCGTGGAGGACGTGGTCCGGGCCTTGTTTGAGCAACCACGGCGTCGCTTCCAGTTGCGCGCGGACGGGGCTGTGGGCGCGATCGGAGCCGTGGCGAACCGAGATGATAAACTGCCGCCCCATGAAGATCGCGGTATTACCGTAAACGATGCGATCGCCCTGCAAGTGCGCGGTGCGCGCGACGAGAAACAGATGGTCGCCATAAGGTTCGACCTTGGGCAGATGTTTAGGATCGAGCGCATCTTCCACCGCCAGCTGGTGCAACCCGAAATGGTCCTGTATGCGTTTCAGCGCGCCGTCGTCGGGTTCGAGCAGGCCGATCCAGATAAAATCGCCCGGCTTTTCCAGATGCGGGATCGGTTTCGAAATATCGATCTCGGCTGCGACTTTTCCGTCACGGTAAAGCTTGGCTGCAATTGTGCTCATATCGTCTTGACACCTGTTGCGCTTTTGATCGCATCCAACTCGCGCATCATATGCTCCAGTTTCTCGTGCAACAGCAATATCTCCAGCTCGGCGCGCAGATTGACCTGATAATCGTGCTTGGCGGCAATCCGGTCTTTTTCGCCCTGCCGGTTCTGGCTCATCATGATGATCGGCGCCTGGATAGCGGCCAGCATCGACAACATCAGATTGAGGAAAATAAACGGATAAGGGTCAAACTGCACCCCGAAACTTTTGAGCATTGGCGAGTTGATCAGCATCCATCCGAACAGCACAATGCCGAACGAACTAATGAAGGCCCATGACCCCCCAATTTCTGCGACGCGGTCGGCAAGCCGCGCGCCAAAGCCCATTTCCTGAACTTTTTCATGGGCGTGCCCGGTAACTTTGCGCGTCGCGATGCGGTCGATAACATCGCGTTCGAGCGGGGAGAGCACATCAAGCTCTTTCCCCAGCAGATCGACCGCCAGTTCGCTTGCGGTCCGGCCATTCATGCACATTCGTCCAGTTGCGGCACCGCTGGCGTGCCGTCCGGCGCGGGGAAGGTCTGCTTGAAGGTGAACGCCTCATCGGTCGGTCCATGTTCAGCGATATGCGTGACCTTTGCCAAGCCTTCGGCAACGGTCGGAATATGGCCAACCGGCACCCACCACAATGCCTGATAAACAGCCATATGCTCCAGCCATTCGCGCCGACGGCGCATAATTGCGAGATGTTCGGGGTTACGATAAACATAGGCACCCAAAGCTTCCACATCGGCCCACACCGACATGTTGACCGCCAGTCGGGGATCGTCGGGTACTGCGTCAATATTCACCGCATCATTGCCTTCGCCTGTCAACCGCCACACAAATCCAGGAGAGCTGTCGGCAAGCGCATTCACCGGGTCGAGGGCGTTCATGAACCCTGCATTGTCGGGATGATCTTTAGGCAGGACAAACCGCGCAATGTTGATTTGTGCCAGATGATAGCCGCTCATGTGAGCGCCTCGCCAATCAATTTGCGCGTATTTGCGACGCCATAAAGCGCGATAAAACTGCCCATTCGCGGGCCAGCGCTCGACCCGAGCAACGTCTCGTACAGTGCCTTGAACCAGTCGCGTAGGGTTTCGAAACCGCCCTCGTTGCCGATCGTGTAAACGATGTTCTGGATGTCCTCTGCGCCCGCGTTGTCGCCCAGTTCGCCAAGTTCGCGTTCGAGGCGCTGAAGCGCGGCAACCTCTATCCCCTCCGGCTTGCGGCGGTGCAAGGTGGGTGCCACAAAATCGCGGTTATAGGCCAGTGCCAAGCCAATCAGTTCGGCCAAATCGGGATGGCTTTCGGGCGACGCGTCCTTCACATAGTTGCGCAGATAGGACCACACCTGATCATCGGTGGCATCCGCGCCCATCACGCCGACGAGGTTCAGCAGCAACCCGAACGTTACCGGCGGAACGCCTTCGGGCACAGCACCGGCATGAATGTGATGCACCGGATTGCCCAGCCGCTGCGTCAGTTCCTGACCGTGATAATTGCCGCGGAACTGGAAATATTCATCCACCGCGCGCGGGATAACGCCCAGATGCAGCGACTTTGCTTTACGCGGCTCGCGGTAGATATAGAAGGCGAGGCTCTCTTCGGTGCCGTAGGTCAGCCATTCGTCGAGGCTCAGGCCATTGCCCTTCGACTTCGAGATTTTCTCGCCCTTTTCGTCGAGGAACATCTCGTAGTTGAAACCCTCGGGTGGCCTCGCACCGAGCGCCCGGGTAATCTTCGACGACTGCGTGACGCTGTCAATCAGATCCTTGCCCGACATTTCATAATCGACGCCAAGCGCCACCCAGCGCATCGCCCAATCGACCTTCCACTGCAGCTTTGCGAGGCCGCCGAGGATCGACTGCGTGATACGCTCGCCTTCATCTTCGAAGCTCACCAGCCCAGCCGCCGCATCGACCACCGTTACCGGCACCTGCAGCACAATGCCCGACTTCGGACTGACGGGCAGCACCGGCGAATATGTCGCCTGCCGTTCCTTACCGAGCGTCGGCAGCATGATGTCCAATATGTCCTGATAATGATGCAGGACCAGCTTCAACGTCTCGTCGAACCGCCCACTGGCATATTCGACCGTCGAGGACAGGAATTCATATTCGAACCCGAACCGGTCGAGAAATTCGCGGAGCCGCGCATTGTTATGGTGTGCAAAGCTTTCGTGAGTGCCGAACGGGTCGGGCACCTGCGTCAGCGGCTTGCCGAGATATAGCGCCAACATATCCTTGTTCGGCACATTGTCAGGCACCTTGCGCAGCCCGTCCATATCGTCCGAAAAGGCAATCAGCGTGGTCGGCGCGTCGGAGAGTTCCATGAAGGCGCGCCGCACCATCGTCGTGCGCAGCACCTCGTTAAACGTGCCGATATGCGGCAGGCCGGAGGGGCCATAGCCGGTTTCGAACACGATCGCCGCGCCGTCTGGCTTGCCAGCCGGATAGCGCTTCAAAAGCTTGCGCGCCTCCTCATAAGGCCAAGCCTTTGATGCGGCAGCAAGGTCACGGAGTTCGGTCACGGTCATATTCTCACTTACGGGTTTTCTGCCCCAGCCCTTTCCCGCTTTTGGGCGGATTTGCAAGCGCATGGGCGAAATGTTGGACCGGCGATGCCCGCGAAACCGGCTAAGGTCACACTAAAGTCTCACCTAAATCGCGTTCGGAATGCCGGATGATCAGTTTACAAGGGCCTATCCTGAGCGTGCCTAAGGTGACACAAGTGACGCCTATTCAAGGCGTTTTCACAACGATATTTCTGTGATTTTGCTTGGTAGCTGATTGCATGCCCCTGCAGCCATTGGGCGGTCAACGATGTCGGACATGAAGGTGTCAGAGCAAATCCTACATTGCAAGCCTGGAATCTCTTCGTGGCTTTGTGTCTTCGTGTGAGATAATTTGTTTCACACAAAGCCACGAAGAGGGCAAAGGCGTCCACCCCGCCGCACTCAATTTCGGCGACTGCTTTGCCTATGAGGTGGCGAAGGAGAATGGATGCCCGTTGCTCTATGTGGGCGATGATTTTGCGAAGACGGATTTGGTGGGGGTGGGTTAGGGATTTTATCAATGACTTTGAATATTTCATGGGTTCGCCAGGTTGGAAGTGTAACCGAGCTGATTGTCGCATCTGACAGTCGATTATCCGGCGGAAAAACTTGGGATGCTAACCCCAAAATTATGCTTCTACCGCGTACTGATGCGGTGTTGGCGTTCGCAGGACACACTGACGACGCATACCCGCTTATGATACAAGCCTATAACGCCATCTTGATGCACAGCCCCGCCAATACACGAGCGATGGATTTGTCAGAATTGAAAGGCCATCTGGTTAGAGTTTTCAACCATTCGCGTAAATTCATCTCTCAGTTGGGACTCACACCGAACACCCCAGAAATACCCAAAGTTGAGTTTCAGCTATGCGGATACTCTTGGAAATATAAAAATTTCAGCGTTTGGAAACTGCATTTTGACGAGAATACCAAACTTTTCACGTTTAGGAGATCTACAACGTGGAAGGGGCAGGACGATGAGAGTGCGAAATATGTAGCTTACGCGGGTAATGACGATGTTGTTCAAGCAGCCAAAGATAAGCTGATCGCGATGCTTAGGGCTAGAGGAAAAATTGACCAAGGCTCATTCGATATGGAGCCATTCGAGGTGATGCGAGATTTGCTTCGCGAGGGACAATTTTCAAGTATTGGCGGACCAATCCAAATGGTCAAGATTTATGAGCACTCGAATGCAGTCCCTGTAGGTGTTTATTGGCCTAATAAAGCAGGCGGCAATGTTTCAGTCTTTGGCCGACCGTTAATGGATTACGAAAAAATGCCGTGGGGAGTAATAGACCCCGACTATCCCGAACGCGCTTACTCGATGGAAGCCGCGTCAAATTCTACAGTCAGCAAATAATATTTGCATTTTGAACGTCAACGTCTCCTCCCAAACCGTTTCCCTTACGTTCCGACCACCGCTATGGCTGAGCGGGTGACCGTCGTCCCGCCCGAACTCCCCTTCCCTGCTCTGCATGCGAGCCATGCGGGGATTTGGCTGGCTTCGCCTGACGGCCAGGTGCGGACGGTTGGCAAGGGCGAGGCCGTCGGGCGGGCGGCGGAGACGCCGCTGATCATGCTCAATGCGCCGTTGGTGGCGCAGCGGCTGGGTTATGCCGAATTGTCGGGGCTGGATTTGCTGGAGCTGTTTGCCTTTGTGCATCCTGCGCGGTTTGTGGTGCCTACGCCGAAGGGGTTGGCGGGGGCTTTGGGGATAGAATTGAACGTGGAGGGAGTGAAGCCCCTCCCCTTTAGGCGTGGAGGGACCAGTCCCCCGGAATGGTCCGAGAGGCTCCACGGGGTTGGGGGTGGGGCCTCGCCGCACGAATTGAGCTTGGCTGACAGGCCCCACCCCTCCGCCGCTTCGCGTCTCCTCCCCTCCCCTGAAGGGGAGGGGCTTAGAACAGGTGACGAAGCAATCGCCCCCTTCCTCCTCACCGCTGCGCAAAAACTTCTCGCCACCCTCACCGACCCGGCATGGCCCGAGCGCGAGGGGGCTTGGGATGCTGCCCAAAACCTCGCGCGGCTGCGCTGGCCTTGGGCCAACATCGTCGCGCGCTATCTGGCCAAGCCGGAGAAGCCCGAGCGCTGGTTGTTTTCCAAACTGCCCGAATGGGAGGAAACGCCGCCGCGCACGCCGCCGCGCGTGGTCACGCTGAACCCCGACGCGGTGCAGGCGCAGTTGGCTTCGCTCGTCGGCGGCGATGCCGAAACGCGGCAGGGACAGCGCGACTTTGCGCAGGCCGCCGCGCAAATCTTTGCCCCGCGTGCGCGCAAGGGCGAACCCAATATGCTGCTCGCCGAGGCGGGCACCGGCATCGGCAAGACCTTGGGCTATCTCGCGCCCGCGTCGCTTTGGGCGAGGGCCGCCGACGGCGCGGTATGGATTTCGACCTTTACCAAGGCGTTGCAACGCCAGTTGGTGCGTGAGGCAAAGCGGATTTATCCCGACGCCGACACCTTCAAATCGAAGGTCGTTGTGCGCAAGGGCCGCGAAAATTATCTCTGCCTGCTCAATCTGGAGGATGCGTTGCAGGGCGGTTTTGCCGGACGAGCGGCGACGCTGGCGCATCTGGTCGCGCGCTGGGCCGCTTACACCAAGGACGGCGACATGATCGGCGGCGATTTGCCCGGCTGGCTGCCCACATTATTCCGCCGCAATGGCTCGACCGCGCTGACCGACCGGCGCGGCGAGTGTATCTATGCCGGGTGCCCGCATTACAAAAAATGCTTCATCGAACGCGCGTCGCGGGCGAGCATCCATGCCGATATCGTCATCGCCAACCATGCGCTGATGATGGTCAATGCCGCCAGAGGCCGCGATGAAGGCAACCGGCCGACGCGGATCATCTTCGACGAAGGCCATCATCTGTTCGATGCGGCGGATTCGATGTTTGCCGCCGCGTTGACGGGGCAGGAAACGGTCGAGCTGCGCCGCTGGGTCATCGGGCCGGAGGGCAAGGCGCGCGGGCGGCGGCGCGGGTTGGCGGCAAGGCTCGCCGATGTTGCATCCTATGACGAGGAAGGCGGCCTCGCGATCGAGATGGCGCGGATTGCGGCGGAAGCTTTGCCCGGCGATGGCTGGTTGCAAAGACTGGCCGAGAATATGCCGTCGGGTCCGGTCGAGCGATTGCTGTCGGCGATCCGCGGCATGGTTTACGCGCGCGACGAGAGCAATGCGGGCGAAAGCGGTTACGGAATGGAGACCGAGCTTACCGACCCCGACGCGGCTGTGGTCGATGCGGTGGCCGATGCGGCTGTAGCGATGGAGGCGCTGGCACGGCCGCTGACGGTGCTGGGCCAGCGGCTGGAGGCGATGATCGCCGATCCGCCCGACTGGCTCGACGGCAGCGCAAGGGCGCGGGTCGAGGGGGCGATAGCGAGTCTGGGCTGGCGGATCGACACAGTGCGCGCGTGGATCTCGATGCTGGGGCGCGCGGTCGGGCCGGTGGATGCGGATTTCGTCGACTGGTTGGCCATCGACCGGTTCGAGGGGCGCGAGATCGATGTCGGGATGCACCGGCGCTGGCTCGACCCGATGAAGCCGGTGGTGAACATCGTGCTGAAGCCCAGCCACGGCGTGATGGCGACATCGGCGACGCTTCGCAGTGGTGGCGATTGGGCCAATGCGGAAAGCCGCACGGGCGCGGTGCATCTCGACCATGCGGCAACTCATTTCTCCGCCGACAGCCCATTCGATTACGCCGCGCAGGCCGAAGTTCTGATCGTGACCGATGTGAAGCGCGGCGACATGGCGGCGCTCGCGGGGGCTTATGCCGCGCTGATCGGCGCATCAGGCGGCGGGGCGTTGGGGTTGTTTACCGCGATCCGGCGGTTGCGGTCCACTTACGCGCGGATCGCCGACCGGCTGGCGCGCGACGGATTGCCGCTTTACGCGCAACATGTCGATCCGATCGATACCGGCACGCTGGTCGATATTTTCCGCGATGACAGCCACGCGAGTTTGCTCGGCACCGATGCTTTACGCGACGGCGTCGATGTGCCTGGTCATTCGCTGCGGCTGGTCATCATGGAGCAGGTGCCGTGGCCGCGCCCCGATATCCTCCACCGCGCGCGGCGGCTTTCTTATGGCGGCACCGATTATGACGACCGGATGATCCGCGCCAAGTTAGCGCAGGCGTTCGGGCGGCTGATCCGCAGCGCGGGCGACAAGGGGCATTTTGTCCTGCTGTCGTCCGCCGTGCCGAGCCGGTTACTGACCGCCTTTCCGCCGGGGACACCGGTGCGGCGGGTTACGCTTGATGAAGCGGTAAATTCCATCAAATCAGGTCTTTCCCCGGTAACAAAACTGCGGCAGGACGATGTGGAAATACTGGACGAAAGAAACCCGATTTGACTCTAACCCTGACCCTGTTGCGCCATGCGAAATCGAGCTGGGACGACGCCATCCCCCGCGATTTCGACCGGCCGCTGAACAAGCGCGGCGAGAAGGCGGCGGTTGTTGTCGGCATATGGGTCAAGCGCGAAGGGCTGACTTTTGACCATGTCGTCGCCAGCCCCGCCGTCCGCGTCATCGACACCATCGACCAATTCGTGAAGGGCACCGGCGAACGGATCGACGCAACATGGGACCGGCGGATTTACCTCGCTTCGTCGGCGACATTGATGGACGTGCTGCGTGACCAGTCCGACGAGTACAAGAGCGTACTGATGGTCGGGCATAATCCGGGTATGGAGGATCTGGTGTTCGACATCGTCCCCGACGACGGCAGCTCGCCGTTGCGCGATGTAGTGTGGGAGAAATACCCGACCGGCGCGCTGGCGCGCATGGAGCTGGATATCGAACGCTGGGCCGACATCGACCGTAAATGCGGCAAGCTTACCCATTTTATCCGCCCGCGCGATCTCGACCCCGAACTGGGGCCGGAGGACGAATGACGCCCGTTGCGTGGCGCAAGGCCGGGCCGGAGGATGCCGAAGCGCTGGCGCATCTGGGCGCGGCGACGTTTCTGGCGAGCTTCGCCAATGACCATCCGGGCAAACCGCTGATCGAGCATCTGAAGCGCTATCACAGCGCCCAATATTACGCCGCGAAACTGGCCAATACTGACGTCGATATCGTGATCGGCGAAACGCCATTGGGCGCGCCGGTCGGCTATGTGATGCTGGTCCCGCCCGAACATCCGGAGTTGCAGCAGCCCGGCGATCTCGAACTCAAACGCATTTATTTGCTGGGGCCTTGGCAGGGCGGCGGCAATGGCCGGGCGTTGATAGGGCAGGCGCTGGATATTGCGAGGGCGCGCGGCGCAAAACGCCTCCTCCTCGCGGTCTACGAAAGCAACAAACGCGCTGTCGCCTTCTACGAACGCGCCGGTTTTGCCTATATCGGCGAGACGATCTTCATGGTCGGCGATGTGCCTTTTCGCGACATGGTCTATGCCAAGATGCTAGGTTAGTAGCGAGGCCGTGAAGGCGGACGCCGCTTAAATGTCTTACCGCTGCGCGCATGCAGTTCTTTCACATAACCTTCCCTGAACATCGCCCGAATATGCTCTGGGTTTCCTGATTCCTTATATGCTACAGCTTGCAAGTAGGTGGCCATCCCATTTGCTGCATCTGCACTCGCGCTGGCGTCGTCGCCAAAAAATTTATACCGCCAGTCGGCACGAAAATCATCATCCGCTCTGGCAAATTTTGCATATGCCCGTGGGTAACTGACGCAGTTCTCAGACTCCACAAACTGCATATGCTTGACGTCGAGCAAACATTGAAACCCAGCTTCTCGAAGTGCTCGCGCAGACTTCTCTAAATTGCTGTCGGAAGTGCAGCCTCCTAAACTTGGAAGGCAACACAACAAAATGGACGACACGCCATTTCGAAATTTCATGTTAAGCCGCCGCTAACGCCGCCGACAACCGGTCACGCACGGCGCGCAATGCCGTCATATCGAACTGCGGCGCAGGTGCAGCAGTCATCGGCGGAGCGGTAGCAACGGCAGCAGACGCGGCACTCGCCGCACCGCCGCTCAAAAACTTGCGTGCGCCCTTGATCGTATAGCCTTCGCTGTTCAGCAGCCGGTGGATATTCCGCAGCAAGACAACGTCATCGGGCCGGTAGTGCCGCCGTCCGCCCGCGCGTTTCAGCGGGCGGAGCATCGGGAACTGTTCTTCCCAATAGCGCAATATGTGTGTGCGGACGCCCAGCTCCGCGGCCATTTCGCCAATCGAACGGAATGCGTCTGCGGATTTTTCCATGGGCTCCGCTTATTTGACCTTCAGCCGCATGCCCTGGCTGGCGCGGAAGGTGAGAACGCGGCGCGGAGTAATCGGCACTTCAATGCCGGTTTTTGGGTTTCGACCGATGCGCTGCCCCTTGTCGCGCAGTACGAAGGTGCCGAAGCCGGAAATCTTCACATTTTCGCCATCGACCAGCGCATCGGTCATGTGGCCTAGTATCGATTCGATCATCGCCGCCGCATCGGCGCGGGAAAGCCCCACTTGGCGGTTCAGCATTTCGGCCAAATCGGCCCGCGTTAAAGTTCCTGCATCTGTCATTTTTCGACTCCCGACGCTGCGACCCGCCCTATTGAGAAACTACGGTTATATAACAAAATTTCTGCTTTGTAAAACACGCATCGACCAAAAAGGTCTTACATCCGGACGACAGACGCGCCCCAGGTAAAACCGCCGCCCATTGCCTCCAGCACAACGATGTCACCCGCCTTGATCCGCCCGTCGCGCACCGCAACGTCGAGCGCCAGTGGCACCGATGCGGCGGATGTGTTGGCGTGGATGTCAACGGTCAGCACGACCTTCGCCGGGTCCAGTCCTAATTTCTTTGCGGTCGCATCGATAATCCGCGCATTCGCCTGATGCGGCACGACCCAGTCGACGTCGCTCGCCGGAACGTCCGCTGCTGCCAGCGTCTCGGTCATCACGCTTGCCAGATTGGTCACCGCATGGCGGAAAACCTCGCGGCCCTTCATGCGCAGCTTGCCGACGCTGCCGGTCGTTGAAGGCCCGCCATCGACATAAAGCAGTTCATTATGCTTGCCGTCGGCGTGCAGCCTTGTCGCCAGCGCACCGCGCGTGCCGACTTCGCCGCTGAGCACAACCGCGCCCGCGCCGTCGCCGAACAGCACGCAGGTCGCGCGGTCTTCCCAATCGAGCAGCCTGCTCATCGTTTCCGAACCGATGACCAGCGCGTTTTTGGCCGAACCCGCACGGATCATGCTTTCGGCCACTGAAAAGGCATAGAGAAAGCCCGAGCAGACCGCCGCGACATCGAACGCGACACAGCCATTGCAGCCGAGCGCATGCTGGACAATCGTGGCGGAAGCCGGAAAAGTCTGGTCGGGCGTCGCGGTGGCGACGATAATCAGATCGATATCCGCCGCGCTCATCCCCGCCGCGTCGAGCGCATTCAGCGATGCTTGCGTGGCGAGCGTGGCGGTGGTCTCATCCGGCCCTGCAATATGGCGGAATTTTATGCCCGTTCGCTCGACAATCCATTCGTCCGAAGTATCGACGCGCTCGGCCAACTGGGCGTTCGACACCCGGTTTTTGGGGAGCGCGGAGCCGGTGCCTTTGATAACCGCGCGGAGGGCACTCTCGGTCATACCGCCGCGACCCTCGCCAGATCCTGCTCGATACGCGCGGTGATGTCTTCCTCGACCAGCCGCGCCGCAACCTCGACCGCGTTGGCAACGCCCTTGACGTTCGCGCTGCCATGGCTTTTGACGACCACGCCGTTCAGCCCCATGAACACCGCGCCATTATGGTTGTTCGGATCAAGATGGTGGCGGATCAGTTCGGTTGCCGGACGCGACACCAGAAAGCCGAATTTGGAACGGATCGAGCTGGTGAACGCGCGGCGAAGCAGATCGGTCACAAAACGCGCGGTGCCCTCGATCGACTTCAGCGCAATATTGCCGGTAAAGCCGTCGCACACCACGACGTCGCATTCGCCGCGGTTGATCTTGTCGGCCTCGACAAAACCTTGAAAATCCATGTGCAGACCGGTGGCATCGCGCAAATGCTGGGCCGCATCGCGCAGCTCGTCGGTGCCCTTCATTTCCTCGGTGCCGATGTTCAGCAACCGCACGCGGGGCCGGTCGAAGCCGAAGATGATCCGCGAATAAGCCGCACCCATCACCGCAAACTGGACAAGGTTTTTCGCCTCGCACTCGGTATTGGCACCCAGATCGAGCATCACCACATCGGTATCTTCAAGCGTCGGCAGCAACGCCGCAAGCGCCGGCCGGTCGATACCCGGCATCGTGCGCAGCGCGAGTTTCGATATCGCCATCAAAGCGCCGGTATTGCCCGCGCTGACCGCTGCACTGGCGTCGCCTGCCTTCACCGCGTTAATCGCCATACCCATCGAACTGGTTTTGGATTTGCGCAGCGCGGCGCTCAATTTGTCTTCGCCGGTGACAACGCCATCGGTATGCAGGATTTCGGATGCAGCGCGCAAATTGGGATGGCTGTCGAGCGCGGCCTTGATCCGCACCTCGTCACCGACCAGCAGGAATTTGAAACTTTCGTGCCGGTGCCGTGCCAAAGCAGCGCCTGCGATCATCACAGGCACACCTTCGTCCCCGCCCATCGCGTCAATGGCGATACGCGGCTTCATGGTCACCAGCAATTCTCCTTGTTAATCGGAGGCTTACGCTACCGCCATCACTTCGCGGCCATTATAATGGCCACAGGCGTCGCACATATGATGCGGACGTTTCAGTTCGCCACAGTTCGCGCACTCTTGAAAAGCCGCAACTTTGAGCGAATCATGGCTGCGACGCATGCCACGTTTGGAAGGCGATGTTTTTCTTTTGGGGACAGCCATCTCGGCACCTGTTCCATTTCAAAATCAATAAGTTCTGGCGCATATTAGGCAGAAAAGGCGGTCGTGGCAAGCTATCGCCAGAATCGACCCTTAAAACCCGGAAATGTCCGTGTGAGCGGGGCGCTATACCGCTTTTTCTGCGCTTTGCAAGCCGAGAGATAGCGGTTAGACGGTGCGCCAACAACAGGGAGGAATATTCATGCTCACATTACCGGTTACGCTAACAATCGCGGCAGGTGCGGCGTTCGTCAACATCTGGCTGATGGTCCGTTGCGGACAGGCACGGACAAGAGAAAGCGTTTCGGTCGGCGACGGCGGCAATGAATTCGTCATCCGCCGGATGCGCGCGCATGCCAATTTCGTCGAAAGCGCGCCGTTTGTGCTGGTTCTGATCGCCGCTCTGGAAGCAACCGGCGGCACCAACAACTGGCTTTGGGGTCTGGGCATCCTCTACCTCGTCGGGCGTCTTGCTCATGGTTTGGGCATGGACGGCGGTTCGCTTGGCAAGGGCCGGATGGTCGGGACGACCATTACGATGGTGACGTTGCTCGGTCTTGCCGGTTGGGCTTTGTGGCGGGTTTACGCGGCGATGATGTAAAGCCTCATCCTCCCTACTTTGCAAAAATGGGGAGGATATAGGTTACCGCGCCGCCAACACGTCATCCGCCACGAACATATTGCTGCGCCGTTCATAACCGAATTGGCTGGTCGGGCCGTGGCCAGGGATGAAGGTCACATCATCGCCCAAAGGCCATAATTTCGTGGTGATCGCGTTGATCAGGTCGGCATGGTTGCCGCGCGGGAAATCGGTGCGGCCGATCGATCCCTGAAACAGTACATCGCCGACAATCGCCAGCTTCGACGGTGCGTGGTGAAACACGACATGGCCGGGTGTGTGGCCGGGGCAATGGATGACGTCCAATGTCAGGTTACCAACGGTCACGGTGTCGCCGTCGACCAGCCAGCGGTCGGGCTCGAAAGTCTCGGCATGCATCCCCCAGCGCGGGCCATCGTCATCGAGCTGCGCGATCCAGAACCGGTCATCCTCATGCGGCCCCTCGATCTTCAGCCCGAGTTCCTTCGCCAGCATCCCCGCCTGCCCGCAATGATCGAGATGCCCGTGGGTGACGAGCAGCTTTTCAAGCTCCACCCCGGTCTGCGCAACCGCCGCCTTCAACTTGTCGAGGTCACCCCCCGGATCGACCAGCGCGCCCTTGTTGGTTTCTGTGCACCAGAACAACGTGCAGTTCTGCTGCAGCGGCGTGACCGGAATGATCGTGGCTTTGAGCGGTGGTTGTTTGGGAGTGGACGAAGTGACGTTTGGCATACTCGCTATGTGGCGTCTTGTGATGCCGCGCGCAAGACTGGCTTCAGAAACTCCAGCTTTACTCCATGACTGGCATGATCCGGCGCATGAAGGCGTCGAACAAAGGCACCGTAAACGCGGACTGCCCATAGCCGGGGGTATAAATCATCCCCTTGGCCACCAGCGACGCGCGCACCGGGCCGAAGGACGATGGCTTGCGGTCCATATGCTCGGCAATCGCGGTCGAGTTATATGGGCCATCTCCCAAATCGGCCATCGCCCGAAGATAGCGTTTTTCCGATGGGGTCAGACGGTCAAAACGGACACGGAAGAAGCTGTCGTCCAGCGCAGCGATGGCGGTGGGGTAGGCTAGGTCGACATCGCCTGCAGTGATCGGACACTGGTCGGCGGCATCCCAGCATTGCTTGCCCCATTCTTGCAGGAAATAAGGATAGCCTTGGGTCACGTCCAATATCTTGGCGATGGCGGCCGGTTCGATGGTGCATTCTTCGGCCTCAATCGGATGGACAATGGCTGAGGTAGCAGCAGGATTGTCGAGCGGACCGATGCTAGTGAACAGGAAAAGCCGCTCGGCATAGGATTTCGCCTTACCCATTTGTCCAGCCAGTTGTGGCAGCCCTGCCGCAACCAACGTGATCGGTCGCTCATTTTGCCGCGCGCGGTGCAATGCGGTGATGAGCGCTGCCAATTCGCGCTCCTCGACATATTGCAGTTCGTCGATGAATAACACTAAAGCTGTGCCGCGCTCACCTGCTGCGGCACCCACAAGATCGATAAGATCGATAAGGTCGGATTCAAGATCGCCATTATCGGCAATGCCAATCTCGCCGAGATCGATCGATGCTTCCAATTCGCCATAGCTCAGTTTGAAGGCCTTTACGAACCGAGCAAGAGCACCCAGCCCCCGTTTGGCAAGCGTCATTGCTGCCTGCCCCCGGTCGAGTTTGAGCAACGCGCTGCGCAATGCAGGTACCAGCATCGCTGGTAACGACTGACCTTCCGGGGCTTCGATAGGAACGGCAACAATGCCTTCCGCTTCCGCTGCACGTCGCATTTCATTTAGCAGCACTGTCTTGCCAACCCCGCGCAGCCCAATCAGGATCGCGCTTTGGGCATGACGACCATTGCGGATGCGATCCAATGCGATGGAAACGCTTTCAAGCACAGCCTCACGACCAGCGAGTTCCGGAGGTCTGCTGCCTGCGCCGGGGGCAAAAGGATTGCGACGTGGGTCCATATCTACGGCTTTTATCCAGTTCTATATGATTCGTATAGAACTATGTAATTCTTATAGAAGTGTTGGCCGTTCTGGCGAACCAAATTTCGTCACAACCGCCTTCCCGTCCACACAACCCGCCCCACCGCGGTCACGCTTGCCCCATCGACATCGGCCAAAACCAAGGATGCGATCCTAAACATAAAACTGCCTACAAATGGTCAAAATAGCACAACGACGACCTGTTCTTTATCCCGCCGGAGAAGCTTCCTCATCCTCCAAAGCCCAAAGCGGAGCATCGAGCGCCGCTGCAATTGCCCGTCGCATTTTGGGGGTGCCGTGGCCTGCGCCTGCTTCGATCCGGCTAAGCCAAACCTGGCTGCAACCGGCGGCTTTGGCGAGCGCAGCCTGAGTCATCCCGCGATAACGACGCCATGCGGCGACAGCGGTTAAATCTTCGTCGAGAATCAAGTCAAGCACTTCAGCAGGCATCGTGCCTTCACCAGCCGCAAGGCGATCAAGTTGTGCGCGCGCAGCAACATAATCCTCGCCTTCGGACGCCAGCAGTTCTAGTTGATCATAATCGGCGGCAGGCAAAACCACCATCTCGGTGCCATCGGGGGCGGTAAATCTTTGCGGTTCCTGTCCCATACTTACCTCAATTATACGCGCCGCCACGGGGCGCAATCCGAATTACTTTCAGAATAACCAAGTCCTCGGTGAAAATGACTCGCCAATCGCCGACCCGCATCCTCCGCAAACTTTCGCCGCCCTTCATTGTTACAACATTATTGGCGAGAGACGCTGGATCTTCCGCATATTGCCGTACCTTATTCCTTATTCGCTGAGCCGTCGCTCGATCAATCCGTTCAAGAACCTTCGCCGCCTCCCGGGCATATTTAATTCTCTTCAATGAGATACCCTTTATATAACATTTTGTTATGTCAGTCTATAACAAAAAGATTAAATTCGCCGCCCTGTCCAGACAACCCGGCCAATCACCGTCACAGCCGCGCCATCGACATCGGCCCAATCAGGATAGGCCGGATTGTCCGACAGCACTGACAGCCGCCCCTTGGGCCCGCGCGCCAGCCTTTTGACCATCAGCATATCGTCCATGCGGATGACGTGGATGCCGTCGCGTAGGGCCGTGTTCGCGGCGGCGCGGTCGACCATGATGTCGTCGCCGTCGGCCAATGTCGGCAGCATCGAATCGCCCTCGACCCGGATCAGTGACAGTTGCTTGGGATCGACCCCCAGTTTGCGCAGCCACTTTTCGTCGAAGCCGATCTTGCCCGCTAGCGCCTCGCCTTCGTTCATTGCGCCCGCGCCTGCCGATGCGCCGACGTCGAGCTTGGGGATTGTCCGCAACCCTGCCTTACCCGCAGGCGTCGCGATTCCGCCCAAAACCCGCTCATCGACACCGAAATAGCGCGCCAATATGCCGCGTTCGGATTCGGGCAGCTTCTTGGGCGTGCCGCGCTTGATGAACTGCTGCACATAAGCGGCATTGCGGCCGATCAGCTTCGACAGACCGGCATAGTCATCACCATTGTCGGCGATCAGCCGGTCGAGCGTGCTCCGAGGATCTTCGTTTACCATCATTCTTTCCCTAGCATAGGAATTTTCCTAGACAAGTAGGATTTTGCCTATCAACAATGTTCTATATTTGTTCTTGATGATTCGGAGAAGGAAAAATGTACATCAATCCCCTTGTCGAACGTTTCCTGAAGGAAACAGCGTTGCCGCCGACCAAATTCGGCAGGCTTGCGGCGCGCGATCCGCGGCTCGTGCTCGATATGCGGAACGGGCGAGAGATCGGCGGGCGGATGGAGGCGCGGCTGCGCGCTTTCATGATCGACTATCGCGCCAGACAGAGCGATGTTCGGAGGATGGCTGCATGACCCGGCATGACGAGCTTATCAGCGTGTTAAGAAAGCTGCTGCCCGGTGCAACATTCGGCATCGCCGATTGCCGCGATTGGTGCAGCATTACCTTTGCTGGCCAGCGGCTGACGATCATCGCGGACTTTGATGGGGTGTGTCCATTAGAACAGGCGCAGTTGTTTGCGGCAAGCTTGCCCGAACAGGAATTCGCGCTGCCCGGCGCTTTTGTCGCCGATATCGCTGTGGTGAATATGCGCAATGATTGTGAAAATGTGCAGATGAAAATCGACGCGCTGGTGCTCGATGAATAACCCGGGATTTAGCCGGTGCCGTTCATCCGGTGCAATGTCGCGAGCGCGGCGGCAAGTGCGGCATCCATGTCGTCGTCGGGTGGCGGGCTGTCAGGCACCGCTTCCAGAACCGGCCGAATTGGGCGCACGGGTTCGGCCACAAATACAGTGTCTGGTTTGGGTAAAGGCATCGGCTCTGTCAGTGCTTCGACAGCGGCAGGCGCTGCCTCGGTTTTGCTTGCCGCCAGATTTGCGGCAACGATTTCGAGGTCTGCCAGTTGCTGTTGCCGCTGTGCAACCGAAGCCTCAAGCTGCGCGACCATTTCGGCAAGCGAGGGCTGAACGTCAGGTGTTGTTGAGGCCACCGCAGGTTGTTCGACCAGCGCCACTGGCGGAGTGCTGTTATCGACCGGTTCGGCTGCAACGGGTTCAATCGTCGCCACCGGCAGATCGAGCACCGGCAGATCCTGCGTTGCCAAAAGCGGGCGACGGGCCGGGGCGTCTGGGTGAACATCGCCATTGCGCAGCTTTGGCAGGTCGGCAAAATCGGTGATGTCGTCCTCGCCCTTAACCCACGGCATTTGTGGCAGTTTGAGCGTGGGCAGGCCCAAACCGGCAAAGCGCTCTTTCCATGTCGGCGTCAGGTCGTCGTCGGTTTCGGGGATGCCTGCGGCATTCCAATCGGCTTGGGCGGGTTCGGCATCGCGCCGCAACAGCGCAACCATGAGCACCGCCAGCATCACGACACCTGAACCAAAGGCGATCAGCGCGCGTGCGGTATCGCCCAAAGGTGCTGCGGTTGCGGGGAAAATCTCTGACACACCGGTCGCGCCGGTAACGCTTTCAAGCATCGCAGCGGGCACGAACATGGCCGCAACTGCTGCCACTATGCTGGCCAAGGTGGCGATGGCCACCACCCGCAACTGCCTGTCATGTTTCGCCTTGCTATCCATATTCTATCCTGCACCGGCCTCCCGCGCGTTCAAGCGGCTTTGGCCATATGCTTCCCGCCTAACAGCAAATGGTAAACAGGATCGTAACGATATATATTCTGCTGCCAACTGCGTTCGGTTTCAACATAAAGCCGCGCACGCGCACGCCGCGCCTCCCAGTCGCCGCGATCGGCAAACAGGCGGTCGAGCGCGGTCGCCATTGCTGCTGGATTGTCGGCGGGGAAAAGCGTGCCGGTATCACCGTCGCGGATCAGTTCCTTGTGTCCGCCGACATCGGATGCCGCGACCAGCCGTCCCTGCGCCATCGCTTCCAACGGCTTCAGCGGCGTCACCAGATCGGTCAGCCGCATCCGTTTGCGCGGGTAAGCGAGGATATCGACAAGGCTGTAATATCGCTCGACTTCTTCGTGCGGCACGCGGCCAACGAAATGGATGCGGTCGGCAGCAGGCGAAGCCCCGGCCTGCGCCCGGAGCGCACTCTCCATCGGCCCACCCCCGACCATCAGCAGATGCGCATCGCTTTTCAGCATCGGCATCGCTGCGATCAGGTCGTCGAGGCCTTCATAGTCGTAGAAGCTGCCGATATAGCCGATCACGGTTTTGCCGGTCAGCCCCAGTTCGTCAGCCAGAGCCGCATCGGCGGGCGGAGGCGAACCGAACAGTTCCATATCGACACCGTTGGGCGACACGACGATCTTGTCGGATGCGACCCCGCGCCCGACAAGGTCGCCGCGCAAGCCTTCGCAAATTACCGCAACCGCATCGGCATTGCGCACGACATGGTTTTCCAGCGCGCGGGTCAGCCGGTATTTGGTCGACCCTTCGGTGCCAGTGCCATTGCCCACCGCCGCATCCTCCCAGAATGCGCGAATTTCATAGACCAAAGGCAGGCCAAGCCGGCGGGCAGCGCGGTGCGCGGCAAGGCCGTTCAAAGAGGGCGAGTGTGCGTGCAAAAGATCGAATGGCCATTCGGCATGGAGTGCGACAATGGCGTCGGAGAGCGCGGAAACTTCACGCCATTCGCGAAGTGGCGACGGGCCATTTACGGCGGCCAAGGTGCGGTGGAACATCAGTCCTTCGACCGTTTCCGACAGCACCCCCGGCACCTGCCCGTGCTGATACTGTCGCACGCCCGTCATCCCGGCAACGTCCCATCCAGCAGCCGCCTGCGCCTTCATGATCGCGCGCGTACGGAAGGTGTAGCCGCTGTGCAGCGGCAGGCTGTGGTCAAGGACGTGTAATATGCGCGACATCGGCCAAATAGCTGCCATAAAAGGATTAACGTGACGTCAACCCCGGCGCTATAAGACCCGCAGATCGGCGAGATTAAGGGGGAGGCGAAACACATGATCGACAATTTCTCGATTTTGCTGAGCCACGCCCTGCTGGCACTCGCGTTCTGGATATTGTTAAACCGCGCCGATCTCGATCACGAAGAACCGCCGCCGCCCGACACTGAACCCGAAGGTTTCAGGGTCAAGCGGCCCGACCAATATCGCGAGCCAACCCCCGATGCGTGATCTGGTCTTTGTCGGCTATCTCGCCGCGATCATGCTTCTGGCGTTCAAGCGACCGTTTCTGTTCACGCTTGTCTATGCCTATGTCGACATCGTTTCGCCGCAGCGGCTGAGCTATTTCCTGCTCAACTCGGTCCCGCTGTCGCTGATATTGTTCGTGCTGGCGTTTCTGGGCTTCATGATCGGCGACGACAAACGCGATGTCCGCGTCGCACCGCGCTGGGTGCTGTTGCTCGTCCTGCTCGCCTATTGCGGATACACCACAAGCGTTGCCGCCGAAGCCGTTGCCGCGCTCGAAAAATGGGGCTGGGTTTGGAAGGCACTGGTGTTCGCGGCATTCCTGCCGCTGACGCTGCGCACCAAGTTGCGGATCGAGGGCCTCGTGTTGACGATGGTGCTGTGTGCATCGGCGTTGATCGTCACCGGCGGCATAAAGACCGCAGCAGGCGGCGGCGGCTATGGTTCGTTGGTAATGCTGATCGACGACAATAGCGGGCTGTTCGAAGGCAGCATCATTTCGTGCGTCGCGATCACGATCATCCCTCTCATTCTCTGGCTGGCGAAGCACGGCACCATCTTCAAACCCGACTGGAAGGTGCGGATATATGCAGCCGCGTTGATCTTCGCCTGCCTGCTGATCCCCGTCGGCACCCAGGCACGCACAGGGATCGTCTGCATCGCGGTGCTCGGACTATTGCTGCTCCGCTACGCGCGCTACCGGATGCTTTATCTCGGCGGCGTGGTGCTCATCGGCTTGGCCGCAATCCCGTTCCTTCCATCGAGTTTTACCGAGCGCGCCGACACCATCAAAAACTACAAGGCCGACGAATCCGC
Organism: Sphingomonadales bacterium; assembly: GCA_031406495.1. GTDB lineage: Bacteria > Pseudomonadota > Alphaproteobacteria > Sphingomonadales > Sphingomonadaceae > Sphingorhabdus_B. The sequence continues at coordinate 2,517 of JANOHL010000006.1, read as the reverse complement.
CTCTACCCGGCTCGCGGTCTGGGCGTGGACGTGGGAATATGTGAAAGAGCATCCGATGGGCGGCGGGTTCGAAGTATACCGCCAGAATCGCATCCGTTACGACATGGCGCAAACCGCCAATCTGGGCGAACCCGTTCCCGCCGATACCCCCGACGTCAAACAGATCGTCGATTCCGGCCGCGCCTTCCATTCGAGCTATTTTGAAATGCTCGGTGAACAGGGTTTCCCAGGGCTCATCATCTGGCTGATCATCCAGATCGGCGGCGTCTGGCGAATGGAAATCATCCAGCGCATGTACCGCAAACGCAACCGACCCGACGAGGCATGGGTCGCGCCGCTCGCCAGCGCGTTGCAGAATTCGCAGATCATCTATCTGGTCGGATCGTTATTCGTCGGCATCGCGTTTCAGGCCTATTTCTTCATGCTGACCGCGCTGCAAATCGGCTTCGACACGTACCTGTCCCGACGCCGCAAGGAAGCCGCATGGCGACCGATCAAGAGTTTGCGGTCCACGCAGGCGGAAATCGCGGCCTAGGTTGCAAGCCACAAGTCGCTGCACTAGGTAACCTGCATGTCTGCCACCACCCCAGCGTCACCCGCTTCTCCAATCCCGAAACTCACACCCGACGCCATCGAAGGCATGGGCGCGCGGCTGGATCGATACTGGAGCCTGCTGGTCGACTGGGTGCAGGGTAACGCGCTCGAATTGACGATTGCGGTGGCTGCGGCCGTGTCGCTGTTTTTTGCGCTCAGCTGGCTCCGCCGTGTTGCTACACGGGTCGCGCGCGAAAGCGAGCATCGTTCGGATCTAAAATCGATCGTCGCGCGCACGCTGGCACGCACCAGCAAGTTTTTCCGGCTTATGGTCGCAATCGAACTGGTCAACAGCTTCGCCAACGCCCCCGCGCCGCTGGCAAAGACAATCGATATACTGTTCACCATCGCCTTCGTGATTCAGGTCGCGGTGTGGCTGCGCGAGATCATATTAGGGCTGATCGAACGTCGCGCGAGCGAAGGCGACCATGAGCACGACACGCTGGCCAACGCGATGGTGCTTATTCGGCTGCTCGTCAGCTTTGCGTTGTTTGCCATTGCAGCTATCGTCATTCTCGACAATCTCGGGGTCAATGTCACCGGGCTTGTAGCGGGCCTGGGCGTCGGCGGCATCGCCATAGGTCTCGCCGCACAAGGAATTTTCTCCGACCTGTTTGCCGCCATCTCGATAATTTTCGACAAGCCATTCCGGCGCGGCGACGTGATCAGTTACGGCACGACGACCGCGACGGTCGAAAAGATCGGGATGAAGAGCACGAGGCTGCGGGCGTTATCGGGCGAGACGAAAGTCATCTCCAACAGCAAGCTGCTCGACATGGAGATTACCAACTTCACCGTCCTGACCTATCGCCGCACCACATACACGCTGGGCCTCGTTTATAACACACCGACCGAGAAAATCGCGCAGTTGCCCAACTGGCTGGAAACGGTGGTAAAGGAAAATGGCGGACGCTTCATTCGCGCGGGGTTTAGCGGCTTCAGTACAAGTTCAATCGACATCCAGATTACATTCGATGTGGACAGCACCGACTATCAAGAGGTGTTCGGCACGCGGCATCACATTGGTATGGCGATCCTGGATTTGCTGCGTCGTGAAGCGATCAACACCGCAACTCCGACCCAAACCGCGTTCACCGCCGCACCCGACGGAACGCTCATTATGCCTTATCCGACCGATGAGCCAACAAACGCAAAAACGCCTGCGAAGAAGTGATTCGCTCAGCTATGAAGGTCCCGCACAAAGCATGCCGTAAGGGCAAATGCGCGGGGCTTGTATTGGCACGCTGAAAGCGGCACGATAGGCCAAAATCAGACAAGCAGGAGGATTCCCACATGGCAGAAATTAGCCCGACCGAACTGGCGACCAAAGTCGGCGAAAATATCGGCATTTCGGAATGGGTATTGGTCGATCAGGAGATGATCAACAAATTCGCCGATGCTACCGGCGACCACCAGTTCATCCATGTCAATGAAGAGATGGCAAAGATGACGCCCTTTGGCGGCACTATTGCTCACGGATTTCTCACGCTGTCGCTCTTTCCGCTGTTGTCGGCCAAGTCCGATTGCCCGAAAGTCGAGGGCGTAAAAATGGGCGTCAATTATGGTGGTAACAAAGCGCGGTTTCTGTCACCCGTCCGTTCTGGCAAACGCGTGCGCGGACATTTCAAGCTACTTGAGCTGGTCGAAAAGCGCCCCAATCAGTGGCAGCAGACAGTGGAATTTACCGTCGAGATCGAAGGCGAGGAAAAGCCTGCCTTGACCGCCGAATGGATTAGCCAGTTTTTCGTTTAAACTTAAACCACCCCTCCCCTTCAGGGGAGGGGACGGGGGTTCGCAACATCGCGCACCCCCCGACAGCCCCCACCCCAACCCCTCCCCTGAAGGGGAGGGGCATTAGAAAGAAGGAACCACTCCCATGCGTGACGCAGTTATCGTTTCCACCGCCCGCACCGCCATCGGCAA
>JANOHL010000116.1:0-1590 GCA_031406495.1 Sphingomonadales bacterium | reverse complement strand
GTAGCGCAGCCATGTTCATGGGCCGCTACCAATAGCTTCGAAGGGTCCGCTTCACTATCTTTGGCAATATAGCCCGCCACCAAATTATGAGGCTTTAGCAGCGACAGCATCGGACTTGGAATAGCAGAAAAGGCAATATTTTTTTCCTGATCGCTCAAACCAGCAACAAAATCATCGCGTATCTGCCTAAAGGCCAGGCGCTGTGAACCTTTATCAAACTCTATGTCCACAGCACAGTTTTCCCGAAAAATGGGTTAGCGGAACCACCATGGGTCGTTTCCCGGAATATCCTCTGACGCCAAAACGTCAGGTGGGCGCCGTTTAGCCCGGACCAGGGTCCGAACAGGGACAGCTCCCTTAGATAAATAATCGCCTCAGGGATGTTCTCATCAGTTCGTGCCGGGCAGCCCCGCCAAAATCTATATAGGCGTTCTAAACCTATTGCTCAAGCTTATCCGCAAGCGCTTCCAGCCGGTCAGCCAGTTTTTCAAGCGCTTTGGCCGCTTCATCTATCGCAGTATCATGCTGTTCAGTGGCCAATACCGCCGGTGCAGGTACGCCGCTCTTGCTGTCCTGCAGCTTGTCAGCCAATAAAAGTGCCGAAAAAAGGAGCAAGCGGCTTTCATTTAGCCCGCCAGAGGGACCACCCGCCTCGCGCGCAATTTCGTCGACCATTGCGGCCAAAGTCTGCAATCGCGGCTCTTCGCCGTCCTTACAGGTTACGATATATTCGCGGCCAGCTATCGATAGGCGAACGTCGGCCATTATCGCGCCTGATCGGAAAGAAGCACATCAAGATCGGCAATTGCCGCCTTTGTTTCGGCCTTCAATCGTTCGTGCCTCGTCTCAAGCTCACTATCAAGGCCAGTCTTATGTGATGGTTGCGGCGCTTGTTCGATCCGCGACAATGCGCGTTCGATACGACCGATTGCCATAATTAGTTGTGGTTGCGCCATGACTTGCCTCCCTCACATCAGAATGAGTAGCAGAATTACGAGATACTGCAAATTTTGTTCGTTACAGAGATAAAGCAGTGTGTCCGTTGGAAAAGCGCTAGCCGTCACTTGACGATGGTCGTTTGGGCCAGCAAAGGGTGCGCACCGGCGACTCATGCGGGTTATCCGGCTGTCTGCGGCGAGTGCCGTTGATCTTCGGTGTGGATAATCTTGGGGAATAAAACATGACGGTCAGCGAACGGCAGATGGCCAATGCGATCCGGGCGCTGACTATGGATGCGGTGCAAGCCGCCAATAGCGGTCATCCCGGGATGCCGATGGGCATGGCCGATGTTGCGACCGTGCTTTATACCAACTTTTTGAAATTTGATCCGGCTGATCCGAAATGGCCGGACCGCGACCGCTTTGTGTTGTCCGCAGGCCATGGTTCCATGCTCGCTTATGCGACGCTGCACCTAACCGGTTATGCGCGCCCGACGATGGATGATATGCGCAACTTTAGGCAATTGCACAGCCCGTGCGCCGGACATCCCGAAAATTTCGAACTAGAAGGCGTTGAAACTACGACTGGTCCATTGGGGCAGGGATTGGCTACGGCTGTAGGCATGGCAATTGCTGAGCGGCATTTGAACGC
>JANOHL010000050.1:0-22659 GCA_031406495.1 Sphingomonadales bacterium | reverse complement strand
GACGTCGCCCTTGACAGTCGCCATGATGATCTTGCCCTTGCCCTTGGCGCCGACCTCCTTCTCGGCCTCGATATACGGAAAAAGATGCGCCACGGCCTTCTTCATAACGCGCGCGGATTTGACCACCTGCGGCAGGAACATTTTTCCGCTCCCGAACAGGTCGCCGACGACGTTCATGCCGTCCATCAACGGCCCTTCGATCACATGAATCGGGCGCCCTCCGCTTTCCTTGACCGACAGCCGTGCTTCTTCAGTATCATCGACGACATGCGCGTCGATGCCCTTGACCAACGCATGTTCGAGCCGCTTTGCGACCGGCCAGCTACGCCACTCGGCTTCGGCTTTTTCGACCTCGACGTCGGTGCCACGATATTTCTCGGCGAGCGCAATCAGATTGTCCGTCGCATCATCGCGCCGGTCGAAAATCACATCTTCGCAGGCATCGCGCAGCTCGGGGTTGATATCGTCATAGATGTCGAGCTGCCCAGCGTTGACGATTGCCATGTCGAGACCTTGCGGGATGGCATGAAAGAGGAACACGCTGTGCATCGCGCGGCGGACAATTTCATTGCCGCGAAAACTGAACGACAGGTTGGACAGCCCGCCTGAAAAATGGACATGCGGGCAGGTCGCGCGGATTTCGGCCACCGCTTCGATAAAGTCCAGACCGTAGCGGCGGTGTTCGTCGATACCGGTCGCCACCGCAAACACATTAGGGTCGAAGATGATATCCTCGGGCGGAAAGCCGATGTCGGTAAGCAAGGCATAAGCACGTTGGCAGATCGAGACCTTGCGCTCCTTGGTATCCGCCTGTCCGGTTTCGTCGAACGCCATGACCACCACCGCAGCGCCATAAGCCATGCACAGCCGCGCATGGTCGAGAAACTGCTCGACGCCTTCTTTCATCGAGATCGAGTTGACGATCGGCTTGCCTGAAACGCACTTCAGCCCCGCCTCGATCACGCTCCATTTGGAACTGTCGATCATGATCGGTACGCGGGCGATATCGGGTTCGGCGGCGATGCGTTTGATGAACTTGGTCATCGCCTCGTGCGCGTCGAGCAGGCCTTCGTCCATGTTGATGTCGATTATCTGCGCGCCGTTCTCGACCTGATCGCGCGCGACCTCGACCGCCGCCTCATAATCGCCTGCGAGAATCAGCTTTTTGAACTTGGCCGAGCCGGTGACGTTTGTGCGTTCGCCAATATTGACGAAGCGGGCAGAGGATGGGGAAATCATGAAAAATTGTTTCGTTTCTTATTCGAGCAGACGATCAAGCCGCCATTACAAACTGTTCCAGCCCGGCGAGCCTTGTAACGACCGCGGGAGTTGGAATAACCCTCGGCGCGCGGTCCTCAACAGCCTTGGCGATCGCCGCGATATGCGCAGGCGTCGTACCGCAACACCCGCCGACAATATTGACCAGCCCGTCATCGAGCCACTGGGTTATCAACGCCGCCGTTGTTTCGGGTAACTCATCATACTCGGCGAGGTCATTGGGCAGCCCTGCATTGGGATAGGCCAGCACCAGCGCGTCGGCCTGTTTGGACAAAGCCGCCAGATGCGGGCGCAGAAGGTCGGCGCCGAACGAGCAATTGAGCCCGATAGTCAGCGGCTTCACATGCCGGATCGCCGCCCAAAATGCCTCGACCGTATGCCCCGACAGATTGCGGCCCGCCATGTCGGTGATCGTCATCGAGATCATCAACGGCACATCCCGACCGCAAGCGGCAGTCGCTTCCTGCGCCGCCATTGCCGCGCATTTCGCGTTGAGCGTGTCGAAAATCGTCTCGATCAGCAGGAAATCGACGCCGCCATCGATCAAGGCGTCGCATTGCTCGCGGTAAACGCCCTTCAGATAATCGAAGTCGATTTCGCGGTAGCCGGGATCGTTGACGTCGGGCGATAACGACAGAGTCTTGTTCGTCGGGCCGATCGAACCCGCAACGAAACGTCGTTTTCCGTCCTTCGCTTCTGCCGCGTCGCAGCAGGCCCGCGCCAGCTTTGCCGATTGCAGATTGATCTCGCACACCAGATGCTCGCAACCATAATCCGCCATGCTGATCTGCGTCGCGCTGAACGTATTGGTTTCGATCATATCGGCCCCGGCTTCGAGATAAGCGCTATGGATTGCCCCGATGATATCGGGCCTTGTTATCGATAGCAGGTCGTTATTGCCCTTCTGGTCTTTTGCCAGATCGAGCGAACCACGATAATCGACCTCTTGCAATTTGTGCGTTTGAATGGCGGTACCATAGCCACCGTCGAACACCAAAATCTGCTGCGCGGCACGGGCGGTAAACGCTTCGCGTGCGCCGATCATGCCGCCTGCTCCTGTGCTGCCACAACCGGTCGCTTGCCGAGCAAATGGCAGATCGCATAGGCGAGCTCGGCGCGGTTCAGCGTGTAGAAATGGAACTGCCGGACTCCGCCTGCGTATAGGCGGCGGCACATTTCAGCAGCAATCGTCGCTGCAACCAGTTGTCGGGCGGAAGGATGATCGTCGAGCCCTTCGAACAGGCTGTCCATCCATGCAGGGATTTGCGCGCCGCACATTCCGGCGAATTTGCGGGTTTGCGCAACGTTTGACACCGGCAATATGCCTGGCACCAGCTCATCGTCGATGCCTGCCGCCGCCGCCGCGTCGCGGAACCGGAAGAAAGCTTCGGGATCGAAAAAGAACTGCGAGATGGCACGGCTGGCTCCTGCGTCCAGCTTGCGCTTCAGATTGTCGAGATCGCTCTGCGGGCAATTGGCGTCGGGATGGGTTTCGGGATAGGCGGCAACCGATATCTCGAATGGCGCAATGTCGCGCAAGCCTTTGACCAGCTCTGCAGCGCTCGCATAGCCTTCAGGATGCGGGACGAATGCCTGGCCTGCCTCAGGCGGATCGCCGCGCAGTGCAACAATATGGCGGACCCCGGCGTTCCAGTAAGCCTCCGCCACCTCGCGGATTTCGGCTTTTGAAGCCTCGACACAAGTCAGGTGCGCCGCTGCTGGAATACCGGTTTCGGTAATAATCCGCGCCACTGTCGCATGGGTGCGCTCGCGCGTCGAACCACCCGCACCATAGGTCACCGACACGAAGCGGGGCGCAAGCGGCGCAAGCGTCACCACTGCATCCCATAATTGCTCCTCCATTTTTGCGGTTTTCGGCGGGAAAAATTCGAAACTGATTTCGCAGTCACCGGCCAACCCCGCAAACAAAGGGGTTGCGAGCGCACGGCTGACTTCTTGCATTTGGGCGAGCTGTAAAATCATGTCACGATCCTGAGGCGGGGTTCGGTTGTCGGCTTGCTATCGAAGACGGCCGCGCCGCGTTTCTGGCCAAGCCATATTTTGACAGCCAGGCGTCCGCCTTCGAGCGAAGCTTGGTGCGCGAGATGAATATCGTTGGCGATGAATGTTCTCGCTATCAGGTCGTCTTCAAAACCCAACCGCGCATGCGCATGCACTGTGCGAAGTTCTTCGTTGTCATGTGCGGCAAAATCCACGACCATCAACCGGCCGGATGGTGCAAGCACGCGCGCGGCTTCGGAAATCGCACGTTCGGGATGTTGCGCATAATGCAGCACCTGATGAAAAATCACGGTGTCAAAGCTTTGATCGTGCAGCGGTAATGCGTTGAAATCGCCCAGCATGATTTCGACTTTTGCCGCAGCTGTCGCGCTCATTCCGGCAAGCTTTGCCCGCGCCAGCCGGAGCATTTCGGTATTATTGTCAATGGCAACAAAATAGGCCGCGTCTTGCGAATACAGCTCCATCATGCGGCCCGTGCCGGTGCCGACATCAAGAACGCGGCCCAGCGGCACGGTGGCCAATATCCGGCTCATCGCATCCTCGACTTCGCTCTCGGCCACATGCAGCGACCGAAGCGAGTCCCATTCCCCGGCATGATCGGCAAAATAGGTGGCCGCCATGTCGGATCGGGCAGCACGGACCTGCTCCAGCTTGGCCAGATCGCGCTGCAATACCCGCGCATCGCTACTGTCCACGCTCTGGAATAACGGCTCAAGACGTCCGCTGGTCAGTTCTGGCCCGGGTTTCAGGAATACCCAGCTACCTTCCTTGCTGCGCTCGGCAATACCGGCCTCGTCCAATATCCTGATATGGCGCGATACGCGCGGCTGGCTTTGACCCAGTATCTGGACTAGCTCGCCAACCGACAGCTCCAGTCGGCGGATCAACAGCACGATTCGCAACCGCGTCGGGTCTGCCAAAGCGCGCATTATGTTGAGCAACTCATCCATCTGGCAATTATATAAAGAATTCTTTATATGATGTCAATCGGCCCAATTTGGCCGCGTTTTCAACTATAATAGTAGAGTTTAACGCAAATTCCGCAATGGTCACCGCATCCACACAAAAAGCGGATTGCCAGAAATATTCGAAGCCGCTAGAGGGACAAACCGCAGGCAGTTCTGCGTATTTTGTATGCTGCCTGTCAGGTTTTTTATAAGTTTTGCTAGGGGGTTTCCCAAATGAAGAAAATTGCTGTATCTTTCGTACTCGCCGCTTCGCTCGGTCTGGCTGCATGCTCAGGCGCTGAAGAAGCAACCACCGAAGCTGCTGCTGACGCAACCGAAGCTGCTGCTGACGCAACTGTTGAAGGCGCTGAAGCAACCGAAGCTGCTGCTGATGCAACCGACGCGGCTGCAACTGCAACTGACGCTGCTGCAACTGCGACCGACGCTGCTGCAGCACCTGCTGCAGACGCTAAAGCTGGTGAAATGGCTGAAAAGACCGAAGAAGCTAAGAAGTAATCTTCTAAGCTTTGCGTAAGCAAACAAGTAAAGGGCTGTCCTGCTATGCAGGGCGGCCTTTTTCTTTGCCTGGATTTTGGCTATCGAACGAGCCATGAAGATGATGATGACGCCTGCGCTGCTATTATGCCTCGCGCTAACGGCGTGCGGGCCTGCCGATAGCGATCCGGGGCCGGGCGGCGTCAGTGTCGAAGATGCACGCGCGCTCGATGAAGCCGCAGCAAAGCTAGACGCTGAATCCAAGGCAGAAGCCGAAACCCCGGCGCAGCAATAGCGATCTTATCGCTTATGGTAGCTTGCCACTAACCGTGAGATTGACTGCATGAAGGCCATACGCGCCGGTATCGACGCGGTCGTATCCGAAATCATTACCGCGACCGCATAACGCGTACCGTCGGGTGCGGTCATTATTCCAATATCGTTATAGCCTGTCGATACCGGGGCCAGTTCCTGACCGGTGCCGGTCTTGTGGGCAAACCGCCAATCGACCGGAACCCCCGCCTTCAACCGGTTGGGACCGCTTTTGACCCGACCCATTATGCCCAATAGCAGCTGCGTCGACGAAGCCGAAAGCAGTTCGCCCCTCGCGAGCTTGGCCAATGCTGAAACGATTGCCGCAGGGCTTGCGCCATCGACAGGATCGGCCAGATAACGATCGAGCGCAGCCTTTCTGCGTTCATAAGGAAGTGCAGACCGCGCCGAATAGAAGCGTCTGCCAACCGAATATTCCTGACGCCACTCGATTCCCGCAATCGCGCTCTGCATTGCGCGTTCGCCCGGGCCGAAGCGGATTGCGCCGAGGCGATTTTTTTCAATGAACGCCTTGACTGCATCGGGGCCACCAGCGGTCCGCAGCAACGCATCGTTCGCGCTGTTATCGCTGGCTGTAATCGCTTGTTCCAAAAGACTTAAAACCGTCTCCTGGATTTCACCATTGGCAATAACCCGCTCCCGAATAGGCTGATGAAATACCGCCAAATCGGCAAGAGTAATGCGAACGGGCTGATCGAGCCGCAATTTGCCACGATCGACCTGATCGAGCACCGTCATGGCAACCCATGTTTTCGATACGCTTTGCTGCGGGAACAGCTCGCCCACCCGCTGCCCGATGGTCCAGCTACCATCGATCCGCATCACCGCAACGCCGGTTTTGCCGGAAAAAGCCCGCCATTGGTCGCGGATCGCGTCATCAAGGCCCGCAGGCGGCTGGCTATGCATCGGCTGCGGACGCGGCGGCATCTGCTTGGGCGGCACAGATACGGGGCGTTCGACGGGCCGGGCGGGTCTTGGCTGTGGCGGCGGAACCGCCGTCACGCATGCCGCCAGCAAACCACTCATCAATGAGAGGGTCCACAGCCTTCTGATCATGCGGCCCTCAAGCATCGAACGCACCCTTGTCAATTCCTTCTCAAAACCCTCGTAATGCACGACTATAGCGGCCCCGTCTGAATAGAAACTGGATAGTCGCACTTTGCGGTGAACGATTCTTTACCGTCGATGAAAAGAGTTTAGCCGGTCTTGCGCGCGGGTTGCGGGTTTTCGCTTGACGCCGGACACGCAGCGTAGTTGTCCTGTTATCACAGCAGGATATTTTGGGCGAGACGTAGTCATGGACAACGAAAACGGCATCTTCATCGGTACCAGCGTCAAAGAAGGCACAGGCGACCCGCAATATCTGAACCTGAAACGCGCGAATCGTCACGGCTTGATCGCGGGCGCAACCGGCACCGGAAAGACGGTGACGCTGCAAGGAATGGTCGACAGCTTTTCGGCGCTTGGTGTCCCGGTTTTCGTATCCGACGTGAAAGGTGATCTTGCAGGGCTGGCGATGGCAGGCTCACCGATGTCGAAGCTGCACGAGACGTTCGCTGCACGCGCCGCAGAAATCGGCTATGCGGATTTCAGCTATGCCGACAATCCTGTTATATTCTGGGATCTCTACGGCGAACAGGGCCATCCGATCCGCACCACCATTTCCGAAATGGGACCGCTGTTGCTTGCGCGGATCCTCGACCTGAACGAGACGCAGGAAGGCGTACTCAATATCGCTTTCCGGATTGCCGACGACGAAGGAATGTTGCTGCTAAATCTCGCCGATTTACAGGCAATGCTGATCTGGTGCGCGGAGAATGCCGCGCTCATCGGCACCAAATACGGCAATGTCACCAAGGCGTCGGTCGGTTCGATCCAGCGCCAGTTGCTGACGCTGGAAGGCCAGGGCGGCGCGCGTTTCTTTGGCGAGCCGGCACTGGAAATCATCGACTTCATAAAAGTCGACGACAAAGGCCGGGGCCATGTCAACATCCTCGCCGCCGACAAATTGATGGCCAGCCCCAGGCTTTATGCGACCTTCCTGTTATGGTTGCTCAGCGAGTTGTTCGAGACGCTGCCCGAGATCGGCGACCCCGACAAACCCAAGCTCGTCTTTTTCTTCGACGAGGCACATCTGCTGTTCAACGATGCTCCCGACGCGTTGATGGACAAGGTCGAGCAGGTCGTCCGCTTGGTCCGTTCGAAGGGCGTCGGCGTCTATTTCATCACGCAGAACCCGATCGACATTCCCGAAACCGTTGCTGGCCAATTGGGCAACCGCGTCCAGCACGCGCTCCGCGCATTCACGCCGCGTGACCAGAGGGCGATCAGGGCAGCGGCTGAAACCTTCAGGATCAATCCCGATCTTGATGTTGCGGTGGCGATCACCGAGTTGAAGGTCGGCGAGGCGCTTGTGTCTACGTTGCTGCCCGACGGCGCGCCGTCGATCGTCCAACGCACATTAGTAAAGCCGCCACGTTCGCGTGTCGGGCCGCTCGACGCCAAGGAACGCGCGATCATCCAGTCGATTTCGCCCTATGACGGAAAATACGAAACAGAGGTCGACCGCGAATCGGCTTTCGAGGTGCTTCAGCAAAAGGCCGCCGACGCAGCTGCCACTGCGCAGGAAGTAGCCGAAAAGGGCGTGGAGGAGGTCGGGAAGCGTGAACGCAAAAGCACCTCGCTCTGGGGCAAAATTGTAGCGGCAGCCGGAGGAGCAGTTTTGTCGTCTGCGGGCTCGATGGCCGCGAGCGCGATGCTCGGCAAGAAATCTCGCGCCAATCCTACCGCGTCAGCCGCCAGCGCCGCCGCAGGGACGGTAGCGACCGAACTGGGCAAGAGTATCGGCATTCCGGGGCTCGGCCGCTTTGCCCGCAACCTGATGGGCGGATTGATGCGGTAAGGTCATTTGCAAGTCTGTGCTCCTGCCTTCGCAGGAGCGCGAAACAGTTCAAACAGGGGCTCTAACCACGCCCGCGATAAGGCGCGACACCCTGATCGGGCAACCAAAGTCCTTTGGGCGGCTCCCCTGATTGCCAGAACACATCGATCGGAATGCCGCCGCGCGGATACCAATAGCCGCCAATACGCAGCCAGTGCGGCTTCATTTCGTCGAACAGCCGCTGGCCGATGCCGACGGTGCAATCCTCGTGGAATGCGGCATGGTTGCGGAACGATCCGAGAAACAGCTTTAGCGATTTCGATTCGACAATCGTCGCATCGGGTGCATAATCGATAACCAGATGCGCGAAATCGGGCTGGCCGGTAACCGGACACAGCGAGGTAAACTCGGGCACAGCAAAGCGCGTCAAATAGAGCGCACCCGCCCTCGGATTGGGTACATAATCGAGTTGCGCTGCATCTGGCGACGCCGGTAATTCGCTTTGGAGCCCAAGAAAGCGGGGTTTGGAATTTTCTGTCATGGCTTCGCATTTACCCCCTTCGTCATATCATGCCAACGGCTCATGTCATTCGCGCCCTTTATTCACCGTGGGTTCAGTGGTTTTGCCCATGAGCGACCGGCGAATTCAGGGAAAGTTTCATTATATGCGCGCAACCATGGCGCTCATCTCGATAATTGCTGCGCTTTCACTAATGCTGGCTTATGGGCCAGCGTCGGCTCAGGATGTTGCGCCCGAGACGCCGCCGGAACTTCGCGATTTCCGGCTTGATCCGCAGCCAGCGAGGCCAACGGCACAGCCGACTGTCGAACCCGGCCCGGTTACACCGCCACCCGCCGTCGCGACAGTCCCCGAGGCCGAAACGCCGAGCCCAACGGTTCGAACACCTACTATCGCACCACAGCACCGCCAGACATCCGCACCGGCGGCGGATCAACCAGCGCGCGAAGCAGAAACCGGCGACGCAGCCGTTGTTCCACCGGCTGTAAATGCCGACCCGGCAACCGTCGATGACCCGGCAACGGAAGTATCGGAGCCACGACCAGAGCCAACGCCATCGCCAGCCAATCAGAACCGGTGGCAAATTGCCGCAGCTTTAGGATTGATCGGCGTAGTGCTGATGGCCTTCTATCGTTTCAGACGATCGCGTAAACAAGCTGCGCAGTCCGATGCTGTTATCGCCGAACCGGCGGCGGTTGCAGAACCGCCAAAAACAGCAATTCCCGTCAAGGTAGCCCCTCGACCCACGCCGCCCATACTGAAACCCAAACTCCGCATCGCAATCGACTTCGTTCCCGAAAAAGCCAGCATCAGCGTTACCACACTAACGATCAAAGGGCAGTTGCGGGTGATCAATGAAAGCGACTTGGTAGCCAAGGATATGCAGCTGCGCGCCGCGCTCATTTCGGCCAGCGCGCATCAGGACGCAGAGATTGCCGCCTTCCATCAGGCGGCGATGGAGACATCTGCGCAGCATCTTGGCGATGCGCGAGCAGGCGAGCGCATCGGCATGGCCATCGAACTGACGGTGCCGCTCGCCGACCTGCAAAGCTTCCCGCTGGGCGACCAGCAACTGTTCGTGCCGCTGATGGTCGCCAACCTTGCTTATGGCGGCGATGACGGGGCACCTGCCGAAATTGCACAAATCGCCTGCATGATCGGCAGGGAGGCCAACCCGCCAAAGCCGAAAATGGCACCGCTCCGGCTCGATCTGGGACCGCGCAGTTTCTCTCCGCTTGGGCAAAGGCCCGTCCTGATCGCTTGATACTCTAAGGTAACCAAAGTGCCGCCGACGCCGTTTTCTGGAAATGCTCGACTAGCCGCAAAAAGCTGATTATCTTGCACTGCACAAGAATCGCGCGTCATGAGAATGCGGGTCGGATAAGCGGGTAAGGGAAGAGTAGCAATGGATTTACTGGTTAGCACCGAATGGCTGGCAAAAGAGATGGGCGCATCCGATCTGCGCATTGTCGATGCCACATGGTTTTTGCCCGATGCAGGCCGCAATGCCGCTGCCGAATATGAAGGCGGCCATATTTCGGGCGCCGTTTTCATGGATATCGACGAGCTGGCGGATGCGAACAGCAGCCTGCCCAACACGCTGCCGCCGCCGGAAAAATTTGCCAGCCGCATGCAATCTTTGGGCTTGGGCGATGGCAGCCGGATTGTTGTTTATGACGACAGTCCGTTCAAGTCGGCAACACGGGCATGGTGGATGCTGACCTTGTTCGGCGCGCATGACGTCGCAATCCTCGACGGCGGCCTTGCCAAATGGAAAGCCGAAGGCCGCCCGCTCGAAACCGGCAAGCCGACGCTGCGCCACAGACACTTCACGGTATGGAGCGACAACAAAGGCGTGAAAAGCAAAGCCGACATGCTGGCCAACCTGCACAGCAAGGAAGCCGTTGTTGTCGATGCGCGTGGCGCAGGACGCTTTACCGGAGAAGACCCCGAACCTCGCCCGGACATGGCTTCGGGCCACATTCCGGGTAGTCGGAATCTACCTTACACCAATCTTTACAACGCCGACGGCACATGGAAACGCGGCGATGATCTGGTTGCTGCGTTCAAGGATGCTGGCGTCGACCTCGACATGCCCATGATAACCACCTGTGGGTCGGGCATGACAGCGGCGGCGGTTTTGTTCGGCGCACACCTAACCGGCAAGAAGGACGTCGCGCTTTATGACGGCAGCTGGTCCGAATGGGGCTTCGATAAGGACACGCCCAAGGCCCAAGGTGCGGCTTGAGCGGTTCGGATAAGCCCCGAAAACTACCCACAAAAATTGTCACCGGCGGACGGTCGAAAGCGCTGACCGGCGCAGTCGTAAACGCGCCGGTATGGCGTGCGAGTACCCATCTTTACGACACTGTCGCCGATCTGGAGGCAGGCAAATCGAAAAACGAGGACGGTCGGTTTTTCTATGGCCGTAGAGGTTCGCCGACGCAGTGGTCGCTTTCGGAGGCATTGACCGAGCTGGAGCCCGGCGCGCATGGAACAATGCTCTATCCGTCGGGCGTGGCAGCGATTGCCGGGGCGTTGCTGTCAGTGCTGAAGCCCGGCGATGTGCTGTTGATGACCGACAACGCTTACGATCCGAGCCGCAGCCTTGCCGAGGGTTTCCTCAAACGCTTTGGTGTCGAGACGCGCTACTTCGATCCGGTGACAGCGGATATCGAGGCCGAATTCTGCGACCGCACCCGCGCCATCCTGCTTGAAAATCCGGGCAGCCTGACCTTCGAAGTGCAGGACGTTCCCGCCATATGCGCCGCCGCCCAACGGCGCGGCATCGTCACCCTGCTCGACAACACCTGGGCCACACCGTTTTTCTATACAGCACTCGACAAGGGCGTGGATATGACGATCCTGGCGGCGACGAAGTATATCGTCGGGCATAGCGATGTGATGATCGGTAGCGTGACGACCGCCAAGAAATATTGGAACACACTCCGCCAGACTGCGCAGCAGCTTGGCCAAGTGGTTTCGCCCGACGATGCGTATCTGGCGGCACGCGGCCTCAGGACCTTGTCGGTGCGGATGAAGGCGCATGAGGCATCGGCGCTAAAGATCGCGCATTGGCTAGACGACCGGCCCGAGGTCGAAAGCGTGCTCCATCCCGCCCTCCCCGAATGCCCCGGCCATGAAATCTGGAAACGCGACTTCACCGGCTCGGCGGGGCTATTCTCCTTCGTACTGAAGGGTAGCAAATCCAAGGCCGCAACCTTTGTCGATGCGCTCGAATTGTTCGGCATTGGCTACAGCTGGGGCGGCTTCGAGAGCCTCGCCATCCCCGTCCATCCCGAAAGCTGCCGTTCAGCTGTGCCGTGGGACAAGGAACGCGGGTTGATCCGCCTTCAGATCGGGCTGGAAGATGTCGATGATCTGATCGCCGACATCGAAGCTGCGCTGCTTGGCACCAACGAAACGCCCTGACACCTTTGCTAAGGTCACACTATGGTCTCACTTGAAACGCCTTGCGGCGGCAGGCATTTTCGCGATTTCGTTCGAAGGCACGAAAGAAAATATAACTGATTTCCAGCCAAAGCGAACATCCAAAACCCCCAGAAATGCATGCAACTTCACAGTGGTTTTGCTGTAGGATTCAAATCCTACAAAATATCACAATTTCAAAGCACGCCCCGAGCCTGTCGAGGGGAGCCAGAACGACATTCTCAAAAAAAATCCTACATTTCAAGCTTGTTTTCGTGCCGTCACTTCGAGCCACAAAGCAGGCGCGCTGAAATAGCCGACACCCTGCCGCTGCGCATATTCGATCGATGCCCAATTGCCAGCATCCGCATAACGCGCCGCGGCGTCTTCGCGGGACAGATAGCTATAATAGCGGCCATGCTGATCGCGGCTTTCCAGCGACCCGGTCTTGAAGCTGGCCAGATGAAATCCGCCCGGTTTCAGTGCGCGCCAGACGCGCGAAAGAATCCCCGAAAGGTCTGCAACCGGAACATGGAGCAGTGAAGCACAGGCGACGATGGCGTCGTAGCGCTCGACCGCCTCCAGTTCGTCGAAGCGCATCACTTTCACCGGACAGCGCAGGCGCATCTCGGCTTGGGCGGCCATTTCCGCAACACCGTCGGTCGGGTCGACATCGAAGCCTCTTGCCATCATGAACGCAGCATCGACCCCGCCACCGCAGCCCAGTTCGAGAATTCGGGCGTTGCGCGGCAGCAGGTCGAGAAAGGCCGGAAGCTCTGGATTGATATCTTCGGGTCGATAGCCGAGATAATGCTCAGCCTGCGATGCATAAAAATCGAGCGTTTGCCGGTCGAAGCCCGTCACGGCTATCGGGTCGGCTGGGGCACATCGCCCGAATAATCGTAAAATCCACGCTTCACTTTGCGGCCAAACCAGCCTGCCTCGACATATTTCTGCAACAGCGGGGCGGGGCGGAATTTCGGGTCGCCGGTCGAGTGGAATAGCACGTTGGTGATTTCCAAACAGGTATCGAGGCCAATAAAATCCGCCAGCGTCAGCGGCCCCATCGGATGGTTGAGGCCCAGTTGGCAGGCGGTGTCGATATCGCGGATGCTTGCCACCCCCTCGCCCAGCGCAAAGCAGGCTTCGTTGATCATCGGCATCAGCACGCGGTTGACGATGAAGCCGGAGGCATCTTGGGCAAACACCAGTTGCTTGCCCAAGGCTCCGCCATATTGGCGCACCAGATCGACCGTGGCATCGCTGGTCGCGAGGCCACGAATGACCTCGATCAGACCCATCACCGGGACAGGATTGAAGAAATGGACGCCGATAAAGCGCTTGGGGTCAGGCGATGCCTGCGCCAGCCGGGTAATTGGAATCGAGGAGGTGTTCGACGCCAGCACCGCCTGATGACCCAGAACTTTGCCGACCTCCCCAAAAATCTTGCGCTTGATTTCTTCGCGCTCGGTCGCGGCCTCGATCACAAGATCGGCGGCGGCCATCGGACCATAATCGGCCACCGGTTCGATACGCGACAGCAGCGTGTCGGCTTCGCTTTGGCCGATCTTTTCCTTCGCCACCATTTTCTCAAGCTGTTTGGCAATGCCCGCCTTGCCAGCCTCGGCGCGCGCCAGATCTACATCCGACAGGTACACGTGATAGCCCGCGCCAGCACTCACCTGCGCGATGCCCGCGCCCATTTGTCCAGCCCCGATTATTGCTACCGCCCGCATGTATAACGCTCCATAAACCATTCGCCGCATTGCCCCTAGCGAACCGTTGGCAAACGCGCTAGCCTTGCAAGCATGCACAGGGGATATTTGGCTTTGGCACTGCTATGCAGCGGCGCAGTTGCGGCGACAGCCACCGCGCCCACAGTTGCTCCGTCCAAAACGGCAACGTTCAAAGACTGGATCGTCGGCTGCGACAACGGCCTTGCGTGTCAGGCGGTTGCATTGATCCCCGACAATTTACCCGCAGACACACTCTCATTGGTGTTGCAACGCGGCGCGGGAAATTCGGGTGAACTGGCGATTGAAATATCCGGATTTGCGCCCAACACCGGCGCGTACCGCATATTGATAGACGGCCGGGTCGCTTATGCCGGAGCTGTTGCGACCGGGGCTGATACGATCCTGATAACGGGAACGGATGCGATGAAACTCGCGCGCGCGCTGGCAAAAGGGCGCACGCTTCGCCTGACCGATGGGCCGGGCGCGGCACTGGGCCAGGTTTCGCTTTCGGGTTCAACCGCGGCGCTGCGCTACGTCGATGCCGCTCAGGGTCGTGCCGGTTCGAGAGGCGCGATTGTCGCCACCGGTAGACGGGCAGCGACAGTGAAGCAAAACACGCAGGTTCCAGTGATTGCCGCAAGCCGCATCCAGCCGTCCGATATGTTGCCCGACGCTGCGGCGCTCGTCGCGTTATCCGAGAGCAGCCCGTGCGCCGAAGAGCGTGTCGGCGCGACGCAGGACGCGGCGTTCAGCCTTGGCGGGACAAGGGCGCTGGTGTTGCTCAACTGCGGAGCGGGAGCGTATAACGCGTCGGCTGCGGCCTATATCGGCGAACGTGATGGTGCCGGAAAGTGGTCGTTTAAACCCGCCATGTTCGATTACACACCCAACCGCCTGAGCGAGGACGGCAACATCGCTTTGCTAGTCAATGCAACATGGGACAGCGCCACGCAGACAATCTCCAGTTTTTCGAAAGGTCGCGGGGTCGGCGACTGCGGGTCTTCTGAAGATTATGTGTGGGACGACGCATCGTTCCGGTTGGTTAAAGCGCGGGTGATGGACCCATGCCGCGGTTCGATCGACTGGATTCCGGTTTGGCGTGTAGACGTAAAGCTGACCGGTTAAAGCTTGCGCTGCTTCAGCAATATCTCCGCAATCGCATAGGTGCGCGGGTTGTCGACATCGACCGCATAAGCACCGTCAGCCGCCATATACGGAACGACGCGGGTTTTGAGCGCGCGTGAAATCGCGCGGAATGCGGTATCGAGCTTCCACCAGCCGAGCCGGAAACGGATGAGGTTGATAATCCCGAACGCCTTGGCGATACGGCCCTTGGTCTTGATAAATTGCCCGCCTTGGCGGAATGCCTCGGCAGCTTTCAGCGCGCTCGCGCCCCGCAACCAGAAGAGATTGCAATTGGAAATCGCGGCATCGGCAAATTCGTAGAAACGCCGCTGGCCTTCGGGATGCGCGGCCTGGATTGCTTCGCGAGTGGATAGCACAACCACCGCGTCGCCCTCGCCTGCCATCGCTTGCGTATGGACATCGCGCATCAGTTCGGGGGTGACGAGCACATTATCGGCAGTCGTTATCATCAGCGGCCACGCAGCATCGCCTGCCTGTGCAGCGGCAAATTCGACGCTCTCGACAATCCCGATCTGGGCTTGGCAAATCATCAGCCGCCCGCTGGCTTGCAATTCGACCACTCCCGGCAAGTCGGCAATCACCGCCGGGTCATGAATGGAGATCAAAACCTTGGTATCGGGAAAGGCCGGGATCGCCGCCTCCAATACCCACTCAAGCAGGGCCTTGCCGCAGATCGGCACACGGCATTTGTGGCTGACCCCGGCATCGGCGGCCATCGGGTCGAGTTTACCGTCGCGTTTGCCCGCGAGGATAAGCAATGTCGGGGAAATGGTCATGCGCCGCCTATAGGCAGCGTCACAGAAACGGGCAAGCTTGGGGTGGTATTTCGCTAGAAACTCCATTAGGCGCGGCCCTAATGCTCATTTTCTAGCAGGAAACTTAAACGATTATGCCCGCACCGTTACGCATTGCACCCCTCAAAATCGGGTTGGCCGGTCTCGGCACCGTTGGCACCGGCGTTATCCGCCTGGTCGAAGAAAACGCCGCATTGATTGCGCGCCGGGCAGGCCGCGCCATCGAGATAGTCGCCGTCACCGCACGCGACCGCGCCAAGGATCGCGGCGTCGATCTGTCGCGTTACCGCTGGGTCGATGACATGGGCGAGCTGGCCACTGCAGATGATATCGATGTTGTCGTCGAGCTGGTCGGCGGTTCCGACGGCCCGGCGCTCACGCTGGCTCGCGAAACATTGGGCGCCGGCCGCGCGCTGGTAACCGCCAACAAGGCGATGATCGCGCATCACGGCGCGGAACTGGCTGAACTCGCCGAAGCCAAAGGCGCCGCGCTCAAATTCGAGGCAGCGGTAGCGGGCGGTATTCCCGTCATTCAAGGCCTGCGCGACGGTGCGGCAGCGAACCGTATCGACCGTGTTTACGGCATCCTGAACGGCACCTGCAATTTCATCCTGTCGACCATGGAGCGCGAAGGCCTCGATTTCGCTGAAGTGCTCGCCGATGCGCAGGCCAAAGGCTTTGCCGAAGCCGATCCGTCGTTCGACATCGACGGCATCGACGCTGCGCACAAACTGGCGATCCTCGCGTCGTTGAGTTTCGGGTCGCAGATCGATTTCGGCGGTGTCGAGGCGCGCGGCATCCGCAAGCTGCTCGCGGCGGACATCGCGCAAGCCAAAGTGCTCGGTTACCGCATACGCCTGATCGGCCTTGCCGAAATCGACGGCGAGAATGGAGATGCGCAAATCTTCCAGCGCGTCGAGCCATGCCTCGTCCCGCTCGACCACCCGCTGGCGCATGTCATCGGCGCAACGAATGCCGTGGTGGCGGAGGGCAATTTCTCTGGCCGCCTGCTCTTCCAGGGCGCGGGTGCTGGCGACAAGCCGACCGCCTCCGCCGTCGTTGCCGATCTCGTCGATATCGCGCGCAAGGAAACCGGCCCGGCGTTTTCGATGCCGTGCGCCGAGCTCGAAAAGCTGCCGCGTGCGGCATCGGCGCACCGCATGAGTAAAACCTATTTGCGGATGGTGGTCGCCGACCGCGTCGGTGTGCTCGCCGAAATCACCGCCGCGATGCGCGATGCCGACCTGTCGATCGAAAGCCTGATTCAGAAAGAAACCAACGACGACGGCTCAGCGCTGATCGCAATGGTAACTCACGAGGGGCCCGAACAGGCGATCACCGACACCATCGCCGCGCTATCGGGTTCTGACAGCCTGATGGGCGAACCGATGGTGATGCACATATTGAGCGATTAGGGTCCAGACCCTAGTCGGGAGCACTGCCTTCAGGCACCACCATGTCGGGTTCAGGCAGGCCTTTCATCAGTTCGTGATAGTCAAGCGCAGGCGGTGGAACAGTGCCAAACGGCGTGCCTCCCGATGGTGGCGTGCGGCACAGGGTGTCGCCATAAGCACACCCCGCCGCGCGTTCAGTCGAAACCGCCTCCCCGCGCCGGATGCGATCGTCGTCCACCGGGCCGGGTTCCAGCTTCTGCCGCTTGTTTTCCGCCGCCGTGCCGCACACGACGATTTCATTGCTGACCGGATATATCAGGCAGCCCTCGTCATCT
Organism: Sphingomonadales bacterium; assembly: GCA_031406495.1. GTDB lineage: Bacteria > Pseudomonadota > Alphaproteobacteria > Sphingomonadales > Sphingomonadaceae > Sphingorhabdus_B. The sequence continues at coordinate 5,349 of JANOHL010000050.1, read as the reverse complement.
ACTGCAACCAACCGCCGCGCACGTTCGATTTGTGCGGCGATCTCTGCGTCTGTCAAACTCTGGCTATAGGCGGGATGCGGCGACAGGGAAGCAATAAGCAAAGCCGCAACAAGCAATCTCGACATTTGGTCACGCCTTCCCTATCGAAGCTTCAACTTCGATCAACCGTGCCCCAATATCGGGGGCCCTCCCCAGACGCCCATATATTTCAATACGCTAGGAAAATGTGATGACCGCAGCAAGCCAAATTCTCGACCGGGTTTTGGTCCTTGAAATGGTCCGCGTGACCGAAGCGGCGGCGATTGCCGCTGCCAAGCTGATCGGACGCGGCGACGAGAAGGCGGCGGACCATGCCGCAGTCGAAGCGATGCGTGCGGCGCTCAACGAACTATATATGGACGGCACCGTCGTCATCGGCGAGGGCGAGCGCGACGAAGCCCCGATGCTGTTCATCGGCGAAAAGGTCGGCTCGGCTATCGGCAAAGGCCCCAAGATCGATATCGCGCTCGACCCGTTGGAAGGTACGACAATCACGGCAAAGGCCGGGCCGAATGCGCTCGCGGTGTTGGCGGTTGCCGAAGAGGGCAACCTATTGAACGCCCCCGACGTTTATATGGACAAGATCGCGGTTGGCCCCGGTTACTCGCCGAACATCGTCAACCTCGACAAAACGGTCGGCGAAAATGTCGCCGCAGTTGCCAAAGAAAAGGGCGTTGCGCCAAACGAGCTGATCATCTGCGTGCTCGACCGGCCCCGACACGAGAAGTTGATCGCCGAACTGCGCGCGATCGGCTGTGGCATCATGCTTATTCCGGATGGTGATGTCGCGGGCGTTATCGCAACCACCAACCCCGACACGACCGTCGATATTTATATGGGTTCAGGCGGCGCACCCGAGGGCGTGTTGGCGGCTGCGGCGCTGCGCTGCGTCGGCGGGCAATTCAAAGGCCGGCTGCTGTTCCGCAACGATGACGAGCGCTCACGCGCCCGCAAATGGGGTATCGAGGATCTCGACAAGATTTATGATCTTGAAGAGTTGGCCAAGGGCGACTGCATTTTTGCAGCAACCGGCGTTACCGACGGATCGTTGCTCGCCGGGGTCAAGACCTTGCGCGATGGCCGTGTGACCACAGAAACCGTAGTGATGCGTGCATCCAGCGGCACCGTGCGCTGGGTGAAGAGCGAACATCATCCAAACCGCAGTTTCTGATGCGCGGCCGCTTCATCGCCGCTTTATTGGCGCTGGTGGCATTGTCGGGCTGCGCAGGCGTCGGCTATGGCGACGTGCCGCATGGCGATTATGCGGCGGGCCCGGCCTGCGACAATGCAGCCTCGTCGGCAACCAGCGGCAAAGATTTTTTCCTCGTTACCTCGCGCCTGCCCGATTGCCGGGCAGAACCAGTCAAGCTGCTCCAGCATCGCAGTCAGGTGGTGCGCTATGCCCGTTTCGGTGCGCCGATCGAAACAGCAACTGCGAAAGGCAAGAGCGAGCGCAACGTCCCGACGCAATTCCATGAACGCAGTGCGTGGTGGCAAGCCTTGGGCAGCGCCGCGAAGGCCAAAAATGGTCGCGTTTTGCTTTATGTACACGGCTTTCGCGAGAGCTATCTGACCAACACCGAGTCGACTGTCCAGATTGCCAAGCTCACCGGCTTTGACGGCCCCGTGATCCAATATAGCTGGCCGTCGCAGGGCGCGCTGACCAAATATGCAGTCGACGAAACCAATATGTATTGGGATGAACGCAATTTCCGGTCATTCCTGACGCAATTGGCACGACATGAGTCGGTCAAGGAAATCGTGCTGGTGTCGCATTCGCTGGGCGCGCGACTGGTCATACCCGCGCTCGAATATGTCGATGCGACCTCGACCAACGCAGATTCGAGCAATATCTCGAACATCATACTGGCGTCGCCCGATGTCGATCGCGAAGATTTTGAACGCGACATCGCCGAAGAAGTGCTCGCCGCACGCCGCGTCAATAACGACCGGCGCATTACTATCTATGTGTCGGGTAGCGATAAGGCACTGGCGCTGTCGCGGCAGGTGCACGGTTATCCGCGTTTGGGTTCGCCTTATTGTTTCGACCCGTCCCAGGCCGCAAAGCTCAAGGCAAAGGGCGTCCCCATACGCTGCTATGCCTCCAAATCAACATATGACGTCAGCCCTGAAAAAAGCGGCTTTACCGTCGTCGATACCAGCGATGTCAGTAACGGTCCCACCGGTCACAGTGACTATCTAAAAAGTGCTGCTGCCTGCGCCGATTTTGCCGCGGTGGTTGGCGGCAACCGCGACGGCGCTGGTGGCCGCGTTCAGGGCGATGCTGCCCACGTGTTCCTGCTGAAACCTGCACCCAAGGGACAGGAGCTTGACGACAAAGCGATCTGCAAGTCGGGTTAGGTATAGGTTCGCAGTCACGAATTGAACGATATTGCGGCCCTGCCAAACGCAATAGATTTATTTCAAGCAAAGAACGCGAAGATTTCTAAGATGCTTGCGTTCGTGCTGAATCTTGGGGTTGCCACGGCCCTCTTGAAAATCTTCGCGCTCTTTGCGTGAAACCCTTTTTCACTTCGTGTCTTCGTGTCTTCGTGTGAATCAACTATCCTGTCCAGGGCGACCAGGAAGTTCTCGACCACCCCTCGTCCCCAGCGGGCGTACTCCAACTTGAGTTGGAGGATCTCGTCCTTCTGCCGCTCGATGGTCGCCTTCTGCTCTACCGTGATCTTGTGAAAGCCGGACGCGATCCCCAGCAGGTCTGTCTCGTGCCGGTAGCTCAGAAGGTGTCTTAGGAATCCGTTCATCGCGCTCGTGTTATATCACGCCTGCGTCTCGCCGCAACCATCCGCTCGGAGGCGTGCAGGCCGACGTAGTTCCACAGGGCGGCTCGTTTCAGGAACAGCTCCCGGTCCTGATGGAAGTTCTCCACTCCCTTGCGGTAGGTGGAGTCCCAGCGTGCCGTCCTCCACAGAGGATGTCGGTGAGCAACGATGGAGTCCTGCGCGAAGGCGTACAGCCCTCGTGACTGGGCGAGGTGGCAAAGCTCTCTGTCCACGAAGTTGTGGTCGTATCCCTCGTGGATCAAGACCCCCGGCCCATCGGCGGAGGCTCCGGGGTCATCGACGTACCCTCGGCTGACCAAACAGTGTGTCCCAAACTGCCCTCTCTTCACTTGGGCGTTGGCCTGGTCGTTGGTGGCGACCACACAGTTTTCCTCCATCGCCGCCATCGCCTTCATCTGCCAGCCCGGAGAGAAAGTGATGTCGTCTGCCCCGAGGAAGATGAGCGGGTTCTCGGTATGCCGGTAGCCGTAGTTCATCTTCTTGGCGTAGTCCGCCGGCCCTGGTTCCCAGTCCACGATCAGGACGTTCTCTCCGGTCGCTCGGCAGGCTTCTATCTCCTCCTCATCACCGGGGGAGCAGATGAAGTGAATCTCACCTTGAGACACAGCCCGGAAGGAGTCAACGAGGGGCTGGGCGTTCTGAGGGCGATTCAGAACAGGGACGAGAACGTCGATCACGGAGAGCCGTCAGTAACGAGTTCTAGCGGGATGCCGTACTTGTCAGCAAGATCCACCATCATCGCCGTTCCCTTGGAGCGCCCGTCCCAGAATGCAATGCAGAGATCGGCCCCGATAACGGCCATGCGCTCATTGCGCACGAAACCCGCCCGCTTGCCGTAGTAGTCCCAGTCGGCAGGATGCTGTTCTACCAGCAGACCTAGCTTCTCGGCTTCCTGTCCCGCGATCTTGTCCGCACCCTTCGCAGCACCGTGAACAATCACCGAATCGGTCGGGAGGTCGAAGAGGCGGTCAGCGATGGCCTCTCGGTTAGTCCAATCGCGTGATCCGCAGACGATCACCCTCATCCCCAGATCGACCTTGCCATCTCCACGATCTCGTCCGTCGTGAAACGCCGAGTCCAGTAGTTGTGGAACTGGGATCTCAAAACCACGTTTCCTTTGCGGCAATCCACGCAGACATGACTGTTTCGTGTTACGTGACGGATGGACATCTCCCTCAGCCCTTTACAGGAGGGGCAGCGCACGAGCGCTATCTCCCCGTCGGAACTCTTCCCTTGAAAGAACTCCACGTTCGGGCCGGAGCTGTCGTCCTTGACCTTAGCCAGTTCATGCACTGAGACCACGCATCCACGTCATCGTCGTACTTGGCGTTGGGAAATCCGGCAAGGGAGTCGATGAAATCTACGATGTCGGCAGGACAGCGCGATTCGTCGGGCATGGAGTACTCATCCGCCCCCATCCTGAAACCGGGCAGGTAACAGTTACCGGACTCAAGATCCGCGCAGGCAGACTCGGCTCTGAGCGTCTTGTCCCCGTCCCCGCCCCTAGAGATCTTCTGGACGCCGGTTATCTCTCTTTTCAGCTCCAAAATGAGTTCCACCCCGTATCCGGCGTTCTCGATCAAGCAGTAGTGCGCTGAGGACGGAAACATCCGCTGAACGTACCTTCTCTGCTCGATTATGGCTCTCAGGGCTTGGGAGTAGTTCATATGGCCCTTTTTGAGGTCCAGGAGGTATCTGTCGGCCTTTGTGACCCCCCAGGCCTGGATTGCGACCAGATCGTTCGATTCCTTGTCTTTCAGCGGCGTATCGACCGATTGGACGACCGTTCTGAACTTTGGACGCCGATCTTTCAGCTTTTCGTCCCTAAACAGCTTGGGATCGTAGAAACGCCACCAATGGCGCTTCATCATCTCCCCTTCTCGGGCTGCTGGGCGTTGTTGAAGCTGTCCGGCGGCTCGGTGGGTCAGCATGTCCTTTGCCAGAGCCTGGGAGATCTTGTCGTTGCGAAAAGCGGGCCAGAGGAGGTCCCCTTCTTGTCTGGGGTCTTTCATCCAAGCGTAGGGGTGCGTTTTCTCGAACCTCTCGGGTAAACAGAGGACTTCGTAGTGCTCCTTCTCAAGTGTGTGGGCGCAGAGGTCGTTTTGGTGCAACCTCTGCATCACGATCACCCTCGCGAAGTCGTTTCCGATGCCACGGGAGGAAACCGTGGAGTCCCACCACTGATTAGTAGATTCCAAAACTGCTCGGGACGTTGCAGCAGCATCATCTGGCTTGATCGGATCGTCGATAAGTATTCGGTGACCGTGAAGTCCAGTTCCTTTCCCCTCCGGACTAGTAGCAAGACGGGTTCCTCCTCGATTGTTGGAAAACTGCAAGAGACTCTGGCTCACGAAGTTGAACTTGTCCCCCCAGCGGGCCTGATACCAATCCGACTGAATCAGTGACCTACTCCAGCCCGCGATGATCCCTGAGAGGGGTTCTGAGTAGGAGGCAGACCAGTATCTCGTCTTGGGGGCGTGCGTCCACTCCCAGGCGGGCCACATGA
>JANOHL010000025.1:0-1952 GCA_031406495.1 Sphingomonadales bacterium | reverse complement strand
AGAATTTCGTTCATTTGACGGCAGTTATCATGGCAGCGCGTGTGTTCATCATAGTTGCTGCGCGGTTTGCCAGCGCTACCAATGTGAGCATGATGGGGACTTCGACCAATACACCGACAATTGTCGCGATAACCGCTGGCGAGTTCGCCCCGAACATCACGACAGCAATGGCGACAGCCAGTTCAAAGAAATTTGATGTACCAATCAGCGCGGCAGGTGCCGCCACGCTGTTTGGCAACCGCAACATCCATGCAGCGCCGTAAGCCAGTATGAAAAGTCCATAAGCCTGAATGATGAGCGGGATTGAGATCAACAAGATGATCAGGGGCTTGGCGACCACTGACTCAGCCTGAAATCCAAACAGCAAAATCACCAGCAGGATGAGACCAATTTTGGTCAACGGATCGGTGAACCGGTCAAAAGTGCGTAGTGCCGATGCGCTATATCTGAGCAGAGCCATCCGCAGGATGAAACCGAATATCAGCGGAATGACCACATAGACAGTCGTTGAGAGCAGCAAAGTCAGCCACGGCACTTCAATACCGCCCGCGCCGAGCAAAAACCCTGCAATCGGAGCAAAAGCGACTAGGTATCGTGGACAAAGCTTGACCTGAGACTCGGAGGTTGATTCAAGGCTGTCTTTTGGAGGCGGCGTTGGGCGAGCGGATTGGTGTATCGGACGAAGATTGGGCGCTGATCGGCCCGCTGCTACCGCCCGAATATGGTCGCGGATGTCGGCCTGCCGGGGACAACCGACCGTATTTCGAGGGCATGATGTGGATGGCGCGGACGGGCGCGCAGTGGCGGCATCTTCCCGACGAATATGGCAAGTGGAACAGCGTGTTCCGGCGCTACCGGCGCTGGGTCGAGACCGGCGTGTTCGACGCTATGCTGGAGACGCTGGCCGAGATGGTGGAGCGCGATACCAGCGCCGACATGATCGACAGCACGGTGGTCCGGGCGCATCATTGCGCCGTCGGGCTAAAAAAGGGGATCAAGAAACCCAGGGGCTTGGCCGCTCGCGCGGCGGATTCACCACCAAGCTTCATGCCCGCTGCGACGGGCACGGCCGGCCGCTCGGCTTTGTCCTGACGCCGGGCCAGGCGCACGACGTGCAGGGCTTTGGCCCGCTGTTCGGGATGCTGACCGACAAGATCGAGGCGCTGCTCGCCGACAAGGGTTATGACGCCGATGCCATTCGCGCGGAGATCGCTGCCGCTGGTGTCGAGGCCGTCATCCCCGCCAAGAGCAACCGTCGAACCCCTATCCCGCATGATCGGCAGAAATACCGCTGGCGTAATCTCGTCGAGCGTCTGTTCAGCAAACTCAAGAACTGGCGGCGCGTCGCCACCCGATACGACAAAACCAGAGAATCCTATCTCGGCCTCGTCGCACTCGCTTCAATCAAACTGTGGATACCCTTTGTCCACGATGCCTAACTATCGCACGCACCTGGGTCAGATTGCCACGCCGGACATCCTCATGCTCGACCATGACGACGCGGTTCTTCTCGCTATCGAGTGCAAGGCATCACGCATGAGCGTCATGGCGCGGTTTGGTGAGGAACCAGCGGAGGATCGCGGCTACGAGGAGATTGCAAAGGGTGTAATGCAACTGTGGCGGTTCTTCGCTCATTGCCGTCAGCAGGTCGCACCCAACCGTCTTGTGGCGGGTGCCCAAGGCCTGATCCTGACCATGGACGAGTGGTTCGCCGGTCGCTCCACCGTGATCCCGCAGATTATCGGGCGCGCTAACGAACTCGCCGATGCAAGCGCACACGAAATTCCTGTGGAGGATCGCCGTCCCGTGGCGTTCTGCACTATCTCGGAACTGGAGGTCGTGCTTTCGACGGCCACGGCGGCGTCTTTGCAAGAGGCAACACGGCTCGGTTCGCGCGACCGTCAGGGCTGGATCTTCTCCATCCTCCATGGTGAGACAGGAGCAGAGAAGAC
>JANOHL010000110.1:0-1585 GCA_031406495.1 Sphingomonadales bacterium | reverse complement strand
TTTGATTAGCGCACAATTCGAGTTGTAATCAAATCTAGCCCTTAATCACCCCAACCGCGTCAACGCCTCATCCAGCGCCTGCAAAAACCTTGACCGGTCAGCTTTGGCAAAGGGTGCGGGGCCTCCGGTGATGCCGTCCATTCCGGCGCGCAAGTCGGCCATGATTGCGCGGGTGGCGATAAAGCTGCCGATTGAGGCGCTGGTGAACGGCTTGCCATTATTGCCGATGACAATGGCCCCTGCCTTCAGGCACCGGTCCGCAAGCAATATGTCGGCGGTGATCACGACGCTACGCGGCCCCGCCGCTTCCGCGATCCAGTCATCGGCGGCGTCGAAACCGTCCGATACGATATGCCGGGTGATTAGTGGATGGTCGGGCATGCGAAAGCGCGCATTGCTGACCAGCATTACGGGCACACCCCGGCGCCAGGCGACCTTGTAAATCTCATCCTTTACCGGACAAGCATCGGCATCGACCAATATGCGGGGCGACAAGGCAGGCGAGCTATGGGGCAGGGGATCGGGGCTACGGCAAGTCATGTTCAGTTCGGGGCTTTATACCAATTTAGCTCCCCGGCACCAGTTTCTCCACCATCCGCCGCAACTCGCTCGGCGTCGTGTGTCCTGCGACCACCTCATGATAGCCGATGCCCGCCTTGCGCAGCGCTTCCTTCTTCACCGCGTCGCGGGCGACGGCGGCGCTGCCGGGAAGGTGGTGGCCGGTCCCCTGATATTCGATGGCATGGACCACTCGCGCGTCGGGGTCCATCAGCGCGAAGTCGACGCGCTTTGAATTGACGCATCCATATGCATCCTTGTCGGGGCTCGACAGGAACTCGCCCAATGACACCTGTGCCATCACCTGCCAGCCGGGGTTGCGTGCGATGACGGCCGTATCGAGAGCCTTGAACAAATTGGCCTCGGGCCGGTTGAGCAAGGGCCGCGCGCTGAAATCGGCAGCCATTACGCAGGCGAGCTGATCGGTGGCGTTGCCATTGGCCTTTGCCGCCTCGCTGCCCGCGCCCTTGTTGAAAGGCACCACCTTGCCACCGCGCTTGCCCGAATTGCGCCCGTGCCAATAAGCGCGACGCTCGGCGCGCTTCTGTCCTTCGACCAGACGCTCCACCGCTATGCCCAACACCGCGCCCACTGCCAACACGGCGATGAGCACCAAAGGCCTGTCCATCAGCGCGAGTATCTCGGGCGGCATTGCAACGGTATGGCACGAAGATGCTCAATAAATGGTCAACGCCATCACTTTGTACTGATCGTGCAAAAAAAGCCTTTCCTACAATGTTTCTTATATGTTCTAAGCTTGAAAATGGAACATGAAACCCACGAACTTGGCGAGTACGCCGAAGCGAAAGCCCCTGTCACCGACGCGCATGGCTTCGATCCCGGGCAATATGACTGGATTCCCGTCCTGCGCAAACGCCGCGCAGATGGCTGGTCGCCGGAAAAGCAGCGTCTGTTTATCGAGGCGCTGGCGGATTGCGGTTCGGTCGCCAATGCGGCGCGGATGGTCGGCATGTCGGAGACGAGTTGCTACAAGCTGCGCCGCTCGCCGGGGGCGGAAGGGTTCGAC
>JANOHL010000099.1:0-1610 GCA_031406495.1 Sphingomonadales bacterium | reverse complement strand
GCCTCAAGAACCGCGACCGCGCAAAGCTGTTCGCGGGTCGCTTCGTCCATGCCCGGCGCGGGGGCTTCCTCGATCACCTTCTGGTGGCGGCGTTGCAGCGAGCAGTCGCGTTCGAACAGGTGGACGATGTTGCCGTGGGTGTCGCCGAAGACCTGCACCTCGATATGGCGCGGGCGCTGGATATATTTTTCGATCAGGACATGCGCGTTGCCGAACGACGCGCTGGCCTCGCGCTGGCACGAGGCGAGCGCGTCGGCGAAGTCCGCCGCCGCCTCGACCTTGCGCATCCCCTTGCCGCCGCCGCCTGCAACCGCCTTGATGAGCACGGGATAGCCGATTTCGGCAGCGCGTTCGGCCAAGAAGGCGGGGTGCTGGTTTTCGCCCAAATAGCCGGGGGTGACGGGCACGCCCGCCTCGGCCATCAGCTTCTTGGCTGCATCCTTCAGCCCCATCGCAGTGATGCTGGCAGGCGCTGGCCCGACCCAGATCAGCCCCGCGTCGATAACGGCCTGCGCGAACTCGGCGTTTTCCGACAGGAACCCATAGCCGGGATGAATTGCTTCGGCCCCGGTTTCGAGAGCGGCAGCGATGATCTTCTCGCCCACCAGATAGCTCTCGCGCGCCGGAGACGCCCCGATATGCACCGCCTCGTCGGCAGAACGCACATGCAGCGCCTTGGCATCGGCATCGGAATACACCGCGATGGTGCGAATACCCATCGCCCGCGCGGTGCGGATGATCCTGCAGGCGATCTCGCCGCGATTCGCGATGAGGAGGGATCTAATCACGTCTCAATTTCCGGCGAACAGTTTGATAAACACTTAGCTGAAACAATCCGTCAGTCATAAATAGCAAGCCGGATAGTACACCTAGCAGCATGAAAATAGCCGCGAAAATTGCTGTAATATTGCTCGGCATTTCAGGCACCATCACCCCAACACGGTCAATTGCCCAAGATAGAAAAAAGCAAAATACCATTTGAAATCCTGCATTTATCGAAAAATACAGATAAGACAGCACCAGAATTATTTGCTTACTATCCATTTCGAGAATTTCATTTGACTTTAGTTCTACTGCACTTTTGTAAGCGTTTATCGGGTTAACGATACCGCGTTCATAAAGCGCTACTAGAACACCTTTCAGAAATGAGTATATCCGAGAGAGCGGTTGCCAAGCCGACAAAATAGCAACTGCTGTAAGTGCCCAAAAAACAATCGGGTCATTCGGCGCTTCCGAAAAAAATTGGGATAAATTCATAGTTGCCCCCTCACATCCGGAACACCCCGAACCGGGGCGCCTCCTCGACCGGTGCATTCAGCGCCGCCGCCAGCGCCAGCCCCAGCACATCCCTTGTCTGTGCCGGATCGATAATCCCGTCGTCCCACAGCCGCGCGGTGGCGTGGTAGGGGTTGCCTTCGTCTTCATATTTCTGGCGGATCGGGGCCTTGAAGGCTTCGGCCTCCTCGGGCGTCCATTTCTCCGCATCGCGGTGGACGGTGGCCAGCACCGATGCCGCCTGTTCGCCGCCCATCACGCTGATCCGCGCATTGGGCCAGGTGAAGAGGAAGCGTGGGCTATAGGCCCGCCCGCACATGCCATAATTGCCCGCG
>JANOHL010000062.1:0-36356 GCA_031406495.1 Sphingomonadales bacterium | reverse complement strand
CGCACGATCATGAAGGTCGCGACCGAGATCGTGAAGCAGCAGGACGGATTTTTCCGCAACGGCGTTGCGCATTTGAGGCCCTTGACGCTGCGCCAGGTGGCCGAGGCGATCGAGATGCACGAATCGACGGTCAGCAGAGTTACCAGCAATAAATATCTCAGCTGCGACCGCGGCCTGTTCGACCTAAAATTTTTCTTCTCGTCAGGGGTTCAATCGGCAGACGGCGACGGTGCCTCGGCAGAGGCGGTCAAGAGCCACATCAAGACGCTGATCGATGCCGAAGGCGTGAAGATATTGTCCGATGACACACTGGTCGATCTGCTAACCGCCAAGGGTTTCGACATAGCGCGGCGGACCGTTGCAAAATACCGCGAGGCGATGGGGATCGGATCATCGGTGCAGCGGCGGCGGCAAAAGAAGATGGGGCGGTGACTTTTGTGCCCCTGCGAAGGCAGGAGCTTTGTTAGCGCCGCGCTTGGCCGCCAACACTTCTGCCTTCACAGGAGCACAGGCTCATTCTTGCAGTTTCACCAATCCTGATCATCCAGCTCTATCACACCCTGCCGCGCCATGCTGCCCGCCAATATCGTTTCGACCAGCTCGGGATAGGTCCAGCCGGCCAGCCCCGCCGCCTTGCCGATCACCCGCTGCGACCAGAGGTTGCACTGCAGGTTGACCTCAAGGAAGTTGATTTCTCCGGTGGCCGGATTCAATCGGAACTCAAAGCGGCCATAATCGAACGGCCACAGCTCGGGCAGCAGTTTCGCCGTCAGCCCCTCGACCTTGGCGATAAATGCCGGGTCGGTTTCCTGTACCAGCTTTGCTTCTGATGCTTCGAACCCGCGCTTCTCGGCATAGGTGCGTAGCACTTCGGTATCATGGTCGAAACGCATCAGCGGCAGCATCTGCGCCTTGCGCGCGCCGATCACCGGCAATTCGACATCGATCCCTGAGAGAAACGGCTCGACGAGCGCGTCATGGCCCTCTTCGTGCAGAGCATCGACTGCCTTTTTGATGCCCGACCAATCGCTTTCGGCGGATACTCCCCAACTCGCCGAAGACGCGTTGGGCTTGATTACATAGCGATCCGCCGACCAGTCGGTAAACTGCTCGACCGGCGCGCCGCGGCGGAAGATGGCGGAATCGGCGGTCGGCACGCCGCGTGCGCGCGCCGCCATTTTCATCAGGTGCTTGTCGTCGGAAAGCCCACGGAGGATGGGGGTCGCGCCGAGATAGGGCACACCCAGCCGTGTGCACAAAGTCGGGATCAACAATTCGCTGTTCAGATATCCGCCGCGATTGAGCAACGAAAACACGAAATCGACATCGGGCTTGTCGAATAATATTTCCGGGCTATTCGCCGCCGAAACATTCAGCCCCATCGCCTCCAGCGTGTCACGCACTTCACGGTGATAGACCGCATGGTCACCGTCAACGGCATCGCGCGAACCGTCGCCCAGCGCGTGTTTGGCGATGAACAGCAACTTGATTTTGTCGCGATAGCGCGCGGGGATGGTCAGCTTCTTGACGGGATTGATAATTTCGACGGACATAGGTTTGGCTCTTGGCTGGTTTTGTTTATCGGCGCTCGCTATAGCCGCATTATGGCAGTTGTGAGGCGATATCGCCTGCAGGAGAGATGCATAAATGGCTGACGCCGAAACTTCGTTGCTTGATTTGCCCACCGCCACATTAATGAGCGCAGGCGGAGACGACCGCATCACTTTGGACGAGCAAAGCGGCCTCAACAGCTATGGCTGTGCGCCTGAGCCGATCCGCGCGATCAGCTACTCCTCGTCCACCGCCAGCTCGATTTCGGCGCCTGCTTATGCCCATGCTCATGCGGTGCATCATCAACTGCGTCTCGCTGCCACAGCAGGTGATAGCGAGGACGCCGCTTATACACGATTCCTGCGCAACGCCCGCGCGCGGATACGCCAAGTTTATGGCCTCGCCGCAGACGTCGACATTGCATTCGGCGCATCGGGCACCGATCTGGAGTATCTGGCGCTCGCTTTAGCCCTGCAAAGCGGCCAGCATGTGACCAACATCGTTGTCGAGGTCGACGAAGTCGGCAGCGGTTGCCTCTATTCGCAGGCAGGGCAGTATTTCGCCAGCCGAACAGCGTTGGGGCTGGATGTCAAGAAGGGCGAGCACTTGCCGGGCTTCGGCACCGATGCCGTTTCGGTCACCACGCTCAAAACCCGCACCGAGGACGGCCCGGTACGCAGCGATGATGATTATGCGGCGATGCTGCTCGAAGCGGCGGGTGCGGTCATTGCGTCAGGCGGACGGCCGTTGGTCCATATCATCCACCGCTCCAAAACCGGCATTGTTACCCCCAGCCTGTCGGCGATCGACAAATTGCTAGCCGAGCATAAAGACGCTGTCGATCTGGTGGTCGACGCGTGTCAGGGGCGGATTTCGCCCGACACCATCGACGCCTATCTGTCGCGCGGCGCGAGCATCTTCCTGACCGGATCGAAATTCATCGGTGGCCCTCCGTTCAGCGCATGGGCGCTGGTGCCCGCGAGGCTTTCGGCGCGGATGAAGTCAGGCGTTACCGTTCCCGCAGGCCTCGCGCATTTCTTCGCGCGCGGCGATATGCCGACGGGGTGGCACGACGCCGATGGCCCGTTACCTGCGCTCACCAATTTTGGACTGCTGCTGCGTCTCGAAGCCGGGTTGTTCGAACTCGAACGGTTGCTGGCCATGCCGATGGAGCGCGTTGATGCAGTTATCGTCGCCTTCGGCACCGCGATGCGCCGCCTGCCTCCTTCGATGCCATTCCGTCTCATCGAAGGCGCGACCAACGATCCGGCGGCGGGCGACCATGTCGCTGACACCGAACCCTGCCATCCGCTTGATCGCAAGATGCTCTATGTTATCGAGCTAACCGCGCCGCATCCCAAGACCGGCAAGCCGCTGTCGGTCGAACAGGCGCGCGAGGTCTATCGTGGTCTGTATAGCGACCTTTCAGACCAATTCGCGTCGGGCAGCGAGCGTCTGGCTGCGGCGGAAATCTGCCATTTGGGCCAGCCAGTGAAATGCCTTAAACAAGCAGACGGCGAATGGGCACCGACGTTGCGGCTGTCGCTATCGGCGCCGCAGATTTTCGAAATGATCGGGCTTGATCCCGACCGGCTGGTTGAGCGCTTTGGGGCCGATCTGGAACGGATTGCCGCCAAGATACGGTTGGCAATCAGCCTGCTCGACTAGGCCGCGCGCAGCCGTTCGAGGAAGCTGTTGCTCGCCTCACGGAGCGCAGTCGCGCGGCTTTCCAGCCCCGTCATCACTTGCTGCATTTCATCGGCAACCTCGCCGACCTGCACCGCTGCGACATTGACCTCGTTGCTGAATTCACGGACATGCTCGGCATCTTGTGCTGCAAGTTCAGCGTGGCCGGTAATGTCGCGCGTTGCCGCCTGTTGCTGCGATACCGCTGCGGCAATGTTGCCCGCACCCTGCTGCACCTCACCCATTTTCTGCGTTACCGTCCCAACCATGCGCGCGGCGGCATCCATCTGATCCTTGATCGACGTGACCGTGTCGGTGACCGATGCGATCGCGCCGTGGGTCTGGTTGGCAAGGCTCTTCACCTCCTGCGCAACCACAGAAAAACCGCGACCTGCCTCACCGGCACGCGCCGCCTCAATCGTTGCATTGAGCGCCAACAGATTGGTTTTGCCCGCGACATCCTGAATCATAGCGGCAATTTCTCCGACTTTCTCCGCTTCCCCGGCCAAATGCGCCATAACCCCGCTGCCCTGTTTCGAGCTGATGGTGGCAGCATCCGACGCCAGCACTTGCTCTTGCACTTGGCTGGAGATCGAGTCCGCTGAATCGCTCAGCTGCCGGGAGGCAGCTGCAACCATGTGGATCGCGCTGCTCATATTGGAGGCCATATCGGCCATGGCATCTGTGCGTTCGCATGTCTCCGTGCCGATCGCTGCCAGTTGCTGCGACGATTCGCCCACCGCGCGCACCGCCGATTCCATCACATCGATAATCGCGTGGATCGAATGCTCAAATTCACTGGCGAGCGCGTGCATCGCATCACGGCGTCGCGCGTCGGCGCGTTCGCGTTCTTCGGCGCGCGCAGCGCCAGTGTTTCGCCGGTCGGATTCAACCGCCTCCAGCCGTTCCTGCTCCTGAACGAAAAACGATTCCTGTGCTTTTGCATAAGCTTGCGCATTGTCCAGCGACTGCATAAACGACCGCCACTGCGTCATCGCAATGCGGTGCAACGATACCCCGAAACTCGCGATCCCTACGTAAAAGAACCACGGCAGGTCGATACCTGAGCGCGTTGCAGCCGCCGCGCCGCCAATGGTAAGCACCGCGATCCACGTCATTATCGCGGCAGGCAAAGCCAGATAGATCAGCGAACCAATAGCAATCATGCCGAACGTCATCGCACCCGCGACAGCCATCCCGATGCTTTCATGATAGCTCCAGATGTCGCCGAGCAATAATACCCAACTGAACGCCGACACACCCGTTTGCAGAACAAAGAGGCGGCGCAAGAACAGGATGTAACTACCCGTCGGATCGACCTCTGCTACATAAGCGCGGATGCGCACATGCACCCTAAAGCCCGTAATTGCAGCAACGGTGTAAAGCGGAGCACAGTATTGGGCGAACTTGGGATTAGCGCCGCCAAACCAGAGAATCGCCAGCGCGAACCATATCGTCAGCAGACCAGAAACAAACACCGCAACGTGCGAGCGCGCAGCTGCCTGCAGTTGCGCCACCATCAAGTCGCGATTTTCGAGATCGACCGCTCGCTTTAGCAGCGCCCATTCGCCCTTCAAATCATTGAAGGACGTAAACATATCCTTGAATTGGTTGGTGTCACCCATAAAACGCGCCTTTTGTCCTTTGGGTCCGACAATTGCGCTAACGAAAAATGGTAAACCAACCGTTAATAACAAGCGGGCACAAAGAAAAAGGCGGCCTCGAAGGACCGCCTTTTCTTTTCTGTGAGCGACCCGGACTTCGCGTCCGGTGTCTTCGCAAATTTTAGCGCTTCGAGAACTGGAAGCTCTTGCGCGCTTTCGCCTTGCCGTATTTCTTGCGCTCGACCACGCGGCTGTCACGGGTCAGGAACCCGGCTGCCTTGACCGCGCCACGAAGTGTCGGCTCAAACTTTGACAAAGCCTGCGCGATGCCATGCTTTACCGCACCGGCTTGCCCCGACAGACCACCACCCTTGACGGTGACGTTCACATCATACTGCTCACGACGTTCGGCGACATCGAACGGCTGGTTGATAACCAGACGCAGCGAAGGACGCGCGAAATAGATGGTCTGGTCGCGGCCATTGACAACGATCTTTCCCGAACCCGGCTTGATCCAGACGCGGGCAACCGCATCCTTACGGCGACCGGTTGCATAAGCACGGCCCTGTGCATCGAGTTCCTGCTCACGAATGACGGCAGCGATTTGTGCTGGCGCCTGCGGTGCTGCGATGCTTTCCAGGTCGGAAAGCGATGTCGCGGTGGTTTCAACTTCGGACATTATGCACCCACCTTGTTCTTGCGGTTCATTGAAGCGACATCGAGTGTCTTCGGCTGTTGGCCGTCATGCGGATGCTCGGTGCCGTTATATAAATGCAGCGCGCGCATCTGCGCACGGCCCAAAGGACCACGCGGCACCATACGTTCGACAGCCTTTTCAAGCACGCGCTCGGGGAACTTGCCTTCCAAAATCTTACCGGCGGAAATCGCCTTGATCCCACCGATATAACCGGTGTGATGGTAATAGATTTTGTCTTTCAGCTTGTTGCCGGTGAACTTCACCTTTTCGGCATTGATAACGACGACATGGTCGCCGCAATCGACATGCGGTGTGTAGCTTGGCTTATGCTTGCCGCGCAGGATGTTGGCGATGATCGAGGCGACACGGCCCACAACCAGACCGTCAGCATCGATGATGTGCCAGTCTTTTTCGACGTCCTGCGGACGGATCGATTTCGTTACTCTGGATAGCGTTTTCATGGGCGCTACTCGAACCTTTCGAATATTTGGGTATGTGCGAAGGAATCATCATGATCCTGCACGCGAAGCGGCGCTAATGGCGATGAAGTCCCCGATAGTCAAGCAAAAGCAGGGGTTTTGCGACGGGTAAAATAATACCAGCCGATACGAGGCTTGCCGTCGGCTGTCCCCGCGAAGGCGGGGACCCATCCAAAACCGGCAACTATCAGCTAGTTTCGCTGGCAACCCACTCCGCAAATGGCCCATAAGCCGCTTCGGTCGATAACCGCAGTATCGCGGGCACATCGTAGCGGTGGAGCCGGGCAATGCGCGCCATCGCGGCATCTGCCTTTGCCGGACTCGTCTTGAACAGCACCGGATGTTCCTCGCGCGCCTCGATCTCGCCTTCCCAATGGAAATGGGAGATAACCATCGGCAAACGGTTGGCGCACGCGACCAGCCTTTCCTGAATCAGCTTGCGGCACACGTCATGCCCCTCGCCAGCGGTCGGGAATACCGCATAGATCAAAGCAACCTCAGCCATGTACCTGCCTTCGTCCCAAAACATGCGCTCCCCATACAGTAGCCGCAACGAGCAAAGCACCCACCGCCTGATGCGAAACAGCCAAAATGATGTTCACGCCGGTCATGACCGTTGCGATGCCCAGCAGAATCTGAACGCCAAAGGCGCTATGAATAGCAATTGACGCAGGGCGAACCCCCGCCTGTCTGGTCCGACGAGCAAGCATGATAAGTGCTATTACCGCAACCCATGCCCACCAGCGATGAACAAAGTGGGTTAAGAACGGATCGTTGACGAGTGCATGCAAAGTGCCTTTGGTGACGTCGATGCCATCGGGCACGAAACGGTCATTCATCAACGGCCAAGTGCTTGAAACATAACCTGCATTCAGCCCTGCAACCCACGCTCCGAACAGCAATTGAACGAACAATATGGCCAGAACCACACCCGAAAATCCGGTAAGCTTTGCCGGTTTTGCATGGCGATTGCGCGCCAGCATGTTCAGGTCCAGCGCTGTCCACACCAATCCGCCCAGAATGAACAGTGCGGCAAGCAAATGCACCGCAAGCCGGTAATGGCTGACATCGGTGCGCGCCGAAAGCCCCGAAGAGACCATCCACCAGCCGATCGCGCCCTGCAATCCGCCCAAGGCCAGCAGCGCAAGCAGGCGCGGTTTATACCCCGCCGGAATCGCACGTTTTGCCCAAAACCACGCAAGCGGCAAGGCAAACGCCAGGCCAACCAGCCGCCCGAGCAAACGGTGCACCCATTCCCAGAAATAGATGAACTTGAACTGCGCCAGCGTCATCCCCGCCGGGCCGTTGATTTCGGTATATTCCGGAATTGCCTTATATTTCTCGAATTCCGAAGCCCATGCCGCCTCGCTCAGCGGCGGCAATGCGCCGGTGATGGGTTTCCATTCGGTGATCGAAAGCCCGGATTCGGTCAGCCGGGTAATGCCGCCGACGACAACCATTGCGAATACCAGCAAGGCAATGAACACCAGCCAGCGGATTAGCGATTCCGGCCGAGCATTGACTAAAGACGGAGCGTTCATGCGGCTCGATATGCGCGGAGGCACTGCGGCTGGCAAGCGGGACGTCTATTCGACAGATTGCATTTCGAACATTGATGATTGCAGAAACCGATATAGACCCGATGTCTGGCACGAAAGTATAACAACGACCGACCTGCGAACACCTTATCCTCTGGTCCCGGCTTACACAACCAGCCCGCTACTTCATCCCCGCCAGCACATATAGGAATTCGGCATAGCCCATCGTCGCATCGACCAGCCCCGCGACCTTGGGATTGGTCGAATCGATCAGATAATATTCGTCGGGGGCGTGCGCGCCTGCGCCATGGCCGATGCCGAAATGGCCAGCGGGAATCGACACCGGCGGCGCGGTGAAGGTCGCGCCCGGCCAGCTGCCCGCGAGCCGCGCATTGAGCGTCGCTGTGACGCCGAGCTTGCGATAGGTCGCGAGCTCGGTCCGGATCAGCATGCTCGATTCTTCCGTTTCGGTCGGGTCATAGCCTCCGCCGATTTTCATCTCGACATCGGCAAAGCCACGCTTGTCGAGATGGGCACGCAGCTTGCGCACCGCTTCGGCGCGCGTCTGGTTGGGGACGAGCCGCAGGTCGAGCTTGGCAACCGCGCGACCGGGCAGGATGGTCTTGCCGCCGGGGCCGGTATAGCCCGCGACCAGCCCCTCGATATTGACCGTCGGTTCCTGCGCCAGCCGGACCTGCGCCTGATCATAGGGCAGGTTGTCGATCCAGTGGGTGACGCCGAGGATTTTCTTCTGCTCAGCCTCGTCGCCCAGCTTGGCAGCCTCGACGATCAAGCTCTTTTCGCGCGGAGTGAGCGGGCGGACATTTTCGAACCAGCCGTCGATGATCGGCGTGTTGCCATCGGGCGTGACCAGGGTCTGCAGCGCCTGGACCAGTCGCCATGCCGGTGAATCAACCATCGCTTTCAGGCTCGAATGCACATCGCCCTTGGGGCCACGACCCCATTTTTCGCCGCTGGCGATGAGTTCGAGCTCGACAATGCCTTTCGACCCCAGGTTGACATCGACGCTGCCCGTTTTGTCCTGCCAGCTCGCCGGAATGAAGATGCCGTCGCATTTCTTGAGCGCGGCGAGGATGTTCGGCTTGGTCGCGACCTGGTGGAAATGGGGTGATCCGATTTCCTCTTCGCCTTCGCAGATCAGCACGATGTTGACGGGCAGCTTGCGGCCCGCCGCGCGGATGGCGTGGAGCGCGGCGAGGAAGGTCGCCTCGGGCCCCTTCTGGTTGACCGCCCCGCGCCCCATGATCGCCTTACCGAAGCCGGGGCGGTCGACCATCCGCCCTTCGAGCGGCGGCGACGACCATTCGGCGGGGTCATATTGCTTGACGTCGTACATGAAATAGATGCCCAGCGTCCGCTTCGCGCCGACGTCGATGGTGCCGAACACACCCGGATGACCGTCGGTCGGAACGATCTCGACACCCGCAAAACCCGCGTCTTGCGCGAGTTCAGCCATATAGGCCGCGCCCTCAGGCATGTTGCGGTTTTCGGCGGCGATCGAGGGCAAAGCGATCCAGTCGCGGATGCGCTGGAGCGAGGCGTCGCGCCCCGCGAGCGCCGCTTTGCGCACATCCGCCATACCGCTGTCCTTGGCGAACATCGGCAGCGGGCGCATCAACGCCGCGCCCGCACCGAGCATCGCGGCCCCACGCATCAGGTCACGGCGAGGCATCTCGGTCCCCAATCCAGCCGTGGTGTCGCGATCACTCTTGTCCATGCTGCTTTCCCCAATGTGCTGTGTTTGATGCACAACTTTGACCGAATATCTTTGGAACGCAAGAGGGGCCGGCTTCTGCTGTCGGGGTTTCAAACTTGCCCGCTTCTGTAGCGGTTGATATGCTTGCGAAATCGACTGTCAGGGGGTGGTATTGTGATCCGAACCAATTTAACGCTTGGTCTCGCTCTGGCGGTCACATCCGTCACCGCCCAGACGACCGAATATAAGCATCCGATGGGTGAGCGGAAGTAGATGACCGAACTCCGCACGCTTTATCCGCCGATTGAGGCTTATGAAACCGGCATGATCGATGTCGGCGACGGGCATATGGTCTATTATGAACGCTCGGGCAAAGCTGGTGGCAAGCCTGCGGTCTTCCTGCACGGCGGACCCGGCGGCGGGATTTCGCCTTCGCACCGGCAGTTGTTCGATCCCGACGTCTATGATGTCATGCTGTTCGATCAACGCGGTTGCGGGCGCTCAACGCCTTATGCCTCGCTGGAAGCCAATACGACGTGGCATCTGGTGGACGATATCGAACGGCTTCGCGAACTGGTTGGTGCCGAGCAATGGCTGGTTTTTGGAGGGTCTTGGGGCTCGACGCTTGCGTTGGCTTATGCCGAGAAGCATCCCGAGCGGGTAAGCGCGCTTGTCCTGCGCGGCATTTATACGCTGACCAAGCCCGAGCTTGCATGGTATTATCAGTTCGGTGTTTCCGAAATGCACCCAGAGAAATGGGAGCGCTTTCTCGCGCCCATCGCGGCAGAGCAACGGCATGATTTGCTTGGCGCTTACTACCGCATCCTAACCGGCGATGATCCGATGGCACAGCTTGAGGCGGCCAAAGCATGGACAATCTGGGAAGGCGAGACGGTCACATTGCACCCCGATGCCGAATCGTCGGCACCATTTCGCGACGGCCATTATGCGCTCGCCTTTGCGCGCATCGAAACGCATTATTTCATCAACGGCGGCTGGATGGAGGAAGGACAGTTGTTACGCGATGCCGGGCGACTGGCGGGAATCCCGGGGACGATTGTGCACGGACGGTATGACATGCCCTGCCCTGTGCGTTATGCTTACGCGCTTCATAAAGCTTGGCCGGATGCTGACTTCCAGTTGGTCGAAGGCGCTGGCCACGCCTATTCAGAACCCGGGATATTGGACCAGCTGGTCCGCGCGACGGACAGGTTTCGTTGAATAATTGCTAGATTTTTTCGTGTTCCGTCAAATGTGATGTTGTAACATGCGGCGAATCATGGCATAGAGTTTGAGTAATGACGCAAGCATGGAAATCGTGGCGCTGGGATGGACTCGGTTTGAGCATCGCTGGTCTGTGTCTTGTTCACTGTCTGGCGACATCAGTCATCCTTGTGTTTCTAGCATCTG
This sequence comes from Sphingomonadales bacterium, assembly GCA_031406495.1. GTDB lineage: Bacteria > Pseudomonadota > Alphaproteobacteria > Sphingomonadales > Sphingomonadaceae > Sphingorhabdus_B. The sequence continues at coordinate 25,674 of JANOHL010000062.1, read as the reverse complement.
CTGGCGGCGTTCTGCTCGACCCGGCAATCCATGAGGTGGGGCTTTTCCTTGCCATTATCTTTGGCATGTTGGCGCTCGGCAAAGGCCTGTGGGACCACGACTTTATCATGCCTGCCGCAATCGGTGCGCTCGGCATCGGCATGATGGCGGGTGCATTGACGCTGCCGCATGGGGGTGCCGAGATTCTGTGGACAATCCTTGGCGTCGCGGTGCTCGCGCTCGGCCACGACCTCAATCACCGCGCCTCGCATTGACCGCATAGCCCGCAGCGCTTACATTGCCGTATATGGCAGCACATCATCATCACAAACAAGGCGGCTCCGCGCTTTCCGACGCAGCCCAGGCCGCGTTGATCGACGCGGGCGAGCAGTGGACCGATATGCGCGCCGATATTTTTTCGGTGCTGGCAACCTACGACAAGCCCGCTTCGGCGTATGACATTGCCGATCTGGTCTCGCAAAAGCGCGGCAAGCGGGTGGCGCCCAATAGCGTCTACCGCATACTGGACCTGTTTGTCGCAACCAACCTCGCGCGCCGCGTCGAAAGCGCCAATGCCTATCTCGCAAATACGCACCCAGGTTGTCTTCACGATTGCATCTTCCTAATCTGCGACACCTGCGGCACAGCAACACATATTGATGACGACAAGCTGTCCGGTAATGTCCGTGCTGCAGCGGAAAATGCAGGCTTTGCCCAGGTGCGCCCGGTTATCGAGGTTCGCGGCAAATGCGCCGATTGCGATTAAGCTGTTCGACAGCTTAAAAAATATCGTTAAAGCTGTTTCTTATGTCGCAAAACCCAGACACCCCCTTGCTCGACAAGGTCAATAGCCCCGCAGATTTGCGCAAATTGCAAGCCTCAGAGCTTCGCCAACTGGCCGATGAGTTGCGCGCCGAAACGATTTCGGCAGTTTCAGTGACCGGCGGCCATTTGGGCGCAGGGCTTGGCGTGGTCGAGCTGACCACCGCGATCCATTATGTGTTCGACACACCGCGCGACCGGCTGGTGTGGGATGTCGGGCATCAATGCTATCCGCACAAAATTCTTACCGGCAGACGCGACCGCATCCGCACATTGCGCACCGGCGGCGGGCTGTCAGGCTTCACCAAACGCAGCGAGAGCGAATATGATCCGTTCGGCGCGGCACATAGCTCGACCTCGATTTCGGCGGCTTTGGGCTTTGCGGTGGCGAACAAAATAGCTGGCCAACCCGGCAAGGCAATTGCGGTTATCGGCGACGGCGCAATGTCGGCGGGCATGGCCTATGAGGCGATGAACAATGCGCAGGCGGCGGGCAACCGCTTGGTCGTTATCCTCAACGACAATGACATGTCGATTGCGCCGCCAGTGGGAGGGCTGTCCGCTTATCTAGCGCGCTTGGTGTCGTCGAGTGAGTATTTGGGCCTGCGCAGCCTTGCCAGTCGGCTAGCCAAAAAATTATCGCGGCGCGTCTACAATGCTGCATCCAAAGCCGAAGAATTTGCGCGCGGCATGGCAATGGGCGGAACGCTGTTTGAGGAGCTTGGTTTTTATTATGTCGGGCCGATTGATGGCCACAATCTCGACCAGCTGATCCCCGTGCTGGAAAATGTGCGCGATAATGCCGAAGGACCGGTGCTGGTCCATGTCGTCACCAAGAAAGGCCATGGCTACGCGCCTGCCGAGGCGGCTGCCGACAAGTATCACGGTGTGGTCAAGTTCGATGTCATCACCGGCAAGCAGGACAAGGGCCCCGGCGGCGGCCCACCTGCCTATCAAAATGTCTTTGGCGAGACGCTGGCCAAGCTTGCGGATACCGACCCGCTGATTTGTGCGATTACTGCCGCTATGCCATCGGGAACCGGTGTCGATAAATTTGCTCAAGCCCATCCAACCCGCGCCTTCGATGTCGGGATTGCCGAGCAGCACGGCGTGACCTTTGCTGCCGGATTGGCCGCACAAGGGATGCGCCCGTTCTGCGCGATCTACTCCACATTCCTGCAGCGCGCTTATGACCAGGTGGTGCATGACGTCGCGATCCAGAACCTGCCCGTGCGTTTTGCCATCGACCGCGCCGGTCTGGTCGGTGCGGACGGCTCGACACATGCGGGTTCGTTCGATGTGACCTATCTGGCAACCTTGCCGAATTTCGTCGTGATGGCCGCCGCCGACGAGGCCGAACTGGTCCACATGACCTATACCGCCGCTTGCCACGACAGCGGCCCGATTGCCTTTCGCTATCCGCGCGGCAATGGCACCGGCGTAGCTTTACCAGAAGTGCCGGTCGCCCTGGAAATCGGCAAGGGCCGCATCGTCCGTGAGGGCAAAAAGGTGGCTATCCTGTCGCTAGGAACGCGCCTTGCTGAAGCACTCAAAGCGGCGGACACGCTCGACGCGAAGGGTCTCAGCACAACCGTCGCCGACCTGCGTTTTGCCAAGCCGCTCGACGAAGACATGATCCGCCATCTGATCGCGACGCATGAAGTCGTGGTTACCGTCGAAGAAGCCGCCATCGGGGGCCTCGGCGCGCATGTCCTCACACTCGCGAGCGATTTGGGACTCACCGACACCGGCTTGAAAATCCGCACGATGCGTTTGCCCGACGTCTTCCAAGAGCACGACAATCCGCAAAAGCAATATGACGACGCTGGGCTAAACGCACCGCAGATTGTCGAAACGGTGCTCAAGGCGCTGCGTTACAACAGTACTGGCGTGGAGGAGGCCGGAGTTAGGGCGTAAAGCCCAAACCCGTTATCAGCCCGGAATAGTTGCCTGTGCGGTCTGTCCGTCACCTTCCGGTGCGGCGATGATGTCGCGGGTGACCGAGCCTTTGTTGACCGTGTTGGTCTGCGGATCGCCCACCGAAGAGCGGATGCCGGCATCGGCGGTGCCTGCCGATGTTGTGATCGCACGTTCGCCAGCCGAACGCGGTGCGGGGCCGCCGAAGAGTGCCTCAAGCACCTGCTCTTGTCCGCCGGTTTCCTGTGGTCGCACCACGCCCGTCTGAGCCGGGGTCAAGGCGAAATCGGGCGGTACAACCAGCGGAGCTGCACGGCTGGACGCAGGCTGACTTGACGCCTGATTGCCGCGTATATCCCAGTTCCACAAATCCTCGGCAGCCGAAGCGCAGCCAGAAAGCCCGAGCAAGCCTGCCGCGCAACCCAAAAGGACCAGTTTCTGTTTCATCACTTCATTCGTCCATTCGTTCTTGGCAGATCGTATTTGGTTATTGGCCCGGCGTCGTTGTACCGAACATCGCGTCGAGCATCTTTTGCTTGGTCTCGCCCTCTTGCGGGCGTGGCGCGTCCGGTTGCGGCGCAGGCAGCGTAAAAGTGGCTGGTACGGCTAATGGTGCAGCGCGGGTAACGGCAAACTCATCGGGCCGTTGGCGATCGAGCAGCCCCGACGATCCGCAAGCGGAAAGAGTGCCGAGCGCAGCGAGCGCCACCGCGCCGACCAAAATTCTGGTTTTCATAAACTCTCCGTTATGTCCGCGCTGCTTGCCGGTTGCTGAACAGGCTTCTTTTCGCGCATCAGGAAGGCGCGGGCAAGCAATATCAGCACGCCGACGGTGATCGCGGCGTCGGCCAGATTGAAAATCCAGAACGGACGGAACTCGCCGAAATGCAGGTCGGCATAATCGACGACATAGCCATAGCGGATTCGATCGACGATATTGCCGACGGCACCGCCCAGCACCAGTGCCAGCGCCAGCACATCGCCGCGCAGCTTCTCACGCCACATCCACCCTGCAACAACCAGCGCGATACCAGCGGTAAGCGCAACCAGCAGCCACCGCTGCATATCACTACCAGCCTCCAGAAAGCTCATCGAGACCCCGCGGTTTTCGGCCCAGGTCAGCGAAAATTGCGGGATGATGCGAATCTCTTCGCGGCTTTGCAGCTGCAACGGCCCGATCATCGCAAATTTGACCATCTGGTCGGCGATGAAGACGAGGGATGCGAGCACGAGGCCCTGCAGGCGGAAGCGGGAAATGTTGGCGGTCATAGTTTCCCTCTAACCACAATTCTCGTCATGCTGAACTTGTTTCAGCATCCATCGGGCCTTGCGCGCGGAGCAGGCGGGAAGTGCGCGAGGGTGCCGTTGCGCATTTGCGCAAGACTTCGGTGCGCGCGGCGAAATGGATCCTGAAACAAGTTCAGGGTGACGGTCATGTGTGATTTCAACAATTGAGAACATTGTCACACCTGTTGCACAGCGCGCCATCGTCGGCAACCTCGGGAAGGTGCCGCCAGCAGCGGCCGCATTTGTGGTTGGTGGTCTTGCCTACCGTCAATTCGTCCGAGATGGTCACAGTTCCAGAGATGAAGATTTCGGACAAATCGACGCCCTCAGGCGCTGGGGCCGGAACGGTGATGTTGACCTGCAGGCTAGAGCCAACAATTTTCTCGCGACGCATCGGCTCAATAGCTTCAGATACGACAGGGCGCAGTTCCAAAACACGTTGCCATTTTTGCGCTAACTCGGCATCGTGCCAGCTATCGAGTACCTCAGGCCATTCAGCAAAATGGATCGAATCCATTTCATCAGGGAAACGAGTCTGCCAAACTTCTTCGGCGGTAAACACCAGCACAGGCGCTGCATACCTCACCAGCGCATGGAACAAAGTATCCAGCACCGTGCGGTACGCCATTCTCTTTGGATCGGTTACGGCATCGCAGTAAAGGCAATCTTTCCGGATGTCGAAGAAGAAGGCCGACAGGTCGTTATTGGCGAAATCGGTCAGAGCCCTAACATATGTGTTGTAGTCAAAATCATCGACCGCCTGCTTCAATGTAACATCGAGATGGAAGAGCTGATTGAGGACATAGCGCTCCAGCTCAGGCATAGCCGAAACGTCCACCCGCTCCGCCTCGCTGAACCCGTCTAGCGCACCCAATAGATAGCGGAAGGTGTTGCGCAGTTTGCGGTACTGGTCGGACACGCCTTGCAGTATCTCTTTGCCGATACGGTGGTCTTCGGTGAAGTCCACGGTTAGCGCCCAGAGCCGCAAGATGTCCGCGCCATTATCACGCATAAGATCCAACGGATTTATGGTGTTGCCGAGTGATTTGGACATTTTCATGCCCTTGGAATCCATTGTAAATCCGTGGGTTAGCACCGCGTCATAGGGTGCCCGCCCGCGCGTGCCGCATGACTGAAGGAGAGACGACTGGAACCACCCGCGATGCTGGTCGCTGCCTTCGAGATATAGGTCGGCTGGCCATTGCAGATCGGGCCAGCGCCCGCTTTCGAGCACGAACGCGTGGGTGCAACCGCTGTCGAACCAGACGTCGAGGATATCGACGACGCGTTCGTAATCGGCGGCGGCGTAATCGGGCCCGAGATATTCCTGCGCGCGTTCGTCGGACCATGCGTCCACGCCCACCGCCTTCACGCCCGCAACGATGCGCGCGTTGACCGCGGGGTCGCATAGATATGCGCCGGTCTTGCGATCGACAAAAAGCGTGATCGGCACGCCCCATGCGCGCTGGCGCGACAGCACCCAATCGGGGCGGCCCTCGACCATCGCGGTGATGCGGTTCTGGCCCTTTTCGGGGACCCAGCGGGTGGCGGAGATTGCGGCCATGGCGGTTTGGCGGAGGGTTACCCCCTCCCCCCCTGCGGGGGAGGGCTGGGGAGAGGGGTCGGCTCGCGTCTGCGAGCCAAGAGAATCTGCTCCGGCAGAAGCCCCCTCTCCGCTGCGACTAAGCTCCTTCGTCGCTAAGTCTCGCTCCTCCCCCGCGAGGGGGGAGGGGTTTAGTATCCGATCCATCGGCACGAACCATTGCGGGGTGCAGCGGTAGATGACCTTGGCCTTGGAGCGCCATGAATGCGGATAGCTGTGCTTGTAATCCGCCGACGCCGCGAGCAACCCGCCGCTCTCGCGCAAGGCGGTGCAGATCGGTCCGTCGGGCGCGTTGAATTTGGGGTTGATGACGCTGCCCTGCCCACCGAGCCACAGCCAATCTTCGCGATATTTGCCGTCGCCTTCGACCGCGAAGACCGGATCGATGCCGTTCGCCTTGCACAGATCGAAGTCATCCTCGCCGTGATCGGGCGACATATGGACAAGCCCGGTGCCGGTTTCGGTGGTGACGAAGTCGCCTGCGAGGAACGGCCGCGACTTGGCGAAGAAACCGCCGAGATGGTGCATTGGGTGACGAGCGATGGTGCCATCAAGCTCACGCCCGCCAACAGGATTGCGGTGGAAAGGCGTTACCCTCAGATTCAGCCCGTATTGGCTAGCTAAGCTGCTACTAAGCCGCTGAGCAACTTCATCAACCAATTGGCGCGCGAGCAAGAGTTTGCGGTTTCGCCAAAACTCAATAACCTCACTGGGTATCTCGGGCAGCGGACCTCCGCCACTTATGCCGACCGAAAACGCGACGATCTCGTATTCCACCTCCGGCCCATAAGCGATCGCTTGGTTGACCGGAATTGTCCAAGGCGTCGTCGTCCAGATCACCGCATGCGCGCCGACCAGTTCCGCAATCGGCGACTCAACAATCTCGAACGCCACATCGATCTGCGTTGAGGTAATGTCCTCATATTCAACCTCGGCCTCTGCCAACGCAGTCTTCTCCACCGGCGACCACATCACCGGCTTGGCCCCGCGATAGAGCTGGCCGCTCTCGGCAAATTTCATCAGCTCGGCAACGATGGTCGCCTCGGCTTCGAAATCCATCGTCAGATAGGGATTGTCCCAATCGCCATTGATGCCCAGCCGCTTCAACTGCTCGCGCTGCACATCGACCCATTTTTGCGCATAGGCGCGGCATTCGGCGCGGAATTCGGTGACCGGTACCTCGTCCTTGTTGAGCTTTTTCTTGCGATATTCTTCCTCGACCTTCCACTCGATGGGGAGGCCATGGCAATCCCAACCGGGCACATAAGGCGCGTCTTTGCCGAGCAAGCTCTGCGTGCGGACGACCATGTCTTTCAGGATATGGTTGAGCGCATGGCCGATATGCATGTCGCCATTGGCATATGGCGGGCCGTCATGCAGGATGAACTTTTCGCGGCCCCGACGGCGGTCGCGCAGCTGGGCGTAGAGGTCCATCCCCTGCCAGCGCGCGAGAATGCCCGGCTCCTTTTGCGGGAGGCCGGCCTTCATCGGGAAATCGGTCTTGGGCAGGAAGACGGTGTCTTTATAGTCTTTTGGTTCGGTCATGTTGAAAGCGCCCTTAGCGCAACTATTTCCCTTCCGTCACCCTGAACTTGTTTCAGGGTCTTACTTTGCGGTCCGGGCAGCAAAAATTAAGATGCTGAAACGAGTTCAGCATGACGGTAGTGGGAGTGGATAAGGGTCACCGCTTCAGCGCCGGACCCAGGTCCTGAATATTATCCACCCAGATATAGCCATTATAGCTATCCGCGATGTCGCCATATTGGTTGACGTCGGACAGCCCCTTGATCTGGCCGTCCACCACATCCTCGGCAATGATGACGCGCACGTTCGCCGCCTGCATCCGCGCGAGAAAGCGGTTGGGCCAGCCCCACAAACTGTAGCCCAAATCGTCGAGCGTCAGCAGCATACTGCCGTTTTGGCAGGAAACCGGGACGCTGCCCCAAAGGCCCGACAGCCGGTAGTCGGACGCGCAGCCCCGCGCGCCTGCAACCGAAAACGCCCATGCCTTTGGCTGCACTCTGCGGATTGCCGAGACCGCTGTATCGTCGCCGATAAAGACGCTGCGCTCGCTTGCCGCCGACGGCAATTGTTCCAAAAGCATCTGCGCCTGATCGGCACCCTTGATCTGCCAAAACAGTTGCGGCTTGGTCATGGCGCTCGCCGCTTCTGCAACGCCCGCGCGCGGCAGAGCGTTGTCGGCAGCGCATTCGCTTTCGAACTGCCGCGCCAGCACCAGCGCGCCATCCGTAACCTCTGTTGTAATCCGGATGGCATCGGCCTTCGCTCCGACTGCTCCCTGCAACGCGCCGATATCCGGACCGACAGCGACGGTGCCGTAACCGGCATTGGCGCTGGCGATGCACCCGGCGGTGTCGCGCACCGGGTCGACTGCGTGGTCGGCGATAAGCTTTGGCTTGCCTGTCGGCTTATCCGCTAGCCAGCTTGCATGGATTAGCGTGAAGCCAAAAAATATTGCCGCGAGGAGTAGCAGCAGCACCGTTTGCTTGCGTGTGAATGTCATATTTGCCCCTAATAATACTTCGCGCTCTTCGCTTCTTCTTCGCGTCCTTCGCGTGAAATAAATTTGATCACGCGAAGAAGCGAAGAGCGCGAAGATTATAATTTATACAGAATTTCACGCGCCACATCACAATCCTTCGTCATCTGATCACGAAGCTCGTCCATGCTGTCAAACTTCGCCTCGCCACGAATGAAGGCGTGCAATTCGACCTCGACACATTGGCCGTACAGGTCTTCGGCAAAGTCGAAGAAATGGGGTTCGAGCAATTCCTTGGGCGGGTCGAAACTCGGGCGGATGCCGAGATTGGCGGCACCATTGAGCACGCGGCCCCCATTAGGAGATTTGGCGGGCAAGCGCCCCTTCACCGCATAGATGCCGTAACGCGGGCGCAGGTAATTGCCCATGTCGATATTGGCAGTGGGAAACCCGAGCAATCTCCCGTTCTTGTCACCATGCTGGACGATGCCCTCGACCGCAAACGGCCGGGTGAGCAGGCGGGTGGCGGTGGCGCAGTCGCCTGCCTGCAAAGCCTCGCGGATGCGGCTCGACGAGATGACGCCGCTTTCATCGCTCACCGGACCCATCGCGGTGCAGCCGAGACCGTGTGCCGCACCGACCTTGCGAAGCACATCGATATTGCCGTCGCGCCCCTTGCCGAAGGTGAAGTCTTCGCCCGTGACCACCGCCGAAACGCCGAGATGCTCGACCAGCAATTTGGCGATGAAATCTTCAGCCGTCGTTGCAGCAAGGCTGGCATCGAAATCGAACACCAGCATCGCGTCGGCACCGGCGGCTGCAAACAATCGCTGCCGTTGATCGAGCGAAGTCAACCGGAACGGCGCGGCGTCGGGGACGAAATAACGCACTGGATGCGGGTCGAATGTGGCGATGATCGCCGGGCGGCCAGCGGCTTTGGCTTGCGCAATCGCTTCACCCGCCACCGCCTGATGCCCGAGATGGAAGCCGTCGAAATTGCCAAGGGCCACTACCGATCCGCGCAAGTTGGTAGGCATTGGACCTCGGGCGTGGAGGCGGGGAATCATTCACCAACTCCGTTCGTGTCGAGCCCTTCGGCTGGCTTGCAGCCGCTCAGGATAAACTTGGCCTTTGGCCAAGACGAGACACCGTGAGGAATTGCCCGACTGATGGGCCTCTCGTCTTCGCTCGAGGCGAACGGATAAGGAGAGTGTCGAGGAAATCTTGTCATTCCGCCACAGACGCTTTCGCCATCGGCACCAAGCCAGCACGTATAACCCGCAACGCGTTGCCGCCCATCACGGCGCGGATTTCTTCCGGCGTAAAACCTTCATCCAGCAACGCTTGTGTCACCTGAACCAATTGCGATGTATCGAACCGCATTGTGGTCGCGCCGTCATAATCGCTGCCGAGAGCAACATGGTCGATACCGACCAAATCGCGGACATGCTTCATCGCTTTTGCACTTGCACGCGGATCGGTCGAGCAAACCGCGCCCTCCCAATAGCCGATGCCGATTACACCGCCGGTTTTGGCAACGCTCTTGATCTCTTCATCGGTCAGGTTGCGGTTGACCTTGCACGTCGCCTGCACTCCGCCGTGGCTGGAGACAACAGGCCGCTTCGCCATCGCCAACACCTCGGCAACGCCGATGTGCGATAGATGCGCAATATCGACGATCATGCCCTTGGTTTCCATCCGCCGGACAGTGTCGCGGCCAAAGGGGGTCAGTCCACCCTTCTTCAACCCGTGCATCGACCCGCCGAGTTCATTATCGAAAAAATGCGTCAGCCCCGCCATCCGGAAGCCTGCCTCATAGAGACGGTCGAGATTGGACGCTTTGCCTTCAAGACTCTGCAAACCCTCTATCGTCATCATCGCGCCGACCGTTTTCTTGGGGCCCGCCCGCTCCGTCAGCAGGTGGTTGAGATCATCGTTGTTCGCCACAGCAATCAGCTTGCCACCCGATCGCCGCGCCGCATCGTGGCCGCGCTCGGCATGATATAGCGAACGCTCCACCAGTGAGCCCCAAGTCTTCACCGGCTGCATCTGTGCAACGGTCAGCAATGTGATATTGTCAGTTTTGTCACTGTTGCCGTCGTAATTCTGCCCCTTCGGCGTTTTTGTGACCGAAGAGAAAAGCTGCAACGCGACATTGCCCTCGGCCAGACGTGGCAGATCCATATGGCCACGCCCTGCACGCTCGTTGATGTCGCGGTTCCACATCAGCGTGTCGCTGTGCAAGTCTACAATCGTCAGCGTCTTGTGCAGCGCGACCGCCTCGGCGCTTACCTTTGGCAGCGACTTGCCGTCGATCTGGTTCATTGATCCTTCGACATAGCCCGGCGCGAAACCGAAAAATCCGATCGCGGCGACACCCACCAACGCCAGCGGGATCCAGTATCTCTTGCGCATTTACGCCTCCGCCCCCGAATCCGTGCGTCGCACCAGCGTCACGAAATGATGCGCCGGGACGTCGCCTTCTGCCTTATGGCTTTTGCGCGCGATCTCTTCCCATATTGCCTTGTCGAACGCGGGCATCATCGTGTCACCACCGGGCTTCGCCTTGATCTCGGTCAGCTCGATCCGGTGCGCGAGCGGCAGGAAGAACTTATATATCTCCGCGCCACCGATGACGCAGACATGCGGGCCGTTCGCCACCTTCAACGCCTGCTCGACCGAATGCACGACCTCGGCGCCTTCTTCGGCCCAAGCCTTGTCGCGGGTCAGCACGATATGCCGCCGCCCCGGCAACAACCCAGGCAGGCTGTCGAAAGTCTTGCGCCCCATAATCATCGGGCAGCCTTTGGTAACCTGTTTGAAATGGCGCAGGTCGGCGGGGATGTGCCAGGGCATGCCCCCCTCATTCCCGATCACTCCATTGGCAGCACGCGCCAGCACCAAAATAATCTCGGGATGATTCATATGCTCCGCGTAACGTGCATGGGCTAGCGATACAAGTCAGCGATACAAGCGGGTGACATGCCCTATCTTGCGCCCGGCGCGCGCTTCGGCCTTGCCGTAAAGATGCACATGCGCCGACGGGTCCGACAGCAGTTTCTTCCAGCTTTTGCCATCTTGGCCGATCAGATTTTGCATTTCGACGCGTTCGGCGCATGTTGTCGTGTCGCCCAAAGGCAGCCCGCACACCGCGCGGATGTGGTTTTCGAACTGGCTGGTTACCGCGCCCTCGATCGTCCAGTGGCCGCTATTGTGCACGCGAGGCGCGATTTCATTGAACAACGGTCCTTCGCCGCTGGCAAAAAATTCGCAAGTCAGAACCCCGACATAATCGAGCGCATCGGCCACCGAAGCCGCCATTATGCGTGCCGCGACTTGCTGGCTTTCGATCAGTGGCCCGGCGGGTAGCGACGAAGTAGCCAATATGCCGTCTTCATGGGCGTTGCGCGGACTGTCCCAGTATAGAATTTCGCCATCGGCACCGCGTACGAGGATGACCGAAAATTCTGCGTCGAACTTCACCAACGCCTCGACAACAACCGCATGCCCGGCGACTTGCTGCCAGGCATCTGCCAGATCGGTATCCGCCGACAACCGCACCTGCCCCTTGCCGTCATAGCCCATGCGGATCGTTTTCATAATCGCCGGGGTACCGACACCCGCTACCGCATCGGCCAGTTCGATCTCGTTGTGCGCCACGGCAAATCGCGCTGTCTTTCCGCCAAGCCGACGCACAAATTCTTTTTCGTCGACCCGGTCCTGCCCAACCTCTAGTGCGGCGAGCGGCGGGTGGATCGGAACATCGCCGACAATGGACTTGAGCGGAATGACCGGCACATTTTCGAACTCGAAGGTCACAACATCGCAACCTCGCGCAAACGCCTTTAGCGCACCCAAATCGTCATAGGCGGCAATCGTTGTCTCAGCCGCCACCTCGCACGCCACATTGTCGCCTGCCGGTGCATAGATGTGGCAGCGATAGCCCAGTTGCGCCGCCGCAATAGCGAGCATCCGGCCCAATTGTCCGCCGCCCAATATGCCGATGGTCGAACCCGGAGGCAAAGCACTCATGAACGCGCACTCATTCGGGTGTCTCTGCAACCGATTCTGTTTGTGCTGCGCGGTAGGCTTCGAGCCGTCCGGCGAGCGCTTCGTCCGATGTCGCCAGCATCGCCGCCGCGAGCAGTGCCGCGTTGGTCGCGCCCGCTTTGCCGATAGCCAGCGTGCCGACGGGGACCCCCGCAGGCATCTGCACCATCGATAACAGACTATCCATGCCGTCCAGAGCTTTGGATTGCACCGGAACGCCGAGCACAGGCAGCCGTGTCATCGACGCCGCCATCCCCGGCAGATGCGCCGCGCCCCCGGCCCCCGCAATAATGCACTTCAGGCCGCGATCCGCAGCACCCTTGGCATAATCATACAGCCGGTCGGGTGTGCGGTGCGCCGACACCACTTTGCATTCATGCGGAACATGGAGGGCGGTCAGCGTCGCCGCTGCCTCGCGCATGGTTTCCCAATCCGAACGGCTGCCCATGATAATCCCGATGACTGGTTTTGCTTCGCTCAATTACCGTCCCGTCCCGATGCCCGAATGATAGAAGCGTCTTTCCTTAGCTGCGACGCCGTTATGGTGCAATTGTCCTTGTCAAATTCGTTGTCCGGACAAGCTTCTCCCCGCATCAACCGCAAACACTTGCTTTTTGGCCGGTAATGGAGTTGAAGGTCGGAATAACAAAAAATACCCCGGGTCGCATAGAACATCGGGGACCAATGAAATTTGAAGCAAAAGCTGGCGAGCCATCAGCCTCGGGGACCAATCGATCACCGTCGGCGGTCGAACTGGAAAACCAACAGCTGAAGGCAAGGGTCGCCGAACTGGAACGGTTGGTTGCGTGCGACACGCTAACCCCCTTGTTCAACCGGCGTCATTTCATGGAAGAACTCGACAGATGGTGCTGGCGCGCGCACCGCTACGGCGGCGACTACGGCTTGCTGTTCATCGACGTCGATAATCTCAAGACGGTCAACGATCATCAAGGTCACCTCGCCGGCGACCTGCTGCTTACATCGATTGCCAATGCGTTGTTGTCGGCGGTCCGCCGGTCGGATCTGGTAGCAAGGATCGGTGGCGACGAATTTGCGATGCTGCTCGATAATATTCCGGCAGCCCAACTTTCCGGCAAGGCCGAACGCATCGTCAAAATTGTTGGCAAGCTCAGCGTCGAACATGAAGGCGTGAAGCTGGTTCCGAGCATCTCGGCCGGACATACCGCCATCGAGCCCGGCGTCAAACCGTCCGAATTACTGCTCCGCGCCGACCGTTCGATGTACGCTGCAAAACAGGCAAAGGGTATCGGCGCGCTGAATTAAAGCTTAGCGTTCTGACAGATAATAGCGCTCGCTGGCGTTAAGCGCGTCGTCCAGGTCATAAACAATCGGCTGTCCGGTCGGGATTTCAAGGCCGGTGATGTCGGCGTCCGAAATCCCCGACAGATGCTTGACCAGCGCGCGCAAAGAATTGCCATGAGCCGAAATCAGTACGGTTTTGCCTGCTTTGAGTTCCGGCACAATCGTGCTTTCCCAATAGGGCAACACGCGGGCGATGGTGTCTTTCAGGCTTTCCGTATCCGGAATGGCGATCCCGGCATAACGCGGGTCCGATGACAAGTCATAGGGCGAACCCGCCTCCAGCGGAGGCGGCGGAATATCAAAACTGCGGCGCCAGATTTTTACCTGCTCGTCGCCGTGCTTTGCCGCAGTCTCGGCCTTGTCGAGACCCGTCAGACCGCCATAATGGCGCTCGTTCAAACGCCAGTCCTTGGTCACCGGCACCCACAGCCGCCCCATTTCCTCCAGCGCCAGATTGAGCGTCTTGATCGCGCGACTTTGGACGCTGGTGAAGCAAATATCGGGCGCGATGCCCTTCGCCTTCATCAACTGCCCCGCCGCCTTCGCTTCGGCCACACCCTGCTCGGTAACATCGACATCCCACCAGCCAGTGAAGCGGTTTTCCAGATTCCACTGCGACTGGCCATGACGGATGAGGATGAGTTTGGGCATGGAAATTTCCTTCGCTGTTCGCCCGCGCCCTTAGCGTGACTTGTTTAAAACGCCAATGTCATAAACCGGCTAAACGGATCTTCGACATAACCGCCAAAGGGCGGGCAATAATCAAAGCCGTAGCGCAGATACAGCGCGTGTGCGGCGTCAAAATCCGGTGTCGAACCAGTCTCAAGGCTCAGACGGCCATAGCCGCGTTCCCTTGCAGTGGCGATAATATGTGCCAGCATCTGCGCCGCAGCACTTTTGCGCAAATGATCCGCGTGCGTCCGCATCGACTTGACCTCTCCGTGCGTCGCCGACAATTCCTTGACCGCACCGCAGCCCGCCAAACTCTCGCCATCCCAAATCGACCAGAAGGTGACATCCGGCGCATTCAGCCCGTCAAAGTCAAGAAAGTGGCAACTCCCGGGAGGAGAACTCGCCAGCATCCCGGCGAAGTGGGTTTCGAGAAGGGCGCGGATTTCGGGGCCAGTTAGATCGTCTTCTTTGATGTGCATCGTTCGCCTATTTGTAATGATAGCGACATTGCGCAATTTCGACACGCTGTTCTTCGCTTTGGCCAACCATCCTGTAAACCATACGGTGCTCACCGTTTATCCGCCGCGACCACCAGCCGGACCAGTTTTCTCTCAACGGTTCGGGCTTGCCGATACCTTTGAACGGCGAACGCACTGTATCGCGTAACAATTCATTGATGCGGGCCGCAACTTTTGCATCCTGCTGCTGCCAAAACAGATAATCGTCCCAGCCTTGCGACAAAAAAACAACTTTCAAGCGCGTCGGCTCTACAAAGGTTTAAAGGTCAAGGGATCGACCTCGATCAGGTTTCGACCTGCCTCGGCGTCAGCAATCGCAGCATCCAAGCGGGCAGCGTTAGCGGCGCTTGCCCGTAAATGGATTGTTTCCTGGATCGAGTTCCAGTCCTCCAACGCAATCATGACGACCGGCTTGCCCCTCTGCCGAGTTACGGCATACGGAACGCGGTCTTCAACCACACGATCCATCAACGCTTTCAGATTGGCCCGAGCATCAGAGTAGGTAACGATTTCCATGCGCAGAACATTGCACAGATTTTGGGACAATGTCAATCCTCAAACCATCTCCGCCAATGTCGCCAAACACTCGCGTGCCAGTAGCATGCAGCGTTCGGGCGACCAGCCTTGTTCGGGGTCGGGCAGTTCGTGATTGTCCTTGAAAGGCATTTCCAGCGTCATACTCACGCAGCCATGCGAAGCGCCAAAACGCTCGGCCAATTGGTTGGTGGACATGGTCAGGTTAGCCTTGCCCGCGCCCGCAATCGGATAGCCCAATTTGGTCTGGAAATCGGGAGTACGCCGCGACAAGCGTTCCAGGAAAGCGTCATATTTCGCGCCCTGCTCCTTGGTCCATGACGGGATGCCATGAAAACCGGCCATAAATGCAGCAGGAATCGCTTCGTCGCCGTGCACATCCATTGCCCAATGCACACCGGTTTCGTCCATCGCGTTCCTGATGCAAAGCACTTCTGGGCTGCGTTGCGCCGACGGCTCCGCCCATTCGCGGTTCAGGTTTACGCCGACATGGTTGGTGCGCAGATGGCCGCGACGGCTGCCGTCGGGGTTGCAGTTCGGCACAATATGCAGGCGGCATTTCTGGCGCAGCACGCGGGCATGTGGGTCGGCGGGGTCAGTGAGCATCGCCAGCGCACCCTCCATCCACCACTCGGCTTGCGTCTCACCTGGATGCTGGCGCGCGTAGAGCCAGAGCTGAATATCGCCCTCGCCCATTTCGAGGCAGTCGATTGGCTGGCCTTCGAGGCTATGGCCAAGGCAGCGGTAATCCACGTCCTCATGCCCTGCAATATCGGCGACCAGATCGTGATGACGCTCCATGCTGTAGGGCGCAAAATAGGCAAACCAGACGAGGTCGCTTGTCGGCGTGTAGCGGATGGTCAGCGTGCCGCCATCTTCCGCCTTGTCATAGGTCGAAGGCGCCCTGCCCCAATAGTCGCGGTCTTCGGACACACAGGCATTATAGTCAGGCCAGCCGCCGGGATAGGCGCTGCTTTCCAGACCGGTGATGCGCAGCGTGATTTCCTCACCAGCCGTACAAGCAACGCGGAAATGGAACCACTGCAGGAAGTCCGAATCCTTGTCTTTGCGGATGGCAAGGTCGGCATTTGCGCCACGAATCGAATTTACAATGATATTGCCGCTGTCGAATGCAGCGTTGATGTCAGTGATGGGCATTATATCTCTTTCAATTCGACTCTTGTGCTCCTGCGAAGGCAGGAGTGGCGGAAGTGCTGGGTTCGGTGGCCAACGCTCCTGCCTTCGCAGGAGCACAGAATGATTTTAAGGAACGCTGATAGTCGTGCCCGATTCGCCGGGGAAGTCCTTAAACAAAGCTTCGGCTAATTTCGAGGCCGCGATTCCCGGTTGAGCCGCAGGCGCGTTCTTGCCAGCACTTTGTGACGCGCGGCCTTCCCAGATCACCAGATTGTCGCGGGCACGCAGAATACGGACCGACAGCAAAGTTTCGATTCTGGCTTTTGGTCCACCGCCCAGATTGATGCCAAGCCCGACGCCAACACCAGAGCCATAGCTGCCGGTCGATCCACCCACGCCGACCGAAACCGGCGAGCGCCTTTCGCCAAGGATTTCGGACGTGGTCACCCGCACTTCGGCGATGACATCGCTGCCGCCCGTTTTTTCGGCGTAGCCGATGCGGCCCATTTCGCGCGATACCGCCGCCAGATAGGGCGAAAGCGCAAGGCCCCTTCCCGCCGCCATGTCGGGTCCGGCGGTTACCGAAAAGCTGCCGCTGCCATAGGCCTGCCCCTCAGCCACGCGATTGAAAACGGTGACGTCGACCGGTCCGGTCGGGACGGCGCATGCGCTCAGCCATAATGTGGCGGTGAGCAGAAAACTTGATGCGACCTTCATGGGTGCTCTCCTTGATTGCGCCGACCTTAGCCTAAGCCGGACAAATACCGCAATGCCGCTTGACTTTGACGGCCTCCGACCATAGGAGCGCGCCTTCATTTCAAGCTTTATGCATATCAAGACGGGTAAATCCGATGAAAGTCGTTAATTCTCTCAAGTCCCTCAAGGGCCGCCACCGCGACAACCGCGTGATTCGCCGCCGTGGGCGCACCTATGTCATCAACAAGACCCAGCCGCGCTTCAAGGCGCGTCAGGGCTAATTTGGCGCTGTCCGCAACGCGCGGGCAGATGGTTCCAGCAAATCGCCGCTCCGGATCTGATTCGCGGGCGGCTTTTTTGTGTCTGCTAAGGAGGCATATCGGATGACCGAAGTGACAACTGTTGTTTTCGATATCGGGCGGGTGCTGTTCCAATGGGATTTGCGCTTTTTGTTCGAGAAGCAGATCGTAGAGCCAGAAGAGCTCGAGTGGTTCCTTTCCAATGTTGTGACGAGCGATTGGCATTATCAGGCCGATGAGGGTCGGGTTGTCGCTGACATGGTTTCAGAGCGCAAGGCTGAGTTTCCTCAATACGCCGCACTACTTGATGTTTACGCCGAGAGCTTTATCGAATCCATCGCGGCACCGGTGCCCGGATCGCTTGAGATTGTTGCCGAGCTCGCCGCCAAAGACATACCGCTATTCGCGATCACCAATTTCGGTGCGGAGTTCTGGGCGGCTTTCCGGCCCACGCAGCCGATTTTCGACCATTTCGGCGATATTATCGTCTCTGGCGTTGAGAAATTGGTGAAGCCCGACCCGGCAATCTACGCGCTGGCGCTTGACCGCTTTGGCCTCCAACCGGGCGAGGCGCTATTCATCGATGACAATATCGACAACGTGATATCTGCACGCGACAACGGTTTTATCGCGCATCATTTCAAGGATGCAGCAGGTTTGCGCAATGAACTTGCTGAATATGGCCTTGTCACGCCCCAATAAAAACTTGAGGCCAAAGCCTTCCATTCGCCGACTAGCTGTGCTTTAGCGCCCGTGAAATCAGTGCGGTGAAAATTCCAGCCCAAGGACGCAATCTCCCATGAATATCCATGAATATCAGGCAAAAGAATTACTGGCGAAATTCGGCGTTGCTGTGCCCGCCGGTATCGCCGCACTCAGCGTTGAAGATGCGGTTGCCGCTGCCCAGCAACTGCCCGGGCCGCTTTATGTCGTGAAATCGCAAATCCACGCCGGTGGCCGCGGTAAAGGCAAGTTCAAGGAATTGGGTCCGGATGCCAAAGGCGGTGTTCGCCTCGCCAAATCACTCGACGAAGTGCGCGCGGCGGCGACCGATATGCTCGGCAATACGCTGGTGACCATCCAGACCGGCGCCGAAGGCAAGCAGGTCAACCGCCTCTACATCACCGACGGCGCAGACATTAAACAGGAATTTTATCTTGCCCTGCTCGTCGACCGCGCGACCAGCCGAATCGCTGTTGTTGCCTCGACCGAGGGCGGCATGGACATCGAAGATGTCGCGCATAACACGCCGGAAAAAATCCACACCATCACCATTGACCCGGCAACCGGCATCATGCCGCACCATGGCCGTTCGGTGGCAGCATCCTTGGGCCTGACCGGTGATTTGGCCAAGCAAGCGCAGACAGTACTGGCTGGGCTCTACGCCGCGTTCCTCGGCACCGATGCCGAGCAGATCGAAATCAACCCGCTCGCTGTGTGCGTCGGCAAGAATGGCGACGAGCTGCTCGTGCTCGATGCCAAGGTCGCGTTCGACGGCAACGCGATGTTCCGCCACAAGGACTTGGCCGAACTGCGCGACTTGACCGAAGAAGACCCGGCAGAAGTCGAAGCCAGCGAATATGACCTCGCCTATATCAAGCTCGATGGCAATATCGGCTGCATGGTCAATGGCGCGGGCCTTGCGATGGCGACGATGGATATCATCAAATTGAACGGCGAATTCCCCGCCAACTTCCTCGACGTCGGCGGCGGTGCATCGAAGGAAAAGGTGACAGCGGCGTTCAAGATCATCCTGAAAGACCCCGCTGTGAAGGGCATCTTGGTCAATATATTCGGTGGCATCATGAAATGCGACATCATCGCCGACGGTATTGTGGCCGCAGCGAAGGAAGTGAATCTTTCGGTGCCACTCGTCGTCCGCCTCGAAGGCACGAATGTGCAGCAGGGCAAGGATATCCTCGCCAATTCGGGTCTGCCGATTGTGACCGCCAATGACTTGGGTGACGCGGCACAGAAGATCGTGGCCGAAGTTCGCAAGGCGGCTTGAATAACACCCCCTCTCCTTTGGGAGAGGGTTGCGCAGAGTTGGCAGCTTGCTGCTTACTCGTAGCTGGGTGAGGGGATGTACCCTGTCGATAGGGCAGAATCCCTCACCAATTCCAGCTAGGCGACCAAGTCGCCAAGCTTCCATATCCTCTCCCACTGGAGAGGAGCAAACGCTCTTGACGTTCACGTAAACGTTAAGCATAGGCGCATCAGTTTTGGCGGGCATCCACTCGCCGCTTGAGTCGTTAGAAGAGGACAAGCACATGAAAATCATCGTCCCTGTAAAGCGGGTCATCGATTATAACGTGAAGCCGCGGGTGAAGCCCGACGGCACCGGTGTTGATCTGGCCAATGTCAAAATGAGCATGAACCCGTTTGACGAAATCGCGGTCGAAGAAGCGCTGCGGTTGCGCGAAAAGGGTGTTGCGACCGAAGTGATCGTGGTTTCGGTAGGGCCTGAAAAGGCGCAGGAAACTTTGCGCACCGCGCTCGCCATGGGTGCCGACCGCGCGATCCTGATCGTTGCCGAAGATGTCGAGCCGCTGGGCGTGGCCAAGCTGCTCGCCAAGGTGATGGATGAAGAACAGCCGGGCCTTGTCATCTTGGGCAAGCAGGCGATTGACGATGACAGCAACCAGACCGGCCAGATGCTGGCGGCGCTCACCGGTCGTCCGCAAGGCACCTTTGCATCGAAGGTCGAAGTCAGCGGCGACAGCGTTTCGGTCACCCGTGAAGTCGATGGCGGTTCGGAAACGGTTTCGCTCAAGACCCCTGCAATCGTCACCACTGACCTTCGCCTCAACGAACCGCGTTATGCCTCGTTGCCCAATATCATGAAGGCGAAGAGCAAGCCGATGGCGATGAAGACCCCCGCCGATTACGGCGTTGATGTCGCACCGCGCCTCAAAACGCTGAAGGTAAACGAACCGCCTGTGCGTAGCGCGGGGATCAAGGTCGCCGATGTCGATGCACTGGTCGCAAAACTCAAGGAACTGGGAGTGACAGCATGAGCGTCCTCGTATTTGTAGAGCATGACAATGCGTCGATGAAGGACGCGACTTTGGCCGCTGTCACCGCCGCCGGCAAACTGGGCGAAGTCCATGCGCTGGTCGCAGGGGCCGGTTGTGGTGCAGTGGCCGAGCAAGTGTCGAAGGTCGCTGGCGTGGCCAAGGTGCATGTCGCCGACGATGCAGCCTATGCCAACCAGCTCGCCGAAAATGTCGCGCCGTTGATCGCCGGGCTAGCAGCGAACCACGACGCGTTCGTCTTCCCCGCCACCAGCCACGGCAAGAACATCGCGCCGCGCGTCGCCGCGTTGCTCGACGTGATGCAGATCAGTGATATCCTCAGCGTCGAGAGCGCCGACACCTTCACCCGGCCGATCTACGCGGGCAACGCGATTGCCACCGTGCAGTCGTCCGACGCCAAGAAGGTCATCACTGTGCGTGGTACCGCTTTTGTGAAAGCAGAAGCAACCGGTGGGTCGGCTGCGATCGAGGCCGTCTCGGGCAGCGGCGACGCCGGGCTCTCCAGCTTCGTCGGCTCGGAAATTGCCAAGCAGGAACGCCCCGAACTGACCAGCGCCAAGATCATCGTCTCCGGCGGTCGTGCATTGAAGGACGCCGATACCTTCGCCGCGACCATCCTGCCGCTCGCCGACAAGCTCGGCGCAGGCGTCGGTGCATCACGCGCCGCAGTTGACGCAGGCTATGTCCCCAACGACTATCAGGTCGGCCAAACCGGCAAGATCGTCGCCCCCGAAGTCTATATCGCGGTCGGTATCTCCGGCGCGATCCAGCATCTGGCTGGGATGAAGGACTCCAAAGTCATCATTGCGATCAACAAGGACGAAGATGCACCGATCTTCCAAGTAGCCGATATCGGGCTTGTTGCCGATTTGTTTACGGCGGTGCCGGAGTTGGTCAGCAAGCTGTAGGCGGTTTCGAGCCTTGAGATTGAAAAGGGCGGTCAGCAATGGCCGCTCTTTTTGTATGCTAGGGTGCTCGACCACTAAAACGGAACGTCATCGTCTAAATCATCTTCCAAATCGTCACCAAACCCCTGCGAAGACGCCGATGTGACAATCCTTCTTGGCGACATTAACGCTTTGGGGGGATCGGTAGCAGGAAGTTTTGGCCGCTCGTCTTCGGCTAGCTTTTCTTCAGCTACCGTCTGATTAATGTTAGTTATAAGCTTTGTGACGACCTCACTGGATGCCCAGATACTCCCCGGGATTCCCAATATTTGAATGCCGACCCATGCTACTTTCAACAAGCTCACTCTTGTCCGAGCGAGTTCCTTCTCAAATTCATCAAGGTAACGAAATAATGCAGATTTTTTCGAATCTGAGAGTTTAGAATTTTCAACGCAATCGCTCAGTGCGGCAATATGCTGACGAATTCTATCTCGCGCCTTTTCGCTAAGCCTTACGGAGTCAGATCTCTGCCTCAAGGTGTTATCGATTGCCAGTTGGGTCATATAGTGATCAAGATCGAACTTGAATTGCTTGTGAATAGCGTCACTTGAATTTGCTACTGCTGGCACCTCCATTTCAGCAAATGGCGGTATTTCAAAACGCTTTGCGGCTGCTACAATGACGTTCATGAAGCCAAGGCGTGCTTCGTTGGCTTCCTCCCAACCATACTGTTCCGATTGATCTACACTGGAAACCTTTTCATTTAACCGCCGCTGGGCATGCCTGACGAAGGTAAGAAATGCTGTGTTATGATCCTCAGGCAAATCATCAAGTTCGTCTTGGGTTACAAGGTCAAAAATGTTCATTTGAACCAGATACGACGACCATCGTTGACCTTCAAAGAAAATTTTCGTTAATAACTGTCTGGCCGCTAGTTGGGCCTTTCCGATATGGTTCGACAAATCCCTTATTCTGCATTACATTGTAATTCACAAGGAGATCGAATCATGGCTGCCAATGCTCTCGTGCAGACGCGCATTAACGAAACGGTGAAGGAGGAAGCATCTGCTGTGCTCGCCACTATGGGGCTGACGGTGTCCGATGCCGTTCGCCTGCTGTTGACCCGCGTGGCGCATGACAAGGCTTTGCCGTTTGAGCCGTTGCGACCGAACGCGGTGACTATTGCAGCAATGGAGGAAGCGAGCAGAGGTGGAGGGCAAAAGTTTGACAGCGTCGAAGCATTGATGGCTGACCTCAATGCGGACGATTGAACGGTTCGGGCAATTCAGGCGCGATTGGAAGCGGGAGAGCAAAGGCCAGCATCGCAACAGTTTGGCCGAGGACTTCGCAAAAGTTCTGACTGCACTTGCGACCGATACGCCATTGGACGCTCGCCACCGTGACCATGCGCTGACGGGCGACTGGAAAGACCACCGCGACTGTCAAGTAAAGCCCGATCTGGTGTTGATCTACCGTAAGCCCGACGACGAAACGCTGCAGCTAGTTCGGATAGGCTCACACGCAGAATTGGGGTGGTGAAACACCGCAAGAGACTCCCCTTGCGACTCACCCACAAATGCCCGAAGGGGCGGCCATGACCTCCACCCCCATCACCGTCGCCATCACCGCCACGCTCAATTACCACCTGCCCAAGGCCGCCGATGTGCTTCTCGCGGTCGAGGCTATTCCGATGGATGACCAGCGGCTGGTGACCGACCTGTTGAAGGTCGCGGGCAGTTCTCCGCTGAAGACCATCGACGGTATGGACGGCCTTGGACGGCGGACATGGCTGCAAGCACAAGGGCGGATCGACATTAGCTATACCGCGACCGTCGCCATTGATCGCGCGCCGACCAACATTGCCGGGCTCGACGTCGTGCCGCATGCCGAGCTGCCGCCTGCCTATATCCAGTATCTGATGCCCAGCCGTTATTGCCCGTCGGACAAGCACGAGAATTTCGTCACCACCCGCTTTGACGCGGCGACCAAGGGCGACCAGATCTTGCAGATGGCCGAGTGGCTGTACGAGAATATCGAATATGCGCCGGGCTTTTCTGGCGCAAACTCGACCGCGACCGACACCTTCATTTCGCACCGTGGCGTATGTCGCGATTTCGCGCATCTCCTCATCGCCTTCGCCCGCGCCGCCGATGTGCCTGCGCGCATGGTATCAGCCTACGCGCTTGGTATAAATCCGCCCGATTTTCATGCAGTGGTGGAGGTCTATCTGGAAGGCCGCTGGCACCTGATTGACGCCACAAGGCTGGCCCCTGAACAACACCTCGTCCGCATCGCGGTTGGCAGAGACGCCACCGACATCAGCTTTATGACGATATTCGGGACGGCGGATATGATTTCGCAGTCGGTAAAGGTGGGATTAGCGGCCTTGCCAAACGCTGCTTAATCAGTTATAACGGCCGTATGAACGAAACGGTCAAAATCATCAAAGTCGGCAACAGCGCCGCCATTATTTTGCCAAAGCGCGATCTTGACCGGTTGCAGGCGAAGGTCGGTGACGTGTTGACCAAGCTTGATACCGATAACGGGCTTGAGCTAAAACCCTATGATGCCGATTTCGACGCACAGATGCAGGTCGCGCGCGATGTGATGGCGCGGCGCAAACGTGCGCTGCGTGAACTGGCCAAATAGGGCAAGCCCTTGGCGCACCAGTGGATTTGGGTTACCCATGAGGTAGCGATTGCGGCGCATGCCGAGCAGCTGGCTGAGCATGGCGGCGGCGAAGGTGTGCGCGATCTCGGTTTGCTGGAGAGTGCTATGGCAAGGCCGCAGAATCTAGCGGGCTATGGCGAACCAGATGTGGCAGAACTAGCTTCTGCATATGCGTATGGCATTGCGTGCAATCACCCCTTTGTGGACGGCAACAAACGCACCGCCGCCGTGGTTAGCGAAACTTTTCTGGTGCTGAACGGCGCGGCTTTGTCGGCCAGCGACGCCGAACTGGTCGTTGCCTTTGTGGCGCTAGCCGCCGGTGAACTATCCGAGAACGAGCTGACCGTTTGGTTTCGCGAACATCTGGCCTGACATTCAGGGCATAAGGTCAGCCGGCAAAGTCGGCTCGCTCAGTATCTTTTCCATCCGTGTCCAGCGGGTTTTGGCGTCCGGCTTTCCCCGCTCGATATAATCCCGCACCAAATCCTTGCCCCAGCCATAATTGATCACATAGCTGCGATAATGGTCGGTGAAGGCGACCGACTGCTCGGCGCGCACGGGGGAAACCAGAAGGTAAAGCTGGGTGAGTTCGAGCGCTTTGGCACGGGTAATTTCGCCGTCGAGGTACATCTTGGCAATCGTCAATCGCGCGCCCGATACCTCTTCGGTAAGCTGCTGCATCTGCCAATAGCTCTCCGCCGTTTTGGGGTCGAGACCGGCGAGCGGATAGAGCACATCGCGCTCGAACGCCAAACGCTCTACCGCCGGGAAAGCCAGATCGATACCATAATTGGCGCTGCCCTCGGATAGGACGCTGGTCGGGCTGTAGAGCGGGTTGACCTCATATTCCTTCCAGCCCTTCGCCCGCGCGAGCTTGCTTTCGACCATCAGGTTCAGGACATGGTGGCCGGGATAGCCCTCGTGACAACCGAGATCGACCGCACGACTGATGCGAATGGGGAGATCGGTGTTGATCTGGATCAGGCTTTTGTAATTGCCCTGATAGTAGTTGTAGCCTGACCAGGTTTTGCCGGTGACAAACTCCATACTGAAGCTCTCACCCTGCGGCAGCGCGATATGCGCGGCGGTGCGCTTCTTGCACTCGGCAATCGCGGCGTCGAATACCGGCTGCAGGCGGTCCTTCGGGATCGTGAACCGTTCATTGAACGCATCGACCCGCGCGGCAAGCGGGCCGGTGCCGGGGACCAGTTTTTCGAGACGAGCGAGAATGCTGTCATATTCGGCGAGCGGTTTCAGCACCGGCTCGGTCGCGAATTGCCCTCTGGCTTCGTCGGCAAAGCTGAACTTGCGACCTTCCAGCATTTGCAACCGCGTTTCAGCGGCCACCAGCATGCCGCGCAACGCCAGCGCCCTGCGGCGCTCGGTTTCTGTCGGAAGATAGAGAAGCGGAGCGCCGAGAGCGGCGATCAACGAGCGGGCCTCTGCAATAAGCGCTGCCAGACTGCGCGGGTTGGATTTGGCCGCTTCCTGCAACGCAGCCGGTCCGTAATAGGCATCGACATATTCAGCCTCATGCGTACCCGCCTCAAGCGTCAAGCGGATATAGGCATCGGCGATTTCGTTGATCGCTCTCTTCGCCTCCGCCGGTGCGGAAGCGGGGACAGGATCAGGCCCCCCGGTCGCGCAGCCTGCAACCGATAGCCCCAGCGGCAGTGATAGGATCAGGCTTTTCATTGCTTTTCCTTCAAAAATCCTCCGGGCGCTGCAAGATATAGCACCACCGC
>JANOHL010000108.1:0-1595 GCA_031406495.1 Sphingomonadales bacterium | reverse complement strand
TAAAGCGCGTCGTAAAATGGCCGGAAGTCATCCAACTCGCGCAGGCCATAAACCTCGACCATTTGCGGCGTGGTACCGCTATAGGCCGGACGTGCAGGGCGTATCGAACCGTCACGGGCGCGTTTCGGATCGAGTAAATAGAATTCCAGTTCGACTGCCACTGCAGGGGTCATCCCTGCCTCGGCAAAACGGTCAACCACCAATCCGAGTACATGGCGCGGGTCCAGATCATGTGGCTGGCCGTCGAGTTCGTAAAAATCGACCATGAATTGTGCGGCATTTTCACCAGCCCAAGGCGTTTTGACGAGCGTTCCCGGTATTGGCTTCATCGAGCGGTCGGCATCACCGTCTTCCCAGACCAGGCCGGTTTCGACCGTGTCTTGCCCGGTAATATCGACGATGGTGATCGAACCGGGAAAGAAGCGTCCGATTTCGTAGACCGACAACACCTCGTGTTGGCGTAACCGCTTTCCACGCGGGACACCGCCGAAATCGGTGTAGATCATTTCGACTGAGTCGACATTCGGATTGGCGGCGAAAAACGCCTCGGCCTCGCTTTTCGGAGCGATGATGGCGGATGATTTGGCGCGTTTGATCATTTGGAATACTCCTGTAACTCGCCTACACAATTGGATAATTCGTGCAAGAGGTGGTCAACCTGTTCGGCCTTTGTCACCGGACTGAGCAGCATCATATTGTGGAACGGCGCGAGCAATATGCCGCGATTGGTGAGGTAGAGGTGGATTGCGCCTTCGAGTTCATGGTCCATAACCGCCCTCGCCTCGCTCCCGTTACGCGGCGGCGTGGGTGAGCAGACAAATTCCACACGAGCGCCGACATGGCTGACATGCCAATCCAACTTGCGCGCTAAAATGATAGCGTTGAGACCTGCAACCAGCCGCTCTGCCATTGCCAACATATGCGCATAGGCTTCGCGTGTAATGACCTGCCCCAGCATCGCGTGCATCGCGGTGATCGAAAGTGCATTGGCGGACAGGGTTGTTCCGATACCGCTATGTCCCGAAGGCCGCGAACGGTTGAGGGCTTCCATTTGCCGGGCTACTTCAGCGGTAAATCCATAGACGGCACAAGGCACGCCACCGCCGATAGATTTGCCGACCACCATGATGTCGGGTTTCGGTCCGTGCGTGTTGCTATGCCCGCCATATCCCGATGAAATTGTATGGGTTTCATCAAACACGAGCAAAGTGCCGGTTTCGCTGCACAGCCGCCGGAGCGTCTCCAAATACCCAGGCGCATCACGTACCATGCCGATATTAGTCATCACCGGCTCGGCCAGCACGCAGGCGATATCGCTGCCGCGCAACGCGATTTCCAACGCCTCGACATCGTTGAACTCTATAGCGACCGTGGTCGGCAACAAATCCTGTACTTGGCCAATCAGGCTAGGCCGGTTGACGGCGACACCACCCCGCAAATCAACAAACACATCATCGACCGCACCGTGATAGCAGCCGTTGAATATCAATATCTTGTCACGCTTAGTTAAGCCACGGCACCACCGTATGACGGCACGATTGGCTTCGCTGGCGGTCGTGGTAACCTGCCAATGCGGCAGGCCGAACATCGCCGCC
>JANOHL010000069.1:0-1866 GCA_031406495.1 Sphingomonadales bacterium | reverse complement strand
TCGCGTGTCCGCACGTAGCGGGAAAGCTGCTCTGACACCCATGTGCGATTGGACCTTCCAATGATTCTCAAGCGAAGCCCCGACGCCATCATCTTGGAATTACCATCAATTTCTTCTCTACGAATGTGGTCAAAAAGGCCTTTAGGATAATTAAATGAGGACATTGGCTATGCCTTTGTCTTCAAACTATCGGCGACCTTTACGCCGTGTCGCTCCAGCGCGGCAACTATTTTGCCCGCGCCTTCGAGATCACCCCAGAACATCGGGCCGCCGCGATAGATCGGCCAGCCATAGCCGTAAATCCAGACAACATCGATGTCCGACGCACGCTGCGCTTTGCCTTCTTCGAGGATGAGGTGCCCTTCGTTGACCATCGGATAGAGCGTGCGCTCGACGATCTCTTCGTCGGAGATGTCGCGTTTCGGCAAGTTCGATGTTGCGCGGAAATCCTCGATGATGGCAAGCGCTTCTGCGCTCGGCGTGCCGACGCGTTTCTCGTCATAATCGTAAAAGCCCTTGCCATTTTTCTGCCCGAAACGCCCCGCAGCACACAGCGCGTCGCGGATGGTTTCGACCTTCGAAGGATCGCGGTGCCAGCCGATGTCGAGCCCAGCCAGATCGCTCATCTGGAACGGCCCCATCGGCATCCCGAAATCGGTGTGCACCTTGTCAATCTGCGCAGGCGTCGCGCCTTCGAGTAGCAACTGCATGGCAGGGATCTGGCGCTGGCTCAGCATCCGGTTGCCGATGAAGCCGTGGCAAACTCCGGCCACTACCGCGACCTTGCCAATCTTCTTGCCCACTGCCATCGCGGTTGCGAGCACGTCGGGTGCCGTTTTTTCGCCGCGCACGACTTCGAGCAATTTCATTACATTGGCCGGCGAAAAGAAGTGCATCCCGAGCACATCCTGGGGCCGCGACGTGCTCGCGGCGATCTCGTCGACATTGAGATAGGACGTGTTTGAGGCGAGAATCGCGCCGGGTTTGCAAATGGCGTCGAGCTTGCCAAAAATCTCTTTCTTGACGTCCATGCTTTCATAGACCGCTTCGATGACAAGGTCGCAATCAGCCAAGTCTTCGAGCGCAAGCGACGGCGTCAATGCGCCCATCATTGCCTCGACTTTCTCAGTCGTAAAACGCCCCTTGGCGGCCGAAGATTCGTAATTTTTGCGGATTACGCCCACACCGCGATCGAGATTTTCCTGCACCATCTCGACAATCGTCACGGGAATTCCGGCGGCGAGGAAGTTCATCGAAATCCCGCCGCCCATCGTGCCAGCGCCAATCACGCCGACCTTTTTGATCTCGCGCAGCGCGATGTCTTTGGGCAATCCGTCGATCTTTGCCGCCTGCCGTTCGGCAAAAAACATGTGTCGCTGCGCCGCCGATTGCGATCCGCCCATCAGCTTCAGGAACTCGGTGCGCTCGAACTTGAGCCCTTCGTCGAATGGCAGCCGAGTCGCCGCCTCGACGCACGCCAGGTTGGCATAAGGTGCCTCAAAGCCCTTCCACTTTCGTGCGTTCGTTGCTTTCAGTTGCTCGATCACCCCCGCGTCGCCCGCAACCGCGAGCTCGCGCGTCGGGCGCGGACCTTTGGCGAGCATCTCGCGAGCAAAGACAATCGCGTCCTCAGCCAGTGTCGTTTCACCCGCCAGTGCATCGACCAGCCCCATGTCCTTGGCCTTCGCAGCGGTCACCGGCTCACCGAGCGAACACATTGTCGTCGCCGCCTCAATGCCAACCAGCCTTGGTAGACGCTGTGTTCCACCTGCACCCGGCAGCAGCCCGAGCTTGACCTCGGGCAGACCGCAGCGCGCCGACGGCACCGCCACACGGTAGTGGCACGCCAGCGCCATCTCGAAGCCG
>JANOHL010000029.1:0-71213 GCA_031406495.1 Sphingomonadales bacterium | reverse complement strand
AAATCACCCATTCGCCGGCGGTCGGGTCGGCTGGCTTCAATGTCAGGTCTGGCCGCACCGTCGGGCCAAGTGCGCGGACGCGATCTTTAATATGCGCCGGGCGTGGGCCTTCGGGCGTGGCGACTGCGTCGATAATATAGGGTGCGTTGACGCGGCGTGCGCCTTCTTCTGCTTGCAGGATGGCCTCGCCATGCTCACCGATATCAGCGGCGCTTTCGACATGGATAGACCAGCCTTCCCCTGTCCACCAAGTGACTGCTCCTGAGCCTAAATCATTACCCGTCAGTATCTTCACGCCAATTGCTCCGCTTGCTTGGCAAATGCGTGAAGCATGTTCTCCGCATCCGATTTCAAAACCACTTCGCCGACTATGATGATGGCGGGCGATGCCACGTCTTCGCGGCCGATCATGTCGCCGAGATCGGTCAGCAACGTGCGAATTGCGCGCGATCCCTGACGGGTGACGCGCTCGAGTACGGCGACCGGCATGTCTGGCGACACACCATCGGCGATAAGTTTTTCGGTGATGTCGGCGGCGGTTGCAACGCCCATATAGATAACCAGCGTGCGGCCCTTGCCAGCCAGCCCCGACCAGTTCTGGTCGGTCAGGCCCTTGCACTGGCCAGCGACAAAGCTGACCGCGCTCGACGCGTCGCGGTGGGTGAGGGGGAGCATCGCTTCGGCAGCGCCGCCCAATGCTGCCGATATGCCCGGCACGACTTCGACAGCAACACCTGCGTCACGGCAAGCCTCGGCCTCTTCGCCGCCGCGCCCGAAAATAAACGGATCGCCACCCTTCAGACGAACGACCAGATACCCGGCATTTGCCTCGCGAACCAGAATGTCGTTGATGCCGTCTTGCGGCACCGAATGCTTGCTGCGCTGCTTTGCGACCGAAATCAGCCGCGCTGCGGGATTGACCATTTTTACGATCGCGTCATCAACCAGCCCGTCATGCACCACCACATCGGCGGATGCGATCAATCGCGCCGCTTTCAGCGTCAGCAATTCGGGATCGCCGGGGCCAGCACCCACCAGATATACTTTGCCGTTTTCCATGCAAGCAACATGCGCCTTCGCCGGAAAGGCTTCAAATCAGGATATGTTGCTGTTGCCGTAGCAGAACTTTAGCGCGCTATTTCCCGTCGGTCGATGCCGTCGTCTCGTCATCTTTTAAACCGATGCCGATCATAGCCTTTGGTAAGTCATTTTCGGCCGAAACCACCGGATAGGCGCAATAATCGGCGGCATAATATGCGCTGGGGCGGTGATTGCCCGACAGTCCGATGCCACCGAACGGGGCCGACGACGATGCGCCATTGGTCGGCGCATTCCAGTTGACAATACCGGCACGGCTGTTTGCCCAAAACTCGTCATATTGTTGCGGACTGCCACCGATCAGCGAAGCCGACAAACCAAAGCGCGTGTTGTTGGCTTCGGCTATCGCGCTTTCGAAGTCATGAACGCGGATGACCTGCAACAAAGGTCCGAACAGCTCGATATCGGGCCGGTTCGCAACATTGGTCACGTCAATGATGCCAGGGCCCAAAAACGGTTTGTCGAACAGTGGCCTGGTCATGTGCTTGATCGGTTTGCCGCCGTGGCTCATCAACGCCAGAAAGCTCTCGGTCAGACCATCGGCCACGTCGTTATCGATGACCGGTCCCATGAATGGCGGCGGCTCGCCGTGCGGCTCGCCAATGGCCAGACGGTCGGCGATTTTCTTCACTTCGCCAACGACCAGATCGTAGATATCGTCCTTCACAATCAACCGCCGCGCGGCGGTGCACCGCTGGCCCGCGCTCAGGAAAGCAGACTGGATGACGAGCACGGCGGCGCTGTGAATATCCTTCGTGTCCCAAACGATGATCGGATTGTTGCCACCCATTTCGAGCGCCAATATCTTGTCGGGCCGGTTGGCAAACTGCCGGTTGAGCGCAATGCCGGTCTGCGCCGACCCAGTGAACAGCAATCCGTCGATGTCGCTATGCGCCGATAACGCCTTGCCCGTTTCGGGCCCGCCATGCGCGATGCGGACGACACCTTTGGGGACACCGGCTTTGTGATAATAATCGACGAGCATTTGACCCGACGCCGGGGTTTTTTCGGACGGTTTGAACACGATCGCGTTGCCCGCGATCAAGGCTGGGACGATATGGCCATTGGGCAGATGCGCGGGAAAATTATACGGCCCCAACACTGCCAGCACCCCGTGCGGCTTGTGCCTCAGCGCGCTGCGGCTGCCGGGCTTGCCGTCGATTCGCCGCTGCGAAGTTCTGTCGGCATAAGCCTTGATCGATATGTCGACCTTGTTGATGACAGATTCGACCTCGGTCCGCGCCTCCCACAACGGCTTTCCCGTCTCGCGGGCGATGGTATCGGCAAATATTTCGAGGTCGACTTTGACGCGGTTGGAAAAGCCGCGTAGCCGTTCGATCCGTTCCGACAGTGGCGCTGCCGCCCATTTTGGCCATGCTTCGCGCGCAGCCGCAACCTCCTTGTCGACATCGCTAACCGGCCCACGCCATAGCTCGGCGCCAGTCGCAGGTTCGTATGAAACAAGATCAGGCAAGCCGTTCTCTGTCCGGATGGTAAATTTGCATTTACTATAAGTGCGCCCAAAAGCTTTTACACGAGGTAAATTTGACGTTTAAATTTAGGGCTCTCGGTCGTTGGCAAGCGCCGCACCCATCCGGCGAATATCCTCGATCTTCGTATAAAGCGGCTGCCAGTCGTCGTTTGTCGCAATCGCGGCCCAAATGGCTTCGACCTCGTCGATCAGCATCGAGCACAGCAGGTAATCTGCGCTGGTTGGTGAAGCAGCCGCAGTCGGGCTATATTCGCATAACAGGGTGAGAAACGCGTCGTAATGCTCGTTGCCGGTTTTTTGACCGGGTCTCTGCGCGCCGCGATGCGTGACGAAAAAGGCGTCGACTGGAATCCGCGCATGACCCATTGCACGTTCGGCAGCTTCCACGAGCGCGCGGTCACCATCTTCGCCGCGCGGTTCGACTCCCAATCGCCACAGAAAGCGCTGGACGATGGCGGCCTGAAAGAGGGCAGGAAATCGTTCGAGTGCTTCGATCAGCGGTGGTGCCTCGCAGATCAGCCGAAGCGAGACGGCAAGCTGACCCAAATTCCAGTGCATAGATTCGGCCTGCCGTCCGAAAGCGTAAAGGCCGTTGTGGTCGAAATAGGCGGCGGTGAAGCGAGGGTCCCAATATTCGGTGAACCGCCACGGCCCGTAATCGAAGCTTTCGCCGGTGATATTGATGTTGTCTGTGTTGAGCACGCCGTGGACGAATCCTGCAACCATGTAACTGGCCGCCAAGTCGGCGATGCGCTCAACCGCAAGGTTCAGCAACTGAGCCGCAGGCTGGTCGTCGGGCTTGGCATTGTATAAAATCGTCAAACAATACTCAACCAGCCGCTCCATCATTCCGGCGTCGCCTTCGGCGGCGATCCGCTGGAACGTGCCAATCCGGATGTGGCTGTGGCTGAGGCGAACCATGACGGCAGAGCGCGTTGGCGATGGTTCGTCGCCGCGCATTAGGGCTTCGCCGGTTTCGATGAGTGAGAAGGTTTTTGACGTATCGACCCCCAACGCTTCGAGCATTTCGGTCGCCAATATCTCGCGCACGCCGCCCTTCAGCGTCAATCGTCCATCACCGTCGCGGCTATAAGGTGTGGTCCCCGAACCCTTGGTCGCCAGGTCGAGCAACCGCCCATGACCGTCTCGCAATTGCGCGAACAGGAAACCACGCCCGTCCCCGATGTCGGGATTATAGTGCCGGAACTGGTGACCGTGATAGCGCAGCGCCAGCGGTTGCGGCATATTATCGGGTAACGGTTGGAATCGTCCGAAATGTTGCAACCATTCGGCATCACTCAGACCATGCAGCCCGACGGTCGCTGCCCAACGGTCGTTGCGGAACCGCAATTTTGTTTCGGGAAAATCGGCAGCAACCACGGCATCGCCAATTTTTTCGCCAAGGCCAGATCTTCCAAAAAAATTGGCGATTCTCGGATCAGCACGGTAGGTGGATGGCAAGACTTTGATTTGCATAACCCCATCTGGGACGAGCATCACGGAAAGGCAAGCATGGCGGCGGTTCGTATTCTGCATTTGCACAGCAGCTTCAATCTGGGTGGGCAGGAAGCGCGCACCGTCAGGTTGATGAACCATTTCGGCGGCCAGGCCGAGCATGTGGTGCTGTCCGCCGTTCCCGATGCCTACGGCGCGCGCGATGCGATCGACAAAAAAATAAAGGCCAGTTTTCCGGGCGTGGATGCACCGTCGCTTGCCGGCTTCCCGTCAATGGGCCGATATCGCCAGCTGGCGCGCTACATGAAAAAATTTCATCTGGTGCTGAGCTACAACTGGGGTTCGATGGACGGTGTCATGGCGCACACCTTGTTGGCCCGAAGCATGACCCTGCCGCCGCTCATTCACCATGAAGACGGTTTCAATCACGACGAGATCGAACGGTTGAAAAGCCGTCGAAACTGGTTTCGCACGATCGCGTTGCAACGCGCCAATACGCTCGTGGTGCCGTCTAAAACGCTAGAGCACATTGCGCGCACCAAATGGCACCAGCCGCTGGAGAAAATCAGCCGGTTCCCCAACGGCGTCGACATCGCGCATTACAACCGCCGTCCGCAGCGCGGATCATTCCCCGGATTTGTGCACCGCGATGGCGAAATTATCGTCGGAACCATTGCCGGTTTGCGCACAGTCAAGAACTTGCCGCGACTGGTTCGTGCGGTGGCGGCCGCTGGTCCCAATATCCGGCTGGCGATTGTTGGGGAAGGTCCGGAGCGTGACGCAATCATGGCCGAAGCAGGGCGCCTTGGCATTGCCGACCGGGTGATGATGCCGGGTTTTTTGCGCGATCCTGCGCGTTATATCCGGCTGTTCGATATCTTTGCATTGTCGTCCGACAGTGAACAATATCCGATCTCGCTGGTCGAGGCGATGGCGAGCGAGCTACCTGTTGTTTCCACCGACGTCGGAGATATTCGCCACATCGTCGCGCCTGAAAATCTTCCGTTTATTGTCAATCGGGGTGACGAAACCGGGCTGGCCGAAGCGATCCGCAAGCTGGCAACTGACGAACAATTGCGGATGACAACAGGCGAGGCAAACCGGTGGCTTGCAAGCACGCAATATGATGAGCAAACGATGCTGGCGCGTTATCGGCAGCTTTACGGTTCTGCGATGAAACGCGCCGATTTTGCGCGACAAAGTTGATGGTTTACGTTAGCGCGAGGTTAAAGGGGAGGGCGCTTTAGAGCGCCAATTTTTGTGACATAGGGGTTGTATTTGTGTTCAAGGGTCTGAAACCCATAATATATGGTGGCCGCGAAGTTTGGCCGCTGATTGAGGGCGGCAAGGGCGTCGCTGCGACAAATCACGCAAGTTCCGGTGCATGGGCAGCCGCTGGCGGTGTCGGTACGGTATCGGCGGTCAACGCCGACAGCTATGACCATGATGGCAACATGATCCCGCAGGTCTTCCACGGAAAAACGCGTGCCGAACGGCATGAAGAGCTTGTCGAATATGGTATCCGTGGCGGCGTGGCTCAGGTCAAACGCGCTTACGAAATCGCGGGCGGCAAAGGCGCGATCAACATCAATGTGCTTTGGGAAATGGGCGGGGCACAGCGGATATTGCACGGCGTTCTGGAACAGACCAAAGGCATGGTAACGGGGGTCACCTGCGGCGCGGGGATGCCTTACAAGCTGTCCGAAATTGCCGCGCAATATGGCGTCTATTACCTGCCGATTATCAGTTCGGCTCGTGCATTCCGCGCACTGTGGAAACGCGCCTATAACAAGGTGCCCGAATGGTTGGGTGCAGTGGTTTACGAAGACCCGTGGCTGGCTGGCGGCCACAACGGCCTGTCCAACGCCGAAGATCCCCGCAAACCGGAAGACCCCTATCCTCGCGTCAAGGCGCTGCGCGATGTGATGCGCGAAGAAGGGATTCCAGACGAGCTGCCGATCATCATGGCAGGTGGCGTGTGGTATTTGCGCGATTGGGAAAACTGGATCGACAATCCAGAACTGGGCCAGATCGCATTCCAGTTCGGCACGAGGCCTTTGCTGACGCAGGAAAGCCCGATACCTGAGGGCTGGAAAAACGCGCTTACTAAAATCCCAGAAGACGGTGTTCTGTTGCACAAATTTTCGCCGACCGGATTCTATTCGAGCGCGGTGATCAATCCGTTCCTGAACGAACTACAGGCGCGTTCCGACAGGCAGGTTTCCTATGTTACCGAACCGAGCAACGATAATACGGAGCGGCTCGATGTCGGTGTTAATGGCAAGAACTTCTGGGTCACGCCAGCCGACTTGAACCGTGCACGCGACTACCATGCACACGGATTTACCGAGGCGCTAAAAACTCCTGACGACAGCGTGGTTTTTGTCACCCCGCCATCGCGCGATGTGATCCGCAAAGACCAGACCGATTGCATGGGCTGCCTTTCGCATTGTGGTTTTTCGTCGTGGAAAGACCATGACAATAATTCGACGGGCAGGCTCGCCGACCCACGCAGTTTTTGCATCCAAAAGGCGTTACAAAATATCGCCCACGGCGCGCCGATCGACGAGAATTTGATGTTCGCCGGGCACAGTGCCTATCTGTTTGGCCAGGACCCCTTCTACGCCAACGGTTTTGTGCCGACGGTGAAGCAGCTAATGGATCGGATACTGACTGGCGATTAGATCGCGCAACGGCATTTACGTTTAACCCATTATTGACCTTCTTCGATTACGCGTGATCGTAAGGGATGGTGATGGGGTACATGACGTCGCAATATCGCAAGGTCGCTCCTGCTCGTATCGAGCAGCGCGAAGTCGTGCGGCACCCGGTCTCTTTACAGCGCGCGACGGTCCGTCGTCATGCCAAACCGGCCGATGAGGCGAAGCTGGTCGACCTTTCGGTGTACGGATGCCGACTGGTGATCGACGGCAAGTTCAAGGTTGGTGAGCGTCTCTGGCTGCGCTTCGCGGGCAGCAGCGCAATTGCCGCTACCGCAATATGGCTGGAAGACGACCGTCTCGGCTGCCGCTTCGACGAAGCGCTGGACCGCGTGCTTTTCCGGGAACTGACGCTTAGCCATTGACGTTGCTAACGGCTCCGCGCATTTAATCGGTCGATTAACTGTGAGGGAATGAGCCGTGGATTTCAGCTTGAGCGACGAACAAACGGCGTTGCGCGACACGGCGCGGGCGTTTGCACAAAAGGAACTCGCGCCCTTGGCCGAAGCCATCGAGCGCACCAACAAACCCCTTTCGCATGACGTCGTCAAGAAAATGGCCGAAATGGGATTTCTCGGCATCAATATCCCATCACAACATGGTGGGCTCGGCCTCTCCAATCTCGACGCGTTGATCGTTCTGGAGGAACTGGCAAAAGTGTCGAGCGCGGTCGCGTTTCCGGTGTTCGAGGCCAATGTCGGCCCGGTCCACGCCATCCTGCATTTTGCGCCCGAGCCGTTGAAGCAGCGGATTGTTCCTGCGGTCTGTCGCGGCGAGATGATCGTTGCCGTGTCGATGTCCGAACCGAATGCCGGGACGGCGCTAACCGATCTGACCACGCGCGGCGTGATCGTCGGCGATACCGTTACAATCAACGGATCGAAACGCTGGTGTTCGGGCGGCGGGCATAGCGATGCCTATCTCGTATATACCCGCCTTTCCGACGCTCCCGGCGCAAAGGGTATCGGCGCGGTGTTGGTCGAAAAAGGCGCGACGGGATTGAGTTTTGGTGAACCCGAATTGCTGATGGGTTTCAGGGGCGTGCCGTCGGCGGACATTTACCTCGACAATGTTCGTTTGCCGGTCGGCAATATCGTGGTGCCAGCGGGCGGCTTTGCGAAATTGATGGAGGCATTCGATCTGGAACGCTGCGGCAACGCGACGATGGCATTGGCGCAGGCATCTGGCGCGCTGGAGGATGTGCTGGCCTATGTGCAGGAACGGCAGCAGTTCGGAAAGCCGCTCGCCGATTTTCAGGCGGTGCAGCTGAAGCTCGCTCAAATGCAGATGGAGGTCGAAGCGGCAAGGCTGCTCATTTGGCGCGCTGCGGTCAATGCCGACAAGGGTCTGCCCTCGATCCTCGACAGCAGCGCCGCTAAATGCTTCGCCAACCAGATTGCGCGCAGCGTTACCGGCAATGCGTTGCAGTTGATGGGCGGCTATGGCTATTCGGCTGCCTACCCGACGGAACGCCGGATGCGCGACGCCTGGGGATGGGGGATTGCTGGCGGGTCGATCGATATCCAGAAGGTCAATATCGCGAGCGCGATGGTCGGGCGGCGGTTTGACCAAAGACGGTAGACGTCAATCCAGATCCCACGCGCGTTCGCCGTGGCTGGATATATCCAGCCCATCGCGCTCCGCATCTTCGCTGACCCGCATCGGCAGGACCATCGATACCATATAGCCGATGATGAGCGTCACGACGGCCGAATATACCGCGACGAAGCTGACGGCTTTCAACTGGATCCAAAGCTGCGATGCCATGCTGGCGTCTTCGGCATAACCGACGCCGCCGAAGCTTTCGCTGGCGAAAACCGCGAGCAGCAATGACCCCATGATGCCGTCGACGCCGTGGACAGCGAACACGTCGAGCGAGTCGTCGATTTTCAGCGTGCCTTTGATCAGGCCGACGAACCAGAAGCATATCAGTCCCGCCAACAATCCGATGATGGCCGCTCCGCCCGGCCCGACCGTCCCCGCCGCTGGCGTAATTGTGGCAAGCCCAGCAACCGCACCGGTCGCAAAACCGATCGCGGTGGATTTGCCGACCTTGATCCGTTCTATCAATACCCAGACCAACGCGGCCACCGATGCCGCCAGATGCGTGTTGATGATTGCGCTGGCTGCTGCGTCATTGGCGGCGAGTGCCGAGCCGCCGTTGAAGCCGAACCAGCCGACCCAAAGCAAGCCTGCGCCCGCGACCGTTAACGCAGGGCTGTGCGGGAGCATTAGCGTCTTGGGAAAACCGATACGCTTGCCCAGCATCAGCGCAATGACGAGTGCCGAAACGCCTGCCGTAGTGTGGACAACAATCCCGCCGGCAAAATCGATCGCACCCTGTTCGGCCAGAAAGCCGCCGCCCCAAACCCAGCGCGTGACCGGAACATAGACCAGCAGCGACCAGAGCGCGCTAAATGCCACCACCCAGCCAAAGCGTGCGCGCTCTACCCATGCGCCGACTATGAGCGCAGGAGTGATGATGGCGAAAGTCATTTGAAACAACGCGAAGGACAATTCACCGATGCTTTGGTCTTCGCGGACCGAATCGAGCAAGCCACCAAACATGAAGTTTTCGGGCGAACCGATCATCGCGCTGCCGTTGACGGAAAATGCGAGGCTATAGCCCACTGCGATCCAGATGACCGATGCAACAGCGGCAATTGCGCCGCATTGGATAAGCACAGACAGGAAGTTCTTCGAACGCACAAGTCCACCGTAGAACAACGCGAGGCCGGGGATGGCCATCATCAGCACCAGCGCGGACGAGGTCAGTATCCACGCAGTGTCGCCGCTATCGGATTCCACCGCTGCAACCACATTGTCCTGCGCCCAAGCAGGCGCAGCCGCGAGCAAGCCAAGCAGCATCGCTGATTTCAGAAATTTTTGGATCATGTCCGCCCCGCCCCTTCTTGCTTTTGCAAGCATACTAAGCCACCGGCGGACGATGCTCAATGCGAAAAACGGCGTTAGCTCCAACCCTCAAGCACCTGATCGGGCGGTCTATGCCCATCGGCCCAGACTCGGATGTTGGTGATGACACGTTCGCCCGATGCCTCGCGACCTTCGAAGGTGGCACTGCCCAGATGCGGTAGTAACACGACATTGTCTAAGCCAAGCAGCCGCTCGTCGACCGCCGGTTCGTGGGTGTAGACGTCCAGTCCGGCGCCTGCGACTCGCCCCGCCTGCAACGCTTCGATCAAGGCATCCTCGTCAATCAACTCGCCGCGTGAGCTGTTGATGATATAAGCATCGGGCTTCATCATGCCGATCCGATCTGCATTGATCAGCCTGTCGGTCTCCGCCGTTAACGGACAGTGCAGCGAAATAATGTCTGCGCGCATTATCAGGCGGTCGAGATCGGGCTCGAAACTCACGCCCAACTCTTCCTCTACACTGGCGGGCAGGCGGTGGCGCTTGTTATACACTATATCCATCCCGAAAGCTTTCGCGCGCATCGCGACCGCTTCGCCAATACGGCCAAAACCGATAATGCCCAAAGTCTTGCCGCCGATCCGGTGGCCTAGCATGCCGGTAGGTCGCCAGCCCTGCCACTCGCCGCTGCGCATGAGGCGGTGTCCTTCGCCAAGCCGGCGTGGCACATTGAGGATCAAGGCCATCGTCAGGTCGGCGGTGTCGTCGGTGAATACGCCCGGGGTGTTGGTAACAATGATCCCTTTTGCCTTCGCTGCGGCAAGATCGATATGGTCCACGCCCGCACCATAATTGGCAATCAGCTTCAGCCGGGGCGGTGCCGCGTTGATGATGTCGGCACCGATACTGTCGGTAACGGTGGGGACCAACACGTCACAATCGGCCGTCGCGGCGATTAGCGCGGCTTGGTCCATCGGTTCGTCACGATCATTGAAGCGGGCATCGAACAGCTGTGCCATGCGCGCCTCGACAGCGGGCAGCAATTTGCGCGTAACCGAAAGGCAAGGGCGTTCGATGCGGGTAAGTTCGACCATGTTGTTCGCCTAATGCCGATTTTGCGTACTCGTCAAGCCAGCAAGCTTGAACTGTCGGCACATCTTACGGTATGGGAAACGCTATTGGGGCAGACGTAAAGTCAAAACAAATGAAAAACATGCGCAAATTTTTGGCAGTTGTGACGGTCGTTGCAGCCAGCGCCGGCGCGCTCGCGCAATCGAAGCAAAAGACACCCTATTGGGCTTCGCTCGATGAAGCCGAAGCGCGGATGCGCACGGGCCCAAGCACCGAGTTTCCGGTGAAATGGGTTTACAAACGGCAAAACCTGCCGGTGAAGGTGGTCGCGGTGCACAGCGTATGGCGTAAGGTCGAAGATCAGGATGGCGATCAGGGGTGGATGCATGTCCGCTTGCTCAGTCCCGCGCGCACAGCGGTTGTTATCGGCAGCAGTATCGGTGCGCTCCGCGAAACCCCCGATGCCGCCGCACGCATCGCCTGGCGGGTCGAACCCGGTGTGGTCGGTCGTATCGACGATTGCCAAAAAGGCTGGTGCCGGTTCGACAATGTCGGGCGCTACGGCTTTATTGAGGCCGAACGGCTGTGGGGTGACGAGGCGCCTTAAGCGGTTACCGCACCATTGGGTTCCAGCGCTGATTCACGTCCGACCACCTCAGCGAATTTCGCGTGATATTTCGGATGTTCGGTGCCCATCCATTTGTCCCACCATGTGAAGTATAGACCGTAATTTGTGTTGAAACCGCCATTATGATGGAGGTCATGGTGAGTGGTCGTATTGATCCAACTGGTCAGCGGTGTCGCCAGCCACCAGCGCGGCATGAATTCAAAACCGGCATGGCCCATCGCATTACGGATGATCTGGAAATTGAGCCACGCAAACATCACCCATCCCGGCGTCGGCACGAAGATTTGCCAGATCGGGACAAACATAAACATCACCACCGCTTCGGGAATGGCGAAGCTATACGCGGCCCATGGCGTCGGCGTGATCGACCGGTGATGCGCGCGGTGGAAATGTTTGAATAGCTTTGGATGGTGCATCGTCCGGTGCGACCAATAGAAATAAGCGTCATGCGCAACGATTATCCCGGCAAGGATCAGCAAGTCCGTTCCCATCCCGAAGGTACCTTCGAACTTCTGGAATATCCCGTTCTCGCTACCCCAAATCAGGAACGCCGAGCCAAAGGTATATACCGCAGCCGACTGCATCGATTGCAAAAACTCGCGGCGTATATCGGCGGACGTTGCTTCGCGCGCTTGTATTTTGCGCGCCTTGATCGACGTGCGGCGAAGTAGCCAGACGATAGCAACCGTGATCGATGCGGCGATCAGGTAACGCCCAAAATCAAAAGCGAAAACATAGGGGCCTTTGTTGACCAGAATGTCGAGCGGCGGAATCGATTCAATCATAAGTCTGTCCTTGGCAGTTGATGCAATCCAACTACCCATCTGACTTCCTGCCTACTCCGACATTTTGAAATTCGGCTAGCCGATTCCGGAATCAACCAGTCTGCCGCGCGCGATACTCACTGGGCGTCATAGCTTCTGCCTCGCGAAAGGCACGGTTGAAGGGGCCGAGCGATCCAAAGCCTGCATCGAGCGCAATGGTGATAATCGGCACCTCGCGTTGCGTTGGATCAGCCAGCGCGGCTTTCACCTCCGCCAAGCGATAGCCGTTCAGGAACGTGGAAAAATTGCGGTGGCCAAGCTGGCCATTGATAACGCGGCGCAGGCGGTATTC
The DNA here is from genome assembly GCA_031406495.1 of Sphingomonadales bacterium. GTDB lineage: Bacteria > Pseudomonadota > Alphaproteobacteria > Sphingomonadales > Sphingomonadaceae > Sphingorhabdus_B. The sequence continues at coordinate 58,759 of JANOHL010000029.1, read as the reverse complement.
CTGTTCACCCAATATTGCGGCAAGTGTTGCAATCGAAAGCCTCTCGTCACGCCAAGCCATTTCGCGCGCCATATAGGTGCGCAATTTGTCCGCCAGCGGATCGTCAGTCATAGGTTTGCTGGCCACGGTCTTTGCGCCATTCACTACACCGAATAAATCCGTTTGGCGCAATCCGAACATTGCAGCACAGAGCAGAAATGTGATGAACACAATGCTGCTACCGACAATTCCGATAACCCAGCGCGGTGCAGCGGCGTTGAAAACCGCGATTTCGGTAAAGGCGATCAGGATAACATAGCCGCCAACCGCTGCTACAATGCGTGGACGCAACCGGCGGCGTCCTTCGACCAGATCGCCACCGCGCCCGCGCCATGCTTCCCATAGGCCGGCGCCGGCGAAGGCCAGCATACCAAGGCGGAAAATGATGCCGGTCGCTAGATTGACCGGCCCGCCATCCAGATAGGTCAGCTGCATCACGAGCATGTTCACGACCGATAGCAACACCAATATTATGCTCAGCCAGCCAATCCGCTTTTCATCATTGAACCACGCTTTGGCAAACAGCCAGAATAGCCCGGGCGTCGATCCAGCGCCCATTGCCACGACCAGCCCGACAGGACTGAACCTCTCCCGCATCCAGTCGGCCGTTGCCAATAAATAGCAAGCAATGCCGAAGTTCATCATCACCGCTATCCGTGACGCGAGGATATTGGGATGATCGCGGATGAGAAGCCAGCTCCACAACCCGAGCAACGCCAGCGAACCGCCGCGCGCCATCAGGTCGATCTGTTCAAAGTCCATAACGCCCAGTGGCTGCCAGAGCATGCCCACAACGGCAAGCCGATTGTTGAAATAGGGCAAGCGAACCTTTCTGATTGTTATTGTTTTGTTACAAAATCGTGAAACACACATGCGTCATACGAAACTAATAATGCGCTTTTTGCAATTGCTATGCTGCGCTGCAACATTGAATATGATCAAACAATCGAGGGGATGCTGACAGGCAATATATACTCATATTCAAGGAGTTATTGCTATGTTCAAGTCTGTATCGATCACCGTCGCTTTGGCTTTGACCTGTGTGTCGAACGTCGCAATTTCGGCACCGGCACCCACCACAACATTCGTTCACGACGGACAAACCTACACATATAGCGTGGAACAAAAAGCCAATTCGCGCGTCATTCGTGGCACGGTAGGAAAATCGGGTGAACCCTTTATTCTCTACGTTTCGGAAAAGACAGTTACCGGCACAGTCAATGGCCGTCCGGTCTCCTTCGCGCGTAGCGAAGTGAAAAAACTTGCAAAGGATGTTCAGGTAGCATCGCGCTGATCAGGATATAATGGCGTCGAAGGGGTGACGGGCGCACCCCGCTCATAGCTCCTTCGACACCTCTTTGCTTTTACCCCAATTCTATCAAGACTCGGTGGCATGCCGTTGCTATTGATCCGGGCATGTCCGAACAAAAGCATCTCTACCTCGTCGACGGCTCCGCCTACATCTTCCGCGCTTATTATGCGCTGCCGCAGCTGACCAACCCGCAAGGCACACCTATTGGGGCCGTCAAGGGCTATACCGACATGCTCTGGAAGCTTGCAAAAGACCTGCATGCTGCGGATGGCCCGACGCATATGGCGGTGGTGCTCGACAAAGCTGGAACCAGTTTTCGCAACGAGATATATGACCAGTACAAGGCCAATCGACCGCCCGCTCCGGAGGATTTGCGACCTCAATTCCCATTGGTTAGAGATGCAACGCGCGCGTTTTCTTTTCCGATGATTGAGGAAGAGAATGTCGAGGCCGACGACATGATCGCAAGTTACACCAAAGCGGCAGTCGCAGCAGGCTGGAAGGTTACAATAGTATCATCGGATAAAGACTTGATGCAGCTGATTGAAGCTGGCGTCGATATGCTGGACACAATGAAGAATGCCCGCATAGGTCGGGAAGAGGTCGTAGAAAAGTTCGGCGTTGGACCAGAACTGGTCGGCGATGTTTTAGCGTTGATGGGTGATAGTTCCGACAATATTCCCGGCGTCCCCGGTATTGGCCCGAAGACTGCGACCAAGCTAATTCAGGAATTTGGCGATCTAGACTCGGTCCTTGCTGCCGCGCCGAGCATGAAACCATCAAAAATGCGGGATAACCTGATCGAGTTTGAGGACAAGGCGCGGATGTCGCGCGTGCTTGTGACATTAAGAGAAGATTGTCCTTTGCCTATCAAACTTGAGGAAATGGTTTTGGGTGAGATCCCCGAAATGCCATTGAGGGAGTTTCTCGAACGTCACGAATTTACCTCGTTACTGAAACGTATTGGTCAGGCGACTGATACTGTTGCAGCGAACAAAGCAATCGCTGGGACGCCGAAGATTGTCACCAAAGGCGACGGTGCCGAACAGGCTCCGACCCCCGGCACCCGCATTTTGCCAGCGCCGATGCCGCCCATCGACACCAATGGCTACGCGATGGTTACCGACACGGCGACGCTTGATCGCTGGATCACTCGCGCCCGCGAAGTTGGCTTTGTCGCGTTCGATACCGAGACTGACAGTCTAGAAGCGGTCACCGCGCGGCTGGTCGGTTTTTCGTTGGCGGTGGCACCCCGCGAGGCTTGCTATGTGCCGCTCGCGCATGGCGGCACCGATCTGCTTGCCGAAACGCCGGTGCAGATACCGCTGGCTGAGGCGCTGTCACGGTTGAAGGGGCTGCTGGAGGATGAGAGCGTCCTCAAAATCGGACAGAATCTGAAATATGATATGTCGGTATTGGCGCAGCACGGCCTGACGATCACGCCGTTCGACGACACGATGGTGATGAGCTTTGCGCTTGACGCTGGCGACCACGGTCATGGCATGGATGAGCTGTCAAAACTGCACTTAGGCCATGAGTGTATCAGCTATAAGAGCGTCACCGGCACGGGCAAATCGGCCATCGGTTTTGCCGCAGTGCCAGTGCTTGAGGCAACCAAATATGCCGCCGAAGATGCCGATGTGACGTTGCGATTGTGGCACCATTTGCGCCTGCGGATTAGCCCCGAAAAGGCGACGCGGGTATATCAGATGGTTGACCGGCCATTGGTGCCGGTGCTGTCGGCCATGGAATGTCGCGGTATCAAGGTCGACCGCGCCGTGTTGTCCCGCTTGTCGGCTGAATTCGCACATGAGATGGAGAAGTTGGAGCAGGAAATCTATGGTCTGGCAGGCCAACCCTTCACCATCGGCAGCCCGCAACAACTCGGCAATATCCTGTTCGAGAAGATGGGGCATAAGGGCGGCCGCAAAGGAAAATCTGGCCAATATTCGACCGATGTTAATGTGCTGGAGGATTTGGCAGGGCAGGGCGTTGAAATCGCGCGCAAAGTACTCGACTGGCGGCAATTGGCGAAGCTGAAGTCGACTTACACTGACAGTTTACAAGAGCAGATCAATGCCAAGACGGGCCGCGTGCATACCAGTTACTCGTTGGTCGGTGCGCAGACCGGGCGGCTGTCCTCGACAGACCCAAACTTACAAAATATCCCGATCCGCACCGAAATCGGGCGGCAAATCCGCGATGCGTTTGTGGCCGAACCGGGCAATGTCATCCTGGCCGCCGACTATAGTCAGATCGAATTGCGTTTGGCAGCTCACATGGCCGACGTTGCCCCCTTGCGCGAAGCGTTCGAGCAAGGCGAAGACATCCACGCGCGTACCGCGCAGGAATTGTTCGGCGAGGTCAACCGCGACACAAGAGGCCGTGCCAAGACGATCAACTTCTCGATCCTCTATGGCATATCGCGCTGGGGTTTGGCGAAGCGGCTGGAGTCGACCTCGGACGAAGCACAAGCGATGATCGACACCTATTTCAAACGCTTCCCCGGCATCAGTAGCTACATTCAGGAGACGCTGGAGGGAGTGCGCGAACGCGGTTTCAGCGAAACGCTGTTCGGTCGCAAAACCTGGTTTCCTCGCATCAAGTCGGCCAACCAAACCGAACGCCAAGGCAGCGAGCGCGCCGCGATCAACGCGCCGATCCAGGGCACCAGCGCCGACATCATCAAACGCGCGATGGTCCGCATGGGCCCAGCGCTGGAGGCGGCGGGGTTACCCAACGTCAAGATGCTCCTGCAGGTCCACGACGAACTGGTGTTCGAACTGCCTGAGGGTGACGTCGCGGCAGCCAGCGAAGTTATCCGCAGCGTCATGGCGGGAGCAGCAGAACCGGTGGTCAAACTGACGGTACCGCTAGGCGTCGATATCGGCATCGGCCCAAGTTGGGGCGCGGCACATTAGCAAGCCGCGCCGCCAATACCCAACATCGCGCCAAATTTAGGCGGCTTCTTCTTCCTCGAACGTCACCGCAACATCGGCATTTGCCGACAACCGAACCGTGCCGTCTTCGACCGAAGCAACCAAACCGCCTGATATGAAATGATGATGGCTTTCGTGCGAGCCTTGCCCCGAATCTTTCTTGGTCAGCTTGATTCGGCCGCCTTCGACGCCGTCAACGGTGCCGACATGGACGCCGTCAGCGCCAATGACTTCTGCATGTTCCTTGATTTGTGATAGGTCTGCCATGGTGCTCTCCTTTGGATGGAGAAACGGTAACGTATCAAACAGAGGAAAGGGTCCGTCTCGAAAATTACCAAAGCAAGCTTAAGCTATTTCACAGCTGCCTCTGGCGAGCTGCTCCACAATATCAATTTTGTAATGTTTGTCTTATAGACTTGGCCTGAAATGGAAAATGGCCTTTCATCGAAGCAGATAGCAGCGTTTCAGGACGACGGTTTCCTGATCATCCGCAATTTCTTTGATCGCGACGAGATCGAAACGATTGGCGGTTGCTTTGATCAGGTGCTGGCCGACGCGCTCGAATATGGCCGCAGCTACAGGCACGGCAATCTCTTCTACAATGTTGGAGAGGATGCCAATCTCGGCACGCTGTGCCGGATGGTGCAATGGCCGTCATGGGCATATCCGGTGCTTGACAGGGTGCGGCGTGATCCACGGTTTGTGGCTTTGCTGCGCCCGTTGATCGGCGACAGTCTGAAGCAGATAATCAACCAGATGCACTGGAAATATGCAGGCGCGGCAAGTGGGGATTTTGCCTTTCATCAGGACAGCCGTTTTCGCAAACCGGACAGCGCCTACCGCGACATGGCGGGGAGTTATGTGCAGACCGGGCTTGCGATCGACCGCCATGCGCCAGAAACCGGCGGGATGCAATTTGTCCGCGGCAGCCACAAACGCGGTGCCATTGATATGCAGATCGAGGGATCGGTGATGGGCAATGGGATGAGCGAGGCGGCTTTGCTTGCCGTCGGGCTTGATCCCGCCGATCAGGTCGAACTAGTGTTAGAACCCGGCGATCTGGCCGTATGGCATGTGCATCTTGTACATGGATCGGGCGCGAACACAGCAGCGCACAAGCGCCGACTATATATAAACGGCTATGTTCGCGCCGAAAATTGCGATCGCGGCGAATGGACATTTCGTGATGGGGTGTCGGTGCCGTTGGGCAAGACACCGTCGCTTGTTCATTATGAACAACTATACGAAATGCCCGATCCGCACTTTGTCGAAAGCGAAGCAGCTTAGGGTCAGGACCCAGTCGCTAGCCCCGCTTGCGTGTCTGCCGGTATGTGCCCAGCAAACGCACTGAATTGCAGTGGAAGCGCAACTCGTCGAGCGCTCTGTCAACGGCTGCATCGCCGGGTGCGCCTTCGATATCGGCAAAGAACTCGGTCGCGGCAAAGCTCGCGCCATTCTGGTAGCTTTCGAGCTTGGTCATGTTGACACCATTGGTGGCAAATCCGCCCATTGCCTTGTAGAGCGCTGCAGGGATATTTTTCACCTCGAAAATGAATGTCGTCATCAACGTTCCGGTGGAAACATCCATTTCAGCAGGCTCGCTCGAAAGCACCACAAAGCGCGTCATATTATGCTCGGCATCCTGAATGCCCTCGCTGACCATTTCTAGGCCGTATAATTCTGCCGCCAAGGCGGGCGCAATCGCTGCCGCACCCGCATCATCATTGCCCGCGACAAAGGCGGCAGCGGCTGCGGTGTCGGCATAGGCCACAGGAATGATCCCGTGCTCGCGCAAATAATGGCGGCATTGGCCGAGCGCTTGCGGGTGGCTCATCGCAGTGGTAAGTTTTGCGTCTGCCGACTTCGCCATCAGGCAATGGCGGATCGGCATGAAATGCTCCGCAATGATCGACAGCCCCGATTCGGGTAGCAGAAAATGGATATCGGCAACGCGGCCATGCAGCGAATTTTCGATGGGTATAATCGCGCGCGCCGCCGTCCCGTCCTTTACCGCGTCTATTGCGTCCTCAAACGAAAAACAGGGCAGCGGCAGGCAATTTTTATCGAATTCAAGCGCCGCCAGATGCGAGTTGGCACCGGGCGCGCCTTGGAACGCAACGGCGCGCGCGGGGTAGGTTGCGGCGGCGGCTGCCATGTCGTTGACTTTGGCGAGTGCGGGGGTGGGATAGCTGTCCATGTTGGCGGCTGCGATAGGGGAGGGTCGGGAAGGGGGCAAGACTGGATTTCCGCTCTTGCACGGCTCCGCCTGCCGGATTAGAGGGACGATGGAATCTGGCGGTAGTTCTTGCCGCGTGCACATAACCGGATATCAGGGCTGACAATCAATGGATGATGGCAACAACACAATCGCGGGATGGGTTTTGGGCGGCGGTATCGCCGCGCTTGGTTTGAGCATTGCGTCGGGCATGTATTTCCACGCGGAAACACCAGAGGCCGGCAAGCAAGGCTATGCGATTCAGGGCGTTGAATCGGGTGATGGCGGCGGTGCCCCTGCGGTGCCGATTGCAACTTTGCTGGCGACAGCCGATATTGCCAAAGGCGAAGGTATCTTCAAGAAATGCGTTGCTTGTCATACAATCGCTTCGGGCGGTGCCAACGGTATCGGCCCCAATCTCAACGGTGTGCTCGGCAGGTCTTTGGGCAGCCACGCAGGTTTTGGTTATTCGGATGCCTTGAAGGGTAAGGGCGGCAGCTGGACATTCGAAGCGATGAACGAGTGGCTGTCGAACCCGAAAAAATATGCACCGGGTAACAAGATGACCTTTGCCGGTTTGGGCAACCCCGAAGAGCGCGCCGCTGTGCTGCTTTATATTAATTCGCAAGGGTCAAACCTGCCTTTGCCCGCCGCACCTGCGCCTGACGCGGCGGCGGTGGCTGCCGATGCCGCGCCGACGACTGGCGGGGACAAGGCGACACCGACCACCGACGCCACTACACAGGTCCCCGTGAAGTGATCGCGCGGGCAGGCATCGCCGGTTTGGTATTGACGCTCGCTGCATGTAGTGGCGGAGGCGAACAGCCTGCCGAGACAACCGAGACGGCTACACCTGCTACCGAACCCGCTGTCACCGTCGCAAAGACCGGCGAAGATGTGTTCAAGAAATGCGCCGCCTGTCACACCATCGACAAGGGTGGCAGAAACGGCATTGGCCCCAATCTGAATGGCATCGCTGGTGCAAAGGTTGCGGCGGCTGCGGGCTATACCTATTCGACGGCGCTAGCCGCCAAAGGCGGCGTTTGGGACGACGCGACGCTCGACGCTTATATCGCGGCCCCCGCCAAATCGGTCCCCGGTAACAAAATGATGTTTGCAGGCGTCAGTGACGCGGCCGAACGCGCGGCGCTAATCGATTATCTGAAAACGCTGAAGTAAACAGAGGCCTGCTGGGTCTGGACCCTAATCGCAGCCGATATCGTAGAACGCCCTGATCTGGTCCCAAGCGTCCTCGGCGGTTTCGACAAACTGGAACAGTTCGAGGTCGGGCGGGCTAATCACACCTTCGAGCATCAACTCCTCGAAATTGACGACGCGTTTCCAGAATTCCTCGCCGAACAACAGTATCGGCATTTTCTTGACCTTACCGGTTTGCACCAAAGTAAGTAGTTCGAAGAACTCGTCAAATGTGCCAAATCCTCCGGGAAACACCGCAAGCGCCCGTGCGCGGAGCAGGAAGTGCATTTTGCGCAGCGCGAAATAATGGAACTGGAAACTCAGGTCGGGAGTCACATAGATATTGGGCGCCTGTTCATGCGGGAGCACGATGTTGAGGCCAATAGATTCAGCGCCGACATCATGCGCGCCGCGATTGGCCGCTTCCATGATCGAAGGACCGCCGCCGGAGCACACCACGAAATGGCGCTGACCATCCTCGTCGGTGACCGCGCATTCGCTCGCCAACCGAGCCAGCTTGCGCGATTCGTCATAATAACGCGATTTGTCCTTCATCCGCTCGGCAATCGTGCGGCTGCGTTCGTCGGTTGCCATTGCAATCAGCGCATCGGCTTTATCCGGTTCGGGGATACGCGCCGATCCATAAATCACCAGCGTCGAGGCGATATTGGCCTCTTCAAGCAACATTTCGGTTTTGAGCAGCTCCAGCTGGAACCGCACCGGGCGCAGTTCTTCGCGGAGCAGAAATTCTGTGTCCTGAAAGGCGAGGCTGTAAGATTTGCTCTGCGTCTGCGGCGTCACCAGTTGCTTTTCGGCGAAGCCCGCTTCTTGTTTCGCCTTGTAGAAACGGCGGTCGGCAATATCGGTATCGGTCATTCCGCCCTGATAGCGGAAGTTAGGGGCAGAACCACCTAAATCCGCCTTCGAGGCGTCAAAATGGCAAAGATGTCGGAGTAAAATGCCTGCTGCCGATAGTCATTCTACCGGCGAGGGCATTTTGCTTCGAAATCGAAGCTATTTTGTCGTCCTTCGGATTTGACCCATTTTGTCCATTGCTGCGTTGGCAAGCCTTGGCCTAGAACCACTAGGCCTGCGGCCTGCTGCCTTGCACTGAACAAAATGGCCTCAAACCTCGAAGGCGGATTTAGGTGGTTCTGCCCCTCAATTAACGGCAATAGGCCGAACCATCTTTCATCGACTGCGCCATGTCGAAATGGAAATGATTGGCATGCGCGCCGTTATAATCCGGGCCAAGCACGGTGCCGAAGCGTTTGCAGGCCGATTGGTGAAGGCGACGCAGAAATGCCTGTTCGCCTTTATCGCCGTGCCATCCGCTAAGCACCGAAACGCGCCTGCCGTCAGCCAGAACAAAAGCCGACACATCGACCGCGTTGCCGAATGCGTGTTGCGACAGTTTGCCCGATCGTCCACCGCCGATATTGCGGCAACTATATGTGCCGAATGTTTCGATACGCACGACTTCGGAACCCAGATATAGTCTCGCTGCGGGCCGCACGGCATGGCGCGCCCAGGCGGCGAAGTTCGACGCCAGCGGACACGTCATAGCGCCCAAATTTGTTGCAGGGGTGCCAAAATCCATCAGCTTTATCGTATCAATCGTGCGACACCCACCGGCAAAACTCTGGTTGGGGAGGGCCGCGAAACGGATTGCGGTCGATTTCAGTTCGCCGAGGCACATGCGCGCGTCGGCGCTTTTGAAACTGTCATTGCTTGGGCGGACAACCGGGTTTTCCGTACGGCCGCCGCATGCCGACACCGTTAGCAACAGACATCCAAGGACCGCAAGATTGACCGGGCGTTTCATGGCCCGACAATTGACGACAATATGGTTAATAAAGTCCTAACAAATCTTCCGCTGATCGCGGAATATGTTGAGCCTGCCGCACAGCGGGAGCAACTATAAGTTGCTCGTCGCAATCAGCTAATGTTCTGCAAGCCGGGTTCTTGAAAAGGAAAAGGGCGCGATGACGCGCCCTTCTATAGCCAGACCAACGATAGCGTTCAGGCGAGCGCGGCGATGCTTTTCCGGCGACGCATTATGCCGCCGATCAAACCGAATCCGGCGATCATCATCATCCACGTCGCGGGTTCGGGAACCGCGCTGCGTTGGCCGAAGAACATCAGATGTGACAACTCCTGTTGCTGACCGTTTTGGTTAAGCAACCCAGCCGTGGACCAAGTGCCAGAGTTCAACGGTGTAGGCAGTGCGTAAAGGATGAAGCGATTGCTGGATTTTACCGCCAGAAAGTCCACCAAAATTCCGGGGTTCATCGTCCACGTTCCGCTAAGTCCGCCAGCGCCGGTAAAGGTGCCTGGAAAACCTGCATCGGTATCGCCCAAATAATTGAGCACGATGTCGGGGTTCGCTGTGGGAACACCGTCATTGTATAGATTATACGCGTCCTGTGCGGCGACATAGCCGTTCTGGTTTGCCGGATTGCCGTTAATATTGCCGTTGAACAGGCAGCCTTGCGGGCTTGCTACCGATACGCATGCAGTTCCATCGACCGAGATCGCGGCGTGAGCCGGCGTCGTGTGTACCGTGCACAGAACTGCCGACGCCAATGCGGCCTTCCAAATCATTCTCATGTCTACAAACACCCCTGTTCGCGACGTCGTCCAGTATTCTGGCCCGATGCCTTGGTCATATGCGACTCAACCCCATTATGGCAGAAAATGCCGCTTAGTTAAATCTCGTTTAGCTTGTTTGTCCCGATACGGGACAATCTTTGGTGCTTCGGTATAATGGCGGCCTTGTGCCGGTGCCCGTTGACAGCGCGGCATATTCCTATATCAGCGCCGACGGGCCACGCGGTCCCAACGCCGCGCTGCTCTCTGCAAGGAGAAGCTTACATGACTATAGTAAAACCCGCCAATAGACCGGCGCGTCCGTTTTTTTCCTCTGGCCCCTGCGCAAAGCCGCCGGGCTGGGAGGTATCCAAACTCAAAACCGAATCGTTAGGCCGATCACACCGTGCAAAGATCGGCAAGTCGCGTTTGCAGCTTGCCATCGACCTGATGCGTGAGGTGCTGCAGGTTCCTGACACGCACCGGATCGGCATCGTGCCTGCTTCGGACACCGGCGCTTATGAAATGGCAATGTGGACGATGCTGGGCGCCCGCCCGGTGACGGCGGCCGCATGGGAGAGCTTTGGCGAGGGCTGGGTGACCGATGCCGTCAAGCAGCTCAAAATCGAGCCAACCGTCGTCCGCGCCGATTACGGGCATCTTCCCGATATGGCCGCAATCGACCAAAGTCACGATGTGCTGTTCACATGGAACGGGACAACGTCCGGCGTCCGCGTGCCCAACGGCGACTGGATCAGCGACACGCGGGAGGGCCTGACGTTCAACGATGCGACCAGCGCGGTGTTTGCCTATGACATGCCGTGGGACAAGCTCGACGTAACGACCTTCTCCTGGCAGAAGGTTCTGGGCGGCGAGGGCGCGCATGGCGTCATCATTCTCGGGCCACGTGCGGTCGAACGGCTCGAAAGCTACACGCCCGCATGGCCGTTGCCCAAAATTTTCCGGCTGATGGCAAAGGGTGCGCTCGCCGAGGGAATCTTCAAGGGTGAAACGATAAACACGCCGTCGATGCTTGCGGTCGAAGACGTTATCTTCGCGCTCGAATGGGCGAAGAATGTCGGCGGACTTCAAGGATTGATGAAGCGGTCGGATGCCAATGCCGCTGCGCTTGGCAAGATCGTCGCAGAGCGCGATTGGCTTGGCCACTTGTGTGCCGATGAGGCGGCACGTTCGAAAACATCGGTTTGCCTGACGGTCGAAGGCGCGGATGAGGATTTCATCAAGAAATTCGCCGGCCTGCTCGACGCCGAAGCGGCTGCCTATGACATCGCCGGATACCGCGATGCCCCACCGGGCCTGCGCATCTGGTGCGGTGCTACTGTGGACACTGCCGATATTGAAGCGCTCGGGCCTTGGCTCGATTGGGCTTACGAGACGCTGAAAGCTGCGTAACGCTTAAATTTCATTGTCATTCCCGCGAAAGCGGGAATCCATGGACGGACATTTTAGACCATGGATCCCCGATCAAGTCGGGGATGACACATTAAAAAATCAGGATTGATGTCATGACCAAACCAAGAGTTCTCATTTCCGACCAAATGGACCCCAACGCCGCCAAGATTTTCACCGAACGCGGTTGCGACGTCGATGTTATCACTGGCAAAACCCCCGAAGAACTCGCCGCGATGATCGGCGAATATGACGGCCTCGCTATCCGCAGTACGACCAAGGTTACCAAGGCGATCCTCGACGCCGCGATCAACCTCAAAGTCATCGGTCGCGCCGGTATCGGTGTCGACAATGTCGATATTCCGGCGGCTTCGGCGAAGGGCGTCGTCGTGATGAACACGCCGTTCGGCAACTCGATCACGACGGCTGAGCACGCCATCGCCTTGATGTTTGCTTTGGCCCGCCAACTCCCGGAAGCCGACGCCTCGACGCAGGCAGGCAAGTGGGAAAAGAACCGCTTCATGGGCGTCGAGCTGACCGGCAAGACATTGGGCCTGATCGGTGCGGGCAATATCGGTTCGATCGTCGCCAGCCGCGCGCTCGGCCTGAAAATGAAGGTCGTTGCTTTCGACCCGTTCCTGACACCCGAACGTGCGGTCGAAATGGGCGTTGAAAAGGCCGATCTCGATACGCTGCTAGCCAAGGCCGATTTCATCACGCTGCACACGCCGCTGACCGACCAGACGCGGAATATCCTGTCGAAGGCCAATCTGGCCAAGGCCAAGAAGGGCGTGCGGATTATCAACTGCGCGCGCGGCGGGTTGATTGACGAGGTTGCCTTGAAAGAGGCGCTAGACAGCGGTCAGGTCGGCGGCGCGGCACTCGACGTGTTTGTCGAAGAACCAGCTAAGGCATCGCCCTTGTTCGGCACGCCTAACTTCATCTGCACCCCGCATCTCGGCGCATCGACCAATGAAGCGCAGGTCAATGTTGCTTTGCAGGTTGCTGAACAGATGGCCGACTATCTGGTCAGCGGCGGTGTCACCAATGCGCTCAATATGCCTAGCCTCAGCGCGGAGGAAGCGCCGAAGTTGAGGCCCTATATGGCGCTGGCTTTGAAACTCGGTTCGCTGGTCGGTCAGTTGGCGCACGACGATCTCGACAACATCTCGATCGAAGTCGAAGGTGCTGCTGCAGAGCTCAACATCAAGCCGATTACGGCGGCGGTGCTTTCTGGCTTCATGCGCCGTTTTTCCGACGCGGTGAACATGGTCAATGCGCCTTATCTCGCCAAAGAGCGCGGTCTCGACATCCGCGAAATCCGCCACGACAAGGAAGGCAATTACCACACTCTCGTCCGCGTTACGGTAAACACCAGCCTCGGTGCGCGTTCGGTTGCAGGCACCTTGTTCGGCAATGGCGAAGCGCGTCTGGTCGAGATTTTCGGCATCAGTCTGGAGGCCGAACTTGAGGGCAATATGCTCTATATTGTCAATGAAGACGCCCCCGGCTTCATCGGCCGCGTCGGCACTACTTTGGGTGAAGCGGGCCTCAACATCGGCACATTCCATCTGGGTCGCCGCAGTGCTGGCGGCGAAGCGGTGCTGCTCCTGTCGATGGACGCCGAAATCAAGGAGCCGGTCTTGTGGCAAGTTTGCAAGCTACCCGGCGTGAAGACCGTCAAGGCGCTTAAGTTTTGATTGGGCTTTCAAGCCCAAGCTTTTCTAGTAAAGACCGCGCATGACCACGATCCCGCCCGATCTGTTGCCCGAAGGCTTCCGCGACCGCTTGCCACCGCAAGCGGAGGTGGCAGCGCGGGTGGCGCGGGCGATGATCGATGTGCTTGCGAGCAATGGTTATGCGCGGGTTGCGCCGGCCATCGCCGAATTTGAAAGCGGGCTGGCAGCGCGGAGCGGCGGTGCGACGCGCAATCAGTTGCTGCGCTTCACCGATCCGGTCTCTGGCCACACGCTGGCGTTGCGCGGTGATATCACCGTGCAGGTCGGACGAATTGCCACAACTCGTCTGGCCGAGGCGTCGCGTCCGCTCAGGCTGTGCTATCACGGGCAAGTGCTGCGTCTGCGCGCGCGGCAGTTACGGCCGGAACGGGAAATTGCCCAATTGGGTGCAGAGCTAATTGGTAATGATAGCGTCGCCGCTGCGTCCGAAATTGTCGGTGTGGCGATTGATGCGCTGGAGGCGGCGGGTGTGAGGGACATCACCATCGACTTCACCTTGCCTGATTTGGTGGAAACGCTGGCGGTCGAAGCGCTGCCTTTGGTAGCCGATCAAATAGATGCGGTGCGCTCCGAACTCGACATGAAAGACGCAGGCGGGTTGAGCGCGCTTGGCGCAGATGCCTATTTGCCGCTGCTGGCCGCGACCGGGCCGTTTGCAGAAGCGGTTGAGAAATTGCGCGCCATCGATGCAGGCGGTGCGCTGGCTTCGCGTATTGCAGGATTAGAGGCAATTGCTGAGGCCGTGTCTGGCCGCGCAACCATCACCCTCGATCCGACCGAACGACACGGCTTCGAATATCAAAGCTGGTTCGGTTTCACGCTGTTTGCCAAGGGCTACACTGCGGCACTGGGGCGCGGCGGGACATATGCGATTTCGAAGCTCGACGGCACGACCGAAGTCGCAACCGGCTTTTCGCTTTATCCCGATCCACTAATTGAGGCGGTAACGGAAGAAACGGAAAACCGCCGACTGTTCTTGCCCTTGGGGACGCTGACTAGCAAAGCAGCGCAGATGCGCGGCGAAGGCTGGGTCACAATCGCCGCACTGGACGCCAGCGATAGCGCCAAGGCATTGGGCTGCGCCTATGTTTTGGAAAATGGCCGAGCAGAAGCGGTTTAGCTTTGTTTATCCTCCCTAAATCGAAGATTTGGGGAGGTGGCAGTCGCGAAGCGGCTGACGGAGGGGAGTACAGGGTTGAAGGCCCCTCCGTCACGCCTTCGCTAAAGCTCCGGCGCGCCGCCTCCCCATCTTTTCAAGTTGGGGAGGATAAGACTATCGTCCAAACACCGCACGCAGCCACGCATCGACCACAGGCGTTGCCGGATAATCGGCTTCGCCCAGCTTGCGGTTGATTTCCATATGGCCTTTCAGCCCTTTGCCTTCAAAAGCTTGCAATTGAACTTTTGCGCCACCTTTACGTAACGCGTCGCTCAACGCTTTGGATTGGCGCGCGCCATCATCGCGATCCACGTGCAATATCAGAAAGCTTGGAGAATTTGGCGCTGCGGCATGCCAATAAGGTGATAGCGCACGTTGGCGATTTGGATCGATACCGAAAGCTTGGCTGTAGGTGTCGCTCATAAACCGTGCGCCATCCGTCATTTGCGCGGGCACATCATATGCCGCGCCATCGAGCGGGATAACGCCAGACAAAGCCGACACGTCGAGGCCGACACCGCGCAGATATTGCGGGTCCGTGCCGACCAGAGCGGAGAGATGCGCACCTGCGCTGTGACCCATCAGAACAACGCGTTTGGGGTCAATGCCAAGCCGTTGCGCATGCTCACGCAAATAGGCGATTGAGCTGGCAACGTCTGCGGCCTGCTGTTCCACCGTTGCCTCGGGAACCAAGCGGTAATTGATGCTGGCAAAAGCATAGCCTTGCTCCAGATAATGCGGCGCTTTGCTGCTACCGGTGGCGTTGTTCTTGTCGCCGCGTTTCCAGCCGCCACCGTGGACGAAGATTACCAGCGGTGCATTCGCCGTCTTCGCTTTCCAGAAATCGAGCTTCTGCAAGTCGTCATTGCCATAGGCCAATTCGACTGCACCCGTCGCCGCGCGGGTTGATTTTGTGTCACCGCCCCGCTTGCCGATCTGCTCGCGGATTTCGCTGCGGCAGTTTTCGGACAGCTGACTGACTTTCTCTCTCAGGCATCCGCGGATTGCTTCGCGGTTCATGCCGCACAGTTGAACAACCTCCTTGCGGCAGGGGGCCGACAGTCGCGCGCCATTTTGCGCGACCGCGCAGGTTGTGATCATTGCCAGCACACCGCCAGCCATTATCCATTTGCGCATCTTTTGCCTTTCAGAACCGATTTTCGGTGGACGCACCGCATCCATGCTCATAACGGGGGGCACGGCGAATCCCTTCGCAGAGAATTCTCCCTCTGTGCAGAAAAAGGCCCCTGAGAATCAGGCTTCGATAGGGAATACCTTATGGCGAATGTAACCGTGATCGGCGCACAATGGGGCGACGAGGGCAAAGGCAAAATTGTTGACTGGCTGGCGGAACGCGCCGATGCCGTTGTCCGCTTTCAAGGCGGGCATAATGCCGGGCATACGCTCGTCGTTGGTGACAACGTCTACAAGCTGTCGCTGCTGCCGTCGGGGATTGTTACCGGCACGCTGTCGATTATCGGCAATGGCGTGGTGCTTGATCCGTGGGCGCTGCGTGATGAAATGGCAAAGCTTCGCGGGCAGGGCGTCTCGATCACCACCGAGAATTTCGCGCTTGCAGACAATTGCGCGTTGATTTTGCCGATTCACCGCGATCTGGACGGCCTGCGCGAAACCGCCGCCGGATCGGGCAAGATCGGCACCACGGGTCGTGGCATTGGCCCGGCTTATGAGGACAAGGTGGGCCGCCGCGCCATCCGCGTCTGTGACCTTGCCCACCTCGACGCAATCGAGCCGCAAATGGATAGGCTCTGCGCGCACCACGACGCGCTACGTGCTGGGTTCGGCGAACCGCCTGTGGACCGCGCCGCGTTGGTCGCCGAACTCAAGGAAATTGCGCCGTTTATCTTGGAGTATGCGCAACCGGTCTGGAAACGGCTCAAGAAAGTCCGCAAGGCAGGCGCGCGGATATTGTTCGAAGGCGCGCAGGGCGTTTTGCTCGATGTCGATCACGGTACCTATCCGTTTGTTACCTCCTCAAACACCGTATCGGGCACTGCGGCGAGCGGATCGGGCCTCGGTCCAAATGCCGCCGGCTTCGTCTTGGGTATCGTGAAGGCCTACACAACCCGCGTCGGTTCCGGTCCGTTCCCGACCGAACTCGAAGACGAAACTGGGCAGAAGCTTGGCGAACGTGGTCATGAATTCGGAACTGTCACCGGACGCAAACGGCGCTGCGGTTGGTTCGACGCGGTGATCGTGCGGCAAAGTTGCGCGGTGTCGGGCGTTACCGGAATTGCGCTTACCAAGCTTGATGTGCTCGACGGTTTCGACACCATCAAAATCTGCACCGGTTACCGACTGCGTGGCAAAGTCTATGACTATCTGCCCGCGCACTCAGCCGATCAAGCGGCGGTCGAGCCGATCTATGAGGAAATGGACGGCTGGAACGAAACCACCGCAGGCGCGCGCAGTTGGGCAGAATTACCGGCGCAGGCGATCAAATATATCCAGCGCGTGCAGGAACTCATCGAAACCCCGGTGGCATTGGTTTCCACATCGCCACAGCGCGAAGACACTATTTTGGTACGAGATCCTTTTGCCGATTGATGCGTTTGCAATCGGCGTGGTGCTAAGGTCGCAATCGACGGAACAAAAATAGTAATCCAGCCTTAAACCGTGTGGTAAATCAGACAGCCCGAACAGTCTTTCATTACGCGTTCATCGACCGACCGCATTGAGTTAATTATGACAACACGCGAAACTACGGCTTTAATGCCGCTCGACGACATCGGCCTCACGCTTTCGATCAGCGATCGTGCGATGGTGATGGCCTATGGCGCGGTGCAGTGGCCGTGGTTGCTTCGCAGCTTGCACGGTGGGCGCAAGGCGGACAAGGCGGCGTTGCTGCAGCATCTCGATTTGCCGCTCGATGCTTTACCAAATTTGGGAAGCTGGAAAGCGGATACAAACTTTTTATGGCATATCGTCGACGCAATCGAAGCCTTGCGTCCGGCACAGGTCGTGGAACTCGGCTGCGGCGCATCGAGTTTTGTCATCGCGCGTGCGCTTCAGCTAAACGGTGGCGGTCGCTGCGTCAGCTACGACCAGCATAAGCAGTTCGCGGCGATCACACAGGAATGGATCGCGGAAAACGGCATGCCCGCCGATATCCGTCATGCGCCGCTCGGCCCTTCTCCCAAAGGCTGGCCCGGACATTGGTATCAGTTGACCGATGTACCTGCTGAAATAGACCTGTTGGTGGTCGACGGTCCGCCTTGGGCAATCCACCCGCATGTACGCGGAGCCGCCGCCAGCCTGTTTCCGAGGCTGCGCCGGGGTGGCATGGTTTTGCTCGACGATGCCGCAAGGCTGGGTGAGCGTTTCGTCGCCCGGCGTTGGCGCCAAGAGCATCACAACATGCGTTTCACGCTTGATCGCAAGGGCGCCAAGGGTACGTTGGTCGGACGCAAGCTCGAAGGTTAAGTCTTCGACGACCGCTCGTCGGTCACCATATCCTCTGCCAGATCAAGCCCGCGCGCGCCACCATGCGCAGTATGTGCAGGAGCATGCGGATGTTCGACAAATTCCGGCTCCAGCTCTTCAAGCAACCCTTCCCATTTGGTGATGACCGAGGTTGCAACCGCATTGCCCACAACATTGGTCGCAGTGCGGCCCATGTCGAGGAATTGATCGATCCCAAGGATGAGCGCCACGCCTTCAACCGGTAGACCGAACATAGCGAGTGTGCCCGTGATGACAACAAGGCTGGCGCGGGGGACAGCGGCAATGCCTTTTGAACTGATCATCAGGGTGAGCAGAATAGCAATCTGTGTGCCAATGCTCAGGTCCATATTATAGGCCTGTGCGATGAATATCGTAGCGAAGCTTGAATACATCATCGAGCCGTCGAGATTGAAGCTGTAACCCATTGGGAGCATGAAGCCCGATATACGGCGGGGCACGCCGAACCGGTCGAGCTGTTCGAACAATTTGGGCATGGCAGCTTCGGACGACGCCGTCGAAAACGCAATAAGGATTGGTTCCCGGATATAGCGGATGAGCAACCATATTCGCTTTTGCAGAAACATTGCGCCGATGGTGAGCAGGATGATCCATAGCAGCAAAAGGCCGAAATAGAATTCTGCCACCAATGTGCCAAAGGTTATAAGGATACCCAAGCCTTTGGTTGCGATAACGGCTGCCAATGCTCCAAAGACAGCGAACGGCGCAAAGCGCATCACGTAACCCGTGATCTGAAGCATCATTTCAGCAAGCGCTTCCGCACCACGCACCAACGGCTTGCCCTTCTCGCCCATCGCCGAGAGCGCCACGCCGGCGAAAAGCGAAAATACCAGTATTTGCAAAATGTTGTTGGTCGCCATAGCCTCAAGGGCATTTTTGGGAAAAACGTGGGTAATAAAATCAACGAAATCGAGTTTCTTGATCTCGCCGATATCGGTAGCTGGCGTCGCGCCAACGGTAAGGTTGAGTCCGGCACCTGGCTGGAACAGATTGACGAGCAACAGGCCCAGCCCGATCGAAATGAGGCTGGCGATAATGAACCAAACAATCGCCCGAAATCCTATGCGTCCAAGTGCCGAGCTATCCCCCATATGCGCAATCCCGACAACGATCGTCGACAGGATGAGCGGTGCAACCAGCATTTTCACGAGATTTAGGAAGATATCGGACAGCATTTTGAAATAGCGGGCAATTTCGGCCAGCATTTCCGGATTGTTCGAATAACCCTGATTGGCGACGTAACCGGCGACGACCCCCAATATCATCCCGACTAAAATCCAGGTGGTCAGCCGCTTATCCATAAAAATCTCTCCAGCCTTTTTGGCGTTTGGCGCACGCTACACAGGCGACGTTTTGCAAGCAACCGCTTACCGACACATCTTGTGCGGCGCGTTGAACGAAGGCATAAGCGTTGAAATAAAATTACAACATTGTTCGTGGACATTCCTGCTCAAAATGTCAGGATATGGAGATACTTGATGGCCGCTGCCAAAATAGCAAAAACCGACCCCAGCCTTTTGAAAGCGATGGCAGAAGCTTTCACGGTCAGCGCGCTCCCCGGAGAAAACGAAGGGTTCGATGCCAAGACTTGCGATGAAGCGGCGCGCTTTACGCTTGAATTGGCGCATCAACGCAAGCCGGGCAATCCGGTGGTTGCGCTTGATACATTCGCAGATGCGCAAGGCCGGTTGGCGATGCGGATTGCAATGAACAACGACGACATGCCGTTTCTGGTCGATTCGATCTCGGCGGCGCTGGCGGCCAGGGGCGTCAGCGTGAAGCGCCTGATCCACCCGGTTTTGACAACCACGCGGGGTACCGATGGCGTGTTGCAATCGGTCAGCCGCAAACGCCAGTCCGCCGCCGCCCGCGAATCCTTCATTTATCTCGAAACCGACCGCGTTGATGCCAAAGAACGACGCGCGCTTGAGGCAGAGCTGCTTAGCGTGCTTCGCGATGTGCGCGGCGCGGTTGCCGATTGGCGCAAGATGTTGGGCGCGATGGCCGATGATGCAGATAGCCTGCCCGATGGCGAGGGCGCGGCGCTCATCCGCTGGTTCCTAGATGGCAATATGACGGTGCTTGGGCACGAGCATATTGCGGCCAGCGGCGAACGATCACGGCGTCTAGGGTTGTCGCGGGTCAGCGATGCGCCGATGTTGTCCGAACAAAGCATCGGACTTGCGATGAAATGGTTCGAGGAAGGTGGCCGCGCGCCTTTGGTGCTGAAGGCGAACCGGGTTTCCAGTGTCCACCGGCATGTGCAACTCGACCTTGTGGTTGTGCCGGAGCGCGATGGCAGCCGGATCAGCGGCATATCGATTACTTCGGGTCTTTGGACCAGCGCGGCGCTTGCGACTTCGCCCGAACTCATTCCAGTGTTACGTACGCATTTGGCGACATTGATGGAGCGTTTCGGTTTCGATCCGGCGGGCCATGCCGGCAAAGCGATGACGCATGCGCTGACATCGTTGCCGCATGATTTGCTTGTGCCGTTGAAGCTTGCCGAACTTGAGCGTGTCACGCTGACCGCGATGTCGCTGACCGACCGGCCAAGGCCCAAGCTGATATCGCTGCGCTCGCCGCTCGGGCGGCATCTTTATATTTTCGTTTGGCTTCCGCGCGATGATGTATCGACGGGTATGCGTCGCCAGATCGAGGCAATGCTGGTTGAGCAGACCGGCGGCACGATGCTTGGCTGGACGATCGGTTTGGAAGATGGCGGTATTGCGCTGCTGCGCTACACGCTCGACTTGCCCGACCGCGCACAGAAGGTCGATGAGGCGACGCTCGATGACCGTCTGGAGCTAATGGTGCGCGGGTGGGAGCCTGCGGTCGAGGCAGCGCTGGCCAAACTGACCGACGAAAAACGGGCGGCGGCTATGGTTGTCCGGTACAGCGGAGCCTTCCCCGCCAATTACCGCACCAGCTATCCGGCCTCCGAGGCCGCGCTCGACATGGTCGGGCTGCTTAATATGGAACGCGACCATAGCCGCATTACCCGGCTGTCGAGCCACGGCAGCCATATGCGGCTTAAGGTTTACAGCCAGGGCGGCGCGATGCCGTTGAGCGATATCGTTCCCGCGCTGGAAAATTTCGGTTTCGATGTGCTCGAAGAAGCGCCCACGACTCTGGTCGATGGCAACTACATCCATGATTTCCGTCTGGCATTGCGCGGCGGTGACATCTCCTCGGTTATTGCGCGCGCGCGCGTTCTGGAAGGTGCGCTCAGCCAAGTACTCGATGGCGATGCAGAGGACGATGCCTTCAACCAGCTGGTGACGATCGCCTCGCTCGACCCGCAGGCGGTCATCTGGCTGCGCGCGTGGTATCGCTACTTGCGGCAGACCGGCGTCAATTACGGAATGCCCAATGTGGTCGCGGCATTGGCCAAAAATGCCGGGGTGACGCAGTTGCTCATTTCGTTGTTCAAATCGTTGCACGATCCCAAATTCGATGAGGCAAGCGACAAGGATTCTTTTAAATGTATCAAGGCAATAGACAATAGTCTTGCCGATGTTTCCTCGATCGATGAGGACCGTATTCTCCGTCGCTATCTCGGTATCATCCGCGCGACGCTGCGCACCAATGCCTTTGCCCCAGCCGCCGCTGAAGCGTTAGCGTTCAAGATGGACAGTGCGCGGGTTCCGGGTCTTCCCGCCCCGCTCCCCTGGCGCGAGATTTTCGTATATAGCCCGCGCGTAGAGGGCATCCATTTGCGTGCGGGGCCAGTGGCGCGTGGTGGGCTGCGCTGGTCCGATCGGCGCGACGACTTCCGCACCGAAGTGTTGGGATTGATGAAGGCGCAGCGCGTCAAGAACGCGGTGATCGTGCCGACCGGCGCGAAGGGCGGTTTCTACCCGAAGCGCCTGCCCGACATGCGCGTCGACCGCGATGCCTGGTTCGCCGAAGGTACCGAAAGCTACAAAATATTCATCCGCACCTTGCTGTCGGTCACCGACAACATCGTCAATGACAAGATTGTGCATCCGGTGGACGTTGTCATCCATGACGGTGACGACCCCTATTTCGTTGTCGCCGCCGATAAGGGCACGGCCACATTTTCCGACACCGCCAATGCCATCGCGCTGGAACGCAATTTCTGGCTCGGCGATGCGTTCGCAAGCGGTGGCTCGGTCGGTTACGACCATAAGGCGATGGGCATCACCGCAAAAGGCGGCTGGATGTCGGTCCAGCGCCACTTCGCCGAAATGGGCGTCGATGTGCAGAAAGAGCCGGTAACCGTCGCTGGTGTCGGCGATATGTCGGGTGATGTGTTC
This sequence comes from Sphingomonadales bacterium, assembly GCA_031406495.1. Taxonomy (GTDB): domain Bacteria; phylum Pseudomonadota; class Alphaproteobacteria; order Sphingomonadales; family Sphingomonadaceae; genus Sphingorhabdus_B. The sequence goes on along the minus strand of JANOHL010000029.1, from coordinate 36,397 downwards.
GGTAACGGCATGTTACTGTCGAAATCGCTGAAGCTGGTTGCGGCTTTCGACCACCGGCATATCTTTTTCGACCCCGATCCCGATCCGGCAACAAGCTGGAAAGAGCGGCAGCGAATGTTCAATCTTCCGCGTTCAAGCTGGCTCGATTATAACTCCAAGCTTATCTCGAAAGGCGGCGGCGTATTTGCGCGTAGTGAGAAGAGCATCAAGACCACGCCCGAAATCCGCGCATTGCTCGGCATCGAGGACAAGGAGCTTGAGCCCGCGGCATTGATGACCGCGATACTGAAAGCGCCCGTTCAACTGATGTGGTTCGGCGGCATCGGCACGTATATCAAGGACGCTTCGGAAAACCATATCGAGGTTGGCGACCCGGCGAACGATAGTATCCGCGTCAACGGTTCGCAGGTGCGTGCGCAGGTCGTTGGCGAGGGCGCGAATCTGGGCGTCACACAGGCCGGCCGGATCGGCTTTGCGCTGAGGGGCGGGCGGATCAACACCGACTTTATTGACAATTCGGCGGGCGTCGATTGTTCGGATAACGAGGTCAACATCAAGATCGCGCTTAATGCCGATATGCGCGCCGGAAAACTGAAAGAGCCTGCGCGCAATGTCTTGCTTGCCAGCATGACCGATGCGGTTAGTGCCCTGGTGCTCGAGGACAATCGCTTGCAAACGCTCGCGCTGTCGATTGCCGAAACCGGCGGGGCGGGCGATCTGCCTGCCTATGTCCGCCTCATCGAAACTTTCGAAAGCACCGGACGCCTCGACCGCGCGGTCGAAGGAATTGCCGGAAACGAAGAACTGCTCCGCCGTGCAAGCGAGGGCAAGGGATTGACCCGGCCCGAACTGGCGGTGTTGCTGTCGACCGCGAAACTGGCGGCACAGGACGCAGTCGAGGACGCACCGCTCGCGGTTGATGCGTCGATGGAAAGCGAATTGCTTGCTGCCTTCCCAACGGCGATGGCGAAGGCGCACAACAAGGCGATCCTCAGCCACCGGCTGCGCAAAGAGATCATAGCGACCAAATTGGTCAACCGCATGATCAACCGGCTCGGACTGCTCCATCCGTTCGAACTGGTGGAAGAAGAAGGGTGCAGCCTGTCCGATGTCGCGGGGGCCTTTGCGATTGCCGAACGCATTTACGATTTGCCCTCGCTTTGGGCTACAATCGACACCGCAGAAATGGCCGAACAGACGCGGTTGATGCTGTTCAACCAGACTGCGGTCGAAACGCGCGCGCAGATGGCCGACATCATCCGCAATGCGCATGAAGGCCGCGATGTCGGCGCTGCAACCGCGCTCTATGCGCCGGTGGTCGACAAGCTTTCGGCCGGGTTGGAAGGCCTGCTACCCGACGACATACGGCACCAGACCGAAACCTTCGGGGCGCGGATGGTCGATAACGGCGCGCCGCGCAAGATCGCCGACCGGCTGGTCAGGATGGCGCAACTGGACGGTGCTATTGGCCTTGCGTCGTTGTCGTCGGCTCAAAAGATCGACGTCACCGCGTTGACGCAGGCTTTTACCACAATCGGCAACGCGTTGGGTATCGGCTGGGCGCAAGGGACCGCGATGCAGATGGACCCGCACGATCCGTGGGAACGGCTGCTGGTGGCGGGGCTTGCCCGCGATTTTCAGGCAATGCGGCTTGACTTCCTGCGCAGGCGGGCGAGCAAAAAGCCGGTCGATGACGCGCAAAGCTGGCTTGCCGAAAACGCAGCGCGGGTGCGCGCATTCAAAGCAGTGGTCGATCGTGCTCGCTTGGCCGGAATGCCGACCCCTGCTATGCTGGCGCAGATCGCAGGGCAGGCCAGGGTGCTGTTGGGACGGTAAGTCTGGCTCTACCGCTTCATTGCTGTGAAGTTGAAGTTCACGGTCACAGTTTTGCCGATCGCGTCGCCGCCCTCGAACTGGCCCGACCCGACACCAAAGGCGTTGCGGAACAGCGTTGCCGTGCCGCTGGCGGTGGCTTTGTCGCCCTTGATATCGAGTGTGAAATTCAGCCGGACGGGTTGCGATATCCCTTTGAGTGTAAGTGTGCCGCGGGCTTGATAGCGGTTGCCGCCGCTGCTGCGGATGTCATTCGACGTAAAAATTGCTTGCGGATGCACCGCTGTTGCGAAGAAATCGCTTGTCACCAGCATCGCGTCGCGTTCGCCATCGCCGCTGGCTACCGAGCCGAGATTGATATTGGTTCGGATCGAGCTTTGGTCAAGCCGCTCAGGATCGAAGACGATATTGCTCGACCAGTTGCCAAATCGACCATTCACCTGCTCGCCATTGGCGGTAACGGTAAAGCCCAGATGTCCCCCCGGTGATTGCTGCCATTTCGGGACCGGACCTGTCGCCGCTATTTCTTCCGCATCCAGCTTGGTTTTGTCGGCGGCATCCGGTTCGGCCTTCGCTAGATCGGCGTTTTCTGGCTTTGCCACCGCAGTACCTGCTTTTGCGTTGGCCGGAGTTGCGCTTCCACTGGCTATCGGCGTCGGAGCAGCTTCCATCCCGGGTATCGGACCAGCGCGTCCAAGGGCAAAACTGCCACCGAGCAGAGCGAGTGCAACAACAAGCGCCCCTAACCCGCTGCGCGCTGTAGGCATCATCCGGTCTAGCAGGCCGTCCTTCATCATAAACTGATGTCGAAGTGCGCCGACCACATGGAGCGCAATGAGCCCGAGCATGAGCTTTGACAGCAGCTCATGTGCTTCTTCGGTTAATTCGTGCAGCGCATGGCCCGTACCGGCCAATGGCAGGTGGGGCCAGGGGATCGATCCAAACAACAAGGTCGGTATCTTTATGTCTGCGGTCGACACAACCATCCAACCGGTCAGCGGCGCACCGATCATCACCACATAGAAAAGCGCATGGACCGTCGATGACAGGAACTTGGCCGCCGGGCTATCAACCACAGCGACAGGGCGTGTTGCCATATGCGGATTGTGAGCCGCCAAAGCGAGAGCAGCAGAACGGTAATGCCGATTGATTTGTGCAGCTGGAGTATCACGAAAAGCGCAGGACCAGGCTTCAGATGCTCGGTCCGCTCGCCTAAGGCATAATTGTAAATCAGCAATGCAGCGATTAGCCAGTGCAGCCACATCGCCGTTTTCGAATATCGGGTCATATCAATTGCGCCAGTTGTAGAAGGCGGTGTCAGCGATGCGGAGTTTCACTCGGCCTCATGCCTCTGCCATCGGTTTTTTGTAGATGCTGTTGATCGGATACTGGAACAGCTTCATCACCATCGGCTCGAAGAAGTCGAGGGGCAGGGCATCGTAACTCGGGTCGAATGCCGGACAGTCATATTTGTCGATAAATTCCTCGGTCGCACCAAAATATTGGTGGCCGCGAAATTGCTCGCGCATGTCGCGGTCGAGCCCCAGATGGTGGAAGAAGTTATGGCCCTGAAAAATCCCGTGGTGCTGCACGATCCAGTGCAGTTCTTCCGATACAAAGGGTTTCAGGATAGCCGCCGCAATATCGGGGTGGTTGGCGGCGCCCAAGGTGTCGCCGATGTCATGGAGCAGCGCCATCACCACATAAGCTTCATCGCGGCCGTCGCGGTGCGCGCGCGTCGCGGTCTGCAGCGAATGCATCAGCCGGTCGACCGCAAACCCACCGAAATCGCCGTCGAGCAACTTCAAATGATCGAGCACGCGTTTCCCGCCGTTCTGCGCGAACGGGATGTGGTGGCTCATGATGATCTGCCAATCCTCTTGCGTGCTTTCCGTCATATCGTGGAAAGTTGCGCGGCCCTCATTGTTGTCCATATCGCGGCTCCAGTGCCTTCATCGTCTTGCTTTCCTGCATGCTAACACCGCGACGAAATGAAACAAGGGCTTCATGGCCAGGCAAAATCCGGCTAGACGTTCGGCATGGCCGTACTTGAGCTGACCGATCAGCCCTTCTTTTCCGACAAGAATCGTGCGTTTTGGAACCTGCATTCTGTCGGCTGGGCGGGTGCTTTGATACTGCGCGGTGCATCGGGCATCGCCAACGGGCAGGATATCAGTTTCTTGGTGCCGGTGTTGATTTCGGCGGTCACCGGCTATTCGATAACGCTTATCCTGTCGGTGATCTACCGCTATGTTATTGAAAAACAGCCACTTATTACATGGGGCACGACGTTATTTGCGGTGGCGGTCGGTTCGGGGCTTTATGCCTATCTCGACACATGGGTTATACAGACGATCCGGTCGGGGACCGACGGGACACCGTTTCTACAGCTTTGGCTCGCAGCAATTTACATCGATTCGGTGCTGCTCGCGGCTTGGTCGGCGCTGTACTTTGCCATCAACTATTTCGTCCGCGCCGAGGAGCAGGCAGATCAGATGCTTCGGCTAGAGGCGCAGGCGACCAGCGCGCAATTGACGATGCTGCGTTATCAATTGAACCCGCATTTCCTGTTCAACACGCTCAACAGCATTTCGACTCTGGTGCTGTTGAAACAGACCGAGCAGGCCAACGCGATGCTGTCGCGGCTGTCTTCGTTCCTGCGCTATACGCTCATCAACGAAGCCGCGGCCAAGGTTACGCTGGCGCAGGAAATTGAGACATTGAAGCTCTATCTCGATATCGAGAAAATGCGTTTCGAGGAACGGTTGCGAACCAATTTCGAGATCGACCCCGCCGCCGCCAATGCACTTGTACCGTCGTTGCTGCTGCAACCTTTGGTCGAGAACGCGATTAAGTATGCGGTAACTCCAAAGGAAGAGGGTGCGGATATTTCGATCACGGCGCAACTCATCGGCGAAAAGGTGCGGGTCATCGTTTCCGACACCGGTCCGGGCTTGCAGCCGGGGCAGCAAGACCACAGCCTTTCAACCGGTGTCGGGATGGCGAATACGCGCGAGCGACTGATGCAGGCTTATGGCGACGACCAGCGCTTCGAACATTTTGTAAACGCAAGCGGAGGATTTGAGGTTTTGCTGGAATTGCCCTATCAGGTCAAAACGATACCTATCGAACAGAATCAAGCGGGGGCTATGAAGCAAGGATTGATAACCGCATGACCATTCGCACTATCCTCGTCGATGACGAGAAATTGGCTATTCAAGGCCTCGAACTGCGCCTCCAACCATTTGAAGATATCGAAATTGTAGCCACCTGCCACAACGGGCGAGAGGCAATCCGCAAGATCAAGACGCTAAAACCCGATCTGGTGTTTCTCGATATCCAGATGCCCGGTTTCGATGGGTTCTCCGTAGTGCAGGGCGTGATGGACATCGATCCGCCGCTGTTTGTCTTTGTCACCGCGTACAGCGAACATGCGATCCGCGCGTTCGAAGCACAGGCCATCGATTATCTGATGAAACCCGTCGAGCCCGACCGTCTGGCGGATACCATGGATCGCATTCGCGCGCGCTTGGCTGACAAGCGGACTTCGGACGAGCTTGAACGGCTACGTGCCGTCATCAACGAGGTCGCGCCCAACACCGAAATGCCGCCGGCGAATGCCGACGACGAAATGGCGAGCACACGTTTCGAAAAACTTATCAACGTCAAGGATCGCGGCCAGATTTTTCGCGTGGATGTCGAAAGCATCGAACGGATCGACGCGGCGGGCGACTATATGTGCATCTACACTGCCGATAATTCGCTGATCCTGCGCGAGACGATGAAGGATCTCGAAAAGCGGCTGGACCCGCGCACATTCCAGCGGGTGCACCGTTCGACCATCGTCAATCTCGATCAAGTGCGTCAGGTGAAGCCGCACACCAATGGTGAGTGCTTCCTCGTGCTCGAATCGGGCGCTCAGGTGAAGGTGAGCCGCAGCTACCGCGACGTTGTCGCGCGGTTCGTACACTGACCGGCATGCAACTGCGCAAAAAGGCCAGCGAGTTCCACCCCTATATCCTCGAAATCTTCGACGGCTATGTGCACGGGAAGCTGACCAAACGCGAATTTATCGCGCAAGCGGGTAAGTTTGCGGCGGCAGGCGTAACCGGCCTGATGATCCTGAAGCAACTCCAGCCCGATTACGCGCTGGCGCGGCAGGTCGAGCCCACGGACCCCGCGATTACAACGTCGCGGGTGTCGATACCCAGCCCCGACGGCCACGGCTCGATCAACGCGCTGATGGCCAAGCCCGCTAAGGCAAAAGGCAAGCTGCCTGCCGTGCTTGTGGTCCACGAAAATCGCGGGCTGAACCCTTATATCGAAGATGTAGTGCGTCGGCTCGCAAAAGCGGGATATCTCGCTCTCGGTCCCGATGGTCTGTCGTCGGTTGGCGGCTATCCCGGCGACGATGAAAAGGGCCGCGAGTTGCAGGCAAAGCTCGACCCGGCAAAACTGCTCGAAGACTTCTTCGCGAGTTTTGAGTATCTGCGTGATCACAAGGAAAGCACCGGCAAAGTCGGCGCTGTCGGCTTCTGCTACGGTGGCGGTGTGTGCAACGCGCTCGCTGTCGCCTATCCCGAAATGGCGGCCTCGGTCCCATATTACGGACGTCAACCCAAGGCATCCGAAGTCCCCGCAATCAAAGCGCCATTGCTAATCCACTACGCTGAAGTCGATGAACGCATCAACGCCGGTTGGCTCCCCTATCAGGCGGCTTTGCTCTCCAACCAAAAGCGCTTTCAGGTGCATTTCTACCCGGGCACCAACCACGGTTTCCACAATGATTCGACTCCGCGTTACGACAAGGCGGCGGCGGATTTGTCTTGGGGCCGGACGATGGAATTTTTCGGGAAGAATTTGCGGTAACGCATTATGAAGTGGATCGCGCTGTTCAGAGGCATCAATGTTGGCGGCAATAACAAGCTGCCGATGGTAGAATTGCGGCTTTTGGCGGTGGAATTGGGCTTCGGCGATCCCCGCAGTTATATACAAAGCGGCAATCTGGTTTTTAGTTCGGACAAAGATGCCGGGCAGATTGAGTCGATTTTGGCGGGAGCGGTCGAGAAGCGTTTCGGCTTTCACCCTTTCATCATCATGCGCAGCGCTGATGCGTTTGCCTCGGCGCTTGATGCCAACCCCTTTGCCGGTCGGGTGACCGAAGGAAAGCAGCTGCATTTGTTTTTCCTGGACGAACCCGCTGCCAAATATGACGAGGCGGCGCTGCGTGCACTTGCGGCTGAAAGCGAGGATTTCGCTCTGATCGGCGACGTTTTCTACCTCTTTGCACCAGACGGCATCGGTCGATCAAAGCTGGCGGAGAAAATGGGTCCCTATTTTCCGAAGCGCATGACTGCTCGTAATTTGAACAGTGTGAAGGCGATATCGGAGCTGGCTCGGGGCTAGCGGGAAGGCTCACTGTCCTCTGCAAATTATGGAATATTTATTCCAAGTTCATGATGAATTAGAAGTTAACCATTTTTTACCGCTCTTAATGTAACAGCACATCATCTCGTGGTGGATGGGTGTGGATCAATGAAGGTTAATTGGAGCGGTTTTGTCGAGCGCGTACGCGAATATGGTGTGCGCCGAACAACACAGATCAGCGACAGATCGACAGGCTGGCCGATGCGGCGCAAATTGGCGTTCGCATTTGGCGGTGTAATATTGGCGATGGCCGTACTTGCCTTGGTCAGTGCCGGTTCGCTGTTTGGCGTGCGCTCGGCGGTCGGCAATGTAACCGCGATGTCAGACGCTGATCAGGCTCTGATTGGAGTTCAATCGCGGGCCGTCGCAGCGGAAGGCTTGTTGAAGGATTACGTCATACGGCCGGATGACGCGTTGGCGGAGCGCGTCAAAGATACGCTCGATGACGCGATAAATATGCTGGACGATGCTGAAGACGGTGCAGCAGCACTCGGTAAAACGGCAAAACTGAATGACATGCGCAAGACGCTGGCATCCACCCGTCAATCCGCCAACCGCATTATCGAGGCGCAAAGCAATATCCAAAAGCATGTCGATACCGACCTTAACGTCCGTGGATCGAAGATTTCCGAGTCGCTCAAAGGAATAAAAGATACAGCTTACGGCGCTACCGCACATGATGCTGCCTATCGGACCAGTGTGGCCGAGGCCAATTATTTGTCGATGCGGGTTCAGGTCACTGGCTATCTGTCCGATTCGAGCGGTGACACAGCGAAAAAAGCCAAAGCCACTCTGCTCGAACTCGAAGATTCGATGAATCTGTTATATGACGTGATCGGCACCGGTGCCCAGTCTGCGCGTGCCGATGCCGTTATCACCGATGTGGTCGCTTACGACAAAACGTTTGATGCAGTGATCGCATCCACCAAGATACGCGACAACGAAATCAACAAGGTGATCAAAGTTTCCGGCCCGCGGCTTGCCGCCGATGCGCAGCAAATCGTTGCATCGATCAGCAGCGTGCGAAACCGCGCTACTTTGGTTGCACAAACGTCAGCCAGCGCAGCGCTGTTCGTCGTTCTGATTGCAGCAGCCGTTGGTATCGCGTTGGCACTGCTTGCGGGCGCGCTGATCCATGGGATCGTTGCCAAGCCGATAAACAGTCTCGCCATTCAAATGCGTTCGCTCGCCAACGGGGAGTTTGACACTGAAGTTCACGGGACCGGCAGGGGGGATGAAGTCGGAGACATGGCAAGGGCTGTGGAGATTTTCCGCGCTAACGGGAAAGAGGTCGAGGAACGCCGCCGGGTGGCACTGGATAGCGAAAAACGCGAACTCGAACAGCAGCAACAACATATCCGTGCGCAACAAGAAGAGCGTGAACGCAGCGAAACGGAACGCCGCGAGGCGATGCTGGCGCTGGCCGATCGATTTGAAAAAACCGTTGGACAGCTGGTCGATCAAGTCGACAATTCTGCTCGTCAAATTCGCGATGGTGCCCGCAAGGTATCGAACGATGTCGATGTCAACATCGGCTTGATGGCAGATGTTGTCGCGGCCGCCAGCCAAAGCAGTGCCAACAGCACAGACGTCGCCAGTGCTGCCGATGAAATGTCGATGTCGATCCATGAGGTCTCAAATCAGGTCGCTTCGGCAGCATCTGTTGCTCAAAATGCATCGGTTCGCGCCAAGGCTACCGATAGCGTGGTGGCCGAGCTTGTGCATACTACGCAGACAACACAATCGATGGTCGATCTTATCGCCAATGTAGCCAAGCAGACCAATCTGCTCGCACTAAACGCCACTATTGAAGCAAGTCGAGCAGGTGATGCTGGACGCGGATTCGCGGTTGTCGCATCTGAGATAAAGAACCTTGCCAACCAGACATCGGCTGCCACCACCGAGATTCAGCATAGCATAGGACATGCAGTGGCGACGTCAGCGAAGGCTATTGAGGCGATCACCGAAATCGGACAGGCCATCGACGAAATTAGCAGCGTTGCGACCAACATATCGGCAGCAATGGAACAGCAGGCGCTGACAACTACGCAGATAGCGCAGAATACCGGTCATGTAGCTGACAGTTCGCAACTTGTTACCGACAATCTTGGCAAGGTTAAAAGCGGTATTGAGAATAGCGGCAAGACCGCACGCGACGCTTTGCTTGCCATCGAATATCTCGATCAACAGTCGGCAAAAATGAAGCAAACAGCCGCAGAATTTCTGAAAGAAGTCCGGGCCGCCTGAGTATGGCTGTTAACGAAAACTTAGCATCCGTCGTGCAGAAGGATCAGGAGAAAATATGATGAACGTTAGAAAACTTGCTGTCGTAAATGCCGCCATATGTTGCGGTATCGCGTTACTGGCTGCGCCGGTAACCGCGCAATCGTCAAATTGGACGCAGCGGGTGCATTCGCTGATGCGCGATAACTTCTCCTACCCGCGGTCCGCGATGGTTCGCAAGGAGCAAGGTCAGGCGACTATCCGGGTCAATATGTCCGCCGACGGTAATATAACCGGCATCACTCTTACGAAATCCAGCGGTTCTGAAATTTTGGACCGGGAAGCTGTCCGGATTGCCCAGAAAGTCAGGCGCTTTCCCACACCGCCACCTGGCACTACCAGCGTTTCGCTGCCGATTTCCTTCAGACTGGATTGATTTCAGGCATGAATTGGGTGCGAGCGCGCCGAGGGCTTCGTTTTCCGGCTTAACGTCGCCTTGCGAAAAATGCCCTAAGCAATTCCGCCGCTTCGTTTGCTGCAATCCCTGCATAAACCTCCGGCCGATGATGGACAGTTTGCTGTTCGAACAACCTCGGTCCATGTACCACCGCACCACCTTTGGGATCATCCGCGCCATAATAGAGCCGCGCTATCCTTGCGTGGGCGATGGCTCCAGCGCACATCGCGCAGGGTTCCAGCGTCACCCATAGATCGCATCCCGTCAGCCGGTCATTGCCCAGAAACGATGCAGCCTCTCGCATTGCGATGATTTCGGCGTGGGCTGTAGGGTCGTGGCTTCCCAGCGGGCGATTGGAACCGCGACCGATGATCTGCCCGTCCTTGACCACCAGTGCGCCGACAGGCACCTCGCCAGCGTCTGCTGCCGCTCTCGCAAGCTTCAGGGCTTGATCCATCATTTCGCGGGCTTTGGTCAGCGGCATTAGGCTTCGCTAGCGGGTTACCGCGCTTTTGGCCATATCCGGTGCTTGACCTTTTGCGCTTTGCCGGTTAGGGGCAGCGACTTTCGCGGGACAGTGATTCCGCACACACTCATTTTATACAGGATACATATCATGGCGCGCATCTGCGAACTCACTGGCAAAGGCCGTATGGTCGGCAACAATGTGAGCCACGCCAACAACAAAACCAAGCGCACTTTTCTGCCGAATCTGCAGAATGTGACGTTGTTGTCGGATTCGATGGAACAGGGTTACAAATTCCGCGTATCGACATCGGGCCTGCGCTCGGTCGAACATGTCGGCGGACTCGACAACTGGTTGCTGAAGACCAAGGACGAGAAGCTTTCGACGAACGCCCGCAAGGTGAAGAAAGAAATATCCAAGAAGATGACGGCTGCAGCCTGATTTTTCCTTGGCCGCTTAGGCGGTCAGGTTACAGTGAATCAAGACCGGGGGCGTATGACGCTTCCGGTTTTTTCTTTGGGATACGCTCGGACAGGCGGAACTTCATCAGCAACGTGCGTTGCCAAAGGTTGAAGTTATTGTCCGAAATCAACCAGATGATGGTGTTACCGCCTTCCTGCGTAACCGCAACACCCTCCATATTATCGACCAGCAATGGCGCGGCTAGCGTCGCGATGACTTTGCCAGAAACTTCGGTCCCTGCGCGAAACGCGCCGACATCGACAATCGCCAGCTTGGCAGAAAAACCGCCCGGAAAACCAATCCGGCGGTAGAGTAACAATAGCCTGCCGTCGGGTAACGTAGCTCCGTCTGTGACCCGATATTCTGCTGGCGGGCGGTAAGCGAACCGCGACAGTGCGGTTCCGGGCTCGACCGGATCGCCCGAAAACAGCAAGCCTTCATGCTCGCCATCTTCGAGATTTTCGGCAATTGCGATAAAGCGCCCGTCACGGAGGCGTGTCAGCGTTTCCGTCCCCTTATTGTCTGGCCATTTATATCGGCCTTTCAATTTCCGCAGGCCGGTCGATCGGGCAAAGGACGGTGCAAACCGGCGAATCGCATGCTTTGCTTCGTAGCTGACCCAAAACTGCCCGCTCTCGGGATCGTAAGCGATGCCCTCGCTGTCGCGGTCTTCATAATTTTTGTCGTCACCAAAAGCATCGGGCAGAGGTGCAATGAACGGTCGGTCGATGCGGTTATTGTTGGTCAGGCCGAAACCGATCAGCGTTCCGGCGTCGCTCACTCCGACGAAACGTCCGTCTGGCAAAGCGGCCAGCGCAGATATGCCGCCGAAGTTGCGGTTATCGCTGCCCAGTTCCCATGCTTGCAGGAAGATTAGCTCGCCCACGCGGCGGGTGCCGGGATGTACGGGATCGAGCGTTAGCGGCTTTAGCGCAATGTTCTGGCCGTTGCTTTCATACACAAGCCGTGTCCCGCCGACGGCGAGCGTGGCAAGCAATACCAGCAACAATATGCGTGTGAACTTGCCTGCCATCACATTGGCCATAGCGCGCGGCATTCCGGAACCCAAGTCTGAACGCAACATAACATGGCATTCAGCAACCGCTCAAATGGAGCACGGCATAAGGGCATCGTTGGGGCAACAACACCGCCCGCCTTCACTCCGAATAGGGGGATGGGTCAGTAAAGGAGAAAAGACATGACGATCAAGAAAAGCATAGGCGCGCTGGTCCTCGCCGCTACGGCGATCACCGGTATTACCGCTACCCCTGCGATAGCGCGAGATCGCTATGATGATGGCTATCGTTATAGCAACAACGATCGCGACTATCGCGAATATCGCAATGATCGTCGCGATTACCGCCGCGACCGCAACTATCGAAACAGTTATCGAGGCAACAGCCGTTGCGATAACGGCACCGGTGGTACCATAATCGGTGCGGTAGCTGGCGGCCTGCTCGGTAATGAAGTCGCTCGCCGCGGCAACAAGACCGAAGGCAGCATTATCGGTGCAGCAGTCGGTGCCTTGGCTGGCCGCGCGATCGACAAGTCGGACAGCAACTGCCGTCGTCGTCGCTAAACGAGTTTAACCAGATTCTGTCTGGCGGCGGTCCCTGAACCTTATCCGCCGCCAGATGGATCGAAACCTCTTCGGGGGCGGGGTCGGTGTCCGAAAGGGTGCCGACCCTTTTTGTTGCAACTGAAACTTGTCCGCTTCCGCAATATCCGGCAAAGCGCGCGCATGACTTTATCGCTCGATTCCGCCCGCGCCGCCATCCGTCCACTTCACCGTGTGCCAGAACCAGAGGTGCTCGCGCCCTTGGTAGTGGCAGCACAAATCGATGGCGGCGAACGCGCTGCGGTAATTCGGAATGCGCGGGGGCTGCTCGCCGACTTGCGCGCCACTCAGTCGGATGGTTGGGTAAATCAGTTCTTGCAGGAGTACCGGCTGGGCACCGAAGAGGGCACGGCGCTATTGTCGCTAGCGGAGGCATTCCTGCGCGTCCCAGACCCCGAAACCGCTGACCTGTTGATTGCCGACAAGCTCACCGATGCCGACTGGCGCGGGCATAAGGGGCAGTCTTCGAGCATGCTGGTGAACAGCGCGACTTGGGGCCTGGTGCTTGGCAAAGCGGTGCTCGGCGATAGCAACAGCAGCTTGAAACGGTTGATCGCGCGCGCCGGTGAGCCGTTCGTGCGCCAAGCAGTGGGCGCCGCGATGCGGCTGATGGGGCAAGTATTCGTCATGGGGCGGACCATCGACGAAGCGATCAAGCGGATGGAGTCCAAGGACAATCGCGGCTTTACTGCCAGCTTCGATATGCTGGGCGAGGCAGCGCGAACAAAGGCCGATGCTGAACGCTACTTCGAATCTTATGTCGGCGCGATTGCCGCCGTCGGCAAGAATGCGGCGCGCGGGCATAGCGTCTCGGTAAAGCTTTCGGCACTCCACCCGCGTTACGAGACTGCGCAAGCGGGAAAGTGCGTGCCTGAACTGGCGGAAATGGTCCGTGAATTGGCGCGATCGGCTGCTTCCTTGGGCGTGCAGCTGACCGTCGATGCCGAAGAAGCGGCGCGGTTGGAGATGAGTTTCGACATCATCGAACGCGTTGCTCGCGATCCTGCGCTGAATGGCTGGGATGGTCTCGGTATGGCGGTGCAGGCTTATTCCAAAAGAGCCCGACCGACGATTGCCTGGGCAAATGCACTGGGCGCATCGACCAGGCGCGTCATGCAATTGCGGTTGGTCAAAGGTGCCTATTGGGACAGCGAGATCAAGCATGCACAAGAAAGAGGGTTGTCCGACTTTCCGTTGTTCACCCGCAAACCCGCCACCGACGTGTCCTATCTCGCCTGCGCGCGCGATATGTTTGCCGCGGACAACATTCGCCCCGCCTTCGCCAGCCATAATGCGTTGACCGTCGCGACAATCCTGCAATGGGCAGGCGCACGGCGCGATTTTGAATTTCAGCGGCTACACGGAATGGGTGAGGGGCTGTTCGAGCGGCTGGTGCGTGAAGAAGGCTATCATTGCCGGACCTATGCCCCTGTTGGCGGTCACCGCGACTTGCTGGCCTATCTGGTGCGGCGGTTGCTGGAAAACGGCGCGAATAGCAGCTTTGTCCATCAGCTTGCCGATCAGTCGGTAGGCGAGGATGAGTTGCTCGCCGATCCGGTCGAAAAAGTCATGGCCACAGGCGGCAGCCGCCATCCGGCGATTGCCTTACCCGCCGACCTCTTCCGGCCCGAGCGAGCCAATAGCGGCGGTATGGATTTGGACGACGCCGAGATTCAGGTGGGTATCGCAGCCGAGGTTGCAAAGCCTGCAAAGCTGGATACGAAAGCAGGCAATGATGCAACTGCTGCTATCACAGCCGCGCTTGGTGCTTATCCTTCATGGTCGGCGACGCTGCTGGAGGAACGCACCGATTGCCTGGGCCGTTTGGCAGACCTGCTGGAAGAACACCGTAGCTCGTTGATGGCGATTGCGGTGCAAGAAGCGAAAAAGACGATCCCCGACGCGCTCGCCGAAGTGCGCGAGGCGATCGATTTCTGCCGCTATTATGCGGCGCGGGCGCGGACGGATTTGATGCCGGTCGAGTTGCCCGGACCAACCGGTGAACGCAATGTGCTGCGCCATGAAGGACGCGGAGTTTGGGTGGCGATTGCGCCGTGGAATTTCCCGCTGGCGATCTTTCTGGGCCAAGTGGCCGCCGCATTGGCGGCCGGGAACACTGTGGTTGCCAAACCCGCGCCGCAGACTCCAGCGATTGCGGCATTCGCGGTCGAACTGGCGCATAAGGCAGGCGTCCCGAAGGCAGCACTCCAACTGGTTGTTGGTGGAGGTGATGTCGGATCGGCGCTGACCAGTGACGTTCGTATTTCGGGCGTCGTATTCACTGGGTCGGTGCCAACCGCCAAAGCAATCGCGCGTAGCCTCTTGGTCGATGACGCCCGTCCCCTGGTGCCGCTGATCGCCGAAACCGGCGGGTTGAATGCTATGGTCGTTGATTCGACCGCGCTTTCCGAACAGGTGGTGCGCGATGTTGTCGTGTCCGGTTTCCAATCGGCGGGCCAGCGTTGTTCGGCTCTACGGTTATTGCTGTTGCAGGAGGATATTGCCGAACACACGCTGGAGATGCTTCGCGGGGCGATGGATACACTGAATGTCGGCGACCCGGGCAATCCCGCAACCGATGTCGGGCCGGTGATCGATCAGGCCGCCTATGACAAATTAATGGCCTACCGCGAACGGGTGAAGGATCGCATCGTCCATAGCGTGCCGGTGCCGCACAAGGGCTTGTTTGTCCCGCCGACGCTCATTCGGCTCGACGACATGGACGAACTAGAGGGCGAATGGTTCGGCCCATTGGTGCATGTCGCGACGTGGAAAGCCGGCATGATGGAGCAGGTTATCGAACGCGTGAACGCGCGTGGCTTTGGTCTCACTATGGGGCTGCACAGCCGGATTGCGCGCAGCGGCGAGATGGTCGAACGGGCGGCGCGGGTCGGCAACCTCTACATCAACCGTTCGATGATCGGCGCGGTCGTCGGCAGCCAACCCTTTGGCGGCGAGGGGCTATCTGGCACTGGACCAAAGGCAGGCGGCCCGCATTATCTCTACCGCTTCTGCGTCGAACGCACGACGAGTACGGATACCACCAGTGCCGGTGGTAATGCGTCTTTGTTGTCGCTGGAGGATGAAGTCTGAGTTCTCAAACTCACAGAATCCCTGCTAAGGTCACACTAAGGTCGCACTTGAAACGGGCTTTCGAAAAAGCCGATAAGTGGACACTCTAATAAAGAAAAAACCGAAAACATGGGTTTTAGACGCGCCGCGAAGGCGGTTTTCGACACCGCGACGGGGCGTCTGCAATCCGTTGATTATTCAAAATGTCAAAGAGCCCAATCAGACTCTCAAATCAAATCCAACATTGCAAGCACAACCTTGCGGAAGGGGGACATGCTATCGCGTGTCGCCTGTTAGGAGCTACCGTCGAAGGGGGCTGCCTACTGGCCAAAATAGTTTGGGGACAGTCAGCGGCGTCACCGTAACTCCGCTTCCGTCGATCAAATGATTAAATATTCCCGGCAAAACATTGGATACAAACTATCCGGAGCGAGAAGATTGGCTTCGTCTTCTTTAAGAAGCGCATAGGCGTCACTTTGGGTAAGCTCGCGGATATCATCCCACGAATTAAACCAGCTTTCGGCAACGCCGTCACAAGCCCTCGCAAGAGCCTGGAAATCGGGATGAACATGGTTTTGAATGTAGGCATCCATGTGTGGCATAGCATTGTTGAGCGCTGCGTGAGGGCCGCACCAGTGGGCGCTGAATGCCTCGTAGGAAAGGTCATCACGCTTGTGAAGTGGGTTTACGACCTTGATCAGGGCGGGATCAGGGCGGGGAGGAAGTTTGGGCGCTACTGGATTAATTTCTTGAACGATAAAGGTTCGTCTGACGTTCAAATCAACAAAGTTTGCTTCATCCGCAATCATCGCCTTAAAGGCATTGCTCTTCTTGGCGGACGCCAATTCATCTGCACTTTCCCACCATCTATTGACCAGTCCGTCCCAAGGCGCATCTGGGCGCTGACGTTCGGGGCGGACAATAGAAATCGTCTGGCACTCAATGTTGCTAATCTTCGCACTGACCGTGGCGTGATCCAACAGCCAGTAATTTGAAAAGGCGTCAAAAGTCATTCCCGGCTTTCGCTTTACGAGCGTCTGACTCTTGATCACGTAATTCTCCACCGATTTGTCATGCGTGTATATTAAGCCAAGGGTTCATTGGTCACAAGCAGGCTAACATGGTAGTCGCCAGCCAGATTTTGGATAGGCCGCTACGTTGTCATTATCTTACCAACCGCATCATTCTCCCGCAAGCTTGGGAATTACGATGACGCTGCTGACTATCCCCGAACTCCGACGGGGACAAGCGGTCGGTGAATCAGGAGGTGACGCGGCTTTGACTAGCAACATCATCAGAATGCAGTATAAATTGCATCTGCTAACAAGAGGATAGGGCGCACATTTAGGCTAGCGCCGGATTAAGGGGGGCAGCCAGCAGGCAGTCCCCTTCGGAACTTAGTGAACGGTGCCGAGCGTGGTCTCGACGCTCAGCATGATGATCAGCCGCTCGATCTGCCGCCAGCGGCAGTAATGCAGATGATTGCCGATGTTGCGGCTCGCTTCCGCCCGGTCGGCTGCCTCCAGCCCTGCGGCTTTGCCGAACCGGTCGATCAGCGTTTCGGCTTCAACAACATCACGCGGTTCGACATAGAGCGACAGATACATAGACGCGGTGGCTTTCCTGATATTTGCGGGTCGCAGGCGCGCCGGGGTGATGGCTCGCCTGCTAAAAACGCGTTTACAGATCGGTTGTCGCGGAACGGTCAAGGCAATTGGTTAGCGAAAATTAAGGCTGTCGTTGGCACTTGCTTGGGTCGGGCTTTCGGTGGCAAAGGGGCGGCATGAATAATCAGGAAAACAGAGTGCCAAGGCTGGCCGGTGGCATATTCATTGCGGTCGGCATGCTGGGCGGCGCGATTGTCGGTGTGATCGTGGATCAACCATCGGCGGGCATGGTTATCGGTCTGGGGCTTGGTGTCGCAGCCGCAGCGTTGACGTGGCTGATCGACAGCAGGCGCGACTGAAAAGGAACGGCACATGTGGAAGCATATCAGAAATCTCGCCCTCATTTTCGTCGTGCTCGCCATCGCTGGTGGCTGGTATCTGTCACGGCCAGATGTGGCGCAGGTCTCGCTTGACGACGTCTCTGGAACCAAGCCAACGATTGGCGAACCACGCGAGCAGCTAATCCCCACGATCAATGTTGCCGATGTCGATCGCTGGAAAAAGGGCGAGAAACCGACCCCCGCCGCCGGGTTGACGGTCGAGCGTTTTGCGGAGGGTCTCGATCACCCGCGCAACCTGTATGTCCTGCCCAATGGCGATGTACTCGTTGCTGAAACCAACTCTCCGCCTAAGGATGGCGGCGGGATTACCGGGATGGTCGCGAAGTGGATGATGACCAAGGCTGGCGCGGGTGTGCCGTCCGCCAACCGGATCATCCTGCTGCGCGATGCCGATGGCGATGGTAAAGCGGAACTGAAAACGCCGTTTCTGACCGGGCTTAATTCACCCTTCGGCATGGCGCTGGTTGGCGACACGCTTTACGTCGCCAACACCGATGCCGTGTTGGCGTTTCCTTATAAGGAGGGCGATACTAAAATCGACGCGAAGGGCCAAAAACTGGTCGGTCTGAACGCAAAAGCACCCAATATGCATTGGACCCGCAATCTGGCCGCCAGCCCCGATGGCAAGACGCTTTACATTGCGGTTGGATCGAACAGCAACATTGCCGAGGGCGGGTTTGAGAAGGAAAGCGGTCGGGCAATGGTCTTGGCCTATGATTTCGCCAGGAAAAGAGCGGCCCCTTATTCCAGCGGTATGCGTAATCCGGTCGGCTTGGCTTGGGATGCGGACGGGGTGCTGTGGGCAGCGGTAAACGAGCGTGACATGCTCGGCTCCGATCTGGTCCCCGATTATCTGGCGCAGGTCGAATTCGGCGCCGATTATGGCTGGCCGCACCATTTCTGGGGCGGGTATACCGATCACCGCGTGCAACCGGCGCGGCCTGAAAAACGAGAATATGAGCGACGTCCGGATTACGCGCTGGGTACGCACACCGCGCCGCTCGGGCTTATCTTTGCAGATAATGCAAAACTTGGCGCCGCATTTTCGGAAGGCGCATTTGTCGCGCGGCACGGGTCATGGAACCGCAAGCCTGCTGCGGGCTATGACGTGGTGTTCGTGAAGTTTGCCGGTGGTTTGCCTACGGGCAAACCGATCAATGTCCTGAACGGTTTCCTCGACAAGGAAGGCAATGCGCAAGGGAGACCGACAATGCTCGGCGTGTTGAAAGACGGTTCGCTGCTTGTGAGCGACGATGTCGGCAATATCATCTGGCGGGTGCGGGCGAAGACCTAAATTTTCCGCCCGGCTCGTCCGGCCAGCTCAACTGCATAATGCCAAGCGATGCGACCCGACCGGCCACCCCGCCCGTGCGCAAAGGCCAGCGCGTCGGCTTGATCCCAATCGAGGTCGAAATGGCCCGCATAGGCACCGACCATTTCAAGATATGCTTCCTGATCAGGATATTGGAAGCCTAATTTCAAACCGAATCTGTCAGCCAAGGCAAGGTTGTCGTCGATGCTATCGCGGATGTTCAGCGGATCAGCCTGCTCGCCGGTATGCCGCTCGACGATATTGCGCCGGTTCGAGGTGACGTAAAGCCGAACATTGTTGGGCCGGGCCTCTACTCCGCCGTCCAGCAATGAACGTAACAAGCGCGCGCCACTATCGTCGCCGTCGAAAGCGATATCATCGACAAACAGGATGAACCGGCGTCCCGATGCTGCAAGTTCATCGAACAGTTGCGGCAGACTGGCCACATGCCCCGCAGCTGCAGCGACCAGTGCAACGAAGAAGCCCTCTTCCTGCAGATCGGCGACCACCGATTTCACCAGTGCCGATTTGCCCATGCCGCGCGCACCCCAGAGAAGAACGTCATGCGCGGCCGCTCCGGAGGCATGGCGGCGGCTGTTTTCGGCCAGGTCGGCCTTTTGCCGGTCGACGCCAACGATCAGCGAGGCCGGAAGCGCTTTAAAATCATGCACAGCGGAAAGTGTCTTGCCATCCCAATGATAGGCGGGATGGACCGACAGGTCGGTTACAGATGCAGGCGGCGGTGAAATCCGCTCCAGCGCATCGGCGATGCGTTTGAGGGTTTCGTCGCTCATGCTGCAAGCCCTTCGGCATCGAGAGCGTAGAGCAATTCCGCCCCCGCCATCGCGCTGCCTTTCAGTCCCGTCGCTTCTGGAACCATGATATCGAGATAATAACGACAAGCCACCCGCTTCGCCTTCAGGAATGCGTTATTGCTATCGGACGTCAATTCGGCCTCGGCTGCGCGCAATTGCCTAAGCATCAGCCAGCCCGATGTCGCGACGGCCATCATTGTCGTATAGGCATAGCTGCCCGCCAGGCGGTCATCGACCGATGCCCCCAGCATGAACTCGGTGACCTCGCTGCACGCCCCGGTGAGCGCCGCCAATCCGGCTTCACCGTCAGCATCGCTCGCTATTCCCTGCAAATGCCGTCGGATTACGTCGCCGCCCTCCATGGCAAGCTTGCGGCCGACAAGGTCTGCGGCCTGTATGCCATTGGTACCCTCGTAAATCGCGGCGATGCGGATATCGCGGTAATATTGCGCTGCACCGGTTTCCTCGATGAAGCCCATTCCGCCGTGGACCTGTATGCCGAGCGACGCGATTTCGCTGCCCATGTCGGTACCGTAAGTCTTGGCGAGCGGGGTCAGCAAATCGACCATTTCGCGCGCGCCAGCTTCGCCAAGCGTCGCCCTGTCAACCGCGCCCGAGGCGTAATATAGCAGCGCCCGGATCGCCTGTGTCCCGGCCTTCATTCGAAGCAGCATCCGCCGCACATCGGGGTGCTCGATGATCGCCACGGAGTCGCGCGATGGGCCTCCCGCCTTTGCCGATTGTACCCGCTCCTGCGCAAACCACATCGCCTTTTGCGTTGCGCCTTCGGCAATCTGCACGCCTTGCAGCCCGACATTCAACCGCGCGTTATTCATCATTGTGAACATCGCACGCATCCCGCCGAATTCAGGCCCGATCAACTCGCCAACGCAGTCTCCTTCGTCGCCGAACGCCAGAACACATGTCGGCGATGCGTTAATACCCATCTTATGTTCGATCGATACCACTTTGATATCATTCGCTTTGTCAAAATCACCATCTGTCGCCATTTGATATTTGGGCACAAGGAATAGCGATATGCCTTTGGTCCCTTCAGGCGCATCGGGCGTGCGCGCCAGCACCAGATGGACGATATTGTCCGCCATGTCATGGTCGCCAAAGCTGATATAAATCTTCTGACCCTTGATCTGATAGGTGCCATCGCCGCGCGGCGTCGCGGTCGATTTGAGCGCGCCGACGTCGGAACCCGCCTGTGGCTCGGTCAAGTTCATCGTTCCCGTCCATTCGCCGGTCGACAGCTTGGGCAGGAACGTCCCCTTTTGCGCATCCGACCCATGATGGTTGATCGCCTCAATCGCGCCGAAAGATAACAGCGGGCACAACGCAAAGGCCATATTCGCCGCGCCTAACGAATCCAGCGCGACCGTCGCGAGGCTAAAGGGCAAACCCTGTCCGCCAAAACCGGAAGGTGCGTTGATCGACCCCCAACCATTGGCGACATAAGCCTTGTAGGCCGCGACAAAGCCTTCGGGCATGACCACCTTGCCATCGACCAGCCGAGCGCCGACAGTGTCGCCAATCCGGTTCAGCGGTGCAAATTCGTCCGCAGCAAACTCGCCAATACCTTCGACAATCGCCTGCACCATATCCGGCGTGGCGTCGGCGAAACGGTTATGGCCAGCCAGCGCGTCGATGCCGGTGATATGCTTTAGAACGAACAGCTGCTCGACGACGGGTGCGGTAAAGGCCATGGCTTCCAAAAAATCCTGTGTAAGCGGTATCGGAACTGCCTATAGCCATAACTGATGCTGCCCACAAATACCCTTGGGAATGGCTGGATTTTGCCAGCGGATGATGCCGCGATTGCTGCTGCTGCGGATATGTTGCGCGGTGGGCAGATCGTCGCCGTTCCCACCGAAACGGTTTACGGCCTGGCTGCCGATGCCGGCAAGGCCGAGGCCGTCGCGCGCATCTATGCTGCCAAGGGCCGCCCCGATTTCAACCCGCTAATCGTGCATGTGCCCGACAAGCAGGCGGCGGAACGGCTTGCGGTGTTTGGCGACGTTGCAGACAGGTTGGCGGATGCATTCTGGCCGGGTCCGTTGACGCTGGTTCTGCCTTTGCAGAAAGCCGCGCCGGTGGCCAAAGCGGTGACGGCTGGGTTGCCCACCATCGCCATCCGCTGCCCGGCGCATCCGGTGATGCAGGCGGTATTGCGCGCTACGTCCATGAACCTGGCGGCACCGTCGGCCAATAAAAGCGGCGGCATCAGCCCGACGCGGGCAGAACATGTGCTCGAAAGCCTAGGTGATGCGGTGCCGATGATATTGGACGCAGGACCTTGTGCTGCAGGACTGGAATCAACCATCGTGGCGGTGCGTGAATATGGCTGGCAGATATTGCGGCCCGGACCAGTAACGGCTGAGCAATTGACTGAAGTAGCAGGCTCACCGCCGATTGCCGTGACCGACGCAAGAATAGAAGCGCCAGGCCAGTTGGCGAGCCATTATGCGCCGACCAAGCCTTTGCGCCTGAATGCAGAAATTGCCAACGCCGACGAGTGGCATATCGGATTTGGCAAGGTTCGCGGGGATGATAATCTTTCGCCCGAAGGCAGTCTTGCCGAGGCGGCGGCGCGGTTATTCGATTGTCTGCATAAGGCCGACGCCAGCGGACGTGACGCTATAGCGGTCGCCCCGATTCCCGGAGAAGGGATTGGCGCGGCGATAAACGACCGGCTGGCAAGGGCTGCGGCCTGATGCGATATTGGTTGGCGGTGATTGGTGTGCTGGTGTTGCCGGTCGCAGCACTTGCAGTTCCGGGCGAGTCAGAAATTGACGCCTATCGTGCGCTGATCCAGCAAGATATTCGGTTGGCAACCACGGGGTATCGGCTGGCCTTTGCCAACAGCGCGTTCTGCGAGAATAAAGAGCGCAATCCGGGATGGGTAATCCATGACGTCGCGCAATATTCGAATATGGAGTTGGCGTTTGCCGCTTTTGCGTTCGAAGCGCCGGTCGCGATCGCTGCGGTCGTGCCGTCCGGTCCTGCGGCGCGTGCCGGTATCGCGTCGGGCGACGGGTTAATCGCAATTGCCGACGAAAGTCTCGATTGGAGTGACGAAGCCGAAGGACAGCCGACATATAGGCGCGTAATGGCTGTTAAGGCATTGGCGAACCGGTCGCTTTCTGCATCGGGAAAATTGCCCGTCGTTTTGTCGCGTAAACATCAAAACATCGTCAAAACGATCGAGCCTCCGCTGGTTTGCGCGAGCGATTTTCAGGTTGATACCAACAACAAGCTCGATGCCGGTGCCAATGGTTCAATCGTCCGTGTGACATCTGCGATGGTGAGCTACGTCGCCGATGACGACGAGCTAGCTGCCGTCGTCGCGCACGAAATGGCGCATAATCTGCTCGGTCACCGACAAAAATTGAGCGGGGTCAAACGCGGCAAGGCCAAAGCGATCCTTGGGACAGAAATCGAGGCCGATCGTCTTTCGGTCTGGCTGATGGCCAATGCGGGATATGACCCGCTGGCAGCGCTTCGTTTTTGGGAACGGTATGGCAAGCAATACGGGCTCGGTATTTTCACCGAAGGGACGCATCTGCGCTGGAAGAAACGCGTGGCGATTATGCAGACTGAAATCGATTTGATTGCGAAAACCGAAAGGCAGAAGGGAAAACTGCCGCCGCCGCTGCTCGTGAGCAAATAGAGCACAGTCCACAACAATTTCCAGTTGCATATCAGGATGCTGTTTCATCGCGGCCATTCTTCGCCTATTACGCTTCAGAGCGAGAAGTAGGGGAGGGTGTTTTGCCCATATCGGCCAGAGTTTTAGTCGGGTTGTTGCCCTTCGCCTTAGCCGCTGGCTGCGGCGGGAACGGCAACGCGACGAAAACCGCTGCCGATGAAATCTTCCCTGTCGAGGTAATGGCGGTGCAGCGGGATAGCCTGCGGCGGACGCTCAATGCAGTCGGCACCGTCCGGTATCGCCGCGAAACTCCGTTGGGCTTTACCACATCGGGCAAAGTCGCGAGCGTGCGGTTTAACGAGGGCGATTTTGTGAAACGCGGCGCACTGCTGGCCGCGCTCGATACCACGTCGGTAGGGGCGGATTTGAGCGCGGCGTCGGCGGAGCGTGACCGCGCACGTGCGGAGCTGGAACGCATCCGCTCGCTTTATGCCGATGGCTGGGTGACCAAGGCTCGGTTCGAAGCGGCCGACGCTACCTATAAGTCATCCGAAGCGCGGGTGCGTCAGGCAGGGTTCGCCAGCGGCACAGCTCAGCTTTATGCGCCATCGAGCGGCGTTGTGCTGACGCGCAATGTCGAGCCCGGCCAGGTCGTGAGCGTGGGAACGCCCGCGCTGATTTTGGGGGAGGGCGACGAAGGCTTTGTCTTCCGCGTACCGATTGTCGACCGCGACGCAGCCCTTTTGCGTGTCGGAATGGCCGCCGATATCAGCATCGAATCGCTGGGTGGCGCGCCGATCACCGCGACCATTTCCGAAATTGAAGGCCGCGCCAACGAGGCGACGGGCGCATTTACCGTGCAGTTTCGGTTAGCGAACCGGCCACGCCTGCGCTCCGGCCAGATCGGCACCGCCAGCATCGACCTGCCAGCCGCCAACAATGGCTCGTTGCAGATCCCGGCAAGCGCGCTGTTCGGCGTACGCACCGATGAAGGGCTGGTCTATGTTGTCGGCGACAAAAACCGCGTCGAAACCCGCAACGTCGCAATCGAGCGGGTAACCGACGGCTTCGTGATCGTCACTGGCGGGATCAAACCAGGCGACCGGATCGTGACATCGGGCACCGAGAAATTGCGTGCCGGTTCGCGCGTCCGTCCGGTGACGACGGCGAAGTGATAACGGCTCACGCATCGGGGCGGCGTTCTGCATGAAGATAGCTGAGATCGCGATCCGCAAATGGCAGCTGACTTTGGTGCTGTTCGCGCTTTTGATCGCTCTCGGCTATTCGGCGCTCATATCTATCCCGCGCGCCGTCGATCCGCATTTCCCGCTGCCCGTGGTGGTGGTTCTTGCAGGGCAACCGGGTGCCGATGCCGCCGAAATCGAACAGACCATCGTCAAGCCGATCGAAGAGATTATGCAGGGGCTGGAGGATGTCGAGGAAATCAATTCGACCAGCAATGACGGCAGCGCCGTCATCCGCGCGCAATTCGACTGGTCCGGCGACCCCGACCAGTATTTCAACGATTCGGTGCGCGAAATTACTGCCATCCGCTCACGGCTTCCCGCCGATCTCGCGCGGCTCGAGTTTCGCAAGGTCCGGACAACCAACGCGGCGGTGGTGCAAATCGCGCTGGTCAGCAAAACCGCGAGCTGGCGCCGGATGGATAAATACGCGCAGGATATCAGCGAGGCGTTCTCTCGCTTCAAGGATGTCCGCGCCACCGAAACTGCGGGACTGCCGCAGCCCGAGATAACCGTTGCAATCAATCCGGGGCGGCTGGCCGAACTGCGTTTGCCCGCAACCACGGTCGTCGATGCCCTACGCGCGGGTGGTGCCGACGTTGCGGGGGGTGCGGTCAACAGCGGCGCGCGGCGTTACAGTGTGGAGGCAGGCGGTGCCTTTCGCGATCTCGAAACGATCCGCAATCTGCCCTTACGCACTAACGACGGCACGATATTGCGGCTGTCCGATGTTGCGACCGTAGCATGGGGTGCCGAAGAAGCGCGCACGCGGCTCAGCCACAATGGCAACCGTGCGATCTTCATCGTCGCTAATCAGAAATCGGGTACCGACGCGACGCGACTGCGTGACAAGCTCGTGGCAGAGCTTGAACGCCAGAAGCAGTTTCTCCCCCCCGATATCGAGGCGGTTGTACAGTTTGATCAGAGCCGGGACATCTCCAAGCGTTTGAAGGAACTCGCGCGCGACTTTTCACTGGCCTTGCTTCTCGTTGCGCTCACGCTTTTGCCGTTGGGAATGAGGGCTGCAGCGATTGTTATGGTGTCTATCCCGCTGTCTCTGGCGTCCGGTCTACTCGCCGTTTATGTCATCGGGTATAATTTGAGCCAGTTCGTGGTCGCCGGCTTCATCTTGTCACTTGGCCTGTTGGTTGACGATTCTATTGTCGTAATCGAAAATATCTCCCGTCATCTGCGCACTGGCAAGTCGCGGGCGCAGGCGGCGATTGACGCGACCCGGGAAATCAGTGCTGCGGTGCTGGGCTCTACCGGTGTGTTGGTTTTTGCTTTTGTGCCGATGTTCTTCCTACCCGGCGGCGCAGGACAATTTTCCAAGAGCTTTTTTGGCACTGTCGTCGCAACGGTTATCGCCTCGATGATTGTTTCGCTGACCATCATCCCGTTTCTCGCCAGCCGCATATTGAAACGCGATGAGGATCCAGAGGGCAACCGGCTGCTCAAATGGTTGATGCATAATATCGACCGCTTCTATCGCCCCCTTCTGCACCGTGCGTTGTCTGCGCCAAGGCGGACCGTTTGGTCAGCGCTCGCTGTCACTATCACCGCATTTCTGTTGGTGCCGGTATTGGGTTTCAGCCTATTCCCCAATGCAGACGCATCTTATTTCCGCGTAAGCATAGATGCCGAGCAGGGTGCCAGCCTCGATGAAACGGGAAGGATCGTGCATCAGGTTTCGGCGATATTGGCAAAAGAGCCGACAATTAAAGTCCGCGCCGAAAATGTTGGTCGGCGGAATCCTTCGGTATTTTACAACACTTTGGATACCGCAGAATTTACAGGTGCTGGCGAAGTGCTTGCGATCATGGACAAATGGGACGGGCAACGAAGCATGCGCATGGTCGAACGGTTGCGCAGCAAGTTTGCCAATATTCCTGGTGCCAGAATCAAGCTTGTGCTGTTCATGAACGGCTCGCCGATTAACGCTCCGGTCGAATTTCGCGTGGTTGGAACCGATCTAGGGATGTTAAAAAAACTGGCCGCGCAGGTTGAGGCTGCGCTGCATAAAACGCCGGGTGCACGCGACATCGTGAACCCCGTCGCCACCGACCGCGTCGAGCTGGATTTGCGGCTTGATGAGAGCAAGGCAGCATTGCTTGATATTCCGGTCGGCGCACCGCGCCGTGCGATCCGGTTGGCGTTGAACGGCGAACGCGGGGGCTCTTATCGCGATAGTGAAGGCGACAGCTATCCGGTTACCGTCCGGCTCCCGCTCGATCAGCAACAGCCGGTATCCGCGCTCGATTCGGTCTACGTTGCCAACCGGTCGGGCCAGCCGATATCGCTCGGCGAAATCAGCAATCCGACCTTGGTATCGGTGCCGCCGATTATCCGCCGTCACAATCTGGAACGGGTGGTCGAGATAACGGCGCAGGTGCAGCCGGGTGAGCTTCCCTCCAAAATAACGCGCCTCGCCAAGGCCGAGGTGGACAAGATCACACTTACGCCGGGCTATTCTATCAACGTCGGCGGTGAATCGGAGAAAATCGATGAGACTTTTAGCGGCTTCGGTCCGATCATCTTGGCCGCTATATTTTGCATATTCGCGATATTGGTTGCCGAGTTTGGGAGGTTCAAGGAAGCCCTGGTGGTCGCTGGCGTCATCCCGCTTGGGACTTTCGGCGGGTTGATCGCCTTATTTGTGACGGGCAATAACCTGTCTTTCCTGGCGGCCATCGGGTTCATTGCAATGATCGGGATCGAGATTAAGAACTCGATATTGCTCGTCGATTTTACCAGCCAGTTGCGCCGTGAAGGCATGGGCTTGCGCGAAGCCATCGAGCGCGCCGGCGAAGTTCGGTTTCTACCCGTTTTGCTAACTTCGGTGACCGCCATCGGCGGCTTGCTACCACTTGCGCTGTTTGGAGGCAGTCTTTACGGCCCACTCGCCATCGTCATTATTGGGGGGTTGATATCCTCGACCGTGCTATCACGTATAGTGACACCTGCAATGTACTTGCTCGTGGTGCGCGGGGACGAAGCAAAAAGAAGAGCTGCGACTGCGCCGGAAGGAATTTGACGATGGAAGAGGCAATTTTTGCCGGTGGATGCTTTTGGTGCACAGAGGCGGTGTTCAAACAGCTGTCCGGCGTGACCAGCGTCGAAAGCGGTTACATCGGCGGCCATGTCGCCAACCCCGATTACAAGAGCGTGTGCAGCGGTAGCACCGGCCATGCAGAGGCTATCCGCGTCGGCTTCGATGCCGACATCATCGGCTATGGCGACTTGCTAGACATTCATTTTGCTACGCATGACCCGACGCAGTTAAACCGTCAGGGCAACGATGTCGGCACACAATATCGCTCGGCAATTTTCCCGCTTGATGACGGGCAACGGGCGGAGGCGGCGGCCGCCATCGAACGCGCCGCGGCCGAGCATTCGGCACCGATTGTGACAACTATCGAGGGCCCGGCGACATGGTATCCGGCGGAGGATTATCATCAGCAATATTGGGAAGGTGAGGGGCAGCGTAATGGCTATTGCCTGGCCGTCATCCCGCCGAAGCTGGCAAAGCTGAAAAAGGGCTTCGCCGGGCGGCTTGCAGGCGAAGTCATGGACAATTAACAATGTTTCGCTAAGGCGACGCCATGACGCACAAACCGATCCGCAAAGCCGTTTTCCCTGTTGCAGGGCTCGGCACCCGCTTTTTGCCAGCAACAAAAGCTATCCCGAAAGAGATGCTGCCGATAGTCGACAGTCCGCTGATCCAATATGCGGTCAATGAGGCGCGCGAGGCGGGTATCGAGCAGATGATATTCGTCACCGGTCGCGGCAAAAGTGCGATCGAGGACCATTTCGATATTGCCTATGAGCTCGAAAAGACAATGTCGGAACGCGGCAAGAGTTTGGACGTGCTCGAACCGACACGGCTTGGTCCTGGCAACTGCGCCTATGTGCGGCAGCAGGAACCGATGGGCTTGGGCCACGCGATCTGGTGCGCCCGAGATATTGTAGGCGACGAACCCTTTGCCATTTTCCTGCCCGACGAGTTTATGCACGGAAGCCCGGGTTGTATGAAACAGATGGTCGATGCCTATCACCAGCTGGGCGGAAATGTGATCAGCGTACTCGAAGTCGATCAGGACAAAGTGTCGAGCTACGGGGTTATTGCGCCGGGAGTACGTGACGGTGCCGTAACCGAGGTCAAGGGGTTGGTCGAAAAGCCCAAGGCCGAGGATGCACCGTCGAACCTGATTATTTCGGGCCGCTATATCCTGCAGCCCGAGGTCATGCGTGTGCTCGAAACCCAGGAAAAGGGAGCGGGCGGTGAAATCCAGCTGACCGATGCCATGGCACAGATGATCGGATCGCAGCCGTTCCACGCTGTAACCTTCGATGGCAAGCGTTATGACTGTGGATCGAAGGTTGGCTATATCGAGGCAAATCTTGCTGTTGCGTTGGAACGCCCGGATATGGCCGCCGAAATACGCGCGATTGCGATAGACCTGCTAAAATAGCAGGGTTCATCGGACAGTCAGCAGCGGCGATGTAGCGCATTTTTTCATTTCGGGAGCTTGTCCATGCGTTTGTTATTTTGTGCCGGTGCGGCGTTGTTGTTGCAAGGTTGCGTGGCGTCGGTGGTCAAGGATGTTGTGACGGCGCCGATCAAGATCGTGTCGAAGACCGCCGATGTCATGACCACCAGCCAGTCCGAATCCGACGAGAAACGCGGTCGCGAGTTACGCAAACGCGAAGAGGCGCTCGGTAAACTGGCGCGTCAGCGCGACAAGGCGCGAGAAAAATGTGACGACGGCAATGAAGAATCCTGCGCCAAGGCGGCTGAACTAAACGAGCAGATTGCCGCCGAGCAGGACAGCCCCTCCTGAACCTCGGCCTTAACGACCAACCGGCGAACGATTTCGACAAACGAATATTTTGCCTGAAACCATGCATTTGGTCGAACCCGCGTCGCGTTTGTCGAACGGCGGTGCTTTCTTGGTGTTTACAGCTGTAGTCGCAGATCCAGGACGGCAAAGGATGCGATGAGCCATCGGCCTCCGGGAGGATTGATGACCGTTTTGCGCCCTTGTATTTCGTTTTTGTTCGCCAGCGTGGCGGTCATGGTATTTCCGGCTGTCGTTCATGCACAGGATGTGACAGCGCCGGTTTCGCAACCAACCGCCGAAAGTGGAAAGCGCATATTTCGCACGGATTTCTTCGCGACATATGCACCGGTCACCGCGCTTGACATGGTTCGGCGCATTCCGGGTTTTTCAATCGAGGACGTCGATGACCGACGTGGTTTCGGCGAAAATGCCGGCAACGTGCTGATCGACGGCGACCGGCCATCGTCCAAATCGGACGACATCTTCATTATCCTATCTCGCATTCCGGCGAGCGAGGTCGACTATATCGAACTAACCGAGCAGGCCGGGGCCGATGCCGAGACGCAGGGCAAGGGGCAGGTCGTCAACGTCGTTCGCCGCGTGTCGGCCAAGATCAGCGGCACCTATGAAGGCAATCTTGTGCTCGGCCCAAGCTATGGCTTCAGACCCTCGGCAAACGCGTCGGCGACGCTGCGCCGCGGCGCAACCACTTATGAACTGAACTTCACCTCTTATTCCGAACGAATATATGGCTTCGGGCCTGAAGATTTCAAAACCGGTTCGGGCACGCTCGTCGAACAGCGCTATTATCGCGGCAAAGGCGGGTTTGATGAGGCAGGAATCGGTGGCGCGATCAAGACGCGCATCGGCGGTGCCAAAGTCAACGTCAATGCACGGCTTCGGTGGCGTGACAGCTTTGACCGCAGGCTCGGGGAATATTCAAACGGAGCGGGCACGATAACGGGCGACGAACTGCTGCTGCGTGGCGGGCCGATCAGCGACCTCAATTATGAGGTGGGTGGCGACGTCGAATTCGGCATGGCACCCAAGCTGAATACCAAGATCATCGGGCTTTATCGCTCGGCGACCGAAAGCAACGATTCGAGCATCGAGGTTGCACGTATGGGGCAGCCGGTGACATTGTTCGAGACACGAAGCCGCAACAAGCCCTCCGAAGTGGTGGCGCGCATCCAGAACGACTGGAGTGGAATCGGTGACCATGCGATCCAGTTCGGCGGCGAGATCGCTTATAACCGGCTCGACGCTCGTTTTTCAGCGGCCAGTTCCAGCGCCGGTGCTGTGACCAACTTTCCCGCGTCGAACGTACTGGTCGAAGAAACGCGCATTGAACCCTTCGTAACCGATGTGTGGACGGTTGGCCCGGAATGGAAGATCGAGGCGGGTGCGATTGCCGAATTTTCGAAGCTGACATTGTCGGGCGACAGCACCGCCGCGCGCAGTTTCAAATTCATCAAGCCGCGCGCGATTGCGACCTGGACCGTCAGCCCGCAGACGACTCTCGAATTCCGCGCCGAACGTCAGGTGGCGCAGCTTAATTTCGGCGAGTTCGCAACCTCGATCGACGTTGCCTTGGGCAATCAGGTCGATGCCGGCAACGCCGATCTGGTGCCTGAAAAAGTCACCAGCCTGTCGGCCCTTATCCGGCACAAGTTCCTCGAACGCGGCAGCATCCAGTTTCGCGGTTCCTATGAATTTGCCAGCGATACTCAGGACTTGGTGCCCATCACGTTGCGCGATGCGAATGGCAATATCACCGCCCGTTTCGACGGCGCTGGCAATATCGGCAGCAGCAAAAGATGGAATGGCGAGCTTGAAATCACGCTGCCATTCGATTGGCTGACCAAGCCTGTCGGTATCAGCGGCATCGAGGTCAAATATACCGGCCATTACCACGGCAGCCGGGTGATCGATCCAGTGACCGGGCTAAGACGGCGGATGTCGAACCGACCGGTCTGGCACCAGAACTGGGAGCTGCGCCACGACATCGCCGACAGCGGCTTCGTATATGGCGTGTCGGCCAATGTGCAGGAAGAAAACATCGCCTATTTCTTCAACGAATATCGTCGGCAGAAAGAGGGCGTGAGAACCAACGCATTCATCGAATACAAGAAGTTCAAGCTCGGAACATTGCGGTTGCAATATATCAGCATTCCGGATTTCAGCCGCGACCGATTCTTCTACAACGACACCCGCGCCACCGGTTCAGTCAACCAGATCGTCAACCGCAAGCGGTTTTTGGACCCGCTGATCCAGCTGACGTTGTCGGGGAAGTTTTAACTGCTTCACTCACTCCGCAGCGCCTCAATCGGCGACAGCCTTGACGCCCTGATCGCCGGATAACCGCCAAACGCCAGCCCGATCACCGCTGAGAACACAATCGCCATAACCGCAACGCCCACGCTAACAGGTGCTGGAAATTCGGCATATTTTTGGAATGCGGCGGCAGCGGCCATTGCCAGTACCAATCCGATACTGCCGCCGATCACGCACAGCACGGCGGCCTCGACCAGAAACTGGTTGCGGATATCGCTGCGTTTTGCGCCGAGCGCCATCCGGAGGCCGATCTCGCGGGTGCGTTCGGTGACGCTGACCAGCATGATGTTCATGATGCCGATGCCGCCGACCAAGAGCGAGATTGACGCGATCGCGACCAGCACCAGTTGGAATATGCCTGTAATCTCGCCCGATGCTTCGGAAAACTCTGCGGTGGTGCGCACCGTGAACGGGGTGACTGTACCTTTTTCGATGCGGTAGCGGTCCTTCAGCACGCGGATGATCTGGCGTTTGCCTTCGCCCAGCGTATCGGCGTCTTCGAACCCGACATACAGCACATGCAAGTCATCGGGGCCTTGTAGCGTACCCGTCGCCAGCCGCTGGCGTGCGGTGGTCAGCGGCACCAGCACCAGATCGTCATTATCCTGCCCGAAGCCGCTGCCCTTGGTTTCGAGTAAACCGACGACCTTGAAAGGCGCGCGGTTGATGCGGACGGTTTGGCCGAGCGGGTCGAACGAGCCGAACAATTTGGTCGCAACGGACGGACCAAGGACGACCGCGCGCGATGCGGAACGTACGTCGGCTTGGCTGATGAACCTCCCCGCATCGGCGTTGAGGTTCGAGACCGTGCTAAATTCGGGCGTCACGCCGACGGCGCTGGTCGTGGCGTTGCGCCCGCCCGCGACCATCTGCACCGAAGTCCGAAGTTGCGGCGCGATCCCGGTGACGCCGGGAACAAGCTTCTGGATAGCACGCGCGTCGCGTTCGGTCAGGCGGCCGCGGTCAACCGTCCGGCGCGGTGCACCTTCGCTGTCGGGCTGCGGGAAGACGATCGCCATGTTAGATCCCAGCGAGCTGATCTGCTCATTCACCGAAACCTGTGCACCTGCGCCGACCGCGACCGCGAGGATAACCGAAAATACGCCGATCATCACACCCAAGGTCGTCAGGATCGAGCGCATTAAATTGGTGCGCAAAGCGGTCATGGCGATTGCGACATTGACGCCCCAGCCCGACAGCGCAGTGACCAACTTCGCGATCATGCCGGCACTCGCCGCCGGGTTTTGACACCCGCATCCTCGATTACCTTTCCATCGCGGAAAAGAATGCGGCGGCTGGCATATTCGGCGATGTCGGCTTCGTGGGTGACCAGGATAACGGTGATGCCGTCATCGTTGAGCTTTTGGAAAATGCCCATGATATCCTTCGATGTCTGGGTATCTAGCGCGCCGGTGGGTTCGTCGGCGAGGAGCATGAGTGGGTCGGTGACAAGCGCGCGGGCAATCGCCACCCGCTGTTGCTGGCCTCCCGATAACTTGGCCGGCGAATGGCCGAGCCGGTCGGACAGCCCCATCGCGTCCAGCTTAATGGTGGCGCGTTCGATGCGTTCCGCCCGTCCGATCCCGGCATAAATCAAAGGCACCGCGACATTATCGAGCGCGGTGGTGCGCCCGAGCAGGTTGAACTGCTGGAACACGAAACCGACCTTGCGATTGCGGATTTCGGCGAGCTCGTCGCTGCTGAGTGTTTTGGTATCGATGCCGTCCAGCATCAGCGTGCCTGCAGTGGGCACGTCGAGGCAGCCGATCATGTTCATGAAAGTCGATTTGCCCGAGCCGCTCGCGCCCATTATCGCGACAAATTCGCCCCGCTGTATCGACAGCGATACCCCGTTGACGGCGTGCAGAACCTCGCCACCGAGGACATAATCTTTCACCAGATCATGCGTTTCAAGAAGCGTCGTCGGCATCTTCGTCCGCGCTGTCGCTTTCTTCCTGTGGAGTTTTGGGTTTCAACGATTTGCTGCGAACCAACACCAACTCGCCTGCGCGAACCCCCGAAACGATTTCGGTAAACTCGTCGGCCTCGATGCCCAAGCGCACGCGCCTGGCGACTGGCTTATACTTGTCACTGCCCGCGATATAGAGCGTTGGGGCAGGGTGCCCTTCCTTTTTCGGCGCTTGCTTATTGTCGCGATCGGCAGCGCGCGGACGGAAGCGTAGCGCGCTCGATGGTACCCGCACAACATTCCGCTTTGCGCCGGTAATTATATCGACATTTGCGGTCATGCCGGGGAGCAGTTTTTCGTCGAGATTGTCCACGTCGATGATCACCAGATAGCTGACGACATTCTGCGTTTCCGTCGCCGCCTTGCGCACCTGACGCACTTTGGCAATGAAGACATCGTCGGGATAGCTGTCGACGGTGAAGCGGACATTCTGCCCCTCTTGCACTTGGCCGATATCCGCCTCATCGACCGATGCCTCGACCTGCATCTTGGTGATGTCGGCGGCGATTTCGAACAGATTGGGCGTCTGGAAACTGGCGGCAACGGTGGTGCCGGGTTCGACCAGTTTGTTGATGACGACGCCGCTTGCCGGGGCGATGATGGTGGTGCGGCTGAGGTCGAGCTGGGCCGACGATAATTCAGCATTGCCTTGGCGGATTTGCGCATTGCCGCTCTGGATCTGGGCAAGGCTGGTGCGGAGCGCATTGCGCGCGCTCAAGACCCGGCTTTCAGCCAGATCGCGCCCTGCTTTGGAAACAAAACCCTTCTCGGCCAATGCAGATTGCCTTGTAAAGTCGCGTTCCTGTATCTCCAACTCGGAACGCGCGCGCGCCAGATTGGCTTCGGTCTGCGCCAGATTTGCGCGCGCCAGCGCGACCTGCGCCTCGACCTGTTCAACACGCGCGCGGACGCGCGTCGGATCGATTTCGGCGAGCACTTGACCAGCCTTCACCGCTGAGTTGAAGTCGACATAGACCTTGGTCACTTGCCCCGAAACCTCGGAGCCGACCTTGATCGTGTTGAGCGCGCGCAGTTTGCCGCTGGCCGATACCTTGCGCAGCACATCGCCGCGCTCGACTTTCTCGGTCACATATTCATAATCGGGTGGGCTTGGCCACAGAACCGCCCTGAGAATCAAAACGGTTATGATGGCAATGATGATCGACCATATTGGATGTCGCTTTATCCAGGAGCCCGTCGCACTCAGCATATAATCATCGCCCCATCCGCATCGCGAAAGATCAAAGTATATGGGACAGGGTGGTTGCTGGCCAGCAGATTAACATCCGGAGCAGTAACGCAAAAAAGCCGCCGGAATCGCTCCCGGCGGCCTTATCGATTTTCATTCAGGCCATATCACCAAGCCGTAGGCTCAAACGTACCTTACCCGCAATGTCCGATCCTTGCGCCGCATGGCCGCGCCGATCAGGCCGAAGCCAGCGATCAGCATCAACCAGGTTGCGGGTTCGGGAACGGCACCGCCGTCAAACTGAAAAACCAGCTTTTCGTAATCGGTGGAGCCGTTCAGCCCGGAGATCTGATTGATATTATATCCGCCGACGAAATCGAAGGTGTGCAGGCACATGCTCGGCTCAGGCGGCGGAGAAGTATCGCACTGAAATTTTGAATATGATGAACCCGGCGTCTTGAAACCCCATGACCAGCTGTCGGCGTTGAACCAGTCGCTGCCATTGGCATTGTGGAATACACCATTATTGCCCGCGCCGGTATTGAACAGGGCATCCACTTTCAGCGCCTGCGCCAGAACGAGCAAAGTTTCGCTACCCGTTGCGCGGCCAGCCAGCATCAAACGATCGCCGCTGCAATTTGCAAGCGTCGATGCCGCGCTGTTTCCGAACGGCGTAGCCATGGTACCCGAAAAACAAAGCGACCAGCCACCGCCGGTCACGGTACCGATCGATATATTGGTTTGCGGTCCAACTGGAAGATAGTCAGCTGCGCTAGCCGACGACGACGACGCAACAGCCACAACTGCGGCAGCAACTGCCATAATAGATTTTTTCATAAATGCCCCCTTTTGTTAATGATCAGCGAAGCGCGACATGGGGGGCATTGTTCGAACCGCCCCTCGTTTCGTTAATGATTAGTAAAGGTTTATTACGCGGGAATGTCAACCGAGGGAGATATGATAAAAGACGCTGTCCCGGAATGAAACAACATCGGACCAAATTACAAAAAACCCGCCGGAATTACTTCCGGCGGGTTTTTGTTTTTCGCCCAAGCGAGGGGCTTTATTCTTCTTCGCTTGCTTCCATCACATCGGCGTCCAGCACGTCTTCGACCACGTCATCGGTGGTGAAGTCGTCGGCGATCACCTTGGCGAGGATATCGTCACCAATTGCTGCTTCGGGGCCTTGCGCCAATTCGGCGGCATACTCTTCGGCGGCTGTTTCGGGCGCGATCAGGCTTTCCTGCAGCTTTTTGTAACTGGCACGAAGGGCTGCATCGCGGCTGTTGGCGGTGACGCGCATGCGGTGCATCGCGGAACCGGTACCGGCGGGGATCAGACGACCGACGATCACGTTTTCCTTCAGGCCGGTCAGGATATCCTTCTTGCCCTCAACCGCCGCCTGCGTCAGCACGCGGGTGGTTTCCTGGAACGACGCGGCCGAGATGAAGCTGCGGGTTTGCAGCGACGCC
>JANOHL010000028.1:0-21385 GCA_031406495.1 Sphingomonadales bacterium | reverse complement strand
TGAGCGGCGAGATATAGAGAGTGTGGAGACCTTCGGTGGGGAACGTGCGAGTCTTAAGCCCCTCCCCTTCAGGGGAGGGGTTGGGGTGGGGGCCATCAGCCGAGCGCCACTTTTGCGGCGAGCCCCCACCCCTGTCCCCTCCCCTAAAGGGGAGGGGCTTAGGTTGTTCCGTCAACTCAACCAAAGTGGGCAGAAAACCCGCCAGCGTCTTGCCTGCTCCGGTGGCGGCAACCAGCAAGGCATGCCGCCCCTCGGTCGCCGCGTCCAGCATCTCCAACTGATGTCGTCGAGGCTGCCAGCCACGCGAGGCAAACCAATCTGTGATGCTCCTAGGCAACTGAGCGGTCATCGGAACATTTTTTTCTCTTTTCCCATCATCCCGGCTAACTGATCGTGACTGTTCAAAATTGGTTTTTTAAGTGCGGAGTGACCGTGAAGCGTGGAAACCAAGGCTCTGCGCGTTCTCGGTTCATTAGATCCCAATACATCGTTCGAGCTATAGGCTCGCTGATTTCATTCGGAACAATGAACTCATAATTCGGATACAACGGGTCGGTAGACAACACTTTATAAGCTCTTTCAAATTCCGGCCGAAGACACTCGAAAAAGCCCCAACGGATATTGTTGAGAAATTCTGCAATCGTGCTGGCATGATAGGCAAAAAGATGGGTGTGAAACCATTCCCAAAATTCGGGAAGGACGGCATAGGCCATGCCTCCATCTACTGTATGGCCGTGCTCGCCGAGAATGCGAACGATCTTTTTCACATTGCTCTCAAGGCGAGCAAAGCTGTGTTTGCCGATGTCACCGCATATTTTCAGCCAAGTTATCCGCTGAATTTTAAGATCAACTTCGACGTTGATGGACGGCAGCCAAACCTTTTCAACGAGGCTCTCTTCTTCCAACCAATTGCTGAACGCCTCCAAGTGCTGCCTGATCGGCTCTATATTCGAACACAGCATTGGATCGCAGCAAACTTGGCGGATATAATAAAGGAATGTGAAGTCACTAAGCCGAGCATCCACCTGTGGTGCCGACAGTCCAAATGGCAAGCTTGCATTCCCCTTCTTTTGTAGTGGCGAGAGAAAATCACCGAGCAAAAGGTTGAAAAGCCTAAGCGTATTGTGAGTTTGCGGAATGAGATTGGTCTCGTGCTTCTTGTCACCAAGCGGCACGAAAATTGCAAAGTTGACCATGTCATCGATCATCTCCCAAGCGGCGTTGAGGATGATTGCTTCCTGTTCGAATCTATTGAAGGTCATAAGGCCATACTAGCCCATCAGACACATAACGAAACTCTGGCCGCTGACATATCTCAATCTGAAAAATTAATGCCCCGCCTGCTCCCCGCGTTCCAGCCCCGATGCCGCCAGTTGTGCATCGATCTGCGCCATCAATCGTTCAAGGCCGTCTTCGGACGACGCCTCTGCGCGCGCTACCAATACGTCTTGCGTGTTCGACGCCCGTAACAGCCACCAGCCGTCGGGCGTGTTCACCCGCGCGCCGTCGGTGTTGTTCACGTCGGCACCATCCGCTGACAGCCGTGCGAGCACTTCGTCGATGACGGCGAATTTGCGGCTCTCGTCTACTTGGAAGCGCATCTCGGGCGTGTTGATCATCACCGGCATGGCGCCGCGTAGTTCGGTCACACTCTTGCCAAGCTTTGCTGAAGCCGCAATTAGGCGGATCGCGGC
The DNA here is from genome assembly GCA_031406495.1 of Sphingomonadales bacterium. GTDB lineage: Bacteria > Pseudomonadota > Alphaproteobacteria > Sphingomonadales > Sphingomonadaceae > Sphingorhabdus_B. The sequence continues at coordinate 19,691 of JANOHL010000028.1, read as the reverse complement.
GTAGATCGCGTCATCAAAACCGTAATATTGATGTTTGAAGAAAATATGCCCGCTCATCTCGCCAGCCAGCGGTGAGCCGGTTTCCTTCATCTTCGATTTGATCAGGCTGTGGCCGGTTTTCCACATCAATGGCTTGCCGCCGAGCGCGGTGACGCGGTCGAACAATGCCTGTGACGCTTTCACATCTGCGATGATGGTCGCGCCCGGCACATCGGCCAACACGTCCTCGGCGTAGATTTGCAGCAACTGGTCGCCCCAGATCACCCGGCCTTGCCCGTCGATCGCGCCGATCCGGTCGCCGTCGCCATCGAACGCCAGCCCGAAATCGAGATTGCGCTCGGCGACCAGCTTGCGCAGGTCAGCAAGATTGGCCTCGTCGGTGGGGTCGGGGTGGTGGTTGGGGAAATTGCCATCGACCTCGGTGAACAGCAAATGATGCTCGCCGGGGAGCATCTTGGTCAGCCGCTCGACCACTGGCCCCGCCGCGCCATTGCCGGTGTCCCAGCCGATGCGAAAGCCCTGCGTCGGTGCTGCTTCCATCAGCCGTGCGACATACTCGTCGATAATGTCATACTCACGGGCGGTGCCTTTGCCCTCATCCCAGTCGCCCGCCGCTGCCATTTGACCGATCTGGACAATATCCGCGCCAAAGAACGGACGGCCCTGCAGCACCATTTTGAAGCCGTTATAATTGGCCGGGTTATGGCTTCCGGTGATCTCGATGCCGCCATCGACATCATCCATCGCTGCTTCTGCATAATAGAGCATCGGCGTTGGTCCCATGCCGATACGGACGACATCGACGCCGGTTTCGGTCAGCCCGCGCACCAGTGCCTCTTCCAGCACCGGCGAACTTACGCGACCATCATAGCCGACTGCCGCCGTTTTGCCGCCAGCGCGGATCAGGCACGTGCCGAAGCTGCGGCCAATGGCATAGGCATCGGCTTCGCTCAGCGTCTCGTCGATAATGCCGCGAATGTCATACTCGCGCAGGATGGTCGGGTTGAAAACATGGGTCATGGGAGAATCCTAGCAGGTGTATGTTGGCCGCCTAGCGCGGCTTTGTGTCTAGCTCGTGTAACAAAAGATCACGCGCTTTGTTCAATTCGACCGCACGGTCCTCGCTGCCGCCACGGTCGGGATGATTGTTACTTATCAGCTGACGGTGTCGGGCACGAATGCGCTCGGCATCGTCGAACCGCGACGCGCCCAACAGGAACCGCGCCTTGTCGATGGCATATTGGTCGCTTTGCTTGGCGCGCGTGCCAAATAGCCGCCATGTCAGGCCACGATACCAGGTTGCAGCCGCCATAACGGCACCAAGGCCGATCAGGAAGTTGCCTCGCACCGCGAGAAAGGCCCCGCCCAATCCCAAAAGCACCGGCGGCAATTGTTGAACGCGCAATCTGCCCGACCATAATGCCCAGCCGATCACTCCTGCCACCAAGGCGACGATGATCGGCATCAGACCAAAGTCGCCGCGTGCAATTCGGGCAGCGCCAAACCCGTCACCAGCTCACGCAACTCCTGCCGCGCGACGATATGTGCGGTCGCCAACTGCCCCAGATGGCCCTTGTCGATCAATGTAAGGCCCGACGGAAACAGCTCGCGGTAAATCACGCGCTCGTTGAGGCCGGGCACCGAGCGGAAACCGACACGTTTCGAAAGTTCGGCAATCGCATCGGTCATCCGCTGCTGGTTGCGCGCCTCCATATTGTGCAGCCGGTTACGCACCACAACCCAGTCGATAGTTACGCCGTCCGACATCGCACGGGCTTTCCGCGCTTCCCAGATCAGTTCGGCATAAAAGCTCAGCCGCTTGACCTTGAAATTTTCGGGATCGACCTGACCGATCAGGTCGAAATCGACAAAGCTGTCGTTAATCGGCGTGACCAATGTATGTGCACGCGTTGCGACAAAACGCGCATATTTGTCGTCGCGGCCCGGGGTATCGAAAATCAGGAAATCGACCTCGTGGCGGCTTTTGTCCATCAACTGTTCAAGCCGTGCGAGCGAATCGTGATCGAATACGTCAAAATCGGGCATCGGCAGGCTTATCTCGCGTCGCTTCATTGTCTCACGCCGGTTTTCCAGATAGCGATACAGCGTCCGCTGGCGCGAATCGAGGTCGATGCACGCCACACGTGCGCCGCGTGAAGCGAGCGCAATTGCGACATGCACAGCAGTCGTCGATTTCCCCGTGCCACCTTTTTCATTGGCAAAAACGATATGATGTGCGCCCGCCATGCCCGCTTAAGCCCCTGTTCCCGATAAATGCCCTTGATAAGCCAAGGCCACGTCCCGCATAGCGGGGTTTCAGGTGAAGCCAATAACCAAGGCGGTGGGCGCGTGCAAATCATCAATGAGCTTGGCCCGTTGCGGGACAGCATATCGACATTGCGGATGGCAAAAGGCCGTATCGCGCTGGTGCCGACGATGGGTGCGCTGCATGCCGGGCATATGGCTTTGGTAGATGCGGCAATGCAGCAAGCCGAAGCCGTCGCGGTGTCGATCTTTGTCAATCCGACGCAGTTCGGTCCTAACGAGGATCTGGATGCCTATCCGCGCACCTTGGAACGCGATGCGGAAATGCTCGCAGCGGCGGGCGTCAATATCATTTGGGCACCGACGCCCGCCACCGTTTACCCGTCGGGCTTTGTCACCAAAGTCCACGTCGAAGGCCCGAGCGCAGGCTATTGCGGTGGCGCACGACCGGGGCATTTCGACGGTGTGGCTTTGGTGGTCGCCAAATTGTTCAATCAGGTTGAGCCCGATGTCGCGCTGTTCGGCGAGAAAGATTTTCAGCAGTTGGCAGTCATCCGGCAAATGGCGCGCGATCTCGATTTCGCTATCGACATTGTCGGCGTGCCGATTGTACGCGACGCCGATGGTTTGGCGCTGTCGTCGCGCAATGCCTATCTGAGCACGGAGGAAAGAGCGGCGGCGATAGCACTGCCGCGCGCACTCGACGCGGCTGCCGAAGATATCAGGGCAGGACGCCATGTGCGCGAAGCGACCGCCGCAGCTATCGCCTCAATCACTGCTGCAGGTTTTTCCTCGGTCGATTATTTTGCCTTGGCCGATGCCATGACGCTCGAACAACTGGACGCCTTTGATGACCGTCCTGCGCGCCTGCTGGCGGCTGCGCGTATCGGGAAAACGCGGCTCATCGATAATCTGGCGGTGTAATCGCCCAAAGCACCGAAAGATTTTCGGATAGCTATTAACCATTTGTTGACCATCTTCGGTCGAAATGGCCTCACGGGGAAACTGGGGGACAGAAAATGGGTAACAGTTTTAAAAGCGCGGTGTTTTTGATGGAAAGCCGTCTGGCGGATGCCGCACGCGGCAATGCCGATGCGCTCTATGATCTGGGCATGGCCTATTCAACGGGCAGCGGCGGGGTCGATGTCGATCTGATCGAGGCGCACAAATGGTTCAATCTGGCCGCACTCAACGGCAGCGAAGAAGCGATGATGTGCCGGGCGGATATTTCCGACGACATGACAGCCCGCGAAATTGCCGAAGCACAGCGTCAGGCGCGCGCATGGTTGCAAGCGACCGAACGCCGCGCAGCATGATCTAATGCCATGATAGCCCCCCCAAAAACCGTTTGGCCGTCATGTTCTGATTATGATACAACTGGCGGGCAGGGCTGATCGCCGCCGATAGGTTCCAAAGTGGCAGAAAGCAGGGTCACCGAAAATCCGGTTCCGGCGCTGATTTGCAAAGCTGTACCAACACGCGTCATATCAACGCCTGCCTCAACGAAGCAGCGCAGAGGCACAGAGATTGTCGATAGTTTGTCGGCCGGTGCGGCACCAATTGCCTTGGAAACATCGACCGCGCGCTCACCAAACGCCAAAGTGATCGGGCCGGAAGATGGCGCATCTATTCGCCATTCGATACGCAGCGCGTACGTCCCGTCGGCATAGCCCGTCATATTGGCGGGTGGACCGGCGATAGCGATGCTGCCCGTTCCGGTCCAAGCGATCGCTTTTCCGTCCTCCTGTGCCTTTACATCGACCGAACGTACCGACACATGGCTTAACGGGCTGGTTGCTGAGCCGGCCTCCGCAGATCGCGCGCCACCGGCATCGTTTACAGTCATCGACCAGGGCGCGCGCGTGCGGCCCTGGACGAAGTAACCCGCCGCGTTTACCGCCATGGCAATGTCAACTCTGGGGTCTTCGCTTAACACACTCACCTTGGCCTTGTGTCCGTATCGCAGACCATAGCCGGCAGAAAAAAGCGGCTTGGTGATTGGTGATCGTGCGTCGGCAGGCCAAGCAAAGCTTAATTTACCGGTAAAGTCGCGCTTTGGCTTGCCATTCTTTCCGGCAACCAAAACATCCGCCACACCTTGCCCTTGACTGCCGGGCAGCCAAGCCGCGACGAAGGCATCGGATGCATTGATTTCCGGATTGGTGAACATCGGGCGACCCGACAGGAACACCGAGACAACGGGAATACCTGCCTGCTTTAACTTTTTGAGCAGAGCCAGGTCGACCGCGCCGCTCGGCTGGTAATCGAGTGTCGGTATATCACCCTGGAACTCGGCATAGGGGTTTTCGCCATAAACCACGATCGCGACGTCGGGCTTCTCGGTAAAGCTGCCATCGGCGGAGAGTTTTGCACTTCCCCCAGCTTCCTTGACAGCGGCGTCGATGCCTTGCCAGATCGACTGGCCATTGGGGAAATCGGCCTTGGTCAGCCCCAGGCCTTGCCAGGTTATCGTCCAACCGCCCGATTGCTTGCCAGGATCGTCGGCACCATCGCCTGTGACCAACACTTTCGCACCGGGACGGATGGGTAAAACCGAACCCTGGTTCTTCAGGAGCACGAGCGACTTCGCCACCGCCTCACGCGCCAAGGCCAGATGATCCGCAGAGCCGATCGCGCTGTAATCGCCTGCAGGTTTGCGCGATCCGTCGAGCAAACCCAGCTTCGCCTTGACCCGTAATATGCGCCTGACCGCGTTGTCGAGCCGATCTGGTGCGATTTCCCCCGCGCGTGCCTGAACGACAAGATTGTCAAACAGCCCCTTCCAGCTGTCGGGTGCCATAAACATGTCGAGACCGGCGTTGATTGCGGCCGGGCAGCTGGTGACCGAACATCCGGCCACATGACCATGTCCATTCCAGTCACCGACGACGAAGCCAGCAAAGCCCATCCGCTCTTTCAGCGCATCAGTCAGCAGACTGCGGTTGCCGTGGTTCTTCACGCCATTCCAGCTCGAAAAACTCGCCATCACGGTCAACGCGCCGGCATTGATTGCCGCCGGGTAACCGCGCGCATGGACCTTCACCAGTTCCTTTTCGGAAATGCGAGCGTCGCCGGTATCCTTGCCATCGGCGGTTCCGCCGTCGGCCAGGAAATGCTTGGCGGTTGCCGCCACCCGGTTACCGGCAAGCGCCTGGCCTTGCTGTAGCGGCCCTTGCAGACCAACCGTCATTGCCCGCGCGTAATCGACAACCTGTTGCGGGTCAGCGGAATAGCCCTCGTAGCTGCGCCCCCAGCGATAATCCTGCGGCACCGCCAGCGTCGGAGCAAAAGTCCATTCAATCCCGCTGGCAGCGATCTCGACCGCTGTAGCGGTGCCGATCCGCTCGATCAGCTTCACGTCATGAGCGGCACCAAGCCCGATATTGTGGGGGAACAGGGTGGCGCCGGGAATGTTGTTGTGGCCGTGAACGGCATCGACGCCGAAAATGATCGGGATGGCGACACCGTTGGGCGGTGGCGCGGTCGAAGCGCTGCGAAAAGCGCGGACCAGCCGGTCCCATTCGGCGGCGCTTGCCCGTTCGTTGCCAAACGGACCGCTGTTGCCGCCAGCCAGGATGGATCCAAGCGGATAGCGTTGCAGGTCTTCGGGGTTGATCGTACTGATGTCGCCCTGAACGAGCTGGCCGACTTTCTGTTCGATTGTCATGCGCGCGATCAGGTTGGTAATCAGCCGCTCGGTTTCTACATCTGTAAAAGCATCCGGGCTGCTCGCCTTCGGCCAGTTCGCGGGTTTCGCAACAGCATTTGGCGTTCCGCGCGAAGGAGCCGCCAACTGGGCATTGCTGACGGTTGAAACCGACAACATGGCGCATGCCACCATCACCGTCCTTTTACCGACCAACATTTCCCCACCCCTAATTGTGAACGTTATCAATAGCGGTAATTGGCATGTTGCGAGACGACTTGCAAGGATTAACGCTGGCGGACAATGCTGGATAGAAGGAGCGCTGCGGTTAGCGAGAGTCCAGCCAAAAGCCAGATCAACGGCGTAAAACCATGTTCTGGAACAAGCAAAAGGGTAAGCAGGGGTACGATCAACGACGGCATGGTGTTGGTCAGATTGAACAACCCCAAATTCCGTCCCCGTCGCTCGGAACGATAGAGGAATCGTAATGTCTGGCCGGTATGCAAGGCGAGGAACACCATCGAGGCCATTCCGAAAATGACGTATCCGGCTAGCGCAAGCTGAAGTTGCGTGGCGCTGGCCATCAATGCCAGACCGAATGCTGCGAATATGGCGCAGATTAGAAGCGCCATCACCGGTCGCTGGCTGCGATCCATCCATCGACCGAAGATCAGGGCAAATGGCACGGCGACCATCAGCACCACACCGAAAATCCGGGCAGCATCTGAATCCTGAAAGCTGCTATCGATCGACCGGAAATAGAAGAGCAGATAGGCGAAAAGCGCGCCCTCAGCGATCTGCACCGAAAGTCGCGCCAGCCACATCACGATCATGACCCTGCGATCCGGTCGTTGGACATCGGGTTGCACGCTGGCAACGTCGACGGTTGCGCTGACCCCGCTTTTTCCCCCCACCAACAGCACCGGAAGCACCATCGCGGTGACCATCAAAGCGACCATGGCAATCCGCCCTGTCGGACCGGCCAGGCCGGGAAAGGTAACAATCATCCCGGCAACAGCCCCAGCTGCTGGCGCGAATGCTGTTAGCCCGCCCAGAATTCCCTTCTGCGCGTCGGGCACGCGGTCCCCCGCCCACGCAGCAAGGGGGGCAAGCATCATGTTGAGCGCAAGCTGCCAGACCAGCACGGCCACAATCAGCGCAACCGGGTCATCCACCACCGCAATCACGCCAAACATCGCGATCGTCAGGATCAACCCGGCTACGACCCATGGCCGCCGGGTTCTGGTCACATCGCTAGCCCATCCGAAACCGATGTTTGCAACGCTTGCAGCCACGGCACCGATGAATGTCGAATAAGCGAGCCAGCTAATGTCGTCAGTACCGGTCATCTGCGTGAACCGCACCGGCAGCATGACCGTCAGGAAGGGAATATACGCGACTGCACCGCCCGCCCAGGCCAACGCATAAACGACCAAAAACCGATATGATTGCCGCGAATCTTGCCCGCCGCTTTCATCGGCTCCGGTCACTCGCTGTCCGGTGGGGGCGGCGCGGTTGAACCACGCTCCACCCATCCAGCCTTCACGATGATCGGCGTGTCCGAATGAGTCCGCCCGCCATGCGTCTTGATGATCTGCTCGACGGCGCGCGAAGTGATTTCGGCGATAGGCTGGTCAACTGCGCTTAGCGGAGGATGGGTGAACCGCACGACGGGTGTGTTGTCAAAGCTCACCAGCGACAGCTGATCGGGGACGGACAAACCGCGTCGTCGAGCGACTTCCAGCGTTGCGAGTGCAATCTGGTCATTGCTGGCGATGATCGCGGTTGGGCGGCGGGGCAGCGCTAGCAGGATGTCGGCCGAGCGTTCGCCCGATGCAAAGGTGAAATCGCCTTCTGAAAAAAGGTCGGCAATGCCCAGCCCTGCTGCGGCCATTGCTTTTTCCCAGCCCGAACGGCGAGCGGCGCTCAAGCCGTACTGGTTCGACCCGCCGATCAGGCCGATGCGCCGGTGGCCCAAGGCGACAAGCCGCTCGGTCGCGTCGCGCGCCGCGCCTTCGTCGTCCATGGAGAGCGCAACCCCCGGCCCTGTCTCCAGCGAACCGATCCTTGCAAAACTGATGCCCTGCCGCGCCAGCAGGCCGGTAATAGTCGCGTTGTCGGAGTGCGGCGGCGTCAACAGCACGCCATCGGGCTGGACGGCGGCAAGTGCGGCCATAATCTCCCGCTTGACATGGTCGCTGTGGGTATCGACCAGTTCGATAATCATCCGGTAGCCGTGCTCCGCACATTTGAGCATGCCACCCAGGAGCATCTGATCGACCCAGTCGGTACCCTGACGCAGCCTCCAGTCCTCGATCGTGCGGTCCCGATCGTTCAGTGCGAGGATCAGATATGACCGCGACCCTGCCATGCGCTGCGCCGCAATAGAGGGCACATAGCCCAGTTTTTCGATCGCCTCCCTCACCCGTTCGACGACGGCATCACGGACGTTGGGTTCGTTGTTGATCACGCGGCTCACCGTTTGCAGCGACACGCCTGCCTCTGCCGCCACATGACGTATCGTTACTGACAGGCGGCGCCGCGCCATCAATCATTCCCCCCACAATGCCGGTTCAGCGGCGCGAACCATCTGTTCTTAGTCGACCGACCAAATCTTTCCAGTGCGCCGTTTACTGCGTGCACGTCGCCGCGCCCTGATCAACTGCGTCGCATTGGTAGACGCGAACCCAGTCGACCTTGAATTCGGCGGGGAAGGCCTTGGTCGATACACCCTTCAGATTGCGTCCTTCGGGCAATCTTCCGCCAACTGCCAGATTGAGGATCAGGTGGAACGGACGGTCGAAGGGCGCGGTCGATGCGGACTGTTGGTCCTTGCCCGAAAACCACGATCCGGACAAAACGGAGGCATAGGTTCTGCCGTCGACCGACCAGTCGATTCGACCCGCCGTCCAGGCCATGGCAAAGACATGGAAACCGTCGTCTGTGGGCGATACTTCGGTTTCGTGACTGGCAAATTTATTGTCGGGCCATACGCCGCCAAAATGCAGCGTACCCAGAACATGATTCTCGCGCCCACCCGTGCATTTTTTGCACGGCGTACCGAGATTCGCCGCTTCCATGATATCGATTTCGCCCGACGCCGCCCAGCCGCCATAATGTTTCTCGGTCGGGAGCATCCAGATAGCCGGCCACACGCCTTGCCCTTCTGGCAATTTTGCTCGTATCGCGATCCGCCCATAGCGCCAGTCAGCAAGGCCACCCGTCGTCAGCCGGGCTGAACTAAATGGTTTTAACGCGGTATTTTTTACATCTGCAGAGGTCTTGCGCTGATCAAGCGGCAAAGGGGGACCACGCGTAACTTCGCGCCGCGCCGTAATGGTCAGTATCCCGCCCGCGACCGATGAATTGCCCGGCCGGTCCGTATAGCATTGCCGCTCTTCATTGCCGCCACCCCAGCAATCGACCTCATGCAGCCATTTTTTCGGGTCGATATTGCTGCCGTCGAATTCGTCCCGCCACACCAACGTCCAGCCATCGTCTGCCGCCGGTGACTTTGCCGAATCTTGCGCCACGCTCGCGGCGGACAAAAGCGCAAAAGCCACCATAATATCCATCAACGCGGCCCCCCTTTTTCAGCGCCGCAATATTGGGCGACATAGGCTTCGTGCGCGGGTAATCCGGCGACGGTCTTTTCGACATTCTGGCGGAGCATGCCAAAGAACTTGCCGAGCTCATCGTCGCTCATCTTGCCCGTGATCGGGTGGTAGCTTTGTGGGCGAATGCCTTGCCCCATCATCACTTGAACCCAGCTATTTTCAGCGAACAGTTCTTCATTGCGGCGGAATACGCGGCCCGTCTCGCGGAACAGCTCCACCTTTTGTGCCAAGCTGTCGGGGATCGGCATCGTCCCGCAATAGCGCCAGAACGGGCTATCGCGCCTCTCGGTCGCGCGGTAATGGAGGATCAGGAAATCGCGGATCTGGAGCATGTCCTGTTCGGACTGGTCGTTAAACTCATCGACATCGCGTTGGCTAATTTCCTGGGCAGGCATCATCCGGAGCAACCGGAGGATCGCGCGCTGGATCAAATGGATGCTGGTCGATTCCAGCGGCTCCATAAATCCTCCCGACAGGCCGACAGCGATACAGTTTTTGTGCCATTGCTTGCGGCGCGCGCCGGTCTGGAAGCGCAGGAAATTGGGCTGGACCAGTTTCTCGCCCTCAACTGCGCCGAGCAGTCGGTCCAGCGCCTCGTCCTTTTCAAGATACTGACTGCAGTAAACAATACCATTGCCGGTCCGGTGCTGGAGCGGGATCCGCCAGCGCCAACCGGCATCATGCGCAATCGCACGGGTGTAAGGCACGGGCGGCTCGACCGAGGCGGTCTGGATGGCGATCGCGGCGTCGCAAGGCAGGTAATGCGACCAGTCGTCATAACCGGCACCAAGCGCCTGCTCGATCAGCAGCGCACGAAATCCGGTGCAATCGAGAAAAAGGTCGCCGTCTATGCGCTCGCCCGATTCGAGTGTCAGCGCCTCGATCATCCCGCTTTCTGAATTCAGTTCGACCTGGTCGATCTTGCCTTCGATCCGCTGTGCGCCATGCTGTTCGGCCATCGACCGCAAGAATTTGGCATAAAGACTGGAATCGAGCTGATAGGCATAGTTCATTCCCTCGTCGGGCAGATGGGCAAACCGGTTTTGATATGCGGCTTTTAGCTCGAGACAATAGTCGTCATAGGGTTGGTCATGCCCTCGCTCCAGCCCGGCTAGCCAGAAATGTTGGAACCCGCTGGTCCAGTGATCCTTGCCCGTGGTCCCGAACGAATGGAAATAACGGTCGCCAATCCGGTTCCAGTTGTCGAACGAAATGCCCAGTTTGAACGTTGCCTGGGTGGCGCGCATGAAGTCGGCCTCGTTGATTCCAAGCAGGCGGTTGAAGGTCACCAGCGGCGGAATGGTCGATTCACCGACGCCGACCGTTCCGATCATTTCGGACTCTACGAGCACAATCTCGATAGTGTCGCCCATCGTTTTGGCAAGCGCTGCGGCTGCCATCCAGCCAGCGGTTCCGCCCCCTGCGACAATTACCCGGCGCAGCTGCGGGCCTTTGGACGGTCGCTCTTTCCTGGTCATTGGCTAAGTGCTTTCATAAGGAAGCTGCGGATTTTTCCGGCATTTTCGGCGGTCATCGGGTCCAGGACACCGCGCGCGGTTTCGGGAATGTGAGCGGTCGATCCGGCATCATTGGCAAAAATATAATATTCGAATAGTTCGCGCAAATGTTGCTTCTCATGGACGGGCAGATCGCGGATCGCCATCATCGCGTGGTTCAGCGCATCCTGCGGCTGACCCATGAAGGCAGGCGTTTCGCGCCACCAATAGTTAACGAGCACATTGAACGCGTCGAGCCCCTCGACATGATGCCACCACATTGACGGAATGAAAATCGCGTCCCCGGGGTCAAGCTCTGCCATCTGCGCATGAGCCAACGCGTCGCGAAACTGTGGATGGGCGTCAAAGTCAGGCTGCTGAAAATCGACCATGCTGATCGCCCGCCCGGCTGGCGTATTGTCAATCGGACCAAGATACAGGTTGCGGAACTGGTTGGGCGGGAACAGCGTGAACCGCCTTGTGCCTACCGCGACGCAGGCAAAATTGTCGGGAAAATCATTATGCGCGGCGATCCGCGAGCGAGTCCCCATCCAGATGCTGGCAAGGCAGTTGCGTCCCTGCAGATCGATATGATTGGCTTCGTGCAGCCCGTCGAAATAGTGGTGGACATCAACCGATCCGCAATAGACAATCGGCTGTTCAGCGTGCGTTTCGCACGCGTCGATCTGGTCGAAAATTTCGCGTAACGAGGTTCTCTCGGTTCGAATGTTGACCGCCATATCGTCGTCGTAAAATATCCGGCCCTTGGCGTTCGACGGTCCGGTCGATACCGTGAAAGGCCGGTCTCGCTGCCGCTCCAACAGATATTGCCGCGCCTCCCTACCGGATTTACGCCCCGCAATTACCAGCGGCCAGTCGGCGACCAGTCCGCGAATGACGAAGGGTGTCTTTGCCGCTTTCAGCAATGCGTCGAGCGCGCGGGCGTCTGTGGCTTGAATTTCGGCTACCGGCGCGAGTTCTTCACCCACGATGCAGCCGCCGGTTCTTCAGTTCGACCATCCCGCTGATGTTCGAAAGCGAGGCCAATGCCATGAAAATCGGGAACAGATGACCGGCGCTGTGCAATGCGCCCAGCTCAGATGCATCGAGCGCGCGCAGTCGTTCCTCGTTGATAATGTGAAAGCCGACAAACCGGTTTTTCGACCCATCTTCCAGCTCGATTTCGAGCGAGAAAGGCTCAAGCAGATCAAAACTTTGCAGCGCCTTTATGAAATCGGCTGAGCCCTGATAACCTTCGTCCAAAGCGCCGAGCTTTTGTGAGATGTCTTCCATATAGGGGGTCGGCCTGCCAGTTTCGTCGAACACGCGGGTTCCGTGCTCCGACGAGATGCGCGGACTGGCCATGTCAATATGCACCTGTTTATCGCCGCCGGCCTGTTCCGGTAGACCGATTAGAAAGGGCTGAATGTCGAGCGCCAACGGAATATATCGCGCGTTCCAGGCCTTCGCATCGAGAAACAGATTTTCGCCATTTTCGAACCCGAAAAGTGCCAGCGCGGTAAACGAATTGCGTTCACGGTTAAGCTGAAACAATATCGGGAATTGATTCTGCACGTTGCGAAACTCGGCAGGGAAGGTGACGCAGCACATGGTCGACTCTTCCAGCTGGCTTGTTCGTTCGGTCCTTATGCGCAGCGACATGTGATCGGTGTTGTTCAAAATCTGGTGCATGGTCATTGAGTTAAGCTCATCCGCTGACTACTTGCCTTGACGCCGGGTCCGACCTGATCGCATCGAGCAACGCCCGGTTGGTGGGCAGGCTCGACGCCAGCCGCCTTGCCATCATGCTCACCTGTTCTGCCTGCTGCACCGGTTGTTCTGCACTGCCGGTTTTCAGCAAGTCGCTAACAGGTGGTGCGGTGCCCATCCCATAGAGCACATATTGATAGCTGGCGGCAGGAAAAACCTCGTCGATCTGGCTAAGGTCACGGATGTTGGGGGTGCGGTGCTTCCACAGCTCAAGCAGGTCCATCAAATGCGGCGGGATGCTAGCGGGCTCGCGGTGCTCGCGCCAATATGGCTGCTGCCGTTTGCTCAAGACATAATGCAGCTTCAAAAAGTCGATAATCCGATCCCAACGGTAACGGAACAGTGTGTTGAACCGGGCTGCCTGTATATCCATGACCGCTCGGTTTTCGGGAAAATCGTCAAGCAATGCCTCAACAGATAATTCGACCAGCACTATCGCTGATGCCTCCAGCGGTTCCAGAAATCCGGCAGACATCCCTACCGCGAGGCAATTTCGGTGCCAGAACTTTTCCCTGTGCCCGGAACGGAAACTGATCTGCCGGTACGTCCTTTCGGACTTATCCCCGCCGGGCGCGTTTTTGGCGAGATAGCGGTCAAGCGTCGCAGCGGCCTCATCATCGCTGCAATGCTGTGAAGAATATACGCAACCGATGCCCCGGCGCGTGGGGAGGCCTATATCCCAGATCCAGCCAGCGGCGTGTGCCGTCGAGATGGTCTGCGAAGCGATAACGCTATCCGGTTCTACTGGTACTTGGGCAGCAAGCGCCCGGTCGTTGAACAGGACTGCGCTGCGATCGACAAACTCAATGCCGTAATGCCCCGACAGCAGCAACGCGGCATGGCCGCTGCAGTCCACGAACAGGTCACCCCTTATGCTGCCATGCTCCCGCGTCGCCACCGAACAAATGTCCCCGCTCGCATCGCTGTCGACTGCGGTCACATGATCGCGGATATGGCGAACGCCGAGGGTGCTGGTTGCGTGGCGTTGCAGCAAGGCCGCAAATTTGACCGCATCTAGGTGGTAGCCGTAATTCAGCGCGCCAGCATAGTCTGGCATCGAGGCTTGCTTGGGAGCAAGGTTCTGCGCGCAAACTGCCGCCTGCGGCGACACCGTCGCTGCAAAGCTCTTGGCAGGATCGGTGTATATCCATGCGGCGAGCACCGCATCGTCAGAACCCGGTATCGGCGGCGCGAAGGGATGAAGATAGCTGCTGCCGTCGTCGTCGGCTACCCAGCCGTCGAAACGGGAGCCTTGTTTGAAGCTGGCGTCGCACTCCAGCAGAAAACGCCGCTCGTCCAGCCCGATCCGTTCTAGCGTCCGCCGCATGGTGGGCCAGGTGCCTTCCCCGACGCCAATCGTCGGGATGTCGGGGGACTCGATCAAAGTCACACGGATCGGATCGGCAGCCGATTCATTGGTGCGCGCGGCGATCAGCGATGCCGCTAGCCAGCCAGCGGTTCCACCACCAACCACTACTACCTCTCGCACCGCTGTATTCGCTGTCATTTCACCCCTCACACGCACCGACACCGTAATTCGGTACTACTGAAATGGAAAGAGCACCCCAATAAAATGGGATGCTCTTTCCTAATGCCAAACGGATCGAGCATTATTGTTTTAGAAGGAGAACCTTACACCAGCCGCATAACGCGCATATCCCGGCGACGCAAAAAACGCTTCATTCTCGGCGCGGCGATGGCCTCGCCTGCTTTCGTTGGTAATATTGATGCCTTCTGCAAATACGGTCAGGCCATCGATGAACTCGTAACTCGCGCTCACGTCAAACTGGCCATAAGCCTCGACGTAAAACGGGTTCGGCCCGGTGCCAGCAAGGAACTCATCTCGCCAGTTATACGCAACCCGCGCTTGCAAGCCATTTTTGTCATAGAAGAGCACAGCGTTAGCACTATCGCTAAGCCCGGTCAGCGCGAACTGGGTGACGTTATAAGGCAGGGTGTTATCGTATCTGACGTCGCCTTTAACGATGGTGTAATTCAGTATCGCACCAAATCCAGTTTCCCAGAAATTGTGCTGCACAGCAAATTCGAAACCGTACAGCGTCGCCGACTGGTCGTTATTTACCGGTTGGGTGATCTCGAAATTGAGCGGAGCATCCCCGGGCTGGCCAATAACGAAGATCTGGCCATTCGGCTGGATCTGGACGGTAGCGGGAAAGTTGGTGGCGATATATTGCCGGATAGCCGTGGCCGTCGCGTTAGGTCCGAGCGCCGCAATGGCTGCGTTATACCGCGGACCCGACGCTGGGTTTGTCAGGCCAAACGCTGTCGAGTCGACCCGCTCCGACGAAATGAAGTTCGTCACCTTCTTGCGGAAGTAGCCGACCGACACATAACTGCTATTGTCATAATACCATTCTGCGGAGGCATCGAAATTCTCCGACTTGAACGGAAGCAGTCCCGGATTTCCTTGGGCACCCGTGCCGCCCGCGATCCGGAACAGCGGGTCAAGCGTGCGACCGCCCTGAAGCGAGTCGTACGGCGCGCGCGTGATTGTGTGGCTGTAGGAAGCGCGTAGCTTGACGTCGTCGATCGGCTCGATGTCAAAGTCGACAGCCGGCAACCAGTGATCATAGTTTCCTTTGAACCGCGTAAAGTCGCTGGCACCGCCGTAGACCAGATTGAATTCATTATCGGCGACCCACCGGGTACCCGTCGGAATCGGAACGAGCGCCGACGAATCCACGGTGGTCGTCTCATACCGAAGGCCCGCGATGATATGCGCCGGTCGCGAGAAGGCGTCGAAAGTGGCGTTCGCCTGAACATAAGGCGCGAGAACTTTTTCGGTGATGCGCCGGTCGGTTGTGAAATCCGCCAGGCATGTATCCGGCTGAGCCGATCCCGTTATCGGGTCGCTGCACGTCTGGTACCGGCCTTCAAGCAACCCAACCATCCGTTCGAAGTCGAAGGTATAGAAGCTCGGGATGATGTTGCCCGCGCCACCAAGCCCTTTGAACTTGTCGGGGAGCGTCTCCAGCGTGAAGATGTCGTCCGGAATGTCCGAGGCTGGCCCCGCGCCGCCCCAGGTATCGTTCTGAATGAATCCGAAGGCCGAGCGGATCTTGTTCTCGACATACGAAACGCCGAAATCGATTCCGTCGAGGAAGCTACCGTCATGGTCGTAGCGTGCGCGTAGTTGGGCTTGGTTGATTTCGTCGCGGAAGTAGGCATTGCGGAAGGCGTTGCCGGTCGGGGTGACCAGCGCCGCATTCAGCGGATTGATTCCCGGAAACATCGCATAGGAGATAACCGGCAGGTAATTTTCGAAGTTGATCGTCTGATTGGCCACGCCGAACACAGCGTTGCCGACCGCGACGTTGCTCCCGAACTTGTTGGTCGGTTTTGATTCCGCAGTGGAATGATGGAAATCGAGTGCAACGGTCATGCCGCCCGGCGCTACCCATTCCAGACTGGCGCCCAGCGACTTATTCTCGCTGCGGTTGGCGGTCAGCGCACCGCCGTACGACAGATCCTTGCCCGGCCCAAAGCGCTCGGTGTAGAAGAGCGGACCAGCAACGGGACCATCGGTCCAAGCGCTCGATGTGTCGCCATGATTGAACCAGACGCCGACATTGCTGTTCCGCACTTCGACGGTGTTGCGTGAGTAGGTGTAATCGACCGTCGCGGTCACCGAGTCGGTCGGGCGGAATTGCAGCACCACCTGGCCGTTGATACGTTCGCGGTCGATATCGTTCAGGTCGTAGGACGCATTCTGCGGAACGGCGTAGACGTCAGTCGGGTCGGGTCGGTTGGTAATATTTGCTGCCCCCGGAGTACCCGGTTGGGCCAGCGAGCCCCAGTTATTTTCCGAACCCAGATAGCCATCGCGCCAGCCTATATTGGCCTGATTGGTGCTGGACTTGCGTTTCTGATAGCTGCCCGAGATCGCAATACCGAACCTGTCATCGGCAAAGGTATCGCTGATTATCCCGGAAATTTCAGGCGTAATCGGATTGCCATCGTTACGTGATGTGTCGAGCACCGCCTTGACACCGATGCTGCCCTTTAGTCCGGGCGCGTCGAGTGGACGGGTGGTCTTGATGTTGATCGTTGCGCCGATGCCGCCTGATGCGACCGAGGCGCGGCCGGTTTTGTATACTTCCACGCCCGAAATTCCCTCGGACGCAAGATTAGCAAAATCGAACGAGCGGGTGGAAGGAGCGCTCCCCCCATCCCCAAGCGTCGATGTTGGCATTTGTCGACCGTTCAGAGTGACAAGGTTGAACTCGGGCCCAAAGCCGCGGACGGTGACAGTAGAGCCTTCGCCGTTGGCACGGTCAATCGACACGCCGGTGATCCGTTGAAGCGATTCCGCAAGGTTAGTATCCGGGAATTTGCCGATATCCTCGGCCGAGATCGCATCGACAACACCCTGAGCTTCGCGCTTGATGTTCATCGAAGCTTCCAAACTGGCGCGAATGCCCGAGACGACGATCTCGTCACCCTGGTTTTCGTCGGCGCCCGCGTTTGTGGCAGACTCTTCAGGCGCCGTCTGCGCGCTCGCCACGGATGGCTGGCACAACAGCGCCAAAGCCGATACGCCAATCGCAAGCGAAGCACGTCGCTGACTGTTGAAAAACTTCATTTCCCTCTCCCAGTTCGCCTCTTATTGCTCTTGTTTCTAGCAATTATTCCGCGTTGTGAACGTTCACAATAGCGACTGATGTTTAGTTGTCAAGATAACGAATTCCGTAATATCCTTGGGCAACACCGCGCAAAGCGCGAGGGATGGCGCCAAAAATACATTTAATACATTGATATAAAATAGAATATTGTCTCTGGCGGGGGAGCCCTGGGGGAGTCGAACCCCTGACCTCGTCATTGCGCACGACGCGCTCTACCAACTGAGCTAAGGCCCCTTTTCGCGGTCCTGACCCTAGCTCAATCCGCTTTGGCGGCAGGTCAATTTCCTTCGGCCATGCGAGCCTGCCATTCAGCAAAATTATTGGCAAGTCGCCGACCAGCCATCTCACGCGCAGCCTCGCGCGGTAATCCGAGCGAGGCGGACAAAGGCCCGCCCATCAATGCGTCGCCGAGGCCCAACAGCACCATTTCCAATGTCAGCTCGTGCAGGCCCAAATCGGCATGGCCTTCGTCGGCAATTTCATCGACCAGCTTGTGAATCGCCTCGACAATCGGGTTGAGCGCATCCTCATTGCCCGAAAGCAACATCCACGATGCCAATGCGCCTGCGCCGCCACTATCGAACGAATCGAAAATCAGATCGGTCAGTTGTCGCGGCGACATCGCGCCGTCGCGCATCTGGAAGATCGCTTCGCCGATGGTCGCGCAAATATTATTGCCCAGATATCGCGCCAAATCGCGCTGCAAACCCGATGCCGAACCGAAATGATGAAGCAAATTGGCATGCGTGCGCCCGATACGCCCGGCGACAGCCTTCAAAGTGACGGCTTGCGGGCCGGTTTCGATCAGCAACTCGCGCGCCGCCTCAAGCGCAGCCAAGCGGCTTGCTTCGGGGCTCAGCCGCCGCGGCATGCGGACATCTTTGATGTTCACGACCTTCGAAGCATTATCTATCGCCATTGATCTCATGAACCCTGTCGTCATCTTGGGTGCAGATAAAACTCGCTATCTGCATAACATCAGCATGAACGCACCCGCCAGGTTTGACAATGCCGTTGCTGGCCAGCGTTCTTCGAAAACCAGGTTTCAGGCGGCGTTAGGGGGCCATCTCCGTTAACGGTGCAAGCGATGGAAAAGCGTAGATATTCTTCGCAACTTACGCTTCGTTAACCCCCTTTCTTCAGACCATCTTCATCCCGCCCGACGATAAAAGCGACCATGGATGCGACCCAGACCAGTGTGGACGCTACGGCATCGGCCGTCGCCCGACCCAATATCGTGTCGCGCGGCTATCGCGGCGCGCCTGAAACAATTGCACAGCGCCACTGGGTCAGGGGTGATCCTTATGCGACCGCGTTTTTCAACGCATTGTCGGCGGTTTTCCCGCACGGCGAGACATTCATGATCCGCTGTATGATACCCTGGGCCGAACGCGTACCCCCCTCGCTGGCCCGAGAAGTCAATGCGTTTATCGAGCAGGAAGCCGGACATAGCCGCGAACATGTGGCAATGAACCGCGCGCTTATCGAAGCCGGTTATGACATTGAGCCGCTCGACCGGAAAATTCGGGGGTTTGTCAGCTTCTTCGAAAATGCGAGCGATATTGTGAAGTTGACCGCGACGATGTGTATTGAGCATTTCACCGCAATTGTTGCCGCCGAAATTCTACGCGACGAGCGTCATCTGGCCGGAACCAATCCCGACTTGCATGAACTGTGGCTGTGGCACGCGATTGAAGAGGTCGAGCATAAGGGGGTCGCCTACGACGTCTGGAAATATGCGTCGCAGGACTGGAACCCGGTCCGCCGCTGGCTGTGGCGCAGTGGTTTCATGATGGCGATAACCATCAGCTTTTTCATCAACCGGACTTTGGGTCAGATCGAACTTTTGCGTCAGGACGGCGTCGGGTTCTTCAAAGCACTGGTTTGCGTAATGCGCGCTGGTTTCGGCAAAGGCGGCATCGGTCGCAACGTCTTACGCCCATGGGCAAGCTTTTTCCGTCCCGGCTTCCATCCGTGGGACAATGACGACCGGTTACTGCTAGCCGAAGGCGAAGCGGCGCTGGCGATCGCAGCGGCCAAGCGCGCCGGATACGACCAATCGGTCAAGCCCGATGTCACTGAACATAAGCAGCCAGGCTTTACCATAGCGGCTTAGGGTCAGGACCTATTAAATGCGCCTTCGAGGTTTGAAGCGATTTTGTTCAGTGCAAGACGGCAAGGCGGAGGCTTAGAGGTTCTAAGTCGAGCCTTGCCAACGTAGCAATGGACAAAATCGGTCAAATCCTTCGGACGA
>JANOHL010000022.1:0-13884 GCA_031406495.1 Sphingomonadales bacterium | reverse complement strand
TGGAGCTGGTCAGGCCCGCTGCACCCATATCCTGAATCGCGACGATTGCGTCCGACGCCATCAGTTCAAGGCAGGCCTCGATCAGCAGTTTCTCGGTGAACGGATCGCCGACCTGAACGGTGGGGCGTTTTTCCTCGATATCGGCACCAAAGTCGGCCGACGCCATCGTTGCACCGTGGATGCCGTCGCGGCCGGTCTTTGACCCGACATAGACGATGGGGTTGCCGACACCGGTTGCGGCGGAATAGAAAATCTTGTCCTGATCGGCGATGCCAACGGTCATCGCGTTGACAAGGATATTGCCGTCATAGGCGGCATGGAAATTCACCTCCCCGCCCACGGTCGGTACGCCGACGCAATTGCCATAGCCGCCAATGCCCGCAACCACGCCCTGCACCAGATGCTTCATCTTCGGGTGGTCAGGCCGCCCGAAACGCAGCGCGTTGAGGTTTGCAACAGGCCGCGCGCCCATCGTGAACACGTCGCGCAAGATACCGCCAACGCCGGTCGCCGCACCCTGATAGGGTTCGATATAGCTTGGATGGTTATGCGATTCCATTTTGAAGATCGCCGCCAGCTTGGTACCGTTCGGTCCTTCGCCAATGTCGATGACACCCGCATTTTCGCCGGGGCCGCAGATCACCCAAGGGGCCTCGGTCGGTAATTTCTTCAAATGGATGCGCGACGATTTGTAAGAGCAATGCTCCGACCACATCACCGAGAATATGCCGAGTTCGACCATGTTGGGCTCGCGGCCCAGCGCATGCAAAACATGCGCATATTCTTGTTCGTTGAGACCGTGGTCGGCGACGATTTGGGGGGTGATTGGCTGAACAGTATCTGGCATGCCAGCGCCTTAGCGAGGCACGTCAGATTTCGCCAGCCCCCTTAAGTGTCCGCGTCTGTCCGGTTTTGTAGGCGAGCCATGCGAACAGGAAATAAGCGAGCAAACCTGAGATCGGCACGCTAGCGTCCATTAACTCGGGCTCGGGTGCCAGCCAGTTGTAAAGCTGGACGATCACCAGCACCGCCGCCAGCGTCCACGGCCAATGCTTGGCAGCGCCTGCAATCTGCCGTGTCCGGCTGAGGTAAAAGCCGAATGCGGCACCAATCAGACCAAGTTCCAACGGCATCTCGATAAGCGGATAGTTCCATAGGCCCAAACCAACGGGCGGCGGCGAACCGGCAAGCGTCAGATCGGGTCGATGGACCAGCAGGTCGATGAACCAATGCGACACAACCACTGCGCCCATTATCAAAGCGCCAGTGCGGTTCTTGGTCTGCGTCCACACAAGGGCTGCTGCGCCACCACCCCATATAAGCCCGCCAAGCAGACTGTGCGTATAGGGCATGTGGTACAGGTCGAGCCCGTTCATCGCCGTGATACCCGGCGTAATCCGCATCGCTTCGACTCCGCCGAGGACAAAAATGAAAAAGGCGATATCGACCAGCTGGGCAGCGATAAAAAGAATGCCGAGCTTCGGTGCTTTGGGCAAAGCCGCGGCGACGAGCGCCGGGGCGTAATGGCCGATGAACATGGGTTTGATCTCCTCCTTGAAACAGGGTTGGACCAATATCGCAAGTTAAGCAAATTCTGTTAGAGGACTGAATTAGCGACCTTCAGTTTAGGGCTCGCCTTTGACGAGCAAGGCACGAAGGGGTCTGGATTGCCCCTACACCTCGTCGTTGCGGTGGGACGTCTTTGTGCCTTATTTTCTTTGTGCCTTGCTTGCCTTCGGCAAGCCCGATCTTTTGGCCATCGCCCCCGCGAACACAGCCATTCGTTGTCATCCCCGACTTGATCGGGGATCCATGGCTTGAGCGACAAGTTTAAAGTTCGTCCGACGACCATGGATTTCCGCTTTCGCGGAAATGACAAAGTGAATTGAAGAGCTAATCTTACAGACCCTAAACGAAAATGGCCGCTGACATTGCTGCCAGCGGCCACTGCGTCTGATGGTGGAAGTCCTTTGCCACAAGGGCAATTCTTTCCGATATCTGACGTCTGGTTCCCCAACTCGGCCCGAAGGCCTTGTTGGTTCACCTTGGTACTGTGGGTATCCCTATCCGGCGTTGCTTGCTGTTTTTGACGCAGCCAGCCGCACTCGATATTCGTTTTCTTCGCACCCACCTCCTCAACCACATTTTCCTTTCTTGCGAGAGGCTTGCCTGCCGATTTGGTGACCCTGCATTCACTCTATTCGCTCCGCTTCCCCGTTTCCGGTTCCGCCTTGCATCGTAGCGTTCCTGCCTGATGACTTGAAAGTGTCACGAAATCTGAGTCGCACAAAGTGCTAAATGCAGAGTTATCCACAGGCTGTTGCTTTTGCGGTGGAAAAAGTTGCGGAGAAGTTTGCGGTAAGGGTCAGGGCTTGAGCGCCTGCCTTGCAGGCAGTCGAAGGGGACAAAATCGGTCAAATCCCGAGCGGACGGCAAAATGGCGCAATTAACAGGTTCTGACCCTGAGGATTAGGCAGGTTTTTTGTGGTTCATTATATTGCCATTCACCTATTCGCGCCTACATAGTACGGGAAACCTTGCCGTAAACGACGGCGAGCGAGCATTATAAGGTTAAAACGATGAACGACGAGCAGGAACCCAAGGGCAATCCTTTGTTGAAAAATCTGGCGGTCTGGTCAGGGATTATCATTGCACTGCTTCTTGTTGCATCGATTTTCAGCGGCGGCGCCACCGACGCGGCCAAGGGTATCAGCTATTCGGCGTTCCGCGACAAGGTTGCCGCTGGCACCGTGAAATCGGTGTCGATTGCTCCAGAACGCATTACCGGCAAGTTCGACGATGGCGAAGCATTCACCACCGTTCCCGTGCCCGGCGACGGCTCGCTATATCAGTTGCTCGACGAAAATCAGGTCGACGTGCAGGGCAAGGCTGAAGAACAGCCGAGCCTATTGCTCATTCTTGTGTATCAAGCGCTTCCTTTCTTGCTTATTCTGGGCATCGCCTTTTTCGTGCTGCGCCAAATGCAAAAGGGCAGCGGTTCTGGCGCGATGGGCTTTGGCAAATCCAAAGCGAAATTGCTGACCGAAAAGCATGGTAAAGTGACATTCGAGGATGTCGCCGGTATCGACGAGGCGCGCGAGGAATTGCAGGAAATCGTCGAGTTTCTGAAAGACCCGCACAAATTTTCGCGGCTGGGTGGCAAAATCCCCAAAGGCGCATTGCTGGTCGGCTCGCCCGGCACCGGCAAAACCTTGCTAGCCCGCGCGATTGCCGGTGAAGCAGGCGTGCCATTCTTCTCGATCTCCGGTTCGGATTTTGTCGAAATGTTTGTCGGCGTCGGCGCAAGCCGGGTGCGCGATATGTTTGAGCAGGCCAAAAAGAATGCTCCGTGCATCGTCTTCATCGATGAAATCGATGCCGTTGGCCGTAGCCGTGGCGCAGGTCTCGGCAACCAGAATGACGAGCGCGAACAGACGTTGAATCAGTTGCTTGTTGAAATGGATGGGTTCGAGGCCAATGAGGGTGTTATCATCGTTGCCGCGACCAACCGCCCAGACGTGCTCGACCCTGCGCTGCTACGTCCGGGCCGTTTCGACCGTCAGGTCGTGGTGCCACGTCCCGATATCGATGGTCGCGTCAAAATTCTCGATGTGCATATGCGGAAAGTGCCACTGGCACCCGACGTCGATGGCCGCGTGATTGCGCGCGGAACGCCCGGATTTTCCGGTGCCGATCTCGCCAATCTGGTCAACGAAGCAGCCTTGCTTGCGGCGCGTCGTGGCAAGCGGTTGGTTGCGATGCAGGAATTCGAGGATGCCAAAGACAAGGTGATGATGGGCACCGAGCGCAAATCGATGGTGATGACCGAAGACGAAAAGAAAATGACCGCCTATCATGAGGCCGGCCATGCGATCGTCGCGGTCAACGAACCAGCGTCCGACCCGATCCACAAAGCGACGATCATCCCGCGTGGTCGCGCACTGGGTATGGTGATGCGCCTACCCGAACGTGACAGCTACAGCTATCACCGCGACAAGATGCACGCCAATCTGGCGGTGTCGATGGGCGGACGGGTCGCCGAAGAACTGATCTTTGGTTATGACAAGGTCTCATCGGGCGCATCAAGCGATATCCAGTACGCCACCAGCCTTGCTCGAGACATGGTCACCCAGTGGGGCATGTCGGAAGAGATGGGGCCGCTACAATATGAAGAAAAGCATGACGGCTACCTCGGCTATGGCATGTCGCAGCGTTCGGCGATGTCTGACGAAACCGCGAAAAAGATCGACGCTGAAATCCGCAAGCTGGTCGAAGGCGGACACAGCCGGGCCACGGGCCTGTTGAAGAAGCACAACAAACAGCTGCATTTGCTGGCGAATGCCTTGCTCGAATTCGAAACGCTGTCGGGGGACGAGATCAAGTCGCTCTTGGCAACGGGCAAGTTCGAGCGCGACGACGGTGCGGTTATCAAGCCGTCGAGCATCCCGCAAATCGGCACCGCGATACCCAAGGCTGGGCGACGCAAACCGGCCGGGCTAGGCGACGCCAAGCCGCAGGGAGCATAACTACCAACCTAGCCGATTAACATGACGTTCATAGGCCTCTTCATAACCCTCTGTTTGATTTGAACAAATGGAGGGATTATGAACAGGATTGGGTTTTTGGCGATGGGTCTGGTTTGTATTTCGGTGCCTGCGGCGTCGGCACCGGGCGATATGAAGATATCGACTTTTCTGCAAAAGGCGGACGCGCTGAAAGCAAAAGGCATCTTGGCTCTCGCATCGTCAGACATCAAGATTCTGAAGGCGGAGGGCCAAGCGGCCGGCGAATCCTATCGGGCGCGCATCAAATCCGACAAGATGAAAAATTTGCCGCCACACAGCTGTCCGCCAGTAAAGGGCTCGTTAAACTCCGATGAGCTACTGGCCCATTTCCGGATCTACACCGTGGCGCAGCGCCAGCAGATGTCAGTACGGACGGGCTTCGCCGAGATGATGAAAAATCGTTATCCCTGCAAAACTTAACGCGGCTTACCCGGTACCGTCACTCGGAGCGCCATCAGTGTAAGTTGGTCGGGCCAGAAAGCGCCAAACCGCAAGGCGCTTAAGACCGGAACAAAGGCTGTTCAACGCGCGTTCAATGATTTACCGCCAAAGGCGAGAGAGTTGAGGTCGCGAGAAAATAATGAAATTGAAGCTTTTGCTAGCGAGCGGCGCATTGGCGTTATGCGCGACCAGCGCGCAGGCCATGGACGCGGAAACCTTCTATATGAAGGCAGTAGCGCTGAAAAAACGTGGCATGGGCGCGATGTTTTCAAAAGACCTGAAGCCGATGATGAGCGTTTTCAAAACGGCGGCCGATTCGGTGAAGGCCGAAAACGAAAAAGCGCGGGCCGACGGCAACGCGCTATTTTGCGCGCCGGTCAAATACCGGCTTACTCCCGACCAGTTTTTATCCGAATTCGGCAATATCCCGCAGACTAGGCGGAAGACCCAAACCGTGCGTGAGGCATGGCGCGAAATTGTAATCCGCCGTTTTCCCTGTTAGCTCCTCAATAGGGGATGGGGCATGCCAATTTACTGTGATGAATCCGGAGGCATCGGGCGCGGCGTGATGACGCTGGCGGCGGTTTCGATCGAAGCCGCCGCTGCGGATACCGTTCTGGTAGAGTTCCGGCGATTGACCGGACGAACCGGCGAACTCAAGGGCAGCCGCATCGATCTTGCCGAACGCGCGCTGGTTTTCCAGCTTCTCGGGCAGCAATTCTGGAATGCGACAGTCGCTGTAGCGATATCTGCGCTGAAACCCGATCCCGGCGAAGACCGGGGCAACCACGACATAGCCGTCTACACGGACCTGCTGAGTGACGCAGTCGGCGCTGTGGTTGCGGCATCGCCCGATTGCCCGCAGGTCATTATCGACGATGGCCGCTATGGCCCTGCGACATTGGCCCTGGTCCGTAACGACATTGCCGCCCTGATCGGCCCATGCGGCTTGGCGAGGCTCGAACTCAGCCACCGCGCCGCCGGATTGCAAATCGCCGACGTCATCGCCAACAGCTTTTTCAACCGGGCTTTGGTTTCGGCGCGGCAAGGCCACATGGCTGCAATCGTCGCGCCGTTTCTGGAAAGCGGGCAGATCGAGTTGCGGATACTCAACGGGCAGAGCGTCTAACCGGTCAACCCCATCCCGACCAGCAGCAGCACGAACAAAGTGACGACAACACCTCCAGCCATCAGCAGCAAGAACGTCCTGAGCAGTGCGCCGAGGCGCGAAGCGTCATAGGTGCCGCGCAGTTGCTTGTACATGTGGAGCGGCGGGATCAGCACTATCGCGATGTCTATCGCCGATTTGGGCAGCCCCGCTGCAGCGCCGCCCGTTAGCAGGATGCCGAGTAGCATCATAAATGAGAGCGAATAGGTCACGAAAATTGCGTGGTCATAGACCTTGAACCGGCGTTTCCAGAAGAACAGCATCCAAACGAACGGCACCGAGATTGGAATCAGCATCCATGAAAATTTATAGGCGTTGGCCTGCAGCTTGTAGAGCAGCAGGCTCGGATTTTGATTGGCCTTGGCAATGCCTTTGTCGAGCCGCGCCCAGCCCGTTTTTATCCCGCTAAACCGCTTGCCATCGCCTTCGGTCAACACCGCCGGACCGCCCTCCATCATCCGTTTTAGGCCTGCAACATTGCGGCGCTCCCGCTTCAGATCGCCTGTATTTTCGCCCTTTGCCTCGGCTGCGGCGATCTTGGCATCGATTGCCGCCAGCCCCTTGGCAAATCCCTCGGCGGTCTGCTCGACGCCCTTGGCAAGCTCCTGTCCGGCCTGCCCTTGCATATTGGCCGGTGCGTCCAGCGACAGGCCGGCCATGCTGAAGACAGCAAACATAAGGAATACCGCAAACAGGAACAGCGCGAGCGGCGACACGAATTTTGCCCGTTCGCCGTGAATATAGCGCCGCGTCAGCTCACCCGGCCTCCAGAACAAAAGGGGCAATGTGTGCCAAATCTTGCCCTCGAAATGCAGGACACTGTGCGCCAGATCATGCCAGAAAGCGGTCAGTGTCCGGTGCACCGTCGCCTTTTGCCCGCAGGCATGGCAATGCGCGCCGGTCAGCGTGGTGCCGCAGTTCAGGCAATCGCCGCGCCGCGCAACACGCCCCTCGCCCGCATCAGGTTCAACCGCGCGCGCGATCGCCGCGCCGGTCAAGATATCCGCTGCCCCTGCCAATTCTCCCGTCATGGCCATGGTTTATCAAGCTGGCAGCGCTTTGCCAAAAGAAAAGGCCCGGGAACTAGCCGGGCCTTGTTCTACTTCGATTTACGTTAGGCTTACCGGTCGTAGTCGCGTTGTACACCGGCACCGCGCGCAGGTGCGGCTGCGGTCAGACGTAATGCTTCGGCAGACAGGCTGATCGAGCCGATTTCATCGGGCGCTTCGTCTTCATCGACCTGCACCTTCTGCAACGACTGGATGACGCCTTCTTGCAAATGGTCGGGACGTACGGTTTCCTCGGCGATTTCACGAAGCGCAACAACCGGATTCTTGTCACGGTCGCGGTCGATGGTCAGCTCGGCACCGCCCGAAATTTCGCGCGCGCGCTCGGCGGCCAGCAAAACGAGGTCAAAACGGTTGGTAATCTTGTCAATGCAATCTTCAACAGTAACGCGTGCCATGCTGGCTCCTGATTCTTCTTAGAATTTTGGGAAAGTCGTGGGACTCTAGGGTTGGCGACGCCAAATGTCAATGAAAAGGCCGCGCGACTTGCGGGCGTAGGGTTCGGTCACTACGTCGATCATATGACGGCGAGAAACGCGAAACTGGCAATACCAGGCAAGAAATTCAGGGTCTCGGGTCACGACCTGCATTTCCTGCACGAGCCCGAAGATCGCTTGCAAGCCATATTGAAGTTGATTGCCGCCGCCAGAAAATCGGTGCGGATGCTATTCTACATGTTCGATGCCGATGCGAGCGGCAGGGAGGTCCTGGCCGCATTGACCGATGCCGCTTCGCGCGGGCTGCAAGTCTCGCTCATCATCGACAGCTTCGGATCTTCGGATACCCCCCACGCATTTTTTGCACCATTATTGGCGGTGGGCGGAGATTATCATTGTTTCAGTTCGCGCTGGGGGTTCGGTTATTTCGTCCGCAACCACCAGAAGATACTTATCATCGACGACGCCCATGCTCTGATCGGCGGGTACAATATCACTGACCAGTATTTTGGCCGGAAGGGCGATGACAGCTGGGAAGATCTGGGCTTGGTCGTGACGGGTGCCGAAGTGCCCAAGCTGGCGGCCTATTATGACGAGTTGCACCGACTTTCCGGCGACGGCAGCATCTCGCTCAAGAAAATGCGAAAACTGACGCGCGACTGGCACCCGGGCGGCGGCAAGCTGAAATGGCTGATCGGCGGGCCGACAAACCGGATGTCGTCATGGGGTCTTGCGCTCAAACACGCGATGCAAAACGCCAGCCAGTTCGATATCGTGGCGGCATATTTTTCACCGTCGCAAACCATTCTCCGGCGAATTGCCCAAGTCGCGCGTCGCGCAAAAAACTCGCGTCTGGTGATGGCGGGGAAATCCGATAACGGCGCGACCGTTAGCGCGGCGCGACTGCTTTACCGCTATTTGCTGAAGCGACAGGCGAAAATCTATGAATTCCAGCCGCGCCCCTTGCACAGCAAGCTATTCGTCATCGATGACATAGTGTTCATAGGGTCGGCCAATCTCGACGTGCGCAGCTTGTTCATCAACCTGGAAATCATGCTGCGGATAGAGGATGCGAGCTTTGCCAAACATATGCGCAGCGTAATCGACGAGATGGTCGCGCAATCGGAAGCGCAAAC
Organism: Sphingomonadales bacterium; assembly: GCA_031406495.1. GTDB lineage: Bacteria > Pseudomonadota > Alphaproteobacteria > Sphingomonadales > Sphingomonadaceae > Sphingorhabdus_B. Next base: position 5,070 of record JANOHL010000022.1, on the reverse strand, counting down.
CCCGGCACTGCTCGCACGGCGTGACAGCTACTGGACCCGTTTCAAATCGGGCTTCGCCTATTTTCTGGTGAACACAGTCGATTACACGATCGGCAGGCGTATCAAGTTCGGAATATTGCCGGAGCGTTGATCGCTCGCTTCAGTCCTTCCAGCCCCAGAAGAGGTGGCAGGGAAGGATGTTCCACGCCTCGAACCCGCTGTCGATACGGCTGAAATGCGGTGCCATAAAATCGCGCGCGCGGGCGCGGAACTGGTAGACGAGGAACGCGCCGCCGGGGCGAATGGCATTTGCGGTCGCCTCGGCAATCACCGGACCCAGATTATTGGGCAAAGTGGAGAATGGTAGGCCGGAAAGGATATAGTCGGCGTTCTTGAAGCCGAATTGCGCAATAATCGCGTTCACATCAGCCGCCGACCCGTGCACCGCAATGAAGCGACTGTCGCGGATGGTTTTGCGCAGATAATCGATGAAATCCTCGTTGAGGTCGATCACCAAAAGCGTCGCATCAGGCCGCATCCGGTCGAGCACCGGCTGGCAGAATGTACCGATTCCGGGGCCATATTCGACAAAAAGCTTGGTATTGTCCCAATCAACCGGTTCGAGCATCTTCTTGACCGTCCGGTCCGATGACGGGATGATCGAACCGACCATCACCGGATGTTTTACAAAACCTTTGAAAAACACACCCCAAGGACCAAAGAAACGGCTGACCCGGCTTTTGACGCGGTCCAGCATTTGAGCTTTGGCCAGCGAAGATGAAGTCATAAGTTCTGCCCGGGGATTGTTTTTGTCGAAGCGCCTGCACTCGCAAATCGAACGTGTTTATGCAACCGCATTAAATGGTAAACGCCATTGTTGCAGTTGCGTTCCGACGTAAAATCCCCCTATGCGGCTGATATGGCCACGCTTCCCAAAGCCACAATTGCGGTGATTTTCGTCGCCCAGCGTACAGCTGAGGATGACGAAGGCTATGCTATCGCCGCTTCGGCGATGGACACGCTCGCGGCGCAACAGCATGGCTATTTGGGTATCGACTCGGTGCGTGGCTCGGATGGACTGGGTATTACCGTCAGCTATTGGGCGAGCGACAATGCAGCCAAGGCGTGGCGCGATCACCCAGAACATACCGCGATCCGCGATGCTGGCCGCGATCGGTGGTATTCGCATTACAGCCTGCATGTCGCGTCAGTCGAGCGCAGCTATGACTGGCAAAAGCAATGAACGCCGTCCCCGCGATCCCCAACAGCCGCGTCGTGGTGCTGTTTCTGGTGATGCTGGTGGCGGCGGCCGGCAATACCGCGATGCAATCCGCATTACCTGCGATTGCCAGTGAGCTCGATATGCCCGACGTATGGGTGTCGCTCGCGTTCAGCTGGTCGGCTCTGCTGTGGGTTATCACCGCACCCAAATGGGCGCGAATGTCTGACCGGCGCGGGCGCAAGTCGCTGATGAGCTTGGGCGTGGTTGGCTTCATCGCATCGATGGGGCTGTGCGGGCTGGTGTTGTGGTTCGGGTTGGAGGGCATGATCGGGCCGGTTGTCACGTTCGTCCTGTTCGCGATTTTCCGCAGCCTTTATGGCGGTTTCGGCTCTGCGGCCCCGCCTGCGGTCCAAGCCTATGTCGCCGCGCGCACCGAACGCGCCGAACGCGCCAAGGCGTTGTCGTTGCTGGCGTCCTCGTTCGGAGTCGGCACGGTGATCGGCCCTGCTGTCGCGCACTACCTGCTATTTCCGCCGTTCGGGTTGGCAGGGCCACTGATTATGTTCGCGCTATTCGGCGTGGCGGTGCTGGTCGCGCTGCACTTGCAATTGCCCAACGATACCCCGCGTTTTGCCGCGCGCGGCGCAGTGGCGGCTTATCCGAACTCGGCAGCGATGAACGCGCCCGATACCGAAGACGTCGTAGGACAAGCGCTCGACGGTGCGTTGCCGGGGGTCGAAGTTCGCCTGAAATGGCGCGATGAGCGGATGGTTGCCTGGCTCGCCGCCGGTTTGATCGGCGGCCATGCGCAGGCGATATTGCTCGGCGTCGTCGGGTTTCTGGTGCGCGACCGGCTGGGTTTGCAAAACCAGCCGATGGAGGCGGTGCAGGCCAGCGGATCGGTGATGCTGATCGGCGCGATGGCAACCCTGCTCGCGCAGTGGGGGCTGATCCCGATCTTGTCGCTCGCGCCGCGCAGTTCGGTTCTACTCGGTTCGGTGCTCGCATTGGTCGGTGTTGTTCTAACCGGCGCGAGCTATGACTTTTACGGCATCAGCACCGGCTTTGCGATTGCCTCGCTTGGCTTCGGGCTGTTCCGCCCAGGCTTCACCGCCGGCGCATCGCTCGCCGTCCGGCGGCACGAGCAAGGCGACGTCGCAGGCAAGATCGCCTCGATCAACGGTGCCGCCTACGTGTTTGCCCCCGCTGTCGGCGTCGCATTGTTCAACTGGTGGGAACCAGCGACCTTTGCGCTCACTGGCGTGGCGTTGGTCTTCCTGATTATCTGGGGTCGGCGGGCATTGTCGACATAGAGGATGCATCTCACTCAGATGCCCCAAATCCCCGCCGTTACAACAATTTAAACGAATCTTGCGCATATGCTCAACCGCAATGGGGAGTGATCATGCATACACTGATCGATTTGGACGCCGCAGCAAGGGCAGGGATCATCGGAGAGGACCAAGCAACCGCCCTTCGTAATTTTCAGGCAAAACAGGATGGGCTTTCATCCGCAACGTCTGAAAAATTTGTGCTCTTCGGTGGTTATACAGATCTGATTGCTGCCCTCGGGTCGGGCATGGTAGCTTACGGCATACTTTTCCTTGCGTTCATTAATAATAATGGACCTCCTTCTTCAACAGGTTACTTTTTGTTTTTCTTTATTTTTTCTATGCTTTCGGCGCTGATTGTAGGGATATCGAAAAAAACAAATCTTCGTGCCCTTCCAGCATTGACGACGGTATTATTATTAGGAGTATTTGGGTATATCGCTTTCTCGCTGCAAAACCTTTTTGTAGGTGTTAGGTTGTTGTTCGAAGCCTTCGATAAAATGAGTAACAGTGAACATACTTTATTAAGTTGCGTCGCGTTCTCTATCGGTGCCGTTTTAACTTACAAAATTTTCTGGAAGATTGTTCGTTTCCCATTAATTCCGGCGTTGTTCACGGCGTTTCTGGCCTTCACAATTTCGGCAATCGGCGATGCCTATGGGCCTGCCGGGGGATCGTCGACGTGGGAAAGAAGTTTCGATGTTTGGGCAAGAATTTTGTTGGGTATCTGTACGTTGGCCCATGCAATATGGTGGGACCTGTCGGACGTCCGCCGCGAAACCGAACGTTCCCAGATTGCCTTTTGGTTGCACTGTGTGGCGGGCTTTCTCATAATCGGCAGCATTGGATTGCTTCTTGGAACGGAAAGCATCGACCCTAACGGGCCAAGACGGATGGTCTACAGCGCATCGGATTTTGCCATCGTCTTCGCGATGATCACCGCGGCTGCGACAATCTCTCTGCTCCTCGATCGCCGCTCATTTCTTACTGGCGCGATTTTTCCGCTTTGCTGGATGCTAAGTCCGGGCGGGGTTCCTTTGGGGGTTCCGATTGCCGGAGGACTACTCCTTTTCTTCACAATTTATTGGGCGCAAATGCGCACTAAGCTGCTAGAAAAGTTGCCAAGAAAGATCGCAGCGCAATTGCCGCGAACCGAGCTGACGTCGATCGGCCGTCGACCGACCCGGCAGCATTTGCCCTACCTCCGCGGAAAATGGTGATCAACGTTACCGACATATCTAGTCGGCTGCCTAAACCTCTTTAGCGACACCAGCCCCGGATGGCCGAGCCTTTCATTAAGGCTCGTGCTTCGAATCGCGCACCGGCTTTACCATTCCCGGCAAGACAAACCCCATGCCTTCAGGTTGCATCGCCGCCTGTTTCAGCTTCGATTCGATTGTTCGATATTCTTCTTCCATTTCGGGCGTAACGGTGGCGCGCGACGCGTTGAGCGCCTGGCTGAAATGGACCATGTTGACTTCGCTGACGTCATTGCCGCCTTCGCGCAGCGCGAATAGCCCGGCGCGACGAACGAGGTCCTCCAAATCCGCTCCTGTATAGCGCTCGGTACGCTCAGCGATTTCATCGAGATCGACATCCTTGCCCATAGGCATGCGGGCGGTGTGGATGCCCAATATCCGCCGTCTGCCGCCCTTGTCGGGAACGGTGACATAGATCAGTTCGTCGAACCGCCCTGGCCTTAGCAATGCGGGATCGAGCAAAGTCGGTCGGTTGGTCGCGCCGATAACGACCACTGACTGCAATTCTTCCAGGCCGTCCATTTCGGCCAAGATTGTGTTGACCACACGCTCGGTCACCTGCGGCTCTCCGCGTCCGCCACCGCGTGCCGGGGCCAGGCTGTCGATCTCGTCGATGAAGATGACGCAGGGCGCAACCTGCCTTGCGCGGGCGAACAGCCGGGCAATCTGCTGCTCGCTCTCGCCATACCATTTGGACAGCAGGTCGGACGATTTGACCGCGATGAAATTCGCCTCGGCCTCACGCGCCACGGCTTTGGCGAGCAGGGTCTTGCCGGTTCCGGGCGGGCCGTACAGCAGGAAGCCCTTGGCCGGGCGGATGCCCAAACGGCGGAACGCATCGGGGTTACGCAGCGGCAGTTCGATGCCTTCCTTCAACCGCATCTGCACATCGTCAAGCCCACCGACATCTTCCCAGCTGACGTCGGGTGCCTGCACCATCACTTCGCGCATCGCCGACGGCTGGACGCGTTTCAGCGCCTCGAAGAAATCATCGCGCGTCACTTTCAGCGATTCGAGAATTTCGGGTGGTATCGTTCCACTCGCCAGATCGATCTTGGGCATGATCCGCCGCACCGCCTCGATCGCCGCCTCGCGCGCCAACGCGCCCAGATCGGCGCCGACAAAGCCGTAAGTAGTGCGCGCCAGTTCCTTCAAATCGACGCGCGGCCCGAGCGGCATCCCGCGTGTGTGGATGGCAAGTATCTCGCGCCGTCCATTTTCGTCGGGCACGCCGACGATGATTTCGCGGTCGAAGCGGCCCGGACGACGAAGCGCCTCG
>JANOHL010000008.1:0-122310 GCA_031406495.1 Sphingomonadales bacterium | reverse complement strand
CATGAACGAAGACGTCATCCGTTACATGACCGTTCGCGTCGAAGCGCATGAAGCTGGCCCGTCGGTCATGATGCGCCAGAGCGACCGTCCAGAGCGCAGCGAACGCGGCGGCTTTGGTGGTGATCGTGATCGTGGCGACCGTCCTGATCGTGGTGCACCCCGTGGTGACCGCGGCGACCGTGGTGGTTTCGGCGGTGATCGCGACCGCGCTCCACGCGCCCAGACAGAGGAGGCATAATCCATGGCACGTCCATTTTTCCGCCGCCGCAAATCTTGCCCATTCTCGGGTAAAGACGCACAGGTAATCGATTATAAAGATGTACGCCTGCTTCAGGGTTACATTTCGGAACGCGGCAAGATTGTCCCGTCGCGCATCACCGCCGTATCGGCAAAAAAGCAGCGTGAGCTGGGCCAAGCGATCAAGCGCGCCCGTCAAATCGGCCTGCTTCCCTATGTCGTGAAGTAAGGAGCAAAAACATGGAAATCATTTTGCTCGAACGCGTCGAAAAGCTCGGCGCCATCGGTGACGTAGTCAATGTGAAGGACGGCTATGCCCGTAACTTCCTGTTGCCCAACAAAAAAGCGCTGCGTGCCAACGCCGCCAACCGCAAGGTTTTTGAAGCCAACCGCTCGAAGATCGAAAGCGACAACGCGTCGCGTCGTGGCGAGGCCGAAACGGCTTCGGTGGGTGTCGAGGGCAAGCAGATCGTTCTGATCCGCGCTGCCTCGCAAACTGGCCAGTTGTACGGTTCGGTTTCGGTCCGCGACATCACCGACGGCTTGAACGAACAGGGCGCCGGCGTGCTGAAGAGCATGATCGTGCTCGAACGGCCGATCAAGACGCTCGGCGTATATAGCGTGAAGGTTGTGCTGCATCCTGAAGTCACCGTGATGGTCGAAGTCAATGTCGCGCGGTCGGACGACGAAGCCGAGCTGCAGAAGAGCGGCGTCAATGTCCTCGACCAGATGTTTGAAGCCGAACAGGCCGAAATCGCTGCCGAAGCCATCGAAGCACAGGTCGAAGCCGAAGTGGCGGCAGATGCCGCTGACGAAGCCGAAGCCGCTGCCAACGCAAAGCGCCGTGAGGAACAGGCCGCAGCCAAGGCTGCTGCTGACGCTGACGGTGGTTTGTCGGCTGAACCAAGCGAAGGCGACGACGCTTAAGCCTTTTCGTCACGTAGAATTAAAAGAGCCGCCTAGTTGAAAGACCGGGCGGCTTTTTTGTGAGCAGCTTCCTGCTAGGCTGGCCAACATGACCGCTCCGATCATCATCACCGCAGAAATGGGCAAAGCCGATCAGGCATGGGCCAACGGTTTGCGCCGGGCGCATTATCCGCCGGAGCGCAACCATCTCGACGCGCACATCACGCTGTTCCATCACCTGCCGCCGGGCCATCTGGCCGAGATCAAATCGCGGCTGGCGGCCTTGGCATCAGAATGCGCAGCCCCGGTGGCGCGCTTGAGCGAAGTGATGTCGCTGGGCGGGGGCGTCGCCTACCGCATCGACAGCCCCGAACTGCTCGCCATCCGCGACGAACTCGCCGAAGAGTTTCGCGGCCTCCTCATCCCGCAAGACCAGGCCCGCCCGCGCCTCCACATCACCGTGCAGAACAAGGTTGAACCGGCGGTTGCGAAAGCGCTCCACGCCCAACTTTCCGCAGAGTTCACCCCGCGTCCGCTGTCAATTTCCGGCCTGTCCGCGCATTATTATCGCGGCGGCCCATGGGAAAATATCGCGCGCTGGTCCTATCGTGGGAATAAGCCGCGCGCACCCACTTGACCCCCCAATGCCCCCCGCCTATAGCGCCGCGTGCTGTGCGGCCCTTGTCCCGCATTTCGGCACCGTGGCGGAGTAGCTCAGCTGGTTAGAGCACGGGAATCATAATCCTGGGGTCGGGGGTTCAAGTCCCTCCTCCGCTACCAATGAAACTAAGTAATTGAAATATAATGATAAATATTTCGATGCCAAAATCGTTGACGGGGTCGGTAGTAGACCAGAGATGCTTCTGTCTGCTTGTGGCTGAGAGCAATCCGGTCGCTAGGGCGGAGTTTGCCGCGGTAGCTGCCATCGGTGCCTGCTGGATTATCGAGTCGCTATAAGTCCGAACTACGAGTCGGTTGGGCTGGAACCAGCAGCAAGGCTCGTGGCCATTATCTTCCCCGGCACATCCGACATTTCGCCCGCACCATTCGCCGACCGGTCAGCAACGCCGCGCTCCTCCAACTTAATCACGCAACCGCTGCTGCAATCCGGTGATCAGCGTTGTCAGGCCAAAGTTGAAGGCTGTGTCCAAATCGACCATCGATTCGATATAACGGCTTGTTTCGGTACTTTGTTCATAGATCACCCAGCCGAGGATGAAGCTGGCGAAGGCTCCTGCTGCGGCGACGGCATTTTCCCGGGCAAATCCGGCCTCAACCAGCGGGGCCATCAGCATTGGCATGACCTCGTTCCTGGTGATCTCGGTTGGTGGCGCCATCGCTAATATCCGGCCGCTGTCGCGGTGTGACAGAAAGTTGCGGCGCTGCGCCATGCCGACATCGTGGAGCCAGGCGTCCCAAGTCTCTCCGTCATTTGGGTTGCGGATGCTTTCGGTCAGCATCCTTTCGACCATCAAGCTGTGCAGCGCCGTCATGCTGGGGACGTGCCAGTAAAGCGCGGGGCTTTTCACGCCGAGTGCGGTTGCGAGGGTCCGGGTCGTGAGCGCTTCGACACCATCGCGCTCGACCAGCGCCCAGGCAGCATCGACGATCACGCCCGGGTCGAGGAAGGCATCTTGCTTCCTTGGCCGGCCAGCCGCGCGTTTGGGTTCTTTGATCAAAGCTGCACCTCTCGCTTGACACATAGTGCCTCATTAAATTATCATCGATAAATAAACAAGGGGATGAGGCACCGTGAAAATCACGCAGATCGATACGCGTCGCTGTGTCATTGGCGAAGGGCCGGTCTGGGACGTGACCGAACAGGTGCTTTATTTCATTGATATATTGGGAAAGAAAGTACTGCGCTTTGATCCCGTGAGCGGCGCGACGCGGCACTGGGATGTACCTGGTGTGATCGGGTCGATGGCGCTGCGCGAGGTCGGCGGTGCGGTAGTGGCTTTGGCAAACGGCGTTCATACGCTTGATCTTGACAGCGGTGCCTGCGCGATGCTGGCGACGAGTTCCGACCTGAATGAGATGGTCCAGCTTGCCGATGGCAAGGTAGACCGGTGCGGGCGCTTCATTGTCGGCTCAAGCGACCGTGCGATGAAGGAAGCGCGCGGGAAACTCTATGCGCTTGGTGCCGATGCCGTTTTGCGCGAGATCGATGACGACATCTTTCTTTCCAACGGCCCGTGCTGGTCACCCGATGACAAGACGCTCTACCATAGCGACAGCATCCGAAAAACGATCTTCGCCTATGATTATGACATCGACACCGGCACCGCCGCGAACCGCCGCGCTTGGGCGAGCATCGAAGAGCTGGGCGGCATTCCTGATGGGGCAACGATCGACGCGGACGGCTGCATGTGGATGGCGATTTGCGAGGGTAGCAAAGTCGTGCAATTCCGCCCGGATGGCGCGCTGGAGCGGGTAATCGACATGCCGGTCAAATGCCCCGCAAGCGTGATGTTTGGCGGCGCGGCGCTCGATCAGCTGTATGTGACGTCACTCAGCCCGGCGTTTCTGGGTCGCGAGAAAGCGCCGCTAGACGGCTGCACCTTCGTGATTGAGGGGCTGGGCGCCAGCGGCTTGCCGGAGCCGCGCTATGCGGGGTAATCGCGGTGCCTTGCTGGTGCTGCTTGTCACGGTGTTTATCAACATCGCGGGGTTCAGCCTGATTCTGCCGCTCTTGCCGTTTTACGGCAAGGAATTGGGTGCCTCCCCCACGGCGGTAACGCTGTTGTTCTCGGCCTATTCGTTCGGCAATATTTTTGGCGAAATATACTGGGGCCGCCTTTCCGACAAGATCGGGCGCAAGCGCGTGATGATCGGCACGATGAGCTGCGCGGCGCTATCCTATGTCGCCTTCGCCTATGCCCCGACGCTCGCCATCGCGCTGATCGTCCGTGTTGTGAGCGGATTCTTCAGCGGCACACTGGGCGTTGCGCAAGGCTATATCGCCGATATTACCCCGCCCGAAAAACGTGCCCAGACCATGGGATATTTCGGCGCGGCGTTCAATCTTGGTTTTGCCTTTGGTCCCGCGATTGGCGGGTTGCTGGCGATCGAGAATGCAGGGCTGGCGGGATTTCGTCCGCCGATATTCGCCGCCGGGGCGCTGGCCGCAACCGCTGCTATGTGGTCAGCCTTTGCGCTGCGCGAAACCCGCAATCTTGGCGGGCCGGTGCGCGCGCAGCCTAGTTTTGGTGCGGCGTTCCGTTTCGTCGGGGGGGACGGCCTGCTCTCCCGGCTGTTCCTGATCGCGTTTTTCGGGATCGCCGCCTTTGCTTCGATGGAAGCGGTCTTCGGCCTGTGGACCGAGCACCAGTTCGGCTGGACCGCGCGCGAAGTTGGGCTGACCTTCATTGCGGTGGGGAGCGCGGGGATGTTGGTGCAAATCTTCCTGCTCGGGCCGCTGGTCAAGCGCTTTGGCGAGATGCGCGTCATCATCGGCGCGCTGTGCCTGCTCGCGGCGGCGATGCTGCTCCAGCCAATGCTGCGCACGCCGATTGCGACCGTCGTGCTGATGTCGGCGCTGATGGTCGGCCACAGCCTGGCCTTCCCCAATGCCGGTGCGTTGGTGTCGCGCGCCACGCCGCCCGATACGCAGGGCAGCGTGATGGGGCTGATGATGGCTTCAAACGCGCTTTCCCGGATCGTCGCGCCGCCGGTTTTCGGGTTCGCCTATGCCAGTATCAGCCCCGATGCGCCTTACTTCCTCGGTGCGGCGATGATTGCGGGTGCGGTGATCATCGCGTTTCAGGTCAAGCGGATAAGGGATCAAACAGCATGACCATCAACCCCGCCGTCTTCCGAGCCTTCGCCGCCGCCATCGGCGCGGAGTGGGTGATGACCAGCGATGATGATCGCATCGCCTATTCCGATCATTTTGCGTCGGATGAGACCAGGCACCAGCCCGGCGCTGCGATCGCGCCTGCTACGGCGGAGGAAGTCCGTGCCGTGGTCCGCATCGCCAACCGGTACAAGGTTCCGCTCTGGCCGATCAGCCGGGGTAAGAATTTCGGCTATGGCGGAGCTGCTCCGGTGATGAAGGGTGCAGTGGTGCTCGATCTCAGCCGGATGAAGAAAATCGAGGTGGACGTTGAGAATGGCACGGTGCTGGTCGAACCCGGCGTCGGCTTTTTCGACCTGTATGATTACCTCCAAGAACGCAAAATTCCGCTCTGGCTTTCGGTGCCGGGCAACAGCTGGGGTTCGGTTGCGGGCAACGCACTTGATCGCGGCGTTGGTTACACCAGTTACGGCGACCATGCTGCGCGGATTTGTGGGCTGGAGGTGGTGCTCCCTGACGGCGATCTTGTCCGCACCGGGATGGGGGCGATGGCGGGCAATCCTAGCTGGCAGCTTTACAAACCGGGCTTCGGGCCAAGTTGGGATTCGCTATTCTGCCAGTCCAACTTCGGGATCGTCACCAAGCTTGGCCTGTGGCTGATGCCCGAACCGGAATCGGTGCAAGGGTTCGACTTTGAATTCGACAAGCCCGATGATCTCGGCTGGGCGATCGATACGATCATGCCGCTGCGCCGCGAAGGCGTCATTCAGCAGAGCCCAAGCATCGGCAACTGGCTGCGCTCTGCCGCCGTGATGACAACGCGCGACCAGTGGACCAAGAACAAGGGTCCGCTCGATGAGCACGTCGTCACCGCCATCCGCGAGAAGTTCAAGATCGGCTGGTGGAGCGTGCAGGTCCGTTTTTACGGGCCAACCGAAATCACCGATGCGTCGATGCGGGTGCTCGAAAAGGCGTTCGACAAGAAGCCGATCCTTTCCAAAAAGCCCGCCAAATGGACGCGCGGCGATCCGCCCGAGGGTTCGCCGGTCACGGGCGTTCCGGTCAGCTTTCCGCTGGCGAATGCGAACTGGCACGGTGGGCGGGGCGGGCACGTTGGGTATTCTCCCGTGCTTCCCCCGCGCGGCGACTTGGCGATGGACCAGTTCAAGCGGACTTATGCCCTCTACCAGAAATATGGGATGGATTATCACGCCAGCTTCGCAATGGGCGAACGATCCCTCACCAACGTCAACCAGATCCTTTATGACAAGGACAATCCGGATATGATGGGTCGCGTCGACGCGATGTTCCGTGCGCTCGTGGCGGATGCCGCGGCCAAACGCTACGGAGAATACCGGACGCATATCGACTATATGGATCTAGTCGCCGGGACCTACGATTTTAACGGGAATGCCTTGCTGCGCCTCAATCAGCGGATGAAGGACGCGCTCGATCCCAACGGCATTATCGCACCGGGCAAGAGCGGGATCTGGCCCAAGGGGTTGCAGGGGAAACGGACATGAAGCGGGCTATTCTAGCACTGATCTTGGCGTTTTCCGGATGTTCCGACAAGCCGGCAGTCCCCGCCGATGGCACCAAAATTGAAAATGCATTCCGCGGTGCGCTGCAAGACCGGTCGTCGAAATCAACCGGAGAGGCCGTGTTTGTCGAGAAATGCGGCATGTGTCACCGCCAAATGGGGATGGGTACCGTAATCCTTGCGCGTCGAATGGATCCCAAATCGGCGATGCTTGAATCACGCGACGATTTGACCGCTGAAATGATCACATCAGTGGCGCGTCAGGGGATTGGTAACATGCCTCGAATATCGCGCGCAGAAGCAAGCGACGTCCAGCTGGTGGAGATCGCGAACTATCTTACAAAAACCAATGTGAAGGCCGAATAATGAAAATAGCAATCCTTGGTGCGACAGGCTTTGCGGGATCATTCATCCTTTCAGAAGTCCTTACTCGCCCCGAACTCCTGACGACGGCGATTGTCCGCAATCCCGACGCGGTTACCCCGCATGAGCGATTGGCGGTAGTAAAGGGCGATGTGTTCGACGCTGTCCCGCTTGCCGATGCGCTACGCGGTCATGACGCGGTGATCCACGCGTTCCACCCCGGACGCACAGCCGACATAGCCGATGTCTATGATCAAAGCGCCGCAGGGCATGAAGCGATCATCGCAGCGACCCGGGCTGCTGGCGTCCCCCGCCTCGTGTGCGTTGGCGGTGCGGCCAGTTTGATGACACCTGAAGGCAAGGAATATCTTGATTCAAGCCATTGGGACAAGGAATTCGATCCTTACCGCAATGCCATCCTTGGCACGCGCGCGCTTTACTATCTTTTGAAGCCGGTGACCGATCTCGACTGGGTGTTCCTTGCCCCGTCCGCGTGGCTGCGCCCCGGAGAGCGCACCGGCGTTTTCCGCACCGGCAAGGATGACATGCTGTTCGCCGCCGATGGCACCAGCTCGATTTCGAACGAGGATTTTGCCCTCGCGCTGATCGATGAAGTTGTCGCACCCCAGCATCACCGCACCCGTTTTACGGTAGGATATTGATTATGAAAGCCATGCTGATCACGTTCGATATCATCCCTGGAAAGCAAGCTGATTTTGAGGCGGCGGTATCGTTCCACGTCAACAACGTCCGCACCCGCGATCCGAGCTATTCGCTCTACAGCCTGACCCGCGACCGCGATAACGATACGCGCTACATCTTGATGCAGCAGTTCGAAAGCTGGGAAAGCCAGGAAGCGCACCAGACTTACGATTATGTGCTCGGCGCGATGCCCGCGATGAACGCCTGCATCGCCGGGCCGCCGAGCATCGACTGGCTCGAGGTCGTTATCTGATGCGCTTTGCCGATAAAGTCGTGCTCGTCACCGGCGCGGCCAGCGGCATTGGCCTTGCGGCGGCGAAAGCATTTGCGCGTGAAGGCGCAAAGGTCGTGCTGGCGGACCGGAATGCCGAGCTGGCGGCTTCAGGCGCAGACGCGATCCGCAGCGCCGGCGGTACGGCAACCAGTTCATTCACCGATGTCGGCGATTTTGCTGCGTGCCAAGCAATGGTCGCCCACGCGGTTGAGCACTTCGGCGCGCTCCACATCGCCTTCAACAATGCCGGGATTCCCTCTGCAATTGGCGGTTCGTTCGAAGACTTCCCGATCGAGAATTGGGACAGGCTGATCGCCACCAATCTGAGCGGCATCTTCTACAGCATGAAGGCCGAAGTGCCTGCGCTCAAAGCATCGGGCGGTACCGCGATCATCAACACCGCGTCCGTTGCCAGCCTGATCGCGGCACCCGGTATGGCCGCCTATGTCGCATCGAAACACGGGGTTGGCGGGCTGACCAAGGCGGCGGCGCTTGATCTGATCGCCCACGGCATCCGCGTCAACGCCATCTGCCCCGGCTTTGTCGATACGCCGATGCTGGCAGGAGCCATCGCCACGCCGCAAGATCGTGCGGCGATGAGTGCGCTGGCGCCGATTGGACGGATCGCCTCCGCCGAAGAAGTCGCGCAAACCGCGCTGTTCCTCGCTTCCGACGCCGCCAGTTACATGGTTGGCGTCTTGCTCAGCGTCGATGGCGGGGTCGTCATCCAATGAACCCCACGCTGTCGGCTTTCGATCATATCGTGACCGAGGATGATCTGCGCCGCTGCGGGATGGGCTACACGATCCTGTCGCATCATCACTGGCGAGAAGCCGACGAACGTGCTCGTGGTTTTTGACCGGTGCAAAGGAAGGGACAATAATGATTGTTGAGGCATTTTCGTGAAAGCGGGCGGCTGGCCCTCGATCCTGCTCGCTTATGTGTTGGGCGTCCTGGCGGTGATGTCGCTGGTGCTGATGGTGCCGCTTCGGGGAGATTTTCTCGCGCGCGGCGGATTGGATGCGGGCCAGTACGGCTTGCTGATCGGCCTGATCGGTATTCCGGCGGCCGCGCTGGCGACCTTTAGCGGCGGCCTGATCGATCGCTTCGGCCCGCGGATGATGATGGTCGCAGGCACTTTCATGTTCTCAGGCGCCAATCTCGCCTATACCGCGATCACCAATCCCAGCCTCTTTTTCCTGTTCCGGCTGATCGAGGGCGTTGCCTTGTCGATGGTGCTTGCGGCAGGACCGACCATGATCATGCGCACCACCGAGGGCAAGCGGCAGGTGACGGCGATGACATTCTGGTCAACCGCGACACCCGCTGCGATCTCGCTCGGCATGTTGCTTAGCGGCAATTTCGCAGGAACGGAGAATTGGCGCTCGGCATTTCTGATCTATGCGGTTGCGCTGGCGTTGGCGGGATGTGCGGGACTGCTTTTGCCGAAACTCTCCTCGCCGGATCAGATCAAGACCAACTTTTCTGCCCAAATCCGCAGCCTGTTCACGGGCTACCGACAGACAGATGTCGTAAAGCTCGCGATCGTCTTGTTTCTCGTTTCTGTGACCAGCCTTGGTTTGAACGTCATCCTTCCAACCTATATCTCGCAAACTCATGCGGTTTCGGTCGCGTCGGCATCCGGCATTATCGCGGGGGCCAACCTCGCTATGATCGTCGGCGCGTTTCTGGTTGGCTTGCTGCTGACCAAGGGAGTCGCGCCGCGCGTCATGTTAGCCGCGCTGGCGGCTGGGGCGATTGGCTCTGCGGTGGCGATCCTGTCTCCCACGACAAGTATCGGCGCGGTTGCGCTTGTATTCGCTGGATGGTCTTTCGTTCTCGGTGCGGCGCAGGCGATGATATTTGCGGTCCTGCCCCGGGTCGTCGATCCCGCCGCCCCCGGCTTGGCAACCGGGGTGGTCAACCAGATCGCGACGCTCACGGCCTTCGTCGCGCCCATTGCCTTTCTTGCGGTGCTTGGCCTTGGCTGGCAGGCCGTTGCCCTGATGATCGCCGCATGCTGGACTGCCGGATTGATCCTGTTCTGGAGGCTCCGCCAGATGGCAAGCGCGAGCTAACTTAGGGAGGAGGATGGATGAGCATTACCCAATCGGCGACGCCGTGGTGTCCTTGAACGCTTCCAGCACGAAATCAAACTGCCCCGCCGTGATATAGCACCCGATAATCGCGGGCTCACGGCGGACGGTTTCTTTGAATTGCTCGATGATCAGGGCATCGGCAACCTGGGCACCTTCACTTCCACATAGGCCATCATGCCCAACCCAATTTTACGACGATCCAGGATCGCCACATAATGGCTGATATGCCCGCTCTCTTCCAATTGCTTCACCCGGCGCAAGCACGGGCTGGGTACCACTGGCCTATATCGCAGTTCCCCGACAGCACCTATGGCCCAGATTGATTTACTGGCCCCCCAAAAGGCCTGCAGAGCAGGTTGTAAAGGACATCCGCCGTGCGACCGGGCGACATTTTTCCGCTGAGACAATATCCGTATTGTGCTGGAAGGGCTGCGGGGGAGGACAGTATAGCTGAGCTGTGCCGCAAAGAAGGCATTGCCCAGAGCCTCTATTACACATGGTCGAAGGAGTTCATGGAGGCCGGAAAGCGTCGGCTTGCTGCCAACCCATCCCATCAAATGCCTCGACTAGACAGTTAGGTGGTAGGTGAACACCTATCTGCAAAATATGCCGACCGACAGGGAACTATGAAACTTGCATTGAGATGGCGTCAGCGGCTGATGGAGCGCAAAGGGAGACAAGAGAATAAAGCTAACAAGGACCGTTACCACTACGAGACTGGGCAATGTAGCGCCTATATGCTGCTTGCAAATCCTTTCCGAACGCTGCTGCCACGCTAGCGCGGCCAATACCCAGCCGATCATCAGCGGTAGGAAATAGTGATAGAGATACATCACGCGATACAGTGTCAGCCACTGATAGGTGATCATGAACAGCATCCATGTCAGCAACAGTGCGGCGGGTAAGATGATATTGGTTGGAGCGTGGTATACCTGTTGCCCAGAAAACTTCCGGGCAAGCAGCAGCATTGTAGCGATCACGCCTGCAATCGAAACGAACCAGCCAGCCGGATTGGCGACCAGCCAGACATAGGAAATGCGGACACCGTCTGAGTCCCAGCGGTAAGAAATTGGCGACTGGCCGGTAATCCACTGCAACGGTGTCGAGCCATTTGGGTCGGTTGTACCAATCCCTTGCAAGTCTGCGGCCATGAAGCGGTTATAGTCCTTCATCGCCGACCACAGGACGGGCGGAGAAAAAACCCGTCTATGTTCGAGATAATCAAGATAAGGGCCAGAAACAAACATGGAGTCCCTGTCGCCCGCTGGCGTGCCCGGACGCGGTGGATTGGGGGACACCAGCAGATGGAGGCTAGCCACCGCAACAACGGCAAGGCCAAAGCCTGCTGCAATGGACAGTCCGTTGCGAATGGCATCGGCAATGCGACGGGTGCGCGCCCGCTCTGCCAGCCAAGCGTGCCCAATGATCACCACAGCTGTTGCTAGCAGCAGGATAGCGTTGGCACGCACCATTGTTGCTAGCCCGCATGCAAAGCCGAACGCCAATGCGTATCGCGCTGTTGCATGGCCATCGGTTTTCACCGCACGCGAGACCACGAGAAGTGCTGCCAGCACGAAAAATATCTGGAAGGCATCAAGATGGGCGGCACGAAACTGCGCGATCAATGCCGTATCGAAGATGAACGGCGTTGAAAATACCAGCGCGGTAGTGATTGAATCTAGCAATGAAACCAATAGCAGGAAAACCAAGCCCGCAGCCAGCGTACCAAATAGCGCCGACATCCAGCGGATACCGATATAGGAAAAATCAGCAGGCATGGCCTCGCCTGATATTTTCTTGTCGGCACCGATGCGCACTAGGTTCTGGTTGGCATTTGTACCATAGAGCGCGTCCCCCGCCGCGATCAGCATCAGTCCGAGCGGGGGATGCGAGGCGAATTGGGCGGTGCCGGTTTCATAGCGCGCTGTTGATGTGATGTAGTAATTCTCATCCCACAGCGGACCCGTCGGCTCGCCCAAATGGCTGAACAGATTGAATGCGGCAAGGATGCTGACAATGAGCCAGCCTATTCCTACCCGCATTTTTCGGGCGGACAGCCACTGTGTCAACGCATAACGCCCCATGTATAGCGGGCGGAAACGCCGTAATTCCAGACCGCACTTGCTACGATACCGGCGAGCGCGGCCAGCGGCCAGGATGTATGCTGACCAAACAAAAGATTGGCAACGCCGATATTGGCAAGCGCCCCCACGCCGCAGATGATGGCAAAGCTGGCAAGGCCACCCAGCCAGCGCCACCCTTTGAGTGAGCGGTCCGCATAGGTCAGCAGGTTATTTGTCGTGAAGTTTGCAGCAATGGCGCTTGCAGTCGCCAGAGTTTGCGCAGGCAGAAAGCCCATGCCCGCCACCATGACCAAAAGGGAAAGTATGGTCATGTGAATGACGACGCCAAATGAACCGATTAGTCCAAACGCTACAAAACGAGAGGGCAGGATGCGGCCGATTGTCTTATCGACTAGGAGCATGAGATATTCCCAGCACACGTTGATGGATAACTTGCTCTCGCCGTGCGAGCGGATGCCGAAGACCAGTGGCACTTCGCTGATCCGCAAATGCCCCTTGCAACTCAACACGATGTCGAGAAGGATTTTGAAGCCGGTGCCGGTAAAATTGTGGACATGATCGTCCACAATTTTGCGCTGAAGCATGAAATAGCCGCTCATTGGATCTGAAATTTCGACCGCAGCAATGCGACGGGCCAACTGGGTTGCAAACCTGCTGATGCTCACGCGCTGTTCGCTCCAGTCCCCCAAAGAACCGCCATCTACATGACGGCTGGCGATAACGATATCCGTTGCCTCTGATCGCATAATGTGGAGCATATTGGGCAATAGGGCGGGATCATGCTGTAAATCGCCGTCCATCACAGCGAGAAATGGGGCGCTGGAGGAAAGCATCCCTTCAATGCAGGCGGAGGAGAGCCCACGCCGGCCAATGCGGCGGATCACACGGACGCGGTGGTCCGACAGGCTGAGCTGCCGCGCCTTCGCCGCTGTACGGTCGGGTGAATCATCATCCACAATGATCATTTCCCACGCCACATCGCCAAGCGCTGCAACGACGCGAGCGGTCAATTCCTTGAGGTTAGCAGATTCATTATATGTCGGAACAATGATACTCAATTGTACCGGGAAATTGCGCGCTGTCCTGTCAGTCAGACCCGGAGCCATCGGCTCCGGGTCGACGCATTCGACCAAGCTGGCTGGGGGGGCAATATCCAGCATGGTCGTCAGACAGCAATACCGATCGTGTTGGTCGCAGTGTAGCCAGCGCTGACGCTACCGTTCATGACTAGTGTTTGTTGGGTTATCTGTGCTGCGGTGTTGTCACCGAACACATTGTCTCCTGAAATGGAGGCGTTGTTGAAGGCGCTGACACTCGATGAATAGGTACTCGAGCCATTATAAACAGTTGAACAGGCCGCGCTCGGCAACGCCATTTGCGATATAAGGCGCGCGCTCCGGCCCGTGCCCGCTGCAGCGGTTGCAAGGCTCGTAAAAACCTCAAAATGGATGTGAGGATAGCGGCCATTATAACAGCCGGGAAAGATGGTCGTGAAAGTACATTGCCCGTTAGAATCGGTTACTTGGATGCCGCGTAAATAGCTCTCAGTCGGCAGATCATAGAGCGAATAGTCCCCTGTAGCATTGCAATGCCAAAGGTAGATCGCATATCCGGCCAGGGGCGCGCAGCTATTGTTGGTGTTCACGATGGTGATGGTCAATGTCACCGCGACACCCGCAGCCGTAGTCGTCGAACTAACGAAGCTGGAACGAATATCGCTGCGAACTGCTGTACCCAAGGTAAGGACATTGGAAGTAGCGCCGCTTGAAGTGTTTGTTCCGTCGGCCGGATAAGGCCCATTGGTTTCTGTCGGATCAGCAACACAAGTGCCAGAAGACGAGCTTGATGAACTGCTCGAACTTGAGCTGGAGGAACTCGAACTGCTGCTTGAGCTTGAGCTACTCGAACCGGATGATCCACCTGAAGATGAGGAGCCCCCGCCGCCGCAACCCGCGACGAGCGCTGTAATGCCAGCACTACCGAACCATGCGAGTGCTTTGCGGCGCTCCAGAATCTGGCTCGAAATTGTTTGAAGGTCGAACGCTAGGCCGCGATCATGGTCTTCAATTGGGTGGTCACTCATTGGATAACGCCTCCATCAGAAATATGGACCGCATGAATTGCGGCCCTGTTGTGATGCAGCATCTTCGACGTCTGGTTTTGCCAGAAGATTTCAGCTTTGTAGCAATGTCGGCCGATTTACGACGGGCATGAACATATAGCCCTCGTTACGAACAGTGCGAATCAGTTCGCTCGAATCGGTCGTGGAGGCAAGCTTGCGTCTCAATCGACTGACCTGAACATCAATCGCACGATCATAATGTTCACTTTCCTCACCGCGAGCAAAGTCCAGCAATTGATCGCGCGTTAGCACCCGGCGGGGATGCTCGACAAAGGCGCGTAACAAACGAAACTCCCCATCGGACAAAGTAACGGGAACGCCATTAGGGTCATGCAATAGCCGCGAGACCATATCCATTTTCCAGCCCGAAAATTGCAGGACATCGGCTGAATCGGGCAGCGCAAACGGGACGACATTGGCTGACGCGTTGCCCGGCAGTTGCCCGCCAGCTTCCCTTCGCCGCAACACAGTACGGATGCGGGCTAGCAATTCTCTGGGATTGCAGGGTTTCGCAAGATAGTCTTCGGCCCCCATTTCAAGCCCGACGATCCGGTCAACATCGCCGCCGACAGCAGAAAGCATGATGACGGGCGGACCATTGCTCTTGCGCAGCTCTTGAAGTGCCGTCAGCCCATCCTCGCTAGGCATCATCACATCAAGTACTATCAGATCATAGGCTGATTGACCGAGCCGTTCGCGCATTTGCACCGGATCACAGGCGGTTTCCGTTACATAACCGTATTTCTCGAGAAATGACGAGATAAGGGAACGGATGCCAGGATCATCATCAACGATGAGGATACGGGTTTCGAGATTCATAGGTTGGTTCATGGCATTCATTACAGAATCATGCCAGTTCAACTTTGCGAACAGGTTTCTGCAATGTTGCAGCATATGAGATACGCGGTTCACGATGTAACAATATTTCAGTTTGTGGCAAAGCCGCGTAAACTGGATGCCATCTGCGGAAATTTGCAGGCAATGTGCGGCCACCAGTTTAGCCACCATGAAAAACGTAACCTCTCTATCCAAGCGGAGCACCGTTGCATTGGCAGCTACATTAGCCGCCATCGCGGGATTCTCCATATCGGGAACTGCAAGCGCGGATGTTTTCGAAGTGGACCAAGATGGCGCACTGCAAACACGCGCGGGCGCCGGAACCGTGGAATGGCAATCGGGATTTGCAAAAATGAGCCCTGTAACGGCGCAGGAAGAGGCCAATGTCATATTTCCCGAGCACGCGGTTGCAACGCTTCGTCTTCCCTTAGCTCCCCCGGCATATCAGTCCGCGCTGATCGAGATTGCTCTTGCCAATGATCTGAGCCCGAATTTGCTCGAAGCTTTGGTTTGGCAGGAAAGTCGCTGGAACAAGGATGCTCTATCACCAGCTGGTGCGCGCGGGCTGGCGCAGCTCATGCCGGGCACTGCCCGGTCATTAGGCGTTGATGCACGAGATCCAGTTGCGAACCTTGCCGGCGGTGCGCGCTATCTGCGACAGCAACTCGACCGCTTTGGCGGTGATCTTGAAAAGGCACTCGCCGCATATAATGCAGGGCCGGGCCGCGTAATTGCTGCAGGCGGCATTCCAAATATCCGCGAAACCAGACTCTATGTTGCCGCCATCATGGGCCGGCTAGCCGCAACCCAGCCTTGAGGATATGATTCGATGAAGAAACTGCTTTTGACACTTTCGGCGCTCGCTAGCCTGATACCGACTACGGCATTTGCACAAACGACGGACCCGCAAGGCTCTGGCCCGATT
Source organism: Sphingomonadales bacterium (assembly GCA_031406495.1). Taxonomy (GTDB): domain Bacteria; phylum Pseudomonadota; class Alphaproteobacteria; order Sphingomonadales; family Sphingomonadaceae; genus Sphingorhabdus_B. The sequence continues at coordinate 106,425 of JANOHL010000008.1, read as the reverse complement.
GTACAGGCCCTTGGCTGGTTACAAGGCACGTTGTTAGGGAATGTCGCCACTGCCGTTGCCGTGATTGCCGTCGCCATGGTTGGCTTCATGATGCTGACGGGGCGGATGAACTGGCGCTTTGGGGCAACGGTTATCATCGGCTGCTTTGTGCTTTTCGGGTCTGCCGCCATTGTTTCAGGCATCCAGTCAACGGCAGCGGTCGCACGCTAATGGCTCTGGTGCGTGCTCAGATATTCCGTGCTCTTACACGACCGCAAATGTTCGGCGGCGTGACCTACAGCTTTTTTGTGTTGAATGCTGCTGCGACAACGGAAGTGTTTTTGATGACACGTTCCTTCCTTGCATTGGTGCTGGCGGTTGTCATCCACGGTATTGGCTATTTCATGTGCCTGCGTGAGCCGCGCGTTTTCGATTTGTGGCTTACCAAGGTCAGCCGGTGCCCGCGTGTCGCTAATTGGAACCGCTGGGGCTGTAACAGCTATGCGCCGTAAAGGAATGCAATCATGACCAAATGGCTCGGCCCGGCAGCCTGGGGCAAGCGTGAAGCCCGTGCGGGGGGCAGGCTGCCCTATGCGCGGCATCTGGATAACCAAACGCTGCTGCTGCGCGATGGCGCCTTGATGCGCAGTATACAGGTTGCAGGAATGCCTTTTGAAACAGAAGAGGCTACGCAACTCAATCATAATCTGGGCGTGCGCGAAGTGTTGTTGCGCAGCGTTCTTGACGCGCGCTTTGTACTATATCACCACGTTGTCCGTCGCCGGGTAGCCGTTAAGCTACAGGGTGATTTTCCAGAATCTCTCTCCGCTAAAATTGACGCACAATGGCAAGAAAGCTTGGGCGAGCGCCGCCTGTTTATCAATGAGCAGTTTTTGACGCTGGTGCGCCGTCCAGCGCGAGGCAAGGCGGGCTGGCCAGAAAGGCTGCGACGCAAATTGAATGGCGGCGGTGCAGAACCGGATCATGGGGATGTGCGTGACCTTGCCGCTGCCGTAACGGCCTTACTGGCTGGGCTAGAGGGTTATGACGCACGCGCGTTATCGATATACGACCACAATGGCTGCCAATATTCCGAGCCGCTGGAGCTGCTCTCAGCGCTGTATAATGGCGAGATGCGACCAGTGCTCTTGCCCGATGACGAAATCGATCTCGGAAATCACATTCCTTATAGCCGGGTCAGCTTTGGTCTAGATATGATCGAGACTAAGGGGCCCGCAACTAGGAATTTCGCGGGCATTTTATCAATCAAGGAATATCCCGACGCCACACGGCCCGGCATGATTGACGGGCTTCTGCGGTTGCCGCACGAACTTATCCTGACGGAAAGTTTCGCGCCTTCTGACCGACAAATCGCGCGCGAACGCATTGATCTGGCACTGCGCCGATTGAAAGCGTCCGATGACGATGGCGGAACCGAGCGTCGGGAAATGATGTCTGCCAAAGATGCCTTAGGGGCCGGACAAGTCGGCTTCGGGGATCATCATCTCAGTTTGCTGATCCGCGAGGTAGAGCCCGCTTTGCTTGATGGCGCGGTGGCATCAGCGTCGGCAGCCCTTGCTGACATTGGCGCCATTGCCGTGCGCGAAGATGTCAATCTGGAGCCCGCTTTCTGGGGTCAGTTCCCGGGGAACGAAGACTATCTTGTTCGCCGTGCCTTGATTTCAACATCCAATGCCGCTGGCTTTTTTTCGCTTCACGGTTTCCCCTCGGGTCGCATCGACGGGAACCACTGGGGTGGCGCAACAACTGTGTTTGAAACGACAAGCGCCACCCCTTATTTCTTCAATTTCCACCAAGGTGACCTTGGCAATTTCACGGTCATCGGCCCGTCCGGATCAGGCAAGACCGTTGTGCTCAATTTTCTGACAGCACAATCGCAGAAATTTTCACCGCGAACTGTCTTTTTTGACAAGGATAGAGGCGCCGAGCTCTTCCTGCGTGGTATCGGGGGGCATTATGCGCGGCTTGCGCCCGGCGAGCCCACTGGTTTCAACCCATTACAAATGCCCGATACGCCCATCAATCGCGCGTTTCTGTGCGATTGGCTGGGTCGGTTGCTGGAGGCAAAGGGTGCAGAAGAAAGCGCGCGCATCGCGTCGTCTGTGGCAGCCTGCCTCTCTCACGAACCACGGCTGCGGCAATTGCGGTATTTCCGGGAATTGCTGGGCGGCTCAAGACGGCCTGAAGCAGGCGATCTTGCCGCGCGGCTTGATCCCTGGATTAACAATGGCGAACATAGCTGGCTGTTCGACAACGCCCGCGACGAGTTGGACCTTGATGCCCGCGTGCTCGGCTTTGATATGACATCGCTGCTTGACAGTCCAAAGCTGCGGACGCCGACGATGATGTATCTGTTCCACCGCGTTGATGAGCGGCTGGACGGAAACCCGGCCATGATCTTGATTGATGAAGGCTGGAAGGCGCTGGATGATCCGATATTTGCGCAGCGCATCCGCGATTGGTTAAAAACCTTACGCAAACGCAATGCCTTGGTTGGTTTTGCTACCCAATCGGCGAGAGACGCGCTCGATAGTGCGATTTCGAGCGCGATTGTCGAGCAGACAGCTACGATGATCTTCACGCCCAACGCAAAGGCGCGAGAGGAAGACTATTGTGGCGGTTTCGGCCTGACACCACATGAACTTGAGTTAATTCGCGCGCTGCCCGCGCATAGCCGCTGCTTCCTTGTCCGCCATGCCAATCATTCGATCGTGGTGCGGCTGGATCTGGGGAATATGCCCGAAATTCTGACGATATTGTCTGGCCGGGAATCAAGCGTCCGTCGGCTTGACATGATCCGCAAAAATGTCGGCGATGATCCCGCACGCTGGTATCCGTTGCTGACCGGTGCGGCGTGGCCGGGCGGTGCCGCAGACGATCCCGATTTGGATTTGGCGGTATGAGTGGGTGCCCCGCCTTTTCATCAGAAGGGCCCGCCGGGATCGCGGATGCTTTGCGCAGTGTCGACTGTCTGGCGGCAGAGGCTACGGCGAGCGCATTTGATAGGCTGTTCGGAGCGCATTCTGCTTTGGGCGGCGCGCTTACTATATTGCTCACCCTTTATGTCGCCCTGCTCGCGGTTAATCTGTTGACGGGGCGCTCGGCGCTCAATCTTTCCATGCTGACACCCCGGATGCTGGTGCTGGGCATGGCCTTGACCTTTGCGACCTCCTGGGTTGCCTATCAAAGTGTCGTCTGGAACCTTGCCGTTGGCGCACCAGACCAGATCGCCAGTCTGTTGGTTGGCACCAAAGGCAGCGCCACCATAGTCTTTGCCGACCGGCTCGACATGTTGTTCGGCGTAGTTGCACAAGCAGCAGAAGCTGCCCAGGTGGCCTCGGCTGGAAAAGACAAATCCGCGTCCTTTACGCCAGCTGACCTGCTCTGGCTTGCCGCACTAATGCTTTTACTCGGCACCGTGGGCGTATTGCTGGTTGCACGTATCGCCCTTGCCGCTCTCCTTGCCGTGGGGCCGGTCTTCATCATTTTGGCCCTGTTTCGAGGCACGCACGGCCTGTTCGAAGGTTGGTTGAAGGCGGTGGTTCTGTTTGCAATCGTGCCGTTGTTTACGGTGCTGGTGGGCGGCGGGGCTGTTGCCATGATGTCTCCTGTGATCGAAAGCATGGCGAATGTAGGCGGGGAGCCGTCGCTGCGATCTGCGGTAACTGTTTTTCTAGCCGCATCGGTGTATATGGCGCTGATGGCGATGGTGCTGAAACTGGCATCAACCCTGACGGCAGGCTGGCGTTTGCCCTGGAGCGGGGATACGCGGCCAGCCGATCAGCCCGCCACCGGGAATGGCGTTAACAGCCATATCGCCCAGCAGACGATACTGGCGTCCGGGATGGCCGCGCCTGCAGACAATTCCGAACAAAGCCGAGTCCGGTCAATCGTTAGCGGTATGGCTGTTCCGGCCAATGACCATATGCCCTCTGGTGCCACAATCGAACCCATCCGCACCAGCATCCCGGTCCCTGTCGCCGTCGGAGTGCCAATGCAAACCTCGAATTCCGGCGATGACCGAGTGCGCGGTCTTGGCGTGCAATTCAGGCCGCGTCCCGCGCCGCCTGCCAGCAAAGGACTCCGCTGATGAAAACCCGCTTGATACTCCTACCTTTGGCCCTGATCGCAGCGAGCGCTGTACGCGCCGATGATAGCCGCATTGGTACGTTGCTTTTTGACCCAGCCCGGATTGTCAGTATTTCGGGGCAGATCGGTTTCCAATCAACGATCGAGTTTGCCGCTGACGAACGGATTGAAAATATCGCGATGGGCGATTCCTCTGCATGGCAGGTTACGCCAAATCGCCGAGCCAATCTGCTGTTCCTAAAGCCGGTAATTGCCAATGGCCGCACCAATATGACGGTCGTGACCAGCAAACGCACTTATTTGTTCGACCTTGGCCCGCAGAGCAAAGGCGTTGCGTTACTCTATTCACTCCGCTTCACCTATGCGGACCCCATTGTTCCGTTGGCGGATGAAGAGGCTGGACCCAAAGCTGCTGTCAACGAACCTGGACCAGTGATCGCTGACATTCCGCTTCCGCTGAAACTGAATTTTGCTTGGACCGGCAAGGGTCACAAAGCGCTTTTGCCGCAGCGTAGTTTTGACGATGGTAAAGCCCTTTATCTGGCGTGGGACAAAGACGTTGAATTGCCCGCCATCCTCGTTCCCGGGCCTGACAAGAGCGAGGGGCCGGTCAATTACACGACGCAAGGTGACTATATCGTTGTCGAAGGCGTCCCCGAGCGCATCATTCTGCGTGTTGGTAAGCTGGAAGCCATATTGTCCAGCGCCCATGTCGTTGTAGCCCCTGCGGCTCTCGCTGAAGCCGGAAAACAATGACCATGAAATCAAATTCCCTTGCTCCCTTTTCCGCTACTCTGTCTGATCCGCGTGAGATGCTGGATGATCAGGCACTCGTACTCGCGAGCCAGAACGCCTATCCCATCGTAGCCAGCCGGGCGGCGCGAAAAGACCATTTCGGCCTCGCAATGGGTAGTGGTATTGCGCTGCTGCTAGGTGGCTTGACGTTCTGGACGATGAGCAACACCCGGGATGTGCCTGCACCCAAATCTAGCGTTTTAGACCCGGTGCCAGTGCTGGCGCCTGCTCCAGCCTCGGTTACCATTCCGCTAGACGCCATCACCCCGACCACCGCGCCACAAGGTCAAGCAAATACGTTATCTGCAATGCCGAACACGCCGGTCTTGAGCGCGCCGCCGCAAATGCAACCTTTGGTGAACCGCGCCGCCGCGCCGGTTATGGTTCTCGATACTAGTACGGGCTTCGCGCCGCCAACCTCCGGCGTGCCGACCGGGACAGGGGCGACCGTCACGCCAGCCATTCAGGGTCTTTCCGACAATGAGGCATTTGCCAGCCGCGTCGGCAATAGCGGAGTGGATACGGCCCATGCGGCCTATTTAAACAATCCGGCCCATACCGTAACGCAGGGCACGATGATCCCCGCCGTTCTCGAAACTGCGATCGATAGTGACCTGCCGGGATTTGTCCGCGCGGTCGTAAGCCAAGATGTGCTCTCGTTCGATGGCAAACGGGTTTTAATTCCACGCTCATCGCGACTTATCGGGCAGTATAAATCGGGTCTCGCAGCGGGGCAAACACGAACCTTTGTGCTCTGGTCGCGCCTGATCCGGCCGGACGGCGCGTCCGTTGCCATCGCTTCACCCGCAACGGACTTCGAGGGCCGGTCTGGCTTGCCCGGTGAGGTGCATTCGCATTTCATGAAACGTTTCGGGTCGGCAATGCTGCTCTCGGTCATTGGCGCTGCAAGCGCTATAGGCAATGCAGGCTTGCTCATTACCGGTTCCCAAAGTGCGGCATCGGTGGCGGCACAACGCGACTCCCAGATTCCTCCCACAGTTCGTGTTCGGCCCGGTCAGCCCATCCGGATATTTACAGCCCGCGACCTTGATTTTTCTGCAATCCAAACAGCGGTGGTTGCACGATGACTGCGGATATACTGGCATTCTCCGCTGAGGAGGACGTTTATCTCAAGGCATATCTTGAGCCCTTGGCACCGTGGTTGGATGCGCCGGATGTTACGGAAATTCTAGTCAATCGTCCCGGAGAGCTATGGGTGGAGCGGGCTGGTCAGCCGATGGCTGCAATTTCGCTTCCCGCGATTACGGACGCCTTGATGCAAAGGCTGGCAGAGCAGACTGCCCGGATCAGCCATCAAGGGATCAATCGGGAACAGCCGCTGCTATCGGCGGTGTTGAATGATGGTTCGCGTATTCAGTTTGTGGGGCCATCGGCGACGCGCGGCCATTGGGCGCTGGCCGTTCGCCGTCACCGCGTTGTCGATGTACCGCTGGAAAGCTATGCCCGCATTCTGGCAGGCCGTCCAGACCGAAGCTTTGAGACGGAGCATAGCCAGAACCCCACCGATTGCCTGAGGGCCGCAGTCCGCGCGCGGAAAACCATCTTGATCAGCGGTGGTACATCAACGGGAAAGACGACCTTCCTTAATACCCTGCTGCGTGAAGTGCCGCCTGAAGAACGGGTGATTTTGGTGGAAGACACGCCCGAGGTGCGGCTTCCCGGGCCTAACGGTCTGGGGCTGGTGGCTGTGAAAGGGGAAATGGGCGAAGCCCGTGTCACCACCGATGATCTATTACAGGCGGCACTTAGGCTGCGCCCTGACAGGATTGTTCTGGGGGAATTGCGCGGGCGTGAAGCTGTCAGTTTTTTGCGCGCCATCAATACAGGGCACCCCGGCTCGTTCACCACAATCCACGCCAATTCCCCAGACGGGGCGCTTGAACAGCTTGCGCTAATGGTAATGCAAGCTGGCCTTGGCCTGTCCCGGACAGATACCATTGCTTATGCCAATATGGTTGTCGATGTGATCGTTCAACTGGACCGGGTTGACGGAGTGCGTGGTATTTCAGCGTTGAAAATGATAAGGAAAGATTGAAACCATGGGTGGACTGAGTGCGACGCATTGGGCGGTTGTTTGCATCGCCATTCTCCTGCTATTTGGTAAAGGAAGGTTTTCAGGCACAATGGGTGATTTGGGAAAAGGATTGAAACAGTTTCGCAAAGAACTAACTGATGAGCAGGATCGTAATGCCGAATGATATAGAGCAACTAATGAAACTGCACCTTTGAACCGGATGTCGTCTGGGCGGATGCGGATTCCACTGGTTGTTCAGATTCTGGCGTTGTTGCTGGCTGGGCTGGTAATCGCGCAGATCGTAACCCTTCTGCTCACTCTGATATTGCCGCCGACCCCTGCAAAGCATCATGATCTTGCCGATATTGCCGCAATGATGAAGGGCGGCACATCACCTTCTGGCAAAAACCTGCTGGAGCGCTCCGTTCAATCTGGTCCGCCCGATATTTCAGGCGCAGGCTGGCTTGTTTCTGAAAATGCGCGGACGGAACTCGCACAGAAGATGCGGGTGCCCCGCGAAACGATCAGCCTTGCATTCTATACGCCGCTTCCTTTTGCCGGGACAACCGGAACGCCCAAGATCAGCCACTCACAACTAAGTAATAACCCCTTCTGGATCATCGGTAGGGCGCAGGCACAGACTGCGCCTCCGCCTCCGCCTCCGCCCTCGCCCTCGCCCCCGCCGCCGCCGCAGGGAACAGGGGCAATGCCCGGCGGGAGTTTGCCGCCCGGCGCTCTCCCCGGAAACGGTCCTGGTCCTGGCCAGGGTCAGAATGGCCCCTCATCTTCGGCGCGCGGTGGGCAAGGGGATGGGGCACCGGTCCGGCAAATCGGACGATCGTTATTCGACGTTGAGCGCGGCCCACAATCAAAAAGTCCGACAAGCATTCCCGGCGATGGTGGTGCCGCAGTTCCCCCGATCCTGGGTCAAAGACCCGTGCCTTCTAGCCCGCCACCAATGGCAGGCGTGCCGCCTGCACCTGTAACGCGCGAGATGATCGGGGCGGTGAGTGGACCCACACGATTGGAGCAGCCACTTACTACAACCAGCAATAGGTCTGTTGTGTCCAGACAGCCCCCGCCGCGCAATGGATCGACAGCACTTCCTTCCGAGCAGCCTATCGCAGGCAGCGCGGCTACCAAACCCAAATCACTGCCTGTGTCGGAGGTCGAGCCGGCAATTCAATCTGCTGGAGCCACACAATCTTTGGAACCCACAGCCAAGATGACCGTATTCCCCGAACGCGCGCTTCCGGTCAACCGTCAGGAAACAGGGTTGTTCGGTGCCGCCCCCGCACCCTTTGTAGAGGGAGATTTTGTAGCAGCCTGGCGTATGGCTCCGGGGCGCTGGGCTGTTGTACAGCCAAAGTCGGATGGGTTTCCCAGCGCTTGGCAGAAGCGGCTTTTGCTGTGGTTTCTGCTGTCTTTCCTTCTGGTTGTTCCCCTCGGCTGGATCTTTGCGCGGCGGATCGTTAAGCCTCTTTCGGCCTTTGCGTCGGCCGCCGAACAACTGGGTCGCGATCCATCGGCCGTGGTGCTCGACATCGACGGCCCTGCAGAAGTCGGGCGCGCCGCCCATGCCTTCAATGTCATGCAAACCAGGCTGAAGAGCTTTGTGGATGACCGGACGGCGATGGTCGGAGCCATCAGTCATGATCTGCGGACACCTTTGACGCGCCTACGTTTCCGGGTGGAGGAAGTTGATGATGAGCCGATGCGTGACGGCATGGTCATGGAACTTGAAGAGATGGAAGAAATGATCAGTTCAGTCCTTGCGTTCATTCGCGATGCATCAACGCCGGGCGTCCGTGATCATGTCGACCTGCAGGCGATTTTGTCTGACGTTGTGGACGGCGCGGTGCGCACGGGGCGCGCCGTCACGCTGGAATTGACGCAATCGGCCCTAGTCGAGGCCGATCCACTCGGGATGCGCCGCGTCTTTGGCAATTTGATTGATAACGCAATCAAATATGGCGGCACGGCGCGCATTCGTTTGTCTGTTGACGGGAACGAGGCGCTTGCTGAAGTGATCGACAATGGCCCGGGTATTCCCGATGAAGAAATTGAGCGCGCGTTCGAGCCCTTTTACCGAAGCAAAGAGGCGAGCAGCTCTACCAAGCAAGGTAGTGGGCTGGGGTTAGCCGTATGTCGCTCGATTGCGAGGGCACATGGCGGAGATGTTCGTCTCGTCCATACCAGTGACGGCTTTGCCGCACGGTTTAACGTCCCGCTCGCCTATGCGGCTTGATATGCGACGCAGGTTATTGTGTATTGGAATGCTCGGACTGGTGCTGCCGCAGGCCGGGCTTGCACAAAATGTGTCGGCTCCAACCAGAGACGAACTGGAGCGCAATACCGTCCGGCCAGAATCTGCTCCCGAAAAGATGCCGACAATCGACGCGGTCAATGTGCAGGATCGCCCGCCCTGTCTGCTCGCAGATGCAGACTTTGCGGACCAGCGTTTTACGCTCGAAGAGGTCCATTTTACAGGATTGCTGGATGGGCAGGACGCTTGGCTATTGCCCAGTTGGAAAGCCCTGCAAGGCCAAAACATTTCGGTTTCCCAAATTTGCGACATGCGCGATGCAGCGGCGCAGACCTTGACCGCTAGGGGATATATCGCCGGTGTAGAGGTACCGCCGCAAGACATTGGGAGCGGTAAAATCACACTCAACGTGCTATTCGCACATATGACTGCAATCGAGGTTAAGGGTGTGTCGGGGCGAAACAAGGCCCGCATTCGCAGGATATTGCAGCCCCTGATGAAGCAACCGCAGTTCAACAGCGCTGACGCGGAGCGCGCTCTGCTATTGGCGCAGGATGTGCCGGGCCTCTCGACCCATATGACGTTGCGATCTGCCGGAACAGTGCGCGGAGACATAGTAGCTGACGTTGCGGTGAAATATCAGCCGGTCATGGTTAACGCTAGCCTGCTCAACTCTGGCCCCGATACTGCGGGTCCTTTCGGCGCCATAGTCAGTGTCCGGGTGAATGGTGTGTTGGGGCTGGGCGACCGGACGACGATTGGTGCCTACTCCAGCATACCGACGAATGAGCAGCAGGTTATTCGCGTTGAAGAAGAGCTGCAACTTGATCATGATGGCACAGTGCTTGTGGGCGGGTGGACAGGTGCGTGGTCATCAAGCGCGTTTTTAGAACAGCAAGTGCGAAGCCGCACTTCGCTCACCACGTTTGAGCTAAGGCGCAATATCATCCGGAAGCAAACAAGCTCAGCGTCCGCAGGTTTGGGCGTGGAGCTGGTCGACCAGAATGTTCGTATCGCAAGCCAGCCTTTTTCCACAGATCAGCTGAAAATTGGTTATATCCGCCTTGATTTTGACCACAGCATAGCCCTCAAAACCGACTCTGCCCGGCTTGGTGGTAGCATCAGCTGGCGCAAGGGACTAAGCGGCGAGATGCTGAACTGCGACCCGGCCCGAGGCCCGTGTGCAAACCGGCCTTCATCCCGCATTGATGCAGACCCGCGTGCGTGGATCATGCGCGGCCACGGCTACGCAACCATTCCCGTGTCGTCAAAGCTGACTTTCAGCTTGGCACCGCGTTGGCAGTATTCGCCTCAAACCGTCCCGACCTTTGAAATGATGACCGGTGGAAATTACACAATTGGACGGGGCTTTGATCCGGGTACCATTGCCGGGGATTCCGGCCTAGGCATTGCCTCGGAACTGCGCTTCGATTTGTCGAAAAGGGACGGCAGCAACCGAATGACGACCCGGCCCTACCTGTTTGTTGACGCGTTGCGAACCTGGACGCACAAGACATCATTGCCCATTCCGGCAACGCAAATGCTCCTGTCTGCTGGACCGGGCGTCCGGCTGAATTGGGGGAAGCGCATTTACCTTGATGCACTGGCGGCCTTTCCGGTGCGATCCCAAAACCTTGATCTACCAGTGCAGTCTGTGAAACTTCTCATCGGATTGACAGTCAGTTTAGGGACGAATCAAGAGCTATGAGGTTTCAAACGAGCAACGCTTTGGCTTGCAATTGGTATCACCAAGAATGCGTGGTTGATTGGCTCTGAAAGCCATCGCAACAACCGAATATCCGGACGACGAGGCAAGCGTGCCCTGCTTTAATCGAACCCCGTGACTGCGAGCGATCATTCAAGTCCCTCGTCCGCTACCAATCTTCATTCAGAATGCAGCGGCAATCTGCACCGGCTTTTCAGCATAGCCATGCACCCATGCGCTATTTGCGCCGTAGGAAAAGATCGGCCGATAGTCGGATACCAGCTCCGCATCGAGCAACTGGTCGGTGCTGCTGTCGAGCACCATGAGCCGATCATCCAGCCGGACAACGAGCAAGGCATGGTCGGCGCGGCGCGCCAGGTCATTGGCGATGACGAGATACATATCGGCGCGCGCGACGCCGGCCGCTTCGAGCAGCTTCATCTTGGCGATGGCATAATCTTCGCAATCGCCCCGGCCGCGGCGTAACGTCTCGCTCGCGCCAGACCAGTTATCGCCGCCGCGCCGATCATCGGTGAAGCGAACGCGGGCATTGACCCATTGGTTGATGGAATGCAGCTGTTCGGCACGGCCCTCACGAGAGACAGTGCGGATCAGCGATGCCCACGGCCCCGAACGCACCGAAAGCCGACCTTTGTACGCCGCACGCCATTTCGCGTCGAGCGGCGTGTGTGATACCGGCAGCGCGATTGATCCGAAAACATCGGGCCGGTCGGTTGTCGGGACGTCCTGCTCAATCTGTTGCGCGAAAGGCTTTACTACTGCTGTGCACGGCGCCGCGACAGTGACCGGCTCTACCGCGGGTTGGGGAGCGATGACCCCCGTTTCCTGCTGCATCCGCATGGTTTCCAGCCTGCTGCGCTCTGGCAGCACTGCGAATGCAGGCGCGGCCGCGGTCGTTGAAGGATCGAGACATTGCGGAGCGGGCAGGCTGAACGCAAATGCCGCTTGCGGGACCGGCACGGCGAGCGCCAGCAACGGCGCCGCGATTGCGGAGGGGAAAGCGGGAAGCTTCATCCCGCATGATTTCACCCAAATTGGATAACAAATGGTTTAAAACGCTGCTCCGAACGAGATCGACAGCGTCTTGGTCCTGTCGCCAATCTGCTTCACAACCGGCCGGGCAAAGTCCAGCCGCAGCTTGCCGGCGGGGGTGTTGAACGACAGTCCGAAGCCAATCGCAACGCGCGGTTTTGCAGAATTTCCGATCAGCGTTTCGCCAGGAAGCAGGCCGACCTTCCGTGCACCAAACACCGATCCCACATCGACAAACGTGCTGGACTGCAAACCGTAATTGCCGATTTTCCCACCAAATGGCAGGGAAAGCTCTGCGCGCGCGGCATAATAAATGCGGCCACCTATGGCGACACTTTGTCCGGGCTGTGCGGCTGAGGGGATAATTTTGGGACCGATGCCGCGCAGGTCAAACCCACGCATGCTGGTGTCGCCGATATAGAAGCGGTCGAACAGCGGAATTGTCCGGTTGCCGATTGGCGCCATGAAGCCCGCATCGGCGCGAAGCGAGAGGTTAAGGTCGCCACCCATGCCGATGTGGGCATCACTGCTAAAGCGCGTGCGCGTGTAGCGCGTTGTGCCGCCAAGTCCTGCCAGATCCTGCGTCAGACGCAGTTTGAAGCCGCGCGTCGCTCCGGCCTTGATTTCCCGTCGGTCAAGCGTCAGCGAAAGGCTTAAGATCGAGCTGGTGGTGTTGCCAATCGCGGAGCAGATCGGGCTACCAAAAATACCGTTATCGCAAACGACACCCTTACCCCGCATGCGGAATGAATCGTCGGAAAGCCTGTAGTTGGCGGTTGCCGAAATACCACGGCCAAACTTCCGGTCGAAATGGAAATTGATGCCCCGTGCCGATTGACTGAATGGCGTTGACCCAATGTTGCTGCCAAAGCCCGTAGCGGATAGCCAGTTGGCGAATAGGCTTGGCGCAAAGGTCATGCTGCTTCCCATGAAATTGCCATCGGCATAGCCAAGTTCAAACAGCGTCTGGATTTTTGAGTAGCGGGCGGAGGCGGTAATTTCCCGGTTGCGACCGCCGATATTGCGGCGCGCGATGCTGGCCTCGACAATGGGACCCTCAATCGAGGAATAGCCGCCCGAAAGCGTCAGGCCGCCGCGTGAGAGCATTGCCGTTTGCATCTGGCTGGTATTATCCTGCGCAATTTCATCGTCTTCACCGTCGCCGGTAATGTCCGCCCCCGGTTCGCGTGTTTCGGGCTCCATGGCGGCTATGTCAGCAACGCGATTCCGGGGTGACTGTCCTAAGGCGAGTGGCGGGTTAGCACCCGTTTGCTGAACTGCTGCAAAGGCGGTGTCTGCTTGCGTCGTCCTTTGCGGATCAGCCCCTCTGAACGGCATGACGGGAAAAGCATCTGTGTAAAGACCTGACAATTGGTTGGCAGGTATAAGGTTTGGGGAGAAAATAGTCCCCGGTGTTTCGGTCAGTGCAGCGCCGCCATTTCCATACATTGCCGCCACGCCCAGCGCCGCATTGTGCGCGAGCTGGCTGACGCCGCCGAAAAAAATCATGCAACCTGACACTTGCACTCCCCCCTCAATTCTTGCGCTGCACCCCCGTGACCTCCATTTCTATAGGGTGCGTTTCCAACTATGTTTCCCGGAATGCCCGGTCGAAACTGTCGATCATCGGCTGGAGCAGATATTGGAACAGCGAACTCGACCCCAGATTGATGAACACTTCAGCAGGCATGCCCGACGTCAGCGCGACATCAGGAAATTTTTTCAGCTCATCCGGACCAATCTCCACGATCACCTTGTAGTATAGCAGTTGGCTGTCCTCATCGAACGTTGCATCCGGGCTAACTTCGCGAACCACACCATGCAGGTTGGGCATCACGCGCGCTTTATAGGGGGTCAGCTTGACATCGGCAGTTAGTCCCGCGTGGACCACATCAATGTCATTGGCCGTCAGCCGTGCAGTCACGACAATTTTCTCGTTTGACGGCACGATGTCCAGCACCGGCTGGCCGGCCCCAATCACGCCGCCGGGCGTGATCAGCCGCAAATTCACCACTGTGCCGTCAATGGGTGCAAGAATCTGTTGGCGGCTGAGTATATCGCCGCTCACTTTCAGCTTTTCCCTGGCTTCGGCGATCTGCATCTGAATGTCGCGCTGCTGGGTTGCAGCATCGATTGCCATCTGGCCATGCAGGAATGTCATCTGGGCACGCGTCTCTCCCATGGTGCCACGAAGACGCTCAAGATTGTTGGTCAGCTGGCCATGCTGCCCGTCGGTCGACGCTTTTTGCCGTTGCAGGGCGAGAAGGCGGGATTTGCGTTCAAGCCCTTCCTCGACCAGCATGCTCACACCCATTTCCTCATCGTCCAGCAATTTCGCCTGATCGCGAAGCGCCGACAGCTGGGCATCGGAGCTGCGCATCTCGGCGCTTGCCTGGCCAAGCCGGTGCGAAAGTATCGAAGTCTGCTCGGAAAGCCCGCGCCGCCGCGTCGCAAACACCGCATTCGATGCCGTAATGATCGCTTTGACCTCCGGATCATCCGCAGCCGCCAGCAATTCGGTTGGATAGCTGATGGAACGCAAGCCTTGGCGCTCTGCCGTCAGCCGTGCATCCTGCGCCAGCAGCCCATAAAGGGAGGATCGTACAGCGGCGTTGCGCGCGTCATTCTGGGTCGTATCGAGCAGAACCAGTGGGTCGCCTGCGCGCACTTTTTGTCCTTCTTCCACCAGGAAGCGGCTAACGATGCCGCCCTCCAGATGCTGCACCGTCCGACGGCCTCCGCCCGCAGCCTCAAGAACGCCCGGCGCAATTGCAGCGCTGTTAAGCGGCGCAGACCAGCTCCAGATGCCGAACACCACCAGAAACAAAGCGATTGAAATAAACGCGAAGCGCAGCGACCCCCTTACTTTTGGGACACCAAAATCCCGCGAGGGCTCCCCTTCCTGAGGGAGAACGGCGATATCGTGCGGCGGAAGGCGGGATGGGACGTTCATGCTCCCACGCCGCCCTGATTGAACATGGCCGGCTTTGACTGTGCCGGATCTGGCCGTGGGCCTGTGCCATTTGACGGGCTCCCAAGTTTCTTTCCGGCCATCTCATCGATCACGGTCTGAGCATCGCCGAAATTCACGACGCGCCCTTCCATCATCACAAGAATCTTGTCGGCAAGCCGCAACAGGTTGGCGCGGTGCGACACCATGATGCTGGTAATCCCGAGCCCTTTGAGCTTTCTGATTGTTGCCGCGAGGGCCGCGTCGCCGCGTGCATCAAGGCTTGAATTCGGTTCATCCAGGACAATCAACTGGGGCATCCCGAATAGCGCTCGCGCAAGGCCGACGCGCTGTCGCTGGCCACCCGACAGCTGGTAGCCGCCATCGGTCAACATGCAGTCATAGCCTGCATCAAGCTGCAGGATCATATCATGGCAGTCTGCCAGCTTTGCAGCGGCGATCACGTCGGCATCGCTCGCATCGGGGCGGAACCGGCCAATGTTCTGCCGGATGGTGCCGGGCAGGAGTTCGATATCCTGCGGCAGGTAGCCGACATGCGGGCCGAAATCGCTGCGCATCCAGTCAAATGTGTCGGCTCCGTCAAGGCGTACATGGCCCGTACTTGGCTTAAGTACGCCGACGATCATCCGGGACAAGGTCGTCTTCCCTGACGCCGATGGCCCCACAATCGCCAGCGCCGCCCCTGGTTCGATCGCAAAGCTGACATTTTTCAGGATCGCGGTTTTCATACCGGGCGGGACATAGGTCAGACCCTCAATCGCGATGCCACCGGCGGGCTTTGGCAGCGACATCTGGGACGGACGTGGTCGCGGCAGATCGCAAAATTGCGAAAGGCGCTGGAAGCTGTGGCGGGCAAGCACGAATTGGTTCCAATAGCTCATCGAGGCTTCGATAGGCGCAAGCAACCGCGCGACGATGATAGAGCCCGCTACCAATATGCCGCCGGTCATTTGCTGGTCGAGAACCAGCAATGCTCCGATACCGAGCAGTGCAACCTGGATGATGTTGCGCGCAAACTTTGTCGTCGCGAGGATCTTGCTCGAGAAGAACTGGGTTTTGTCCATCGATTCGGTTTCTTCAAGATAACGGTCTGCCCAGTGGGCGACCGTGTCGTCGGCCATGCCCATTGCATCAATCACCTCGCTGTTGCGCACCAGGCATTCAGCATATTGCATGTTCGTGCCCGTCTGGCTTTGCGTATCCCTGATCGCAGCCCGCGTGACTCGCTCATTATACCAGGTCAGTCCGAACAATATGACCGCGCCCACCGCCGAGATTACGCCAAACACCGGGTGCAGCAGGAACACGACCAGCAGGTAGAGTGGTACCCAAAGCATATCGACCACGCTGAACACCGTAGGCGTCGAGATGAAATTCTTGATTTGCGACAGTTCGCGCAAAGCCTCAAGGCGTACGTTGGGTGATGTCAGCCGTTGTTCAAGCGAGCGGATCAGGAGCGAAGGAGCAATGTTTTGGGCAAGCCATGTACCAACGCGGTTGGCGACTTGCTGTCGGATGCCGTCCAGGATCGATCCCAATCCCATCGCCAGCGTGATCGCAATCGCCAGAAAGAACAACGTGTCCTTGCTTTGGCTGGTCAGGACGCGATCATAGATCTGCATCATATAAAGAGCCATGGCGAGCGCCGCCAGATTGGTGATCATCGAAAAGAAGATAAGCTGCACCGCCACGTGACGCTGGGTTAACAAGCTGTCCTTGAGCAGGTTTTCAGGCCGCACTTTTGGGCGTGCGTCTGTAAGGAGTTTCACAGCCATATAATCACTCCCCAATCGCAGGGTTGCCACCGGTATGGATTGGCAGGACAAGCCCGGAGATCAGCCCGGCCAGTTCCATTTGGCGATGGACGCCCAGCTTGGCGCGCACGCGCTTCAGATAGGTCCGCGCAGTTTCTTCCGACAGGCCGCAATCCAACGCTGCGTTGCCCAGGCTGCTCGATTTGAGGAAATGACCCAGGAAGCGTTGCTCGGATGGCAGCAGCCCCAGCGCTTCAAGCAAGTGTGTCGGCGCATCCATTTTGCCGGGCGCGAGCACGATCAACAGCGCGCAACGCGTCGTAACATCGCCCGAGTGTGACATGGCCGAGACCACATAAGCCAATCGCCATTCGCCCGTGCGGCAGTCGAGCCGATAGACGTCCTCTGTCGGCGTATTCCCCGTAGCTGTCGCGGCCAGCCGGATGCTCTCGCGCAATTTCTTTGCTTGCTTGGGATTGGTGCCGGAGATCGAGCCATCCGCCGACCGGATTAGCCATTTACGCTCGTCGAGCATCGCCATTGCCGAGCTGTTCATGAATAGCGGCTGGCTGTCCGCATTGAGCATCGTCATCGACAGCGACACACGGTCAAACATCGCTTCCAGCATTGCGGAGCGCCGCGACTGGCGGGCGATCTGTGCGCCCCCGGCGGCTGAATCGGCAAATAGCGGCAGGATCAGTTGCAGCGATCCGACGTCTTGTCGGCTAAACCGGCCCATGCCCGTTCGACGAAAATAAATTGCCTGGATGATCGCGCCGTTATGCTGCGTCTGTGCGGCAACGCCATGATCGAACATGGCGAGAATGTCGTCGCCTGCAGCATCATCGTCCCCGTCCGGCGCGACCCCCGACGTCAAATTGGTGTCGGAAACCTGGAACTGGAAGGCAGATTGCTGGCCTACCTTCTCCCAAAGGCGTTCGGCAATGGCGAGGAGCCGCTGTGTCGCGCACGGGTTATTCCGCGCATTATCAAGCCCAATCAGAAACGCGTGGCGTTGGGGGTTTGGCGCGGGAAATGTCACCGTCATGATCGCAGACGTAACGTCGTACTGCGCCAAATAATCACGCCACACTTTTCGCGTCGCAGCCGACCAGTCCGTCTCGCGCTGACGATTACGGCCGGATCCGGGGAGAATCAGTCCACCAGTATCGTCGATCGGGTAGAAGATCTCGTTGCTGGTCTCTACAAATTGTGACGAGTAATCCATATTTACCGACATTGTGGCCCCCAATGAATCGTGACAGCGTGCGGAAATTGGATCCGCCACCAAAAGAAACATTTGCGACCATTTGCGTCCGACTCGACACTCTCTAGATACGATCCAGAACGCGGGTCCGCTGGCTTGTGAGACCTTGTTTTTTACCAGACTCTGACTGCGGAACGACTACGGGAATCATTCAGCAGCGCCGCATGCCGTTTACGGGAACAAGCAGCGGGTCTTCTCTATTTCGATTTGGCCGGACGAGTCTATTATCCCGTTGGACATATCCGTTTGGGTAGTTTCCATGACTTTCCCGACGCGATAGTCATGCTGCATAAAATAATATGGTCGATCACTCGCAGCTATTTTAGCTTCAGGAGGGTCAACGTGCAGAGAACATCAGGAATTAGCCTGGCTATGTCGCTTGCTGGCGGTATCGCGGCGGCGGTGGCGGGGCAGGCAGCGCCGGCGCTCGCCCAATCGCTTGTGATCAGCAACGTGCCAGCCAGCAATATGGCAACACTCGCGCGCAACGTGGTCGAAACCAATCCGGAAATCGCCGCGCAGCGCCAGCAGGTGCGGATCTCCGCAGCGCGGCTGCAGTCTGCCGAGGCGGGATTTCTTCCAACCGTTGAGGCCAATGGTCTTGTCCAGCAGCGCGAGATCGATGTAAAAAACGGCGGGGTCGGTGATGCCAAGTTCGTCGCCGGCCAGGCCTCGGTAGAGGCGCGCCTGCGCGTCTATGACGGCAATCGCACGTACAATGCAATTCAGGTCGCCAAGGCCGAACTGGCGTCTGCCGAGGCGGTTCTTGCGGCCACGATCTCGGACGTGCTCCTGCAATTGCTGACATCGGCCGCAGACGTTCATACGGACCGAAAAATCAGGCAATATTCGGAAGCGCAAAGCGACGCCATCGGCGAACAATTGGGCGCAACCTCGCGCAGGCTGCAATTCGGCGAATCGACGCGGACCGATGAAAGCCTCGCAAAGGCCAGGCTGGCGACTTCGCAGGCGGGGATACTGTCCGCGACCGAGCAACTGAATGTCAGCGGCTATAACTTCCGCAAGGTCAGCGGGCAGTCGGCAACCACCGTTCCGCCGCTGCCTGCGCTCGCTGCGCTGCCCGATTCGCTGACGCAGGCGCAAAACATTGCCACCGCTACCAGCCCCAGATTGCGGGCGGCGCAACTGAATGCGGAAGCCGGCAGGACGGGAGTGTTTTTTGCCACAGGCGCGCTGATGCCGCAGCTCGATGCCGTGGGCGGCTATGAATATCTCACCGGTGGCGTTGCAAATCTGTTCACCGGAACACTGCCCAATGATCGTTCCGCGCTTTACGGCGGGATCGAGTTGCGCGTGCCCGTGTTCCAGCCGCGCGACTATGCCGAGCTTCGGCGCGCGCGCGCCGTGCGCGACCAGCGCCTGTCGCAGACGGATTTTGCGGTCCGGACGATGACCGAAGAAGTGGCGATCAGCTGGACGCGCTGGCAGTCTGCGAAAAACACGATTGTCGCCGCCGAGGCAGCTGTTGCTGCCATTGAGCAGGCGGCCGAAGGCATCAAGAAAGAATCGGTCGGCGGCAATCGCACGCTGGCTGAGGTGCTTGACGCCCAAAATGAACTTCTGTCGGCGCGGGTCACGCTCGAACGTGCCATTCGCAATGAGTTCGTGGCGCGCGCAGGCGTGCTGGCCGCAACCGGTGGTCTCACGCCCGAATCTGTGCTCGCAGGACGAGCGATGAGCAAGAGCGGTAGTGCCAACGCTGTGTCGGCAAGGCCGGAGGTCTCTTCGCTCGGGCGCAAGGTTGATGTGACTGTGCGCGATGCCACAATGGAGCCGCTCTTAGCCGATGGTGCCATCGTCGAAACCGTGGAAGAAGGAAGCGTCCAAAGCAACACCGGCACTTCGGCGAAGCCCGAAGCCTCTTCGCTTGGACGCAAGCCCAATTAGGTAACTCGCGATGCAACGGCGAAACCGGCGGACGAGCAATAGCGCCTTTTCCCCCTCACTTCGATGACGCGCAAACCGCGCGCTTGATCGGTTAGAAAGCTGCCGCAACGAACCGGGCTTCTCGGCCAGAACTTCTCGTGTCGGTTCTCCGTCTCCGCTGTGGGCGTCCGAAAATGAGCCATCCGAAAAAATCGTCATCCATGTCCCCATGCAGGGATATTCGGTGAGTCCTCCCCGCCATATCCCTGCATCCATGGTCCCGTTCAATCGAGATCATTGGGGGTGCGTTTTGGTCGATTGGCGAAACCGCATCCATGCGACCCAACCAAGAAGAGGAATTTGAAATGCCTACTGTAACTCCATCAAACGCACCGACTGCCCCCAAGGCGGCGGTTGCTCGCGGGCAGGTACTCGGGACCAATGCGGTCGATTTTATCGATCTCAATGCGCTCGTCTCCACAGCCAACCTGCCGTACAATGCGCGCGGCAACGGCGGTAATGATACCGTCTATGGCAATAATTTCGACAATGACCTTTATGGCGATGCCGGCAACGATGCCGTCATTGGCCGTTATGGCAACGACCGCATCGATGGCGGCCTTGGTAACGATACACTGATCGGCGATCAGGCGACGTTCGTCGTGGTTGGCCCTGGCGACGTTGTTTATTCCGGCGTCGACAATGGTGCCCTTGACGGCAATGATACGCTGCTTGGCGGTGCCGGGCACGACACGGCCTGGGGTGGTGGCGGAAACGACTTCATCCGTGGCGATGCCGGCAATGACGTCCTTCATGGCCAATCGGGCGATGACCGGATCGAGGGCAACGCCGGACAGGACACCATCAACGGCGGCAGCGGCCAGGACAATCTGTTCGGTAATGCTGACGCGGATGTTATCTCTGGCGGAACCGGCGATGACTATATCGATGCCGGCACCAACACCGTCGGCACGGATAGCGTTGATGCAGGCGACGGCAATGATGTGGTCTTCGGCGATGGCGGCCCCGGCCGTAATGCTGACCCCGATTATGCCTATAATCAAAGTGGCTACAATCCCGGTCTCGGCCAGGCGGACAGCCTCTTTGGCGGCGCAGGTGATGACCAGATCTTTGGTCAGGGCGGCAATGACTACATTGACGGCTGGACAGACAACGATCTGCTCTGGGGCGATGACGGCGATGATCTCATCCTTGGCTGGACCGGCGACGACGCGATCGACGGCGGCGAAGGCAATGACGCGCTGTACGGCGAAGATGGCGACGATGAACTGAACGGCGATGCCGGTGCAGACATCATCCGTGGCGGTGCTGGCCTCGATTTCGTTCAGGGCGGTGCCGATAACGATGACATCGGCGGCGGTGACGGCGATGACACGCTGAACGGTAACGATGGCGACGATCTGGTCAACGGCGATGCCGGTAATGACTTGATTGCAGGCCAGCTCGGCGATGACACCCTGAACGGTGGCGACGGCGACGACGTCATCACAGGCAATGGCGAGCAAGCGCCATATGATCCGGCCGATCCGGACTTCACCGACACCGACACGATTTCCGGTGGCGACGGTAATGATCTGGTCAACGGCAACGAAAGCAATGACAACATCAGCGGCGACGCTGGTGATGACACGCTCTTCGGTGACGAAGGCGATGATCTGATCTCTGGTGGAACCGGCTCTGACTTCATCTCCGGCGGCGCTGGCAATGATGTTGCTTCCGGCGGTGACGACAATGACCTTGTCCAAGGCGATGCCGGGAACGACGTGCTGACCGGCGATGACGGCGATGACTTTGTCTCCGGCGGCGTCGGCAACGACAACGCGTCGGGCAATGAGGGCGATGACGTCGTGACCGGTGGTCTTGGCAATGACGTGCTCTACGGCAACGACGGCGACGACTTCCTTGACGGCGACAACTTCGATGATGCCATCACAGGCGGTAACGATCAGTTGTTCGGAGGCAGCGGCTTCGACTTCATGCAAGGCGGCGGCGGCAACGACCTGATGGACGGCGGCGACGACGACGACACCATGTTCGGCGATCGTGGTAACGACAACATGTTTGGCGGCCTCGGCGACGACTACATCGAAGGTGAGTCGGGCAACGACAGCATCACCGGTGGTGAAGGCAATGACCGGATGTCGGGTGGAACGGGCAAGGACTTGTTCAAGTTCGATTCGACCGACGCATCGCCAGGCTTTGGTGACGACACCATCGAATCACCGCTTGGTGGTCTTGACTTCAACCTTGCCAATCGTGACACGCTGGTCTTTGACGTTGATGCGGGCTTTGATACAACGGCTGACATCGTTGTTCTCACCGCTGACTGGGATGGCGATGGCGATGCTCTTGACGTCCTTGTCTTCACGGCTGCTGGATCGGTGCTCCTCGAGGACTTCTGGCAGGGTGCTTCGGCTCCAATCGCTGCTCTCGCGGCTGCTGGTGCCTATGACTCGGTTGCTGCGATCAACGCATACAGCCAGGGTAATGCGTCCTACGACATGATTACGTTCGTCTGAGGACTTGCTTCGTACGGGGAAGCTCCTTTCCTCAACGGACCTCTGCAACTTGGGGAGCGGGCCGCGGCTCGCTCCTCCTTTGCTTTTGGGACAGTCGGCTGGCGGCCGCACCCGATATGCAGTTCCGCGCAGCGGGCACCCCGGAACCAAAGCGTTGGCTGCGATTTGGCCCGAACCCGCTCCAATGCCACCACGCGCCAAACTCCCGCTCGCACCAAAAATCGCAATATGTCCCCATCGGGGAATGTTGGAAATCGCCGACTCGTTGCATCCAGCTTTAATGGCGGCACTATCATGACCGGCTGAACCTCGCTTACTCTAACCGGGTGGGCATGCAGAGATACTATTGTAATGCAGGACAAATTTGCCATTGGCCCCGTGACTTTTGTTCAGCTTGTCGGGCTTGCTACAAAGCCCCAAATTCCGTCGGCTCGTGCTGACGGTGCCGCGCGCGCCGCCGACCATCCCCCCCCCTCGGCGGCGGCCGGCTTAGGTGGAAAGGCCCAAGAGCCCGTTTCGGATATCGAGTCATCCTATTTTTTGATCAAGGGTGCCCCGACGCTCGGCCTGTCTGCGGACCCGCTGCAAGCGCATATTGGCTTTGAGGCAGGAGTTGACCGGCCCGACCCCAATGTGAGTGTTCCCCCCCCAAAGGTCGATCCTTCGACCTCTAATGATTTTCTCGCTAATCCTGGCCCAACGAATCCGCCGGTCGATGGCCGAGAGGGACCAACCCCGGACGGGCCGGATCCTTCGGGCGAGGATGGAAACCCGACTATGACGGCCCCTGTCATATCGACCGATCCTGGCAGCAGCGATACTATCCTTCCCGACAAATCGGTCAGTACGGCATCTGTCGCAAAGTCTGATGTTTCGACCATGGACTTTGTATTCGATGGCGAAACCGAGTTCGGCGACGACGAGATCCTCGATTTCACCCTCGCTGTTAGTGACGCATATCTTGCGCAAAGCGCCGCCTCTGTTTCCGGCATGGGGAGCGGTGACTTCGATGTCACGCTTCAACTGCAGTTCGCCAATATGGGCGATTGGGGCGCGTTTGACATAATCGATTGCTCGGGCGGCCATTCGCCCGAGCCGACACTGCTGAGCTTTGATCAGCTCGTTGCCCCGCAACACCAGCTTTCGACCACGGATGCCGTTCCGCCGATCTGACCGGCGGCGGGGCCTTCTGGGGTCTGGACCCTAGCGATGGAGGAAAGCAACAGCATGAAGCGCGCAATTCCCCTGTTTTTGCCTCTGCTGACCGGTTCCTGTCTGGCGTCGGCCCAACCCGCAACGCCCGCGCTTTTGCTTCCTGTCAAATGCGAAGTCGGCGCGTCCTGCCTGATACAGAAGCTGGTCGATCATGATCCGGGACCGGGTCGGCAGGATTATCGCTGCGGTTTGCTGACGACCGACGGGCATGACGGTGTCGATATTCGCCTGCGCACCATGGCGGATATGCAGACAGGCTATGCCGTGATCGCTTCGGCTGCAGGCCAGGTTCTGCGCACCCGCGATGGTGAACCCGATATCAGCTCGCGTGAGCGGACCAACCTGGACGGCAAGGATGCGGGCAACGCGGTGGTCATCGACCATAATAATGGCTGGCAAACGCAATATAGCCACCTCCGCCAGGGCAGTGTCAGTGTTAAGCCCGGGCAGCAGGTCGCGGCGGGCGATCGTCTCGGTCTTGTTGGCATGTCGGGTTATGCAGAATTTCCGCATCTGCACTTCACCGTCCGATACCAAGGGAAGGCGATCGATCCGTTCATCGGCGCAGGACCGGTCGCGCAGTGTGACGCGGCGGGGAGCGCGCCCGGCATCTGGGTGCCAGCCGCGACTCGTGCGCTCAGCTACGTGCCGACTGCGGTTATCACAGCGGGGTTTGCATCGAACGTGCCGCCCAAATCGGTTGCAGACCGGCCAAAGCCCCCGGTGCTGACCGGGCCGCAGGCACCGCTCTTGCTGTGGGTGGACGTGATCGGCGCACGGGCGGGGGACGCGCAGGAATTCCGGATCACCGGCCCCGCCGGTCGGCCCATCCATGTGCAGGAGACGAGTGTTGAGGGAGGAGGTCTCAGCTGGTTCGCCTATAGCGGCAAGCGCGCTCCAGCAACCGGCTGGCCAACGGGCCGTTATGTCGGCCACTATACGCTGCGGCGCGACGGCGCGATCGTTGCACAAACCGAGACCAGTGGCGTGATCCGCTGAATCTAGGGTCAGGACCTGCAACCGTTATTCGATTTCAGGCCAAGCGTTTTGTAAAAATTTTCAGTTTAAAATGGTAAATGAGACATAAGACAAGTAATGGATATTTACAAAAATACAGTCATCTGGAAAATATTGATGAAATCAACTTAGTTATTGGAAAATCGTAGAAAATAATTCAGAATTTTCAATTTTAATATTGAATCAATACGTTAAAGTAATCCGTTAGGTATTCAATCTATCCGAAAGGATAGGGATATCTACCGAAAATTGCCATTGCAGAATCACCCGTCTGGGGGTTGGATTGGCGCCAACAGTGGTGAAGCACAGGCACTGGTCGCCAACGAGCACTAAGCACAAATCACACGAGCCACAATGCCGGTTCCAGACGCGTTGCGTACATGGGATCGATTGACTGCTCGCGCGTAGCCAGAGGGGGCCTCTCGTACAGGCCAATGCCGAAAGCTACCGCGAGGAGTATTCGCAGGGGGTGCGGAAGTGATGGAGTTAGAAGGTAACCAGACGACCAGTGTCGATCCGGTGAGTGATGACCTCGCGACTGGTGCTTCTCCGGTCGCCCTGAAAGCATTCCATTCAGCCCCAGTGCAACTCACGGGCCTTGCCACGGGCCTTGCCGCTGCGATTCCAGCGAACGCCACTCTCATCATGCCGGTCGATGGCATGGTCCGGCTGCCCGCCGGAACGCGGCTTGACGCCATCCGTCTCTCGGGTCCGAACCTGATTGTCACGCTGCCCGACGGGCAGGTGCTGGTCATTATCGATGGCGCGCTTCATATCCCCCGGATTGCGCTTGGCCCGATCCAGGTGCCGGCTACGACTGTCGCGGCGCTTATCGCCGGGCAGGAGCCTGAGCCTGCAGCGGGGGCGCCGCAAGGTTCGGGCGGGAACTTCACCGAAACGCCGGGCGATATTGGCGATGCCTTCGCGCTTGGCGATTTGCTGCTGCCAACCGAATTCGGTTTTGCGCGAGGCGAAGAAGCGCGCTTCATTCCGGCCGCTGTCGATAATGAGCCCGAAATTCTGATCGTTACCGGCGATCAGCCGCTGGGCAGTACAGCGGCTACTGCCACGGTTGCCGAGGCGGCGCTTCCGGCGCGCGGTGCGAAGCCTGCGGGCTCTAACCCCTTGTCTACTGCGGAAACGGTGAAGGGAACGATCCAGTTTACCGCGCTCGACCTGCCTTATGAAATCACCGTAAATGGAACGCTGATCACCGCGGTCGGCCAGACGGTCAAAACGCCGCTTGGCGTGTTGGTGATCACCAGCGTTGAGCCGGGCGCTATCGGTTACATCTACGCGCTGATCGAAAGCAGCACAGACCCCGACGCTATCGATACGATCACGGTCACCGTCCGCGATGTTGATGGGGATGTTGACACCGCCACCCTAACAATAACCCCCACCGACGATGTGCCGACCGCACGGGCCGATACCGATGATGTCGCGCCAAATTTCTACACGGCGCAGCTGGGCAACGTCATCACGGGCGTCGGTACCACCAGCGGCGCGGCAGGTGCCGATACGCCGGGGGCAGATGGCGCCATCGTTACGGGCGTCCGTTCGGCATCAAACACAATATTTACTGCTGCAGGCACCGTCATTGAGGGCGAGTACGGCCGGTTGCTGCTCCATGCGGATGGCAGCTACAGCTATATCCGTTCCGCTGGAACGCCGGGCGGCATCGCGGACGTTTTTACCTACGAGTTGACCGATGGCGATGGTGACACATCGACTGCGACGCTCACGATCAATATCGGCGATAGCTCCGTTATCCTGGAGGTTCCATCGGCGGGTGATGAGGGCACGCAAGTCGACGAGGCAGGCTTGCCCGAGCGCGATGGCGAGTCGCCCGGATCGCGCGACGGTGACGACTCAATTTTGACTGTAGGTGTCATCAATTTTGAAGTCCCGGACGGCCCAGCGATCATTACGATCAATGGCATAGTTGTAACCGGCGAAGGTCAGGAAATACAACTGCCTACCGGCATATTCATGATCACCGCGGTCAACCCGGATTCGTTGGAATATCTGTTCGTCCTGACCGACAATGTGGTTGGCTCCGCGTCGCAATCGATCGAAGTGACAATCACGGATCAGGACGGTGATACGGTGTCATCCAGTTTTGAGATCGATATTCTGGACGATGTTCCGACAGCCGTCGACGACACAGCCCTTCTAGAGGCGGGCAATTATGGTCCCGCCACGGGCAATGTAATCACCGATGCGGGGGATGATGGCAGACAGGATACACTGGGCGCGGACGGCGCCATCGTGTCATCTGTGGCAGGTGCTGGCGGTTCGGTTTCTGCCGGAACGGCGGTTGCCGGGCTTTATGGCGTTCTCACGCTCAATGCCGATGGCAGCTACAGCTATGTCCGCAATCCGGATACCGCAGGCGGTGTATCCGAAGTCTTCACGTATACACTGAAGGACGGCGATGGCGACACATCGACTGCAACGCTAAAGATCGATGTCGGAGATAGCTTGGTTGGCATGGAGCTTCCATCGGCGGGTGATGACGGCACTCAAGTCGACGAGGCGGGCCTCCCGACTGGATCGGCACCGGCCAGCGACGGGGCGACGACCAGCGGCTCTTTCACGGTGTCGGTTGGCGATGGACCCGGTCAGGTCTCGATAAACGGGCTGATGCTGATCTCGGTCGGGCAGACCATCGCTGGCAGTTTCGGTACCCTTACGATCACCAGCATGAGCCCAACGGTAATTGGCTATAGCTATACGCTGACGACGGCCAGCAATGGCGACACCGATGTCGATCCTTTCGATGTCAGTGTCGTCGATCAGGATGGAGATACGGCGACCGGCACCCTGAGCGTTTACATCACTGACGATATCCCAACTGCAGCCGATGATCTGGATTCAGTGCAAGCGGGAAGCACGAATGACGCGGATGGCAATGTTCTGACCGGCGCTGGTGGCACCGATGCCAACACGACAGATGGCAGTGCCGATACCCAGGGTGCGGATGGTGCAAGCGTTACGGGTGTCTCGTTTGAAGGTGACAGCGGGGTTGTTGGAGGCACGACATCTGGGGCCTATGGCACGCTGACGATCTCGGCTGATGGCAGCTATCACTATACGCTCGACAATGCCAATCTCGAGGTGCTGGGGCTCAATCGCGATGAAAGCCTGACCGAGACCTTCACCTATACGATCACCGATGGCGATGGTGACGAATCTAGCGCAACACTGACCGTAACGATCCGCGGCCAAGACGATGTGGTGACAATTTCCGGCCTCAATTTGGGAGAAGCAGAGGCGACGGTCTCCGAAGCAAATCTGCCGGATGGCTCGGCACCAAATGGCGATGCGCTGATCAGGACGGGTAGCTTCACCTTCGATGCCGCAGACGGCATTTCAAGTATCATGATCGGCGGGGAAGCCCTGTTCGATGGAGATATTGTTGCCGGGCTCGCGATCACAACCGATCATGGCATTTTGACGATCACGGATTTTGACGCAGTATTCGACCCGACTGGCGAGATTATCGGCGGCACCATCAGCTACAGCTATGAACTGACCGATAATATCTTGCTCCATACCGGCGCGAGCGATGCCGTGCTGACTGAATCCTTCGCTATCTCGATTGTCGATACCGATGGATCGACGGCCACATCCAGCCTCGACATCGTCATTGTCGATGATAATCCTGTAGCACTTGCCGACGAGGGTAATGTTGGCGAAGGACAAACCCTCGATGCAGATGCAGCAACTGGCCTCCTCGGCAACGACACGCTAGGCGCAGACGATGGTGTGATCCTGGGGGTTCGTGCGCAGGGCGGCGATCCCACGGGTCTGGCCAGCGGCGGCGTGGGGTCAGCGATTGCGGGCCTTTATGGTCAACTGACGGTCGCCGAGGATGGCAGCTACAGCTACGTCTCCAATCCGGATGCAGTGCCCCCGACCGGCGCCAGTGATGTTTTTGTATATACGCTTCGTGACAGCGATGGCGACATATCGACGGCTATTCTCACTATTCATCTGGACGATTCTGGCCTTTCGGCGACACATCTTGAGTTGCAGGTCGATGAGGCGGGGCTGCCCTCGGGAAGTGATCCGGACAGTCCGGATGCAACCATTTCGGGCGACCTCGGCGCCAATGTGTTGGACGGAAGCGGTCCGTTCGAGTTTGTACTGAGCGGAAGCGGTATCGGCAATTACGGCACGTTCACCCTAAACCCCGATGGCACTTACAGCTATACGCTGGCCAGCCCGGTAGATGGCGTGATTGCCAATAATGGCATCAATATCGTGCCGACTGCCGAAACCTTCACTTACACCGTCACCGACGCTTTCGGGAATGCGGCGCAGGGCACGATCACGATCGATGTGGTTGACGACGTACCCACTGCGCTAGCAGCGCCTGCCATTACGGTGGCAGAAGACGCCCCTGCGATTTCGGGCAACTTGCTTGAGGATGATATCGGGGGTGCCGATGGTGCCTCGCTCACGTCTGTCAACATAGGCGGGGTTGCGCTTGCGGTGCTGGCCACGGACACGACAATCTACACCAATGCGACCGGGACATATACGTTTGAGGCAGACGGCTCCTGGACGTTCGATCCGGTTATTTTGTCCAGTGCAACACCTGTCAACGCCGACTTCACCTACACGATAACCGATGGCGACGGTGACCAGTCGACTGCTCAACAACAGATCAGCGTCACCGATGGCGCGAACCCAAGGGCAGGCGCACCAATCAGCCTTACTCTCGACGACCAGAACCTCGCATCCGGTTCGACACCATCTGTGATCCAGCCGGTTTCTGCCAGTGGCCAGATTGCATTCACGCCTGGGTCCGATCCGATCGTGTCGATCATTTTCGGCGATCTTTCCGAGTTGGGCGGCGGGCTGATCTGGACACGCGAATCGGACACCGAGATTATCGGTTGGGATAACGACGTTCCCGTTGTCATTCTTGAGCTGGCCGTGTTTGGCAACATGGCGACCATAGCCGCAATTCTCGAATCAAACTACGCCCGGCATTCCGACGTGACGGCGGATGATCTTGCCGATCTTGGTTCGGTCAGTGTGCTGGCGATCGATAGTGATGGGGATCGCGCCGTCGGCACGGTCAACCTTTCGGTATCGGATGATGTGCCGACGATGACCGTCACACCGCCGACGGCGGGCCTGCTGACTGTCGATGAAACCAATTTGGCGATGAATGCGACGGCAGACTTTGGCAGCATCTTCAACGTGGTGATGGGGGCCGATGCGTCTGGCACTGTGGCCTATGCCTTTGAAGTGACCGTGGCGACCGGACTGTTCGATGTTGCCACCGGCGCGAAGATTATCCTGCAGTCTTTGGGCAATGTGGTGGAAGGTCGCCTTCAGGGCTCGCCGTCAATCGTGGCTTTCCGCCTGTCTATCGCGGCTGATGGCCAAGCAACGCTGGACCAGCTTCGGGCAGTGCGGCATGGCGACCCGAGCGACCCGGACGACACCGCCTCGATTTCTTCGATTCTCATCCGGCTTGTCGCAACGGTGACCGACGCCGATGGCGATCAGGCGACGGCGACCGCCCATGTCGGCGGCGCACTCGTCTTCAAGGATGACGGCCCTTCCATCGAAGTGTCGGCCGTCGATACCAACAATATCCTGCTGACCACTCAAGATAGCGATACGCGCGGCGCAGCTTTCGATGTTGCAACGGCCGATCTGTCGTCCACCTTCGCTGTTGCGACGTCATCCTATGGCGCGGACGGCGCGAGTGGCGCGGGCGAAGTCTTGTGGTCTTACGCCCTGGCGTTGGGCTCGGCGGCCTCCACCGGATTGTCGAGCGACGGGGTTGCTATTACGCTGGCGCTGGTTTCAGGTGAGGTCGTAGGTAGCGCTGGCGGCACTCCGATCTTTTCGATTGCCGTGAACGCGACAACTGGCGTGGTGACGCTCACCCAGTTTGCGGAAATCGATCATCCACTGCCCGGTTCCTCAAGCAGCTACGCGGCTCAGTTTGTCGAACTTGCGGCAAACTTGATCGAGCTGCGCGGCACCGCAACCATCTTTGATCGTGAGGGGGACAGCACGTCGGATACGATTGCCGTCGATCTCGCTGGTAATATCCGCTTTGCCGATGATGGGCCGTCGATCTCCGCTGGCGGCGATGCACCTGTACTGGTCGTCGATGAGACCAACTTTTACGTCAACGCGACTTCCGATCTGTCCGGACTGTTTACGCCGACGCTCGATTTCGGTGCTGATGGTCAGGGCAGCGTCGTTTATGCGCTGGGCGTGACCACAGGACCGAGCGGCCTGATCGACTCTTTGACGGGCGAGACTATCATCCTCTCGCTTGTTGACGGTGTAGTCTACGGTCGCACCTCCACCCATGAAGCTTTCCGCATTTCTGTCGAATCTGACGGCGTGGCTACCTTCGATCAGTCGCGGGCCATCATGCACACCCCCGATACGGGTCCGGACCAGGCCAAGTTCCTTTTGGGAACCAACCTGATAACATTGACGGCAACGGTGACCGACGGCGATGGCGATAATGCGCAATCGACCGCCGATATCACAGGCCACTTCGTCATTCGGGATGACGCTCCGTCGGCCAACGATGACGACGACAATGTCGCGCGGGACGGGCAGACGTTTGCGGACGGGAATGTGTTGACGGGCTTGGGTGGCACTGATGACAATGGCACCGATGGCTCGCCGGACAATTCGGGCGCCGATGGCGGGCTGTATGTTTCCGGCGTGGCGTTCGGGGCGACCACCGGCACACTCGGATCGGCGCTTTCGGGTGAATATGGTTTCCTGACGCTCGCCGCGGACGGTAGCTATCTCTATCAACTTGACCCGGCGGACCCGGCTGTAGCTGCCCTCAACGTCGACCAGACTCTGACCGACACGTTCGTGTACATTGTGATGGACGCCGACGGTGACGCTTCCACCGCGACGATCACCATCACCATCACCGGCGCGGATGATTTCCCGATCGCGCGCGCAGACATGAATTGGGTGCTCGACGGGCCAAGCGGCACCGATCCGAGCGCCGCTGGCAACGTGCTGCAGGATGTTGCGCATCCCGGCGCGCCATTGGGCAGCTTTGCCGACGTCGCCGACAATGACCCCAATCTTGAGCCAATCACGGTCACATCGGCCGGAACCTATGTCGGTCTTTACGGAACGCTCGTGATCGGCGCGGACGGAGCTTACACTTACACGCTGAATGAGGACAATATTGCGGTCAACGCGCTCGATACTGGCCAAAGGCTGGTTGACACCTTTGCCTACTCCATCAGCGACGGCCTGTTGTCGGTCGCGTCGACGTTGTCCATCACGGTGTTCGGCACCAACGATGCGCCAACGATTGGTACAAGCATCGCGCGCATCTCTGAGGAAGGCCTGGCTGGCGGCATCCCCGACACCGCGCCAAATGCGGCACTCGATACGACCAACAGCCCCAATTTTAGCGGTACGCTGACGATTGGCGATTTGGATGCCGGTCAAACACTGACGGCGACGCTCGGCGATCCTGGTGCCGTCCTGACGGCGGGCGGCTTGCCAGTGACCTGGACGGGCGTCGGCACGGACACGCTGATCGGTTCGGCGGGAAGTTCAGAAGTGATCCGCGTCACGCTGGCACAGGGCGGCGCTTATACCGTAACCCTTTCCGATGCTGTGGATCACCCGAACATAGCGATTGAAGATCTGAAGGAGTTCAACATTCCCGTTTCGGTATCCGACGGAACCGTGACGACAATCAACGCCGCCGCCATCCACATTGTCATCGAAGACGATGCGCCAACCGCTGTGGGCGAAACAGGATCTTCAGCCCAGCCCACGCAAGACGTGAACACATTGTTCATTCTCGACTTCAGCGACAGTATCGACAGTGGCGAACTCGACATTATGCTGAGCGCCGTCAAAAGTGCGTTGACGCAACTGGATGCATCCGCGTCGGGCGCTCTGGGCATTGGTTTTGTGATCTTTTCGTCGGGATCGTTTGCATCACCATCTTTCACGACTGCGGCGGATGCAAATCTCTATTTGGACTCGCTCAATCCGGCTGCGGGCGGCGAGCGACCCTCGCAAGCCGTGCCGCCGGAGGGGATCGGTCTCAACACAAATTATTCGGGCGCGATCCAGACCGCGCTTGCCAATTTTGAGGCCGTGCCTGGAGCCAGCAATCAGGTGTTTTTCCTGAGCGACGGTAACCCCAACCAGCAGGTCCAGTTTGGTGGATTTCCGCCTGCCGTGATCAATTCTCTGACCCCCGCGACGGCGACCGCCTGGAACAATTTTGTCGATAACAACGATATCAATGTCACGGCCATCGGTATCGACAACAACCCGCTGCAGCCGCTCAGCATACAGCGCTTGCGCGATGTCGATCTGAACGATGCGCCGGACAACGATCCGATCCTCGTCACGGATTTCGACGATCTGGTTGCGACGCTGCTTGCGGTTATTGTACCGTCGGCAGTGTTCGGCGATCTGGATGCCAACGATGCCTATGGCGCGGATGGCGGACGCATTCTGTCAATGATGGTCGGGACGACAACATACACCTGGGATGGCGCGTCAAGCATCGCTGTTTCGAGTGGAGGGACGATTGCCGGAACCAGCCTGACAGCGGTTGCGACGCCGATGGGTGGTGCGCTCACGCTTAATTTCGCGACCGGGCAATATGTTTACCAACCGCCGACGCCGATCACCGTCACTGCGACCGAGGTCTTCTCCTACACTCTGATCGACAAGGATGGTGATACGGCCACGGCATCGCTGTCTGTCACCATAACGGCGGCTGCTCCGCCGGTGGTGCTCGACCTCGACGGTGACGGGGTCGAGTTTGTCTCAAGCGCAGCCGGCGTTCATTTTGACTATGCTGGCGATGGCGTCGCAGAATCCACCGCGTGGGTTGGCCCGGATGATGGCTTGCTTGTCCTCGACAAAAATGGTGACGGCAAGATCAACAACGGATCGGAGCTCGTTTTCGGCTATGGCGGCCTGACGGATCTTCAAGGTCTGGCGGCTGACTATGACAGCAATAAGGACGGCAAGCTTGATGCGTCCGACGCAGCATTTTCCCAGTTTGGCGTATGGCATGATGCCGACAGCGACGGCGTAACCGACGCAGGTGAGCTGCAATCGCTTGCGACAGCCGGTATCGCCAGCGTGTCACTCGTTTCCGATGGACGTGGCTACATTGCGGCCGATGGTCAGGTCGTGGTGCGGGGCGAATCCATTTTTGTCCGCGCCGACGGAAGTACGGGTCGGCTTGCCGATGCATCCTTTTCAACCAATTTCGTGAATGATCCCCAACGCGCACTTTCTGCGGCAACGAACGGCATGTCGACCGCGCTGCTCGCAGCAGGACTGGTCGCAGCGGTGCCGTTGGCGGCGAAAATCCCGGAAGCATCGCGTCCGGACAGCTACGTGACCGCGGAAGCGCAAACCGACGCGGCCAGCCAGATGGTCGAGCCCACTAGCGTCGAGCGCGCAGCAGAATGGGACCAGTCGCTTGACGATCCAAGTACCGAGCTAGATCTGGGGGCGTTTGTCACTTCGACCACGCACCAGCATTTTGAGGACATGGATCATCAAAGTGCCAAACAGGTTGACGGGTCTGACGCGGCACCATCCGCCCCGGCATTTGCCGAATTGCTCGAACAGACATTCGCCGAGCCGGTTAGCGATGCAGGTCGCGGCGGATCATTAGCGCCATCGGTGGATCAGTCTGCGATCATGCTGGCGCCGCAGCATCAAAGCAGCGACCCAGTTGTGGATGACGTCAAGGCGCTCGTTGCAGACGTAATGGAAGGACGGACCGTGGATCTGGATGCATTGCTCGGTGCCAATGCGGCACCGGAGCATGTGCTGCCGCAAATCCAGCTGCAGGAAAATGCGGCGGACGGCTTCCTGATCGGGGGCGGCATGCTTTCACTTGGAAACCTGTTCATGCCCGACATGGCCGAACAGCATGTCATGGCCCAGATGGAATACACAGCAGCAACCGGACACGCATGAGTGTGCCTTGCAATACACCAAACATCGTCGGGGAAGGAAAAAGAAGGATGCGAATAAGAACCCCAACCCGACATGCATAAACAATAATCCTGACCATTCGGCCTTCGGTTGATTGAAAAAAAAGGAAGTACCATGCAGAGAACCCGTATATTGAAAGCATTGCTGGCCGCCACCGCACTGGTTGCCATGCCCTATGGCTTGCTTGCCGAGCGGCTGGAGTTGAAGACTGCGGTTGAAACGGCGATGCAAACGCATCCCGAAATCAACCAGGCCGTTGAAAACAAGGCGGCGATCGAATTTGAACGGATGCAGGCGCAGGGGCAATTCCTCCCGCAAATATCGGTAGAAACCTCTGGGGGGGTTCGTAGGCTCCAAAACGACACGCGCAAATCGCTCGGCATCGCCAATCAGGAGCTCTTTCCGCTTGAAGCCGGGCTGCGGGTCCAGCAGATATTGGTGGACGGTGGCAGTCGGCGCAGCGAAGTGAAGCGTCAGGCGTCACGGACCGACGGGGCGGCATTCCGGGTGGAGGAACGCGCGCAGTTTGTTGCGCTGCAGGTCTCTCGTCAATATCTGGATTATTTGCTGCAGCAGCGCATTGTCGCGGCATCTGAGGACAACATCGCCTTTCACACCAAGCTGGTGGACGATTTACGCGAAGGCGTGACCAAGGGTTCGATCAGCATTGCCGATCAGCAACAGGCGGAGGAACGGCAGCAGGCGGCACGTGCACGGCTGATCGAAGCCAATCAGGATCTGGTGAGTACGGCGGCATCATTCCGGACGTTGACCGGCCTGGATCTGGTGGACGGAGCGTCACTCCCGCCATCGCTGGGAGAAAGCATCCCCGCGACGCTTGAGGAATCGATCACGCGCGCGCGTGAACAAAACCCCCGGATCCGCGAAGCGCAGGCTGACCTTGATGCTGCGCACGCCGTGGTGAGAAAGGCAAAAGCGGAATTGGTGCCGACGGTGTCGCTGGAAGGCAATGCCAGAATTGGTGATGATATCGACGGGTTTCGCGGCGAGACCAACGACCTGCAGGGCGGGCTGGTGGTGCGCTGGGATGTGTTCAACGGCGGGATCAAGCGCGCAAAAGTCCAGGAGATGTATCGTCGGGAAAAGGAATCACGGTTCCGGCTGGAGCAGATGGTGCGTGAAGCCGAAGAGGATGTGCGCATCTCGTGGAACACTTGGGATGGGCAAGGAAAGCTGGTCAAGGAACTGGATCAACAGAGCATCGTTTCTGACGAATTACTGCGCTCATACCGCGCACAGTTCAATGTCGGGCGGCGCTCGCTGCTCGACGTGCTGGACGCGCAAAACACCCGTTACAATGTTCAGGTCCGGGCTGAAACTGCTCGATTTGCGCAGTTTTTTGCCGAGTTCAAGGTTTTGGCCGCGCAGAATTTTCTGCTTCAGGCAATGCAGGTTGAACCACCCAAAGCTGCACAAGCGACTGCTCGTGCGCGCTTCAAGGTTGAACCAGCACCGCCAATGAACCCCGAAGCGATACGGGAACCCAAATGACCGATCTGGGCGAACAGCTAAGCGTGCTCCACCGGGCAGAGCCGGACCATTCAGTGGATTTTGAAGCATG
Source organism: Sphingomonadales bacterium (assembly GCA_031406495.1). GTDB lineage: Bacteria > Pseudomonadota > Alphaproteobacteria > Sphingomonadales > Sphingomonadaceae > Sphingorhabdus_B. The sequence goes on along the minus strand of JANOHL010000008.1, from coordinate 70,238 downwards.
GAATGCGCGCCCGGCCCAAGGCGATGAGCTGCTTGATTGCGTCGCCCAAATCGCAGACATTTTTGAGCGTCCCTATTCGGAAGCGCGGATCAAGCTGGGCCTTGCACTTGACGACGACGGGCTCGTGCCGCTCGATCAGCTTGACCATGCACTCGATCGAGTTGGCCTGCGCTCCAAACCCCTCAACCGTTCGCTTGGCGGCTGGAACGCCCATGATGTTCCAGCGATCCTTTTGCTGGCCAATGGTCGGCCTCTGGTTCTGAAGACACTCGACGCCGGCATCTGCACGCTCCTGTTGCCGGGCGGAACCACTGACGTGCAGATCGACCGTGAAACACTGGAGACCATCTATTCGGGCCAGGCGGTGATCGTCCGCCATGACCCGGCGAACGAAAGTGCGCGTGAGCGGCCATGGGATACTGCCAGGAAGGCTCATTGGTTCTGGAGTGAGGTCTGGAAGGAACGGGATCAGTATGCCTATGTGATGCTGGCATCCTTGCTCATCAACATGTTGGCCTTTGCGCTGCCACTGTTCACGATGAACGTTTATGACCGCATCATTCCTAACAAGGCCGCGACCAGCCTTTGGGTGCTGGCGCTGGGTGCAGTCTTCGCTATTTCTGTGGAATACAGCCTTCGACTGGCTCGTACCGGACTGATCGACGAAGTTGGTCGCGGCATCGACGCCAGACTTTCGCAACGCCTGCTCGACAAGGTGCTCAACCTGCCGCTTGCAACACAGCGCGGCAGCACTGGCGCTCTGGCGCGGCGCGTGACCGAATATGAGCAAGTGCGCGATTTCTTCGCTTCAACCACGGTGGTACTGATCACCGATATCCTGTTCCTGTTCGTCTTTGTTGCCTTGATTGCAGTTCTTGGGGGATGGCTTGCCGTCATTCCATTTATTGCCATGGCGATCATGCTCACTATGGGTTTCATATTGCAACGTGCAATGAGCACAGCTGTCGCCGACGCGCAGGCCGATGCGAGCCTGTTGCAAACCACGCTGGTTGAATCGATCGGTAGCCTGGAAACGGTGAAGGCATGTCGCGCCGAAGGGCGGATGCTCGGCAAATGGCGGCGATTATCAGCCTCGAACGCCCATACGCAGGAAGAAATGCGCAAACTGACGGCAACCGCCGTCAACCTTGCGACACTGTGTCAGCAGGGTACCAACATCGCACTGATCATCGGCGGGTTCTACCTGTTCAACTCTGGCGCGATCTCAATGGGGGCGATCATTGCGATCGTTATGCTTGCCGGTCGGTCGCTGGCACCGGTTGGGCAACTTGCCTTTCTGATGACGCGGGGGCGGCAGGCGTTCGTCACGCTTACCAGCCTGCAGTCGCTGATGGAACAGGACGATGAGCGCGAAAAGGGTAGTCGCTCGATCGCGCCCCAAATTCGTCACGGTCGTTTGCAGTTCGAGCATGTCGGCTTCAGATATCCCGACGCAGGCCGTGAGTCGCTGGCCGACATCAATCTGTGCATTGAACCCGGGGAGCGGGTTGGCCTGATAGGCCGTGTGGCTTCGGGCAAATCGACGCTGGGCCGGGTAATGTGCGGGCTCTATGACCCAACGGCTGGCAGCTATAGCATTGATGGCCTCGACAGCCGCCAGCATCACCCGCACGAGATCCGCGCGAACCTGCGCTTCGTTGGCCAGGATGCTGAGCTGTTCAGCGGAACGATCCGCGAAAATCTGCTTGTCGGCGCGGCGCAGGCGAGCGACGCCGATGTCATCGACGCAGTGATGAAGTCTGGCGCTGACGGCTTTATTGGTCGCGACGCAACGGGCTTTGACTTCCACATTGGCGAGCGCGGCGCAAGGCTTTCGGGCGGGCAGCGCAGTTTCCTTGTTCTGGCGCGCGCGCTAATGGACCCGGCGCGGCTGCTGTTCCTCGACGAGCCGACAGGTGCCATGGATACCCAGACGGAGAAGCTGTTCGTCGAACGGCTGAAAACGGCAACCCTGCCGGGCCAGACGTTGATTATTTCAACCCACAGGATGGCGGTTCTCGATGTTGTCGATCGGCTGATCGTGATGGACAATGGCCGCATCGTGGCAGATGGCCCGCGCAAAAAGATCCTCGCTGGCACAGGTCTTTCATGAGCGCTGTCTTGTCTCGTCCGCGCGGGCCTAGCCTCGTCGCTCAGCACCATCGCACGATGACCAAGCTGACAATGATAGTCGTGCTGGTCTCGCTGCTGACGTCTGAAGCGGTATGGGCGCGGCTTCTTGCAATTGTACGAGCGGATGATGCCGTGGCGTCGGCGGAAATCGCTCCGGCACCTCCTATTCCGGAACGCGAGAGGGAATTGATGATCAGGTTTACCGAAAACCCTGACGCTGCCAGCACGCTGACGCCGGTCGAGGCAACCGAGCGCAATACGGCGATCCCTTTCACGCAAAGTCGGGTCGCCTCGGCGCAGCCGTTCCAATTACTTAATTTGAACGACGGCACTGCGCCGACGGCACTGCGCTGTCTTACCCAGGCGGTTTACTATGAAGCCGGATTTGAACCGCTGGCGGGAAGAAAGGCGGTTGCGCAGGTTGTGCTTAATCGCATGAAGCACCCAGCCTTCCCCAAATCGGTTTGCGGCGTGGTCTATCAGGGTGTCAATCGGCGCGTCTGCCAGTTCAGCTTTACCTGCGATGGCTCGCTCAATCGGCGTCCGAACCCTTCAGCGTGGCAAGATGCAGAAGCCGTGGCACGTGCCGCGCTCGACGGCCATGTTGAAGCTGCGGTCGGATATTCCACACATTATCATGCCAATTATGTTTCACCATATTGGGCTCCGAAGCTGGTGAAAATCGCCAAGATTGGCGCGCATATATTTTATCGCTGGCCGGGCGGATGGGGAATGCCGCGTGCGTTTTCCGGTCGCTATGCTGGAACCGAGGCGATACCCCATATATTGCCGCGTAACCTGGTGGCCAAGCGCAATGGCGATGGAGGCCAAGCCCAGTCGCTCGCCGCAGGCGGACTTGCGGCAAAGCGCGGCCCGGATAGCCATTCTGAAACGGATGTTGGCGGTCGTCTTGACGCGTCAAAAGGGTGGGAACTTGCCATGCCAGAGCTTGAAGACACAGGCCGCGCCTCTCGAACGATTGCGCGGCAGCAGGCCGGGGAATTTTAAGTAATGCAAAAAGGCGGTGGTTCATGATCAGGTCCAGACCATATGTTGGCGCTCGCCGTATTATCGTGACGGCAGGAGTCGGGCTTTTCGTATTTGTGAGCTGGGCAAGCTTTGCGCGGGTCGATGAAGTGACGCGCGGGCAGGGGCGGGTGATCCCGTCGAGCAAGGCGCAGATCGTCCAGTCCTCCGAGCCTGCGTCAATTCTGGACATCGTCGTCCGTTCGGGCCAGCCTGTGCGCAAGGGGCAATTGCTGGTTCGCCTGGATGATACGGAATCATCTTCACAACTCGGCCAGATTACGGCGGAAAACCGTTCGCTTGCGGCGCGTGCCGCCCGCCTGTCGCGCGAGGGTAATGGCACCGCAGATGCGGGCTGTGCAACCGATGCAAGCGGCAACGCAAAGGCAGAGTGCAGCGAGGAAGCCGCTCTGCAATCGGTCAGGGCGGCTGCGCAACGAAGTCGCAGGACGGCGCTGAATGCTGCTGTCGAGCAGCGCAGGCGCGATTATGGTGAAGCGCAGGCGACCATCTCCTCGTTGCAATCGAGCCTCAAGCTTGCCCAGGGCCAGGTAGCGATACTGGAGCCACTGGCCGCCAAATCGATCGTTCCCCAGACGGAATTGATGAATGCCCAGCGCGAGGCAAGCGAGATCCAGGGGAAACTGGCGGCCGCGCAGCAGGCCGCATCGCGCGCGGTGGCGGCGATCAATGAGGCGCAGGCGCAGGCATCTGAGGCTGGCTTACAGTTCAGGCAGGAAGCACTCAACGAGCGCAGCCAACTTGTGGCCAAGATGGCGGTAAACTCGGAATCATTGCGCGGCGCGACGGGGCGCCAGCAGCGGAGCGAAATTCGGTCACCGGTGGATGGAATCGTCAACGACGTTCAGGTTACGACGGTTGGCGGCTTTGTTCAGGCGGGACAGAAGATCTTGCAGGTCGTGCCTGTGGGAGACAAGCTATTGGTCGAGGCCCGCGTGACCCCAAGGGACATTGCATTTATCAAGGCGAACGACCGGGCGAATGTGAAAGTGACTGCCTATGATTTTGCCGTTTATGGCGGGCTCACCGGACGCGTTGTCCAGATTTCGCCGGACAGCATCTATGATGAAGCCGCCAAGGAAGCCTATTTCAGCGTGGTTATCCAAACCGACCGGGCCTATTTGCAAAGCGGAAACCGGCGTCTGCCGATCAGCCCCGGCATGATTTGTGATGTAGAGATCATCACCGGCAAGAAGAGCATCCTGAGCTACTTGCTCAAGCCTGTGCTCAGGGCGCGCTCGGAAGCGCTTAGCGAGCGATAAAGGTTGGGAGTGTGGTTCCAAACGGGCAGACGGGCAGACGATGAAGCCTGCCCGTATCCTGTAGGCCGAAGTTCTTAGGCCGCTTGCCCCAAAGTCGGCAGCACGTCCGAGAGCGCAGGCATTGGATCCAAGCCCGTCAACCCCAGCTTCACCGGTGAACCGACACCATGTTTGACCGCCCATGTCGCGGCCTGGGTCCGGTTGTCGACATGCAGCTTGCGCAAGATTGCCTTCACATGGACTTTTACGGTCGCTTCGCAGATGTCGTACTGACGTGCGATCACCTTGTTTGCCATTCCCACCATAATACTTTCGAGTATCTCGATCTCGCGGGCGGATAGGCCGACGGAGCCGGCACTTGTTTTCCAATCGCCATTATCCGCAGCCGGAACGCAACTGGTCAGGCTCTCCGCAAGCTGGGACGGAAACACCTTTTCGCCCATAGCCACCAGCCTGATCGACTCGATCAACGGATCGCAAGAGATTTCCTTGATGATCACCGCATCTACGCCGGCCTGAAACGCCAAGGCAACGTCTTCAAATGCATAATGGTCGGCAAGCAGCACAAGTCGCGCGTCAGCCTTCAATGTTGCGAGCGTACGGCACGCTTCAAGGCCATCATTGTTGTGATTGTTATCGACCACGACGACATGAGCGTCGCCGTCGGTTGTCGCAATATTTAGAGACGTAATAAGGGATGCCACATCGGATACGGAATTCCTGATATGGAAGTTCTCACTCGAAAGTATTTTGCGAAGCCCCTCCCTCGCGATCTCATTTTTTCCCAACAGGGAAATCTGAACACTCTTCAACATAATTCGCCCTCTCTGATACATCAGTGATAGGCGACCCATTTGCTCATACCCGGAACACCGGGCAGACCGTGTAGTCTTTTAATGTTTTTGGACAGTCTCGTTTACGGGTTATTAAAAGGGACTGACTTTAAGTTAATAGCATGATTTGAGAGTCATGCTATGCGAAATGTCTTGCTGTACCTCTAAAGGGGTAGGCCTTCGAACATGGCTCGGTTCTTCCTGACACGACCCTAAACGAGAGAATGGCACGAACTGGCAGAAAATCGCCAGTGTTGGGATTGCGTACTCGATTTCGGATTGCGCGCTTCGGACCGGATCAAATCGCAAAACTACTCTTGGGCGTCCTGGGCCATCGCGTAAGGTGACCCAAAATAGGACAGTTAATGTAAATTTCCGTCAACTGTACCCGTTAACGAACATCGATTCGAATCGGTCCAATTCGCCATCAACAGAGCGCTGAAAACCGGATGGTACCCGATGGCCGCCACCGCCACCGTTACCAAACGCCTATTCTGGGGTTAACATTTGGCGGTTCCTCGCGGTGCAAACTGTCCACCTTTCTCCAAAAGCTTAGACATCCGGCGCATGGATTTTCATATGCAGCCAGTGCGACCTCACCCCAGTCTTTACGATTAATTAGCACAATTTTAAGTATACCGACCCGGCAAACGGAACCATCCGCGTTGCCGATGCGAGACTTTACAGGGTTTGATCGCTGGAATAGCTGCGTAGATTGTGTCTCTTTTTGATGGTGGCGGCGTTGATATCTTCTTTGCTTCTCTTGATGTCCACCTCGACCCCGGTCGGCGGAGCTTGCGACGCATCCGCGTCTGGCGAGATGGTTACCACGATAGAGGGCAGTGTTGAAGTTCACCGACCGGCATCCACCTTCATTGGCGACCCCTGTCTATCGCCGTCACTGGAGGGGCTCCCCAAGATTGTATCTAACGTCAACCGGACCTGGGAAGTACAGAAAACCGGCAGCATCCCCGTATCCGCGGCTCCCGACATTGTGGGCGCGTTTCGCTTCATCTGCCAGCCCGGTCAACTGAATTGGGATGACGCGATCGTCTATCCCGGACAGGTCGGCGGCAGTCCGCATTTGCACCAATGGTTCGGTAATTCGCTGGCTAATGGGCAGTCGACCTACAAGTCGCTCAGGACAACAGGCGAAAGCACCTGCATGGGGCCGATGAACCGCTCGGCTTATTGGCAACCGGCGATGATGACCGAGCAGGGCCAGGTGGTGCGCCCTGACTGGATATCGATCTATTACAAGCGCATCCCGAAGACCAATCCCGAATGTGGGCCTGCTGGCAAGAACTGCCTGCCGCTCCCTCGGGGCTTGCGCTATATTTTCGGGTTCGACATGAAGCGGCTGGGGCAGGAACAGAGCGATAACCAGATTTTCCACTGGAAATGTATAACGCCGGGCAATCAGCTACGCGGTGGTCTCGAAATACGCTTCGACAAGCTTGACTGTCCCGCTGGCCACACCTTGATGGTGACGATGTCGTCGCCCGATTGCTGGGATGGAAAATATCTCGACAGCGCCGACCATCGCAGCCATGTCGTGCATAGAAAGAACAATCCAAACAACGGTCGAGCAGAGTGTCCGCTAACGCACCCCTACATACTTCCGCAATTCACCATTGGCGCTTCCTACAGCATCATGGCAGGTGAAAAGGTCTCCGACTGGCATCTTTCGAGCGACCAGATGCCCGGAATGCCGACAACGCCTTCGGGCTCCAGTTTTCACGCCGACTGGTACGGCGCATGGGACGACGAAGTGCTCAAGACGTGGACCGACAACTGCATCGACAAGTTGCTGAATTGCTCCGCAGGCGAACTTGGCGACGGGACGATATTGCGGCGACCCGATGGATATGGACTGGTAGCAAAGCCGCGTCTGGTTGCGGCGCCGACGCGGCCTGCTGATGCGCCTCCAATGATGCACGCCAGAACGCCCTCCAAGAAAAGCCGCAGTGCCGCTCAGCTGGAACGCGATAGCACCGCGTCGGTGAAAACCGGCAGCACCCCCAAAGCGGAACCCAGCAAGATCATCAAGGTGAACCCCGGCAAAGTCATCAAGGTGAACCCCGTCAGCACCCGCAAAACGGGTGCCGATGGTGAGCATCAAATGGAGCATTAAGGTTGGTCTTGACCCTAAGGATTGCTCGGCTTTAACTTCTCGTTAACCCTTCGTGCCTAGTTTGTGTGTAGGCCGTCCATGGCGGAATATCTGCTCGGACGCGGGAGGAATTGGCCATGCAATTGCAATCCAAACCAATAGATATTGATGCGAATCCGGTTAGTCCGGACGCAACGCCCGCACAGAAGGCACCGCAAGCTTCCGTTCCGACATCGGTCGCGGCGCTGGCCGGTTCGCCCGTTGCCTCCTTCGAATCTCCGGCATTGGCATTGCAGCAGCAACTTGTCGAACGCATGGCCGATATGCTCAATGGCAGCCAATATGCAGGCGTCGACAGAGCAGTCGATCATAATGATAAATGGCCGATGCCGGTCAGGCTGGCTGTGATTGTGGGCGCAAGTGTAGCCCTTTGGTTGGTGATCGGAGTAGTCGCCGCACAAATAATATAACCTATTTGGGAAATAATCTCTTTCCTACAAACCTAGATGCCATGTAGTTCTGTGTTTGACGGGGACGAATCGCGTACTGCGACGAAGTCTGCCGTTGGATTTGAACGGAGCTTTTTCCATGAGTATCGATTTTTTCCAATCTTATAGCGATCAGGCTAGCGACCCCGCGCGGCGCGCTTTCGCGATTATCCCGAACGACACAACTGAATTGGCGATAACGCCAAAGGCATTGCTGGTCGGCACGGCGGGTAACCTCGTGCTGCGTGCTATCGACAGCGGCGGCGATGTTATAATTACGGCTGCCGCGGGGCAGATCGTGCCTGTCAGGGCCAGCTTTGTTCGCAGTACCGGTACGACTGCCGGTCAGATTGTCGGGCTTGCCTGATGGCTGGATTTCAGTTGCTTTGTGATGCCCACGCAATGCGTCTGCATAACGGCGGAGGTTCGCCTCCGCCTGTGTCCTCGTTCAATAACGTCTTGCGTGAAGGCGACAGCGTCACGGCTGTGTACGATAGTTACGCGCATCGGTATGAAGATCACCGACCCGACAAAACAGTTATAGTCCGCGCGGAAAACAGCCGCATTATCGGCACGATTGCCAACCTGAACGATAACGGGAATTCGATGTTTGGGAACGTGTCGGAGGATTTGGCTTACGGCCCCGATCTTGTGACTGCGATGATCGGTTCGAATGATATGGCAACCGGGACAGCGACCGCTTACCGCAATAATCTCACCAATTACTACGCAGCGATTACCGCCAACGGTGCCAAATTCGCATGGTCGCCACCACCGCCATATCGCAACGCCCCGCCGTTGCACCCCAATTACACCAATTTTACGACCGAGCGCGCGGACCTCATGGCGACGTGCCGCGATCCGGCGGTATGGGGGCAGTGGGCCGATTATTTCATTCCGATGGGGGAGCATCCGGACTTCAACGATGCGGCGGTGCTGGCCGACATTTACGGCGATCCGGTTCATCCGAATGAGGCGGGGCATGACAGGTTCGAAGCGGTTGATCGAGCCGCGATGGACACCATTCTCGATTCCGCGCGGGCAAGCGCGACTGCGCCTTATGCTGCGGTATGGCCGGTAAGCCAGGCCAATCTTGCGGTATCGACAGATGTTGTAACGCGCATCATCCTTTCCGGCCTGCGTCCAGACCTGCCTCACAATCTTTCGGTTACCGGCGCGCAGATGCGCCGCAACGGCGGCACCTACGGAGCTAGCCTTGTCGATTGCTACAACGGCGATGTTATCGACGTGAAGGTCGCAACCAGCGTGAGCAATTCAACGGCGGCTTCCTACGACCTGACCATTGGCAGCGAGACGCGGACGATTACGCTGACAACGGGAGCGGCGGTCGATCCTGTGGCTTATGTTCATGGCGGCGAGGCGATTGAGCCGAACCCGGTGCAGAACAAGACGTTCACCGGCCTGGTGTTCGCAGAGGACGGCCTCGCCATCATCGCGCTCACCAGCAACAACGGATCACCGACCAGCACGGCATTGAACGGGCAGGCAGGTGCGATCATCCGTAGACAGGCGCTAAACGCCAACACAGGCTTCGACATTATAAGCTTCCCAGTTGTAGCGGGTACCCACAGCCTCGTGGTCAACCGACCTAGCGCGGCGTCACGGCAAACCCTGCTCTACGGCTATCTGAAAAACGCGGACCACACGCCGACCCAGCAGACAGGTGCCCTTACGGGATACCAGAGCGCGCCGCACGAAACGCCCTCGCTTACTGTCCCAGCCAGCGGAATTGCGCTTGGCTGGCTGTTCGAGGACGGCGGTGCTTCGGTCATACCTGCAACCGCGATTTCTCCTTCGGAGTTCATCGACGAGGCGCAGGCTGTCTATCAGGGCGCAACCAACGGCCTTGCCATGGCCAAGCGCACGACCACCGGCACGATCGGCTTCGACTTTGCGTTCGGGCTTTATCCCCGCGCTGGCGTCGTGTTCAAGGCATTAGGAACGTGAGCATATAGTTGGATCAGTGAGAGCTGATGCAGGCAAATGCTGTAATGAAAGGCCTCGCCGGTGTGATGCCCGGCGAGGTCGTTCGTTCATTGCGACCGTCGCCGCGCCGACCACCTGCGCCAGATTAGGAATATCTTTGGCCCTTCGACCAGATAACGGCGCCACATCCGGCGCGGTTCGCTCAAAAGGCGAAAGGCCCATTCAAGCCCTACCCGCTGCATAGCCGCCGGTGCACGGCGTTTTGCGCCGCTCAGAAACTCGACCGATGCCCCGATACACAGTCCGACACCGGGCGCGCTAGCGCGCTGTTGAACTTGGTGCGCCACGATTTCGCTCTGCGGTGCGCCGATGGCGAACAGCGTCAAGGCGGGCCGCTCTGCCTCGATAAAATCCACGATCTCCTGCTGCGCGGCAGCATTGTGCAACACGCCCATCGGCGGTTGAAACTGCACGATTTTTGCCGAATGCAGGTGACGTCGTAGCCAGTCGGCATCGTCGGTACTGCCACCGATTAGCGTTACTATCGATCCTGCAGGCACGCCCGTCGCCACAAGCGTGCTGGTCAGATCGCTTCCGGGAACAACCGGCAGATCGATACCCGAAAAGCGCGCGAGCTGCTGCAATATGCGGCTGTCGTTGATACGCAGGTCCGCTGCCTGGACCGCCGCGTCGAAGGCCGGATGCCAAGGTTGGCCAGACTCGGAATGCAGTTTCACCACATGATCGACATTGGGTGTAACGACATATTGAAACCGTTCGCCCTGCATCGCCGACAAGACCCACTCGACCGTTGCGGCTATATCCATTTGGGCAAAATTAATGCCTATGAACGAACCTAAAAGGCTCGTATCGGTTTGATCGCTCATCGCCAGCTATTACCCAGCAATGGATTGGGGCGTCTTTCGCCGGGGGGCAGGTCGATCAGGAAATTACGGCGGGCCTGCGCTTCGCCTTTTGTCGCTTCATCGGCGCACAGGCGGTCGTCTGCCCGGGCGCAGGTCGATTTCAGTAACTGCCATGCGCTGACCTTCGCCGGTGCACGCTGTGTCAGCCGCTTCGCGATCGCCAGCGCGCTGTCCCGCCGACCATTCGCCAACAACCAGTCGACATAACGCGCGACAATGCGGGTGGTTAGCGGGAGGGATTCGACGCCTTCGTTGAACGCGCGGCGTACGCCTTCGGGCTTTCCGGCAAGGCCGTAAGCCTGCGCCAGCATCAGGAAGCCGTCAGCACGATCGGGACATTCGGCTACGACCACCTGCGCCGATATGACGGCGTTGGCGGACTGTTTGCGGCGGAATTCGGACGCATTTCGCACGGTGAGCGCGTCGCAGTTTGTCTTGTCAGATTCTAACAGCCATTCCGCTCCACCCAATGCGCCGGGATCGCCCAAAGCATACTGGATCCGTGTCTTAAGCCCCAATACTGCATCGCTTTGCAATGGTGCGACAAGCGCCGCCGCGGTTTTGGCATCGCCTGTGCCCAGATAATGGCGCGCCGCCATGATCCTTGCGGCCGGTCGGCCTTGGCTCGACAGCGCCGCGATTTGGTCGGCGGACAGCGGCTTGGGATCATATTCGGTCCACAAATCGCTGAGCCGCTGCATAGCATCCGGCTTGTCGCCATTTTGGGTAAGCAGCGCATATCCGCGCGAACGCGCCTCATCGATAAAGCCGCTTTTGTAACGAATGTTCGCTTCATCGACAGTCAGATCGACATTGTCCGGCACAAGCTCGCTGAGCACTCGATATTGTTCTACCATGATATCCGCATCGGCTTGGTCGCGTGCGCATTCGAGCAGCGCGGTGGTGATCAACTGCGTCCGGCCGATGCGCTCGATCGCGTCGCTCAGCAAAGCGAATGCCTCGGGCCGCTTTCCGGCGAGAAACATCGCCCTTGCCTTCAGCACAATTCCGGCCTCGCTTTGCGGGTTGGCTTTCAGCATCGCTTCACCAATGGCCTGCGCCTCGTCGAATTTCCGCTTGTTGAGCGCGTGAACACCCTTGACCAGCAGTGCGTCGGGTTGTTGCGGATCTAGCATCAGGATGCGATCTGTCGCTTCCTCCGATTCCCGCTCAAAACCAATCGAAACGCCGATTTGTGATACCGCCTGCATGGCCTCTGTGTTTGCGGGGTCGATGGCGAGCGCAAGGTTGTAACTATCGAAAGCGGCCTGAAAATCCTGCATCCTGAACTTGATACGTCCGTCCAGCAGCAGGAGCTCAATTTGGTCGTCGCTTAGCGACAACGCGCGACCGATAGCCGCACGTGCTCCGGCCAAGTCACCCGCGTCGAGTAGTGCCTGAGCCTGCTGCCCTTCGTTATAGGCTCGCTCCCTATTGTCCGAACAACCGACAACAAGCAGTGCAGATAAGATACTTAACACAATAAAACGGCTGCACCGCTTTGTTACAGGCGGGAATATTGTCTGGCAATGTCGCATCTTGGTGGTAATAGCGGCATTGTATTTCCAGTCGAGTCCGAACGGGAGCAAATAATTGAGTTTCAAATTGCAGACTTTCGTCCAGGCATCGGGCAAGTTGCTGTGCTGTGCTTTGTTGGTGTTGGCTTTTGGAACGACGACTGCCATCGCGCAAGACACCACCGCCCAGGACAGCGCCCCGGCGACGACCAGCGCTGTCGAGCCAGCAATGCCGACTGGACAGCCGCAGACCACGCAGGCGTCGTTGCCCAATGCGCAATCGACATATACCATTAACCCCGGCGACGAACTCGAAATCTATGTATGGGGCGAAGAACGGCTGCAACGGGTGTTGCGGGTTCTTCCCGACGGCACTCTGGCGTTTCCGCTGGCTGGGCAGCTGAGCGTTCAGGGGCTTCTGCCTCAGCAAGTCGAGCGGCTGGTCAGCGATCGGCTGCGCGACCAATATCGCGGCGAGGTGCCAAATGTGACGGTATCCGTCCGCAATCCGGCCGGACTGCAGTTTTCGGTGATGGGCCGTGTCAGGTCTCCCGGATCGTTTACATCGGGGCGCTATATCAACTTGCTCGATGCGCTCAGTCTGGCGGGCGGGCCGGCCGAATTTGCCAATCTGGACAACGTGCAGATTATTCGTCGTCAGGGCGGGAAATTGATTACCTTGAAAGCGCGGCTTGCGCCGCTGTTTCGCGTAGGTGTCTCGGCCGGTGACCTTGATCGAGCCAACGTGGTTCCGCTGTTGCCCGGCGACGTTGTCATCGTTCCATAGGGGAGGGTTCAATTGACGCACAGAGTACGGACATCGGGCCGGTCGGTCTGGCTGCATCCAGAGCGGCCAGTTTTTATTATCTTGCTGGCGGGGCTTTCCACGCCCGTAACCGCTCAGGAAAACACAAGCGAAGTTGACGTTGTTGGCGGGGTCGGTGTCTTTACGAACCCGTATAATTCCGTCAACGCACCTGACGCAACGCTTGCCGCCACCCTGGAGGTGCGACCTACGTTCCGCCAGATTGACGGGACAGATAGCTTCGAGCTGCAAGGGCTTGTCCAGCTGCGCCAGTTTACGAAGCGCTTTGGTCTTGAAGACAGTTATGGCCTTTCCGGTCGCATGGTGAGCCGAAGGTCTGACCGCCTGACGCTCCGCGCCGACGGAAGCTTTGCTTACAATGAATCGGGTTATAGCAATGGCCTGAGGTCGAGCTTGCCTTTTGGCAGCGGCGATTCGGTTGCCCCGGTCAACCCCCTGCCTGGTACCGGTGCGCCCTTTGACGACGTTACAATACTCGGCCAGCGCAGCCGGATCACCTCGGTCAGTTCGACACTGGGGTTCGATTACCGCGTCACGGATCGTTCGATCATTGCTGCGGACGTTTCGGGACGCGCCCTACGGTTCAAGGCCGGCGCTTTTGGCGACTATGATTATTTGACAGAAGAACTGCGTTACTCGCACATTCTGACCGACCGGACGACGGTGGGCGCAATTGTCCAATTCGGGCAGACCGACTATCGGGGTGTACGCCTTGGCGACGCCAATTCCATCAACGGCCTTTTGTCGGTCGAGCACCGCTTTGATGAACGACTGAGGGGCTCGATCTCTGCGGGCGTGGCTGTCACGAAAATCCGGCAACAGCTTGGCCTGCCCGATGTAAATCTGAAGGCTTTTGTACTCCGCGGACAGCTATGCCGTGAAGGCGAACGGACAAGCTTTTGCTTTAATGCACAGCGCAGTCCGCAACCTGCCGCCAATGGCAGCGTCCGCACGGCCCAGTCGCTTGGTCTGGATTATTCGCAGCGAATATCGCCGCGCGAACGGTTCAGCCTGTCCGCGAACTATGCGCATACTTCGCGCTCGCGCGTAAATGTTGCTAATGTGTCGGCTGTCGAATTAGCCGGTGCGTCTGCCAGCTACGAAAACGACATTCGCAAAAACACGGCTGCTTTCGCCTCCGTCAATTTCAGCAAGATTTACGAGACCGGCGTTTCGCGCCGTGCCAATTTCGGTGCCAATGTTGGCATACGGTTCAAGTTTGGAGCGTCTAGGTGAGAGACGATTATGATGGCGATGTAGAAGAAAGTTCTTCGGGTGGGGGCATTATTGCCCAGCTGCCGAACATCTTGTGGCAGCGAAAGTGGTTTATCGTCCTGCCGTTGACGCTGGGTGTGGTCGCAGCCGCAGTAACAGTCGTTGTTCTGCCCCAGCAATATGAGTCATCGGCGGTGTTGCTCGTCCAGGCACCCAGTCTGCCGACCGATGTCATCGGTAACAATACCGGCGATATCATCAACCGGCGCATCGAACGTATCCGGCAACAGGTCATCAACCGGCCGCAACTGGCAGGGCTGATAGAGACTAACCAGCTTTACGGAACTGAGCGCGGTCGCAAGCCGCTGTCGGTAATCATTCAAGACATGCGCGACAGCATCGTGCTTGAATCGATCGACGCCGATTTGGAGACGTCGCGGCCCGAAGATCGGACGATCGCGTTCCGCTTGGCATACAGCTATTCGGACCCGCGCAAGGCGCAGACCGTCACGCAGAGCCTGATGGAGCGCATCGTCGAAATTAATTCGAGTTCCAGCGTTGCGCAAAGCAGCCAAACCGTGCAGTTTTTGACCGAACAGTCGGCCACGTTGCAGCGGCAGATATCCGAGCTCGAAGGCCAAATGTCCGGTTTGAATTCGCGCTACGGCGGAATCCTATCGCGTGGTGGCATGCCAGTTATCAGTAATAGCTCTGCCAGCTATGACATTCAGATTGCCGAGCTGACGCGCGCAAACCAGTCATTGGCAATGCAGAAAGA
This sequence comes from Sphingomonadales bacterium, assembly GCA_031406495.1. GTDB lineage: Bacteria > Pseudomonadota > Alphaproteobacteria > Sphingomonadales > Sphingomonadaceae > Sphingorhabdus_B. Next base: position 55,153 of record JANOHL010000008.1, on the reverse strand, counting down.
AAACGCGCGCACGTCGGATAACCGTGACCCTTCGGTGATTGCCGCCGAAGCACAGTTGGCCGCAGCACGTGGGGTTTATGCCGACAACCACCCTGACGTGAAGATGGCCCGCCGACAGCTGGAGCAGGCCAAGCAGCTTGCCGCGCAGAATGTCGGTAAGCTACCGCTGGAGAATATCGACCAGCAGATCGCGTTCAACAACAGCCAGATATCCGCCCTGCGCGCTGCCAAAGCCCAAGAACAATCGCAAATGTCTGCAACTATCGGTGCCCAGTCGCGGGCACCGTTGGTCCAGCAACAAGCCGAACAGATGCAGCAGAAGCTGGAGGGCGTTTACAAGCAGTATGAAGCGGTATCGCAGCGGCTGATGACGGCGCAAGCTGGCGCGCGTGCGGCCGAAGAACAGATGGGAGAACGGCTGGTTGTGATCGATCCACCGGTCGTGGCCGATGAGCCTGTGTCGCCGAACCGGCCGCTTATCATGGGGATCGGCAGCGGGGCCGGCCTGGGCCTTGGACTGTTGCTTGCTTTGCTGGTGGAAATGTTTCTGCAACCCATCCGAACGCCCGCTGCAATCGCCGCTATCACCGGTCAACGGACGCTGGCGCTGGTGCCGGTTATCGAACCCCGGGTGGAGAAACGGTCTGGGTTGTTCCGCCGCATCAGCGAGCGCATTTTCCGTAACCCGTTTCGTCGTTCGACTTAAGGACAGTTCATGACCGTTTATCAGGAATTCGAGCTGACGACCGAGGCGGGCCGAACACCGCCGTTATTTTCGAGCATTGAAAGCGTAGCTTCGCTCGATATCCCGCCCGAAGAACTCGATCGCCGTCGGATTGTAGGTTTCGAAAGTCGCGACAATCGTTCGCGGCCATATAATCTGCTGCGTACGCAGCTCATGAAGCAAATGAAACGAAATAATTGGCGGATGATCGGCGTCACCAGCGCCACGCCCGATGCTGGCAAGACATTCACAGCAGTCAATTTGGCTGCGGCGTTGGCGCCAACGGCAAGTGCGCCGGTTGTTCTGTGCGATTTCGATCTGCGTCGCGGTTCCATACAAAAAATGCTGGGGTTTGCGCCAACTTACGGACTTGGCAGTTATTTGAAGAAGGAAATTGACGATCCGCGCAAATTTGCTTTTCGTATCAACGACTCGCAACTGGTCGTGTTTCCGACAACGGCCAGTCGTCACGGCTCAAGCGAGCTGTTGGCCGGGGACGAATTTGTCGATTTTGTCGCCCGTCTTCGCGCTCTACCCGAAGAGATCACAATAATTTGCGATCTGCCGCCGGTGTTTGCCAATGATGACGCGATGATATGCATGCAGCATCTCGATGCTTATTTGCTCGTTGTCGATCACGGCAAGACGACCGGCAAGCAACTCGAAGAATCAATCAACCTGTTGAGCCCGGCACCATGTGCGGGGACCGTGCTTAACCGCTACCAGGGTGGTTTTGCCGACCCTTATGGCTACGGTTATGGCGATGCTTATGGTTTGAAGGAATACAACTGAACCGGAAAGACGCCTTGCGATAGATAATCGCTTCACTCCCCTTCGCGTGGCGTGCGTTGCCACTCGGTTTCCCGACGACGGAAAAACTGCAAGTATATTGGCAGCTTCCAGAGAACATAGAGCGGCGCGCGAAGCAACGCAGACCCGCTGAGCCAGCGGCGTCCGCCTGCGATCCATGCTGCAAATATCGCGGCCATCGCTACGCTGAGAATGACAGCCAATAAGAGCAGCGGCGTAGCACTCGCGCCGATCAGCATCAAAAGTCCCGCCAACATCAGCGTTGTCAGGGCAATCATCAGCAGTAGCGCCAACGGCGGGACAACCAGATGGAGGCCGAGCAGCAACTGCGATGGAGACAAGCTGGCCATTCCGGACGCCAGCAGCGGTAGCGCCGATGTCCGCACCGTCCCAAGAAAGCCATGCTCCCACCGTGTCCGTTGAACGAGTGCTACGTCAGGTGCAGCAGGATCGCTCGTGACCTGTGCCCCGGCAATCAACTGCGGCGAATGACCGGCGCGGGTGAGGGTAATACCAAGGCCAAGATCCTCGACAATCGATCCGGTGGCCAAATGGGCTTTCTCTAACAATGGCCAAGGGAAGGCCATGCCGGTTCCGGTAAGCAAGGCCGCGCCGCCAAGCCTTTGCATGCCCCGCGATCGATAAAGATTCTTCACGACCATTGCGAACCCTGAAATCTGCACCATCGGCGACGCGGAAAGAACGGGCGAAATGAGGTTGACCGCTTGCGCCGGGCGCTGCGGGTCCGCAGCGCAGGCGGCAACCAACGCCTCGATACTGCCCGGCGCGAACCGGCAATCGGCGTCGAGTACAATCACGACTTCCGGCGGCGGGGCATGGGCGACGCTGGCAAGATAATCCCTGCCGAAAGCGAGGGCAAAGCCTTTGCCCCGTTCGCCGACCGAATGGCGTTCAATGACTTCGGCACCGCTTGTACGGGCGAGGCTGGCAGTATCGTCGCTGCAATTGTCGGCCACCACAAGTATGCGAAGCCCAGCAGGCGCAACGCTGTATAGCGCCTCCAACGTTGCGGTGATCCCAAGCGCTTCATTGTGCGCAGGAATTAGGACGGCAACGCGCATGTCCGGCGAACCGGACAACTTACGACGCCCAGGAGGCAGACCCGCCAGCATTTCGATCGTCAAAACGGAAAGCGGTGTCGCAACGATCAGGGCCATCGTCCATGCGAGCACAGTCAGCAGTGTCGGCAACGCCCCGCCCACAGTCAACGCTCCTCGGCCTTGCGGCGTCCGAGCAATTCCACAATGAAGGCACGGTAGCGCATGGCGATGCTGCTCCAGGCAAATTCGCTGGACCGCGGGTCAGGCTCGGCACGACCGACCTTCAGTGCGCTTTGTAATGCCGCGGTTAGTGCTTCGCTGTCCTCGGTGTCGCATAAAGTGTTCCGGTCGCCCACGATCCAGCGCAGCCGTGATGTATCATGCCCGACAATGGGCAAGCCGCTGGCCATCGCCTCAACGAAGACATTGCCAAATGATTCAAACAGCGACATGTGCAAAAACGCATCGGCGGAGGCATAGAGTTGGGGCATTTGCGCTGCACTTAACGTCAGTCGATTAAAGCGCCCCGGCAAATGGCGTTTGGCTAACGCATCGACCTCCGCCCGCATAGGACCATCTCCCGCTACGACCAGGTGAACCCCGTCGAGTTTTGCAACTGCCTCGATGCCGGCCTTTACCCTTTTGCTTTCGATAAGCGCGCTTACCATCAGCACGATGGGTACATTTTCGGGCAGGCCAAACGCTTTGCGGTCAGGCTGCACGCCAGCATAGCGCTCAAGATAGATACCATTTGGTATGAGCGCGGTATCCCAACGCGCCTGGTTTTGTGCCTGGTAATCAGGATTGGTACAGACAAGTCCGTCACACCGAAAAAAGCGGAACTCGGCTCCATTGCTCCGCGCGGGCCAGTCGCCATTTTGTGTCACATAAATCTGCAACGGTTTTTCGTCCATACACGGTCGTCGCAACGCCCAGTGGGTGAAGGGAAAATTGCAGGTGATGACTGCGTCATAATTTTGGGGTGAATAATGCGTCAGCAAAGCCGCTGCGAAAGTCGCATCTTCCCATGTCGTTTCCGACCGGAGTGGCGGGAAACGCGGAAATTTTTCGAAGAATGTGCGATCAATGGCACCGACTTTGATGAACTTATAAGCCGTGTCTGGGCGCGGATTGCCGCTTCCCATCACCGTGACTTGGTCACCGGCGCGAGCGAGCTCATTAGCCACCGCCAGCAACGCCACCTCTGCGCCGCGGTCCTGCGCGTGAAAGCCGGGCAATGCAAACAGCAGACGAATGATGTATACTCCCGCACACCGTTCATACGATCGGCCATATATTAGCCGGTGTATCCAATGACATATAAAATAAATCAAGCAAGTGTCCGCAGAATTCCACGAAAACACAAGGATCATGGCGGAATCGATATCCTAGAACGAGAACATGGTAAAGCAGCTTGCCGATTGCGTGGGATACTCTATTTACGGGCTTCACAGCGGCAATCAGATTGGCGTCATGAGTGACGATGCCGCTGGCTTCACGGGGCGATGATTGATGGAAACTTTTTGGGATTGGCTGACGGTATTGTGCTTCGGCGGGCTTGTAGTTTTGATGCTGCAAAGATCGACCGAAGAACGACCGAGCGATGAGCTGATTCATTATCTTGTGCCTTCGGTCGGCTGTGCCGTCGCCAATTATATCGGCAATAATTATTCGGATGTGGGCGCTGCGGCGGTCATGCTGGTAGTGGCGTTCTATGTCTTCAAAGTTCTGAAATTCCCGCCAATGGGCCCCAATAAGCCTGATGGTCAGGACGGTCGCTGAACTTACGCCGTTACGGCGAGAGTGGCTGAGCCGTAAGCAAACGGTCGCCTCATGCAGCCAACATGAAGAACTCTATTCTTCGTCAAATATCTGTTCATAGAGTTTCGAAGTCTTTTTTGCGCCATATACCGATAGGTGATTATGGTCGAAATATATCGCTTCGTTGTTTTCGACTATTGCGCACTTGCTGCTGTCGCATAGTTCGGAATGTGGCAAGATGATGTGAACATCATGCTGACGCTCCAGCCGCATGAAGACCACCATGATTTTGCTATGGCGGGCCTCGAATGCCTTAACCGTTAGCGCACTAGGCTGATCAACCAATCCATATTGTGCCACGAAAAGCATCTGCGGAACATCGAAGCTGGGTTCAGGAAGTGGACCGACGATGTGAACGGTTTTGCCAGCGCGGATCAGAGTTTCCAACAATTTCTCGAAACCGCGTTCAAAAATGGCAGCATTGCCATTTGCCGAAGTGGCGGTGCCCAATTCGTCTCGCAGCCGGATATCGACAGGTGTTTCGACGGCATTGCCGGGCTCGCCCACGCGCCAATTTGTCCAGCGCGACGAAAGGACAATGTCGCTGATTGACGGCTCTGCCAATGCGAGCTGCAGCATTTCCCGATTGTATTGAGCGCAATAGCGATAGGCGGGGGTGGTCGTTAATTCGGTCGCGGTTGCCGTGCTGATAGCAAAACCGATGCCAACAGGGCAATCGGCCGCGGCGGCAAACAGAAAAGCAGAGCCATGGCGGAGCGCCGCCGACTCCATCGCGGCCGAGGTCACCATCGCGTGGGAATCGCCCCAAAGCAGCGCTGTCGGCGTCGCTCGCCGGTTGCCCAGAATACAGGCCTTTGATGGCGGCACGATCACTGTGCCAACAGACATACATTCGCCGTGATGGCGGTTTTTGTCATTCGCAACTTCCGCGTAGCTGGCAGCATCGGGCGAAAGTCGAGACGGATATCCGTCCGACTGGGAGATTAAGAGCCCAGCAAGTCCTGCCAACGCCATTCCCGCTACAGGCAAAACCACTGCGAGGCGGGATTTGGACCTGCGCACTGGCGTTTCCAGCCATTTCAGCGTTGCCAAAGACGCAAGTAACGCCACCAGCGAAAGCAATAGCCCGGTCCGGACATCAAATTCCCCACCGTAGAGATAGGCTGCGAATGCAAAGATTGGAAAATGCCAGAGGTAGAAGGAGTAGGATGCCTGGCCCACCAGTACAAAAGGCTTGGTGGAAAGAAGCCCATGGATCGGGCTGGTATTGCTACTGCCGCTCCAGATGAGAAGGGCAGCACCCAATGTCGGCGGCAGAGCGGCCAAGCCGGGGAACGGCGTTGCTGAATCGTAGAAGATGACGGGAATCAATATCAGAGCGATGCCGGTGAAGGCCGCGACCGAGTTTGTCCTGATGTTATCGCTTGTCTTGGGAAAACCGCACGCGATGAGCCCCCCGATCACCAGTTCCCACGCGCGCGTCGGCAACATATAAAATACCGCGCTGGGTGCCCAAGCCATGATCACGCAGGCCGCCACAAAGGAGAGGCTGCCGATGACCAGCAAAACAAGATGCAGTGTCAGGCGCGTCTTCGAGACAAAATACAGCAAGATTGGGTAAAAAATGTAAAACTGCTCTTCGACGGCGAGTGACCAGGTGTGCAACAACGGTTGTACATGGGCGTTGGTGCTAAAATAATCGACCGCCTTCCAGAAATGGAAATTGGAGGAGAATATCGACACGAACCCGAGGCTGCGTCCAAATTCTATCATTCGGGCGGGGGTGAAGAAAATCCAGGCAGCACATAGCGTAGCTACCAGAACAAGCAGTAAAGCGGGAAAGATGCGCCTGACGCGTCGCCGATAAAAATCGGCGATGGAAAAGCTATCGTTCGCCAGCGAACCCAGCAAAATTCCGGTGATAAGATACCCGGAAATGACAAAAAAAACATCGACGCCGACGAACCCACCGCCAAAGAGCGAAAGACCGGCATGATACAGGACGACTGGAATAACCGCTATTGATCGCAGACCGTCAATATCTGCTCTATATTTCATTGAACTGGACAAAACTTATCGCCCTGTCTGCTCGTTGATGCAGAGTGATTCACCATTTGCTGCAATACGTCCCGACCCAAATCGAAAAAGGCTGGCGCAAGGCCAGCCTTTCCCAAAACATAGTCCATCTGATGTCAGATATCGATGGCGACAAACCTTAAGTGTAACGAACGCGCAAGCTGCTCTGGGCCTTACGGCTACGCATGGCGAAGCTGAGACCAAAGAAGCCCAGGATCATCATCAACCAGGTTGCCGGTTCCGGAACGGCCTGGACGTTGAAATTGTCGATTTCAAATGCATTTTGCGTCGAGCTGAGGCGTGCGAAAGTAACCCCCGACTGCGTTACGAGATCATCAAAGGTGAAGGTAATCACGCGATTGATGTTGCCTGGCTGGGGTGCAGCGAGGTCTTTTAGCGTGTGGCCGTCAACCGAATAAATCACGTTATTGGCCGCATCGAGCAATTCGAACAGGTTAAACTGATCCATCGAACCCCAAAGAAAACTGATCGAGCCAATGTCGGCGAACGCGCTCAGGTCAATCACCGCAGGATTGCCGTCAAGCGGACCAGCTGACAGATAATAGCCCGTGCTACCAAACGGCCTGGTGTGCGCAGGGGTATTGGGGCCCGTAACAATCGAGCCGCCGGTTACGGGAGCAGGCGTTTCGAAATCGTAGGTTGGGGTTGGACCGGTGTACGGGTCGGTCGCGGGGGTCGATGTCACCACAACGGCTGCGCTAGCAGCCGTGGAGACCATCATCGATAGTGCCATTGCGGCAATAAAAGCTTTTTTCATTAGGAACTCCATGATCGGTGGGAGCCGCCAAGGATCACTGATCCCCATAGCCCTGCGTGCATTATTTTTTTAAATTCTTGGGCGCACTGTTGTGCATACCCTTTTGCGACGTTTTTTGATTACCTTTGGTCAGCCGATTCGTAAAGGGAAAATTAATTATAACTGGCTGATTTTACAATCCTCGCGCGCTCAAATCGTGTCAAATTGACACACCGCAATGATGATTCACCGTGTATGCCGTACGAAGCTTGATGAATGCCCGATTTACGGCTTACCTGAAATCGCGAGCCGCCTCGGCAATCAAGGCATCTGAAATCTGTTCCCGCGATTCGGACGCATGGGATTCCACGGTAAAAATAGCTGCACGCCCAACCATTTGCGGCGCGCCCAAATGGGCTTCGATCCAGCTATAATATGGTCGACCTGCGTAGTCGTCGAACAGGATTTCGGCTTTTCCCCCTGCGTGTTGGACCGCCTGCGCGGCGGCTAGTGCGCAGGCACAGCGGAAACGGCCGTCGACCAGCACCAACGCTGGCGTCCAACTGTCCCGGGCGGCTTCTGCCAACGGTTGCCGTGCATAGTTCAGCCAGCTTCCAAGCCTTTGATCGGTTCGTCGCGTCGCCACCGGATAACCCCAATATTCGGTCAGACCCAGGTTCGCGTCGAGTATCGTTACCGGGGAAGCTTCGGGCAGCGCTGCACGCACTGCCCGCGCATAACGCGGGTCGCTTTCCATACTGTACGTCCGTATTCCACGCCGCGCAGCCAAAACGGTCGACGCGCCCGATCCATATTCGACATATCCGTCCAGCGTTTCGAGCCTTTCACGAAACCAGCGGTCGGTGTCAGGATCGAAAGCCGGCTCATCGCTAACGGTGAAGCCTGCACGGGTCTGCCACCGAAGCTTAACCGCCCGCATTAGCGATAACGGGTCTCTAAATATCCAATGTGCGGCCATCGCTTATTTAACTTTCTTGTTGGCACCGGAGGACGGATTAGCGAGCGTTGCTATCCCTTGGGTCAATGTCAGTTGCTGCTGCCAGCCAAGCGTTGTTTTGGCCGCATCGTTGGCATAACGCAGCGGACGCCAGCGTACGCGTTGCCGCGGCGGGTCGAGCATCTCGGGAAGCTTGGCGCGCCCGCGAAAAAACAACCGGCTGGCCAGCTTTGCCGAAAATCCCAACGCCAGCACGATCCCATAAGGGACAGGCACGCCGATTCCTTTGGCGACGCTGGCGCGGCGTGCCAGATGGTGGAACCGCCAATGCCCCGGCTGCTCGGTATCCACGAGATTGACGGTCAGCGGCACATCCAGAGAAACCGCAAGCGCCGCGACAACCGCATCGGCGCAGTTCTCGACATGGATTAGCCGCATCGCCGAGAACGGAGCAAAAATAAGGTCAAAGGGGCCGACGCGCATCGTCCGGCCGCAATCCCAGTCTTTGCCAGGTCCATAAATTGCCCCCGGTCGGGCAACGACCAGTTCGACCCCTTTTGCGGCCGCATAGTCGCGGACCATCTTTTCCTGAATGAGCTTCGTTTGCGTGTAGGCGTCGCGTCGCAGCGGGCTGCTCTCCAGCGGGGTCTCCTCGTTAAGCCTGCCAAACCAACCCGGCGCGTCAAAATCATATACCGAAAAGCTGCTGATATGGACGATCCGCTGCAAGTCTTGCGGCAAGGCGGCGAGCAGATTCTCGGTCGCAAGCACGGTACCCGCCAGTTGGGCCGACAGATCACCAAAGGCGGCGGCGCAATGGACCACTGCCTCGACATCGCTGAGCGCCTCGCGCCAAGGCCCCGCTTGCCGCAAGTCTCCTGCCAAGGGCGTAACCCCGGCGGGAATTGCACCACCATCGGAGGCCGAGGCAGGGCGATACATTGCCAATATGTCATGACCGGCGCGCGCAGCCGCTGCGACAACCGCCTGTCCCAGAAAACCGCCTGCGCCGGTGACCAAGACCTTCATGGCTTTGTTCCCAAGGCAATAATACGGTCGGTCATCTGTGCGGTGGCCAACATTTCGGTTGCGGTAAAGGGCAGCGAGCTTCCTGACGCGATCGCGCCATAAATAGCGGCGAGCATACGTGGCAGACCATGCGTCGTGCCGTGCTGCATGACTTTATTGCGGAAATTGGCTAACCCCGCGCTGATCAGCCGCCTGCCGTTAGCGATCTGCCCCAAAGGTGCGCGTTTGCCAACATTGGGTGCTGCATCATAGCGCAGATAGGGGTTGTAGATATCGGTCTCCACGGTTCCAGCCGATCCTCGAACAATCACGCGGAAGCTATCCGGATAGACATCTGTGGCAATGCGCAGGCGACCGCGGACGTTGCCGAAATCGACGAGCGTGTCGAGAAAATCGAAACCTGCGCGTGGGTTGGCGCTTCGGTTCAACAGGAACCCGCGCGCTTCATAGTCGCCCTTGGCACCGGTCAGCGCGAGGAATAAATAGACCAGATGTGGCAAAAAGTCGTGCACCGCTCCGCCCGGAAGCTCGACGCCGGGGCCCGAAAGGTTGCGATCGCCGAACGGCCCTGCCAGAAAATCGAGCGATAAGAGAATATCGCATTCGATGACATTCCCGAGCTTGCCGTCGCCTATCATCTGTTTCAGCTCGATCACCGCGTCATTGAACAACAGATTGCGGCTCTCCATCAGCACACGCCCTGCCTTTTCTGCCTCGGCAAGCAAAGCAGCGGTGGTTTCGGCTGTGCCGGTCATCGGCTTCTCGCAAATGACATGCGCACCCGCGGCCAAGACTTGGCGGACAATCGCATCATGCGTGTGCGGCGGGGTCAATACGTGGACAATGTCCGGTTTGCCCCCGGACAACAGCGCATCGATATCGGTATAGGCTGCATGTGCCTTGAACCGATCGCATGCTGCCCCGGCGAGCGCCGCCGAACGGTCGCAGACGCCGACCAGCTCGGCCATCAGCGATGTGGCCACAAAGGGCAGATGTTCATAGGCAATCGCACCGCATCCGATTATGCCTGCCCTTAAAGGAGCATTTGCCAGCCTGTTCATTCGGAAATTTCCCTTAGCAGGTCTGCCATCTGCATGCCGTTCCGCGTTTGATCGTGCAGCAACGCCACGCGCTTTCGTGCTTCAGCCGCCAGTGCCGAACCCAGCGAAGGATTGTGGCATAGCTTGCGCAGCGCAGCGGCGAGCGCATCGGATCGCGCCGGCGGAACGGTCAGCGCAGTCACACCATTTTCTGCCAGCTCCGGTATCCCGGCGACCCAGGTGGTGACCACAGGAACGCCGACCGCCATTGCTTCCATGATCGATACCGGAAGCCCCTCATTGAAGGACGGAAGACAGAAAATATCGGCAGCCTGCAGCTCGGCGCGAACCGCCTCAGGGGCGAGTTCGCCGGCAAACGTCACATGTTCTTCAAGGCGAGCCTCGCGCACAGCGCCGACCAGCGCCTCACGTTCCGGCCCGTCGCCAATCAGACGGAGCCGGGCATCTACATTTTCGCGGGCTAACTGCTGCAGCGCCTCGATCAGCAAAGCAAAACCCTTTTCGGCGGACAGGCGTCCGATGGCGATTATCGTTGGCGGACCCGGTCGCGCCGGGCGCTGGAGGAAGGGCAACACATCCAGATCGACACCGCACCGCAGCACTTTGAACTTTGGCCATAGTTCTGCGGGTGTCAGCCGACATAATTGCGATCTTGTATAATCGCTGATGCAAACAACTGCGGCGGCGTCCCGTGCCTTTATATCCAGCCGTGCTTCGTCCGGATCGACGAAATCATGAAAGCCGTGAATGGTAAAACTGAAACCGACCCGCGATCCGCCGAGCGATGCCATCTGGCTCGCCAGCCATGCGATCGTTGCAGGAGCCAGTCCGAAATGGGCATGGAGATGGCGGATGTCATGTTGCAGCACGGAGCGAGCGATGCGTGCGGCCTGCACATAATGCGCAAAACGCCGGACGATTCTCTTCGGACTACCCCCGGCACTGCGGAGCGCGGATATCGCGATCCCCGTCATTCCGACCGGGTGCCGCAAAGCGAACCAAAGGACGATGCCGATTGCGCCAAGCGGTCGCTGTTTCAGGTACATCGTCCGCGCATAACGTTCGGTTGCACCGGGCGTGATCAATTCTGCAGCATCCGGCGTGTTCATAGCAAAGCTGCTGATCGACATACCGGCTTGCTCGACCGCATCGATCTCTCCGGAAATGAACGTCTGCGCGGTGCGTGGATAATGCGTCATCACATAGCCAACACGCAGTGGTGTTGCAGTGGACGTCCCGCCATTAGGCTCGCCGAAATCAGCCATTTAGCAAATCCTTGAGCGCCCACCATTCGGCAACATCTGGCACAATGCCCATCCAGCCGAGCAAGAGTTTTAGCACCACCGCGCCACCGGCAACGAGCAGTGTCAGTGCAATATCGTCGCGGATAGCCGAAAGATTTTCGCGGCGCAGCGACAGCGACAAGCTGATCCAGCGAACGATTTCCGCCAGCGCGAGGACCAGCAACGCAGCGAAAAGTCCCGACTGCCAGATCGCCAGCGGCAGGCCTAGGGCGAGTACCGCAAATTTTACGCCATTGCCGACGGCGCTTGCTTGCGGCCGGTCGAGACCGATCAGCGTGGATTCGGCAAATATCGCCAGTATCGAGAACCACACTCCGACGAGTAATACCGGCAGCATGAAAGCGGCGGCGTGGTATCGATCATCGTAAAGCAGCAGGATCAGGCCGTCCGATACGGAGATGGCCAGCGCCATGGCGGCGGCGACCAGCGTCAGGGCGGTGCGTCGCAACTGCCGGAAACGCGGAGCCATTTCTACGCGTTGCTGTTTCAGCCCGGCCACCTTTGGGAATACCAGAAAGGCACCGATCCGCTGCGAAAGCGAAGCGAGCAAGTCGGAAAAAGTGCGCGAGACGCTGTAAACACCGACCAATGCGAGCGGCAGCACTGAGCTGAAATAGATTTTGTCGGTGCTGATCGCTGCGAAATAGATGGCTGTCGAAAGGAGTATCCATTTTCCGAAATGGAGAATTTCTTTCGCATGTTGTGAGTGCCAGCGGATGCGGGGCAATCGCATTGGTCCGAACATGAAACTCAGACCAGTGGTAAATAGTGTACTTAGGATCAGGCCCCAAACCAGAGCCCATATGCTCGGCCAGACATAGGCGAGGGCAATGGTCATTGCACATTGCACGAAGGTCGAGGTCAGTTCGTATACTGCCCGCTGCTTCAATCTCATCTCACGCTGCATCAAGAAGATGTCTGGCGACTGCAATCCGGTGAACAGGAATACCGAGCTGACCAGCGCAATAATCAAAGTAAGCTGCGGGTTGTCGTAAAAAGCGGCGATTGGGGCAGCGAACAGCAGCGTTAGCAGCATCAACAGCACACCCCTTAACAACTGCAGCGTCCATGCCGTGTCGAGGAAGGATCGGTCATTCGCGTTCGCGCTGCGCACAACGCTCTGGCCGATGCCGATGTCCGAAAGCAGCTCGGTGCCGGTACGCAGCGTATTGATCAGCAGCATGATACCGAACATTTCCGGGGCCAGCATCCGTGCCAGTACGATGTTGGTGGCCAGCCGGATCACCTGCTGCACGCCGAACGGCAGGACCAGCCATCCCGTTTGCCGACCCAATCGACTGCGGATCAGGCCCAGTGCTGCCGGAGCAAATGCAGAATGATTGCGCACGCTTGGCATGTTACCCCGGTTTGCCCCTTGCCTAAATCTTATGAACGCAGAGCATCGAGCTCCGCAAGCCTTTCGCTCTACGGTTCGCTAACCGCTTATTTGTAAGCCGTTATATACGCATAGGAGCTGAGCAGCGTCCAGTTGCGGCTTGCGGCAAAGGCCGAGAAGCGGCGGTGCAACGCGTTGAGGCCCGGAATTTTTTCATAATAGAAATGTCCGTAAAAATTGCGGATCTCGACCTTGCGGAACCCAATATCGGTCAACATCTGCCGCATCCGTTCGGGGTTGCCATAGCAAGCCGAATAATAAGCCGGGAACTTAGGACTGATCGCCCGGCGCGGCGAAAAAATCTTCAGAATTGGCGTTGTCAGCTTTTCCGGAAAATATTTGTTGATGATGAAAGGCAACGCATACAGCGTCGGTATCAGATGAAAGGCGACGCCGCCGGGACGTAGCACTTGATGGACATTGCGGTGCATCGCTTCGCCGTCGGGCACATGTTCCGCCAGAAACCGCGAAAAGACGACGTCGTAATTGTCCTTGAAATTGGCTGCGTCGCCGCTGACATCGAAGCATGCTTTCTCATAGCCTTCGGGCAAAAGCGCGAGCTCGTCGGCGCTGATGTCATTCACGGTGTAGGAATGGATGGTCGACGGCATCTCGGCCAACCGGAAAGAGGGCCAACGTCCGGCACCGAGCTCCAATATATCGGCGTCTTGGCAATCGGCAACGATGCCCTTTAGCTTGTCCCCATATTGCATCATGCCGGTTTCCCAGCTCTTTTCCTTGTCCATGCTCAATTCACAACTTTCTCGTGCTTAAATGATGATCCAACCGCAACCCCGGTTCTGGCGACCTCCGCCATCTGTCAGAACCGGAAAAAGCTTGGGCGCAAAGGCGAGGATTCGCGCGCGAACAGGAGGTCGATCTGGACCAGCGGGCCCGAGGGGCGGCTGAAACCCGAAATTTCGGTTGGCAACCATCCGCGTTCCGCCATCCAGGCAACGACATCGGGCATCAGGGGTGCGCCCTGATTATAGCCGAGCAGCGCAACTTCAAGCTGTACCAGCGCCGCTCGATCGAGCACCGCCTGCGCTCCGCCCAACACTTCGAGCTCCGCGCCCTGCACATCGATCTTCAGGAAAACGTCGTCCGTTGTGCGCAAAAACTCGGCAGCCACATCGTCGAGTGTCTGCGTTGCGACATTGACAGCAACGCGAGATGCGTTGCTGGCCTCGGCAAACATTGAGGATCCAGTTCCCATTTCGTAGAAAGTGACTTCCTGCCCGGAGGTGCTCGACAGGACAGCATGAGCAATGTTCAGGTCGGCACGCGTTGTCGCAAAATCCTGTAACGCGGGGATCAACGCAGATTGCGCCTCTACCATCAGGGTCGGGCGGTTGCCCAGCAACCGATTGGCCATGCGAGTCCAGTCGCCCTTATACGCACCCACGTCGATAAAGCCGCCGGGTGCAAAGCCGGCGTTGGCCAGTCGGCGGTAAGTTGTTTCTTCAGAATTGCGCCCGACCATGTCGGCAACGAACAACCGCAAATCCGGGTTGAACCTGGCGTAGGTCGAGCCAATGGCCTTGCGGGCGAGCGAGCCAAGCGCGCTCATCGCGCAGGTCCCGACTTCATGATCTGTCCTGCGTCAGAATGCATTGTGGTGCTTTAACACGCGCGCGGTTGCCGCCACGATGACCAGATCCTGCCACAGGTTCCAGTTCTGGAGATATTCAAGGTCGCAGCGCAGGCGCGATTCCAGATCCTCGGGCTTATCGGTTGAACCGCGAAAGCCACGGATCTGGGCCAAGCCCGTTATGCCGGGTTTCAGCGCGTGGCGCATCCAGTAACGCTGCGATACTTCCCAGAACAGCTGTTCGCCAGCGGTGGAGGCATATGCATGCGGACGCGGCCCAACCAGGCTCATATTCCCCAGGAGGACGTTGAACAACTGCGGAAGTTCATCGATACTGGAAGAACGGATGAACCGGCCTACGCGGGTGATCCGCTGGTCGTCGCGCTGCGTCGAAAGCACCCCGTTGGCGTCGCTGTCGTCCATCCGCATGGACCTGAACTTGTAAATGCGGAACGAGCGATTGCCACGACCGATCCGGTTTTGGGTGAACAGCGCAGGACCGGGTGATTCCAGCCGGATGGCAATAGCGACAGCAATCAGCAACGGCGCAATCAGGATAAGGATCGGAATGGTCAACGCCAGATCGAACACGCGCTTCTTGATCCGGCTGGAAAGACTGAGCGGTCCCCGCGAAAGGACAAGCGTGTCCGATTTACCGTATCGACCGATCGCAACGGCATTGTGGATCGCGTGGTGCGAGACCAACAGTTCGAAGCTGATGCCCGCTGCCTTTAGCGCGGTGATCCATACGTCACGTCGGTCGTCCGGACAGCTTAGGAAGACATGGTCATACGGCTCGACCACCCCGGCAATCTTTTCCAACTGGACCGGATCGAAAAGGTCCGGACGCAAACCCGCTGTCTCTGCCTTCAACACCGCACAGTCGGCTTCGACATCATATTCGGTGCCATCGACAATTAGCAGCCTCTTCACTGTGGACCCAGCCAACCCCCAACGGACCATCAAGGATATCAGCAAGCGACCGCCAATGAGCAGCACCCCTGCGCTCAAAATAGCGTAAGCGAAGGCCAGGCGGGATAAGGCCGCACCGATTTGGGCAAAGAAGGCAAAAGCAACAATCACCATCGCGGTGGCACCCAGCGCGGCAAGCGTGCGTCGCACCGATTCGGCAAAACTGTTGAGGCATTGAACCGAATAGGCCTCATGCACGAGGGCGAAGATCAAGAATACCGGAACCGCACCTGCCAGTAGCGGCACGCCCTCAACAGCCAGCCAACGGGGGCTGCGGACTTCAGCAGCAATGGCAAAACCGCCGATAACCGCAGCAATATCGATAACCGCGCAAAGCACATAAATCGCAAGACGCTTCTGCTCCATGGTCCATACCCGGGGCCTACCGACAACGTCATGCGCTACCGTCAAAGGGGATACCGGCATTTCCAAGCTGAAGTGCTCCAATCAAGATCCGCACAAGATTCTTGCGCGCGAACATCCTTGACACCAATTTCGCAGTTGCAATATAAAAAAATCGGCCTTTTTGTGCAAGCTAATCGTTTTGTCCTGATTGCATCAAGCTTCCGGACGGTTTGTCTGGATGTGAAACACTTTGGTGATAAATCGTTAAATATTCACGCTCGATAATGGGCATTGTTAAGGAATGGCGGTCGTTGTAGCCATCGAACTATCGCATCCAAGACAGTGGGCCCTGACGCAGAGTGACGATGACATGAAGCAAGCACATCGATGATTGCCGGCTGGTCTCCCGGAATTGGCGATCCGACGGTTTTCGGTTGGCTGACTGTATTCAATTACTGCCTCGGATCCTATCTATGCTACGGCGCGGCGCGGATGGATTGGCGAAACAAGGGGGTGTGGACCGTCTTGGGCATCTGTTTCCTTTTTCTGGCAATCAACAAGCAACTCGATCTCCAGTCTTTGTTGACCAGCGTCGGTCGGGAAGCTGCAAAAATCGGCGGATGGTATGACGACCGGCGGATATTTCAGCGGAATTTCGTAATCACCGTGTCATCGGTCGGTGCCATTCTGGTTTTCGGTATGTTGTATATCGTCCGCGGGCGTGCGGCTCATGTTCGGTTTGCGCTACTAGGAGCTTCTATGCTGGTTGTGTTTTTGGTTTTGCGCGCTGCCTCGTTTCACAAATTCGACAGCATCCTTGGCACCGCTTTTGTCGGCGTGAGAGTTAATCATGTCTTGGAAAATCTTTCAATATTGATGGTTTCGACCGGAGCTTTGTTGGCAAAGCGGCATCGACGCCGATAACAAACGACTATAATATTTGGACTTTTTAGGCTTTGACATAATGCTTTATACCCATCATCGGTGTTGCAAACCAACTGTTATTGTGACCAAAAAATGACCACATACCAATTGCCGCCCGTCTTTCGTGATTTTGACCGGATTCGGATCATTAATCTCGCCCACCGAACCGATCGATACGCAGAAATGAAGCGTCAGTTGAAGCGGGTAGGGTTGGACACCGATCCGCGCGTTGAATTTTTCCCTGCGCTAACCGCAAACGATGCCGGGCTATTCAGAGCTCGAGGATATCATGGTGGGTTTCTCAGCTATTCAACATTATTGTCGGAGGCTGCCGCCGCTGGGCAGTCCATCTTGATTCTGGAGGACGACTGCGACTTTTTGCTGCCAACAATTTTCGATTACCAAATGCCAGAACAGTGGGATATATTCTATGGCGGGTATGTCGCAAGCGATCCCGACAACCTGACCGAAAGCGATATCATCGGGGCCCATTTCATGGGCTTTTCGCCACGCGGTGCCGCAGTAGCGACCAGTTATTTTAGCCGTTATCTCGAAGCCGACTTTCCGGTCGATGCTCGCGCCGCTGCCCAACCGGGTTTCGATCCGGCCATTCGTCCACCGACAGACGGCGCCTTCGTATGGCTCCGGCGTGCGCACCCCGAACTTGTAACGGTATTTCAGATGCTAGGTGTGCAGCGACCATCGCGTACTGACATGGGTGAAAACAGGTTTTACGATCGTGTGCCAGCGCTCCGTTCGCTCGCAGGCATGGCCCGACGGATTCGCCAGCACTTTTCCAAAAATACTAGCCATATGGCTAAAGCGGACTTCGGTGCGAACCGATAGCGCTAAATTTACACTGTTCGACGCATGATGGGGACGTTATTGTGACGTCGCAATTGATTACATGCGAAAAATCTCCTTTGGCACTTTGCTGTTTACGCAGCGCCAACGCCGCTGATTCGGGAAGTTTATATGCTCTTTGCAGGTTCAATCTATTGCACCATCCACCAGCGATTTTCTGTAGCCATGTCACGATGAGTGTGATCCAGCCAATGCCAGAAAATCAGCACACAGCATCCTTCTTTTCAGCGTTCGATTGCATCCGGATTGTAAATCTCGTGAGCCGTACCGACCGACGCGCCGAAATGGAGCGTCAACTGAAACGGGTAGGGTTAGACGCCGACCCGCGCGTCGAATTCTTTCCGGCGCTGTCGATGGACGAGGTCGGTCCTTTCAAGCGACCCGGATCGCACGGCGCTTTTCTAAGCCATCTGGCAT
This sequence comes from Sphingomonadales bacterium, assembly GCA_031406495.1. GTDB lineage: Bacteria > Pseudomonadota > Alphaproteobacteria > Sphingomonadales > Sphingomonadaceae > Sphingorhabdus_B. The sequence continues at coordinate 37,082 of JANOHL010000008.1, read as the reverse complement.
TGTTGTCGGAAGCCGCCGCTGCTGGACAATCTATTCTGATCCTGCAGGACGATTGCGATTTTCTGATACCCGAAGTGTTGGATTACTCGATCCCGGAACGCTGGGATATATTCTACGGCGGATATGTCGCAAGCGATCCCGACAACTTGCCCGATAGCGATATCATTGGTGCGCATTTTATGGGCTTTTCGCCCCGCGCCGCCGCCGTATCGGCAGATTATCTGGCGCGCTATCTGCATGCCGATTTTCCGCTCGATGACTTAGCTGCAGCGCAGCCGGGTTTCGATCCGGCCATCCGCCCGCCTATTGACGGGGCTTTCGTCTGGCTTCGGCGCGCACATCCGGAACTTGTGACGGTGTTTCAAATGCTGGGAGTGCAGCGGGCGTCGCGAACCGACATCGGCGATCACCGCTTTTTCGACCGCGTGCGGGGACTGCGGTTGATGGCAAGCATGGCAAGGCGTTTGCGCAAGCGATTTTTGCCGAATGAAAGGCAGATGGGCAAGGCAGTTTTCAGTCGGCCGCGTTAACCAAAAATTTACCTTATTTTACTTATCAATGCCGTCGTGGCTGGCATAGGGCAAATCTTGGTAATCACGGCACTAACGATGTCGAGCAGCGCGGTTGTCTATGTCGGTTCGGCCACAGCCACAGGCACTGTCGCCGATTTGGCCGGGGAGTCGCACGACACGCTCGCCGAACTTTCCCATATTTCGCAGCCGGGTAAAGCCGTTAGACTGCGGCGTGGGCCGGATGGCCTTTTTCACTTGCGCGTGACGTTCGACGGGATTCCCACAACGGCGATACTTGACACCGGAGCAAGCCATTCGGTGATCGGCAAGGCGACGCTTGATCGATTGGCGCGTCGCAACGGCCATAAATTTGTCGATACAATGCGCGATGGTACGATGCTCACGCTATTGGGAGCGGTCGATTACCGACTGGTTCCGATTGGCGAAGTGCATGCAGAAGGTTTCAACCTCGGCACATTCCACGTTGCGGCAATCGACAGCCCTGATGTTCCAACGGTGCTAGGGCAGGACGCGATCTCACGTTTTCGCTCGGTTACGATTGAAGGTCACGACCTGATACTGCGCTGAAACGGCCAGTGCGCTGTCTTCGCAGCACATGTCCGATAAAGCCGAAGCCCATAATCAGCAATATCCACGTCATCGGTTCCGGTACGGCGCCAAATCCAAGCACTGATACGACCGCGCCGCCACCGAATGGTGGAACAGGTTGTCCGCTAGCACCGTCTGGCGGTCCGCCGCTGCCATTTCCGGGGTTGCCCGGTCCATTGCCCGGGTTACCCGCTCCATCAGCCGCCGCGAGTGCGGTGTTATCGATTATGCCTAAGTTCTCCGAGCTTTCTTCGGGCAGCGCAACATCACCGCCGCGATCCGGCTTCGCTATGCTGCGCGTACGGTTGCGCGAGCCCGCGCCGCCGGAGCGCAAAACAGGGTTCAACAGGCGCCCAGAACGATCAAGCACGGCAAAGCCCGTTCTGGCTACAGGATCATCGATGGCATAGCCAAACGGGCCGGGCAGACGCTCATCGGCTGCGCTTTGCGCGAGGAAGCCCGTTGTATCTCCTACAGGAAGCAGCGCACGCTCACGACTTGGCAAGGTGACTGCCAACAGTGCGAATAGCGCGAACAACAACAGCGGCAATTCAATTCCGCTCCTGTTTGCCTTGGCCTGCGATTCACTGATCAACGTCATGCACCCTGCCTAAAGTTTGCCCGCTCACATCTACAACAGAAAGCAAGCTATGTTTGCTTACCAAATCATTCACCAAACGACAACTGCCTTAACCATCAGATAGCTGGCAGTCCAGATTCTGGACAATGCCTCGGGTGGTCGAAAAGGAAGTTGCGCTGCGCCCGTATTTTCAGCAGTGGCCAACTGCCGTATCGGGTGGCAGGGATGAAACCTTGAGAATGGATTATCCGTGTCAAAAGTTGTCGAAACATTTTACTGTCTGCAAAGAACGCAGTCCGGATCGGATGATATACCCGTTCCCAACTGCCGCAAGATAGACAGCGGAGTTTAAGCGGATGCGTTTCGTCGCCCTGGCCTTGATTGCATTACTCTTGCCGATTCTGGTTGCGGTGTTGCGGAGCTCTCCCAAATATCGCGATCATGCGTTCATGGCGCTTGGTGCGATGCTGTTCATCGCTGGTGAATTACAGATCGATGCGGCCATCATAACATGGCCGCTGTGGACAGGCACGGTTCGCGGAATACAGATTTCGCCGGTCGATATGCTCGCGCTAGCTCTGATTCTGACACGGCGAAGCGGCATCAACAAGCTGCCATTTGTGTGGCTGTTCGGCTGTTACTTGCTGCCATTGTTGCTCTCTATCTTTCCCGCAGGCGTACCGCTCGCAGCGGTATTCACCTGCATCCAGTTTATGCGCGGGTTCCTGCTGTTTGTTGCTGTTGGCGGCGAACTGTACCGCCCAACGGCAATGCGCGCGTTGCTATGCGGTCTTTCTATGGGGCTAATGCTTCAGGCCGGTTATGTTATTTACCAGAAGTTGTCGGGCGTCGTTCAAGCATCGGGGACCATGGGGCATCAGAACTTGCTGGGTATGATGACCGAACTGTCGCTGATTCCCATTATTGCAGCACTGCTGGAAGGCGAACGTCACATACTGATCAGGCTAGGCGCTGTCGCAGGCTTGATTATTGTAGCCGGCGGGGGCTCGCGCGGCGCTATGGCAATAACTGCTGCGGCGATTGCTATACTCGCATTACTGTCGCTGATCCGCAATCGTTCGCCAAAAAAATTGAAGATGGTGGGGATGGGGGTCGTTGTAATGATGGTTGTTATTCCATTGGGCCTTGGCACCCTCAAAGACCGCTTCGGAGAAACATCGATCACCGCAGAAGAAGAGCAGCGCACGGCGATGGAACGCGCTGCGAGAGCGATGGCGGCGGATCATTGGCTCGGCGTCGGCGCAAACCTTTACACCAATGTCTCCAACATGCAGGGGTACGCTGCGGATGCAGGCGTGGCCTGGAATCAGGCTAACCGGTCCGTGCCGGTCCATAATGCCTTTTTGCTGGCGCGGGCAGAGACGGGTTTTGTTGGAGAACTTGCGCTTATTCTGCTCTTATTTGTCCCGGCAGTGGTCGGATTTCGTTTTGCGTTCCGCCACCGGCGGACAGACGATGGTGGCGTGGCGCTTGGTTCTGCGGTAATATTGGTAGCGGTTGCGGTGCACAGCACTTATGAGTTTGTCATCCACGTCTACAACGTCCAGATCCTTTTGATGATCAACCTTGCAGTCATTGCAGGTGTTGTCCGCCGGCAGCGCCTTGCCAGCAAGCGTCCACCGTCGCGCGAGACCAAAGTTCAGGTGCCTAAGGGGAGCCAACCGCGATCTCCGACTGCGGCGGTCGCCAGAACAATCGAACCGTTCCAAGCACTGCGGAATGAAACGCCGCACAGATGAAAGCGCGGGATTAAGCGGCAGCGATCGTAGGAGATATTGGTCGGCCCCTGCCACCTCTAAGCAGTTTGCACAGCGGCGCGATCATCGCGCATTTTACGCTCGGTCTTTCGCCGCCACTCACCCAACGGTTGTTCAACGAACCGATGCACCGTCATGGCGAAGAAGAACGACAGCAAAATACCAAACAATGTGGCAAGCGGGTAGCCGATAACGTTTGCTAGCGGCGCGCAGAGATCGATTAGTGCCACGTGAACGAGATAGAGTGTATAGGAGTGCAACGCGACGAAGCGGGTGACGCGGTTATCAAGAATGGGGCCCGCGAGCCGGGCGTCGCGGATCGCGGCGTTGAACAGGATCAACAGCCCAAAACCCTGTACGGTGTATCGATAAGTCTGCCGGAATTCCTCGTCACGGATGACGAAGGCGGAAACCAGCAACAAGCCTGCCAGCAAATAACTCGGCCAGCGGCTTGGCAGGCGGTTTATGGGGTCTGCCACCGGATTGTTCCATAACGCCAGCACACAGCCGAACAGGATCGAATCCATCCGCGTGTGTGACCAGAAATTGACGTCGGTAAAGTCGTCCAGCCGACCGACCTCCCATAGCCTGACGCCCAAGACCAGTGCGCACAGCATAAGGCAGATGAGTGCGCACCGAGCCAACGACATACGGCGCGCGACCAGCACAAAGAACAGCGGGAACAAGAGATAGAAATGCTCCTCCACCGCCAGCGACCACAACCCGATCGGCACGCTGCTAACGGGGAAATAATTGGTCAGGAACAGAAAATCGAAAATCAGCCCTTCCGGGTTTATCGCACGGATCAGCCCCAATAGCGAAAGTGTACCGACAAAGACGATGGTCAGGTACATTGGCGGGAATATGCGGACCACGCGCCGCAGATAGAATGCGGCAAAATTGACACTGCCGTCCGCTTCAAATTCACGGCGCAGCAGCGTAGTGATCAGATAGCCGCTCAGGAAGAAGAACAAAGTCACGCCGAACTGACCGGGCAAAATGCGGTTGAGCCCGCCGTGCGAGCCCATGACTATCAGTATAGCCAAGGCACGAAACCCATCCAGCGTCGGGATGGCGCCGTGAGATTTCCGCAGGGTCCGTTCCGTGCTGTGCATACGGCCGATCAATCTCTTCAACATTTGCCACGTCAGCGCAAAGGGACACGGTTATGATGTCAGGCGGCCAGTCCAGCCGTCCGCCTGACAGCCATGTTTAACCGCCTGTTTTGGGCTTGGCTGCTGCGCCACCCGGCGTCTTGTTCGTCGGTGGTGCAAAGCCCGGCTGATATTTGATGTCAGCTTCGGTTTTTTGGGTACTGAGACGTTTCTGTAACAGATCGCTCAATGCCTTGTTGCGCGTTGCAGCCACAGCCGCCGGACGGGCGGTCGTGCCGGAAAGCGGAGCCTCGCGTTGTCCTGTAATCAGGCTGACTGTAACAAAGCCGTCCGCCGGCACAACAAAGGGTTCGCCTGCGGGCACCGCGCGGATATTTCTGACCATTTCGCCAGGCAGTTGAGCGGTATCGATTTCGCTGTTCTGGCGTTCGTATTTAATACCCAGTTGATCAAGCGCGCTTATCACTGCGGGCATCGTCTGCGCCGCAGCCAGCGGTTTAAGATAATCGTCACGCGTCGGTGTAACAAAACGTATCTGGTCGACACTCAAGATGCTGCGGCCATCGAACATGTTCGGATTGTCGGCAATGAATTTTGCCACATCGCCGTCGGCCGGTACTTTGACGGTACGTGCAACCTTCTGCGTCAGCATCTGCACCAGCAGGGCATCCTCTAGCTGCTGACGACGGACGACGAACTCGGGTGTTTCCTCAATACCGTCCTGTCGTGCGCTATTGGCCAACAGCTTGCGTTCCACCACCCGTTGCAACGCGAGCTGTTGCATCACCTTCTGGTCAGCGCCTTCGGGCACCCGCATATTGGCCAGTTCGGCATTGATCTCCGCCAATGTGACCTCTTCACCATCGACAACAGCTGCGACCTGGCCGGTCGGTTCTGACTGGCATGCTGACAGTAACAACAAGGCGAAAACCGCAGGCATGGCCAGTCCCCGCTTGAACAATTGTCCGCTTCCTTGCCCGTCCATTTTAAATCGAGTCATTGTATCATTCCCTCTATCGAATAATCTTTTCAATTACAGTTTTGAACATAATGCTACGACTGTGCGAATAACAACGATCGAAGCCGCGGCGAAGAGGTATCATAAAGCGCTGCGACGAAATTTTGCATTACCGGGATAGTTGCCGACATATTTTCCGCCGCCATCGAGACGCGGGCCAGCATGCCGTCCGGAATGATTTGCGCGATATTGGCTCGCAGAACCACAAGTCGTTGTTCGCGCCAGCTCTGCGGGAAAGCGTCGCCTACCCTTGTCCAGTAAAGCACCTGCTCGTTCCGCTCGGCGCTCGAGGCCGAAAATATGTTACTGGGAAGCACTCGGTTTTGACCGACCGCAATATTCACAGGCGTCGTTGGCGACAGCATATATCCGCCAGCCGGGTAGCAGATTTCCGGACGGTGGATCTGCAACATGCCGTCCTGCCGATTATTATACGCAAGCAGCAGCATTACCCTGTCGCCATTGGGGTTGCGATAAATACGGGTAATAAGGCTATCGTATAGCCGGTCCGACAACGCATCGCTGGGGGGTAAGACTAGTCCACTAGCTGTCTCAAACCGCCATTCACCAACGACTTTTGGCACAAGCGCCTCGAACTCTTTTTTCTGGATGCGCGGCCGATTGGGGACCGGCGCGCGCGCGGCGGCGGCGGCGGCAACAGCCAGCATCGCACCGCCGACAAGAAGGCTCCGTCGGCTAATCGAGAAACGTAAAGTTGTGGGGGCGTTATCGCTCATCAGCCGTTACCTTCTGTTTAGGCGAAAGCGACGCGGGGCCGCGCGATTGCCGTTCGGCGTTCGGCAATAACCGACCAATTATGGTGTCCGCGCCAAACAGAATCAGCAGCGCTGCTGCGAACATGGTAAGCCCGGCAAAATTGTGCATAAAGCCCTGCGCAACCGCCTCGCCGCCATGATAGGTCAGTAAAATGAGTATCAGTACGCGGATAAAATTCGCCGCCACCGCCACGGGCACGATCAATAGCAAAAGTAGCAGAGAGCGTAACCCGCGCGCCGAATAGCGCACATAGATGTAGAACGTACTGAGTACCGAGAGCGAAACGATTGAATTGAGCCCCGAACAAGCGGCCGCCATCAGCAATTGATATTGTCCGATCTGGATCCACACGCCAGTACTCCCGATCGGGTAGTTCAATAACGAGAGCAACCCAACGGCACCTTCGGTAATGGCGATTTTCATCGGCAGGGTGACGGCGTAAATAACGGTCTCCGGCGGCGGGAAGATGAACGCCATATATGCCAGCGGGAACATCATCCGTCGCATGAAGTGGCCACCGGTCAGCCCGTAAAGGCCAGCCAGCAAAGCCGCATACATCAAAAATCCTTCGACCTCGATGATCTGCGATACCCGTGCTATCATAAACATCGCGAGCATGGGCACGAATATCGCGATCGCGCGCCACAGCGGAGGTGGTGCGATTGGCAACGCCGACTTCCACGTCCGGGCGATGAGCCAAAGCCCGGTGAGCAACACTATCGGCCCGTGCGCGCCCTGTTCGGTCGACCAGGTTTCACGCGCCACGAACAGCATGGTCGGAACGACGAGGGCCAACACACCCGCGATTAACACAAGCAATGGCAAGCGCATTTGGCTCGGGATTGCCGTCCACCAATTCGTCCATCGTGCCGTGCCCGTCATGGGAACATTATTCGCAACCGGCGCGTCGTTGGCCGAGCGGGTATCAGCAGTCACTGACACCGTGCCGGGCCTAGCGTCGGCCGAAAAACCAATGGATTCATTCATTTCAATATCACTGATTTCTTCGGGGGTTACGGTTATGTCTTGTTCCCTATTCTCTGGCAGTATCCGATTTCAACGGGCAGGGCAAACAGCCATTACGAGCGTTGTCTTTGCCGTCGGCGGGTGTCCAGAAACGGCACCATGCATCGCCAAAAGATTAAGAACGCCGCAATGGACCGCAATTGCACGCCCAAATATGGTGAATCCCGTTTTAGTTTGTTGTCAGACGCACTACTAAGGCGAAGTGACCAAGAAGCCCGCCCTTTTGTCCGAAATCACCATCCACCGCGCTCCTCGACAGATCGACCGGCCGGATCAAAGCCGTCGGTTGCGTAAACCCGTGCTTGCAACGGCCCTGCTGAAAGGCGAGAGCAGTCGCCGCCGGAACGTTATGTTGCCAGCGTTGCCGGGGCTGCTGGCGGCGCTGCTGCTTGCCGGCGGTATTGCGCTCTGGTGGACCTATCCCGCTTTTTGGCCATATCCTGTACGCGATGCCAATGAACCGAACGTGCTTCCGACTTCCGGCGAAATCGCTAAGTTGCTGATCACCGATACAATGCCGATTTCGGCGGTGGAGGCAGAGGCCATCAACGCAGCAAGGTCTAACGATGTGCTGAAGTTGACATCGGCCCGGCCCTTTGTTTTGCCGCTTGCCAGTCGCGATGGGGCGCCTGCGGGCGGCGATGCGCTACGCTGTCTTACACAGGCAATCTATTATGAGGCAGCCAGCGAAAGCGACTCCGGACAGCGTGCGGTGGCCCAGGTTGTGCTCAATCGCATGCGACACTCCGCATTCCCCAAATCAGTTTGCGGTGTGGTATATCAGGGCTGGCAATTGCCCACCGGCTGCCAGTTCAGTTTTACCTGCGACGGCAGCCTTGCCCGCAAGCCTTCGGCCTTTGGCTGGGCACGTGCGCAACGTGTTGCGGCTACAGCGTTGGCCGGATGGGTCGAACCATCGGTCGGTCTCGCAACACATTATCATGCCAACTATGTCGTGCCTTACTGGGCAAGTTCGCTGGACAAGGCGAAAACCATCGGTGCGCATCTTTTTTACGTCATGCGTGGTGGCAACAGCCGCCCTGCGGCATTTGCCGGAAGATATGATCCCTCGACCGAAACGTTGCCGGGTGCACAGTTGGCCGATGTAGAGTTGCTGACTGTTGAGGGGCTTGACCTGCTGGATGAGGTAATCTCCCAACCCATAGTGCCGAGCAATCGGACCGAGGTGCGTGAGGACGGGCTGGGCACGTTGGTTGTGCCCTCGGCACAAAGTGGCGCCGCGATCGTTAAACCCAATACAGCGCCGCGTGCCGACGAAGCGAAAAGCACGCTGGGCGCGGATCAGCGTGTAGGCACTTTAACTCCGCGCTAATAGCAGATAAGCGTTGAGAATGTGGCGGAATGTCACGGGCAACAGGGACGAACGGGCATGGAATTTAGCAAAGAAGCCGAATCCGATGAACTCGGTTTTTCGATCCGGAGGCATGTCTTCCTGCCGCTAGGAATATTGGTCGGGCTGTTTATGCTGACGCTGTGGGGCGGTTTTTCCTATTCGGGTTTGCTCGCGCGCATGGCCGAATGGCAATTCTCCTATTTCGGCGAATGGTATCCGATGATCTCGGTGCTGTCATTCTGTGGGCTCGCAGTCCTACTGTGGCGACTTTTCGGCTGGGGACGCAAACGCCGACTCGTCGCCAAAAAGCAATGGACGCCGCTCGATGAGAGGAAGCGCAGAATTTCGTTGCCGCATACATCCTATGCGACTCTGTTGACGCTGGCCGGCTTTTGCTTTGCACTGGTCATGATCGGTTTCCTGTACTGGCTCAGCCTGCCGGGTAGCGGTTCCACGGCTGTCCTACCGAAGAACAATGTTGTGCAGCTGCAGGAAGGACCGAGCAATTTGACCGGCTCACGCGCGATTGGCCCTATTTCCCGTTACCGTGAAGCCATTTTCGACATCGGCCCCAGCCAGTATTTCGCCCCCATAGCCGAACGAAAGTCGCGCAACGGGATCAGCGAATATTATCTTTTTGCCGAATTGAAGATGACCAAAGACGGACCGCGACTTGCCAATAATCGTGCAGGGATATTGCGCCGCGCCGCGCTACCCAGGGAACTGGTCGTGCTTTACAGGAGCAATGGCCATGCCGTTGCCGATAATCCGGCGGTCGTTTTTCTGACCGCCGCATCCTCTGGACGGGCCACGCTTGTCTTTATGCTGGAGGCGCTGGCGGTGGGGATATTATGCCTGATCTTTGCGCTTGTAATGCGCCGCAGCTACCGCAAGGCTCTGGCCGAAATCCCGACCTGACCCTATTTACGTGGTGGCGCTGAGCTCGGGTGTTAATTGATATATTGGCGGAAATAGGCGATTGTTTCGATCAGCCCTTCGCGCAACTCGACCGAAGGTTCCCAACCTAACAACGCTCGTGCCTTGCTGATGTCAGGCTTGCGTTGCGTCGGGTCGTCCTGAGGCAAGGGCTTATAACTCAACTTCGATTGCGAGTCCGTAAGCTCGATCACCAGTTCGGCAAGCTCGCGGATGGTGAACTCCACCGGATTGCCGATGTTGATCGGTCCGATAACGTCAGCTGGCGAGTCCATCATCTTGAGGAAGCCGTCGATCAAGTCGGAGTAAAAGCAAAATGAGCGCGACTGTGAGCCGTCGCCGTAGAGCGTGATTTCCTCACCCGCGAGCGCCTGCATGACAAAATTCGAAACCACCCGGCCATCGGAAGGGTGCATGCGCGGACCATAGGTATTGAAGATACGGGCGACCTTGATTTCAAGGCCATGTTGCCGGTGATAGTCGAAAAACAGCGTTTCGGCGCAGCGTTTGCCTTCATCATAGCAGGAACGAATACCGATGGGATTCACATTGCCCCAATATTCCTCGGTTTGCGGGTGGACCGACGGGTCACCATATACTTCGCTCGTCGATGCCTGAAAAACCGGGCACTTCAGTCGCTTGGCAAGGCCCAGCATGTTGATCGCACCGTGCACGCTGGTTTTGGTCGTCTGGACCGGATCGTGCTGATAATGGATCGGCGAGGCAGGGCAGGCGAGATTGTAAATTTCGTCGACCTCGACATAGAGCGGCAGGCAGATGTCGTGGCGCATGAATTCAAACCGCGGGTGGCCGACCAGATGGTCCAGATTGCGCTTATCCCCGGTGAACAGATTGTCGACACAAAGAACTTCGTCCCCACGGTCGAGCAGCCGGTCGATCAGGTGCGATCCCAGAAATCCGGCACCGCCGGTCACCAGAACACGTTTGCGACCAAAATACTGACGACTCATTCAATGTTCCTTCACGGCGGCGGATAGACGGAGTACACCTGATAGCTGATGCCCTATGGCTGATGCCCTAACTTATTGTTTATTCCGCTTCAACACGGTTAACCAAGCTCGCAGGTTCCGTTTTGTCGCGTTGCCTGGCAACGCTCTTGGCCTTACTGCCGCAAAACAGTAACATAAGCATGGCACCGCACCGTCGAGCCGCACAGAAAGGTAGAATTGTGAAATCCGCCAAGGGTGTGAGCACCGTCAATCGCCCAATGAATGAGGCCAATTCGCGTTACTTCAATCGTGAACTGTCTTGGTTGAAATTCAATCAGAGAGTCTTGGAAGAAGCAGCAAATCCTGCTCATCCCTTGTTGGAACGGCTGCGTTTTCTTTCGATATCCGGGCACAATCTCGACGAATTTTTCATGGTGCGCGTCGCCGGGCTTCGCGGGCAGCAGCTGCAAAAAATCGAGGAACTGTCGATCGACGGACGCACCCCCTCGGAACAGCTTGCCGAAACCGTGGCCGCCGCCGATGCGTTGATGGCGCAGCAACAAAAGCTTTGGAAAATTTTGAAGCGGCAGTTGAGGGACGAGGGTATCAGGGTAATCGAGCCTGCCTCGATAGCGAAGGTAGCACTCGCTGAGGTCGAGCGATATTTTCGTGAACAGATACTGCCGGTCTTAACGCCGCAAGCGCTCGACCCCGCGCATCCATTTCCCTTCATCCCCAACCAAGGCATCAGCCTGATCTTCGACATGCGCAGGCGTGATGACGGCGAAGTCGTGCGGCAACTGGTGATGATCCCGTCCTCGCTTCCCCGCTTTGTCCGGGTTCCCGGCAAAGATACGCGGTTTGTCACATTGGAGTCGCTGATCAAGCGCTTCGTGGGGCAGATGTTTCCGGATTACCTGCTGGTCGCAGCGGGTGCGTTCCGGGTCATCCGCGACAGCGATATCGAGGTCGAAGAAGAAGCAGAAGATCTCGTTCGCTATTTCCGCAGCGCCATCAAGCGGCGCAGGCGCGGCAAGATAATCCGGCTAAAACTGGAAAAAGGGTTGCCCGAGGAACTCGCCACCCTGATCCGTACCGAACTCGGCGCCGGTCGTTCGATCGTGGCGGAAACGGTCGGCTTTCTGGGCATTGGCGATTTGGCACAACTGGTCGAGGAAGACCGACCGTCGCTTAAATTCACGCCCTACTCTCCGCGGTTCCCGGAAAGGATATTGGAGCATGATGGCGATTGCTTCGCGGCCATCCGGCAAAAAGATATTGTGGTGCACCACCCTTATGAGAGCTTTGACGTCGTGCTTGCATTTTTGCAGCAGGCCGCTCTCGACCCCGATGTCGTGGCGATCAAGCAGACATTATATCGCGCAGGCAAACAGTCGGCGGTCATCCGCGCGTTGTGCGAAGCAGCTGATGCGGGGAAGTCGGTTACCGCAATAGTCGAGTTGAAGGCGCGGTTCGACGAGGAGCAGAATCTGCATTGGGCATCGCAGCTTGAAAATTCGGGGGTGCAGGTCGTCTACGGGTTCGTCGATATGAAGACCCATGCAAAGATTTCTCTCGTCGTCCGCCGTGAAACCAACGGCTTTCGGACCTACTGCCATTTGGGCACGGGCAACTATCACCCGGTGACCGCCAAAGTTTACACCGACCTGAGCTTCTTTACCGCCGACCCGCGCGTCGGACATGATGCTGGGCAGATTTTCAATTACATCACCGGTTATATTCCGCCGAGTGATCTGCAGCTGCTGACGATGAGCCCGCTTGGTCTGCGCGAGAAGATATTGTCGCTGATCGACGAAGAAATAGCGCATGTCGCGGCCGGCCGTCAGGGGGCGATCTGGGCGAAGCTGAACTCGCTCGTCGACAAGGCGGTAATCGACAAACTTTACGAAGCAAGCGAAGCTGGCGTCGAGATCGATCTGGTGGTGCGCGGCGTGTGCTGTTTGCGTCCCGGGGTCAGCGGCATGTCGTCGAGGGTCCGGGTCAAATCTGTCATCGGTCGTTTTCTCGAGCACAGCCGTATCTGGGCATTCGGTAACGGAGGCGACCTGCCCAACCCGACAGCGCGGGTCTACATCTCGTCTGCCGACTGGATGTCGCGAAATTTCGACCGCCGCGTCGAGTATATGCTGCCGATCGAGAACCCGACGGTTCATGATCAGATCCTCGATCAGGTTATGGTTGCAAACCTTCTCGACAATCAGCAAAGCTGGATGTTGCGGTCCGATGGCCGTTATGAAAGGGTCAAGGCAGGCGGTATGCCGTTTAATCTGCACCACTATTTCATGACCAATGCTTCGTTGTCGGGTCGCGGCGGAGCTTTGGCCGATGGAAACGAGGTGCCGACGCTCAGCCTCGTCAGGCGGAGATGAAGCCGGTCCGGCAAGCGGTTATAGATATCGGCTCAAATACCATCAGGTTGGTGGTTTACGCAGGTCTGCCGCGCGCGCCGATGCCAATTTACAACGAAAAAAGCCGTGTCGCGCTTGGTTCGTGTCTGGCAGGCGACGGGATAATCGACGAGCAGACAATGGCGAAAGCGTTGGCGGCACTTGGCCGGTTCGAAACGCTTGCACGGTCGATGAAGGTCGATACGCTGCGCGTGGTCGCAACGGCAGCCACGCGTGAAGCCAAAAACGGACGGGTGCTTGTGGAGAAAGCAGCAGCTTTGGGTATCCGCGTCGATGTGCTCGACGGCGATACCGAAGCGACCGCAGCGGGCCTGGGTGTGCTCAGCGACAATCCGCATGCCGACGGCTATGTCGGCGATCTCGGCGGAGGAAGCCTTGAGCTGATCCGTGTCGCCAATGGCGTATTGGGCGAACGGATATCGCTGCCGCTGGGCACGCTGCGGCACAAGGCGCTGGTGGGTAAAAGCACCAAACAGATTGCGCAGTCGATAAAGGAGGCGCTCGATCAGGACAACGGCGGCGCCGGTTTTGACATCGAAAAGGGCTTGCCTTTTTACCTGATCGGCGGTGCATGGCGGTGTTTTTCGCGGCTACATATGCATGTGTCGGGCTATCCACTAACAATCTTGTCGAACTATCAAATGCCGTCCGACGCACCGGTGGATTTGACTGAGATCGTCAACGACCCGCCCGCGTTGGCGCAAACCAAAATCGTTTCTTCGGCGCGGGCGGTGGCATTGCCTGGCGCGACGGCATTGTTGTCGGCATTGGTTCGGTTGTTCGAGCCCGAGCGGCTGGTGACGAGCATTTACGGATTGCGCGAAGGATTGTTGTTCGACCAGTTGTCAGCGGCGGAACGGCAACAAGACCCGCTGATTGCGGCGGCGCGCTTCGAGGGCGAGCGGCTTGCGCGTTTTCCATTTCATGGCGATGTGCTGGCGGACTGGATCGCGCCGGTTTTTGCCGACCAGAGCGAAACCGATACCAGGTTGTGCCGGGCTGCCTGTTTGCTCGCTGACAGCGTCTGGAATGTGAATCCTGAACACCGCGCCGACCATGCGCTCGACTTGGCGCTGGATGGGAGCTGGCCCGGCGTCGTTGCCAGCGATCGTGCAATTATCGCCGCTGCCTTGTGGACGGTGCATGCCGGGAAAAAGGCTCTGCCGGAAATGCTGACACAGCTGGCCAGTCCCGGCGCGTTGGCGCAGGCCGTCATTTGGGGTCTCGCAATCCGGCTGGCGCAGCGGCTCGACGGCGGCACTGGCGGGGCAATGGCCGACAGTTTTATCAACGGCGACAATGATGTGCTGAGCCTGCGGCTTACCCGGCAAAGCACGCGGTTGCGCTCGAATACGTTGCTGCGGCGTTTGCAGGCGCTGGGCGACGCGTTGGGTTATCAGCAGGTTGAATTGCTGGCTTAGGCAGTCGGCGTTAAGCGGCTTTGCGCGACCTGTGTTGCAACGCATCGGTCAATGCCGAAACAAATTGATCGACGGTATTCTCCCAGTCATACAAGCGCGCAGCAGCGATACAGTCTTTCGCTACACATCTTCCTGCCGTCTGGATTGCGACCGGGAGATCGTCGTCGAGCGCACCGACTTTTCCGGCATAAACAGCGCCGGGACCACTGCCGTCATGACCGACTATATCGAGCGGCCCAGCGACCGGATAGCCTGCGACCGGCACACCGCATGCCAATGCCTCGACCATCACCAGCCCGAACGTATCGGTCCGGCTTGGAAAGACAAATATGTCGGCAGCACTATAGGCCGATGCCAGCTCGACGCCACCAAGCTTCCCGAGGAACAGCGTGTCGGGATATTTGCGTGTAAGTTGCGCGAGCAGCGGCCCGTCGCCGACCACCACTTTGCTGCCTGGCAAATCGGCGGACAGGAATGCTTCGAGGTTTTTTTCCACAGCGACCCTGCCGACCGACAGCATGATCGGGCGTGGCAGATTTTCGACGGCGGGATGCGGCGCCTGGTTCGCGCTAAAATGGTTCAGATCGACCCCGCGCGACCACAGTCGGGTTTGCATGATACCCCGGCTGCTCAATTCGGCCATCAAACCGTGCGTCGCCACCAGCACAGCGCTTGACGGAGCATGGAAGCGGCGCATCAGGGGCCAGAAGCGTTCCGCAGACAGTCGGGTGCGGGCCGCGGCATAATCGGGGAAGCGGGTGTGAAACGCAGTGGTAAAGGGCATACCGTTGGCAATGCACCAGCTCCGCGCGCTCCACCCAAGCGGTCCTTCGGTCGCAATATGGACGATGTCGGGACGCATCTGGTTCAACATTCGCCGCACCCCGGTTCGCGGCGCCACGGCAAGCCTGATCTCGCGGTAGCCCGGACAAGGGACGGTAAAAAACAGGTCGGGGGTAACGAGATCAACGGTATATCCCCGCGCACGCAGGCGCTCGACCGTTTCGCCCAGCGTGCGGACGACGCCGTTGACTTGCGGAAACCAGGCGTCGCTGACAATGACGATCCGGTTCATACGCCGATCGCCTCGGGCGTTGCATCTGTCTTGGTTTTGGTCGGCTTTTTCGTTGTCTTTTGCAGCCGGTCCCTGACATGCGCCGCCCAATCGATAATCGACATCTGCCCATCGGCGGCTTCGACCAATGCGGTACAGCTTTCGACCCAGTCGCCGTCATTGTAATAAGTGATATCGCCAAACTGGCGAATTTCGGCGGTATGGATGTGGCCGCAGACAACACCATCGAGCCCTCGCAACTGCGCCTCGTGTGCGACGGCTTCTTCAAACTGGAACACAAACTGGACGGCGTTTTTCACCTTTTTCTTCATATGCGCGGACAATGACCAATAGGGCATTTTGAGCCACTTGCGGATCGCGTTGAACCAGATGTTCGCCGCGAGCAGCATCGAATAAGCAGCGTCGCCAAGGAAGGCGAGCCATTTGGCGTAGAGCACGACGCCGTCGAACATGTCGCCGTGGACAACCAGCAGCCGCCTGCCATCGGCGGTGACGTGCAATGCTTCTTCGATGACTTCTATCCCGCCGAAATTGAAGCCGACATATTGCCGGAACATCTCGTCATGGTTTCCAGGAACGAAGATCACGCGTGTGCCCCGCGTCGCCATTTTCAGGATACGACGCACGACGTCATTGTGCCGTGCAGGCCAATACCAGCCTTTGCGCAGGCGCCATCCGTCAACGATGTCACCGACCAGATACAGCGTTTCGCATTCGACCGAATGCAGGAAATCGACGAGCAGGTCGGCGTTGCAGCCAGCAGTGCCGAGGTGAATGTCCGAGATCCATATCGTGCGGTATTTCAGCTTCGGCGTAAAGCTGCGCGGTTCGGGGGCATTGACCCAATCCCTGAAGCCTGCGCCATCACTGAACTGCGCGAACGCGCTCGCGCCTTCATTTGAAATTTTGCCCTGCAAAGACTGGCTTTTGGTCATGCTGCTTCCCCCGAATATGAGCGGCTTTCGTAGGCCGATACAGCGTTAGAGTGACGGTATGGCGTGGGCGCGTTGACAGATCGGCTACACCGGGAGGGCAAAAATGACATTTATATTTCATATATGTTGCAGTACGCGTCATATAAGTGTAATAATAAGACTTGTTTCTGAGGAGAGATGCGATGAAATTGTTATTTGCCAGTGCGTTGATTGCGATTGGTTTTGCAGGCATGGCTCATGCAGAGTCGGCGGATGGTGTTGAAACGGCCTATCCAGCAATCGCAATAGGATATGAGGCTCTCGCTTCTGGCGACAATGCGCGTGCGATCAGGGACATGCTCGACGGATCAATAAGTCGGCATGACCCCGCGTTTCTTCTGAACCTTGGTCATGCCTATGCTCGAACCGGTCGATTAGATGAAGCTCGGGAACTCTTTCGCAAAGCAGCTAAAAAGAGGGAGAATGTCGACCTCATATTGGCTGACGGGCGTATCATGAGCTCGAAAATGGCCGCCCGCCAGGCGCTTGCAACGGTTCAAGTTGGCCTTGCCTCACGTTAATGTAAAGATGACAGGTTCCGGAATTGAAAGGGCGGGCTGGAAACAGCCCGCTTTTCTTTTGTTTCCACAGCATAGATATGGGCCGGTGACGTAAACACGTTGATGTCACATTAATGACCCAAAACATTCTTCCAACTGAAATCCCTTAACCACAGCGCCGTCACACCTCGCCCCTAACCGCCGGTTCTGACAACGGGTGGGGCCGAAACTGATTCGCCGCTGGGCCGTTGCGTGTGCCTAAACACAGGCAAGAATTTTGTTGCGGAGAATCAAAATGTTAGACCCAAAATTGCGCGGGATTATCTATGCGACAGCGGCCGCCGCTATCGTATCGGGTTGCGGCGCCGACGATATTGCCTCGCCTGGCACAGGTGGAAACATCACCATCAACAATCCGGCCCCTCCTCCTCCCCCACCGCCCCCGCCGCCTCCGCCAGCGGTTGTAACGCCAGCGACGGGTTGCCCGACAATCGCCGATCCGCAAGGCCTGACTGATTCAGGCACTATCACCGGCCCGACCGGAACGTACCGCGTCTGCACGCTTCCTGCGCGCGTCAACGCCAGCATTACGCTGCCAAAACTCACCGGTCTTCTCTACCGGCTTGGTGGACGCGTTGATATCGGCACCGATCAGGGTCCGACCGAGGAAGTGGCCGATCCCGCTGACGTCGTACTGACCATTGCGCCCGGCGTTATCGTCTTTGGTGGGACTGGTGTTTCGTGGTTGAACGTTAACCGTGGCAACCGGATCAGCGCAATCGGCACGGCCGCATTGCCAATTACATTCACCAGCCGTGACAATGTGCTCGGTCTCAACACCGATAGCTCCATCGGTCAATGGGGCGGTGTCGTTCTCAACGGTCGCGCGCCCATTACCGACTGCGCGGCTCCGGCTGCAACACCAGGCACAATCGCTTGCGAGCGTCAGGTCGAAGGGGCAGTCGATCCAGCGCTTTACGGCGGTGCAACCGCTACCGACAACAGCGGTCGGATAAGCTACACGCAGATCCGTTATTCCGGCTTCGTGCTTTCGGGTAACTCTGAACTGCAATCACTTACCACCGGCGGGACCGGCTCGGGCACGATCCTCGACCACATCCAGTCGTTTAACAGTTCAGATGACGGTGCAGAATTCTTCGGCGGTAGCGTCAACATGAAGTATTTCGTGTCGATTGGCGCCGACGATGACAATCTCGATACCGACACCGGCGTAAAGGCGAACTTCCAATATGTTCTCGCCATTCAACGCCAAGGTGCGGGCGATTCGATCATCGAAGCCGACTCGGATAACGCTCTGGACGGCAACACGCCGCGCCAGAACACACGGGTTGCAAACTTCACCTTCCTGCAACGCAACAACACCGGCAACCTGTCGGCAATTTTGCTCCGCGGTGGCACCGACTACACGCTGGCTAACGGCGTGATCGTCAGCCCGAACACGTCGTGCCTGCGGATCAGCCGTCCGCAGACTGTATCGGCAACCGTTGATGCAACCATTGACGAAGTGGGTGCTCCTTTGGTCCGTTCGGTGGTTGCACAGTGCGGCACACCGAAGTTTGTCGGCCTGAACGGTGTCACCGATGCCCAGGTCGCCGCAATCTTCGGCACCGGCGCCAACAACAACAACGATGCGTTCACTCCGACGCTGTCGTCGCTGTTTATCAACGGCGCATCGGAAACCGCAGTTACCGCGTTCAACGCAAGCACGCTCAACGCGTTCTTCGACGCAACGACCTACGTCGGTGCGGTCCGCGATGCCAACGACACCTGGTATGCCGGCTGGACGTGCAACAGCGCGACAGCAACGCTGGGCACCAGCCTGACCGGCCTGTGTACTTCGCTGCCGACATTCTAAGCTGCGAACCCTAAATATCGGGTGGGGTGCAGCCAGCAAGGTCGCACCCCACCCTTTTTCGAATTTGATTAAGGGAAAAACAATGTTGAAGCCATTGGGGGCGATCAGCCTGTTGCTCATAACGTCGGCGCTCGTCGCGCCGTCTGTGGCGATGGCGCAAGCTGTGCCGGAAACTGAAGCTGCCGATACAGCGCAAGTCGAACCGGCGAATGCGGCGCAAGATGCCGTTGATCCCCAATCCAACGACCCGGCCACCGCCGCCCCTGCTGAAGAAGGGCCGGTTGAGGAAGCCCCGGTCGAGGAAGAAGAACAGGTCGATGTTTCGATACCCGGCGGCAATGACGAAATCGTTGTTCGTGGTTATCTCGACCGCAACATTGCCAAATCGGCACCGCAAGTGGTTTCGGTGCTGTCCAGCGCTGATATCGCGCGTACCGGTGAAGGCGATATCGCAGGGGCTCTGGCCCGCGTCACCGGCCTCAGTGTAGTCGGCAACGGCTTTGTCTACGTGCGCGGTCTGGGTGATCGTTATTCGCTGGCGTTGCTCAACGGCTCGCCGCTGCCAAGTCCCGAACCTTTGAAGCGCGTAGTCCCCCTCGACCTGTTCCCGACCAGCGTCATAGCATCGTCGCTCGTCCAGAAGACCTATTCGGCGAACTTCCCCGGCGAATTTGGCGGCGGTGTGATCAACCTTACGACCAAGGCAATCCCGCGCGAACCGTTTCTAACCATCGGTGGCAGCATTACCGGCGACGGCGAAACCACCAACGAACTTGGCTATACCTATTACGGCAGCTCGCAGGACTGGAGCGGCTTCGATAATGGCAACCGCGATTTGGCCCCCGCTCTGGACGCCTATCTGCGCAGCGGCGAGCGGATCAGTGCGGGTAACGTCGATACCCAAGCGATTGCCGGGCAACTGGTAACCGGACGCAACGCCATCATCCAGCGCAACAAGCATCTGCCGCCTAATGGCTCTGCCAATATAACCGGCGGCACCAATTGGGAGCTTGGCACCGATACCTCTTTCGGCGTTATTGCGACGATCGGCTACAGCAACAAATGGCGGACACGCGACACCGTCCAGCAGACGGCGTCGACGCTCGACCTGTCACAAAAAGAACTCGATTTCCAACGCGTCATTACCGACAACCGGATTGTCGTGAACGGGTTGTTGGGCTTTGGCCTTGAACAGGGCGAGCAGAAGCTGCGCTGGACCAACCTGTTTATCCGCGACACGCTGAAGCAGGCGCGTCTTGGCGTCGGCACACGCCAGACAACGTCGTCCACCGCGACGTTGATGCAGCAAGATACTGCATGGTTCGAGCGTCAACTTGTTGACTCGCAACTTGTCGGCGAATTCAAACTTTCGCCCGACGTGAACCTGAACGTCCGCATCGCCTATGCCAATTCCAAACGCGAAGCGCCCGATGAGTTCAGTTTTGAATATTACCGCAGCAATCTGGCGTCCGACCCCTTTGGCGAGTTCTTTATCAACCGGCTGAACAATGGTCAGCAGGGCAGCGCAGAGGTCAGCTATTCGGTCCTGAACGAGAACTTATGGGCTGGCGGTCTCGACCTGATCTACAAGCTGACGCCCGATATCACGGCGACGATCGGCTATGCCTATTCGGACACTACCCGGCGAACCGAGCGGCGTGATTTCCAGTTCACTGCGCCTGCCGATTTTCCCAATGCAGTCGCGCTCTTCCGTCCCGATTTTCTGCTTCAGCCCGATGTTATCGATTTTTACAACATCAGCCTGATCGATACTAACGAGGCGAACCCGGTGTTCGACGCGCGTTTGTTGAACAACGCCGGTTACGGTCAGCTTCAGGCCTACATCACCCCGGAAATCAGCCTGAACATCGGTGTTCGCTACGAAACCGCAAAACAAACGGTGGTGCCGGTCCAGGTGTTCAACACCCCGACCGCATCGCTGGCCTCGACACAGCTGAGCGAATCCTATTGGTTGCCAGCAGCTACATTGACCTGGGACTTGAACGACCAGATGAAGTTCCGGCTGAGCGGGTCCAAAACGATTGCGCGCCCGCAGTTTCGCGAATTGATCTTCCAGAACTTCTATGATCCCGATTCAAACCGTATGTTCCGCGGCAACCCACTGTTGACCGACAGCCAATTGTACAATGCCGAAGCGCGGTATGAATGGTATTTCGACCGCGACCAGCGCCTGTCTGTTGCCGGTTTCTTCAAGCGGATCGACAAGCCGATCGAGACATTTTCGAGCTTCGACGACAACTCGGTTATCACCAGCTTTGCCAACGCGCCAAAGGCCGATCTTTACGGTGCCGAAATCGAGACCCAGAAATATTTCGATTTGTCCGGCTTGTCGGAAACCGGATTTTGGTCGACGCGGCGCGCGGTGGTGATTGCCAACTACACCTACACGAAGTCGAAGATCAGCGTGAAAGCTGGCGATCAGGTTGCGGTGTTCAACTCGTCATCGACGTCTGCGCTCGACTTCTTCCGCGACGGCGCGCCGCTTACGGGACAGTCGGACCATCTGGTCAACCTCCAGTTCGGTCTCGAAGACACCGACAAACTGTCGCAGCAGACGATCCTGTTCACTTACGCGACCGACCGTGTCACCAGCCGCGGCGCTTCGGGGCAAGTTGATATTATAGAAAAACCCGGCATCCAGCTCGATTTTGTCGCGCGTCAGGGTATCAAGGTGGCCGGTGTGGACATGGAGCTGAAGTTCGAGGTCCGCAATATTACCGGCACCAAATATCAGGAATTCCAGCAGCTTGGTGACAACAAGATTTTCTACAACCGGTACAAGGTCGGCACCAGCGCCTCGCTCGGTCTGGATATCAACTTCTAACCCTTTTCATCCCCCAAACTTGCGGCAGCGAACAAGCTTCGCTGCCGTTATTTTTTTGTAAGAGGCGGTAATATCGATCCAAAGCCGGTCGTCACTAAACTGTCACTTGAGCGTCATTTGAGAGTCACTTGACTGCCTTAGCTCCGCACTTCACAACAAGAATCATCGGGGGCATTTCGTGGCAATTTCGTTGGCAGACCGGGTTAGCGTAGCCTTAGGCCGCGCGAAGACCGTGCCGTTGGCGCATTTGCTCATTGGATTGCTGGCCATATTGCTTGCGGCGCAAGCGGCACGCCTGTTCTGGGCGGTGATAACCCCCGTCAGCCCGGTTGGCGGCTGGACCGCGCGCGCCGTCGATATTGTGCCTGCCGATGCCAGAGCGGCCTTGTTCGCATCGTTCGATCCGTTCTTCCGCAACGACGCGGTGGCCGACACAAGTAGCATAACCGCGCTCAATCTGACGTTGTTCGGGATCAGGGCCAACGAAAGTTCGGGTGGTGGCTCCGCCATCATCGCAGGCGAAGACGGAGTTCAGGTCAGCTTTGCGGTTGGCGAAGAGGTATTGCCCGGCGTTACGCTCGATTCCGTGGCCTTCGACCATGTCGTGCTGTCGCGCGGCGGGGTGAAGGAGTCGCTTTATATCGACCAATCGGTGCCAGCGGAGACGGTCAATCCGTCTACGACGGGCGTAAATCCGTCACCATCGGCGCCAGCGACTAACGATGTCGCACTCAACGCGGAATCGCTGCAGAAATCCATCGCCTTCGCCCCACGTAATGAGGGTGGCAGGACGACCGGTCTGGTGCTGTCGCCGCGCGACGACGGCACGATGTTGCGGATGGCCGGGTTCCAGCCGGGCGATATCGTCGTTGCCATCAATGGCCGTCCGGTGTCCTCGGCCTCCGACATCGCCGGACAAATCCGCCCCGGCGCACGGTTGAGTATCGAGGTCGAGCGCGGCGCACAGAAAATTCCCATTGCCTTGAATTTGGAAACGCCGTGATCCGCAAATTTGTACTTCTCGCCGCCTGTGCGGCCATGATTTTTGCCGAGCCGATTGCCGCGCAACACACGCTGAACGTGCGCGACGCCGACATCCGTGCGTTCGTGCAAGACGCCGCGCGTGTGACCGGGCAGACCTTTATCGTTGATGGTCGGGTGACCGGCAAGGTGTCGGTGGTGACCGACCGACCTTTAAGCAGATCCGAATATTTCGAGGTGTTCCTGTCGACGCTGCGCGCAAACGGGTTGGTCGCCATCCCCATGCGCGGCGGCGGCTACCGCGTGCAGCCATCCGATGGAGCGGCTACGCAGCCGACACGCGTCGGCAGCCAGCGTGCGACGCCTAGCCAGTTTGTGACCGAGGTGTTCCGCCTGCGCTCGATTGACTCGACGTCTGCGGTAGAAACGTTGCGTCCGCTTATCAGCCGCGAAGGATCGATCACCGCCAACCGCAATGCCAACAGTCTGGTGGTTGCAGACTATGCCGACAACATCCGCCGTATCCGCGACCTGATCCAGCAGATCGACCGCGATTCCGCCGCAACGCAGATCGTGACGCTGGACAATGCCGGCGCGCGTGAAATTGCGACAGCGCTGCAAGGCCTTGTCGGACAAGGCGGCGGCGAAGGTGCCCGGTCGCCTATCAGCGTCGTTGCTATCGACAGCAGCAACGCGATTGCGCTGCGCGGAGACCCGACGTCAGTGGCGCGCTTTGCCGCGATGGCAAAGCAACTGGACGCGCGGGCGCAATCGGGTGCCGAAATACGCGTTTACTGGCTCGATCATGCCAATGCGGAAACGCTGCTGGAAACGGTGCAGTCGCTGATCGGTGGCCAGAACGCGGCGGCACCGGCGTCGGCGTTGCCGCCTGTTGCCGCCACCACCAGCACCGCGGTAGCGTCTGCTCCAATCGTTGCGGTAACGTCCTCAACAGGGATGAACGGCATCGGTGGACGCGGGCCGATTGTGGTCACGCGATATGAGGGCGCCAACGCGCTCATCATCGCGGCCAGTCCTGAAATGCAACGCACCTTAGGCGAACTAATCCGCCAACTCGATACCCGCCCCGAACAGGTAATGGTCGAAGCGATTGTGGTGGAAATCGGTAATGAAGCAGCGAAAAGGCTGGGCGTCCAGTTTCTGGTCGGAGGCAAAAACGCTCCCTTTGCCGCGACCAATTATTCGAACGCGGTTCCCAGCATATTGACGATTGCAGGGGCCATCGGCGCTGAAGAACTGTCGCGGACCACAACCACCGTCAATGGCCAGACCACGACGACGACCACCAGCAGCGCACTCGGCAACAGCCTGCAAGAGGCAGCGGCAGCATCGATTTTAAGTGCAACCGGCGGTTTTGGCGGCTTTGCGCTCGATATCGGCCGCAACGCGATATTCGGTGCCATTATCAATGCGGTGCAGAACGACACGGAATCCAATTTGCTGGCAACACCGCATATCGTCACGCTCAACAACCAAAAGGCAAAATTCCTTGTCGGCCAGGAAGTACCGGTCACAACGGGAGAGGCGCTTTCGGACAATTTCGACAATGCGTTCCGCACTGTGCAGCGTCAGGAAGTCGGCATCAAACTCGAGGTGACGCCGCAGGTAAACGCGCAAGGCGACGTCAAAATGTTCCTGCGTCAGGAAGTATCGAGCGTCGCCGGGCCGGTGTCGGCACGGTCCAGCGATCTCATTATAAACAAACGTGAATTTGAAACCAGCTTTACCGTTGGCGATGGCCAGATATTGGCGATTGGCGGGCTGCTGAACGACGATGAGCGGCGGACGATCGAGAAGATCCCGCTGTTGAGCGACATCCCGCTGATCGGCGAACTGTTCAAATCGCGCAGCCGCAGACGCAGCAAAACCAACCTGATGGTATTTATCCGCCCCACCGTGCTGCGCAGCCGTACCGACGGCGACCGGCTGACCGCGCGGCGTTATGATTATATCCGCGAAATGCAACGCACGCGCAATCCCGATATCGAGCCGTCGATCGATGAATTGCTACGCGATTATATGGGCGCGGTGCCCCCCGCTTCTCCCGATGTCGGGCCGGGGGATGTGGTGGTAGGCGCAACCGGCCAGCTGGAACGACCGGCGACGGGTGGGCCGCTGCAACCCGCAGAAGTGCCGCCAAGTAACGTATCCTCAGCCAATGGGGACGGACAATGATCATCCGGCGCGGCGAGGCTAACATGTCGGAAGCCGCGCCGCTGGTCGCTGGCGAAACGATAGCAATGGTGCCCAATCCACCGCTGCTCGATTTGCCTTATGCCTTTGCCAAGGCACACGGTGTGGTGCTGCGGCACGAGAGTGAAAACCGGATCGTGGTCGCGCTGCGCCAAGGTGCGGATCCGCTGATGCTGCTTGAGGTGCGCCGCTATCTGGCGATGCCATTCGACGTCGAAATGGCGGACAATGTTACCTTCGACCGCTATCTTTCGGACCATTACGCGATGGACGGCTCTGCGGCCGCCATGGCTGGCGCCATCGGCACGGGTGACAGCGATCTGCTGTCGGATATGCTGCCGTCCGCCGACGACCTGCTCGACAGCGCCGATGATGCACCCGTCATCCGCCTCATCAACGGTATCATCGCCGAGGCCGTGCGGCAGGGTGTTTCCGATATCCATATCGAGCCATACGAAACCGGACTTGTCGTACGCATGCGCACTGATGGCGTGCTGCAGGAACGGCTGCGGCTGCCTGCCAATGTCGCGCCGGTGGTGGTCAGCCGGATCAAGGTGATGGCGCGGCTCGACATTGCGGAGCGACGCATTCCGCAGGATGGCCGGATCGGCATCACGCTTGGTGGCAAGCTTGTCGATGTCCGCGTTTCGACACTCCCCAGCAGGGCGGGTGAGCGCGTGGTGATGCGTATTCTCGACAAGGAGAATGCCGGGATTTCGCTCGACCTGCTTGGCATGTCCGACGATGCGCTGAAAATCTTGGGCGACGCGCTGGCCGAACCGAATGGCATCATCTTGGTTACCGGCCCTACCGGGTCGGGTAAGACCACCACGCTTTATGCAGGGCTGAAGCGCCTGAACGACGGCACACGCAACATCCTGACTGTCGAAGACCCCGTCGAATATGCGGTCGAAGGCATCGGCCAGACGCAGGTGAATGCCAAGGTTGGGATGACCTTTGCCGCCGGGCTGCGCGCGATATTGCGCCAAGACCCCGATGTGGTGATGGTCGGCGAAATCCGCGACCGCGAAACCGCCGATATAGCGGTGCAAGCGGCGCTGACCGGGCATCTGGTGCTGACCACCGTTCACACCAACGATGCGCTGGGTGCGATTACTCGTATGCGCGATATGAAGGTGGAGCCGTTCCTGCTCGCGTCCACGCTGCGTGCGGTGATTGCGCAGCGGCTGGTGCGGCGGCTCTGCCCCGAATGCCGCGAACCTGTGCAGGCCGATGGCAGCGTCGCGTCGTTGCTCGGCTTCGACCGTGGCACCGTGGTGTACAAGGCTGTCGGCTGTCCGGCATGCAATAATAGCGGCTATCAGGGCCGGATCGGCGTGTTCGAGGCGGTTCGGGTCGATGACACCATCAGGCGGTTGATCAACGATGGCGGCGACGAAGCTATCCTCGCGCGTCACGCGTTCCTGAACCAGCCCAATTTGAGTGCTGCCGCGCGCAAGCTGGTGCGTGCCGGCCATACCACGCCCGAGGAAGCGATCCGCGTTTCCAGGCGTGAGGACATCGCCCTGGATGCCTGACTTTGCCTATCATGCCATCGACCCCGAAGGTCGGGAGAAGCGTGGGCGGATTAAGGCGGCCAATGACGATATCGCGCGCGAGCGGCTGATCAGTCAAAAATTATACATCGTCAGTGTTTGCCCGGCGGCGGCGCGTGCCTCGGCGCTGTCAGCGCTGCCTATCCGGCGAAAATCCAGGCTGAATGCCAAGCAGCTCACTTTGTTCACGCGGCAAATGTCTTCTTTGGTGCAGGTCAGCCCGCTCGAAGAAGCGCTGCGTACGATCAGCCGCCAGAGCGAACAGGCACATGTCCGGACGATCCTGACCGAAGTGCATAGCGGCGTGGTCGAGGGGCAGCGTCTGTCCGAAGCGATGCGTCGTGAAAGCGCAAGCTTCCCGCCGCTCTACCGCGCGATGATTGCGGCGGGTGAGGGCGCCGGAACCTTGCCGCTGATTACCGAGCGGCTGGCGATGCTCCTCGAACGACAGGCGGAAATGCGTGGCAAACTGATCGGTGCGCTGGCCTATCCGATCGTGCTGTCGCTGGTCGCGATTCTGGTGGTCATGGGGCTGATGGTATCGGTTGTCCCGCGCGTGGTCGAACAGTTCGACAATGTCGACCAGCAGCTGCCGCTCATCACCCGCATTGTCATCGGCATTTCGGCGTTTCTGGCCTCATATTGGTGGGCGATCCTGATTGCTTTGGTAATCGCAGGCGTCATCTTCTGGCGCGCATTGCAGCAACCGGCTTTCCGGCTCTCGGTCGACCGGACGATGCTCCGCCTGCCGGTCATCGGCAAGCTTCTCCGCAATCTCCACGCCGCGCGGATGGCGCGGACATTGGCAACAATGGTCGCCAGCCGCTTGCCGCTACTGGAAGGGCTCAGGCTAACCGGAGGCACCATTCGCAACAAGGTGCTCGCGGGCGCAAATGACGACATCGTAGAAGCCGTGCGCAGCGGCGGCAGCCTTTCGGGCGCGATGCGTGCCAGCGGCGTGTTCCCGCCCTTGCTCGTCTACCTGACCGCCAGCGGCGAAAGCGCCAGGCAGCTCGACCTGATGCTCGAACGCGCCGCCGATTATCTTGAGCGCGAGTTCGATAACTTCACCAGCGCCGCGCTGTCCTTGCTCGAACCCATGATCATTGTGTTGATGGGCGGGATCGTCGCTGTCATTATATTGGCAATATTGTTGCCTATCCTCCAACTACAGAACCTTACGGGACTATAATAATGCTGCGTATCCTGTTCCACCTGTTCACCGACATGTCTTTTCCGCATGCCAAATTCCGCCGCAAAGCGATCAAGACCAAGCGCAACGGGTTTACGCTGGTTGAAATGATGGTGACGCTTTTCATCCTCGCGCTGCTCACCACCGTGGTCGCGATCAACGTCCTGCCCAATCAGGACAAGGCGATGGTGCAAAAGGCCAAGGCTGACATCGCTGTATTGGGCCAGGCACTGGAAACATACCGGCTCGATAATCTGACCTATCCCGATGCGGGCGCTGGATTACAGGCGCTGGTCACTCCGCCAACAACGGGGGGTGCTACCCGCACCGAAGGCTATATCAGGAAGCTGCCCAACGATCCCTGGGGCCGTCCGTATCAATATAGCAATCCGGGTAAGAACGGCGCGTTCGATATCTATTCGTTAGGTGGCGACGGCGCGCCCGGCGGCGAGAATGAAAATGCCGATATTTACGGCGAGTAGGCCGCACGTAACCCTCAAAAATAGCGCCGCCGAAAACGGATTCACGCTCGTCGAGTTGATGGTGGTTATTTTCATCGTGGGATTGGCCAGCGCCGCTGTTGTCATGACAGCAGGATCTCCCGACCGCAGCGCGCGCAACGAGGCCGAGCAACTGGCGGCGCGCATAGCCGCGTTGCGCGACCACGCGATCCTGCAATCGCGGGGAATGGCGGTGTGGGTGCGACCCTCCGGATACGGCTTCGATGCGCACACAGATGGGGTGTGGCGACCGCTCACGCAGACACCGTTTTCGACCACTAGCTGGAAGCGGGGAACCGTGGCCCAGATCGGCAATGGCGCCCAGCTTCGCGTTGTGTTCGACAGCACTGGCATGCCTTCAAGCGCTATGCAGATCGGGTTGCGCCGGGGGACTGCATCGGCTTCGGTCGATGTGTCGGCGACGGGTGATGTGCGTGTATCGCGGTAAATCTCGACCGTCGAAAAACGGCTTTACCTTGCTCGAAATCATGGTTGCGCTGGCGATTTTCAGCCTTGCTGCGCTGGCGATGGTGAGGCTCCAGGGCTATTCAGTGCGCTCGACCGCGATCTTGGGTGACAGCGGCATGGCGTGGCAGGTTGCGCGTAATATCGCGGTCGAAAAACTGTCCGATCCTTCGTCGCCGGTCATTGGCGACGAGGCGGGAGAGGAAGTCAACGGCGGTCAGAGCTGGACGTGGACGGTTAAAACGCAAAAGACCGACGATGTCCGATTGTTGCGGATGGACATCGTTGTCGCCGGAACCGGACTTGCCGCGCGGCGGACAGCGAAGCTGACCATTGCAAGGCCGGTCGAGCAATGATGCGGAGCAACGCACCGGAAGCGGGCTTCACGCTGATCGAATTGCTCGTGGCGTTGGCGATTTTTGCGTTGATGTCGGTCGCCGGTGTGGCGTTGCTGCGGTCGGGCAGCGACACGCAGATAGCGGTCAAGGCAAGGCTTGAAGGGCTGGCGCGAACCAACCGGCTGGCGAATGCGCTGGAAGGCGATCTGGCGCAGGCCGTGCCGCGCACATTGCGCGACCAAAGCGGCCAGCCGGTGCCGGCCTTCACGCAGGGTGGTGCCGCTACACCGGGCGCGCTATTCGGTTTTGTCCGCGCCGGATGGTCGAACTTCGACGATGCGCCGCGTGCTTCTCTGCAGCGCGTGAGCTACAGTTTCGATCAGGGGGCGCTGAAGCGCGTAAGCTGGCCGATGCTCGATGGCAGCGCACCGGGCGATGCCGCGATCATGCTGGAAAATGTCGCTGACATACAGTTGCGATACCGCGACGTGCGCGGCGAATGGCGCAGCGACTGGACCGCGACCGACGCAACCGCAATGCCGCGCGCCGTCGAAATGCGGTTGCGGACAAAGCAGGGTACAGAGCAGCGCATGCTGTTTCTGGTCGGCGCTCAGGTCCGCTCGCCGCAAGTCGCCGAAGACGAACCCGTTGTTTGATATGGTATTGGCCGACAAAGAACGCGGCGCGGCGTTGCTGTCGATCCTGCTGCTGGTCGCGGTGCTCGCGGTCATTGCGGCAACAACGCTCGACCGGGTGGCGCTTTCGACAAAGCTTGCCAGCAACGGCGCGGCGTTGGCGCAGGCACGCGCCTATAGCTATGCCGCCGAAAGCATCGCCACCGCCCGGCTTGAAGATTTGCTGAGCCGTGACGCGGCACAGACCACGCTTGCGGGCGGCTGGATGGGGCGTGCGCAGCAATTGCCGATACCAGTGGGAACTGCAACAGCCACCGTCCGCGATGCAGGAAATTGCTTCAATCTCAACAGTTTGGTGACGGATATTAACGGCAAGTTGCAAGCAAGCAGTGTCGGTCAGGACCAGTTTACTGTCCTGATGATGACGCTGGGCATACCTGAAAATCAGGCAAGACCCGTTGCCGCCGCCGCTGCCGACTGGGCCGATGCCGATGCCCAGGCTTTACCGGCAGGGGCCGAAGATGAGAGCTACCGCGCCGCCAAAACTCCCTACCTCGCGGCCAACCAGCTATTCACGCACCCGAGCGAATTGCGCGCGGTCAAGGGCGTCACGCCCGACATATACGCCCGGTTGCGCGGCTGGATTTGCGCGCTGCCGATTGCCGAACTGTCGCCGATCAATGTCAACACCTTGCTGCCAGAACAGGCACCCTTGCTGGTCATGCTTTTTCCTGTGGGGAAATACAGCCTGCAAGCTGCGCGGAGCTATCTCGCCAAGCGGCCCACGAGTGGCTATGGCAGCCTCATTCGATTCTGGGGAGCACCCGAATTGGCGGCAATGCAGCCGTCGGCATTGGTGCAGGGGCAGGTCAAGCTGACGAGTAAATGGTTCATGTTGGAAACGGCGGTGACGTTGGGCGATCTGGCGCTGCAGGGCGAAGCCCTGATCGTTGGCGACCCCGCACCTGCGCGCGTGTTGTGGCGCAGCTGGGGTGAGGCCGGATGACCTTGGCGCATGCCCTGATTGTCGGTCTGCCTACGGCCGAACGCGACAACCCTTCGCTGTGGCATGTCCGTGACGGCATTGTTATTGCGTCCGGCTCGCTGGCCGATATCCCAGAAATACTGGACGGAGCGGATATCGCCGACACGGTCGTCATGGCGATCGTGCCCCCTGCTCAGGCCCGCTGCATCTGGTCTTCATTTCCCAACCTTGAGCCGCGCCAGGCGGCGGGCGTCGCACGGCTACATGCGGTCGAACAATCGATAGGCCCGGTGCATGCGGTATCGCGTCATCTGGGCGCCGATATCGTGGTTACCGCTACAATTGCGCCAGTTACGATGGACTATGGGTTGCTTGGCTTGGCCAGAGCGGGTCTCAATCCCGATATCATCATCCCCGCTGGCCTGACCATTGACGCCCCGGTCGATGGCGCTATCCGCGCGACGATCGATGGTGCGCCAGTTCTGCGCGGTGTGAACATAGCGGCTCCCGACGAGACTGCGCTCCGCACGCTGCTCATCGGCGATGCCGAAGTCAAAGAAATCGATAATGAAGCCGCGCTCATTATGCTTGTCGCCGCTGCGCAATATCCGATGCTGAACCTGCGCGAGGGGATTTATGCCAAGCGCGAGCAAAGGGTCTGGGCCACCGCCGAACAACGCAAATGGATTATCCGTCTGTTTGCCGCACTGATCGCCGCGACGTTGTTGTTGGCGCTGACGTCTTGGGCAAAATACCGGCTATCGACGGATGCTGAGGACGACCGCGCGCTGGCAGCCGCGCAGAAAATCGATCCGGCGATTACCGACATTGCGCAAGCAGAAGCGCAAATCGACCGGGCGTTCCAGCAAAAGGGTCTGTCGAGTGGTCGTTTCGGGTCGTTGTCGGCCGGGCTGTGGCGCGCGGTGAAGTCGACACCGAATGTGTCGGTGCGCGAGCTTCGTTACGGTGACGATGGTATCATGTCGGCGGTGCTCGCCGCGCCCGACGCGACCGGCATCAACAATGCTCTGCTCGCCATCCAGCGCGATGGTTTCCGGATCACCGCGACCCCGCGTCAGGACACCAGCGGCGCGACATTGGTCGATCTGACGATGAGGATGCCATGACCGCGAATATCCGCCAGTGGTTCGAAACGCTCAGCACGCGCGAGCAATATCTGGTTGGTATTGCCGGTGTTTTGACGGCGCTGATCGTGTTGATATTTGGCACAGCATTGATGGTCTCCGCTATTGAAGACGCTGAAGCCGCGCACGACGCTGCGGTCGAACGGCGGGGACGTATCGAGGCTGCGGTTGCAAACGCAGCACAGCAAACGGCGACGGACTCACCCGCCAACCTCGCCGCGATCGATCTTGTCGTCACCCAAAGTGCAGCGGAACAGGGCTTCGATTTGCTCAAGGCACCGGGCAGCGCCTCCGGGCAACTGTCATTCCGGATGGAGCAGGCGCGTTCACCGGCGTTGCTGGCCTGGCTCGCCGGGCTTGAAGCGCAAGGTATCGAAGTGCGGACCTTGGCGCTCCGTTCCGGCAGCAACGGCAGCGTTACCGTCGATGCGCAACTGCGGCGGGTCAAGCAGTGAGCCGTCGTCGTTCGCTCCTGATGGGTGCAGCGGCGTTGTTGCTCGCGGCGCTCATCATATTCATGCCGCTGCGCGTTGCGGTTGGCGGCGAAGGCGTGGCTGCGCGCAAGGTCGAGGGCATTTTGTGGGATGGTTCGATCCGCGATCTGCGCGTGGGGCAACTGGCGATCGGTGACGTGAACGCGCGGCTGAAATTCTGGCCTCTGTTTCTTGGCCGCGCGCAGATTTTGCTGTCGCGCGGCGACGCGCCGTTCTCGCCGGGTCTCGAAGGATCGGTGACACGCCGTCCAAGCGGTTTCTCGGTCGATAATATGCGCGCTTCTTTTCCGGCGGGCCAGTTTTTCGCACCGCTACCAGCGCAGAATATCGAGCTACAGAATTTCTCCGTCCGTTTCGGCGCAGGACGGTGTATGATCGCAGATGGCAGCGTTCGGCTGACGTTGCCGGGTGGCATTCCCGGCTTCGACGTCGCCAATGGCATGCTGGGCAAGCTGCGTTGCAATAATGGCGATCTGCTGGTGCCGCTCAGCAGCCAGTCGGCGATGGAGCGCGTGGATATCCGTGTGAAGGGAGACGGCAGTTACACCGCCACCATATTCCTCGGTGGTGACCGGCTCGACCAGTCCGCGGCGCTGGGTGCGGTCGGATTTCGCGCGGTTGCGGGCGGTCAGCGCATGGTCCTGAAAGGGCGGCTCTGATCGCGCCTGTCGAGAGTGCGAACGTCATGATGGCATCGCTGCCGTTCTGGTTTCTGGCGAGCCTGCTAGGTGTTTTGGGTGCAATCTGGGGCAGTTTTGCTGGCGCATTTTGCGCGCGCTGGCCAAAGGGCGAAAGCATAGCGACGGGTCGTTCACGTTGCGACCACTGCGGCAGGACAATCGCATTTTTCGATCTGATCCCGCTGGTTTCTTTCGCTGTCTTGAGAGGAAAATGCCGACATTGCGGTGCGGGGATCAACAGCGACATAGTTGCGATCGAAATCGCCGCGGTCGTCCTCGGTATATTGCCGCTGTTCCTGCTGTCGCCTGCACAGGCGTTGGCAGCGGCAATATTCGCATGGTTGCTGTTGCCGCTGGTTGTTCTCGACATTCGCCATTTATGGCTGCCCGACCGTCTGGTGCTGGTGTTGGCGTTGGCAGGCGTAATGGCAGGACCAATCCTGATGCCCGAGATCAGCTGGATCGACAGGATAGTGGGTGGAATCGGCGCCTATATTGTACTCGAAATCATCCGCAGACTGTATCGTGCCACCCGACACCGCGAAGGAATGGGTGCGGGCACCCGAAGCTTTTGGGAGCAATCGGCATCTGGCTCGGCTGGCAGGCGCTGCCGCTCGTCATATTGTTCGCCAGCCTGATTGGTTTGGCTTGGGCGCTGACGGCGAAACTACTGTATCAACGCGACGTAAAAGCTGTTGCCTTTGGCGCGATGCTCGGCGCGTCGTCTTTGCTCTACGTTTGGTCGACGGCGTCCTGAATTTGGCGATAAAGCCAATCGCGTGACGCCGCATCGGCAAAGCTGTGCGACGCGGTATCGACCTTGTGGATTCGGACGCCGGAACTCGACCCCCAACCTTTGAATGCCGCCTTAAACGCGAGTGCCGTCGTATCGCGTTCGGCAATCAGGATATCGACCGGCACCGTTGCGCAAGAAAGCGCCTCGGCGAGGCGAATGGCGAGGCCGCCGGGCTCCTCCTTTTGCGCTGCCTTGGCAAGACCGCCTGCCAGTTTTTTGATGTCGATTTTTCCGGTGAGCAGGTCGATGACACTGCGCGGGTTCTTAAGTCGTGCAAGATAGCGCGCGCGGATCGCGGCGGCTGGCGGATGTGCCGCCTCGGTATCATCGGCGGTCTCAATCACCCAGGGATTGGCCAGCACCAGCGCCTCGATCGCCAGCCCGCCGTGAAAGCATGCGAGCGCGGTTGCGGCGTCGCAATTGCCGAACGCCACCAACCGCCGCATCTGCGGCGCAGCGCTGCGGAACGTGGCAACCGCAGCGGCGATATCGTCCGCGCTGCTTTCAAAACCGCCATTGGTTCCTGCGCTGTCACCCACACCGCGCCGGTCGTAGCGGAACACCGGGCATCCCGAAGCGGCGAAATGCTGCGCCATCGCAGACTGCCCCGCATAAGCCCCGCTGCGGATTTCGTTGCCGCCGCTGACGATGAGCAAGCCGGTCGCTCCATCCGCGTCATCGAGCGTGCCGACGAGCCGGTCACCGCCACATTCGAAATCGATCATCCGCCGCATGATGCGCTCCAGCGATCGAGGTCGGCAGCAATCGCTACGGACATGGTGGCGTCGGATTGCGGTTCGGCTCGAAACCATAAGGGCGTGCCGACAACCGCGTCGGTACCGTCGCCCAGCGTGACTTCGCGCACCCGTGCCGACGTCGCAGCGTCCGAATGCTCGAGCGAGAACAGCATGGCGGCGCTCAGCGTATAGCCCGCCAGTTCGACCGGATGCGCGTTGGCCTCGGCCAGCAAGCCGTCGGCAGTGCTAACCTTTCCCGCCTCCTTGTCGGCGGCAATCCGCGTGCGCAGCATCGTCTTGAGCAAAGACGCGCCCTTCGCCGGAACCAGCCGCCACTCAGGAAGCGCAATATCACCCACCACCAACGCACCACCGCGCAGCGTGGCGATATGCGTTGCGCCCAACTGCTCCGCCGCCGCCGCCATCGCCGCGCGCCAGCTTTCGAGCGTTTGTGTGGTGATCGAGGCTGTGCTTTCATTGCATCCGGGCAGGTCGGGCAGAAGCGACCGGACACCGCGCGGTGCCAGTTCGCGCATCGCGCCGACCAGCATGGCGCGCGTGCGGTTCATTTCATCGAACAACGGCGGAATGAACAGGATAGTGCGTGCCGCCGCCGCGTCGCCATACCCAAGGCAATATTCGCGTTGCCCGGCAAATTCGTAATGGAGATGGGCAGGCGATGCGCTCACCCGTCGACCTTGGCTTTCGCAAAGGCGACCAGATTACCGAAGGTTTCGAACAATTCACCGTCGACATCGTCGTCATCGATGACGATATTCAGCCGGTCTTCCATTTCCGTGAGCAAGCCCGCGACCGCCATCGAATCCAGTTCGGGGATCGCGCCGAATAACTCGGTGTCGGCATCCATCGCGGCAACTTGCGCTGCCGACAGCCCGAGCATGTCAGACAGGATCGAACGGATAACGGCTTCGGTTCGGGCATTGCTATCGGGCATTTCGGTCTTTCAATATATTAATCCGTTCGTGTCGAGCGTGTCGAGACACCCATCAGTAGCGCGCGATCTCTCGGTGTCTCGACTTGGCCTTTGGCCAAGTTTATCCTGAGCGGCTGCAAGCCAGCCGAAGGGCTCGACACGAACGGGAAGGGGTAGATCCATCACGAAACTTTGCGCATCTGCCGCAAATGATGCCGGACAATCAAGGGCCAATTGGCAACATGGTTCGGCCAAAACATATCGAGCCGGTAACGCGGACGCACAGCCTCCATCCATTCGCGCTTATACGCGTCGCTGCCGGTGCCGAAGTCGATCTCGTCTACCTTGTCGATATCGATCACATGCTGGAATAGTGCGGCGGACAGCAACGTGCCGGGCGACGCGGCCAGATGTCGCTCGTCATGCGCAAGCTTGTGGATCAACGCGGTGCCGTTTTCCACGGTCCAATATTGCGCGGCAACCGGCTGGCCGTCGATGTACGCAAGGCCCAGACGCAGGCAACCGGCGGCGGATTCCTGTTCGGCGATCAGCCGCAGGAAATCGGGGCTGCCCTCATGCGGTTTCCAGCTGCGCGCATAGACCCGCTCATAATCGCGCCAGCTGTCCTCCGAAAACGCGGTGTCGATGCGCGTCGAAACGATGCCCTTTTTGCCCTTGCGCTTGACGGTATTCTTAAGCTGACCGGGGCGGGTTTCCCAATACTCGTCGAACGAACGTCCGCCCACTGGCAGATAATGGTTCTCGTCGCATTCTTCCATTGCCACGACCCATCCGGCCTGTTCGAACGCGGTGGCGATTTCGCTCGCCGATCCATCTTCGTCAGGTAGTGGTGAAAGCGTCAGGCGACGGCTGGACCCTCGCGCCGTCAGCGCCAGTTGCCGCAGCAATGCGCGTCGCGTCTCCTCGTCATACACACCCCCAAAAATCGGTCGCCATGTAAAATTATACCAGTTGGCGAGCGCCGCGTGATGGTGGCGACTCTGCTGCATCAAGGGTAACCAAGCCTCCGTCTCATTATCATGTGCGCGCAGCAGCAACGGTGCCTTGTCGCGCAACGCCATCCGGTGCAGCGCGTCGAGCCAGTCGAGCCGGTCGAACAGGCTTTTTTGCACGTCACGGTCCAGCGCCCCGCGCGCTACGGCTTGCGCGGTGAGGAAATTATCGTGATATTCACCTTTTACCGGCAAATAACTAACCCCTGATGCCCCTGAAATCTCAACTGAATATGCCCTAATGACGACCGACTTGCCAGTGTTTCCGCTCGACCATTTGCCGATGTTCGGCGAAGCCAAAGCACCTGCGCTCGTCATTCGTGACCGGGTGTTTAGTTATCAGGAGTTAAATGTCCGTATCGGTCAGCTGGCGGGTTGGCTAGCCGGGCAGGGCTTCGCCCCCGGCGACCGCGTGGCGACCTGGCTGGGCAAGGGCGAAATTGCCTGCCTGATGCCGCTGGCTGCGGTGCGCGCGGGGCTGGTGCATGTGCCGGTCAATCCGCTGCTCAAGGCGGCGCAGGTTTCGCATATCATGGAAGATAGCGGGGCGAGAGTGTTGATTACCAATGCGGGGAGGGCGGCGAGTTTAACACCCACCTCCCCAAATCCGTTCGTGTCGAGCGTAGACGAGGCACCCATAAG
>JANOHL010000063.1:0-14035 GCA_031406495.1 Sphingomonadales bacterium | reverse complement strand
CGAATCACAACAGTTCAACGACACCGAGTCGAACTTGTTTTTCATGCGGGTTGTTTTCGAGCTTGCCGCCGGAGCAGACCCTGAAGCGCTTCGGGCTGCATTTACCTCATTCGCGGATGAAAGCGCCTTAACCTGGACGCTGAGGGGCGCAACGGAACGACGCAAGGTCATGTTGATGGTATCGAAGTTCGACCATTGCCTTGGTGACCTGCTGTATCGCCACCGTATTGGCGAACTGCCAATGGATGTGGTGGGCATCATCTGCAATCACCCGCGCGAGGCGCTAAAAATCAGCCTTGTTGGGGATGTTCCCTTTTATTATCTGCCAACCACCAAGGAAACCAAGTCGCAGCAGGAAGCCCAGATCAAAGCCCTGATTACCGAAACCGGGGCGGAACTGGTGGTGCTGGCCCGTTACATGCAGATATTGTCAGACGATTTGGTAAGCTTTTTGTCCGGCCGCTGCATCAACATCCACCACAGCTTCCTACCCGGCTTCAAGGGCGCGAAACCATATCATCAGGCGTTTTATCGCGGCGTGAAGATGATCGGGGCGACAGCGCATTATGTTACGGCGGATCTCGATGAAGGACCGAT
The DNA here is from genome assembly GCA_031406495.1 of Sphingomonadales bacterium. Taxonomy (GTDB): domain Bacteria; phylum Pseudomonadota; class Alphaproteobacteria; order Sphingomonadales; family Sphingomonadaceae; genus Sphingorhabdus_B. The sequence goes on along the minus strand of JANOHL010000063.1, from coordinate 13,438 downwards.
CATCCATCAGGATGTCGAAGCGATCAGCCATTCGGACTCGCCGGATGACCTGGTCCGCAAAGGACGCGACATTGAACGCCGCGTTCTTGCCCGTGCCGTCCATTATCATCTGGAAGACCGGGTATTGATGAACGGGAACAAGACCGTAGTATTCAGGGATTGATAGCTTCGGCGGCAGCAATCAACGCTGCCGCCAATTCGTCGGGCCGCGACAGATAGGGCGAATGGTCAGCATCGAGCGTGACAACCGCAGCCCCCGGCACGAGCGACTGCATTTTATGCTGGCTCTCTATGGGTATCGTGCGGTCTTGCGTGCATTCAACATAAGTCCGCGGGATCGATCCGAACCTTTCAGTGGTTAGCCGAAGCGGCGTTCCCCGCGGCCCATGTGGTTCGGTCATCAGCCGCTCCATTGCACCGGCGACTGCATCCGGCGGTGACAATTGCGCAAAAACGGCAGGCCCGCCAGCCGGATCGACCACCGTCCCCGCCCCGCCAAATACGGGCGAGATGATCGCGTCAAATGGCGGGTTTGGTCCTTCTATCGTTTTGAACTCCGCCCGCGACATTCCACTCGGAAGCATCATCGCACAGATATAAACCAAGGCATCGATCGCCTCTGGCGCGGTTTCGGCGGCCTGACTGATAACCAACCCGCCGCGACTGTGCCCTGCCAGCACGACCGGTTGCTGGGTTGCGTGCCGACACAATCCGACCGCGAAGTCAGCCCAGCCTTGCAGGGATACGGCCCGCAAAGCAGCTTCGTCACCGCCCATACCGGGCAGATCGGGCGCGATAACCTCATGCCCGGCATTCTCAAGGATGTCGCGGATCAGATCAAAGCACCAACCGCCATGCCATGACCCGTGGATCAGAATAAAACTGGCCATGAAATCAATCCTGGTTGGAGATGACCACTTTGCCAAACATCATATTCTCCAATTATCGCGCATGGCCGGTGAAGGTCCGAAGACTCGGCGCAGTATGGTCAGGCATTTCCAGCGCGGCTTTGACACCGGGACGCGCCTTCATGCGCTCCCGCCAGTCCACCAATCGCGGGCAGCGCGTGGCGACTTCCAGTTCAGGGAACATCCGCTCCACCATCATCCCGCAGTGGGAAAAGAAATTGATATCCGCAGTGGTGAACATGTCACCGGCAAGCCATGGTGTTTCGGTAAGTTGCCCTTCGACCTTATCGATAGCGACTTCGATCTTGCGTATGGCGTTGGCCAGATCAGCCTCGGAAAAACCTGATCGCGCAGTTTTCCATTTTTCGCGCTGCTCCTGAAGAGGGATGCGCTCCAGCAGCTTTTCAAACTCGCCCGAGTCAATGTTGCGTGCAATGACACCGACCATGCGGTGCCAGCCATGCATCGACACGTAGTTCATCACATGCTCGTCGACAAACTTGTTCCAGAACCGCATCCGCGCCTTGCCGGCAGGATCAGCGGGACGCAGGGGAGGCGCCTCAGGAAAGGCATCCTCCAGATATTCATTGATGACCGTTGTCTGGGTTACGATCAGGCCATCATGGTCAAGCACCGGCACCTGACCTTCCGGATTCAGTTTTACAAACCAGTCGCTGTGCTGTTCGAACTTGTGCAGATCGACATAGATGCTCTCAAACGCCAGCCCCTTTTCCTTTAGGGGGATCATCGACTTGAGCGAGTTTGCTACCGGTTCCGCATGATAATATTTGAGTGCCATGACTATCCTTATCGGGGTGAATGGGCCTTACCTGGGTGAATGGGTGCCGAGTATGCCGCCGTCGACGGCGATTGACTGAGCCGTGATGTGGCTGGCTGCATCGGACAACAGGAAGCAGACCATTTCCGAAACTTCGTCTGCGGACCCGATACGGCCTTGCGGGACGGCCTTGCCAAGCGCCGCTCGCATCTCATCGGGTGATGCATCGGCATCAAGCGCCATCAGCATTGGCGTTTCGATCAATCCGGGAATCACGCAGTTGACACGGACGCCGCGCGGCGCGGCTTCGATTGCCGTCGCGCGGGCCAGACCGAGCAAGCCATGTTTGGACGCCACATAAGCGGCGTTGTTGGGCATTCCGCGCTCGCTGGCGAGGCTTCCGGTCACAACAATGGCACCCCGTTTTCGCTCGATCATCGATGGCAGGACACGTTTGATTGCCCAAAAAACGCTGGTGAGATTGGTCCGGATGACCTCGTCAAACAGGTCGTCGGCGTAATCGGTGATCGGTGAAAACGCGCCGCCCGACCCGGCATTCGCAAACAGGCCGTCAACCGGTCCAAACACCCTTTCTGCCTGGGTAATCGCGGCCTGAAGAGAATCCTGATCGCTGACATCGGCTACGGCATAACCGGCCATTCCGCCCTCGCGTTGCAGAGCGGCTGTCGCAATCGCCAACTTCTCTTCGTTGCGCGCCAGTAATGATACGCTGGCACCGCGACGGCTGAGCGTTTTCGCTGTAGCAAAACCAATTCCGGTGGACGCCCCCGTCACGATGATATGGCGTCCGGTAAAATTCATCAGCCTAGCCCAAGCAGCTTGGCGGCATTGTCTTTCATGATGCCCGGCAGCACATCGTCCTTAAATCCGACATGCTTGGCCGCCTCGATCCATTTATCCGGATGGATCAACGGGAAGTCGGAGCCGAACAGCATCTTCTTCTTCAACTGGGTGTTGGCATATTGGATGATTTGCGGTGCAAAATATTTGGGGCTCCAGCCGGACAGGTCGATCCAGACATTGTCCTTGTGAAGCGCCATCGACAGGCTCTCATCGACCCAAGGCCACGACGGGTGCGCGAGGATGATTTTCATGTCCGGGAAATCGACCGCGACATCGTCGATCAGCATCGGCTGGCCCCATTTGAGCCGAACACCACCGCCGCCGCGCATGCCGGTACCCATACCCGAATGACCGGTATGGAAGATCGCGGGCAGCCCGTATTCGGCAATCACTTCATAGATCGGATAGCCCACCCGGTCGGCGGGATGGACATCCTGCATGATGCCATGAAATTTGAAGCCTTTGACACCGTAATTCTCGACCAGATCGCGGGCCTCACGCGCGCCCATCTTGCCCTTGCGCGGGTCGATGGAGGCAAAAGCGATGCAGATATCATCATTTTTCGCTGCATATTCGGCGATTTCATAATTGGAGACGCGCTTTGCACCGATGCTGCTTTCGCAATCGACGGTAAACAGGCAGAAAGCGATTTGCTGTTCACGATATAGCTCGATGATTTCCGGGATTTTAGGGCGCTCGCGCGGTGCCTTGAAATAGGCACTTGCCGCATCGAAATATTTGCCCATCACCGGATCTTCGGGGTCGTGGCACGAAATCTCGGCATGGACATGGACGTCAATCGCCCGGATTTTTGAAAGATCTATCACTCGGCTGCCTCCAGTTGAACGGTACTTGCCCTGGCTAGCTTTTCGACCAGCCGGTTGTAAACCGTCACGCCCTTGTCAGCGCTCGTCGGCATGATGCGCGGTGTCGGTGTTCCGTCGATCACGCGCTGCTGCGCCTCGATCATCAACCTGTCCTCGGTAAAGGCCATATCCGCAATCCCCATCAGCATGTCGCGCAAGGCTTCGTCGCCCTGATCTTTGCGCGGACCCCAGCTGAAGAAATAGCGGGCGGTCTTGTCGGTTAGAGGCGTCACGGCCTGGCTGGTAAAAGTCACGCCGGTCGCGGGCAATGCCGGATCGGGGCGTTCCATATTGGACGCCTTCGCCGTGCCCGGAGGATAGGCACCGCTCGACATCAGGAGGATGCCGGGAACGATGAAATCGTAGGACGACCAGGCATCGACCATCTCGCTGCCGTCCCGCGCCCGCATCCCCCGCTCATTTTCGATCCAGCGTTCGAAGCGCACACCGCGTTCGAGCGGCGTCACTTTCGGACGGCTTGTTGCCCAGGTTTCCGAAGAACCGAAGCTGTTGGCATGAACGTAGGAAAGATGCGTGAAATCGCACAGATTGTCACAAATCAACCTGGCCTCGGCGGCATAGTCCATCTGGCCATGGCCGAGTATCCAGTCAGGATCGGACAGGCCAACCGCTGGCGGGATCAATGCTTCGTCAGCAAGCGCTGCCTCGCCCATCCACACCCATATCCAGTCGTGGCGATCCACAACCGGATAGCTGCGCACCTTCGCCTGCGCCGGAATCAAGTCCTGTCCCGGAATTTCGACGACCTTTCCATCCGGATCGAACAGCAGCCCGTGATACATGCAACGCAGCCGCTCCCCTTCGCAGCGCCCGAGCGAAAGCGGTGCCAGACGATGGACACAGCGGTCCTCAAGCGCGGCGAGTGTACCCGATTCCGACCGGTAGATGACAACTGGGTCGCCGAGGATGGAGATGGCAAACGGCTTCGCCACCTCCAGGTCGCAACTCCACGCCGCGACGTACCATGCATTGCGGGCGTAAGTCATCGTGGTTGCTCCGGTCAGTTACAGCTGGATGATAACCGTTTTGGTTTCCATATAGGCTTCGATACCTTGCCGTCCCTGTTCACGACCGATCCCTGACTCCTTGAAACCGCCAAAGGGAAGTGCAGTGTCGATAACGCCGTGGCAATTGCCCCACACCGTGCCCGATTTGATCTTCGCGGCCAGCTTGTGCATCGTGCCCACATCCTTGGTCCAGATGCCAGCACCCAGACCAAAGCACGTGTCATTTGCGGCCTTCGCCACTTCGTCCAGATCATCAAAGCGCTGGGCCACGACGACCGGGCCAAAAATTTCCTCACGCACGACACTCATTTGCGGATTTACGTCAACCAGCACGGTCGGATTGACATAATAGCCGCCGTCCGAAGAAGGCGAATCGCCCCCCATCGCTACGCTGGCGCCATCACGCTTGCCTGCTTCGATGTAACCCATGACACGATCATACTGCTCTTTTGAAACCAGTGGTCCCATATGTGCTGCAGGATCAAGCGAAGGCCGCGGGGACCAGAACGGAGCGGTGGCGGCCACACCTTCAATCACCTGATCGAAAATCGACCGGTGCGCAAACAAACGTGATCCAGCGACACAAACCTGGCCGGAATTGAAAAAGATCGCGCCCGCAGCACCTGCCGCCGCCTGCGCGACATCGACATCCGGCAGAATGACCACCGGTGATTTTCCGCCCAGCTCCAGCGTTACATGCTTGAGCGTATCCGTCGCATTCTTGTTGATCAGTTTGCCGATTTCGGTGGAACCGGTGAATGCCACCTTGTCGACGTCGGGATGCTTCACCATCCGGTCACCGGCGGTGTGGCCATTGCCTGTGATGATGTTGATGACGCCTGCCGGGAAGCCAGCTTCTGCTACCAAATCAGCCAGACGAAGCACGGTCAGTGAAGTTTGCTCCGCCGGCTTGAGCACCAGCGTGCAGCCAGCGGCCAGCGCTGGCGCAATTTTGAGGCAGGCCATAAGTAGCGGGAAATTCCACGGAACGATCTGCGCGCAGACACCGACCGGCTCTTTGACCGTATAGCTGAACACTGTGCCATTTGGCATGCTGTAGGGCTGAATGACGTCGCCGCCGAGTTTCGATGCCCAACCTGCCATGAAACGCAGCTGGCTGATCGCAGCGGGCACATCAACGGCCGCCGCCATGCCCTTCGGTTTGCCATTGTCGATTGCCTCGATTTCCGCAAACTCGTCGGCGTTTGCTTCTATCAGATCAGCAAGCCTGTTGATGATGCGTTCGCGCTGCATCGGCGCAAGTCCGGTCCAGCGCCCATCATCAAAAGCGATGCGAGCGGCGGAAACGGCACGATCAACATCCTTATCCGAAGCATCGACGATATGGCAGATTTCTTTTCCCGAAGACGGATCTTCGACCGGTATCGTTACGTCATGGGACGACGCCACCCATTCGTTGTTGATAAACAGTTTGGGCCAACGTGAGAGAAATGCCTTTGCAACTGAAGAGTATTCCCTTTGCTGAAGGTTCACGGGCGTCATATCGTTCATCGAACTTTCCTCTCGTCATGCAGTTTGCCCCGATTGCGAATCGGGCTATTTAGTTTGTGTTGCATACAAACATACTGGCCGGGCAAAGACAATGGCTTTGCCGCTAAATCGGTCATGCCAACATTTTAGGACCGGTATCCTTTGCTTGCTCTATTTCCGCTGCACGATCACGTTTGATGGGTACATCTCGTCCGGCCTGAACCGCAGGCCGATCACCGACAAGCGTCAACCATCGTTGCAAATTGGTGAATTCGTCAATTGTTACGCCCGACCAGTCATAGCCGGAAACCCAAGGCCATAGTGACATGTCCGCGATGGAATATTCGCCCGAAATATACTCATGGGTTGCAAGCTGTGTATCTAGCACCCCGAAGAGACGCGTGACCTCTCGCTGATAACGGTCGATGGCGGGCTGAATTTTCTCCGGAAAATAGCGAAAGAAGACGTTCGCCTGTCCCATCATCGGACCAACGCCAGACATCTGGAACATCAGCCACTGAATCACGCGACTACGCCCTTGAACGTCCGTGGGCAGAAACATTCCGGTCTTCTCTGCCAGATAGAGCAGAATTGCACCGGATTCAAAAAGAGCAAAATCATCATCGATCAGCGCCGGTATGCGGCCATTCGGGTTGATTTTAGTATACCATTCCGACTTTTGCTCATTGGTTGCAAAGTCGATGAGTTTTACGTCATAGGGTAGACCCATTTCCTCAAGCGCAATCGATATTTTCCAACCGTTTGGCGTAGCGGCTGTATAAAGTGTGATACCCATAAACTGCTCCAATCCTATTTAATGCCGAGCTTCTTGTCCTCGTCCGCCCTGCTGATCACATAGTGCCGGATCGCTTCAATTTGCCCAGGCGTGAGGACCTTGCTAAAACTAACCATGCCATTGTCTTTCAAAACACCGTCACGAACCACCGTTGCCCAAGCTTTGCCATCCGCAATCAGCCCGCTGCGCCGCAGATCAGGTAACACAGTGCTTCCATAGGCGGCGTCGCCATGACAAACTCCACAATAGCGGCCATAGTGCCGTGCTCCGTCGGCGATCTGTTCGGGTGTGCCGGTGACCGGTGGCGGATCTAGCGGCAGTCTTGTGAGCGGTGGCGCAGGCGGCAACTTTGCCGTCCCGCCTATTTTATAGACCAACAGCCGCGAAATATTGCGGATTGGCCCGGCCACCTCTGACAACATACCCGGCAACAAAGCCCAAGACCCACCCCAACCGGCCAAGACCGCGACATATTGCTCGCCCTTGATCGAATAGGTGACCGGGGCGGCCATGATTCCGGTCTGCACGCCGGTCGACCAAAGCTTTGTTCCTTTGATTGCGTCATAGGCGGCAAACTCAGCCGTTGAATTGCCCTGAAACACAAGGCCGCCAGCCGTGGCCAGCAAGCCACCATTCCACGGCCCTTTGAACGCGACCCGCCAGCGTTCCTTTTGCGCAACCGGATCCCAGGCGATCAATGCGCCTTTGGTTCCGGCCAAAGCAGCAGAGCGAATATCTGGATTGGCAGGCATAGCACCTGCGGCAAAATCGATGCCTGTGTTAAAGCCTTGCTTGGCACTTTTCCAATTTGCTTCAGGAATATATGGAAACGCGGCCTCTTGGATCGGGATATAGACTAATCCCGCCTGTGGGTTGAAAGCCATCGGCTGCCAATTATGGCCGCCGCCTGGACCAGGCATCACAACGAACGGTTTACCCGTCTTGTCAATGCGGGCGTCTGGATTCTCGATCGGACGTCCGGTTTTCATATCGATGCCGGTCGCCCAGTTGATTGCGGTGTAGTTATTGGCCGAAATCAGTTTCCCGGTTGCACGATCCAGCACATAGAAAAAGCCGTTTTTGGGTGCCTGCATCAGCACCTTGCGCTTTTTGCCACCGATCAGGAGGTCAGCCAGCATGATATGCTGCGTTGCTGTATAATCCCAAGTTTCACCGGGCGTAGTTTGATAGTGCCAGACATATTCACCCGTTTTGGGCCGCAGCGCGATGATTGAGCTGATATAGAGATTGTCGCCGCCGCCTGGAGAGCGATAGGCCTGGTTCCAGGGCGATCCGTTACCCACACCGATGTAGAGTAGATCAAGCTCGGGATCATAAGCCATTGCATCCCAGACAGTGCCGCCGCCGCCCTGTTTCCACCACTGGCCTTTCCATGTGGCTTCGGCTGCCTTCAGATGTTTTTCATCATTCTTTCCAGGGGCATCGGGTACCGTGTAGAAGCGCCAAAGCTCATCGCCGTCCGCAACGTCATAGGCCGCGACATACCCCCGCACTCCCATTTCAGCACCGCCATTGCCGATGATGACTTTACCGTCGATGATCCGGGGAGCGCCGGTGATCGTGTAAGGTTGGCTTTGATCAACGGTAACCTTCGACCAGACTTCTTTCCCGCTGTCCCGATCCAATGCAACTAATCGACCGTCAAGCGTTCCGAGGAACAAGCGAGTGCCCCAAGTCGCCAGCCCGCGATTAACGACATCGCAGCACGCCTTCACCGCCGTTTCACCGGGCACTTTCGGATCATATTCCCATAGCAGTTTGCCAGAAATGCCATCATAGGCCTTCACCTTGGACCATGCGGTAGTGATGTAGATTTTGCCGTCGATAACCAGCGGTGTCGCTTCCTGCCCGCGTGCAGTGTCGAGATCTGCGAACCACGCCAGCCCCAAATCCTTCACATTCGAGGAGTTGATTTTGTCGAGGGGCGAGTAACGCTGTTCGTCATAAGTGCGGCCATAAGATAACCAGTCTTCATTGTTGGCAGATGCCTCAATCAACGCCTTTGCGTTGACGGCACCCGGCGCATCCATATCCACGCCCTTATCGCAAGCCGCCAAAAGCGCGATCGCACCAAGTAGCCCCAGCCATGTCCATCGCATGCTCATTGTTCCCCTTCGACGCCTGGCATCATCCCCATCGATTTATTTCCGGCCCCGGTGCCCAAGAGCTTTCAGGATGATCGGTCTGTGCCAGCGACAATGCCTTGCTGACCGACGGTCGCCCCTTGACGCGTTCCAGCCATGCTTTGGTCCGTATTTTACCGGTAAAAGCGTCGGGCATCAAACCCACCATACCCGCCAGCCAGGCATAGGTTTCAATGTCGGCAATCGAAAAATCGCCCATCAGCCAATCACGACCGTCAAGACGAGCTTCGCATTTGTCAGCTGCATCGAGAACTTTGCGGCGAGAATCCGCAAGCTTGTCATCGTCAAAATTGCCTGCGCGCCAATCCAGCCAGCGGGTACGCAAGTCATCGCTGCGTACCGCAGCAATTGCGGCATCGCTTAACCCGTCAGCCGACTGGCTATGGATGCCAAGATACGCTGCTGCCGGTGCAAGTCTTTCGATGATCTGACGGCACCACATCATGACTTCCCAACGTTCATATGGGTCATCGGGGCGCAGCTTGGTACCAGTGCCGATTTCATCGAGAAAACAGGCGATAAACACACTGTCGGCCATCGGTTCGCCGTCAACCACGAGTACCGGGCCTTCGCCCTCAATGCTCATATCGACCTCGAAGCCCCTTTTGCATTGGGGGCCATGCCGCTCGGCTTTTGCGAGGTTCAAGCTGACAAGTTCGGCTACCAATTCCTTTTCAACCAAAGCCACCAAGGCGGTCAGCGAGGGGCCATTTGGTTCGCCGTGGTACAGGGTCATATTCACGCGACATACTCCTGTTCCAAAATGGCAACGCGCTTCACCATGTCTGTCTTGCCCATCGCCCAGCAAGCCTTGGTGGCGGGCCGCGCATAGATGGCACGCAGCCAGCGCATGATATTAGGCGTCAGTTCGTCATTGGACAGCCCCGGCTGCGACAACGGCAATGCATAGGCTAGGTTGAATCCATTGATATCAGCAAGACTATATTGGTCACTTGCAAGCCATTCGCGTTGGCCCAGCGCCTCTTCCAGCATCCCGATGCCAACGGCCACGCGTCTCTGCGATTCCGCCATCTCTTCATCAGAAAACAAGCCATAAATGGCCTTGCGCCAGGCGACCCGGCGTTCCGGCATTGGGATACGCTCGATCGCGGCTTCCAGTTCCTCGGGGTCCTTCTGTCGCGCCGCTGGCCCGACAAAGACACTCCAGCCGATCATCGAAAAACTTGGAGCCAGCCACTGGTCCATAAATTTCATCCACCAGCGGACGCGCCAGCGGTCTTTGGGGTCGGCGGGCATCAGGTTGGGACCGGCGAAGGCCTCATCAACATATTCCATCATCGCCGTCGATTCGGTGAGAACCCGGTCGCCATGGGTCATCGCAGGAATTGTCCCCTGCGGATTGATCGCCAGATAATCGGGCTTGTGCTGGTCGAAATTCAGCAGGTCCAGATAGTGGCTGTTAAATGCCACACCCTTTTCCATCAATGTCAGCATGGGCTTGCCCGAATTTGCGTTGGGCTCCCAATGATAGAGCGTAATATCAGTCATACAGTAGCCTCTCCACCCCTGCATATTTGTAAGTCTTACTTACAAAATGGCTTTGGCAGGTCAAGCCCTAAAACTTTGTCGGCATCCCATCAAGGAGGATCGTCTTCATTTCCAGATACCCGTGCAGCCCCTCAATGCCCCCTTCCCGGCCCAGCCCCGATTGCTTGAAGCCGCCAAAGGGAAGACCGAAATCCATCCGGAGGCCATTCTGGCCAACTGCGCCGGTGCGGATGCGCCGGGCAATGCGGTAGGCCTTGTCCGCATCATGGGTTAGCACCGAGCCGTTGAGTCCGAAGTTCGATTCATTGGCGATGCGGATGGCGTCTTCCTCATCATCAAAGGGTATCAGGCTCAGTACCGGCCCGAAGATTTCCTCCTGTGCGATGCGTGACGCATTATCGACATTCGCAAAGAGCGTGGGCTCGATAAAATAGCCCCGGTTGAGGTGGCTTGGCCGGGAACCGCCCGTCACCAGGTCAGCGCTCTTTTTGCCTTCTTCGATATACATCTCGACCCGTTCGAGCTGACGCTTCATCGCCAGCGGCCCCAATTGGGTTGCCGGATCGTCCGAATATCCGACCACCACCTTCTTCATTTCATGGGCAATGGCATCGGCAATCTCATCATGCCGCGCCCGTGGCACCAGCACGCGGCTCAACATAGCGCAGACCTGGCCACTCATCAGCGTGATTGTACCAGTCAGCAATTGAGCCGCTGCATCGGTCGCGAAATCATCGCCGATAATCGCGGCAGATTTTCCGCCCAGTTCCAGCGTGCAGCGCGCGATACGTTCACCGCAAACGCTAGCAATGCGTTTACCGGCAACAGTGGAACCGGTGAAGCTTACCTTGTCCACGCCCGGATTACAGACCAGATGGTCACTCGCGTCGCGGTGCCCGCACACGAGATTGACGACGCCAGCCGGAACGCCTGCGGCCTCCGCCGCCTCGGCAATGATATAGGCCTCCAGTGGCGTTTCGGGAGAGGGCTTCATGATGACGGTACAGCCCGCCGCCAACGCATAAGCGACCTTGTTGAGCATGATGCCATAAGGCCCGTTCCACGGCGCAATCGCGGCGACAACGCCCACCGGCTCATATGCAATCAGCGCCGTGTGGACAACCGGAGACGGGCGCTGTTCGACAAAGGCGAAGGCCTCCGCCATGCCGATGGTCTGGTCGAGGGTCATCGTCGAACCGGCGGTCATTGGTCCGGCAAAGCTTGCGAGACCGCCCATCTGCAAGGTCCAGGCGCGGGCAATCTCCGCAGTTCGCTCATGCAGATGTGCTGACATGCGTTTGAGGATCACAATCCGTTCAGACGGCGCCATCCGGCTCCATGGACCATGGTCGAATGCCTGGCGCGCTGCAGCAACCGATGCATCCATATCAGCCTCGTCCGCCTCGGCCACGCTGCCGATTACCTGTTCAGTGTTCGGCGAAACCAGCTCGATCATCCGTCCGGAATGGGCCGCGATCCATTCGCCACCAATCCAAAGCTTGTCGCTGTGTTTCACGTTAACGCCATCGGGACTCATGCTTGTTTCTCCTGTGTCCAACTCTTTCCGGTTACCGGGTTGGGATAATGATAGGGCGGGATGTAAACATCCGGAAATGACTGGTAGTCTACCGTCTGCAACGCATCGGGCGTCATTTCGGAAAGCGGCTTCCCCATCGGAACGCCGCCTTTGCTCCAGCCTTCGTTCCAGCGCACATAATATGTGACGAAGCAATGCAGCTTCGCGATCTTCCAGACGCCGTCCTCTACGACATATGCGTTTTCATAGGTTGCCTCGCCGCACAGTTCTTCCCGATCGACAAAGCCCACCTCCATAATTGCGCGCCAACGACCCCAAGCTGTCCGTCCATCCGGTGCAATTGTGATCAGTGGTTGCAACTGCATATGATTGAACACCGTACCATGTTCGAGCGGCGGGAGTGCGTGAAGATAGGCGCGAATTCGATCCTGTCCGCGAAACTGTCCGCGTGCCGCAATTTCCAGCGTCGCATCGCTTGCGAACAGATCAGCCGCCTCGTCCCACTGCGCTTTATCGACATAATAACCGTAAGCGGTCTGAAGCCTCTGAATATCGCTCTCCGCTTTCAACTCCGTGAGCGCGGCCCGAAGTTGCTCAAGCTCGCTCATGTTAAATCTCCTAGCGCGATCACTTGCCCCGCCGCTGCCGCACGATTGGCATCGCGGCGGAGGCCTTCAATATCGAGGCGTCCTTGGGGCGCAATTTCATCTGGCAGGGCGGCCAGCGAGTCGCGGTAGATTTCTTCGAAATCCTCGGCGAATTCGGGATGGGTCAAGATCAATCCCTTGTTCGCGATCATCCCGGCCAGTGTCTTTTCACCGACCTCAATGGGATCCATGCCAAGGTCAAAGGCGGTACCAAACTGCTCAAGTTCGGTACGGTCCGGCGACGCAAAACCTGAATCGGCAAAGCCTTCCGGACGTTTCAAAGCCGAATCCCATGCATTTGTCTTCGTCAGGCCGGGGCACATCAACGAGACGCCGATATTGTGAGGCGCCAGATTATAACGAAGCGATTCGGTCAGCCCGCGCACGGCAAATTTGCTTGCGGTATATATGCCTGCCTGCGGCCCCGAAAGAAATGCAGCCATCGAAGCGACGTTGACGATATGCCCGCCCTCACCTTGCGCCTTGATGCGCGGTACGAACGTAACAAGGCCATTGACGACACCCCCGAAATTGACCCCCATTATCCAGTCATAATCGGCATAGCTCGCTTCATCGGTTGGTCCAAAAACGCTGACTCCGGCATTGTTGACCAGGATGTGAATGGCCCCAACCTCATCCGCGACGGCAGCCCATTGCGCGCGGTCGGCGACATCAAGCGGGACGAAGCGCGGCAGCGGCAGCTGCTGCTCCACAAACCAGCGCCCAGCCGCGTCACGGTGGGATGAATTACGATATGTAAGGATCAGGCGAATCCCCGCCTTGGCAAAAGCGCGTGCGATGCCGAAGCCAATACCTGAAACGCCGCCCGTTATAAGGGCGGTCCTCCCC
>JANOHL010000051.1:0-5667 GCA_031406495.1 Sphingomonadales bacterium | reverse complement strand
TAAATGGTCCAGGGCAGCATGATCAGCCAGGAAACGGCAAAGTAGATTGCGCAGACCAGCCAGGTGCGCAACGCCCATTTGCGCTTTTCGAGCTTTGCTGACAGGCGCTCGAGCAAGCCAGACCGCACGATAATCCATGTGCCCAGCGCCACGGCCACGAGGTCGAAAACCAGAAGCCACTGGCTGGTGGAAGTATAGTCTGCTGCTTTCCGCAGCGCCTCTGGCCCCAGACTGTCGATATAGCGCGCGGTTTCGACCGCCGGATCAAATGCCAATTGATATCTCCTCGTTCTGCTGTGTTGGCTAGTTGATACAGTGAATACATGCAACAGCCTATCTTGCCTCTCCTCCGTCAACATGGTTTATTTACCCGATGTGGAGGTTCATACTTGCGTACGGCGTGGCGCTTGCGGCACTTGCCTTCCTGCTCGAATGGCTCGATTACACACATGTCGTCCATGCCTGGTCCACCGAATTCTACGTCGCCTGCATCGCTGTCATCTTCGTGGCGCTTGGCATATGGGTTGGCAACCGGCTGACGGCCCGCCCGCGTGAAGCTTTTGAGCGCAACGAGGCGGCGATTGTGTCGCTCGGTATCAGCACGCGCGAGTGCGAGGTGCTGGAAATGCTAGCGGCGGGCCATGCCAATAAGGTCATCGCGCGCCACCTCGATATCTCGCCCAACACAGTGAAAACGCATGTCGCGCGACTGTTCGAAAAGCTCGAAGTCGCCAGCCGGACTCAGGCGATCCAGAAAGCGCGTGCGCTCGACATTCTCCAGTAAAATTGGGCGATTGCCGCCAAATCACCCTTTTGGGCGATAGACTTCGCCCGTTGCGCCGCGTTAGCCCACGTGGCATTTATCAATAGAGGAGAAAGTTCATGGGTAGGATCATAATCGTTTACGGCGTCATAGCTGGCGTCACAGTGGCAGTGCTGATGCGGATAGCCATGATGCTGTTCCCCGAGGGCGGCACAGCCGGTGTAGTCGCCGGATTTTCGTCAATGATCATCGCGCTTAGCTTCGTTTTCATTGGCGTGAAGCGGTATCGCGACATTGAGCTTGGTGGCGTTATCCGCTTCGGGAAGGCGCTTGGCATCGGCTTTGGCATCGCCGCGATTGCAACGGTCTTCTACGTCGCGGCGTGGGAGTTATATCTCTATTTCACCGACTACACCTTCATGGACGAATATACGCGTATCACGCTCGAACAGGCGCAAAAGGCGAGCAAATCCGCAGCAGAGATTGCAGCGCTCAACGAGCAAATGGACGGGTACAAGATGCTTTACGCAAATCCGCTCAGCCGGATGGCGGTGACCGCGATGGAAATCGCGCCGGTCGCGGTGCTGATGCCGATCATTTCCGCTACGCTGCTCCGCAATAGCCGTTTCATGCCTGCAAAAGCCGCCGCCGCTTGAACTAAAATTCTTTCCGATGCACTAGGGTGCATCGGGGAGATTTCTGCATGCGCGAATTGACAATACGTTCCGTGATATTGGGCGCCATCATCACGGTCTTGTTTACCGCAGCCAATGTGTATCTGGGGCTGAAAGTCGGGCTGACCTTTGCAACGTCGATACCGGCAGCGGTGATTTCGATGGCGATTTTGCGGCTGTTACCCGGCGGAACGATCCTCGAAAACAACATCGTGCAGACCATCGCGTCGGCGGCGGGGACATTGTCGGCGATTATCTTCGTGCTGCCCGGCCTCGTCATCCTTGGTTACTGGCAGGGCTTCCCGTTCTGGACCACTGCGGCAGTCTGCGCGACCGGCGGCATCTTGGGCGTGATGTTTTCGGTACCGTTGCGGCGCGCATTGGTAACGGGATCGGATCTGCCCTACCCCGAAGGCAAGGCAGCGGCCGAAGTGTTGAAGGTCGGCTCAGCCGACGTTGCGGGCGAGGCAGGGATCGAGGAAAACAGGAAGGGTCTACGCCTGATATTGATGGGCGCGCTCGCAGCGGCTGGCTTTACCTTGCTGACCGCGCTCAAGCTGGCAGGTGCCGAGGTTGCAAAATATTTCAAGGTCGGCGCGTCGTCGACCGGCTGGGCCACCTCGCTCAGCTCCGCATTGATCGGCGTCGGCCATCTCGTCGGGCTTTCGGTCGGCATGGCGATGCTGCTCGGCATGGCGATCAGCTGGCTTGGCCTCGTTCCATGGCAGACCAGCGGCATCGAAGGCGATGCTGCCACCGTTGCTGGCGATGTTTTCCGCTCGAAGGTTCGCTTCATCGGTGCAGGCGTCATTGGCGTGGCGGCGATCTGGACACTGCTCAAGATTATCGGCCCGATCATCGCAGGCATTCGCAGCGCCATCGATGCCTCCGCCTTGCGCGCCAGCAATGTCGATGTGCCCTTGATCGAGCGCGACATCCCGATCAAGATCGTCGCTGGCGTCATATTGGCGACGATGATCCCTATCGCAGTCCTGCTCTGGCTGTTCATCGCTGGCGGGCCGCTGGGCGGTAGCGCGGTGCCGCTGATTATCGGCACGATCATCTATATCATGCTGGCAGGCGTCGTGATCGCGTCGGTCTGCGGCTATATGGCCGGGCTGATCGGCGCATCGAACAGTCCTATTTCGGGCGTCGGCATATTGGCGGTGGTTGGTGCATCACTGCTGATCCTCGCCTTTTTCGGACGCGGCTATCCTGACGACAGCGTCGCCGCGATGATCGGCTATGCGTTATTCTCCACCGCGATCATCTTCGGCATCGCCACCATTTCGAACGACAATCTGCAGGATTTGAAAACCGGCCAGATCGTCGGCGCGACACCTTGGCGGCAGCAGGTGGCGTTGGTGATCGGCGTATTGTTCGGCAGTCTCGCGATCCCGCCGGTGCTCGCCCTGCTCAACACCGCATTCGGCTTTGCCGGGGTGGAAAATGCCGGGCCGAACGCGCTTCAGGCACCGCAAGCGCTACTGATTTCGGCGCTCGCCAAGGGCGTGCTCGGCGGCGATCTGCAATGGAATCTGCTCGGCCTCGGTGCGTTAATCGGCGTGGGTGTTGTTATCCTCGACGAAGTCATGGGCAAGGCAGGCAAGATGCGCCTGCCCCCGCTCGGCGTCGGCATGGGCGTCTATCTGCCGATGAGCCTGACCTTCCTGATTGTCGTCGGCGCAGTCATTGGCCACCGATATGAAAGATGGGCCGACAAACAGAAAGATCCCGAAACCGCCAAACGCTGGGGCGTGCTGATGGCCACCGGGCTGATCGTCGGCGAAAGCCTGTTCGGCGTGCTGTTTGCAGGCGTCGTCGCCGGAACCGGCAGCGATGCGCCTCTAGCGATTGTTGGAGAAGCGTTTGCGGGCTCGGCGGAGTGGATCGGTATTGTAGTGTTCGTGGCGCTGATCTGGTGGCTGTATCGGGCCACCAAGGCTATGGTTTCCAAAAGCTAGAACGCAATCTCAGTTGGAGTGAAGGCAATGCGACTGCCGTTCGACGCTGGACAAAGCCGGTTCCTGAAAGCCTTTACCGAGGCGCTGTTTCACCGTTGCGAAATGGTGATTTCGCCTGCGCAAGTGGTTGACAACATCCAGCAACAATTCTCCGAAGTGTCGGAAAGCAAAGTCAGCGAGTTGCGCTTATCGTTCGACGCCTTGGCGATTGTCCTGGGCGGTATATTTTTTCGCTGGATGCCGGTGGCAATGCGGGCGAAGCGCGTTCGCAAAAGGCTGGCCAACAGTCGTTTCAACCTGTTTCAGGATATGGCCCGCCTGCGCGGCATCATCTATGCCGGTTATTATGGCCATTGGCAGGGCGCGAGCGAGAACGATAACATCGATAATCCGGTGCATGCGCAAATCGGCTTTACGCTGCCCGGACACCGTGTGCGCGGTACGAGCGAGGTGCCGCTGACACTGGTGAACGACCGCGAACTCCACCGCGATCATATATTGGAAGGAGACGACATACCTGACGAAGTTGATGTCATCGTCGTCGGGTCAGGGTCAGGCGGTTCGGTCGCCGCCTATAATATCGCGCGCGAGGGGCACAGCGTATTGCTGATTGAAGCAGGTCCGTTTTATCCATCGACGCAGATCACCTTCGAAGAGCGGCGGATGACCGCCCGGCTATTCAGGCACGGCGCGCTGCAGACGAGCAAGAATAACGACTTTGTGATCTTTCAGGGCAGATGCGTCGGCGGCGGTTCGGCGATCAACAACGGCATTTGCCTGAAACCGGACGAAAAGGTTTTCGACCGTTGGGATGCGATCGGCGCAAAACTCGATTGGGACGAATTGGACAGGGCCTTTGTCGCGGTCGAAGCGAAACTGGGCGTCGCGGAAATTGAACATAGGTCCGGCCGGAAGAACGGCCCGCACCTGCTGGACGGCTTCGAAGCCTATAAAATTGCGTCCGGCGACCCGGATGCGATCAAGGCCCATGCCGGCTGGTTCCGCAAGAATTACGGCCCACCGGGAACGCCTGCGGCCTGCGCCTATTGCGGCTATTGCAACACAGGCTGCCCCTATGGCCGTAAACTGGGCATGGCGCAGACTTACCTTCCCGACGCCTGCCGTAACCACAATGCGCGCATCGTCGCCAATGCCAAGGTCGAGCATATCCTCTGGCAAGATGAAGATGCGACGGTCAGAAGGGCAGTTGGCGTCCAAATGACCGATGGCGATGGGGGCTCGCGCAAGGTCCGGGCACGGAAGGGCGTGGTTGTGGCGGCTGGAACGCTAGCGTCGTCGAAACTTTTGCGGCGTTCGGGTTTTTCCGAGGCAGGTCACGGTATTTCGCTTAATGTCGCCTCGCCGATCATCGCTTTGATGCCCGATGGCGGTGCGGGTCCGGCATGGGACGAAGACCAGATGGCGACCTATGTCGATATGGGCGATTATTTGATAGAATCGCATTTTCAGCCTCCCATGGCGATGGCAGCGATGATGCCCGGCTGGTTCGATGAACATGCACGCAGGATGCAGAACTATGGTCGGATCGCGTCGGCCGGCATCCTGTTTCCCGCCGACCGCAAGGGCCGCCTTGTCGGCGACAAGCTGGATTTCCGGCTGGATATGTTCGATTTGCCATTGATTAGGAAGTCAGCAGCGACGCTTGCCAAAATCCACTTTGCGGCAGGTGCTCTTGAGGTTTATCCCGCGCTGCAACGCGGCCAGACCCTCCGGCCTGACGACGATATCGATGCCTTTTTCAACGCAGCGATCAAAGAAAGCGACGATATAACCCTGTCCAGTTCACATCCGCATGGCGGCAACGCAATCAATGCCGATCCGCAAAATGGCGTGGTCGATACCGACCTCAGGGTCCACGGTACCGACAATGTCTATGTCACCGATGCCAGCGTCTTCCCCAGCTGTATCCGCGTGAATGCACAGCTGACGACGATGGCGGTGGCGCAATACGCAACCGGGCGCGGGGATATCTTCTAGGGTCGCTGGGCCTCGTCAGGCCGATGCATTCGCATCGATAAACCGCTCGGCATCAAGCGCGGCCATGCAGCCGGTGCCTGCGCTGGTCACGGCCTGCCGGTAGATGTGGTCCATGACGTCACCGCTGGCAAAGACGCCGGGAACGCTGGTTTCGGTGGCTTGTCCCTCGGCCCCGCCGCGCACCTTGATGTAGCCGCCTGCCATATTGAGATGGCCTTCGAAAATGCCAGTGTTGGGCTTGTGGCCGATGGCTATGAATACGCCGTGG
>JANOHL010000049.1:0-98270 GCA_031406495.1 Sphingomonadales bacterium | reverse complement strand
ACCGTAGCCTCTACCGCGATATCGGACTTGAGTGGGTGGAGTAAAGTTTAGGGTCAGGACCTATTAAATGCGCATTTAATAGGTCCTGACCCTAAACTTTACTCCACCCACTCAAGTCCGATATCGCGGTAGAGGCTACGGTCTTCGTCCCAATCGGGCTTGACCTTGACGTGCAGGTAAAGGTGCACCTTCACCCCCATCAGCTTGGATAGTTCGAGCCGTGCCGCTTCGCCAATCGCCTTGATCCGCGTTCCGCCTTTGCCGAGCACAATCGCGCGCTGTGTTGGCCTTGCGACCAATATCTGCTGATGGATTTCGACCGAACCGTCGTCGCGCTCGCTGTATTTTTCGGTCTCGACCGCGCTGGCATAGGGCAATTCCTCGTGTAGCTGCAGATACAGCTGCTCGCGCGTTATTTCGGTTGCCATCAACCTGTCGGATGCGTCGGATACCTGATCTTCGGGAAAGTGCCATTCGCCTTCGGGCATCGCGTCGGCAATCGCGGTCTTGAACTCCGCCAAACCGTCACCTGTTGCCGCGCTGATATAGTAAATTTGCTCGAAATCGCACATTTCGGTCAGTTTGGTGGTGAGCAGCAGCAGCTTTTCCTTGGCCGAAATATCGACCTTGTTGAGCACGAGCCATTTGCGTTCGGGGCGGTCCTTGAGGCCCGCAACGACCTTCTCCACTTTCGGCCCCGCGCCCGCCCGGCCATCGACAATCAGAGCAATCAGGTCGGCATCGCCCGTACCATCCCAGGCCGCTGCGACCATCGCCCGGTCGAGCCGTCGCTGCGCCGCAAAGATGCCGGGGGTGTCGACAAGGATAATCTGCGTTTCGCCTTCCAACGCCACGCCCAGCATCCGCGTGCGTGTCGTCTGGGCCTTCGGACTGACAATTGCCACTTTCTGCCCGACGAGCGCGTTCACCAGCGTCGATTTACCGGCATTCGGCGCACCGATGATGGCGACATGTCCACATTTCCGGCTCATATATTCGCCTCCAGAAAGGCCAGTGCGGCCGCAGTTTCCGCCGCCTGCTTGCTATTGGCTTCAGCGCTGACGGGCGCAAACCCTTTGACGGTAACGGTCACTTCAAATCGCATCGCGTGCGGTGGTCCTTCTTTTTTGGTGATAGCATATTCAGGCACTTTGCGACCATTGGCAGCGCACCATTCCTGCAAGGCGGATTTTGGGTGCTTGGGTGCGCCATTGGCGGTGTCGATTAGCGGCGACCACAGGCGATCGATCAAGCCCCGCGCGGCGTTCATCCCGTGGTCGAGATAGAGCGCACCGATCAACGCTTCCATAACATCGCCCAGCACGTTGTCGCTCTGCTGTGCGCCATCGTCACGCGCTTGCTTGCCCAGACGGATATGCGGCGCGAGGTCGATCTGTCTGGCGATTTCGGCACAGGTGCTGCCCGCAACCAGTGCATTCAGCCTATGCGACAGCCGACCTTCGGCCTCTTCGTTAAACTGGTGGTATAGCATATCGGCGATCACCAGCCCCAATATCCGGTCACCCAGAAATTCGAGCCGCTGATAATCGGGCTGTCCAGTACTGCCGTGGGTAAGCGCGCGGGCATAGAGCGAAGGATCGGATGGCGTCGCTTCGATCAACTCCGCGAGCCAGACCTTCTGCTCGTTGTCGCTCAAAACGTCTTCCCGACCCGCTCGGGACGCATGGCGGTGAACCATGTCCAGGGGAGCAGCCACTGTGCAGAACCGTCGGTCGAAAAGACAGTTACCAGCGCACGGCCGACAAGATTTTCCTGCGGAACGATGCCGATGGCCTTGCCGTCCGCTGGAAACCGGCTGTCGGCGCTGCGGTCGCGGTTGTCGCCCATAAGGAAGATTTCATCTTCGCCCACGACGAACGCCTGAGTGTCGTCGCCGGGCAGGCCGCTGTCGAGATCGAGAATGTCGTAACTGCGCCCGTTGGGCAAAGTCTCGGTATAACGCGGATACCGGCATTGCCTTCCGCCAGCCTTCGACGGCTCCTCGAACTCGGGGAGCCAGCAGGGAAAGAGGGAGCCGTCCAACTGCGCTGCGGCTTTCATGTTGTCCGACACAGGGATGATAAGATCCGCGATGCGTTCTTTTTTTACGGCAACGCCGTTAATTTCGAGCACGCCGCCTCGCATCTGCACGACGTCACCCGGAAGCCCGATGACGCGTTTGATATAGTCGTCACGCTGGCTTGGCGGGGCTTTGAACACCACAACATCGCCTTGTTCGGGTTCGTTTGCAAAAATCCGGCCCGGGATCAGAGGTATGGAGAATGGCATGCTGTATTTGGTATAGCCATATGGCCATTTTGCGACGAGCAAATAGTCCCCGATTAATAGCCGGGGCTGCATCGATTCCGACGGGATGTTGAACGGCGAAACGATGAAGCTGCGCAGGATGAACACGAACAGCGCCAATTTGAGCAAGAACTTTCCGTAATCGCGCCATTCGGACGATGTATTTTTCGGATCGCTGTCGGCAACGGGTTCGGAATTGAGGCCGCTAGGCTGGTCAGTTATTGGGTTCACACATACTCGCAATTTTAGCTGTCATTGGCTGACGGATTGGCTGGCCTTCTAATGCCAAGCCGCGCTATTGGCCAGTGGAGAGATTCATGAGGCAATTGAGACAAGGGACATATATGACGGCCAGCCAATGGGCGGTGCTTGAAGCGCACCAGCCAAAAACACTCTCAAATTTGTTCGCCGAGGATGCCAACCGCGTTGCTGCGCTGACCATAGAGCAATCGGGAATCCGTTTCGATTTTTCCAAGACGCATCTGGATGAGGCTGCTTTAACAGGGTTTGCCGCTCTGTCAGTGTCGATGGGATTGGCGAAAGCGCGGGAAGCCTTGTTCACCGGCGCAATCGTCAATCCGACCGAAGGCCGTGCAGCCGAACACACCGCCGAGCGCGGAAATGGTAGCGCCAATGCTGTGGCCAATGCACGCGGGTTGCAGGCGCGGATGCGCGGCTTGATTGAAGCAATTGACGCCGGCGCATTGGGCGACATCAAGCATATCCTGCATATTGGCATTGGAGGGTCCGCCTTGGGGCCGAAATTGCTTGTAGATGCGCTTGGCCGCGACGGTGCCCGTTATGATGTCAAAGTGGTTTCGAACGTCGATGGTGCCGCGCTTGCCGAAGCGGTCGCTGGTTTTGATCCACAAAAGACGATTGTTGCGGTCGCCTCCAAAACATTCACTACGACCGAAACCTTGCTGAACGCGACAAGCGCAATGGAATGGATGCGCGATGGCGGAGTGGCCGACCCTTACGCCCAATTTGTCGCGTTAACCGCCTACCCGGATAAGGCAATCGAGTGGGGGATAGACGAGAGCCGCGTTCTGCCTTTTAACGAGGCGGTGGGCGGTCGATATTCGCTGTGGTGCTCGATCGGCTTTCCGGTTGCGCTCGGCCTTGGCTGGGCAGTGTATGAAGAGCTGCTTGAAGGTGCGGCTGCAATGGACCGCCATTTTCGCAGCGCCGAATTTACGGAAAACGCACCCGTTCTGGCGGCATGGAGCGACCTCTATTATGCGCAGCTAAAGAATTGTCAGACCCGCGCCGTGTTTGCTTATGACGAACGCTTGAGGTTGCTCCCCGACTATCTCCAGCAGTTGGAAATGGAATCGAACGGAAAATCTGTGACCGCTGAAGGCGCACCGCTGGATCGCGCAAGTTCACCGATCACTTGGGGCGGGGTGGGCACCGATGCGCAGCATGCAGTTTTTCAGCTGTTGCACCAAGGTACGCATTTGATTCCCGTCGAGTTTATCGCCAGCAAGACGCCGGGACATGATTTCGATCCCGCGCATCACGAGGCTTTGCTAGTCAATTGCTTTGCCCAAGGCGCAGCTTTGATGGCGGGAAAGAAATCGGATGATCAGGCGCGGAGCTATGAGGGCAATCGGCCATCGACGACATTGTTGCTCGACGATGTCACGCCATCGATTGTTGGCGCGCTTATTGCCTTTTATGAACACCGGACATTTGTGAACGCGGCGCTGCTCGGCATCAATCCGTTCGACCAGTTCGGGGTCGAACTGGGTAAGGAAATCGCAAAGAGCATTGGTGAAAACGGTGCAGTTGGTTTCGACCCATCAACTATGGCATTAATCGAAGCTGGACTTGGTGAAGGCTGAGTTCAATCGTCTTAGTCGATAACAATGCCCGATAATTGCCATTGGTAATGAAGCGTTGTTGTAACCATATCGCCGCTGCAACAGAAAGACATCATCATGGCAGAATTTGACTACGACCTTTTCGTCATCGGCGCGGGCTCGGGCGGAGTGCGGGCAGCGCGGATATCAGCGTCGCATGGTGCACGGGTCGCAGTGGCGGAGGAGTACCGCCTTGGCGGCACTTGCGTGATCCGGGGCTGCGTGCCGAAAAAGTTACTGGTTTACGGATCACATTTTGCCGAAGATCTGGCAGATGCCAAGCGCTTTGGCTGGAACACTGACGGGGCGACGTTCGACTGGTCGACGTTGCGTGACAATGTGGCGGCTGAGGTCGATCGGCTTGAGGGCCTTTACGGACGGACATTCGCCGATGCTGGCGTCGAAGTTATCCATGAGCGTGCAGTCGTATCCGGACCGAACAGCGTCGAACTCGCCACCGGACGTAAGATTACTGCGAAATATATACTCATCGCGACCGGCGCCTGGCCTGCGGTTCCCAATGTACCGGGTGCTGAATTGGGCATCACGTCGAACGAGGTGTTTCATCTCCCCGAGCTACCTAAGCGCGCGGTGATTGCTGGTGCGGGCTATATCGCAAACGAATTCGCCGGGATATTCAACGAGCTCGGCGTGGATGTCACGCTCGTCACGCGCGGCGACAAGATGCTCCGCAGTTACGACCAGGAAATCGTCGAGAAACTGCTCGCCATGAGCCGGGAGAAGGGGATCGACATCCGCATGGGTTTCCCGTTCATGGGCGCAAGCAAACAGGCCGATGGCAGTCTGCTGATCGACGGTGGTGACCAAGGCATGATCGAAACTGACCTTTTGATGTGGGCCGTCGGTCGCACGCCGCATACTAAGGGATTGGGATTGGAAGCGGTCGGAGTTGTTCTGGATCAGCACGGTGCGGTGGTTGTTGGCGACGATAACCGGTCAAACGTGCCGAGCATTTATGCCGTGGGCGATGTTACCAACCGCGTGCAGTTGACGCCGATTGCGATCCGCGAAGGTCACGCGTTTGCCGATACTGTGTTCGGCGGCAACCCCAGGACGGTCGACTATGGCGTCATTCCGAGTGCGGTGTTCAGCAACCCGCCGCTGGCTGGCGTTGGGATGACCGAAGATCAAGCGCGCGAAAAGCTGGGTGAGATCGAGGTCTACAAGAGCGATTTCCGTGCAATGAAGAATGTATTGGCAGGACGCCACGAAAGGGCGCTCTACAAGATGATCGTTGATGCGAAGACCGACAAGGTTGTTGGGCTGCATATGCTTGGACCCGACAGCGCGGAAATTTTGCAAGCAGCGGCGGTCGCGGTGAAGGCCGGGCTGACCAAGCAGGCGTTCGATGACACTGTGGCGCTACACCCGAGCATGGCCGAAGAACTGGTATTGATGAAATAGGCCGGTTCTCCTGCGAAGGCAGGAGGGTTAGAAATCTTACGCAGTGATTGCCGGCCAACGCTCCTGCCTGCGCAGGAGCACACGGGTTATGGGAATATGACCCGTGCATCACCCGATTGCCAGCGCGGATAACGAAGCATGATGTTGGCGAACAAGTCCGATGCGAGCATTTGCTGCAGCCATTGTTGTAGGCCGGGCAGGTGCTCGTCGAACCATGCATGATCGGTTGCGGCAAATTGCCGGACGAACGGGAAAATCGCGATATCGGTCAACTTCCTGCGCTCGCCTCCAAGAAAAGGCGCGTCTGCCAGTTTTTCATCGAGCGCGGCCAGCATTGCGAAACCTTTGGCGCGGTCGTGGAAGCTGTCGTCCAACCCGTAACGATGCGGATATTTATAGCGGTCGAGCGCGGCTTTGAACGGGCCATCATTCTGCTCGATTAAATCTGCGTCCTCGCCATCAAGCCAATCCTCGGGATCGTTCTGGCCCAACGCCCAACGCATCACGTCGAGACTTTCTTCGATTACTTTCCCATCAGGCAAAACCAGAACCGGTACGGTCGCTTTGGCCGAAGCTTCGATCAGCTCTGGCGGTTTGTCACGCAACACCACCTCGCGCAGTTCGACCCTTATCCCGCTGACCACAATCGCCATCCGCGCGCGCATTGCATAAGGGCAGCGTCGGAAACTGTAGAGGATGGGGAGGTCAGTCATATAGTGCCCTACTCCGTTCGCCTCGAGCGTAGACGAGAGGCCCATCGGTACTGCGCGGTGTCTCGTCTACGCTCGACACGAACGGAAATGGGGCATTATTTTTCATCTCGCGGATTGACGCCGATATGCTGTTTGCCGCGTTTTTTTGCCAAACCGATTTGCTTCTGCCGCTCGGCAAAGCGCGCGCGGTCCTCATTGCTGCGTTCGGCATGGCAGGCGGGGCAGGAAACGCCCTCGATGAAATGCTCAGACGCCTTATCCTCGGCTGAAATCGGTCGTCTGCACGCATGGCACAATTCCATCGAACCCAATTCCAGCCCGTGTTTCACCGATACGCGTTCATCGAACACGAAGCATTCGCCCTGCCATTTGCTCTCGGCCTCGGGCACATTTTCCAGATAGCGCAAGATACCGCCTTCGAGATGATAGACATCGTCGATGCCTTCGGCCTTTAGAAACGCCGTCGATTTCTCACAGCGTATACCGCCGGTGCAGAACATCGCAAATTTCTTGCCGCCTGCGCTCAACTCGTCGCGGTGTTCGCGGAACCATTCGGGAAAATCGCGGAACGCCTTGGTCTTGGGGTCGATCGCACCCTCGAATGTGCCAATCGCCACCTCATAATCGTTGCGCGTGTCGATCAGGATGGTGTCGGGGTCGGAAATCAACGCGTTCCAATCCTCTGGTTGCACATAGGTACCGACCTCTCTTTTGGGGTCGATACCATCGACACCCAGCGTCACGATCTCCCTCTTCACCCGCACCTTCATCCGGTAGAACGGCATCTCGTCAGCTTGCGAATATTTGACGTCGAGGTCTTCGCAGCCGGGAAGCGTTCGTAACTCCGCGACAACGGCGTCGATACCCTCCGCCGATCCCGCAACCGTCCCGTTTACGCCTTCATTGGCAACCAGGATCGTGCCTTTCAACCCGTGCTCATTGCACCAGCCCAGAATCTTCGGTTGCAGCTCGTCGGGCTGCGCGAACGCCGCGAAACGGTAAAGCGCCGCCACTTTGATGGGATATGGCTGATTCATTGCGACCCTATAACGCCAGTTGGCTGCCTAAGCGATACGATAAGGCACCACATCGCGCTTGTCAGGGTCGACAATTATCGCGCGATCGCTTGGCGGGAAGGCGCGCTGGTCGCAATCAGAACGCGGACAAATACGGCAGGAGGCACCGATTTTTGTAGCGGCATGCGGTGAGGAGATATCAAGGCCATCGGCGTAAATGAATTCGCCAGCATGTTCGGCCTCGCACCCTAGCGCAACCGCGTAGCGGCGTGGCGCGCGGGCGTAGCTTCCAGATGGTTTTACCAAGCCTTTAGCCATCGACACATAGCGCACACCATCGGGCGTTTCACACAGCTGGACAAGAATTCTGTCTGGAATTGCCACCGCCTCATGGACGATCCACAATGGGCACGCACCGCCGAAACGGGCGAATTGTAGCCGCGTGGCGCTGTGTCTTTTCGTGATGTTTCCCGCCATGTCGACCCGGCAGAAAAAAAACGGAACCCCGCGCGCTTCGGGCCGCTGCAATGTCGAGAGGCGGTGGCAGGCCTGCTCAAAACTGACACCGAAGGACTGGCGCAACCGGTCGATGTCATGCCGCAAGTTTCGCGCCTCTTGGCGAAAGCGCGCATAGGGCATCAACAGCGCTCCTGCTGCATAGTTGGCGAGGCCAACCGATAGCAATTGGCGCGATGATGTCGTGCGCAGGTCGGCACTTTGGATGACCGAATTGATATCGTCCTGCAGGGCAATGGCCACCAGCTGATGAGCAAGCTGAAAACGCTGGCTTTCCGCAGGCTGGCTTTGGTCGATAATCAAATGGCCCGTCGTTGCATCAAAGTCGCGCAACCCGGCATTGCCGGAATAGATAAGAGAAATCGCCAAGCCTTCGCGCAAATAACGTTCGATGCTCTGTGCCGAAGGTGAGATGGCCTTGCCCATCAGGCGCGTTGCGAGCGTTTCAGCGGCACGGTCTAGCCGGTCGACATAATTGCCCGCTAGATGAAACCAGTCGCGCACTTCCTCCCACGGCAAGCGGTTGCCACCTGCATTGTCACTGGCAAGCGCCTCATCAACGATTTGCAAGCGTTCTCCAGTGCGTCGGTACGCCGCATGCAGTGCCACGAATTGGTCGGCCAACGCCGGTTGCTGTTCGGCAATGCGGTTTAGTTGGTCAGCAGAAAGCGGCGTTGTAAACAACGGGTCCGCAGCAGCTTCCCGCAAAGCCGCAAAACGTCGTGTCGCTGCATCCTCTTCAAATTCCTGCCAATCCAGAGGAAAATCACGTGCCAATGCTTCCAGCAGGTTAGGGGTCAGGGGTCTGTCATCATGTTCAAGCTGCGACAGATAGGACACCGAAATGCCAAGCAAAGCAGCCATTTCTGACTGCTTCAGACTGCGCCCGTCGCGCAGGTTGCGGAGCCGTTCTCCGGCAAAGATACGCCGTTTGGACATGCACCGGTCATAGTTTGCAAACTATTACTTTGCAACTTTGCAAATTCACATTTGCTTTTGCGCTATTGCGCTTGCACAAGGGACGCTTGGAAATTCAGGGGAGTGCCATGTCGGCCAACATCGCGGAACTAGAAAAACGGCGAAGCGCGGCGCGTTTGGGCGGCGGATTGAAGCGTATCGATGCGCAACACGCTAAGGGCCGTCTGACCGCGCGTGAGCGGCTTGACATATTGCTCGACGAAGGTTCGTTCGAAGAGCTGGACATGTATGTCGAGCATAATTGCACCGATTTCGGTATGGCCGAGCAGAGAATACCGGGCGATGGCGTGGTGACCGGGTCGGGCACGATCAACGGCCGTCTGGTCTATGTTTTCAGCCAGGATTTCACGGTGTTCGGAGGGTCGCTCAGTGAAGCGCATGCGATGAAAATCTGCAAGGTTATGGACAATGCAATGAAGGTCGGCGCGCCAGTTATCGGCATCAACGACAGCGGCGGCGCGCGCATCCAGGAGGGCGTGGCCAGCCTTGGCGGCTATGCCGAGGTCTTCCAGCGCAATGTGCTGGCATCGGGCGTGGTACCGCAGATTAGCCTCATCATGGGGCCGTGCGCGGGCGGCGCGGTCTATTCGCCGGCGATGACCGACTTCATCTTCATGGTGAAGGATTCGAGCTATATGTTCGTGACCGGCCCCGAAGTGGTGAAGACCGTGACCAACGAAATCGTCACGCAGGAAGAGCTTGGCGGCGCGGTCTCGCACACCACCAAATCGGGGGTGGCCGACAATGCATTCGAGAATGATATTGAGGCTTTGCTGTCGACCCGCGACTTCTTCGACTATCTGCCCGAAAATAACCGCATCGGCGTTCCCGAGCGACCGACCGACGACCCGTGGGACCGGCAGGAGGACAGCCTCGACACGCTGATCCCGCCCAATGCCAACCAGCCCTATGACATGCACGAACTCATCCGCAAGACTGTGGACGAGGGCGATTTCTTCGAGGTTCAGCCGACGCATGCCGGGAACATCATTATCGGCTTCGGGCGGATCGAAGGCCGCACCGTAGGCATCGTCGCCAATCAGCCGATGGTGTTGGCGGGCGTGCTCGATATCAATTCTTCGCGGAAAGCGGCGCGCTTCGTACGCTTCTGCGATGCGTTCGAAATCCCGATCATCACCTTCGTCGACGTCCCCGGCTTCCTGCCCGGCACCGCGCAGGAATATGGCGGCATCATCAAGCATGGCGCGAAACTGCTCTTTGCCTATGCCGAGGCGACCGTGCCGAAGATCACCGTCATCACGCGCAAGGCCTATGGCGGGGCGTACGACGTGATGGCGTCGAAGCATCTGCGCGGCGACCTCAATTACGCCTGGCCCACCGCGGAGATCGCGGTGATGGGCGCGAAAGGCGCGGTCGAGATCATCTTCCGGGGGCTTGGGCCGGAGGAAATCGCCGAGAAGACCAAGGAATATGAGGACCGTTTCGCCAACCCATTTGTGGCCGCAAGCAAGGGGTTTATCGACGAGGTGATCTACCCGCACTCAACGCGGAAGCGGATTGCCTTGGGGTTGCGGAAGCTGCGGAACAAGGCGTTGGAGAACCCCTGGAAGAAGCATGATAATATTCCGTTGTAAGCAAGCCCTGACTGGGCTGGTGTTGTTGTCCTTAACTGCGTGTGATCCATTGTTTCAAGATGCGAAAGCGGATTCGCCAATTATTAATGTAATACGAAAAAATGTTTTAAATCAAAAATTAAGCCAAATCCTAACTGTTGAGTTAGAAAAATTGAATACTGAAGATGGAAAATTACGATCAGAATTACTTGGGGCTGGATTTAAGATTTGGATGAAGGTTGAAGATTGTGAACGACTCTATTTTCATACTCCGCAGCATTGGACTGACAGCGAAAAAGATGTTCGATATGTCCATGTGGCAGTCGAACTTTGCGGTTCCAAACCGCCTAAAGTAAAAGTCGGCCGAGCTGGGCAACCGCAATTTTAAACGGGAACTGGAAATGAAACTAGGCCGTCTCAACCATATCGGCGTCGCGACGCCTTCCATATCGGACAGCATCGTCTTTTACCGCGATGTGATGGGAGCGACAAAAATCCATGATCCGTTCGACCTGCCCGATCAGGGGGTGAAGGTCTGCTTTGTCGATACGCCGGGCCCTTCGACAGGCTCAGGACAATCGGATTTTAATGGAACGCAGATCGAGCTGATCGAGCCGCTGCCGGGCAACGCCTCGATCGCGTCCTTCCTCGAGAAAAACCCAGCTGGGGGGCAGCATCATGTCTGTTACGAAGTGCCCGATATCCACGCCGCCAAGGCCGAGTTCGAGGCGCTGGGCAAACGCGTGCTCGGCGAACCGCGTATCGGCGCGCACGGGACGCTGATTTTCTTTGTGCATCCCAAGGATATGGGCGGGGTGTTGACGGAGATTATGGAGGTGCCTCAAGGGCATTAAGAATAGCCCCTCCTCTTTAGGGGAGGGGCAGCGAGACTTGGCGGCTTGCCGCCTAGTCGCAGCGGGGCGGGGCTTCTCGGCGTGGCGCGATGCTGAAAGCCCCCACCCCAACCCCTCCCCTGAAGGGGAGGGGCTTAAAAGGAGATAAAAATGACCTATGAAACCATTCGCCTCGACATCGCGGATAACATTGCGACCATTACCCTCAACCGGCCAGAGCGGCTGAACGCGCTGGGGCCGGAGATGGCGGATGAGATCAGCGATGCACTCGATTGTCTGGACGGCGTGCGCTGTGTGCTGATCACCGGCGAGGGCAGGGCCTTTTGTTCGGGAGCCGACCTGTCGGCGCGCGGAGCCGAAGCGTCGGCCAGTCGCGGACAATGGGCATACGGTGCGCTGACCAAAAGCTACAATCCGCTAATGATCAAGCTGGCGAAAATCTCGGTGCCGGTGATTACCGCAGTCAATGGCCCGGCAGCAGGCATTGGCTGTAGCCTCGCGCTTACCAGCGATTTCGCGATTGCGGGTAAATCGGCCTATTTCCTTCAGGCGTTCGTCAACGTCGGACTGGTCCCCGATGGCGGCGCGTCATGGGTGTTGCCCCGGCTCGTCGGCAAGGCGCGCGCGACCGAGATGATGATGCTCGGCGAGAAGGTTTCGGGTGAGAAGGCTGCCGATTGGGGCCTGATCTACAAATGCGTTGAGGATGCGGAGTTGATGGCTGAGGCGAAGGCTTTGGCGTTGCGATTGGCGGCGGGTCCGACGATGGCGCTGGGCATCACGCGGCAAAATCTGGCGGTGGCGCTCAACGTCGATTATGCGACCGCCCTGGTGCGCGAAGCCGAAGGGCAGCGGGTCGCCGGTGACACGCAGGATGCAAAGGAAGGCAGCTTTGCCTTTTTGCAGAAACGCAAAGCGGAGTTTAAGGGCCAATAAATTCTTCGCGAAGTTTGAATTTGGGATAGTTATGACAAGTATCGAAGACTGGAAAAATGCTGCAGAGCGCGAGGTCAAGGGCAAAGATCTGACCTGGCACACGCCCGAGGGTATCGATGTGAAGCCGCTATACACAGCGGACGACGCGACCGACCCAAGCCTCCCTGGTTTCGCGCCATTCACGCGCGGGGTTCGGGCATCGATGTATGCGGGCCGCCCCTGGACGATCCGCCAATATGCCGGTTTCTCGACCGCAGAAGAATCCAACGCCTTCTATCGCCGCAACCTGGCCGCCGGACAAAAGGGCCTCTCGGTCGCGTTCGATCTCGCCACCCACCGCGGTTATGACAGCGACCATCCGCGCGTTGTCGGCGATGTCGGCAAGGCTGGCGTCGCCATCGACAGCGTCGAGGATATGAAAATCCTGTTCGACGGCATCCCGCTCGACCAGATGTCGGTGTCGATGACGATGAATGGCGCGGTCATTCCGATCCTCGCCTTCTTCATCGTCGCTGGCGAAGAGCAGGGCGTTAAGCGCGAATTGCTCGACGGGACGATCCAGAACGACATTCTGAAGGAGTTCATGGTCCGCAACACCTATATCTATCCGCCCGAACCCTCGATGCGGATCATCTCGGACATCTTCGGCTTCACGAGCCGCGAGATGCCGAAGTTCAACAGCATTTCGATCTCCGGCTATCATATGCAAGAGGCTGGCGCGACGCAGGTGCAAGAACTGGCCTTCACCATCGCCGACGGCATGGAATATGTGAAATATGGCGTGGCCTCAGGCTTGGATATCGACAAGTTCGCCGGTCGCCTGAGCTTCTTCTTTGCCATCGGCATGAACTTTTTCATGGAAGTGGCAAAGCTGCGCGCCGCACGGGTGTTGTGGCACCGGGTGATGACCAAGATGGGTGCGCAAGACGAACGCTCCAAAATGCTGCGCACACATTGCCAGACATCGGGCGTGTCGTTGCAGGAGCAAGATCCCTATAACAACGTCGTCCGCACCACGATCGAGGCGATGGCGGCGATGCTGGGCGGTACCCAGTCGCTGCACACCAACGCACTGGATGAAGCGATTGCGCTGCCCACTGACTTTTCCGCCCGGATCGCGCGCAACACGCAGATCATCATCCAGGAAGAGACCGGCATGTGCAATGTCGTCGATCCGCTGGGCGGCAGCTACTATATTGAGAGCCTGACACAGGAACTGGTCGACAAAGCGTGGGAGATTATCGAGCGCGTCGAGAGCGAAGGCGGCATGGCAAAGGCCGTGGCGGCTGGCTGGCCCAAAGCGATGATCGAAACTGCGGCGGCGGCACGGCAGGCGCGGGTTGACCGCGCCGAGGACGTGATCGTCGGGGTGAACAAATACCGCCTTGCCGCCGAAGATGCGTTGGAAACGCTGGAGGTGGATAATGCCAAGGTGCGCGAAGGTCAGGTTGCCCGGCTGAAATCCACCAAGGCTGCACGTGATGAAGCCAAATGTCAGGCCGCTTTGAAGGCATTGACCGAGGGGGCGAAAACAGACGGCAACCTCCTCGCGCTCGCCATTGATGCCGCGCGTGAACGCGCGACGTTGGGTGAAATATCCTCGGCGATGGAAGAAGTCTTTGGGCGTTACGGCACGCAGCCGACGCCGGTAAAGGGCGTGTACGGCGCGCCCTACGAGGGCGAAGCGCGCTGGCAACAGGTGCTCGACGGCGTGGCATCGGTCGAACGCCGGTTGGGACGCAAACCGAAATTGATGGTCGCCAAAATGGGACAGGATGGACATGATCGCGGCGCGAATGTGATTGCGTCGGCATTTGGCGATATGGGCTTTGATATCGTGTCCGGGCCGTTGTTCCAAACGCCGGAGGAAACGGTTGTGCTGGCGCTGGAATCTAATGTTGATGTCGTCGGCGCGTCGAGCCTTGCGGCGGGACATAAGACGCTGATCCCCGAACTCATCAAAGGCCTGCGCGACGCGGGGCGGAATGACATCAAGGTAATCGCTGGCGGGGTTATCCCTCCGCAAGATTATGATTTCTTGCGTGACGCGGGTGTTCAGGGGATTTACGGGCCGGGTTCGAATGTGGTCGAATGTGCAGCTGATGTTTTGCGGCTATTGGGCCACAATATGCCGCCTGCTGATTTGGAGAATGCCGCGTGAATAACATGTTCCCAAATCACTCTGCGGTCTCCGCTCTCTCTGCGTCTCTGCGCGAAACAAAAACGGTGCAGGTTTCACGCAGAGAGGCAGAGAAGATTCAAAATATTGGTTCGGGAAATTATCTATGACTGTTCGTACCGACTGGACCCGCGAAGAAATCGCGGCGTTGTTCGGCCTGCCGTTTGACGAACTGGTCTATCAAGCCGCGACCGTCCACCGCGCGCATCATGCTGTGGGGCAGATCCAGCTTTGCACGCTGCTTTCGATCAAGACCGGCGGTTGCCCTGAAGATTGCGGCTATTGCAGCCAGTCGGTAAAGGCCGACAGCGGCGTCGAGGCAACCAAGCTGATGGATGTGCAGGCCGTCCTGCAAAAGGCGGCGCAGGCCAAGGACTCCGGCTCGCACCGTTTCTGCATGGGCGCGGCGTGGCGCAACCCCAAGGACCGCGACATGCCCGCTATTGTCGAAATCGTGAAGGGCGTGCGGCAAATGGGCATGGAAACCTGCATGACTTTGGGCATGCTGACGCCGAAACAGGCCGATATGCTGGCAGACGCTGGCCTCGATTATTACAACCACAATATCGACACCAGCCCCGAGCGGTATAACGAAATCATCACCACGCGGACGATGGACGACCGGCTCGAAACGTTGGACCATGTGCGCAAGGCAGGCATCAATGTGTGCAGTGGCGGCATCGTCGGCATGGGCGAGACGCGCGCAGACCGGGTCGGCTTTGTCCACACGCTGGCGACCTTGCCGCAGCATCCCGAAAGCGTGCCGGTCAACGCGCTGGTGCCGGTTAAGGGCACCGTGCTGGGCGACATGCTCGCCGACACGCCGCTGGCGAAAATCGACGATATCGAATTCGTCCGCGTGGTCGCGGTAGCGCGCATCACCATGCCGATGAGCATGGTGCGCTTGTCGGCGGGACGCGAAAGCATGAGCGAAGCGACGCAGGCCTTGTGCTTCATGGCGGGCGCGAACAGCATCTTCACTGGCGACAAGCTTTTAACGGCAGCCAATGCAGGCGATGACAAGGATGCGGCGATGATGGCGAAGCTGGGCCTGCGCGCGATGGAGGCGGAGGAGCCGCTTAGGGCGTGCAAGGCACTCGAAACGGTGGGGCACTAATGGGATGTTTTGCCGCGATGAAATATTGAGCTTCGATGAATTGTCAAAACTTCTGCCACACCCATTTGCGGAGCGCCGATCCTATGAAGAGGTGATGGCTGACACTCCATCCCAGTTCAGGGAGATAGCCCAATACGCAACAGTTTGGGGCATAGGCGACGACATTTACAGGGATGAGCTGATCGCCGCTGCGTCAAAAGAACTGAAGGAAAATATGCGTTGTATTTTTGCACAGCATGAAGATGCGTTGTTGGATTGGTTGGCGGGACCGGAAGCCTACAGTGCTTCGCCCACCGAGGCGTATATTGCCTTTTCCTGCCTGGTCCAAGCTTACGACACTATTTAGATTGAAACATAAATCGGATCATCGAATGTTCAAAAAAATCCTGATTGCCAACCGCGGCGAAATTGCTTGCCGGATCATCAAGACCGCCCGCCGGATGGGGATCGCGACCGTTGCGGTCTATTCGGATGCCGATGCGCGCGCGCCCTTTGTGCAGATGGCCGACGAGGCGGTGCATATCGGGCCTTCGCCTGCTGCACAGTCTTATTTGATTGCAGAGAAGATCATCGACGCGTGCAAGGCTACGGGGGCCGAGGCGGTGCATCCTGGCTATGGTTTCCTGTCCGAACGCACCAGCTTTGCCGAGGCGCTGGCAGCCGAGGGTATCGCCTTTATCGGTCCGCCGGTGAACGCGATTGCCGCGATGGGGGACAAGATCGAGTCCAAGAAACTGGCGATGGCGGCAGGGGTCAATGTTGTCCCCGGCTTTGTCGGCGAGATCGACGATACCGAACACGCGGTGCGGATATCGGCGGAGATCGGCTATCCGGTGATGATGAAAGCCAGCGCCGGCGGCGGCGGTAAGGGGATGCGGCTTGCTTATAGCGAAGCCGACGTGCGCGAAGGGTTCGAGGCGACCAAGCGGGAGGGCCTGAACAGCTTTGGTGACGACCGCGTGTTCATCGAAAAATTCATCCTCAACCCGCGCCACATCGAAATCCAGATATTGGGCGATCAGCATGGCAATATCCTGTATCTGAACGAGCGCGAATGTTCGATCCAGCGCCGCCACCAAAAGGTGGTCGAAGAAGCGCCGTCGCCTTTCGTCACACCCAAAATGCGCAAAGCGATGGGTGAGCAATGCGTCGCTTTGTCGCGTGCGGTGGGCTATTATTCGGCGGGAACGGTCGAGCTGATCGTATCGGGCGCGGACCCCACCGGCGAAAGCTTTTACTTTCTCGAAATGAACACACGGCTGCAGGTCGAACATCCGGTTACTGAGTGCATCACCGGAATTGATCTGGTCGAACAGATGATCCGCGTGGCCGCTGGCGAGAGACTCGCAATGACTCAGGACGATATCAAAATCGACGGATGGGCCATCGAAAACCGCGTCTATGCCGAAGATCCATATCGCGGGTTTTTACCTAGCACTGGCAGGCTGACCAGATACCGCCCACCTGTCACCCAAAATCCGTTCGCATCGAGCCCAGTCGAGATGCCCATCGGTAGCGCACAACCTCACGGTGTCTCGACGATGCTCGACACGAACGGGGAGAGGAGCGATGCGCTCGGCTTAAGAGGCATCAATGGGGTCAGGGTAGACGACGGCGTCCGAGAAGGCGGCGAGGTGTCGATGTTCTACGACCCGATGATCGCCAAGCTGATCACGTGGGGCGCCACCCGCGACGAGGCGGCCGACAAGCAAATAGCCGCACTTGACCGCTTCGAGATTGAAGGACTTGGCCACAATATCGACTTCGTTTCCGCCATCATGCAGCATCCGCGTTTTCGTTCCGGCGAGTTGACCACGGGCTTCATCGCCGAGGAATATCCCGACGGGTTCCACGGCGCGGCATCCACGCCCGAGTTGGTCAAGTCGCTCGCCGCCATCGCCGGATTTGTCGCCACTGCAGAGGCGGACCGCGCGCGTCAGGTTGACGGGCAATTGGGCGACACACTCCTCCCTCCGTCAGCTTGGCAGGTAAAGATTGGCGACGCGGTGCATGAGATTGAACTCGCCGAAGATGTCATTGACGTTGACGGTGAAGCTTTCGACCTGTCGATGGAATACACCCCCGGCGACCGTCTGATAGAGGCGGAGATTGATGGCAACTCTCTGCCGGTCAAAATCGCCAAAACGCGTGGCGGCTTCAAACTCACAACGCGCGGCGCAAGCCATTACGCGCGCGTGCTGCCTGCTTATGTTGCGCATCTAGCCGACTACATGATCGAAAAAGTGCCGCCCGACATGTCGAAATATCTGATCTGCCCGATGCCCGGCCTGCTGGTTGCGCTCAACGTGGGTGAGGGCGACAAGGTTGAGGCGGGGCAACCGCTGGCAGTGGTCGAGGCGATGAAAATGGAAAACATCCTCCGCGCAGAAAAGTCTGGTGTGGTGAAAAGCGTCAACGCCAAGCAGGGCGAGAGCCTTGCAGTCGATGCAATCATATTGGAGATGGAGTGAGCCCATGACATTACCCGTAACCGCATTCGTTACAGCCATCTGCGCGCTTTTGTTGCTCATCACCGCGATCGATACCGTGCGGCAACGCATACGTCTCAAGGTTGGTTTTGGTTATGCGGGTGATGACAAGCTGATCAGCGCCAGTCGCAGCCACGGCAATCTTGCCGAACATGCGCCGATTGTCATCCTGTTGCTTGGTTTTCTGGAAATGAGCCGCGCCAACCATATGGGATTGATGATTGTCGGGGTCGCGTTTCTGGTTGCGCGTGTCGCGCACGTCATCGGCCTTTATACAGCAGCGGAGCCGGGAAAACCGCCGGTGCCACGGCAGATTGGTGTGATTGGCACTTGGCTGACGCTGCTGGTGTTGAGTGGTTGGACGTTGTGGATGCTGGCGACGCTGAATTGATTCAGACGGCAACTTCTTCGGAGCAAAACTCAGGGGTGGGTAAAATTCGTTCTTGGGATATCCAAGAACATCAGATTTCATTCAGTATTCATAAGCTTATCATCAAAAAATAGATTTCCCGCAACCCATCCTTTTGATGTTTTGACGAGTAAGAGTTTCCAACGCGTTGCGAGTTTTTCGTGCTGGCATAAGTACTGCTCTTCCTGCGCCACCCCTCCACGTCCGTCAATTTGAACAAGCACACAATTTGAAATTGGTCCGTATATGCTGATTATGGTGGTTACCTGCCCACTTAACTGCGCAATTTCAGCCTTTTTTCCCTCCATTAGACCGGTATTGCCGAGAAATCCGGTTACCGCACCGCTCACGTCTCCCGCTTGCAGCCGCTTGAAAAATTGATCCGTCAGTGAATCAATTTCTCTCTGATCGTTAGCCGAAAGCTGGTGTTTCACCACTTCGTTGGCCCGTGCTACATTTGCAGAGACAATGGCAGTGAATGTTAACGCAGCGGCGGCAATCAAATTTTTCATTCTATATCTCCTTCGGTGCGAGATATCTCGTTGTAATCATAGTTGCTTTGTGAGTCCTACAAAATCGCCGCAGCCCTAATCCAACCAGCATTTTCCCGCTCGATCTTGATCGGAACGCATTCGCAGCAAATCTAAACGCTGGTAACACGCTGCCAAGTTGAGAAGAGTTGCGGCATTCGGCTCTCCTTTGCATTACGCGAAGTTGGGTTGTGGATAATCGCAACAAGCGGCTTGAACCGCGCGGCATTGCAAGTAAGACAATTGCCGAGAGTTTTGAGGGGAACAATATGGCGAGCGTTGCCGACACCGAAGTTACACTGGATCCCAAACGCGATCGGTTGGTCATTACCGCATCGTCGCTCGGTACTGTTTTCGAATGGTATGATTTCTTCGTCTACGGCATCTTGGCTGCGTTGATCGGCAAGCTTTTTTTCCCCGCTGATAACCCGACCGCAGCAACCTTGGCGTCGCTCGCGATATTCGGAGCAGGCTTTGGCGTGCGGCCGTTTGGCGCGATATTGTTCGGTTATTTCGGCGACAAGATCGGACGGAAATATACGTTTTTGGTGACGATCACGCTGATGGGACTGGCGACAGCTGCGATTGGATTGCTGCCAACCTTCGCCACCGCTGGCGTGTGGGCCGCTGGCTTGCTGTTATTGCTGCGCTGCTTGCAGGGCCTCGCGCTCGGCGGCGAATATGGAGGCGCGGCGATCTATGTTGCCGAACATGCCCCGGCAGGCAAAAGAGGCCAGTATACCAGCTGGATTCAGGCTTCGGTCGCCGGTGGCTTCCTGCTCGCAGTCATGGTGGTACTCGCCACTCGTTCGTCGCTGACTACAGAAGAATTCGAAGCCTGGGGCTGGCGGGTACCGTTCCTGTTATCGATCCTGCTACTCGCGATCTCGCTTTATATGCGGCTGAAACTGTCGGAAAGTCCTGTCTTCAAGGCGATGAAAGAAGCAGGCACGACGTCGAAAAACCCGTTTGTCGAAAGCTTCCGCTATCCCGGCAACGTGAAACGCCTGCTGGTCGCTTTGTTCGGAGTGGCGGCAGGGCTGACGGTGATCTATTACACATCGCAATTCGGAACGCTCTATTTCCTTACCGGCACCGCGCGCGTGCCCGAAACCGATGCCTTGCTCTACATGGCGGCGGGGGCGACCATCGCGGCGCCGTTCTACGTGCTGTTTGGCTGGGCGTCGGACACTTGGGGTCGGAAGCGCATACTGCTACTCGGCTATGCGATTGCGATCGTTTCGATTTTCCCGCTGTTCGGAATGATGGCTGACGCCGCCAATCCGGCGCTGGAGAAAGCCACGGCTACGTCACCAGTGACGCTGTCGATGCCCGAGTGTGATTTTAACGTGTTCAAGCGCACTCACGAAAACGATTGTAGCAAGGCGCTCAATTTCCTGACCAAGCGCGGAATCAGCTACAGCAAGCAATCGAGCGACACGGTGTCTTTACAGGTCGGCGACACGCAGTTGCAAGGCTTTGACGAAAAGGCATATGTCGCAGCTTTGGAGGCAGCGGGCTACCCCGACAAGTCCGACCCAGCGCAGCGCCAGCCGTGGAAGATCATTCTCGCGGTTGCGTTGATGGTCGGGCTGTCGGCGATGACCTATGGCCAAGTGGCTGCCATCCTCGTCGAAATGTTTCCAGCCAAGATCCGCTACACCTCGATGTCCATCCCGTATCACATAGGCGCGGGCTATTTCGGCGGATTTCTCCCTTATATCTCGCAGTATATCGTGGCGCAGACTGGCAATGCCTATTCCGGGCTTTGGTATACGGTGGGTGTCACGGCGATGGCCTTCGTCGTCGCCCTTTTCTGGCTTCCCGAAACATCGGGCAAGGAAGAACTGGACTAAATGCTTGAAACCCCTTCGCCGGTAAGGCTGCGCCTCGATGGTAATGCCTTGGTCGATAATTGGCGCTCGCTGGCGAGATTGAGCGGCCGCGCTTCGACTGGTGCGGCGGTGAAGGCCGACGGCTATGGCTTGGGCGCACGCGAAGTCGTTCAGCGGTTGTCGAATGCGGGGTGCCGTGATTTCTTCGTCGCGCATTGGGCCGAAGCTGCGGCGATTGCCGATATCGTCCCCCCCGGTAAGATATCGGTGCTGAACGGCGTTGATAGTAATGATGTTGCTTTTGCCAAGATGCTGGGGGCCATCCCCGTCCTCAACAGCCCAGCGCAGATCGCGAGCTGGAAAGCCGGCGGGGGAGGGCGCTGCCATGTCATGCTCGACAGCGGCATGAACCGGTTGGGTATCGGGCCGGAGCAGATGGACCAGACATTGTTCGACGGCCTCGACATCGATATACTGATGTCGCATCTAGCGTCCGCCGACGAGGATGTGCCGCAGAACGGAACACAACTGACGCGCTTCAACGCAATGGCGGCGGGGATTAAGGCCAAACGCAAAAGCATGGCGAATAGTGCCGGGATAATGCTAGGCGCGGACTATCAGTTTGATCTCACGCGACCGGGATTATCGCTTTACGGCGGCATAGCGCGGCCCGAAATGGCGGTTATCATCAAACCGGTCGTGCATATCTCTGCAAAAGTGCTGCAAGTCAGAACGCTGGGCGCGGGTGACCCCGTCGGCTATAATGCGACCTATATCTGCGGCACGGATATGCGCGTAGCTACGCTGGCGATTGGGTATGCCGACGGTTACCTGCGCGGGTTTTCGGGCAAGGGTGCAGTGATGCACAATGGAATAAGGCTGCCGGTAATCGGTCGCGTGTCGATGGACCTGCTCACCGTGGATATAAAAGCAGCACCCGACCTGCAGGAGGGTGATTGGGTCGATATTGCATATGGTCTTGCAGAAGCCTCTGAGCAATCAGGCCTTTCGCAGTACGAACTGCTGACTGGCTTGGACAACCGTTTCGAGCGGAGCTGGTTCTAACCCAAGTCTTCCGGCAACCAATGCACTAACGAAAAAGGGCGCCCCGAGAGGCGCCCTTCTTTTACTCACGTGACGATACTTATTAGAAGTCAGCGTTGATACCGAAGAAGAAGTTCCGGCCAAAGCTGTCGAACGGATCACCACCGGCAGTACCGAGCAGGCCAAGTGGCGGCTGACGGTCCAGAAGGTTGCTGACGCCCGCATAGAAACGGAAATCGGTTCCGACGTCAAAGCCAATCCGGATGTCGTGATACAGCACATCGGGGTAATGGATACGTGGGAACTGATCGGCGTTCTGAGGAGCCAGGCGGACGATGCTGCCTGGGGTACAAGTTCCACCGTTAATACCGGTTTGACCTGTAAAGGTTCCCGAAAGCGGGCATTGGCCGATGTAGCTGTTTTGCGCTTCGTAGGTTCCGATGGTCTGCTTACCGATATAACGGGCCGCATAGAGTATATCGAAATCACCGAAGTCATAACCCAGCGATAAGCTCGCCGAATATTCCGGATCGCCCAACTCGCTCAACTGGCGGTTAGGAACCGTCGGGAAAGCAGGGTTGGTGAAGTTCGTCAAACGCAATACTCGGGTTCCGATGAACCGCGCGGTGACGCGGTGCCCGTTATCAAAGGTTTTGCGATAGGCGATATCGAGATCGATACCTTTCGTGCGCTGTGCCGCAAAGTTCACGCCGCCCGAAATAACCGCTGGTTCTACAAACAAACCGGTTGTCGGGTCGCGACTGACGGTGGCGCAGAACGGGTTGTTGATGCCGCTCGGGTTGGTGTAGCAAAGCGTAATGATCTGCTGGCCACCAAGCGCTGCAATCAGGCTCTTCACCTTGATATCGTAATAATCGACAGTCAGACTGAGGCCAGGAACGAAGCTAGGCTCGATAACCACACCGAGCGTCAAGCTCTTGCCGCGTTCTTCCGTAAGCGTCGGGTTGCCGCCAGAAACAAAGCCGGTGGACGACGTCCGTGCCGTACAGTTGATGAACGGCGCGCCCAACGCGACCGGAAATGCCGTGCTTGCACAAGCTGCAACGAGTGCAGCATTGGCAACGGTAGGCACGCCTGCGGCAGCGCAGTTTGTCGCAGCGATGCCGCCCGGAGCGGGCAGATCACAAGGGTCGGCAATGAACGCAAAGTTTTCCGAAAACGGCGAGTATAAATCGCCCTGCGTCGGCGCACGAACCGATGTCGCATAGGCAGCACGGAAACGGATATCCTCAATCGGAGCATAAACACCTTGGATATTGTAAGCGTAAACAGTTCCGGTCGAATTGTTGTAATCCGATACGCGACCCGCGACATTGATCGACAATTCCTTGGCAAAGGGCATGTCTTTCAACAGCGGGATCTGGACCTCGCCATAAAGTTCCTTAACTTTAAGGCTGGAAGGGCAGGCATCCGTGGTGTTGGATGGCGGGCAGAAATCCTGCAATGCATTGAGGAATGTGGCACCTGACGATGTCAGTTCGTCAAAATCTATATCTGCTTTTTCCTGGCGGTACTCCGCACCAATTGCGAAAGCGATTGGGCCTCCGGGCAGTTCAAATATCTGCGATAGGTCGCCGCCAAGGTTCAGCGATGCAACAAACTGGCTGGCAAACTCATCGGTCCGCCCTTCGGTGTTAACAAAATCCAACGCCCTAGGGTCTGCCTTGTACTGCCCGAAAACATTGATGGGGACACATGCCGCATTGACGTTAGTAACCGAATTGACGCGGCAAATGACGCGTTGCCCTGCAGCGTTCGTTACAAAATTTGTTCCGGTAAAGCCGACCGGCGCCACGACGGCATCAGCCGCAAGATTGAACCCGTCGAACGCTGTACCGTCTTGCGTGAATAGAACCAGATTATTGGTGTTGAAACCTTTGGCTTCAAACCGGCCATAGTTCACAGCCAGTTCGTAGTTCCAATCCTCATTAAAGGTACCGCCAACACCGGCGACGGCCCGATATGTTTCTCGCGTACCTTCAAACCGACGACCACCAAGGTCGATGTTAAAGCGATTTAGGGTAAACGTTCCGGTTGCCACGTTCGCACAACGGGCATTGGCTTGCAGAACAGCCAAGTTCTGAGCACTCAAAAATCCATTATTACAACGGAATGCGGGGCCGCCAAGTGTTTGGGGAACACCAGAGAAGAAGCTCGGCTGGCCTTCGCCAGAAACATCGGTGCGAACATATTTTGCTTCGATGAATGGCTTGAACAATTCGGACACATCATAATGTGCGAGTACGTTGAAGGAATAACGGTCAACGGCCGCCAGCAAGCTGCCGGTGTTGCGAAGCGTCGAACCAGAGCCGCCTTGGTTATTACCCGAACCGAATGCCGCAAAATCCCGAGTCGGTGTATCTATAAACAGATCGCCTGCGTCGTTGAACCGCAGGAAACGACCGCCGCCCAATCCAGCAACAGTACCCGCGTCCGAAATCGTTCCGTTACGGATGCCGCAAAGGAACGTGTTATCCGAAATACCGTCGGTTGCGCTTTGGCCAACTTCACCACCGGCTGCACCTTGCGCATCGGTCAGCTGGAATTGGCAACGACCACTGGAAGCGCCCGTCAATTGGTCGCGATCACGGAAGTACAGCGGCTGCTGACGCGAATATTCCGCCGAAACCGCAATATTGCCACGGCCATCGGCAAAATTCCGCCCCGCCAATATGCTGGCGAAGTAAGTGCCACGATCGCCGCGCGACGAAATGCCGCCCTGTGCACGTGCGGTGATGCCATCATAATCGCGCTTAAGGATGAAGTTGACTACACCGGCAACAGCGTCTGAGCCGTAAATCGCCGAGTTACCGCCGGTTACGATGTCGACCCGCTCAACCAGATCGGTCGGGATCGTGTTAACGTCAAAGCCGTTGTCGCCTGGTGTCGAGGTAACGTGACGACGGCCATTGACCAGAACCAGAGTACGGTCTGTGCCGAGGCCACGAAGATCGAGAAGGCTGAGGCCGGCGGTGCCGATGAAGCGGCTCGAGTTACCCGAGCTGAAAGTCGAACGCAGCGAGGGAAGGTCGTTCAACGCGTCGCCGAGCGAAACTTCGCCGGTCGCGGTACCGAGATCCTCAAGAGTAACCGAAGTCAGCGGAACAGCCGATTGGAGCGTAGGACGCGCGATGCGCGATCCGGTCACGAGAATAGGTTTGCCGGTATCCTCTTCGTCTGCCTCTTCTTCGTCTTCATCGACGGTTGCAGTGTCGGTCGGCGTCTCCTGAGCGATTGCAGGCAAAGACGCACAAAGGGCAAGGCTGATCGCCGAGCCGGCAATCATCAAACGTGACTTCTTCATTAATAAGCTCCCCAGCTATTAGATGTTCATTTTCAATTAATGTGCCGATAAAGCCGAGACAGGGGGCTTGTTCAAGAGGGCTTGTATAAAAAACCGGCTTTTTGGACTTGTGTTGCCTTGCTGCCACAATCCATCAAACCAGCTGGGTCAGTCTTACGACAATTTACTGATTGAATGATCCATTGATGCGAAATAAAATAACAACAACCTTGTAATATCACGAAGATAATTGTGATTCGTAAAAATACTGCATCCACTCGAGATTGTAGTTGGATAATCACGTTATCGTGAAAAACGCGTGTAAAATGCGCGGCGAGACGATGTAAGTGAGCGTGCAAGGTGCAGCCGAAACCACAATTCGTCCGTTGAACGATTCGCAAAAATCTGGCGTTTGACCGACCGATGTTTTCAACAATGTTGCAGTGCATGATAATCTGGTGCTACCCACCTTTC
This sequence comes from Sphingomonadales bacterium, assembly GCA_031406495.1. GTDB lineage: Bacteria > Pseudomonadota > Alphaproteobacteria > Sphingomonadales > Sphingomonadaceae > Sphingorhabdus_B. The sequence continues at coordinate 72,705 of JANOHL010000049.1, read as the reverse complement.
GTATTGTCGCGAAAGGAAACCGGCTCATGGCCCGCACAGCCAGCAAGAAAAATGATGACGGTGTCGTGATCATTAAAAAATACGCCAACCGACGTTTGTACAATACCCAGTCCTCCAAATATATCACATTGGATTTCCTGGCCGACTTGACGCGGAAAGACGTCGATTTCAAAGTTCTGGACGCAAAAACCGATGAGGACATAACGCACAATGTGCTGACCCAAATTATCATGGATGAGGAATCGCACGGTCAGCAAATGCTACCAGTTGGTTTTCTGCGGCAATTGATCTCACTCTACGGAGATTCGATGCAGTCAATGGTGCCCCAGTTTCTGGAAAGTTCGATGGACTCATTCCGCAAGAACCAAAAGCAGGTCCAGGATGCGATCGAGAATGTCATCACATCAGGGCCATTCGGCGGGATAGCCAAACAGAACATCGAGTTCGTGCGTGCCGCCAGAGAGGCATTGATGCCCAATCTGCCTGGCATGAAGGGCAAGAAGCCTTCCAAGACTGACGCCGCCAACGAAGACATCGCCGAACTGAAGCGCCAAATGGCCGAATTGCAGGCGCGCATTGACCAAATGTCGAAGGATTGAGAATTCAGTCTGCTGTTTTAGCCTTCGACGCAATTTTAACGGACAAATAATTGATTAAACATGCTCTAACTGCGCGACGTGCCACGGATTTTGCCGCCTGGTACCAGGAAGTAATCGCCGAAGCCGATCTGGCCGAAGAGTCGGGCGTGCGTGGCTGTATGGTCATCAAGCCATGGGGTTACGGGATTTGGGAACGCATCCAGAAATTGATGGATGCGCAGATCAAGCTCGCCGGCGTCGAAAACTGCTATTTTCCATTGTTCATCCCGCTTTCTTACTTCGAGAAAGAAGCCGACCATGTCGACGGCTTTGCCAAGGAAATGGCGGTCGTAACGCATCACCGGCTCGTGCAGAAAGACGGCAAGCTGGTGCCCGATCCCGAGGCCAAGCTGGAAGAGCCACTGGTCGTTCGGCCCACTTCGGAAACCGTCATAGGCGCAGCAATGAGCCGCTGGATTCAGTCATGGCGCGATTTGCCGATGCTGACAAATCAGTGGGCTAATGTCGTGCGCTGGGAAATGCGGACGCGGATGTTTTTGCGAACCAGCGAGTTCCTTTGGCAAGAAGGGCATACCGCGCATGCCGACAAGGCCGATGCGATGACCGAAACGCTACGCGCGCTCGAAATGTACCGTGCTTTCGCCGAAGGACCGCTGGCCATGCCGGTTGTCGCTGGCGAAAAACCCGAAAATGAGCGTTTTCCGGGTGCCGATGCGACATATTCGATCGAGGCGATGATGCAGGACGGCAAGGCATTGCAGGCCGGAACCTCGCATTATCTGGGCACCACTTTCGCCGAGGCGGCAGGCATTCGTTATCAGGACAAGGACGGCAACCACAGTCTGTGCCACACGACAAGCTGGGGCGTGTCCACCCGGCTTATCGGTGGCGTTATCATGACCCACGGCGACGACGACGGCCTGCGCTGCCCGCCACAGGTCGCGCCGTATCAGATGGTGATCGTGCCGATGCTGCGCGACAATGAAGAAGATGAGGCCATACTCGACTATTGCCGATCGTTAGCAGCCGAACTGCGCGGGCTGAATGCGTTCGGTGAGCCAGTGCGCGTGTTGCTCGATACCAAGGCAATCAAGGCGTCTAACAAGCGTTGGGCGTGGGTCAAAAAGGGCGCTCCGGTCATCGTCGAAGTCGGGCCGCGCGATGTGGCTGGCGGCAATGTCGCGGTTCTGCGGCGGGATCGGCTGTACAAGGATGATGGCAAGCTCAATTCGGCGTTCATTCCGCGCGCGGAATTTGCAGGGAAGGCCGCCGCTTTGTTGGAAGAAATCCAAACCGGGCTATTCGACGAAGCTAAAGCAAGACTGGACGATAATATCCGCCGCGATGTTACTGATTTGGAATCGCATTTTAAGGGTGACGACAAATTTGTTGGTTGGGTCGAAGTGCAATGGAGCCGACCTACCGGTGCTGCTCTCGACAAGATTGTTCAGCAACTAAAAACGCTCAAAATCACGATGCGCAATACACCGATGGATGCCGCCCCCGTAGACGGTCTGTGCTTCTTCACCGGCGAACCCGCGGTGGAGCGGATATTGATCGGGCGGACATATTGAGTGGCGCATAAACAGCGCCCTCACGATACCGGGTTGCCATCGCGCCAGCAAATCCTCGCCTTCATCCAGGAAAGCAATGTGCCCGCCGGGAAGCGTGAAATCGCGCGCGAGTTCGGGCTTCGCGGCAATGAGAAAATTGCCCTCAAAGCGTTGCTAAAGGACATGACCGACGAAGGCCTGGTCGATATGGCTCCGGGGCGTGCGTTCCACAAAATGGGTGGTATTCCCAAGGTTACAGTGCTGAAGATCGTCGATATCGACGGCAATCAGCCGGTTGCGGTACCCGAACGCTGGGAGGCTGAAGGAATTCCGCTTCCCAAAATCCGTGTCATCGAGCAGGGCAAGCGCGGCGCGCTGGGGATCGGCGACCGGATATTGGCGCGGACCGAAGAGCGTGGTGCTGGGTGGGTGGCGCATGTCATGAAAAAGCTCGCCAAAACCAGCGAGCAGATATTGGGCGTGGTCGAGGCTGGCGAAAATGGCCGGTTCTGGCTGAAATCGGTAGACAAGAAGTCGCGGTTCGATACGCAGATCAGCGAAATTGGCGAAGCGCAACCCGGCGATCTGGTGCTGGCGGAGTTGACTGGTAACGCCACGCGTAAATCGGCGAAAGTGACGCAGGTTCTGGGCGATCCGTTCGCGCCGAAAAGCTTCAGCCTGATTGCCATCCACAAATATGGCATTCCGTTCGAGATGCCTGAAACGGTGGAGCGTGAGGCCGAGCTAGTTACCAAACTGCCTGTAACGGCCGATCACCGCGAAGACCTGCGCCACCTTCCGATCATCGCCATCGACCCGCGCGATGCCCGTGACTTTGACGATGCGATTTGGGCAACGCCAGATGAGGCAACCGGCGGTTTTCAAGCCATCGTCGCGATTGCCGATGTCAGCTATTATGTACGCCCCGGCAGTGCGCTCGACCATGAGGCGGCGAAGCGTGGCAACAGCGTCTATTTCCCCGATCTGGTGGTGCCGATGCTGCCGCATGCATTGTCGTCGGACAAATGCTCGCTAAGGGCAGGGGAGAACCGAGCGGTCATCGCGTGCCACCTCGCTATCAGCAAGATGGGCCAAGTGACGTCATGGCGTTTCACCCGCGCAATCGCCCGGATTGCCGCCAATATTCCCTATCCCGACGCCCAGGGAGCGATTGATGGCGAGCAAGAAAACCCGCTGCTTGAAACCGCACTGAAGCCGCTCTGGGCGTGCTGGCGGTTGCTTGCCCGGGCGCGGCACAAGCGCGGACCGCTCGAACTTAACCTGCCTGAAAAGCGGATCACGCTCGACGATGAAGGCCGCGTCACCGGGGTTGCCGAGCGCGTGCAGCTTGAGGCGCACCGACTGGTCGAGGATTTCATGATCGCCGCGAACGTCGCCGCCGCCAAGGCGCTTGAAGTGAAGAAATCGCCGCTGATCTACCGCGCGCACGAACCGCCGAGCCGCGAGAAACTGGTGGCGCTGAAGGATTATCTTTCGACTTTCGACATCGAATTTGCGCTGGGGCAAGTGATTAAGCCCGAAACCTTCAACGCGATCCTGGAAAAGATTATCGACGAGGAAATCCGGCCGCAGATCATGGAAGCGGTGCTCAGGAGCCAGACCCAAGCCTATTACGGCCCGGCGCATGTCGGCCATTTCGGGCTGTCGCTGGGCAGCTACGCGCATTTCACCTCGCCGATCCGTCGCTATGCCGACCTGATCGTCCACCGCGCGCTGGTGGGTGCTTACGGTCTCGAAATGCCTACGCCGAAGATCAAGGATATCGAGCGCAACACCGGGCTGACCGAAGCGGCCATAGCCAAGCTCGCAGCAACGGCCCAAGCAATCAGCCGCACCGAACGCCGAGCGATGGAGGCCGAGCGCGAGACCACCGACCGTTATATTGCCGCCTTCCTGTCGGCGCAGGTCGGCGAGATCGTTGATGCGCGGATTACAGGAGTGCAAAATTTCGGATTTTTCGCGACTGTAGAAGGTATTGGTGGCGATGGTTTGGTACCCGTCTCAACCTTGGGTCGCGACTATTTCCATTATGACGAGGCCAGCCAGACACTGATCGGCGAGAAAAGCCGCCAGGAATTCCGCCCCGGGATGCGGTTGCAACTTCGGTTGGCCGAAGCAAATCCGGTGTCGGGTGCGCTGCGTTTCGAATTACCCGAGGGCGGCAGTTTCGCGCCGGACCGCAAAACACATAAAGGCAAACCAGCGAAATTCAGCCCCGGCAAGCGTGGACGGCCTTCGAACATCCGCCATCAGGGCAAGAAGCGCTAACTCAACTCGTCGATTTGCTCGTCGGTGAGCGAGCCGGGTATCACCATCACGGGGCAACGCAGCGTACCTGCATTCGTCCCCGTAAAGTGCGTAATCAGCGGCCCCGGCGCACCCAATGCAGCCGCGCCCAGCACAAGAGCGGCAATCTCCGGATGCTCGTCGAGCATGACCTTCACCACCTCAATAGCGTCGCCGGGTTTCACGGTAATCGCCGGGCGCTGGCCCAGCTCCTCGAATATCGTGCCAGCGGCTGCGGTCACCAATTGCTCAGCCCGGACGCGGGCTTCTTCTTCCATCGTCGCCTGAACGCCGCCCCATGCAACGAAATCGGCTTGTTCGACCAGCGCCAATATGTGCACCGCCCCGCCGGTTTTCGCCGCGCGCCGCGAGGCAAAGCGCAGCGCGAGCCGCGCTTCCTCGGTCTCGTCAATCACCACCAGATATGTACGCATCGCAATCCCCCGCGCCCGTCCTTTGCGTCCGGGCCTTTATCAATTCCTATGGTCTGCGTGAAAACCGCCCTTCACGCAAGCATTAGCCGCTTGACGCTGCGGCAAGCTTGGCTATTCGGTTTTGGCAGCAAGCGACCAAAAAAGGCCCTATCGAATGTCAATCGAACTCAAAATGCCCGCCCTTTCGCCGACGATGGAGGAGGGGACGCTCGCCAAATGGTTGGTGAAGGTCGGCGACAGCGTGTCGTCGGGCGATTTGCTCGCCGAGATCGAGACCGACAAGGCGACGATGGAATTCGAGGCGATTGACGAGGGCGTGATCAAGGAGATTTTGATCGCTGAAGGCACCGACGGCGTGAAGGTCGGCACCGTGATTGCGGTGATTGCCGGCGAGGATGATGATGAAGCACCTGCGCCTAAAGCGGCTGCGTCAGCGCCGAAAGCCGAACCAGCAAAACAAGAACCGTTCGTGTCGAGCCCTTCGACTGCCCGCGGGGCGGGCGCTCAGGATAAACTTCCGCCTTTGGCGGAAGTCGAGACACCCATCAGTAGCGCACAGACGGATGGGCCTCTCGACGACGCTCGAGGCGAACGGAAAAATGGGGCCGCTACCAAAGCATCAGGTGACCGCGTAATTGCAAGCCCGCTCGCAAAACGTATTGCAGCCGACAAAGGCATTGATCTGGCTGGCGTCGCTGGCACCGGCCCTAATGGCCGGATTGTGAAGGCTGATCTTGATGGAGCGGGCGATTCCGTTCTCCTGCGCAGGCAGGAGCCCAGTCAGGCACCCACCACGCCGCCAGCACTCCTGCCTTCGCAGGAGCACAAGGCCATCGAAACCGACATCCCGCACGAAGTCATCAAACTAAACGGTATGCGCAAGACCATCGCGCGCCGCCTGACCGAGAGCAAACAACAGGTTCCGCATATCTACCTGACCGTGGACATCCGCCTCGATGCGCTGTTGAAACTGCGCGGTGAGCTGAACGCCAGCCTGGAGGCGCGCGGGGTCAAGCTTTCGGTCAATGACATGCTCATTAAGGCGCTCGGCCTTGCTCTGGTGATGGTACCAAAATGCAATGTCAGCTTTGCAGGCGACACGATGCTGCAATATTCACGCGCAGACATTAGCGTAGCGGTCAGCATCCCGGGCGGACTGATCACGCCGATCATCACCGACGCGGGTAACAAATCTATCTCTACCGTCTCCACCGAAATGGCGGCGCTTGCGGCCAAGGCAAAAGAAGGCAAGCTGCAACCGCATGAATTCCAGGGCGGCACCGCGTCGATCTCCAACATGGGTATGATGGGCATCAAGCAATTCGACGCCGTCATCAACCCGCCGCAGGGCATGATCCTAGCAATTGGGGCAGGTGAAAAGCGTCCGTATATCGTCGATGACGCAATCGCCATCGCAACGGTGATGAGCGCCACCGGCAGCTTCGACCACCGCGCGATAGACGGCGCGGACGGTGCGATGTTGATGAAGGTGTTCAAGGAACTGGTGGAGAAGCCGTTGGGGTTGGTGGCTTGATGGAGGTTGGATGCCGTGACCGTGGCAGACCCCTCACCAACGTCGCCTAAGCAGCAAGCTGCTAAGGCTTTGGTTTCCTCTCCCTCAAGGGGAGAGGAGGTCGTAGATCGGCGAAAAACGCGCGGTTACTCAACAACTACTCTCAAGTATGCAAAGCGTTTGAGGCGCGAAATGACACCACAAGAGAAGCTGTTGTGGCGGCATTTGCGTGACCGGCGGCTGGGTGGTTTCAAATTTCGGGACCAACAACCCATTGGGCCGTTCATCGGTGATTTTGTCTGCCAGCATGAGAAGCTGATTGTCGAAGCAGATGGGTCGCAACATGCCGATAGCGATCATGATGCACGGCGGGATGCGTTCCTAAAGAATAGTGGCTACCGCGTCATCCGTTTCTGGAACAACGAAATTACAGCCAATCTAACTGGCGTGCTCGAAACAATATTGGCCGCCCTAACTCTCCCCTCTCCCCTTGAGGGAGAGGATAGCGAAGCTTGTGCGCAAAGCGCGCTAGCGCAGCTTGGTGAGGGGTACTCAAACTTAGCAGACAACAAAAAAGGAGCCAATAATGGCTGAAAATTATGATCTCATCGTCCTCGGTTCCGGTCCCGGTGGCTATGTCGCCGCCATCCGCGCCGCGCAACTCGGGCTGAAAACCGCGATTGTCGAGCGGGAGTTGCTTGGCGGTATCTGCCTCAACTGGGGCTGCATTCCGACGAAGGCGTTGCTGCGCTCGGCGGAAATCTATCATTATATGCAGCATGCGGGCGATTACGGGCTGACAGCGGCAAATATCAGCGCGGATATCGACGCGGTGGTGAAGCGGTCGCGCGGGGTGGCGAAGCAGCTTAATCAGGGCGTCACGCATTTGATGAAGAAGAACAAGATCACCGTCCATATGGGTGACGGCAAGCTCACCGCGCCCGGAAAAGTGACTGTCACTTCTGGTGATAAAACCGAAGAACTGACCGCGAAGAACATCATCGTCGCCACCGGCGCGCGCGCCCGCGATCTTCCGTTCGCGCCCGCCGATGGCAAGCGTATCTGGACCTATCGCCACGCGATGGTGCCGCCCGAAATGCCGAAAAAGCTGCTGGTCATCGGCTCGGGCGCGATCGGCATCGAATTTGCCAGCTTCTACAACGACATGGGTGCCGAAGTGACCGTCGTCGAAATGCTCGACCGCGTCGTACCGGTCGAGGATGCCGATGTCTCAACTTTCCTTGAGAAGGCATTGAAAAAGCAAGGCATGACGATCATGACCGGTGCGGGGGTCGAAAGCCTGAAGGCCACCGCAACCGGGGTGTCTGCGTCGATCAAGGGCAAGGACGGCAAGGTCGTCGCGTCCGAATTCACCCACTGCATTGTTGCCATCGGCATCGTCCCCAATACCGAAAATATCGGGCTGGAGGCGCTGGGCGTCACCACCGATCGCGGCTTCATCAAGACCGACCCGATGTGCCGCACCAATGTCGCAGGGCTATGGGCAATCGGTGACGTCACCCAACCGCCATGGCTCGCGCATAAGGCCAGCCACGAGGGCGTGATCGCCGCTGAAGCCATCGCCGGCGGTCATCCGCATGCGATGGACCCATTGAACATCCCCGGCTGCACCTATTGCCACCCGCAGATCGCAAGCGTCGGCCTGACCGAAGCCAAGGCCAAGGAAGCGGGTTACGAGGTCAAGGTCGGCAACTTCCCCTTCATCGGCAACGGCAAGGCCATAGCGCTGGGTGAGGCCGAAGGGTTCATCAAGACGGTATTCGATGCCAAGACCGGTGAGCTACTCGGCGCGCATATGGTCGGCGCGGAAGTCACCGAACTGATCCAAGGCTATACCATCGGCAAGACCGCCGAACTGGTCGAGGCCGATTTCATGCACACCGTATTCCCGCACCCGACATTGAGCGAAATGATGCATGAGAGTGTGCTCGGGGCTTACGGCAAAATGTTGCATATGTGAGGCTGCCGTTACGCCTGCTCACTGCGGCTTCGGTGCTGTTCGCGATGGTGGTGGCGCTGGGCTATGCTGTGACCGCTGGCTGGTTCCGCGAATTCGACCTCGCTGTCTCGAATACGCTCAACCTGCAACGCAGCGTTGCGCCCGACTGGCTCATCCTCTCGATGCAAGCCATCAGCTGGATCGGCGGCGGTATTCAACGCTATATCATCGTTGCCATCCTGACCGCGGCGCTTTGGCGCTGGTGGGGATGGGGGGCTGGACTGGTGATGGGACTGACCACGTTGGTGTCGGCTTTCACATCGGACGTGATGAAGATTTTCTTCGCGCGCGTTCGGCCCGATCTCGTGCCACAACTCGACCCGATAACCAGCGCGGCTTTTCCAAGCGGACACGCCAACAACGCCGCTGTCGTCTATATACTCTTCATCATGCTAGTCCCACAAGCGCGGCATCCGGGCTGGCAATTTGCGGCGGCGGTGATGATCGTCCTTACCGGCCTGTCGCGGATCATGCTGGGCGTGCATTGGCCGACCGACGTTGTCGGTGGATGGATGCTCGGCGCGGCGTTTGCGCTAACAGCGGCAGCAGTCATCGCGTTTAGGGAGCATCAGCGAAAGGCCGCATTTCCGTCGGTATTGGCACCCTGATTATCGGTGACGCCAACGCGTGTGTCCGTCAGGCCATTTTCTGCTGTCCTACATTATTTTCATCTGACAAGATGCTTCCCGAATTCCGAGGCTTTTTGAAGGGTCAGAACATGACAAAGTCAAAAATTTCTGCAAGCCGCGCAAGGTCGATGTGGGCAACAATAGCGGCCATTGCAGCCATAACCTCGTCGCCTTCATGGGCCCAAAACACCGTTATCACCGCCGACAGGATGATCGATGTGCTGACCGGCAAGATGGTCGAATTCCCCGCAGTGTTTGTCGGCGAAGACGGTCGCATCACGGCCATCGCCGACGCGCGCACGGTCAAATGGGGCAGCGACGTCAAGCACATCAACCTGTCCGGCAAGACCATCCTCCCCGGCCTCATCGACATGCACGTCCATCTCGATTCGCCCGCCGACATCGGCGGCTATCGCGGGCTTGAATTTACCGACAGTTTCTGGGGCATGACCGCCGTCGGCAATGCGCAGGCGATGTTGAAGGCCGGGTTCACCACCGTGCGCAATGTCGGATCGGGCAATCGTAACGATATCGGGCTGAAACAGGCTATCGAGAACGGCTATGCGATGGGACCGAGGATCGTTCCTGCTGGCTATGCGCTTGGTGCGACCGGAGGGCATTGCGATTCGACTTTTTTGCCGCCGTCATTGGAGAAATCCGAAAAAGAAGAAGGCATCGCCGACAGCCTTGACGAACTTCGCTATCAGGTTCGGCGACAGCGCAAATATGGCGCCGAGGTCATCAAGGTTTGCGCCACCGGCGGCGTATTCTCGCGCAACACCGAACCCGGCCAACAGCAGCTAACCGAAGGCGAGCTGCGTATCATTGCCGATGAAGCGCATCAATGGGGCTTACGCGTTGCCGCCCATGCCCATGGCGCGGATGGTATTAAGGCAGCCATCAAAGGCGGGATCGACACCATCGAGCATGCCAGCCTTGTCGATGACGAGGGCATCCGCCTCGCGGTCGAGCGCAAGCAGCCCGTCTGGTTCTCGATGGATATCTTCAACACCGATTATACGCAGGCAGAGGGCGCGAAAAACGGCGTGCTTGAGGATAATTTGCGCAAAGATAGAGAAGTTGCCCAAATCCAGCGCGACAATTTCCGGAAAAGCCACAAGGCGGGCGTAAAGATGGTATTCGGCTCCGACGCGGGTGTGATGCCGCACGGGGCTGTCGGCGGCCAATTCAAGACGATGGTCGAATATGGCATGACACCGTTGCAAGCTATCCAAGCCGCAACACGCAATGGCGCAATGGCTTTGGGCCGCGAAAAAGATATCGGTGCAATCGCAGTAGGGCGCTTTGCCGACATCATCGCGGTTGACGGCGATCCGCTGACCAATGTGCGCGAACTTGAAAGCGTCGATGCAGTGGTGAAAGGCGGAAAACTGGTCGAATAATTCAGCTTATGTCAATCGTTGCAGGCGCATTGATTGCGGTACCCCGATTGTGATATTCATGCTCGGGTGACGGCAAAATAGCCGAACAGGAAAAGTAGCTGGGGGTTACTGATATGTTGACTTTAGTCGCGGCAACGATGTTGACCATGGCCGCAATGAAGGGCGATCCGCTCGACGATGCGCGCAAAGCCTTCAACAATTGTATGATCGAAACGCACAACACTGCGGTGGGCGAGAAACAGTCGCCCAGCGCATTTATTAAAACGTCCGAAACCGCCTGCCCGACACAGCGGACGGCCTATCATGCCATATTGGTCAAATCGGAACGGTCCTATGGCTCGAACGCCAAAGACGCCGAGCAATATGCCAATGAGGAAGTGCAGAGCCTGATCGATAGCGTCGTTTCCGCATTCAACGAGAATGTCGACGGCGGGGCAAAGCTATCTCAGGAGAAGTGACGGCGCTCAAGCAAGCCACCCGAGAGCCAAGCCACCGATGCCTGACACTGCCAATACCGGCATGATGTTCCACTTGAAGCGGAAAATCAGGATTGCCGCCAATGCCGCCAACACCGCTGCTTGCCAGCTAAAGCTCTGCCAATCGGGCAACACCAGATGCAGCGGCCCGTAATCGAGCACGCCAACCCGCGTGAACAGAACGTGCAGCGCGAACCATAAAGCCAGATTGGCAATTACACCGACCACCGCTGCAGTCAGCGTGGATAGACCACCCTTCAACCACCGCGCATTTTCCAACCGCTCGATCCACGGTGCAAAGGCAAAAATCCACAAGAAACAGGGCGCGAAAGTAACCCACGTCGTAAGCCCCGCACCGATGATGCCAGCAACCAGCGGCGTGAACGGCTCCGGCGCGCGAAAGGCGGCAAGGTAACCGACAAACTGGGTGACCATGATCAGCGGCCCCGGCGTGGTTTCGGCGAGCCCCAGGCCATCGGCCATCTCGCCTGCCGAAAGCCAGCCAAAACCCTGCACCGCCTCCTGCGCCATATAGGCCAGCACGGCATAGGCTCCGCCAAAAGTGACCACCGCGAGTTGCGAGAAGAAACTGCCGATATCCCACAGCACATGGTCGCGACCGAGCGTCAGCAGCACAAGCACCATCGGAGCGGCCCAGATCGCCGTCCACGCCAGCACCGTCCGCAATGTCTGCGCCCAAGGTGCCGGTCCCGCAGCGACTGGGTTGCCATTGATCTTCAGCGCGATCCAGTCAGGCCGGTAGCTCGCAACCAAGATGCCCAGCGCACCCGCGCCCAGCACGATGAGCGGGAAGGGCAGGTTGAACAGGAACAGCCCGGCGAAGGCGACCACCGCCACCAGTTTCTTGAATTCGGTATTGAGCGCCCGCCCACCAATCCGGATCAACGCCTGCGCAACGATGGCCAGCACGGCGGCCTTTATGCCGAGAAATAGTGCCGCAAACCAGCCAAGGTTGGCCGCATAAGCATACAGGATAGATAGCCCGAGAATCACCAGCGCTCCGGGAACCACGAATAGTAAACCCGCCGCCAGTCCACCCTTGATCCCATGCAACCGCCAACCGATCCACGTGGCAAGCTGCTGCGCCTCCGGCCCAGGCAACAGATGGCAGAAATTGAGCGCGTGGAGATATTGCTCCTCGTCGATCCACCGTCGTTCATCGACCAGCTCGCGGTGCATCAGCGCAATCTGCCCGGCAGGCCCGCCGAAGCTTAAACAACCGATGCGGGCGGAAACACGGACAAGTTCGGAGAAACTCGGCTTAGTAAGGTTTGGCGTCATCAATAGCTCCATGCCCTTAAAATCCGGCGAAGCGGATAAGAAAGGCAACACTTGGGCGAGACGCCTGACCGGGAGGTTGCTTTGCCCCGATAGGTGTAGGTAGCGCGGGGATGGTTGCTGATGCAAGCGAGAAATTGGCGGACAGGGTGGGATTCGAACCCACGGTAAGCTTCCACCTACGACGGTTTTCAAGACCGTTGCCTTAAACCACTCGGCCACCTGTCCGCTATGACGCGCGCCCTAACTTGTGCGGCTACTGAATTCAAGACTTTCCATAAGCCCTGCAACATCGGAAGTGCGGTGGACGGTTGCTGCATTCCGACATTAGGGATTCACAGACGAAACCCGATGTGTCACACTGCGAGCAGATTAATCAGACAGGGGCAGCAAGTGGCCAAACGCAAATATTGGATTTCAGCGGTATTTTGCGCATCGGCATTTTGCCTGACGCAGGTCAGCAGTGCGCAACTTTCGCCAACCGTGACGGAGCCAGTGGTTCAGACTGTCGATAGCGGATTCCGCCAATATCTCTCGCAGGTTCGCATACGCGCATCTCGTGAAGGGGTTACCGCAGCGACGCTTGACCGTGTGCTGCCGTCGCTTACCTACAATGAAAAGGTGGTGCGGCTCGACCGGGCGCAGCCGGAGGGCGCTGCGGATGCACCGATCCCGATGTTCGCGCCTTATAAAGCTAAGCACGTAGACGCGTCACGCATTGGCACGGGACGGTCCAAGTATAGCGAATTGCGGCCGCTACTTGCTAGGATAGAGGCAGAAACCGGCGTTCCCGAAGAAATGATGATAGCGATTTACGGGCACGAAACCAATTACGGGACGGTCACGGGAAACTACAACGCCCCCGAGGCTCTGGCGTCGCTTGCCTATGAAGGTCGTCGTCGCGAACTGTTTGAAGCCGAACTGGTTGCGGTGCTGAAAATGATCGACCGCGGCGTACCGCAATATGCCATTACCGGCAGTTGGGCCGGGGCTCTTGGTAAGCCGCAATTCCTGCCCTCGGTATATTTGAAACTGGCGCGTGATGGCGATGGTGACGGTTATGCCGATATCTGGCGCAGCGAAGTTGATGCGATGACCTCTATCGCCAATTATTTTGTTAATGCGGGTTGGCGGCGCGGCGAAGAATGGGGCTTTGCAGTCAATGTACCCGGAGCTTTCAATCGCGCCGCGATACAGGCCAGAACCGTCGCTCCGCGTTGTCCACGAGTATTCGCGCGTCACAGTCAGTGGAAAACGGTGGGCGAATGGCGGCAGCTTGGAATCACAACCCAACGCGGTTTTTGGCCCAAAGACAATATGATGGCGACACTGATCGAGCCTGATGGCTTGGGGAACCCCGCATATTTACTTGGCGGCAACTACCGTGTGATACTCGATTACAATTGCTCGAACTTTTACGCGCTTTCTGTGGGGTTATTGGCCGATGAGGTACGCAACTAAACTTGGCGCTGCACTCGCATCACTGTTGGTCATTGCATCCTGTGGCAGTGTAGACGGAATTAGCGATAACGGGCCGACCAATGTTTCGGACCAGCCTGCGCCCGAGCTGCAAAATGGCGTTAGCGATCATCCGGTCAAGATTGGTCAGTCTTTCAAAGTCGGCAATACCGAGTACATCCCCATCGATACAGTCAGCTATGATGAGGTTGGCTTTGCAAGCTATTATGGAGCCGAACTTGGCGGGCGCCCGACAGCCAATGGTGAGGTGTTTGCGCCGACAGGCATCACCGCCGCGCACAAAACTCTGCCATTGCCGAGCTATGTCGAGGTAACCGCGCTCGATACCGGACGGACGATATTGCTCCGCATCAATGATCGCGGTCCTTTTGCTAACGACCGTTTGATCGACCTGTCAGAGGGTGCCGCAAGGCAATTGGGCATTACAGCGCAAGGCGTAGCCGGTGTTCGCGTTCGCCGGGTCAATCCGCCCGAGCAAGAACGCGCCGTTCTGCGTGCTGGTCTGCGCGCGGCGGAGCGGATCGATACACCGGATTCGCTGCTTCGAATATTGCGGGACAAGCTGGCAAAATTGCCCCGACCGTCGGGAGTTGTTGCAACCAAGCAGCCCGCGCCAGTGGAAGTTGCCGCAGAAGCGGCCTCCGGCGATGGCAGGTTTATTCGTGAGGACAGTAGCGCACAATCGCGCAAGCTCCTCAAACCCAAGCCGACGGCACCCAAACAGACAGATGCCGGAAACTACGTCGTTCAAGTCGCCGCATTCTCATCGCGATCAAGAGCCGATCAGTTGGCGCGACAGCTGGGTGCTAATGTTGTCGTAACGGCGGACAGCAAGTTGTTTCGCGTACGCTACGGCCCTTACCGCACCGAAACAGAAGCAAAGGCCGGGATAGCGACTGCCAAGCAAAAGGGATATCCACAAGCCAAATTATATCGCGAGTGACATTTAGCTGGCGATGGCAGGCGTCGCGCGATTAAAGGTTCGCATGCGCTTTTTTGTAGGCCTCATGGCCATTGCATCACTGACAGCGGCGGCACAAGGCAGCCCGCGCCCGCAATATCGAAGCGCTGCGCCTATAGCCTATATGATCGACGCAAGTTCCGGCGCGGTTCTTTTCGACAAGAACGCGCACAGAAAAATCGCACCGGCATCGATGGCAAAGATGATGACTGCGTATGTCGCGTTCGAGCTGATTGCCGATGGCAAGTTGAACCCCGAACAAAGCTATTCTGTTCGGCCTGAAACCTGGAAAACATGGAACAGCGTCGGATCGACGATGGATTTGAAGCCCAATGAGAAGGTTCGAGTCTCCGACTTGTTGCACGGTGTTGTCACGCTTTCGGCCAACGATGCAGCCATTGTGCTTGCTGAAGGCATAGCGGGAAATGAAAGTGCATTTGCGGCGCGGATGAATGGCACCGCGAAGAGGCTCGGAATGAGGGACAGCCATTTCTCTTCGGCCAATGGCTGGCCCGACGAAGGTCGCACCATGACCACCGCGCATGATCTCGCTTTATTGGGTGCCCGGACGATAACCGATTTTCCGTTGCTTTACCGACAATATTACGGGCAGTCGAGTTTCCGGTGGCGCAACATTATGCAGCCAAATCGCAATCCGGTTATGGGCCTTATCGATGGCGCCGATGGCATGAAGACCGGCCAAACTGCCCAAGCGGGTTATTGCTTTACCGGTACTGCCAAACAAAATGGCCGCCGTATCATCATGGTAGTCGCGGGCCTGACTAGCGCGCCAGAGCGAACATCTGAGTCAGGGAGATTTCTGCAATGGGGTTTCGATGCATGGCGCGCGCATCCGCTATATGCGTCAGGACAAGTCGTCACGCGTTTGCCTGTCCAGCTTGGCGATAGCACTGGCGTTTTTGTGGTTGCGCCGCGCAGCCTATCGCTTACCGTGCCCAAATTCTCGAAACTGAGATATCGGCTTAAGGTTCGCTATAACGGACCTCTGAAAGCACCAATTTGGCAAGGCAATGAAGTGGCGCAACTCGTGGCGACGTTTGAGGATGGATCAACGCAGATCATGCCGTTGGTTGCGGGGGAATCGGTTTCTGCGGTGGGCTTTTTCGGACGCGCGTGGAACGGCCTCAAATCGCTGGTCGGCGCATGACAGTGCTTGGCCGTTTCCTGTCGATAGAGGGCGGTGAGGGCGTTGGTAAATCGACGCAGATTGTAGCGCTCGCCGACGCTATTCGCCAAGCTGGTCACGACGTCATCTTGACCAGGGAACCGGGCGGCACGCCTGACGCGGAGGCAATACGGCAACTTCTGCTGGGTGGCACCGAGGAACGCTGGTTGCCACGCGCCGAGGCTCTGCTCTTTGCAGCAGCACGCAGCGACCATGTCGAAAGACTGATCCGGCCAGCGATAGAGAGCGGCAAATGGGTGATATCCGATCGTTTCCTCGACAGCAGCCGCGCGTATCAAGGCGGCGGCTCGGGGCTGTCCGACACCGACATATTGGCTCTCCACCAAATTGGCAGTAATGGCATGATGCCTGACCGGACGTTGGTTCTAAGGTTGGAGCCCGCCGAAGCGGCGCGCCGAGCGGATATCCGCGACGACAACCGCCCGGATCGTATCGGCGGCCGCGATGCCGGTTTTCACGCGGACGTCGATGTGGCATTCTTCAGCTATGCGGAAAGCGATCCGGTACGGGTTCGGCTTATCGATGCGTCAGGAGATGCCGCAGACGTCACCAAACGCCTGATTGCCGAGATCGCCGATTTGCTGGAGCCGGCATGACGGAACTGATCGGCCATGAAGACGCGTGGCGGCAGTTTTCGTCGGCGCTGACCGGCGGAAAATTGCACCATGGCTGGATATTGGCGGGGCCACGTGGGTTGGGGAAGGCTGCCTTTGCCTTGCGCGCGGCTGCTGCTTTGGTCGATCCCGAAGACCGATTTGGCAGCATGATCGCGCGGGGATCACATCCAGATATTTTGACTATCAAGCGGTTACCCAAGGAACCGCCTAAAGAAGATGAAGAACCCGATCCCGATGCCGAATTGAAACGCAGCATTAGCATCGACCAGATACGCGGGCTTCAGGCATCGCTCACCACGCGTCCGGGATTGGCTGAAAAGCGCGCGGTGATTATCGATGCGGCGGACGATCTGGAACGGAATGGTGCCAATGCGTTGTTGAAGTCTCTGGAAGAGCCGCCTGCTGGCACCTATTTCCTGCTTATAAGCCACGCCAGCGACCGGCTGTTGCCCACAATCCGGTCAAGGTGCCAATTGCTACGGTTTGAACCGCTTTCCGACGTGGCCATGGAGGCGGCGTTGCGTCAAGCCGCGCCCGAAGCAGGTCCATCTGACATTGCGGCGCTGATCCGCGCTGGCAACGGCGCTCCGGGACAAGCCATTGATTTTCTTGGACTTGATCTCGGTTCGCTAGAAGACGCCATGACGTCAATTATCCAATCCGGCGATAAAACCAACGAACTCCGTAGTGGACTTGCCGACCAATTGGCGTTGAAGGCGGCGCAGGCGCGATATGAAGCGTTTCTGCGGCGCGCACCCGCGCTCATCGCCGACACCGCGCGCCAAATGGATGCAGCGGGTGCGCTTCCCGCGACCGAGGCCTGGCAAGCGGCAAGTGCGCTCGCCATTCGCGCAGTCGCGCTCAGCCTGGATAAGCAAAGCGTCGTTTTCCAAATGGGAAGCTTGCTGGCATCGCTGCAACCGCATAAGCAGGCGCGATAAAGCCGTTTTTCAAGAGTTTTTGATGTCCGAACCGTTCTACATTACTACCGCTATCGCCTATCCCAACGGCAAACCGCATATCGGCCATGCCTATGAAGCGATTGCAACTGACGCGATTGCGCGGTTTCAGCGGTTGATGGGGCGTGATGTCTGCTTTCTGACCGGCACCGACGAGCACGGTCTTAAGATGGACCAGACCGCGCGTGCCGCAGGCAAAGCGACGATTGACTTGGCCGATGAAATGTCAGCCTATTTCAAAGAAATGTGCACCGAACTTAATATCTCGGTCGATCATTTTGTACGCACCACGTCGGAACATCATCACAGGGCCAGCAAAGCCATGTGGAAATTGCTGGAGGCCAAGGGCGATCTTTATCTCGACCGCTATGAAGGCTGGTATTCGGTCCGTGATGAGGCGTTTTACGACGAAAAGGAGCTGGTCGACGGGGAAGGGGATAGCAAGCTCTCTCCGCAAGGTACGCCCGTCGAGTGGACCACCGAGGAAACGTGGTTCTTCCGGCTGTCCAAATATGAAAAGCAGCTGCTCGAACTCTATGAAAGGCAGCCCGATTTCATCCGCCCCGAAAGCCGCCGCAACGAAACCATCCGCTTTGTAGAAGGCGGCTTGCGCGATTTATCGGTTTCGCGGACCAGTTTCGATTGGGGTGTGAAGGTTCCGGGCGACGACAACCATGTCATGTATGTTTGGCTGGACGCGCTGACGACCTATATTTCGGGCATCGGCTTCCCCGATGATACCGAAGAATGGCGCAAATACTGGCCCGCGAACGTGCATATCATCGGCAAAGACATCGTCCGCTTCCACACGGTTTACTGGCCGGCATTCCTGATGTCGGCAAACTTACCGCTTCCCAAACAGATATTCGGCCACGGCTTTATTCTTGCTCGTGACGGAACAAAGATGGGCAAATCTGCGGGAAACGCGTCTGATCCGCTAGAGTTGGCACAGACATACGGCGTTGATGCTCTCCGCTATTTCCTGATGCGTGAGGTCAGCTTTGGTCAAGATGGCAGCTATAGCGCCGAAGCCATTGTAAACCGTGTCAATGCTGAGCTTGCCAACAGCTTCGGTAACTTGGCGCAGCGGACATTGTCGCTGATATTCAAAAATTGTGACGCGTATCTCCCGGCAATCCACGGCCACGCGGAAGCCGACAACGAACTGTTCGATATAGTGGGCACGGCGGTTTGCAAGCAATTGCCGGAATCGTTCGAGGCTTTGGCCATGTCGCAAGGTTTGGAAAGCTGGATACAGGCGGTGTTTGCCTGCAACGCCTATGTCGATACGCAGGCACCCTGGGCGCTGAAAAAGACAGATACCGAACGGATGGAAACGGTATTGGCAACGCTATTTATCTGTATTGCGCAACTTGCTGTCGCGGTTCTGCCGGTGATACCGTCAAGCGCAAACAAATTGCTGGATCAAATGGGCATTCCTGCTGACGTCAGAAATTTTAAGAGCATCGGATCGCATTGGTATTCGCCGCTCGCCGAAAGCGGCTATCGTATCGCGCAACCGCAGGGTCTTTTTCCGCGCCTCGATATGCCGGTGGAGAAGGAGGCTGCTGCCTGATGCTCGTCGATTCCCACTGCCACCTAAATTACAAAGGCCTTGTCGAGCAGCAAGACGAGGTGCTCGCTCGTGCGCGGTTGAATGGCGTTTCGGCGATGTTGAATATCTCGACGCGCGAGAGCGAGTGGGACGAAGTCATCGGCCTCGCCGAACAACAACCCGATGTCTGGGCATCGGTGGGAATCCACCCTCATGAGGCCGACGGGCACACCGGCATAGATGCCGCCAAGCTGATCGAGCGGGCCAAGAACCCGCGCGTAATTGGCATCGGTGAAACCGGCCTCGATTATTATTACGACAAAAGCGACCGCGCACAGCAGCGTTCGTCATTCCGCGAGCATATTGTTGCGGCGCGCGAAACCGGGCTGCCGATCATCGTCCACACCCGTGATGCCGAGGATGACACAGCGGCGATGTTATCTGAGGAAATGGCAATAGGCACCTATTCGGGTGTCATTCATTGTTTCACCGCAAGCGCCGATTTCGCCCGAAAAGCGCTGGATCTCGGGCTTTACATCTCGCTCTCGGGCATTGTGACGTTCAAGAATGCCGCCGACCTACAGGATATTGCCAAATGGTTGCCTGCCGACCGTATGCTGGTTGAAACCGACGCGCCGTTCCTGGCCCCTGTCCCGCACCGTGGAAAAACCGGAGAACCGGGATTTGTAGCAGATACCGCGCGTTTCGTGGCTGGCTTGCGCGGGGAAGGGGAGGATGCGCTCGCTGTGCAGACGACGTCCAATTTCTACCGCCTCTTCTCAAAGGCCTGCCCATGAATATGGAAGACGGACCATCGCTGATCTGGGGCGTCGTGATGGCAATGCTGTTGATCAGCTCGCTAGCGGCGCGGCGGTTACCGATCGGCCAAGTGGCCAAAATGGCTTTGGCGTGGATTGCAATCTTTGCAGGGCTGTTTGTCATTTTTAGTTTCAGACCCGAGATCATGATGGTTTGGAACCGGGTCAAGGCCGACATCGCCGGAACCGCCAATCAGTCGGTTTCAGGCGAGACTGTTATCCTGACACGCAGAGACGATGGTCATTTCTGGGCGCGCGTGCAGATAAACGATCGGGATATCGATTTCATGGTCGACAGCGGCGCAACGACGACCGCCGTCAGCGCGGAAGTTGCAAAGGAAACCGGAATCAAAGTGGACCGCACGGGCTTTCCGGTCATCATTTCAACCGCCAACGGACAGATAGCAGCAAAACGAGCGGTCGCGCAAACGGTGGAGCTTGGACCGATCAAGATATCGGATCACCCCATGACCGTGTCGGAAAGTCTAGGCGACGTAAATCTGTTGGGGATGAATTTTCTCGACAGTCTAAGCAGCTGGAAGGTTGAAGGTAACAAGATGACGCTGCAGCCATGACAATATGGTGTGAAGCTATAGTAACCGAGGTGACGTGGGCGTTTCATAGAATATTATTTAACATAATATATATTATCGAACTTAAACGTTCATATGCCAGATAGCCCTTCCGCCGACATCCGCCCTCTCACCGAGATCATGGCAAAGTTGCGTAATCCCGACGGCGGTTGCCCTTGGGATGTTGAGCAAAGCTTCGAAACCATTGCGCCTTACACGATCGAAGAAGCTTATGAGGTTGTCGACGCAATCGAACGCAACGACTTGGTCGCGCTAAAGGACGAGCTTGGCGATTTATTGCTTCAGGTCGTGTTCCACAGCCAGATGGCGGCAGAACAAAACGCGTTCACGCTAAATGACGTTATCTCCGGCATTTGCGACAAAATGGTCCGGCGGCATCCGCATGTTTTCGATGACGCAATAGCCGATCATCCCGATGCCGTTGTCGCCAATTGGGAGAGTATCAAGGCCGAAGAGCGCAGCGGAAACGCAGATGATAGCGCGTTGGCGGGTGTGGCACTGGCTTTACCTGCCTTGCTCCGCGCCCAGAAAATTCAGAAACGCGCCGCCCGAACCGGCTTCGACTGGCCCGATATCGAGGGTGCTAAAGCAAAGATTTTCGAAGAAATAGAAGAAGTTGATGCCGCGACCTCAGCCGATGAGCGAACCGAGGAAATGGGTGACTTGTTGTTCGCCGTAGTGAATATGTGCCGGTTTCTCGACGTCGACGCCGAAGCCGCGCTCAAAGCAGGCACCGCCAAATTCGAACGCCGGTTCCGTTCAATGGAAGAAGCGGCAGGAGACACATTTATGGCTCTATCGCTCGACGAAAAAGAGGCACACTGGCAGCAGGCGAAAACAAAAGAAAAGTCTTGAAATGTAGGATTTGGATCGTCAGCAATATTTCGTGCTCTTTGAATTTATAGATTTTTCTTCGTGACGATTTGTTTTGGGTCAATCTACACAGCGAAAAACAGGTGAATAGGCGTAACTCATGTCACCCATGTCACCTTAGTTGACTGGAAACTGCTTTTCGAACTGACCCCAAAGTTGGCGACTCAGCGATGCGTCGACAAAAAGGTAACCGCCCTCCTCTCGCCGATCACTGATTTTGCCGCGTGCGTGCAACCAAGCCAAAGCAGCACCATCATCCGACTTCAGCTTCAGCGACCGCATCTCGTTGCCTTTGGCAATATGATCGGACAGCAGTTGCCTGAAGGTATCAATCCCCTCGCCCGTTTCTGCCGAAATCATCAGGACATTGTCGCTACGGGCGGCGATACTGATCAATTCCTCGCGGCGCTCTGGGTTCAGCAAATCTACCTTGTTCCAAAGCTCAACCAATCCCGGGGGATGTTCGGCGTCGGGGCCGTTGCCGATGCCCAGATCACGCAATATTGCGAGAACATCGTCGCGCTGCGCGTCACTCTCGGCATGCGAAATGTCGCGAACGTGGACGATTATATCGGCCGAAATCACCTCCTCCAATGTCGCGCGGAACGCAGCCACCAGTTGCGTGGGCAGGTCGGATACAAAACCCACGGTATCCGACAATATGGCCTTTTCGACACCCGGCAGCGAAATTTCCCGCATCGTCGGGTCGAGTGTCGCAAATAGCATATCCTCGGCCAGCACGGTCGCGCTGGTCAGCCGGTTAAACAGCGTCGATTTTCCGGCATTAGTATAGCCCACCAAAGCGATCACCGGCCACGGCGCGCGTTTGCGGCGGGCGCGGTGGAGCGAACGGGTACGTTTGACGTCCTCCAGCTCACGCCGGAGCCGCGCCATCCGGTCACGGATCATCCGTCTGTCGGCTTCGATCTGCGTTTCGCCGGGGCCGCCCAGAAAGCCGAAGCCGCCACGTTGGCGCTCCAAATGGGTCCAGCTGCGTACCAGCCTGCCCGCCTGATAATCGAGATGCGCGAGCTCGACCTGCAACCGTCCTTCAGCGGTCACGGCGCGTTCGCCAAAAATTTCGAGGATCAGCCCGGTGCGGTCAATAGTCTTGAGACCGGTTTTATCTTCGAGATTACGCTGCTGGATCGCCGTTAAGCCCGCATCGACAATCAGCAGATCGATTTCCAGATCGCGGCCCATCTCGGTGATTTCATCGACCTGCCCTCCACCGAGCAAAGTGACCGCACGCGGGCTTCGAACACGGTAATGTTTGGTACGTACGACATTCAGGCCGATCGCCAGCGCGAGGCCAGTTGCTTCTTCCAGACGCGCGTCCGGCCCAACCGAAGCGCGGCCTGGCAATTCAGGGTAAACGATAAGAGCACGGGCACCACGAGCGAACTCGTCATCATCGCTGCGATTATATGCGCTCAAATATCGGCCTCATCGACGCCCTGATTATATTCGGCAAGGTTTACAGCATTTGCAGGCTGAACGGTCGAAACCGCGTGCTTGTAAACGAGTTGTGTCGTGCCGTCGCGTTCGAGCAGTAGCGAAAACAGGTCATAAGCTACGATCGCACCCTGCAACATCACACCATTCACCAGAAAAGTGGTCACCGATTCGCGCTTGTCACACATCGCGTGCAGGAAGACATCCTGCAACATCCCTGCCCTGTGGCTCGTTCTCGACATCATCTCGTCAAACAGCGCCTTGTCGGGCGATGTCGAAGGCATGATTGTGGAAATAGAATGCTTGTATACCAACTGCGACATCCCGTCGCGGCGGAGCAATACCGAGAAATTATCAAACCAGGTAACGACGCCCTGTAGTTTGACGCCTTTCACCAAAAACATCGTTACCGGCGTTTTGGCTTTTCTGAGAGAGTTGAGAAACAGGTCTTGAAGACCATTATTTTTTTCAGTCATTGTTATTATCCGATTATCTTATGATTCAACAAGCTTCCGTGGGAGAACGGTAAAAATAAGCCATATCAGCCGATTGATGCAATTTATTTACAATAAACGCAACCGAATCGCAATCGTATCAATTTTGTACTGATTCCTCCGCATC
Source organism: Sphingomonadales bacterium (assembly GCA_031406495.1). GTDB lineage: Bacteria > Pseudomonadota > Alphaproteobacteria > Sphingomonadales > Sphingomonadaceae > Sphingorhabdus_B. The sequence continues at coordinate 49,334 of JANOHL010000049.1, read as the reverse complement.
GTCCAACTCAGGTCCGGACTTTCTCACCGAAATACCGAGTAACTTCAACTTGCGGTGAAGCGCGGACCGCTCCATCCCCACAAAAGCTGCGGTCTTGGATATATTGCCCGAAAACCGCTTTATCTGAACACGAAGATACTCGCGTTCGAACGATTCGCGCGCCTCGCGCAGAGGTGCTCCCATCAGCGATGTCACGTTACGCTCCGCACCCTCGTAGTTGTTCACGACCTCAGACGGCAACATATCAGCCTCTATCGTGTGGATGCGGTTGGATGGCGCGAGAATAATCGTGCGCTCGATTATATTGCGCAGCTGACGGACATTGCCGGGCCATTCGCAGGCCTGTAGCGCGGCAATGGCATCATCAGAAATATAGGGCGCAGGTATCCGGTGCTCTGCTGCAAATCGCGCGGCATAATGATTGGCGAGATCGGGAATATCCTCCCGCCTGCCCGTCAGCGGCGGGATTTCCACAGGCACCACATTCAGCCGGTAAAACAGGTCTTCGCGAAAGCGCCCCGCAACGATTTCTGCCGAAAGGTCACGCGCTGTCGCCGAGATAAATCGGACATCGACACGAATCTGACGATCGCCGCCGACGCGGACGAAGCTTTGATCTGTTAAGACGCGCAAGATTTTGCCTTGGGTCGTCCATGGCATGTCCGCGACTTCGTCCAAAAACAACGTCCCGCCATGCGCTCGTTCAAGCATGCCTGCTTGGACGAGCTGGCCGCCCTGTTCGATTCCGAACAATTCTTCATCGAACCGCTCAGGCGACAAGCGCGCAGCACTTACCGATACGAACGCTGAGCTGGCACGGGGACTCCAGCTGTGCAACAAGCGCGCCGCTACCTCTTTGCCTACACCAGCAGGACCCGTAATAAGCATACGGCTGCCGGTTGCCGCGACTTTCTTCAATGTTGCGCGTACATTGTTGATCGCCGCAGACGATCCGTTAAGTTCCTCGGAGTGACCTACCTTGGCGCGCAGCGACGCATTTTCCGCGCGCAACCTCTCGGTTTCAGTCGCTTTCGACACCAGATGAAGCAAACGCTCAGCTTCAAAAGGTTTCTCGATAAAATCCACTGCGCCCTGCGCTATCGCAGCAACAGCGGTGTCAATATTGCCGTGACCCGAGAATACGATGACCGGAATTTGCGGGTCTTTTGCCTTGATTGCTTTCAACAGCTCGATGCCATCCATCGACGATCCACGAAGCCACACATCAAGCAGTATCAGCGACGGCAACCTTTCATCCAACGCCGACAGCGCCTCTTCGGCAGTCGCTGCAGTTCGCGTTCCATAACCGTCATCATCCAGAACGCCCGATACGAGATCCCGAATGTCCTGCTCATCATCAACAATCAATATGTCCAACGCCATATCTTAGTTCTCGTCCTTTTTTCCTGTGGAGGTCTTGGCTTTCGCAGCAACCGTCCCAACTTTTTCGGTAATGGTTCCCGGCGAGAAGGTTAGCGTGACGACCGCTCCGCCACCCTGGGCGTCGGTGAGGGCTATTTCGGCGGAATGTTCTTCAATGATCTTTTTAACGATGGCCAGACCCAGACCCGAGCCGCTGCTCCGGGTAGTGATATAGGGCTCCAATATGCGGTCGCGGTCTTCGGGGAGGCCGGAGCCATTGTCGGTGAAACTGACCTTGATAAGGTCACCTTCAGCAACCAAACTTACCTCTATCTTGCCCGATTCTCCACCGCTTTTCTTGCGTTCTTCGATTGATTCTACAGCATTTTTCAATATGTTGGTGATCGCCTGCCCCAATTGGCGTCGGTCGCAAATCAGGCTGGGCGGCGTCCCTTGGTGAACGAACTCAAAAGTAACATCGGTATGCGCGACTTCGAACAGGAACACCGCGTGCCCGACGATATCCACGAGATTTTCGGATCTGAAGACCGGCTTAGGCATCCGGGCGAAAGAGGAAAACTCGTCGACAATATTACGGAGATCGCCAACTTGTCGCACAATTGTGCTGGTTAGCTGCTCGAAAATCGGACCACCGTCCTGTATCTGCTTGCCGAACCGCCGTTGCAGTCGTTCGGCGGCAAGCTGAATGGGTGTCAGCGGATTCTTGATCTCATGCGCGATCCTTCGCGCGACATCGGACCATGCCGCCCGGCGTTGATCCGCGAGTTGCTGGCTGATATCCTCGAACGTCACAACCTTGCCGCCTTCGCGCACAGAAACCTTGACCGACACTGTCAAAGGCTCCGGACCATCACCCAATTGCACAACCCCCCGCCGTTGCTCTTCTGCCAATTCGGATAGCTGCGGAGCGATCTTGCCGAACAGTTGCCCGACAATCGATTGCCCGTCGGCAGAAAGCAGTTTTTCGGCGGTCGAGTTGGCAAGTTGGATTTCACCATTATCATCGACACTGATGACGCCCGCTGACACTGATTCCAGCACAGCCTCGATGAAGGCACGGCGATCGTCCAGCTGCCGATTGGCTGTCAGCAACGTGCTGGTCTGCGTCTGCAATCGCTCAGTCATCCGGTTAAACGACCGCGACAGGAAGCCGACTTCGTCGGCGCGACCGTCATCCTCTGCCACGCGCGCAGAAAGGTCACCCGCCGCAATTTTTTGAGCAGCTTGCACAAGGTTGTTGACTGGACGAACCAGGCGGTCTGCTACCAACAACGCAATCCACAAGGTAATCCCGATGATGAAGAGCGAAACCACGTATAACGCAGCATTAAACTGTAGCTGGAGGCTCCGCGACCGAACCACCATTGCCTCATAGTCTTTCAGAACCGACTGCGCTTTTGCCCCCAATATGAACGATGGCACGGTCACCGTCCTGCTGGTGTACAGGTAGCTATCCGGCTCTTCGAACAATACCACCACTGCCTCGATCCGGTCGGGCCTGATCGATACAATCAAGTCTTCGCCCTTTTGCAGACGTGCCAGATCGGTCGGCTTGATCCACTGCTCCTTGCGATTGTCATCGGGTGACACCACCGCAACGGTGCGCTGGACGCCGTCTTCACCGACAGAGACAATGGCCGATTCGCTCAGCTTTCGCCTCAAAACCTGTTCAAAATAAGCATCCAGAAACGCGGGATCATCTGGCTTTGTCTGGTTCAGAATGTAGCGGAAATCGGATGCCATGGTGACCGTTTCATCCCCCACATCGCGTACTTTCTCCTCATAATATCCCTTCGCAAGCGCCCCCGCATTTTCAAGCATGTCGCGGGCGGAGTTGGAGAACCAGAATTGCACACCACTTTGGAACAGTAAGGATGCGAAGATCACCAGCAACAAGGTGGGGACAGCAGTAATCGCGGAAAATATCGCAACCAACCGGACGTGGAGCAATTGCTCGCTGCCGATACTACCCTGCTCCGCGCGCTTTAACGCGACCCGTCGTCCGAATAACACCAGCAGAAACGTCGCAGGCAGCAGGTTCGCAACCAGCATCGTGGCGGCCGCAGCCGGAGAAAGCGGTTCCGACTGCGGGCTTTGATCAGTCAGGATCAAAGCCGTTAAGATAGCCACGACAACCAACATGATGCCGCTACCGACTTCTAAAAATTTGATAGACTGGCTATTGCCCAGAGCATGAGCGAACGAGGATAGCAGCCGACGCGGCCACGAATCAGGCGGTCCCTCTTCGTCCATTGCAATTGTTGCCATAAAGCCACCATTGCAGGATAATCGTGACCTGAAAAGCACGAATTTAGCATTGAGAGATCGGACGAGCAGGCGTAGAGGGCGCTTTAACCCTTGCCGCTTGGGCCGATGGCATAGTCGGTCAGCTTCTTGCGCAATGTGTTTCGATTGATCCCCAGCAACGATGCCGCCTTTAACTGATTGCCCTTAGCCTGTCGCATAACATGCTGCAGCAGCGGTATCTCGAATTCTGCCAGAGCCCGGGCGTACAGCTTTTCACGCGACGACCCACGCAAGCGATTGTTACGCAAAAACTGGCCGACGGCGGCTTCAAAGCTTGCGCTTTGTAGCCGAGTATCGGTTTCCGGGGCGGATTCCATATATTGTGCAACGGTCGCCTCTGTTATCACATCGTCACGCGAAATCAGCGCCAGCCGATAAACCAGATTTTTGAGTTCGCGAATGTTGCCTCGCCAGGCATTGGTCATCAACAACCCAATCGCAGCATCATCAATCTGACGCGCAGGCAGCCCCTCTTTTGCCGCCAACAGCAAGAAATGCTGAGCCAACAGCCCGATATCCTCTGTTCGATCACGCAAGGGAGGCATATCGATCGGGACAACATTCAGCCGGTAAAACAGGTCTTCGCGAAACCTGCCCTTGGCAATCAGATCTTCGAGATTCTGGTTGGTCGCAGCCAATATGCGGACATCGAGACGGATGCTCGCCTTACCCCCGATCCGGCTGATGACGCCACTTTGCAAGGCGCGCAGCAAGCGGGTTTGTGCGTGCTTGGGCATGTCGCCGATCTCGTCTAAGAACAGAGTCCCTCCCTGCGCTTGTTCGAACCGGCCTATCGATTGGCCGATTGCTCCTGTGAAAGAGCCCTTTTCATGGCCGAACAGTTCGGCCTCGATCAGTTCAGCGGGAATGGCCGCCATATTGACCGCCACGAAAGGACCGGTTTTCCGGTGACCGAGACTGTGAATGGCCTCGGCGACCAGTTCTTTGCCAGTTCCAGATTCGCCCGAGATCAGTACTGACAGATCATTTCGCAGCAGCCGCGCAACCATCCGGTAAACATCCTGCATCGCAGCACTTCGGCCAATCATCGGCAGATTTGCCTCGGCCAGGCTTTCGCCGACTTCCATCGGCGTCGAGCGCCTTCTGTCGATCCCCTGCTTTACCGCAAGAACCAGATCATTAAGGTCGAATGGCTTCGGGAAATACTCGAACGCCTCGATCTCGCTTGCCCGAACAGCGGTTTCCAGCGTGTTCTGTGCCGACATAATAATGACTGGCATATCGGGCGTCCGTGCCATCGCTTCTTTCAGGGTCGCCATGCCGTCGCTGTCTTTCAACACAACATCGGTGAGCATCAGGTCATACTTGCCCGTGGCTAGCGCGGCATCGCGCCCGCTCACCGTGTCGCAAATTTGGGTGTCAATATTTTCGGCGGCCAATGCGGCGCTGACGACATCTCCGATGCTGTTGTCATCTTCGACAATCAATACTTTCGGATTGCCCATCATGCAGATCCTTTGGCTGCCACCGGCAGGAACAGGCGAAACATCGTAAGTGCTTTCGCATCGTCGCGTTCGAAGACAATCCGGCTGTTCATTTGCGAAACCAGCTTTCGAACGATCGCCAGCCCCAGCCCCTGCCCGTCGCGTTTCGTCGTGACGAATGGCGAGAACAGCTCATCCTCGATATGGGGTGGCACACCCGGACCATTGTCGGAAATGGCAATTTCCACCGGCAGCTTGATCGAGCGGCGATCCATGTCGGCTTCGCGCAACGCACCGCTCATTACAAAGCGCGTAGAAATGCCGATGATCCCGTCCATTCGTCCGTTGAGCGCATCTACGGCATTCTGCATCAGGTTGATGATTATCTGTACCATCGCGTCCGCATCGATCATCACTTCGGGGAGCGAAGGGTCATAATTGATCGCAATTTCGGGCATGGCACGGTTTGCCGCACGGATCGAACGGATTGCGCGTTCGATCAGCAAATGGACATTTGCCGGTGCCAGTTCGGCGGGTTCCGAACGTCCGAGCTTCTGCATCTGATCAAGCAAGCGGGCGATACGGTCGACCTCGTTGACGATCAGCTCGGTCAACGCTTGATCGTTGCTATCCACTCGCCGCGCGAGCAATTGCGCCGCACCCTTTATGCCGGCCAAGGGATTTTTGATTTCATGTCCCAATATTGCCGGGGCGCCCATTGCCTGCTGCTGGCCACTGTCTTTGTGCTCGCTGATATGTTCGCGGCCGCCATGGCGGGGGGACAAGAACAGCAAGCGCCATTCGGGATCGGATGGCAGAATCGAGATGTTGATATCGACTGTTATCGACCCTTGCGCGGTAACCAACTCCATATCTTGCGCAGAAATATCGTTCTCGCGTGCGGTCAGGACTGCGTTCATCCGGTCGCTGGTGAAATTGAGCAGATCGCCGATATTGCTGCCCTCCAGCTTGCGCTTGCTCCGGCTGAAGAACGCTTCGCTCGCATCATTGGCGAAGGCGATGATATTGTCTTGGCCAATTAACAGTACCGGCACCGGTATGCTCGCCAGTAACTGGCTGCTATCCGGGCGTTGCAGCAACGCAGTCACGCCGCCACCCGCTCCATCTGTGGTTCGTAAAAGCGTTCGAGTTCATCGAGTACCACCGCGGCGTCATCAATGCGATTCACATGATTGCGGAACTCGGCGGAACCGGTGAGGCCTTTGGTATACCAGCCAATATGCTTGCGCGCGACGTTGACCCCGACTTCGGGCCCGTAAAGTTCGAGCATCGCCCGGTAATGTTCGACAATCAGGTGATATTGGGCGTCGAGTGAGGGGTCGGCAATGGTGGCACCGGTGCTGAACCAGTGCATCATCTGGCCGAGCAGCCAGGGCTTTCCATAGGCACCGCGTCCGACCATTACACCGTCGGCGCCGCTTTGCTCCAGCGCAGTCACTGCGTCTTCGATCGTGCAAATGTCGCCGTTGACGATCACCGGGATCGAAACCGCATCTTTTACCCGCCGCACGAAAGCCCAGTCGGCGGAACCTTTGTACATCTGGTTGCGCGTGCGGCCGTGGACGGTAATCATTTTGGCGCCCAAATCCTCGGCTATGTGCGCGAGTTCGGGTGCGTTGAGGCTGCCCAAGTCCCATCCCATACGCATCTTGACGGTCACCGGTACCGAAACGGCCTTGACCGTGGTTTCAATCAGGCTGGCAGCAAGCGGAAGGTCGCGCATCAACGCCGACCCTGCATCGCCGTTTACGACCTTCTTGACCGGACAGCCCATATTGATGTCGATAATCGCCGCGCCGCGTTCTTCGTTGAGTTTTGCCGCCTCGCCCATTTCATAAGGCGTGCAACCGGCGAGCTGCATCGATACCGGCTCTTCGATTGCGTCCCACGCGCATTTCTGCAAGCTTTGGCGGGTTTCGCGGATCATCGCCTGGCTGGCGATCATTTCGGTAACGTTCAGGCCCGAGCCAAAACGGCGCACAATCCGGCGGAACGGCATATCGGTCACGCCGGTCATCGGCGCCAATATCACCGGGCACGTGATCTCGATCGGGCCGATCTGGATGGGTTTAACTAACATTACATCTAATTGCCTAAAATTTAGGCAGCCCGTTACTCGCTTTCGGCTTGGCGGGCAAGAGCGCACTGGCTAAGGCGCGGCGATGAGTTCTTCAGAACGTACCGTCGCATTGATCGTTGCCGCTGGCTCGGGCCGCCGTGTGGGCGGCGAGTTACCGAAGCAGTTTCGGCAACTGCGCGGACAGCCGATGTTGCGGCATAGTTATGCGGCGTTGTCGGCTCATCCAGACATTACCGATGTGTACGTTGCAATTGGTGAAGGTCAGGAAGGGATGGCGATGGATAGTCTCACCGGTCTCCCCTCGCCTCATTTTATTGTTGGCGGTGCGACAAGACGCGAGAGTGTCCGCAACGGCCTTGCCGCCATTGCTGCCGATGGCGGTGCCGGGCGTGTGCTCATTCACGATGCAGCACGGCCTTTTCTTGTCGCAACGGTTATCGACGATTTGCTTGCGGCGCTGGATGAAGCGTCTGGGGCAGTCCCTGCCCTCCCCGTCGTCGACAGCCTTGCGCGCGGTGATCGGGCGCTGTCGGACACAGTCGAGCGCGACGACCTGTGGCGAATCCAAACCCCGCAGGCGTTCGATTTCGATATCATCCATGCCGCGCATCTGAATTGGGTCGGCGAGGAACCGAGCGACGATGCCCGGATGGTTATGGCGAGCGGTCAGGAAGTGCGCATTGTGCCGGGTGACGAGCGGCTCGCCAAATATACTTTTGCCAGCGATTTTGCGGGGAATGACGACATGCCACAAATGCGTAGTGGATCGGGTTTCGATGTCCACCGCCTAGTCGAACGCGAAGAGTTGTGGCTGTGCGGCGTCCGGGTTCCACATGATAAAGGCCTGTCGGGCCATAGCGACGCCGATGTCGCCATCCATGCACTGACCGATGCGATATTGGGAGCACTGGCGCTTGGCGATATCGGCGACCATTTCCCGCCGTCCGATGCGCAGTGGCGCGGTGCATCGTCCGACCGCTTTTTGGCGCATGCCATGAAGCTGGCGGCGGATATGGACTACCGTCTCGCCAATGCCGATGTGACCATCATCTGTGAAGCGCCCAAAATCGGGCCGCACAAAGCGGCGATGAGGGCACGCTTGGCCGAGATTATGGCGGTAGACGTTGCCCGCGTGTCGGTAAAGGCCACGACCACCGAAATGCTTGGCTTTACCGGTCGCGGTGAGGGTATAGCGGCGCAAGCCATGGCCACATTCGAAAAGTTGCGAATATGATATCCATTCTCCCGGCGGAAATTGCCGAATTGGCCGAACGCGTTGTTGTCGAAAACACCGCCGCCGGGCGCACGATTGCGCTAGCCGAAAGCTGCACAGGCGGGCTTGTTGCCGCAGCGCTGACCGAAATACCCGGCAGCAGCGCGGTTTTGGGCAGCGGCTTTGTCACTTATTCCAACGAAGCGAAAATCAAGATGCTCGGCGTGAACGAGGACATACTCGACACGTTCGGCGCGGTGTCAGTCGCGGTTGCGTGGGCGATGGCGCAGGGCGCTTTGAAGAAAAGCGGAGCCGACATAGCCGTGGCAATTAGCGGTGTTGCTGGCCCCGGTGGCGGTACCGAGAAAAAGCCCGTTGGAACCGTCGTTTTCGCCGTTGCCGAAAGGGGCAAAGACCCCGAGGACATGATCGCCGACCGCAAAGATTTCGGACCGGACAAAAGCCGCGCGGAAATCCGCACCATTGCCGCGCTTCACGCGCTGGAGCTGCTGCTGCCATAAAGTTCATCGGCACGTTCGACAAATGCTGAAGTCATTTTGCGCAGCGCCGAATCGAAAAACTGCCCCGCCAGCGCCTCGAACACGCGATTGCGGAACGAGAAATCGACGGTGAAATCCACGATAGATCCGCCGCGGGGCACATCTTCGAACCGCCATTGATTGTGCAAATGCTTCATCGGACCATCGAGATAATCGACGACAATCGATGATTTGGGAACCTTCAACACGCGCGAAGAAAATGTCTCACGCAGCGATTTGAAACCCACAATCATGTCGGCCAGCATCTCGGTTTCATTGTCCTTGCGAACGCGAATCGCGTTCACCCACGGCAAAAATTCGGAATAGCGCTTCACGTCCACCACAAGATCGTACATCTGCGCGGCACTATGCGGTAAGCTCCGGCGCTCATGATGATGCGGCATTACCCCGCCTTGGCAAGCTGTGCTGCGCGGGCGTGTCGCATTTTGGTGAAATCGTCGCCCGCGTGGTAGCTTGATCGCGTAAGTGGGCTCGATGCGACTAGCAGAAAACCTTTGGCACGGGCGATCGCGGCATAGGCGTCGAAGGCTTGCGGCGTGACGAAATCCATCACTTTGGTATGCTTCGGCGTCGGTTGCAGATATTGGCCCATCGTCAGGAAGTCGATGTCGGCGCTGCGCATGTCGTCCATCACCTGATGCACCTCCATCCGCTCTTCGCCTAGACCGAGCATGACGCCTGATTTGGTAAAGATCGACGGATCATGGCGCTTCACGGTTTCGAGCAAGCGCAGCGACGCATAATAACGGGCGCCGGGACGGATCGTTGGGTAGAGGCGCGGAACGGTTTCAAGGTTGTGGTTATATACGTCAGGCCGCGCCGTCACGATCGCCTCAACCGCCGCATTGGCCTTGTTGCGGAAATCGGGGGTTAGAATTTCAATAGTCGTGTTCGGCGTATTGCGGCGCAGCGCTTCGATAACCTTCACAAATTGGCTGGCACCGCCATCGGGCAGATCATCGCGGTCGACCGAGGTAATGACGATATGCTCCAGACCCATTTTGGCGGCGGCAATCGCGACATGCTCTGGCTCAAGCGGGTCGACCGCCTTGGGCATGCCGGTCTTCACATTGCAGAATGCACACGCCCGCGTACAGACATCGCCCAATATCATCACCGTCGCGTGCTTCTTGGTCCAGCATTCGCCGATATTGGGACACGCTGCCTCTTCGCAAACGGTATTGAGGTTCAGGTCGCGCATCAGGCGACGGGTTTCGTTGAAACCGGGACCACCCGGCGCTTTTACACGAATCCAGTCGGGCTTTCGTTCACGAGGAGTGCGTTCGGGCGGGATGATGGGTGCATTCATGCCGCCCAAATAGGCGCAACTCAGCAATCTTGCCACCCCGAATTTTGCCGCTAGAAGCGCGATCATGACATTGTTTTCCGACATGCTTGATGGGTATGCCCGGTTCCGCGCGAATGAGTGGACCGACGAGCGCGAACGCTGGACGGTGCTGGGCGAAGGGCAAAGCCCGAGGGTGATGGTAATCGCCTGTTCCGACAGCCGCGTTGACCCTACGCAGATATTCGATACCCGCCCCGGCGAAGTATTCGTGGTGCGCAACGTGGCTGCATTGGTACCGCCGTTCGAGACCACGCCTGGCCTACACGGCGTTTCGGCTGCATTGGAATTCGCCGTGCAGTTTCTCAACGTAGAGGAAATAGTCGTCGTCGGCCACGGCCTGTGCGGCGGCTGTAATGCAGCACTTACCAAGGCTATGGTGGGCATGGAACCGGGTGAAGGCGGCTTTGTCGCGAACTGGATCAGCCTGCTCGACGAGGCGCAGGCCAAAGTTGCTGCCAAACATGGCACGCACGGCGAAGCGGCCGAACGCGCAATGGAGATGGAAGCCGTGAAGGTCAGCCTTGCCAATTTACGGACATTCCCGTGCATCCGCCAGAAGGAAGCATCGGGAACACTCGCTCTGCACGGCGCTTTCTTTGCCATATCGGACGGCGCGCTGCACATATTGGACGAAGAGCAGGATAGTTTTCAAATTATCGAGTGAGGGGACTGGTGATGGGTACGGGCGTTTTGATGGCTGCGATGCTGGCTGCGGGTGCGACACCGGAACCGCTTCCCGACCATATCGATATCCCCGACGAATTTTCCACGGTGATATGTCCCGACCAGCAATCTGCCAAAACCATGCTTGACCAATATCATTCGGTGAAGCCTGCTCCCAATAATCACATGCTCGACATCCCCTTGTTCTTCGCGGGATTGAATGCAACCGGCTGCGCTCAAAACGGCCCCGCGCGTAAAGGGGTGGTCACAATCAAGTCGGTGCAGCAGCGAAAAAAGCTGGATCTGGCGGGCGACGATGGCCGCTACATCCGTTATTCCGGAACCGATGCGGCGGGCAACGCGGTTATTGGCATCGTCCATGAAGATGCCAATAACGGCTATCCACGAACGCCCTTGGCCGAATGGCTGTCAGAGCGAGCGGTTAATGGCTGGCTCGATGCAAGCTTCGATGGGGCGTCGAATTTCATATTCTATCGTTGCGATACACCAGCCAAAGCAAATGCCGCAGTTACGGCGACAAAGGGGTTGGAAAATGCCAAGCTGGCAGTGTTCGAACAAAAGCTTGCCAAGGCCGCAGCACAACAGGGATGCCGCCGCGCCAACGACCGCTATCAGGTTACAGCCTTGCTATCGACATCAGGGAATGACTGCGGTCATGAATGCTATGTCGACCTGACGGCAATCGCTGCGACCGACCGCTCGGGACTGACCGTTGGCCTTATTTTCGATGCGTCGTTGATGTAGCGCACGCGCTACTTTCGAATGCCCGCGCAACCAGCTAGGTAGGCGTCGATCATGATTTTATGGCGGGCGGCCGCGACTGCAAGATCGGTTTCCTCTCGGCTCTCAGCGTTGAAATAGTCGATATCCGGCTCGTTGAGCGCCAGATAGTTGGATAGCGAGCCATCGCTCCTATCGATGCGCTCATGCCAGAAATGGATGCCTGCCTCATTCAGCTTTTTTCGGCAATTTACTGCCTTGTCGCCCGGTCGCCCGTCGCGCGCGGCATAGGCAATTAGCCCCAGCGTGTCGTAGTTGGCCATTTGCGGTTTGGGACTCTTTGCCTGATATGCTCCGGCCTTCATGACCAGTTTGCCTCGACCGGACTTAGCAGTATCGAGCAAGCTGAAATTACCCGAAGCACCCGCTCCATTGGTGTGAAGCGCGATGATCGGTTGCCAATCTTCGGTCCGGTGATCCAGAACTGCCGATGTGAAGAGCGGTGTCGCGGCGGAAAAATTACGATTGGGATCACAAAATGTGACGACAGCAGGCCGACCGCCACATTGCCCCTTGCCCGCCTGTCTGCGCAAGCTACCTGCCCCGCTATTGACAACGATTCCCCTTCCGCCATGCCGTTTGATTGCGGCAATCATCGCCTCGAAGGCGCCGTTTTCATCGTCATGCGGCACAACCCAAATGACACTGTGAGGATTCTTGATGCTGGAGAAGTTCAGTAGATGCCAATCGAATCCTGCTTCGAAAAATTCCCGCTCAGTAATGACAATGCCGTCCCAAAAGGCTGCATCACCGGCGTGTCGCTGGATATCGTCATCTGCAATTGTCGCGCGGCGTTCATTCGAGACCAAAGACCAGCCCTGCGCCCATTTGGGTAATTGGTGACTTAGAACAATTGGCTCGTTCGTCGTCAACGGCTTCGCGTTGACCGCTGCAACGCACGATATTGTGGCAAAAAGGGCCAATAAAAGACGCAGCATCATTTCATCCGCAGAAATTTCATTGACGACATACCCGCCGTGCAGGTGAGCGGCAATCGGCCATCTTCATATTCGCCATCGATCAGTATACCGGTTTCGGCGTTATCTCCGATGATCGCTACTTCCGGCATTGCTCCGAAATCGTCTTTGGGACCATCGCGGAAATCGCGGCGGAGCCATGCGACGCCGTGCCCGACCATGTCGCCGATATTGTTCGCTCGAAAGCCGATCACGGACAGTAATCCGGATTCGTAAGGCTCGACAAATACCCCCGCATAGGCTTCGCGCGGTTGGCCCTCAATCCAGACACCGTCATCCGACAATGTTTCCGACCACGCTTCGGGCACCGCCTGTACAAGACCGGCAACGTCGCCCTGTCGCATGCCCTCGCGCACCTGCCCCCAGCGCGTCGATGGACCGACGGTCAGCCCGGTGAAGACCTCCCGGTTGCCAACACAAACAATCGGAATGGAGCTGGATTCAAACTGGGCCGAGCCGATCTGCGCAATCAATTGCGGCAGCGTCAATTCGCCGTGCAGCCGCCGAGACAGCAGGTTCATGGTGCCACCGGGCAGGGCAAGTATTTCGCCGGACCAGCCACATAATTGTTGGCTCAGGCTGCTGATCGTGCCATCGCCCGAGATAATGGCGACTACTCCGATTTGGCGGTCGTCCAGCCAGGCTGGATCGGGCAGATCGCCATCGGGAATGCTGATGCGTTCGGCAACATTTAGTCCGCAGACATGCAGCGCCGCGACCACTTCCGCCGCATCAACCGCCTTGGCGTTGCCGCTATACGCGTTGATGATGAGCAGCGTTCGTTTCACAACACCGGATTAACGCGTCATCTTCTTATAAGTTGCACGGTGCGGACGGGTGGCTTCATCGCCCAAACGCCTTATCTTGTCTTCCTCATAGGATTCGAAGTTGCCTTCGAACCATTCCACATGGCTGTCGCCCTCAAAGGCAAGGATATGCGTTGCCAAACGATCAAGGAAGAAGCGGTCATGGCTGATAACCACGGCGCAACCGGCGAAGCTTTCGAGCGCCTCTTCAAGCGCGGACAGCGTTTCGACATCGAGATCGTTGGTCGGCTCATCAAGCAGCAACACATTGCCGCCCTCTTTGAGCATCTTGGCCATATGCACGCGGTTGCGCTCACCGCCTGACAGCAGCCCGACCTTTTTCTGCTGATCGACGCCTTTAAAGTTGAATGCGCCGACATAAGCGCGTGTCGGCGTCTCGTGCTTGCCGAGTTTCATGAAATCGGCGCCGCCCGAAATTTCTTCCCAGACATTTTTGTTCGGATCAAGGTCATCGCGGCTCTGGTCGACAAAGCCAAGCTTGACGGTATCGCCAATGTCGACTTCACCGCTGTCGGCGGTTTCCTGACCGGTAATCAGTTTGAACAATGTCGATTTGCCTGCTCCGTTCGGGCCAATAACGCCGACGATGCCACCCGGAGGGACTGAGAAAGATAGATTTTCAAACAGTAGCTTATCGCCATAAGCTTTAGAGACATTATGAACCTCGATCACCTTGCTACCAAGCCGTTCAGGTGTCTGGATGACGATCTGCGCTTTGCCCGGCACCCGGTTTTCCTGCGCTTCGACCAATTGATCGAACGACTTGATCCGCGCTTTCGATTTGGTTTGACGTGCCTTGGGACTCTGTCTGATCCACTCCAGCTCGTCCTTGATCGCTTTCTGGCGACCCGAATCTTCGCGTGCTTCCTGTTCGAGGCGCTTGCCCTTCTTTTCCAGATAGGTCGAATAATTGCCTTCGTAGACAAAATAGCGACCGCGATCGAGTTCGAGTATCCAGCTCACCACATTGTCGAGGAAGTAACGATCATGGGTAACGAGGATGACGTTGCCTTTGTAATCCACCAGATGCTTTTCCAGCCATGCAACACTTTCCGCGTCCAGATGGTTGGTCGGCTCATCGAGCAACAGGATATCGGGCTTTTCAAGCAACAGCCGCGTAAGCGCGATCCGGCGCTTCTCACCGCCCGACAGGTTGACCACGCTGGCGTCCGCAGGTGGGCAACGCAGCGCATCCATCGCCAGCTCAAGCTGGTTATCGAGCGACCAGCCATCAACCGCGTCGATCTTTTCCTGCAGCGTGCCCATTTCTTCCATCAAGGCATCGAAATCGGCGTCTTCGGGTGGATCGCCCATCAGCATCGAAATCTCATTGAAACGGTCCACCAGATCGGCAACCGGACGCACACCATCCATCACATTTTCGCGAACGGTTTTGGTCGGGTCGAGCTCAGGTTCCTGCGCCAGATAGCCGACGGTAATGTACTCGCCCGGCCACGCCTCACCTGTGAATTCCGTATCCATCCCCGCCATGATCTTCATCAGCGTAGATTTACCCGTGCCATTGGGGCCGACGATGCCGATCTTGGCATCAGGGTAAAATTGCAGGTTGATGTTGCTGAGCACCGGTTTGTTGGCACCGGGGAAAGTCTTGGTCATCCCCTTCATCACGTAGCTATATTGCGCGGCCATGGAAAAACTCTCTTGTCTAAATGTCGGTGATTTGGCGCTTCCCTAGCTATCTCGCCTGCTTGTCGCAAGGCGGGATTGGCAAAAGCCACAAGGCGCTATAAGCCAGCGCCCATGAAAAAGACAATCTTGCCAATCGCACTAGCGACTTCGCTGCTATCTTTCCCCATCGCCACCGTCGCGGCCGCGCCAGCGCCAGTCGACCGAGTGACGGAATCGTCGCTGAAGGACGAGATCGCGTGGGACATCGTCGAAGGACTAACTACGGAGATCGGGCCACGTCAGGCGGGAACCGAGGCCGAAGCGCGGGCGCGTATCTGGGCGGTGGCCAAGCTCAAATCGTTAGGCATCGCAAATGCGCGTATCGAAGAATATCAGATGCCGACATGGGTGCGCGGTGCGGAGACCGCTGAGGTTACCGCTCCCTTCACGCAGAAGCTGCATGTCACCGCACTCGGCAACAGCGGCAGCACCGGCGATTCCGGACTTGAAGCAGAGATCGCTTATTTCCCGACGCTTGAGGCACTACGCAGCACCCCCGACGGCAGCTTGAAGGGCAGAATAGCGTTTGTTAGCCATGCCATGAAGGCGACGCAGGATGGCTCAAGCTACGGTGCCTTTGGCGGAGCGCGCTTCGTCGGGCCGAATATCGCCGCCAAAAAAGGCGCGGCCGCCATCATCATCCGGTCGGCGGGAACCGACTATCACCGCAACCCGCACACCGGGAACACCAATTTCGAAGCCGGCGTTACGCCAATTCCCGCCGGTGCGTTGTCGATACCCGATGCCGAGAATCTCGAACGGATGATCACGCGTGGCAAGCCGGTTAAAATGAAGCTGACGTTGACGCCGCAAAATATCGGGATGCAGACGTCGGGGAACGTCATTGCCGACATCAAGGGCAGCAATCCAAAGCTCGGCATGATTGTCATCGCCTGTCACCTCGATAGCTGGGATTTGGGCACGGGCGCGATCGACGACGCGGCGGGATGCGCGATCATAACTGCGGCGGCGCTGAAGGTATCAAAGCCGAAGCGGACGATCAGGCTGCTTTGGGCCGGAGCCGAAGAAGTCGGTATTTGGGGTGGCAAGGATTATGGCGCGAAACATGCCAATGAGGATCACGCGCTCGCAATGGAATCCGATTTTGGCGCTGGCAGGGTTTGGGCGGTTGACTTCAACTTGCCCACGAGCGCCAAGCCGTTGCGGGACGAAATCACCGGTGCGCTGGCTTCCTTGGGTGTTGTTCCACGCCAGCAAGTCGCAGGCGGCGGTGCAGATGTCGGCGCGATTATCGCCGCGCAGAAGCTGGGCGTGATCGACCTGCAGCAGGACGGGACGAAGTATTTCGACCTGCACCACACTCCTGACGACACGCTCGACAAGATCGACAAGACTGAACTTCGACAGAATGTGGCGGCGTGGGCAGCCACATTGCAGTTGCTTGCCAGTTATGAGGGCGAACTAAAGCCGGAAGCCAAGCCATGAAGATCGGGTGGGTCGCGCTTGCTAGTCTGGCGGTTTGCGGTTGCGTTGACGAACCGACGCCGAAGGATGCCGAAACAGCAGCGGCTTCCATCGAGAAGGATGCTGCGGTTGACGAGATAAAGGAACAGCAGTTGTCAATCGAACAGGCCGCCGACGAGGCGGTAAAGCTGATCGAAGCCGACGCGAAGGCGGAAATCGATGCGAATGCCGCAGCCGAAAAGTGATATGCGGATTTTATCCTGCATCCTGATTTGAATTTTTATTGAGATTTATCGCAGTTTGAACCAAACCGCTCAAAAGCTTAACTGTGCCGACGCTAAGTTATCGATCGTCGATTCAAAACAACATTGAAAATGAGAATTTAACCTATGCGTATTGCGATGATTGGGTCCGGATATGTCGGTTTGGTATCGGGAGCCTGTTTCGCCGATTTCGGCCATGATGTTGTGTGCGTCGATAAAGACGAAAGCAAAATCGACGCACTTTTGAACGGACGCATCCCGATTTTCGAACCCGGGCTGGATCAGCTGGTTGCGACTAACGTCAAATCGGGGCGTCTGCGCTTTACGACAGATCTTCGCGAAGGCGTTAAGGGCGCAGAAGCGATCTTTATAGCCGTGGGCACACCCTCGCGACGCGGCGATGGCCATGCCGATTTGAGCTACGTTTACGCGGCTGCCGAAGAAATTGCAGGTGCTATCGGCGGGTTTACCGTGATCGTCGACAAGTCGACCGTTCCTGTTGGAACCGGCGATGAAGTGGAGCGAATTATTCGCGAAGCCAACCCCGACGCCGATTTTGCGGTTGTCTCAAACCCCGAATTTTTGCGCGAGGGTGCAGCAATCGATGATTTCAAACGCCCCGACCGGATTGTGATCGGCAGCGATGACTCGCGCGCCTTGGAGGTGATGCGTCAGGTTTACCGGCCTTTATATCTCAACAAATCGCCGATTGTGGAAATGAGTCGCCGGGGTGCCGAGTTGACCAAATATGCGGGCAATGCGTTCCTTGCGACCAAAATTACGTTCATCAACGAGATTGCGGATCTGTGCGAAAAAGTCGGCGCGGATGTCCAGGAAGTTGCACGGGGGATAGGGCTCGACGGTCGTATTGGCAGCAAATTCCTGCACGCGGGGCCGGGTTATGGCGGGTCATGCTTTCCAAAGGACACGCTCGCGCTACTGAAAACGGCGCAGGATTATGAAGCGCCGCAGCGCATCGTGGAGGCTGTGGTCGCAGTCAACGATAACCGCAAGCGCGCGATGGGGCGTAAAGTGATTGCGGCCGTCGGAGGTGATGTCCGCGGCAAAACTATCGCGATTCTCGGGCTTACCTTCAAACCCAATACGGACGATATGCGCGATAGTCCGGCGATTGCGGTCATCCAGACGCTACAGGATGCCGGGGCCAATATTCGCGCATTCGATCCGGAGGGGACCGAACAAGCCAAGAAGGTGCTGGACAACGTCACCTATTGCGACGGACCTTATCAGGCGATCGAAGGCTCGGATGCCGTCGTTATCGTCACCGAATGGGATGCCTTCCGCGCGCTTGATCTGGCGAAGATCAAAGACCTGTTATCCGAACCGATATTTGTCGACCTGCGCAATGTATACCCGCCAGCAATGATCGAGGCTGCTGGCTTTACCTATCACGGCGTAGGCCGCTGAGCATGGCAGCCCCGATTATCGTAACCGGGGCAGCGGGCTTTATCGGTCATGCGGTTGCGCATCGCTTGCTCGACCGCGGCGAAGCGGTGGTCGGGGTCGATATCGTCAATGATTATTATGACCCGATGCTGAAAGAGGCTCGGCTGGCGACCTTCGCCGATGTTAAAGGCTTCAATTTGGAGCGCCTCGATATTGCCGACGCCGACAAGATTGCCTCTCTGGTTCGTGACCACAAGGCAACCAAAGTGGTGCACCTCGCGGCACAGGCCGGTGTCCGCTACAGCCTGGATAATCCGTTTGCTTATGAGCGTTCCAATCTGGCCGGACATTTGTCGGTGATGGAAGCCTGTCGCCACGCCGAGGGTTTTGAGCATCTGGTATATGCGTCATCGAGTTCGGTCTATGGCGATAGACCGATCGGCGACGCAGGATTCACCGAAGACGATCCAGCTGTCGATCCAGTATCGCTGTATGCGGCAACAAAACGCGCATGTGAGTTGATGAGCCAGTCCTACGCCAGCCTATATGGATTTCCTCAAACCGGTTTGCGTTTCTTTACGGTTTATGGCCCGTGGGGACGGCCCGACATGGCCTATTTCTCGTTCACCCAAAAAATCCTGAGCGGCGAAGCTATCGAGGTATTTGGCGATGGTAAGATGGCCCGCGACTTCACCTATATCGATGACATCGTCGACGGAGTGATAGGCGCGCTATATTCGCCACCAGCAAAGGGGGAGCACCGCTTGCTCAATATCGGCAACAATCATCCGGTTGGGCTGATGGAAATGATCGAAACGCTGGAAAATGCAATCGGCCACAAGGCGCAAAAGATCATGCGTCCGATGCAGCCCGGCGACGTTACCGCAACCTATGCAGATATTTCCAGGCTAAATGCGCTGACGGGATATCAACCGCAGGTCGATCTGGCCGAAGGATTACGCCGTTTCACCGACTGGTATCGTGGATATTATCAAATCAGTTAAGCGCCGCGATATCGCAGGCGCTACTTGAACATTCCATCTAAAGAATGTTGGTCGGGGAGACAGGATTCGAACCTGCGACCCTCTGTTCCCAAAACAGATGCGCTACCAGGCTGCGCCACTCCCCGAGTCAGGCGCTCCCCTAAAGGGCTGTGATGAGAAACGCAAAAGGAAAAGCGTGGTTTTCAATTAAATCGGAAAAATGGTGGGCCCGGAGGGACTCGAACCCCCGACCTAGCCGTTATGAGCGGCCAGCTCTAACCAACTGAGCTACAGGCCCTGACCGGACTTCCGATCGTTGCGCGCCGATAGCGGAGCAATAGCAATGCTGGCAAGCGGCAAATCAATATTATCCACAGCACCGATGCGATAGCGGCTCGCTCGCTTCACTTCCGCCATCGTGGTCGGGCGAACACCCTTTTCTGCGAGGTGCCGAAATACCCTGCCCCACCACAGATAAAAATCCTCCAGCTGCTCGGTGCTCCTGACATAGGGCGTGTGGCCGACGGCCAAGGAAGGAGAATGGAACGACAGATTTATGATTTTTACACCCTCCTTCAGTGCGAGGTCGATACCTTCTATTGCCTTATCGACGGGGATTCCTTCGGGCGTGAGCGCGATGCGTTCCAGCATTGCGGTGCGCGCCAGCATCGACCGCGCTCCGTCCGAGCCGAATATTCGTCCAAAAACGATATTGCCGACACTGCGCAACCTGCCTCCAAACACAGTCGTCAGCGGCAGTTCCAGTACCCGATCTTTAATGAGCCAGTATGGATTTACCGGATGTGCAGCATAATTGGGTCCACCCTGCCCGGAATAATCGAAACGCGCCCTGACCGAACTATCTATCGCAATGCCCAGATCGGACAAGATGGCGGATGTATTTGGTCCTGCACCATATCGGCCGGCACGATAAACATCCGGCCAGACGCCCATATGCGATACGATATTGTCGTGGAGCACAGTCAATTTTTCGCGCTCCAGCTCGGCCGGCAGGTTGCATGCAAAGCTGTTGCCCACGGTTACTGATTCTTCAAATGGCGGGTTAACCCAAGGATGGAGTTGGACGCCGATCTCTGCGCGATTATTGGCGGCATAACCGGCCAGTAACTCGACGGCTGCCGTATCTTGCGTGATCGGATAGTCGACCAGATAGCAGGGCTGAACCCCAAATTCGTCGCATAATGCCTGAAACCTTGGCATCGCGCTAATATGGGTTGTTCCATGCTTGCTGCGGGAAAAGGGTGCTGACCAGTCGAACTCTTCTTCGGTATCGACGGTTACAACAAAACGAGGGCTGCCGAGCGCCGAGAGGTCCGGCGTTGCATGAAAGTTCGGGGCGGAGGCGACAGAAGATCGTTTCAACATTCGACCTCCCCCATTGCGATCACTCATTCCCTTTCTTCACCCCGCATATTCGAATGCCCGTATTGGGTGGCTGGAAGCGACAATATCAATGCTTCGTTGTAAAAACGTAAATCGCCGCCAACATTGCGGGCGAGGCTGCGAACCAACCTGAGCGAGAAGCCAAGGCCTAGCAGAGGCGCGTCTTCCACATTGTCTTGTGCACCTGGACCCGACCCGAACAATTCTTCTTCGCCCTTGGATCGCAATTTTACCGGTAGAGTCAGGATGAAGCGGTTTTTGGCCATTGATCCCAATTCCGTTCGGAACCTGCCATCAAGCTCCTCCCCTGCTTCACATCCGATGATGACTGCGGACAGCAATCTGGAAAATATCCGCTCGGCCAGTTCATTTTCTATTGCAAATGGCCGTACCGGGGGCGCCTGAACAAGATTGAGTGTAACCTTCAGAAGCTCGCTCAATCCATGCAGGCGATCAGCCAGCCGCATCGCCAACCAGTCGCAGTCGGTAACCCCGGGCACCGGTGAAAAATGCCCAGCTTCGATTTTTGCAGCCATCGCTAGATCATCAAAACCAGCAAGCAACCGTTCGGCGTCGTTCAAAATGCAGCGAGCCAAGGATCGGTAATCTTGCGTCACCGGCCCAAATAGCTGCTGCTCGATAATTTCCGAAAAGCCGATGATCGCACCCAATGGCGTTCTAAGTTCATGCACCAGTTGCTGCAATTGTTCACCATGGGCAACATTCTCAGTCTGGATCAGCGCGCTTTCGGCCAACGTCGGGCGACGGAATATCCCGCGATAGCCGTTGAAGCGTCCGCTAATAGAATCGAAAAACGGCGTGGCGTTGATCCGCCAGTCCCCTTCGATAATGTCTGCACCGCACAGGCGCATCCGTGCATTTTCAAGCGGCATACGCTGCCTGAATGCGGCGGCTCCGTAGGCATCGGGCCCTGGCCCTGAATCGAACGCTGGCTCCGCGATATCGACGCCGACGATTGCTCCGCGAGGCGCGCCTTCGACCCATGACACCGTTCCGTTATCATCGGTTTCAAACCGGATTTCTGTGATCGGGTGCTGAAACTCGGAAAATTCGACACCTTCTAACGGCAGAAACGGCGCGTCGCTCGCTTCACGGTCGCGACGCAATCGCTCGATACGTTCTACGATGTCGCGGATTTGCGTATTTTGTACGGTAATTGGCGCAACTTCGGTGACATGATCGTTTGGCAGCACAAAGTCCGCCGATGACCAGGCAACCAACGCCCGTCTCGTCTCCATCCCGATATCGGTCCGATTGCGCAAGAATCCTCGGGCACGTGTCGGCAAATGCGGTACGATATCGGCCCACTGCGCATCAGTTAACGAAGCGCCAGCGATTGCGGCTGCAGCAACTTGGGGAACGTCCCCGGCGAGCAGTTGAACAAGCGGAGCGGAGCGGATGCGGCCAGCCAGCGCAGTTACGCAGGCAATACGACGGTCTATCGGAATTTGCGGCAATAGATGCTTCGCATGCGCAAGCCCGACAGCGATATTGTCCAAGTCAAACTCGCTCGGGCTCTGTGCAAGCAGATCGACCAATTGCTGCCATTTTGCAACGATACTGACGTCATTGACGTCTACTTGGCGTAAGGCCGTTTCCAGACGATCATCAAAACGCAAATCACACAATTCCCCACCGCAACAGATCGACCTTTCAACAGGCGATAACCCGAACACGGGGCGAACGAAAGCGCCAAAATAGTCGCGTAACACTATGGGACAATTGCAATCGAATATAATATTATTATAACTGAGCCAACAAATCGAAATGGATATGTCAAGCAGATGGCCAATATGAACTTAGATGCGATAGATTTGAAACTTTTGGCAGAATTGCAGGCCGATGGTCGGATAACGAATGTTGAGCTTGCGACGAAAGTGGGTTTGACTGCGCCGCCATGCCTGCGGCGGATGCGCGCGCTTGAGCAATCGGGTACAATCAGATCATACCACGCCAATGTAAATGGTGCGGCTCTGGGTTACACTATCACGGTTTTCGCCATGGTAAGCCTGAAAAGTCAGGCCGAGGCCGACTTACGAGCCTTCGAGCAGCACGTCCATGCCCTTCCCGACGTTAGGGAATGTCACATGTTGAACGGTGAAATAGACTTTATTTTGAAGATCGTAGCGCGCGATCTTCAGTCGTTTCAAGAATTTCTGACTTCGCAGCTCACATCTGCACCCAATGTCAGTAGCGTCAAGACGTCGCTGACCATCAGGACGGCGAAAGACGAACCTGGCGTACCCATACCTGCTAGCGTCGCTGCATAGTAAAACCACGCCAAGTCCGTATTGACCTACCCGGTAACTGCGGCCGCAGCGGGTGCGGGTGCAGGATTGGCACGTTGATCGATGTACATCACCCAATATTCAGCAATAGCCTTACGGTTAGCACCTGTAATCATTGCAAAATCGGCTTTTGCTCCGGCATAATCCGCCAGCATCGCTTTGGACATCGCCAGTCTGAAGCGTGTGCGATCGGTTTGGTCCTTGCCATCCTTGTCGAGCACGGGTCCTTTGCTGAGCGCGCCTTCATACAGTTCCTTGGCGGTCGTGTAATCCTTGTGCGAAAAGAAGGAGTCGCCCGTCAATGACGTCAATATGCCTTTTGCACTCGGTACCTTGGCGGGTGCCAAAGCCCCCGGAAGGGTCCGCGTATCCTCGGCAAGCCGGGACTTTGCCTCGTTATACCTTTCTCCGAAAGTCACATTGCTGCGTGAAATAACGCCTTTTGCAAAACCTTCATCCAGCACCGAAACTGCCTCGGCTGGATAGCGAACTCCGATATAGCTTAGGCTGTCGAGATACTGCGCATATTCCTGCTGGAAGCGCAGGCCATCGGTCGCGCGCATCAACCGCATCAGGTCCAGCGATTCTTCCGGATTGAGCGTGAGCGAGCGATCGAAAAAGGCCAACGCATCGTGCCAATAATCGGCTGTGCGCTCAGTCTGGAGCAATTCCTTGTACCAACTGGCGGCGGTCTTGTAATCTTTGGCTTTCGAAGCAATGTTGGCAGCCCTCAAAAGATAGGCTTTTTCAATCTTGCCCGATGCTTTTCCCGCATCGATCGCCTTGAGCAGCCAAGTCATCGCTTCGGTATTCTTATTTTGCTGCGATTGCGCATTGGAAATCAGAAACTCGATATTGTTACTCCGATGCCCCATATTATAGGCCTCGGTCATAAATTTCTCGGCACCGGGAAAATCCCGCGCGTCATAGGCAAAGGCACCTTTGCGGAACGTGTATTCCGTCTTTAGATTAGCTGGCGTCGTCGCTGATGCCAGCAAAAGGTCAACGCCCTGCTCCTGCAATTTCAAATCCTTCAATTGCGCACCAACATTGATCGCAAATACTCCGGCTTCGAAACGATCGTCATCATTCAGGATACTCGCAACAACTGCCGGAAAAGCTGCTTTGGCTCCGACCAAATCTTTACTTTTGTTCAAAAGATCCAGCGCGGGCGCGAGTGTCTTGCGAAACTCAGGCGAATAATTGCGCTTCGGTGCTTCTGCCTCTTTGGCTTTTTTGTCTTTTTTCGGCTTGTCTTGGGCCATAACCGGGCTCGTTGAACCCAACATCAATGCGGCAGCCGAGAGGGCAAGGGCAAATTTGGAAGCAAACTTCATTTTTCTCTCCGAAGACATATTTGAGTGCGTTATCTGTGTTGAATAATTTATAGGTAAAACGCTTGGATAGCGCAATCGTCATGGTGCTTTTTGCATGAATTGCGGTTGAACAAGGCTAACTTCGCAGCTTGACGGGTTACGGCGGTCCATCGATCGCGCCATAGGCACGGGCGCGCCGTGATTCTGTGGATAACTTGTCGAAAAGCGGTATTTTAAGCCCCCTGCGGGTGGCCATTTCGGGCGGTATCGTCTAGGGTCACCGCAACCTAAAAACATAAGGATTTTTGCGGCGTGAGCGACGATACAGGCATTATTGACCCATCAGATATTTCGCCGGTCGATATCGTCGATGAAATGAAGTCGAGCTACCTCGATTATGCGATGTCGGTAATTGTCGCACGCGCGCTTCCCGATGTCCGCGATGGCCTGAAGCCCGTCCACCGTCGCATATTGTTCGCTAGCCAAGAAGGCGGCTTCGTCGCTGGCCGTCCATACCGCAAATCGGCAAAGATCGTCGGTGACGTCATGGGCAATTATCACCCGCATGGCGATAGCGCGATTTACGACGCGCTGGCGCGAATGACGCAGGATTGGTCGATGCGGGTGCCGTTGATCGATGGTCAGGGGAACTTCGGTTCGATGGACCCCGATCCGCCCGCTTCGATGCGCTACACCGAAGCGCGGCTGAAGAAGGTTGCCAACGCGCTGCTCGATGATCTTGACAAGGATACTGTCAATTTCCAGCCCAATTATGATGGCAGCCGCGAAGAGCCGCAGGTTCTGCCTGCACGCTTCCCCAATCTGCTGGTCAATGGCGCGGGCGGCATCGCCGTCGGCATGGCGACCAACATTCCGCCGCACAATCTGGGTGAAGTTATCAAGGCGTGTCTGGCCTATATCGACAACCCGCTGATTAGCATTGATGAGCTGATCGAGATTGTCCCTGCTCCCGATTTCCCGACCGGCCCCCTGATCTTGGGCACGGGAGGCGCGCGCGCCGCGTATCGTGACGGCAAGGGCTCGATCATGATGCGGGCACGGCATGAAATCGAGGAAGGACGCGGAGAGCGCCGTTCGATCGTCCTGACAAGCATTCCCTTTCAGGTCGGCAAATCCGGCTTGGTCGAGAAAATCGCCGAAGCGGCGAAAGACAAGCGGATTGAAGGCGTGTCAGACATCCGCGACGAATCAAGCCGCAAGGGCGTTCGCGTGGTGATCGATCTGAAGCGCGACGCGACGCCCGATGTCGTGCTCAACCAATTGTGGCGTCACACCCCTGCCCAGTCCAGCTTTCCAGCCAATATGCTCGCCATTCGCGGCGGCAGACCGGAGGTTTTGAACCTCAAGGATATCATCACGGCGTTTGTCGATTTCCGCGAGGAGGTCATCACAAGACGGACCAAGTTCGAACTCAACAAGGCCCGCGAACGCGCGCATCTGTTGTTAGGACTGGTGGTAGCGGTCACCAATCTGGACGAAGTCGTGCGGATCATCCGGGGTTCGGGCAGCCCTGCCGAAGCGCGCGCAGCCCTGCTCGACCGCAAATGGCCGATTGGCGAGATCGCCCCTTACATCAAGCTGGTGGAGGCAATCGAGGCGGAGATCGAAGGCGACAGCTATCAACTATCCGAACCACAGGTCCGTGCCATCCTCGAACTGCGTCTGCACCGCTTGACTGCGCTAGGACGTGACGAAATTGGTAAGGAATTAAAAGGTCTTGCGGTAAGTATCGAAGAATATCTCGCAATATTGGGTGATCGGGTGAAGCTTTACGCGGTGCTCCGCGAGGAGCTGGTCGCAATCGATGCCGAATTCTCGACCCCGCGCCTATGCGAGATCACCGCAAGCTGGGATGGTCTTGACGACGAAGACCTGATGGAGCGCGAGGAAATGGTCGTGACC
Source organism: Sphingomonadales bacterium (assembly GCA_031406495.1). Classification (GTDB taxonomy): domain Bacteria; phylum Pseudomonadota; class Alphaproteobacteria; order Sphingomonadales; family Sphingomonadaceae; genus Sphingorhabdus_B. The sequence goes on along the minus strand of JANOHL010000049.1, from coordinate 22,990 downwards.
GTCACCCATGGCGGCTACATCAAGCGCACCTCGCTCGCCACATTCCGTGCGCAAAACCGTGGCGGCAAGGGCCGCGCGGGGATGGCGACCAAGGAAGAGGATGCCGTCACCGAGTTATTCGTGACGTCAACACACACGCCCGTGCTGTTCTTTTCCAATATCGGCAAGGTCTATCGCCTCAAGGTCTGGAAACTGCCCGAAGGTGGCCCGCAAACACGCGGTCGGCCTATGGTCAACCTGCTGCCGCTTGGCGAAGACGAAGTCATTTCGAACGTGCTGACTTTGCCAGAAGACGAAGCCGAATGGGGCGGGCTTTCTGTGGTTTTCGCCACTTCCAAGGGATACGCCCGCCGCAACAGCATGGATGCCTTCGCCAACGTGCCGTCGAACGGAAAGATCGCGATGAAGTTCGAAGGCGTGGATGCCGACGACAAATTGATCGGCGTTGAATTGCTGACCGCAGACGACGATGTCCTGTTGGCAAGCCGCAACGGCAAAGCAATCCGCTTTGCCGCCGACGACATCCGCGAATTCCAGAGCCGCGCCTCCACCGGCGTGCGCGCGATGAAGCTGTTGCCCAATAACGATGGGACGCGCGACGAGGTTATTTCGCTGTCCATCCTGCACCGCGTTGGCACCACGCCGGAAGAACGCGAAGACTATCTACGCTTTGCCCCGTGGAAGCCCGAAAAAGAGGGCGCGCCCTCGCTTTCGTCTGAGCGCATCGCCGAACTGGCGGAAGCCGAACAGTTCATCCTCACCGTCTGCGCCAATGGCTATGGCAAACTGTCGTCGGCCTATGGATATCGCCGCACCGGGCGCGGTGGTCAGGGCATCACCAATATCGACAATGTCGAGCGCAACGGCCCCGTTGTGGCCAGCTTTCCGGCGACCAAGGGCGATCAGTTAATGCTGGTCACCGATCAAGCCAAACTGATCCGCATGCCGCTCGATAGCTTAAGGGTGCTTGGGCGTGGGACTGCCGGGGTGCGGCTGTTCAACGTGGGCGATGATGAACATGTCGTCGGGGCCGCGAAGATTGATGAGAGTGATGAGGATGGGGAGGAAGTTGTTCAGGAAATAGGCGATACCGCTTCACCGGATGAAGCTGGTGCTAACTAATTCCGCAATCTCAACTGTTCTCATTTTGCTTCCTCAAAACTCAGTTGGTTCAGAATTGGGATCGCCAGGCATTTCAGGTCTAGAATCAATTACAATTGTTTCGACCGGTTTATGATTGTAACTTGGAAACTCACCAGTCAACAATGGGGCGTCGACAGCTATTCTGAATAGTTCCGCAAGTCGGGACGCATCATATTCTGAACGCGATAGGTTTTGCCTATCAGTGCTCGACATAATGGCTTCAACCTCATAAGTTTTTAATGGACGATCCCAATAGGATTGAGAGTTGAAGGTTCCATAAAATTTCTGCTTTGTTTTAGCGATATACAGCTGGAAGCGATCTATGCCGGAACTACCGCCCCATGGCATGAATAATCGATCGCCCGTTGCGGGATCGGTGACGCTTGAGCCATATTGATAAGGCCGACCAGCCCTAGGATTTGACATCATCGGATCGTGGGTCGCCCCCTCTATGGATTTGGGATAGTAGACCTTCGAGTTTAGCTTAGTTTTCAACCGCTCTTCAAAATTCGGAGGCCGCTGTGTAACTGGATCATCAGATTGAACCGGCTTGCTGCGAGGCATTTTTGTCTCCGAAGTCGATGTTTTTCTCGAACACGTATGAAGCAGCGTGGCTACCAAAATCATACCGATAAGAGCAGTAATGACACGAAAATTCACCGAGAAATCCTATTCCACGTGTTTGGTCAATTAGGATCGATATAGTTGCCGTTTCAAAACAATTAATTAAGGCTTCCACCGACGGTCACAATCTCTCTGCACGAATTCCGGAACGCTATACTATTTAGATCACCTCTCTTCCTTAGGGGAGAGTAGCGAGACTTATTGCCGTAGCGCTAGCGGGGAATTCCGGGGACATAGCGGGGAGTTCCGGGGAGGGGGAGTTCCGGGGAATTCCGCGAAAGAATTCCGGGGACACAATACTATTTATGTATCAAGCAATCCCATCCCCGCTTGACTATTACCCCATGTTCTGCTAATGTTCCATTCGCTCTTTGACCGCCATTGGCTCATTGCTTTGGCACAGAATATGAATTTTTCGCATGGCGCGAGAACGTGGTGTTTGCGCGTAGATCGGGTGCAAATGGCACATTCTATTGTCCCGGTCTATCCGCGTCGCTTGGCCCGTTCAGGTGAGACCTTAGTGTGACCTTCCGGCGGTCAGCCGCAGAAAAGCGCCGCTTTTCTAAAATTGGTAAATCGTCAACGATTTGCCGTTAGGCATTCTTAGAATCGCCAGGGGACCGCTAGCGTGATCGAAATCGAAGTCCAGAACGAGACGTACCAGAGCCAGGAAAAGCTGCGCTTTGCCGTTATGCCGCGCATCGGTGAGGGTATTCGCCTACTTGAGCCCGGCGGGTTTTGGGCGTCGTTCGATGTCGTCGATGTCTGGTATCAAAAGGCGGAATTCGGCGATGTCTGGATTCCCTTTTTGCACGTCCGCAAGACCGGAGATGAGCCGGGGCAATCCGCCCCTTGCCACGAGGAGGCCGTGTCATACGCGACTTGATCAGACGTATGGGTGTACCTTTAGGCCCCGGCGCCATCGGCCGCGCGGCCATACCTGCGGCAGAGGTCTCGCCGCCGATGTCCGCCCCAACTCATCCGCTTGCACGCGCACCGCGCCCGCGCACCTGCCTTATCGTTGATGATTCGCGCGTCGTCCGCAAGGTCGCGCGCCCGATGATCGAAGGTCTCGGCTACCACGTGACCGAGGCAGAAAATGGCGAGGAAGCGCTTGCCCGCTGCAAGGCGGATATGCCGGGTCTGGTAATGCTCGACTGGGACATGCCGGTGATGACGGGCATTCAGTTCGTCACCCAGCTCCGCGCTCTGGACGCGCCGTATCGGCCCAAGGTAGTGTTCTGCACCAGCAGGAGCGAGACGCAGGACATTTTCAAGGGCATCGAGGCGGGTGCCGACGAATATGTCACCAAGCCATTCACCGAAGCGTCGCTAAGGGCCAAGCTGGAGCGGATCGGCGCAATTTGATTCACCGGGCTATTCGGCTTCCTCGCCCTCGGGATAATGCCCACGCTTGACCAGTGTTTGTGCTATTCCCGTGGCGATCAGGAATACGCCGAAATAATAGAGATACCAGATGGCTATCGGCACAATATCGGATTCGGCAACCTCACCCATGCGCGCGAAGATCAACAGGTCGGATATCACGAACAGCACCGCGCCGGTGCCGACGCGGTAGCGTGGGAAGTTGCTGTTCCAAGCCATCGCTGCCATTGCTGACAGGATGACGCTGTAGGCGGCTACCTGCATGCCGGTTTCCGGATCGGCTGGCAGGAAGAACGCGATAAACGGAGTCAGGACAAAAAGTGTGACCGCAAACAGTTTCTGGCTGAATGTCGCGCCAACCCTTCGGTGCCGCGCATATATCCAGATCGCAACGAGGTGACCTGCGGCAAAAGCCAGCGCCCCGTAAATCATGCTAAGCTCGATCAAGCCGTCGCCGAGCGCGTAGAACGCCAACATAACCGCCAGCATCACAAACTCGCCCTCATGATGGCGCCGGAGCGCATAAGGCACCAACAACCCCACGGCGGCCATCTTCCAGGTAATCGCAAACAGATTGCCCTCGATCGGCAGCAAGAGCCACGTCGCGGGGAAGCTAATCCCAGCAACGAGACTGGCGAGTAACCACGGACGTTTATGCGCTAAATCTTGCCCCATCACTCACGCATCCTGTAAAATATCACGCAAAACAAGTGTTAAGTGCCGGACCATCGCATCTGCCGTCAACCCCGGCCCTGCTCTGACGCCAATATCCCCGTGTAACCAACAAGCCACTGCAGCAGCGTCAAAAGCGCTTTGTCCTTGCGCCAGCAATCCGCAAATCAGGCCTGCCAAGACATCACCCGATCCGGCTGTCGATAACCACGGCGAGGCGTGACGATTGATTGCAAACCGGCCATCGGGAGCCGCTATAACGGTTTCCGGACCCTTTAGCAGGACAACAGCCCCTGCCCGCTGCGCCGCATCTACCGAAGCCTTTCGCCGGTCGCTTAGCGCTATATCGGGAAACAACCGTCCAAACTCGCCTTCATGCGGAGTTAGCACTGCGTGGTCGTTGAGTGCTGCAAACAGCATTTCGGGATGAGCCGAGAATGACGTCAGCGCATCGGCATCAAGCACAATCGGCAGCTTGCGTGCCAAAAGTGCTATGACATCCTTTGTCAGATCATCGCTTACCCCTGCTCCCGGCCCGATAAGCAGCGAACGCACGCGCTCGTCGATCACCGAGAACCCGGCATCGCGCTCGCGCAACATAATCGCCGTCACATGCGCGGCATGCTCGGCCAGCGCCGCCTGATCGCCGATGATGGTCACCAACCCAGCTCCAACCACCAACGCTGCCTCAGCCGACAACCGCGCGGCACCCGTCCGCAGCGCTGGACCACTGACAATCACAGCATGACCCCGAGCGTATTTGTGCGTATCGGTAGGTGGCGGTGCCAGCGTCGGCGATTGTACGGTACCATCCGGTGCAAGGTGAAGCGTAAAGACCATGCCCCGTCATGCCGCTTTTGCCTGTGCACGGCCACGAAATTTTGTTAGCCGCCGCCACATGCAAAAAACGTATGACGTTCACATTATTGGTGGCGGTCTCGCGGGCTGCGAAGCGGCGTGGCAATTGGCGCAGCGCGGCGTGAAAGTGCGGCTGTCCGAAATGCGAGGGTCCGGCGACATGACACCGGCGCACCAGACCGACGGTTTGGCGGAACTGGTCTGTTCGAACAGCTTCCGGTCGGATGACGCGGATAATAACGCGGTTGGATTGCTCCATCAGGAAATGCGCGAACTCGGGTCGCTGATCATGCAGGCCGCAGAGGTGGCGAAGGTTCCAGCAGGTTCTGCGCTCGCGGTCGATCGTGACGTTTTCTCCGAAGCTGTTACCAAGCATTTGGAAAGAAATCCAAATATTGAAATACTGCGCGAACGGGTTGACGTTGTGCCAAGCGATGGTCTGACCATAATCGCCACCGGCCCGCTCACCGCGATGGGTCTTGCTGAAAGCATCATGGCCAAGACCGGTGAAGATCGACTCGCTTTTTTCGACGCAATTGCGCCGATTATTTATCATGACAGCATTGACATGGATGTCGCATGGTACGCCTCGCGCTGGGATAAGGGCGAGGGCAAGGATTATATCAACTGCCCGATGGATGAGGCCCAATACCGCGCGTTCCACCAAGGGTTGCTCGACAGCGACAAGGCCGAATTCAAGGAATGGGAGACGAGCACGCCTTATTTTGAGGGCTGTATGCCTATCGAAGTCATGGCGTCACGCGGTCTGGATACGCTGCGTTTCGGGCCGATGAAGCCGGTCGGTCTCGACAACCCGCGTACCGGACGCTGGGCGCATGCCGTCGTGCAGCTGCGGCAGGACAACAAACAAGGGTCGCTGTGGAATATGGTGGGGTTCCAGACCAAGATGAAGCATGGTGCGCAGGTTGAACTGCTGCGCACCATACCGGGGCTGGAGAAAGCCGAGTTTGCACGACTCGGCGGGCTGCACCGCAACACCTTCATCCGTTCGCCGATATTGCTCGACCGCCAGTTTCGGTTGAAATCGGCGCCGCATGTCCGCTTTGCCGGGCAGATCACCGGCTGCGAAGGCTATGTCGAGAGCAGTGCGGTTGGCCTGATGGCCGGCATTATGGCGGCAGCGGAACTGGCTGGTCGCGATATAGCGCAACCACCGCCAACGACCGCACTTGGTGCGCTGCTCGGCCATATTACCGGCGATGCCAATGCCGACGATTATCAGCCGATGAACGTCAATTTCGGACTGTTCGCGCCGCTTGACGACAAGGTCCACAAGAAGGCGCGCAAAGCGGCGATAACGGCACGTGCCCGGGCCGACTTGGCGCAATGGATATCAGCCAATCAGGTTGCGGCTTAGCATCGACAACCCGGTTTGCCTGCATTTTTGGGGCGTGTCGCGGCGAATTCCTTACGCGTTAGCAATTTGTCACGGTTGCCGTCAGCACCCGCGAACCGCTCGCCCGTCGCTGCCGCCCATTCCTCGAATGTCAGCAGGTTGTTGCCGTCCTTATCTAGCGTTTTGAATGCCTTGGTCCGGCTTCCCATCATTTCCAGCCTCGAAATAATCTCGTCGCGATTGCGGTCGTAACGGTTAAAGCGCTGCTCCTCGCGACTGGTTTTTGGCGCTTCAGGCGGGGTTGGCGGTGCGGCACCGAACGCAGGAGCGCCCGTCCCCGCTTCGGGCAATCCTTCTACCAAAGCTGGTGGCGGTGGCGCTGCGGGGATTGCATTTTCCTCCGCCTGCCCTTGCCATAGCCACAGACCGGCGCTTGCCAACAATAATGCCCCGACTGCACCGCCCAAGAACCGCCTCATATCCTTGCCCTTTTTGTCCAACGTCACTGCTGGCTACTGGACCGAACGCTAACGCCCCGTCAAGGCATGCCACATCATTCGGAAACCCGTCGGTGACGTTACGGCCAATGCCAGAATAGTGAGCGGTCGTAACCGTCGCGTCATCGGCAATCGTTGGGGCGCATGTGCAGAGCCCGCGTCAACCCGATTGCCGAACCGCAGCCGCAAATCTTCTATCGCCCATTGCTTGCCGAGCTCGGCCACGGCCGTGTCATCGCCGACCCAACGGGCATATGTACGAAATATCCCGTCCGCCCTTCCCTGCGCAAAGGCATCCAGAGTCTTCGCTGACCATTGGTCTTCTGCCAGCAACAGCCCCCAAGCATCGAGCAACGATTGCATGGCCCCGACCACCTCATAGCCGCCAATCTCGTTGACCTCGATCAATAGCGGCTCGCCCTTCGGCCGATCATCCTCGGCCTTCGCTATGGCATCATACCACCAGGCTATTTTCATCTGCGCAATCATCGGCTCGGTGCTGCGGCCAACAATACCCGCGATGCGGTCATCAAATCGCAGAAGCAAAGAGAATGCGCCGCGCAGATCGGGCCGCGCATAGGCGATTGCCAAACGAACCGGAGGCGCAAGATCTGATTCGTCAACTTTCATCACATATCCGCAAACGATTTTCTGGGCCAAATCAAGGTTAACCTCACGGTAACCCTATTCTTTCAAACCCCACTTACTATCCCCCGGTTAAGGGACAGGTTGAATACTAAGTGTGGAACAGGGGAATGCCACGATGGCTGTAAAGACCGACGCTGGAAAGCGACCCGGATTTCTGTCGCGTTTACGGAGCGATCAATCGGGCAATACGATTGCAATGTTTGCGGCAGCGCTTGTTCCGATCGCCGGATTAATCGGCGGCGGGTTGGACATGAGCCGCGTCTACCTCGTTCGTACCCGCATGCAGGCTGCCTGTGATGCGGGCGCATTGGCTGGTCGCAAGCAAATGGGTGTTGGCACATGGGCTGCGAGCGGCGGTCAAGCCAATACCGAAGCGGTCAGAATGTTCAATCTGAACTTCGCAACAGATTCATATGGTACTGACAGCACAGTGCCTACCTTTGCGGAAAGTTCCGGCAACGTAACCGGCACCGCTTCAGCAACAATCCCCATGACCGTCATGCGGATTTTTGGTGCCGAAGACTCGACAGTCAATGTGACGTGCAACGCAGCAATGTCGATTCCCAATACCGACATCATGTTCGTGCTGGATACCACCGGCTCGATGGCATGGGCCCCCAACGGTCAAACGGTCACGACCGACAACCCGTCGAAGATCGCTGGACTGCGTAAAGTAGCCAAATGTTTTTACGAATCGCTGGCGAAAGTGAACATTGGTTCAGTATCGCCGGCGGATTGCAATGAAACCAGCGATCCCAGCGGCGGCAATGCATCGGGTTCGCAAATCCGTTTTGGGTTTGTGCCTTACAGCAGCAACGTCAATGTCGGTAAATTGTTGCCGAATGACTATATGGTGGATAGCTTCACATATCAGTCGCGCCAGGCGGTGCTGACGCCGGTATGGGTTTACGCCCTAGGTACCACCAGCGCAATTTCCGGCTGGCTCAACAACTGGACGCCGACCACCGTTCCGACATCGCCTTATCATACCCGGCAAAGCACAAGCGGTTGGACCGATGTTACAACAGGGAGTGCAACCACGTTGCAGGGTAGCAAGCCCTTCCAGCAAACAGGTGCCACGAGCAGCAGCAATTGCATCGGCAGTACCTACAATAATTTGTCCGGAAGCAGCAGCCAGCTAACCGGTTTGTCAGTAACAACCGGCACTCCCGGTTCAGCTGTGCTGCTGTCGACAACCGAAAATCCGCCAGTTTATCCCGCATCACAACAGGTTCTAAGCTATAACCAGACCCGAAATGATACCGTTGTTCAATACCGCTATGTTTGGGAAAACCGCGGCAGCGGCAATAAATGCTATCTTGAGCGGCGTAATCACACAACTGCTTGGGTTAAAACCCAAACCGGTGGCACCGCGACAAGGCCAATCACTTGGACGGAATATACCGATACCTTCACCAATTGGGAATATAAGCCAGTTACGCACAATGTCAGTGGCTTGAAAAATGGCGGCAGCTGGAACAGTTCTGTTGCGCTGCCTGTAGGATATACTACCCAAACATTGTTGGTCAGCGGAACGACCGGGGTCAGCTATAAGCGTGTCGTGAACACCGACGTAACGTGGAACGGCTGCATTGAGGAGCGCATGACATTGCGTACCGACAGCTGGGATCCCTATCCATCGGCCACGGATTCGCCAGACCTTGACTTCAGATCGGAACCGACGGTCGGCGATGACAACAGCAAATGGAAACCGTCGCTGAACGGCGGAATTTGGCTCAGATATATTAGCGGCAACAAATCTTATCCGACAATAACAAGCAGCAGCAACCTTTCTACAAATACCAGCTACGCCTGTCCCTCTGAGGCGCGTTTGCTGTCAGAGTATAATGGTGCCTCTGGTGCAAGCAGCTTTGAGGCCTATCTGGATGGCTTGGTGGCAACGGGTTCGACTTACCATGATATTGGCATGTTATGGGGGGCGCGTCTGGTGCTACCCGACGGTATTTTTTCGGCCAACAATGAAATTGGTTCCACAAACGGGATTGACCGCAACATCATTTTTATGACCGATGGCGATACCGATTCTGGTGAGCGCGCAAATACTGCTTATGGTCGCCCATGGTGGGATCGCCGACAGGAAGTCGACACCAGCGTTGGTCCGGACGAAACCGCCGTCGATACCAAGATAAACGCCAGGTTCGAGGCAATTTGCAACCAGCTGACCAATGCCGACAACATCACCGTATGGGTCGTTTCATTCGGCGGCACGGGCATTTCCGCCACCACTAAAGCACGTTTGAAACAGTGCTCAACCAACGGCGACACCGAAGCCGACGGGATACATTTCTTCGATGCGACTGATACAGCCGAACTGCTTGACAGCTTCAAAGCCATCGCCAGCGCAATTTCCCAGCTTCGTTTGACCAATTGAGGCAATCGACATGAAACATGCTCTAGTAAAACATCGCTTGCGGACCGATCAACGCGGCATAGCCGCAGTAGAATTCGCGCTGATCGCGCCGGTATTCATGACCCTTTTGCTCGGCACTATGGACGTGGGGCACACGCTTTACGTCCAGGCTTTACTCCAAGGCTCGGTGCAAAAGGCAGCGCGTGACTCATCTCTGCAAACCGGAACGCTCTCGGAAAATCAGGAAGCTATCGATACAATCGTCACCGATCAGGTGAAACGGTTAAACAAGGACGCCGAAGTGACCTTTACGCGACGGTCCTATTATACCTATACCGAGGCGTCCGATGCGACGCCGGAAGATTTTACCGATACGCCGTCTGACCCGGATAACATCTGCAACAATGGCGAACCTTATGTAGATCTCAACGACAATGACACCTGGGATGCCGATGGCGCGGTCGATGGCCAAGGCGGTGCGCGCGACAAAGCGGTCTATACAGTAACGATGGCCTATCCGAGATTGCTGCCAATCCATCAGTTCGTTCCCGGATTATCAGCAGACATTTCTGTCAGCGCATCAACTGTTCTTGCAAACCAGCCTTATGGCGAACAGCAAATTATTACGTCCAATCAGGTCAAGAATTGCACATGATGGCCAAGCTCGGAATCAAACACCTGTTGCAGGAGCTACGCGCGTGTCAATCAGGTGTAGCGATAATCGAGTTCGCCTATTCGATGCCCGTTCTGATGGCGATGCTGTGCGTTGGCACAGAGCTGACCAACTACTCGACCACGGTCATGCGCGTAAACCAAATTGCGCTTCAGACGGCAGATAACGCGGCCCGTATCGGCGCGGGGTCGCCTTTGGCCCTGAAGACCATTACAGAAACCGACATCAACGACCTGATAACTGGTGCCCAATTGCAGAGTGGCAATATGGATATATTGGGAAGTCACACTAGCATCGGCGCATTCGGCGACACCGGAAGAAATGGCCGGATTATTATCTCCAGCCTTGAGCCCGTTGCGATGCCAAACACGACAAACAGGTACCGAATCAACTGGCAAAGATGCGGTGGCCAAATGAGGAACACAAACCACCCATCTAGCTATGGCGTTGAAGGCCAAACCAATATGCTCGGCATGGGTCCGGCTGATCGGCAAGTCATCGCTACAGACGCCAGCGGCACCATATTCGTCGAGGTTGCGTATTTCTATCAACCGCTTTTCTTCAGTGAACTCAGCATCACCGAAGAGTATAAGATTACCGCCATTGCATCGATGCCGGTTCGCGAAGCGCGAAATACGACGCTGAATAATGCTGCGGCAGCTACTGTTTCGACCTGCACCTGAGCGAAATATTCAGCGGCCCAGAGTTGTCCGACAAGCAGCGGCAATCTTCTCGGCATTGACCAGCGCCAGTTTTTCCAGATTGGCGGCGTAGGGCATCGGCACGTCTTCGTTGGTGACGCGCAACACCGGCGCGTCGAGATCGTCGAAGCCTTCTTCCATACAGATGGCGACGATTTCGCTGCCCACCGAGCAAACCGGCCAGCCTTCTTCGGCAATGACCAGGCGGTTGGTCTTCGCAAGGCTGGCGAGCACCGTTGCCTTATCAAGCGGTCGGATGGTACGCAGGTCGATAACTTCGGCCTCGACACCCTCGCCCGCCAGCTTTTCTGCGGCCTCCAGCGCCATGCCAACGCCAATCGAGTAACTGACGATGGTTATGTCGCTTCCCTCGCGCATGATCCTGGCCTTGCCGATGGGCAGGACGTGGTCGTCGAGTTGCGGGACCTCGAACGTGCGGCCGTAGAGCAGCTCATTTTCCAGAAACACCACCGGATCTTCGCAGCGGATTGCGGCCTTCAGTAAGCCCTTGGCATCCGCCGCGTCATACGGACAGATCACGATCAGGCCAGGAACGCTTGCATACCACGGCGCATAGTTTTGGCTGTGCTGCGCACCAACACGTGCCGCTGCACCATTGGGGCCGCGGAACACGATCGGGCATCGCATCTGCCCGCCCGACATATAATTGGTTTTCGCCGCCGAGTTGATGATGTGGTCGATCGCCTGCATCGCGAAGTTGAAGGTCATAAATTCGATGATCGGGCGCAGACCACCCATCGCCGCGCCGGTGCCGATGCCGGCAAAGCCATATTCGGTGATCGGGGTGTCGATAACGCGCTGCGCGCCGAATTCGTCGAGCAGGCCTTGGGTGACCTTATACGCACCCTGATATTCAGCGACTTCCTCACCCATCACAAATACGCGCTCGTCGCGGCGCATTTCCTCTGCCATCGCGTCACGCAAAGCTTCGCGTAGGGTTAGCGAGGTCATGGCGGTGCCATCGGGGATGGCCGGGTCGGATTTGGCGGCTGCTGTAGGTGGAGCAGCCACCTTTCCGGCTCCGTTCGTGTCGAGCCCAGTCGAGACACCGGGAGTTTGCGCGCTACTGACAGGCATCTCGACTGGGCTCGATGCGAACGGTTGAGAAGAGGCAGGCGCCGCCTCCTCATCCTCTCCAACAATCATCGCGATCACGGTGCCGACTTTGACGCTGTCGGTACCTTCGGCCACAAGGATCGAGGAAACCACGCCCTCATCAATCGCTTCGAACTCCATCGTCGCCTTGTCGGTTTCGATCTCAGCCAATATGTCGCCCGACTTGACCGTGTCGCCTTCCTTCACCAACCATTTGGCAAGCGTGCCTTCCTCCATTGTCGGTGACAGCGCTGGCATTTTCAGTTCAACGGCCATCAATATTGCTCCACCAGCACGTTGGTATACAGTTCGCTTGCGTTTGGCTCGGGCGAGGTTTCGGCGAAATCTGCCGAGGCTGCGACGATGTTACGGATTTCCTTGTCGATCGCCTTGAACTCGTCTTCAGCCACACCCATCGCGGCGAGCAATTCCTTCGCACCGTCGATCGGGTCCGAGTTATCGCGCATCGACTGCACCTCGTCGCGGCTGCGATATTTCGCCGGGTCGGACATCGAGTGCCCGCGGTAACGATATGTCTTCATCTCCAGCAACACCGGCCCCTTGCCGCTGCGCACCCACTTGAGCGCGACTTCGGCAGCACCGCGTACCGCGAGCACATCCATGCCATCAACCTGGATGCCGGGAATACGGAACGATTCGCCGCGCCGATAGAGTTGGTCCTCGGACGAAGCGCGGTTGACGCTGGTGCCCATCGCATATTGGTTATTCTCGATCACGAAAATGATCGGCAGTTTCCAAAGTTCGGCCATGTTGAAGGCCTCGTAAACTTGACCTTGATTGGCAGCACCATCGCCGAAATAGGCAAGGCACACGCCGCCATCGTTCGAATATTTATGCCCAAAAGCAAGCCCTGCACCCAATGACACCTGCGCACCGACAATGCCGTGGCCGCCGTAAAACTTATGTTCGGTCGAAAACATATGCATCGATCCGCCCTTGCCCTTGGAAATTCCAGCGGCGCGCCCGGTCAGTTCGGCCATGATGAGGTTAGGATCAATGCCATAAGCCAGCATATGACCATGATCGCGGTAACCGGTGATGACGCTGTCTTTGCCCGGCGTCAGCGCAGATTGCAGGCCGATAGCGACCGCCTCCTGACCAATATACAAATGGCAAAACCCGCCGATCAAACCCAGCCCGTAAAGCTGCCCCGCCTTCTCCTCGAACCGCCGGATCAGCAGCATGTCGTGATAGAATTTCAAAAGCTCTTCTTTGGTGGCTTTATACGACTCCGGCTCTGCCGGACGCTCACGATTCGCCCGCGACGCGTCGGTCGAAATGGCGGATTTCTTTACGGGTGCTTTTTTGGCGGGGCTTTTGGCCAAGGCGGTACATCCTCTACGTCGATTATCGGCGGTTATGCTTTTCCGCCTAGTCAATAACATCGCGTCTGCAAAGTGCTTTTCCGTTACGAAACACGCTATTTGCCAGATGTCATTTCATCGGCACGACCACCTCGTCCGGGGCGACGACGTTCAAGTCCTTCCGCATCAACTCGCCTGCCAGATCGGGATCGACATTATCCCGGTCCAAAAGCCGTTGCCGATTGCGCAGGGCATCGCGTTCCTGTTCCAGTTTCGCCAGTTCCGCCGTGCGCTCGTTCAGGGCAGCGCGGTAATCGGTCCACGCGATGATGCCGGTCGGCCCCAATAACGCGTAAGAGGCAATCGCCAGCAGCGCGAGCAATGCCAAACCCGGGCCAATTACCGAGCGAACATATTCAGGATTCTTGCGCTTTCGGGCCATAACCAATTAGCACATATTTCGATGTCTGTTGCAAGCGCATGGGGCCACGGGTCAGCGAAAGATGCCTTGTCCGGCATAGACCGCAGCCGAACCGAGCTCTTCCTCGATACGAATTAGCTGGTTATATTTCGCCAACCGGTCGGAACGCGCGAGGCTACCCGTTTTTATCTGACCGCAGTTGGTTGCGACCGCCAAGTCGGCGATGGTCGCGTCCTCGGTCTCGCCCGAACGGTGCGACATGACCGCAGTGTAGGATGCACGGTGCGCCATCGACACGGCCGCCAAGGTTTCCGACAATGTGCCGATCTGATTGACCTTTACGAGTAACGAATTGGCGAGGCCTTTGCCGATGCCCATCGACAGCCGCTCGGGGTTGGTTACAAACAGATCGTCACCGACCAGTTGCACCTTGTCGCCGATTTTATCGGTAATGGCTTTCCAGCCTTCGAAATCATCCTCGCTCATGCCGTCTTCGATTGAGCGTATGGGGTAATCGGCACAGAGCGCGGCCAAATAATCGGCCATTTCGTGCGGGTTGAGTGAAAGCCCTTCGCCCGAAATTTCATATTTGCCGTTTTTGAAAAATTCTGTCGCGGCACAATCAAGGGCCAATACGACATCCTCACCCGCCTTGAACCCGGCTTTCTCGACCGACGCCATGATAAAATCGAGGGCATCTCTGGTAGACGCGAGGTTCGGTGCGAAACCGCCTTCGTCCCCTACCGCTGTCGCCAGCCCCTTTTCATGCAGGCCCTTCTTCAACGTGTGAAAAATTTCCGAACCCCAGCGCACCGCTTCGGCCAGCGACGACGCACCGACGGGCATCACCATGAATTCCTGAAAATCGATCGGGTTGTCGGCATGCTCGCCGCCGTTGATGATATTCATCATCGGCACCGGTAGGACATGCGCGTTTACGCCGCCGACATAGCGATAAAGCGGCAGGCCGCGCGCATCTGCAGCGGCTTTGGCAACGGCAAGGCTGACGCCCAATATCGCGTTTGCGCCCAGATTGGACTTGTTGTCGGTACCGTCGAGATCGATCATCACAGCATCGATGTCTTCCTGGTCCTCGGCATCGAGATCGATCAACGCGTCGGAAATCGGCCCATTCACCGCTTCAACCGCCTGCAAAACGCCCTTGCCCATGTAACGCGACTTATCCCCATCGCGCTTTTCTACTGCCTCATAAGCCCCGGTCGACGCCCCCGAAGGCACCGCTGCGCGACCAAAACTGCCATCCTCCAAAAGCACATCGACTTCTACGGTCGGGTTGCCCCGGCTATCGAGAATTTCGCGGGCGTGGATATCAAGGATTGCGGTCATGTCGGGGCTCCATTCGGGTCGCGTGGAAATGCAACCGCGCCTCTATAGGCCCAAAGAAATTTTGGCAACGATATGACTACGAATGCGTTTAACAATATTATTTGCATAATCGTGGTGTTATAGTTGACTAATGCACCTGCCATACAAATATATGAGATCACGCCAACGCCACCTCTAACCCCAAGGAGTTTTTTTATGGCTGAAACAGGAACAACAAAGGCTGCAGCCAAACCAGCTGCGGCCAAAACGGCAAAGCCCAAAGCCGCACCAAAGAAGGCAGCAACCGCAAAGCCGAAAACTGCGCCCCAGGAATCTGCGGCAAAGAAACCGGCGACGAAGACAATCGCCAAAGCCCCGCCTGCAAAAGGCAAAACCGACGACATCAAGTCAAAGGTCAAAGACGACATGAATAACTTCAAAGCCAAAGCAACCGACAGCGCACGTGCCGCCGCTGAAAAAGGCAAGGACCGCGCTACCGAAGCCGTAGCCAGCGTCAGCAAGCTGATCCGCGACAGTGCGGCCACCATCGACCAGAATGTCGGCAAGCAATATGGCGACTATGCTCGTAGCGCCGCCAACTCGATTGAGGGATTTGCCGGCAAAATGGACGCGAAAGACGTTGACGATATTGTCGGCGAAGCCCGCGAATTTGTCCGCAAAAGCCCGGCTGTTGCCATAGGCGCTGCTGCTGCCATCGGTTTCGTGTTGGCACGGCTGGTACGGTCGGGACGCGACGACGCGTGATTTTCATCTCAGCGGCATTGCCAGATGCCGCCTTTGACCAGTAAGCGGGTCTGATGAACGACGATCATCAGCAAAATGAAACCGAAGCCGGGCCGGACGTGGTCGACGCTTCACCGACCGAACAGGTTTCGCTGGTGCTCGACGATGTCCGTGCGCTGGTGAAGGCGGAATTAAACTATTTTCGGTCGCGGCTCGACTATAGCCGCCACGTGATGAAATGGTCGTTCCGCTTTGGCGCGATCTCGGCGTTCGCATTCAGCGGTGCTGCGATTGCACTGGTGATGGGGCTCGTGATGACATTATCGCCGCATTTGGGGCCATTGGGCGCGACGTTGGTTGTCACGCTTGGCTTTATCGCTATTGGCACAATTTTCGGGGTTCAGGCACGAAAATGGGTGAGGAGAGTTTACTTTCCGGAGATAGAAGGAAATGACGACAATATTGCCCAAGGAACCGGTCGTGATCGAACGTAAATCGGTTATATTATCCGATGCCGAACGCAGGAATATCCGCCGGAAATTGCGTCGCAGCGTTGAAGTTGCACAGGACGTGCTGAACCCGCGCAACCAGCTGAAGCGCTTTGTTGGCCGGAACAAGGCCGAAGCTACACGGGTTGCAGGTGAAGCGGCGCAAATGGCCCGAAAAAGCGCACCGATCATCGGCGCCGTTGGATTGGGTGCTTTGCTTTTCATGGGCCGTCGCCCAATTTCGAAATGGATTTCGCAGTTGCGAAACCGCAGGAACAACGCGCCAAACGGCGATTGAGACAGGATGATATCATGAGCAAATTGGGTGAAGGCATCAAGTCAGCGACCGAAACCGCCAAAGAAGGCATCGCCACGGCAAAGGCGAAAACCGTGCAAACCAGCGCCGCCGCACGCGAGCAGGCGACAAAGGCTTATGAATCCGGTCGTGAAGCAGCGGTGCGCGGTGTAAACACGTCGAAAGATCTGGCAGCCAAGGCAATGGTCAAATCCGGCGATACCATAGACAAAAACCCGCTTGCCATTGTGCTGGGCGGCATCGCGATCGGCGCTATTATCGGTGCCCTGATCCCGAGCACCGAGCGCGAAAAAAAGGTGATGGGCAAGGCAGGCAAGAAGCTGAACAAGAAAGCAAAGAAGATGGCAGAGGCCGCCAAGGAAGCAGGCAAAACCAAAGTCGATAACCTTGGCCTCAATGGCGATGCGATGCGGGAGCAATTTCGCGACCTTGTCAACAAGGCCGCAGAGGCGGTAAAGGCTGCTGGGAAAGCCGCGACCGAGGAAGCGCGCAAAAAGAACTAAGGGGGCAGTTAGTGAGCCAAGCAAAATTGCATATGGTGTTCGGGGGTCGCGTCAAAAATCCGCGGACACTCGAATTCACCGATCTCGACAAGCTGGACATTGTCGGGATGTTTCCCGATTACGCAAGTGCCGAAGAAGCATGGCGCGGTGCGGCCCAGCGTACCGTTGACGATGCCGAAATGAAATATGTAGTTGTCCACCTGCATAAGCTTTTGCAGCCGGAGTAGCTACCCAACCGTTTCCGTTCGTGTCGAGCCCTTCTACACGAACGGTTTCTCTGACGAAAATGGCTAAGCCTTACGATACCGCCACAACAACAGCGGTCGCACCAGCAGCAAACCGGCAACAAAGCCACCGATATGTGACCAGATGGCGATGCCCAAACCCAAATCCGGCGCAACAAACCCCAATGCCAGATTGAGCGCCGCCCAAGCTGCCAGCAAATGCAGCGGTCGCGCAATCGACGCCGGGACCGGCCCCCAATCCTTCGGCTGTTTGTTGGGGAACAGGATTACGTAAGCGCCAATAATCGCCGAGATCGCGCCGCTCGCGCCAATCACCGGGGTGAAAGAGCCTGGCGCGACCGCCCATTCGGCGAACGCGGCTGCATAAGCGCCAACGAAGTAGAGTAACAAATACAGCCCTCCGCCCAGCACGCGCTCAACCATTTTGCCGATCAACAATAGCATCAGCATGTTGAGAGCGACGTGAGCGATGCCTCCGTGCAGAAATGCCGCGCTTATTGGCGTCAATATGGCGGGTACCATCACACCAGCATCGGCAAATGCGCCTGCAGCGGTTCCGAAGCGCGCTGGAACCATAGCACCGGAAATCACAGCGTGCTGCCACCAAACAGGCACCAGCAAGACGACGGCGATCACCGCGTTGATGGCGACTAAAGCATTGGTCACCGGACCGGGCGGAATACGCATGATCCGGCTCCCGCTAATTCAAACAAACTCTATTTTGGAAACGAGGTAGAATTTGTCGCCCGACGGCACGGTGACCTCGACCTCGTCATCAACTACACGCCCAATTAGCGCACGGCCCAATGGCGAATTATACGAAATCCGGCCAGCCTTGGCGTCGGCTTCGGTTTCGCCCACCAGCTGATAGCGCACCGGCTTGTCATCCTCGTCCATCAACGTGACCGTCGCGCCAAATACGATCTTGTTACCAGACAGCGTCAGCGGATCGATAATCTGTGCGCGGCCGATCTTGTCCTCGATATCGCCAATCGTCGCTTCGACTTGGCCCTGACGTTCTTTGGCGGCATGATATTCGGCGTTTTCCGATAGGTCGCCATGCGCGCGCGCCTCTTCGATTGCGTCGACAATCAACGGGCGCTCTTCGCGGAGGCGTTTCAGGTCGGTGGTCAGCTTTTCATAGCCTTCGGCCAACATCGGATATTTTTCAAAGCTCGCCATGAGCATAGTCCTAACGTCACAAAAAAATCCCTACCGGCGGAGCCTGACGCTTCATCCGGCATGCAGTTCAACGGTGGGGGAAAGATACTGCTGGCTTAATAATAGTCCTGAAGTGGCCGAACTTCAAGCTCCCGCTCACCAAGCGCCGCAATCGCCTGCGCTGCGGCCACGCTGCCGGCGGCCGTCGTATATTGCGCGACCTTGCCAACGAGCGCTGAACGGCGGATTTCTTCGCTGTCTTTCAGGCTCTGCCAGCCTTCGGTCGTGTTGAAAATCAGCACGATTTCACCGTCCTTGATCTTGTCGACGATATGCGGGCGGCCTTGGGCCACTTTGTTGACGCGTTCCACTTCGAGGCCTTGTTCGGCGAGGTAATCCGCCGTTCCACCCGTAGCGCAGACTTCAAAGCCAAGGTCGAGCACTTGGCGAACCGCTGGCAAAATCACCGCCTTGTCACTGTCCTTGACCGACACGAATACCTTACCCGACATGGGCAGCGGCATTCCTGCCCCCAATTGCGATTTGGCGAAGGCGGTGGCGAAATCCTTGTCGATACCCATCACTTCGCCGGTCGATTTCATTTCGGGCGAGAGTACCGGATCGACGCCGGGGAAGCGGGCGAAGGGGAATACTGCTTCTTTGACCGCGATATAATCGATGTCGAGATTGATCGGCGGCAAGTCCTTGAGCTTCTCGCCCGCCATCACCCGCGCCGCGATTTTGGCGATTGGCGCGCCGATGGCCTTGGCGACGAACGGCACGGTGCGCGATGCACGCGGATTGACTTCGATCAGATAAACCTCGCCGTCCTTCACCGCAAACTGGACGTTCATCAGGCCTTTGACGCTCAGCGCGCGGGCCAAAGCGTCGGCCTGCCTTGCGATTTCGTCGACGATGTCCTTGGGCAAGCTATAGGGCGGGATCGTGCAGGCGCTGTCGCCCGAATGCACGCCAGCTTCCTCGATATGCTGGAGAATGCCCGCGACCACAACATCGTCGCCATCGCAAATCGCGTCGACATCGACTTCGATGGCGTCACGCAGATAGCTGTCGATCAGCACCGGCGATGTGCCCGAGACAATAACTGCCGTCTGGATGTAATTTTCCAGCTGCGCCTGCGTATCGACAATCTCCATCGCGCGGCCACCAAGCACGTAGGAAGGCCGCATCAGCACTGGATAACCGATGGTTTCGGCAATCTTTATCGCCTCTTCACGGTTGCGCGCGATGCCGTTCTCGGGCTGTTTCAGGCCAAGCTTGTTGACCAGCGCGGCAAAGCGCTCTCGGTCTTCAGCCAAATCAATCGCGTCGGGCGAGGTACCAAGGATCGGGATACCGGCTTTTTCAAGCGCCTTCGCCAAATTCAACGGCGTCTGGCCGCCGAACTGGACGATCACGCCCTTCAGTGTGCCATTCTGCTGTTCGACATGCAGAATTTCGAGCACATCTTCGGCGGTCAGCGGTTCGAAATACAGCCGGTCGGACGTGTCATAATCGGTCGATACAGTCTCCGGATTACAGTTGACCATGATCGTCTCGTAACCGGCATCACCCAGCGCAAAGCAGGCATGGCAGCAGCAATAATCGAACTCGATCCCCTGCCCGATCCGGTTAGGCCCGCCGCCAAGAATGACGATCTTCTCACGGGTCGTGGGCGCGCTCTCACACTCAGGCACGCCAAAACTCGGCGCTTCGTAAGTCGAATACATATAAGGCGTCTTCGCCTCGAATTCGGCGGCGCAGGTATCTATGCGCTTGAACACCGGACGCACGCCCAATTTATGGCGCAGCGCACGCACTTCGTCTTCGGTCACCGCCCCCGCAATGGCGCGCGCGGCCTGCATTGCGATGCCCGATCCGTGCCGTACCGCGCTCTCCATGCCGGGACGCATATTGAGCGACTCCACAGCGAGATAGGCCAGCCTTTTGTCCGAAAAGCCCATCGCTTTCAGGCGGCGCAGCGCCTCCGGGCCGTTTGGCAAGCCGTTCGCCTTTATCTCTTCCTCGGCGGCAACGATTTCGGCAATGCGTTCCAGGAACCACGGGTCATATTTCGAAATCGCGTGGATTTCGGCGACGCTCATGCCTTCACGCAAACACTGCGCCGCGACCAGCAGCCGGTCGGGCGTCGCACGCGACAATTCGGCGATCAAATCATCGCGCGAAGCACCTTTCAGCGCATCGACATAGTTGAAACCAACAAGCCCGGTTTCAAGGCCCCTCAGCGCCTTTTGCAGGCTCTCATGGATATTCCGCCCAATCGCCATCACTTCGCCAACCGATTTCATCGCGGTGTGGAGCAACGGCTCGGCACCCTTGAACTTTTCAAAGGCAAAGCGCGGGATTTTTGTGACGACATAATCAATCGTTGGCTCGAACGACGCTGGCGTCGCGCCGGTAATGTCGTTGGTAATCTCGTCGAGCGTATAGCCAACCGCCAGCTTCGCCGCGACTTTGGCTATCGGGAAGCCGGTCGCCTTTGACGCCAGCGCCGAAGAACGCGAAACGCGCGGGTTCATCTCAATTACGATCAGGCGACCATCGGCGGGATTGACTGCGAACTGTACGTTCGAACCTCCTGTTTCAACGCCGATTTCACGCAAGCAGGCGATGCTCGCGTTGCGCATGATCTGATATTCCTTGTCGGTCAGCGTCAGCGCGGGCGCGACGGTGATCGAATCGCCGGTGTGCACGCCCATCGGGTCGATATTCTCAATCGAGCAGATGATGATGCAATTGTCCTTTTTGTCGCGGACAACCTCCATCTCATATTCTTTCCACCCGAGCAGCGATTCCTCGATCAGCACCTCGGTGGTCGGCGAAGCATCGAGCCCGCCGGTGACGATATGAATGAATTCCTCGCGATTATACGCAATCCCGCCGCCTGTGCCGCCCATGGTGAAGCTGGGGCGGATGATCGCGGGGAGGCCAGTGCGTTCGAGAACCTCAAGCGCCTCGTCCATCGAATGTGCGATGCCCGAACGCGCCGATTCCAGTCCGATTTTGGTCATCGCATCGCGGAATTTGATCCTGTCCTCAGCCTTGTCGATGGCCTCGGCATCGGCACCGATCATCTCGACGCCGTATTTCGCCAGCGTGCCGTCGTTGAACAAGGCCAAGGCAGTGTTCAGCGCGGTTTGCCCGCCCATTGTCGGCAGCAGCGCGTCAGGGCGCTCTTTAGCGATGATCTTGGCAACGATTTCGGGCGTAATCGGCTCGATATAGGTTGCGTCGGCCAGATCCGGATCGGTCATGATCGTCGCCGGATTGGAATTGACCAATATGATCCGGTAGCCCTCTTCCTTGAGAGCCTTAACCGCCTGCGTCCCCGAATAATCGAACTCGCACGCCTGCCCGATAATGATGGGCCCAGCGCCGATGATGAGGATGGAGGAGATGTCAGTGCGTTTGGGCATGTTTAAAGTGCTGCTTCCGCAAGGTTATGATTATTGTTGAATAGCGCAATCACGTCGGTAAGCGCCTTGTCCATGTCTTCAATTGAAGATTGAGGGCTATCTAAAGAAATCAGGTGCTTATCTATTTTTGCCCAACCAATTGGGTTGCGTTTACAATCGGGTGACTTGCGAATGTCAAATTGCACCAAACGCTTCCGCGGTTCATCCACTGCGTAGTACCGATCGAAGTTGATCCATGAATCATGAAAAAACGCGGCGCTGCCGAACTTCCCAAACGGCCGAAGCAGTTGAAGAACGTCACGCTCGACCGGCTGCCCCCACAAGTATAGGCTGACGACGTGCATAAGGCGGCTCATGCTCGTGTCATTGTCGATCCGTGCGGCTGTCGGCGCGAAGGTCGGAAAAGAAACAGTTAGTGTTTCGAACTCATCGCCGATATCCTTCTTTTTTACGCCAACGCGTTCAAAGCAGCGGCGGGCCTCATCATTTGCCTCCGCGTGGCGGCGAAAGAATGTAACGCCTCCAATGTCACATGTCACAATTTGCCATCCTGCGGCTGATATGCGGTTTATCGTCGAGGGATTATGCGGACACCGAAACCGGTGTGGCAGGTTCTGAAACTCACTCGATCCTGCCCTGTAACTTGCTCGATGGTCGAAGGGATTATTGATGAGTTCAGAGCGTATTGGGGAATCATATTCCTGTGACGTCTCGAGCGCTTTCTGAAATTGCTCCCCGCGAAGCTTATCCGCTTCTCGTTCGGCCGCGATTTTAGACGGAGGCGTAATTTCAATGGGAGCGTTTTTGTTCTCTTCTGCCTCTGAAGAGCAAGAAGGCGACCAACCAACTATAGCGCAGGCGAAGAATGCAACGCTGTGTTTCGAACTTATCACTCCATCATCCCCGCAAATTTCTCGAACAGATAATGACTATCCTGCGGCCCCGGTGAGGCTTCGGGGTGATATTGCACGCTGAACG